>NZ_JBBCBJ010000002.1:0-204957 GCF_037203925.1 Stenotrophomonas sp. CCNWLW57
TGCGAAACATGGATGTTTCGCAAGAGCCCCCATGGATGGGTTCACGGCGCCCCCCGTACCCCCGCACCCGCCGGCCCAGCTCAGACCAAGCGATGGCCACCGGCTGTCCGCCAGGATGCATGAAGCCGGGAGCAGCCCGGCGCAACGGAATCGCGTGCAATCCCCACCACCAAACCCCGGAAACGAAAAAACCCGCTTTCGCGGGTTTGATCATTTACTGAGTCATGGTGCCCAGGAGAGGACTCGAACCTCCACGAAGTTGCCCCCGCTAGCACCTGAAGCTAGTGCGTCTACCAATTCCGCCACCTGGGCGACTCAGGAGGAGAATTTTGCGGGAGAACCGCGAATGTGTCAACAGGATGTCGAAGAAAATTTCCCGCGCGATCCCTGCCGCAGAAACGAAAAAACCCGCTTGCGCGGGTTTGATCATTTACCGAGTCGTGGTGCCCAGAAGAGGACTCGAACCTCCACGAAGTTGCCCCCGCTAGCACCTGAAGCTAGTGCGTCTACCAATTCCGCCATCTGGGCGACTCAGGGGGCGAATTATGCGGAAGCAGCAGGAGGCTGTCAATGCATGCGCGAACGCCGATTGGCATACTCGGCCCACACCAACTCCCTGGAGTTTCCATGGCACTGCCGATCCTGCACGCCCACCCGCTGTCGTCCTGTTGCCAGAAGGTACTGATTGCCGCCCGCGTGCTCGGCGTGGCCCTGGACGAGCGCATGGTGAACCTGGGCGACCCGGCCGATCGGGCGATGCTCCACGCCATCTCCCCGGCCGCGAAGATGCCCGCGCTGGTCGACCGGGGCCGGGCCGTCGCCGAGACCAGCATCATCATCGAATACCTGCAGCAGCACCTGGCCACCGGCGCACGCCTGATTCCTGCCGATGCCGATGCTGCCCTGGCCGTGCGCTTCTGGGACCGCTTCTCCGACTTTTATGTGATGACCCCGATGCAGGCGCTGACCGCCGAACAGCTCAAGCCTGAAAGCGGGCGCAGCGAAGATCCAGCGCAGACTGCCCGGTCACGGCTGCTCGAAAGCTACGCCGCCATGAACCGCCAGCTCGAAGACCGCACGTGGCTGGCCGGCGAAGGATTCAGCATGGCCGATTGTGCGGCGGCGCCCGCGCTGTTCTATGCCGTGGCCTATGTGCCGGTTCCCGGCACCGAGGTTCACCTGCTCGCCTATATCGAACGCGTGATGGCGCATCCGGCGGTGGCCGCAGTGGTCGACGCGGCGCGGCCCTGGTTCAAGTACTTCCCGGGGCGGGCAGGGCTGTCGGCCCGGTACTACACACCCGAGGCCTGAAACGAAAAAACCCGCTTGCGCGGGTTTGATCATTTTCTGAGTCATGGTGCCCAGGAGAGGACTCGAACCTCCACGAAGTTGCCCCCGCTAGCACCTGAAGCTAGTGCGTCTACCAATTCCGCCACCTGGGCGACTCAGGGGGCGAATTCTGGGCAAGTCCGCAGGGGTTGTCAACGGTTTTGTTAAATTTCTTCACAATCCTGCATGGGCAGCGGCAATGACCCATTCTGCACACCGCCACGCGGTACCATGGGGGTCGATGAAATCAAAGAAACCGACCCGGGGCGCAAAAGCCCCCAAGTCCCCGGCGCCCAAGCAGGCTGCCGGTCCGTCGGGCAAGTCCCGCGCTGCTGCCAAGTCCGGCAAGCTGCCGCCCTGGATGCCCGAGTCCATGAGTACCCCCGCACCGCCCCGTGGCGGCAAGCGCTCCGGCCCGCGCCCGGATGGCCCGCCGATTCCGACCCGTCGCAACCCGCGCCCCAGCGCGCCGGTGGGCAGCGTGGACGATCCCTTCGCCGCCCGCGAAGCCGAACGCTACGCCCAGCCCATCGCCAGCCGCGAAGCGATCCTGCAGCTGCTGGACCGCTGTGATGGCCCGCAGACCGCCGAGGAAATCGGCATCCAGCTTGGCCTGACCGAGCCCGACCGCGCCGACGCGCTGGGCAAGCGCCTGGGCGCGATGGTGCGCGACGGCCAGCTCGTGCAGAACCGCCGCGGCGGCTTTGCCCCGGTGCAGGCCACCAACCTGATCACCGGCGTGGTGATCGCCAACCCCGAGGGGTTCGGCTTCCTGCGCCCGGTCGACGGCGGCGACGACCTGTTCCTGGCGCCGTATGAAATGCGCAAGGTCATGCACGGCGACCGCGTGCTGGCCAACGTGACCGGCATCGACCGCCGCGGCCGCCGCGAAGGCAGCATCGCCCGCGTGCTCGAGCGCGGCATGACCCGCCTGATCGGCCGCTTCAGCGTCGAGTTCGGCATCAATTACGTAGTGCCCGATGACAAGCGCATCCAGCGCAACGTGCAGATCCCGCCCGACCAGACCGGCGATGCCCGCGATGGCCAGCTGGTGGTGTGCGAACTGACCCAGGCCCCGGACACCCGTCGCCCGCCCATTGGCCGCATCATTGCCGTGCTCGGCGACAAGCTCACTGCCTCGCTGATCGTGGAAACCGCGATCCACGGCCATGAGCTGCCGTTCGAGTTCCCGCAGCAGGTGCTGGACGAAGCCGCCTCCGTGCCGATGCAGGTGGAGCCGGCGATGATCGGTGACCGCGTCGACCTGCGCAGCACGCCGCTGGTCACCATCGACGGCGAAGACGCCAAGGACTTCGACGACGCGGTCTACTGCGAACCCAACGCCGAAGGCTTCCGCCTGGTGGTGGCCATTGCCGACGTCTCCAACTACGTCCGTCCCGGCACGCCGCTGGACGACGAAGCACAGAAGCGCGCCACCTCGGTGTACTTCCCGGGCTTCGTGGTGCCGATGCTGCCGGAGACGCTGTCCAACGGCATCTGCTCGCTGATGCCCAAGGTCGACCGCATGTGCTTCGTCTGCGACATGCAGGTGAACCGCGACGGCGAAGTCATCCACTCGCGCTTCTACGAAGCGGTGATGAACTCGCATGCGCGCCTGACCTACACCCAGGTCTGGCAGGCGGTGGGCGAAAACGATCCAGCCGCCCGCAACGCCATCGGTGCGCTGCTGCCGCAGGTGGAGCGCCTGCACCAGCTTTACAAGGTACTGGCCAAGGCCCGCACCCGCCGTGGCGCCATCGAGTTCGAATCTTCCGAAGTGCGCTTCGTGCTCGACAACACCGGCGAAGTCACGCAGGCCGGCATGCTGGTGCGCAACGATGCGCACAAGCTGATCGAGGAATGCATGATCGCGGCCAACGTGCAGGCCGCACGCTACCTGCTGTACAAGCAGGTGCCGGCCCCGTTCCGTGACCACGCCAAGCCGCCGGAAGCCAAGTTCGAGGACCTGCTGGAGTTCCTCAAGGAATTCAAGCTGAGCCTGCCGCCGTGGTCCAAGGTGCAGCCGGGCGATTACACCAAGCTGCTCAAGAAGGTGCGCGAGCGCCCCGATTCGGCGCTGATCGAATCGGTGCTGCTGCGCAGCCAGAGCCTGGCGGTGTACTCGCCGGACAACCAGGGCCACTTCGGCCTGGCGCTGGATGCGTATGCGCACTTCACCTCGCCGATCCGCCGTTACCCGGACCTGCTGGTACACCGTGCGATCAAGCATGCGCTGAGCGGCAAGCCGCTGGACAAGTTCACCTATACCCAGCGCGAAATGGCCGCGCTGGCGCTGCAGTGCTCCGAACGCGAGCGCCGGGCCGACGAGGCCGAGCGCGAGGTCGACGAGCGCTACCGCGCGGCGTGGATGGAAAAGCACGTGGGCGGCCAGTTCGACGGCGTGATCAGCGGCGTGACCAGCTTCGGCCTGTTCGTGGAACTGGACGATTCCAAGGTCAACGGCCTGGTCCATGTCACCCAGCTGCCGCACGACTATTACCAGTTCGACGCGACCCGCAAGACGCTCAGCGGCGAACGCCGTGGCACCAGCTACCGCCTGGGTGACCGTGTGCGGATCCTGGTGCTCAAGGCCAGCATGGAAGAGCGCAAGATCGACTTCCGGCTGGTGGAAGAGAAGGGCGACGAAGAACCCCAGCTGCCGCCACGCGGGCAGCCGGCCAAGCGGAAGAAGCAGAAATACTGAGGGGAGGCGCCCCATGAACCCGGTTCCCGAATTCTCCGGCGGTTGCCAATGCGGCGCGGTCCGCTTCCATGTCCGCGGCGCCCTGCCGGATCGTTCCATCTGCCACTGCCGGATGTGCCAGAAGGCCTTCGGGGCGTACTACGCGCCGCTGGTCTCGGTACGCGGGGCCGATTTCCAGTGGACCCGGGGCGAGCCGCGCCGGTTCCAGTCCTCCAACCACTTCCGCCGGGGCTTCTGCGCCGACTGCGGCACGCCGCTGACCTACGAAGGCGAGGACGGCATGGCCGTGGCCGCCGGTGCGTTCGATCAGCCTGAACGGCTGCCGCCGACCGTGCAGTACGGCACCGAGTCCAAGCTGCCATTCGTGGACGAGCTGGGCGCGCTCGAGGTGATCCTGCAGGAAGACGACCCCGACGCCGAGCGCCTGCGCACGCTGGTTTCCCACCAGCACCCGGACCACGACACCCCCCGCTGGCCCCGTTGAGCGGCCGGGCAGGGGCCGGGCGCTGCGGCAGCCGGACCGGCAATGCTCTACCATTACCACCCCCTGTACCGGTCCCGCCCCCGCAATGAGCAAGCAAAGCCAGTGGATTGTCGGCGTCAACGCCGTCGCCTCCTCGATCGAGAACGATGCCGAGAACGTCCGCGAAGTGCTCATCGAGGCGAGCGCGAAGAATCCGCGGCTGACCGAAATCGAGGAAAACGCACGCCGCAAGGGCATCGACGTGCGCAAGGTGAACACCCAGGCGCTGGATGGCGTGGGCGGTTCGGTGCGCCACCAGGGCGTGGCTGCGCGCTACCAGGCAGCCCGCACCTACGGTGAGAACGAGCTGGAAGGCCTGGTCGAGGCGGCCGAGGGCAAGGCCCTGCTGCTGATCCTGGACGAGGTGCAGGACCCGCACAACCTGGGCGCCTGCCTGCGCAGCGCGGCGGCCGCCGGTGCCACCGCGGTGATCATTCCCAAGGACAAGTCGGCCACGGTCAATGCCACCGTGCGCAAGACCTCGGCCGGCGCCGCCGACCGCATCCCGGTGGTGGCGGTGACCAACCTGTCGCGCTGCCTGAAGGACCTGCAGAAGCAGGGCGTGTGGATCTACGGCTTGGCCGGCGAAGCCACCACCTCGCTGTATTCGATCGACCTGAAGGGCAACGTGGCGCTGGTGCTGGGCGGCGAAGCCGATGGCATGCGCCGCCTGACCCGCGAAAACTGCGATGGCCTGGTCAAGATCCCGATGCCGGGCGACATCGAGAGCCTGAACGTCTCGGTGGCTGCGGGTGTCAGCCTGTTTGAAGCGGTACGTCAGCGCAGCTGACGCGTCGCTTCAAACAGGCCCGTTGGCGCTGCCCCCCAACGCCTTGAACAGCGTCACGTCGTTGACCAGCTGTTTCTGCTTCACCGACGCCAGCGACAGTTCGGCGTCGCGCCGGGTCTGCTGCGCTTCCAGCCAGGTGCGCAGGTCGGTGGCGCCGACCCGGTAACGCACTTCGTACATGCGCTCGATCTGCACCGCTTCGTCATACGACGCCTGCGACGCCGCCACCTGGGTGGCGAGCTGGCTGCGCGCGGACAGCGCGTTGTCCACCTCCGACAGCGCCGTGTACAGCGTGCGCCGGAAGGTGTTGGCCGCGATCTGGTAATCGGTACCGGCGATCTTCGTATCCAGCTGCGCCTGGCGGAGGTTGAGGAACGGCAGCGACAGCCCCGCACCCAGGGAGGCCACCGGGTTCTTCAGCACATCCGACAGCGTGGTCGCGCCGCTGCTCACCCCTCCGGTCAGGCTCAAGGCCGGGTAGTAGCTGGTGGCGGTCACCTTGATGTTCTTCAGGCTGTTGCGCAGGCGCAGCTCGGCTGCGCGCAGGTCCGGGCGCCGGCCCAGCAGGTCGGCCGGCAGGCCTTCGGCGATGGCCGGGCTGCCGGCGCCGTCCAGCGCCTGCGGTTCGTCCGCCTGCGGCCATGGCTGGCCATCCAGCAGCACGGTCAGCGCATTGCGGCTGGCCACGCGCTGCTGCTCCAGCGCGCTCTGCGCGGCACGCTGCGCTTCCAGCTGCTGGGTGGCCTGGCGCACTTCCAGCCGCGATACCGCGCCGGCGGTGAAGCGGGCCTGCACCAGTTCCCGGGTACGCTGCAGGCGTACCAGGTTCGCTTCGCCGGCCGCGATGGACTGGTTGAGGTAGGCCAGGGTCCAGTACTGCGTGGCCACGTCGCCGATCACCAGCAGTGCCGTGTTCTGCAGGTCTTCCTCGCTGGCCTGGGCTTCCCACTGCGCGATGTCGCGCTGGGTGCGCAGGCGGCCCCACAGGTCGATTTCCCACTGCAGCGAGACCCCGGCCGAACTGCTGCGGTTCCAGTCGGCGCCCTGGTCGATCGGGCGATTGCCGCTGCTGCCGACGCTGCCCGACGGCTGCGGCCACAGCGCGTTGTCGCTCAGCCCGGCCTGCAGGCGTGCGCGCTGCACCGCCAGCCCGGCCGAGGCCAGGTCGGTGTTGGCCTGCAGCGCACGCGCGATCACGCGGTCCAGCCGCGGGTCGCCGAAGCCGGTCCACCAGGCGTCGTCGCGCACGTCGGTCCGCAGCGGGGAGGGTGCATTGGAGGTTTCCACAGGCGCGTTGCGCTGCGCATCGCCACGGCCGTACACGGCCGGCACGCCGGGCGGGTCGACCTGGTACTGGCCGGTGCTGACGCAGGCCGACAGCAGCAGGGTGGTGGATAACAGGATGGACGTCTTCATTCGCGCGCCAGCGCCTCCACGGGATCGAGTTGGGCCGCATTGCGTGCCGGAAGGAAGCCGAACGCCACGCCGATCAGACTGGAGCACGCAAACGCGGCCACGATCGAGGCAGTGGAGAACAGCATCTTGAAATCAGGGGCGAAGGTGTCGAACACCCAGCCCACCACCAGCGACAGGCCCACGCCCAGCAGGCCGCCGAGCAGGCAGACCAGCACTGCTTCGATCAGGAACTGCTGGCGGATGTCGCTCTGTCGCGCGCCCACCGCCATGCGTACGCCGATCTCGCGGGTGCGCTCGGTGACCGACACCAGCATGATGTTCATCACCCCGATGCCGCCGACCAGCAGCGCGATGGCCGCGATCGCACTGATCAGCAGGGTCATCGTGCGGGTGGTCTGCTCGATGGTGTCGCGGATCTCGGCGCTGTTGCTGAGGAAGAAGTCCTCCGTGCCATGGCGCATGACCAGCAGCCTGGAAATGGCGGCCTGCGCCGCATCCATCGGGGTGGCATCGTCCACCCGCACGGTGATGCTGGAGACATGGCTCTGGCCGAGCATGCGCGACATCACCGTGGTGTAGGGCACCCAGATCGACAGGCTGGTGCTGCTGCCAAAGCCCATGCTCTGGCGCTGGGCCACGCCGATCACGCGCACCGGCACGTTGCCCAGCAGGATCACCTGGCCGACCGGGTCGGCGCCATTGGGGAAGAACTGGGTGCGGGTGTTCTCATCGATCACGGCCACCTGCGCCAGCCCCTTCACCGCATCGGCGTCGAAGAAGCTGCCTGCGCTCAGGGTCACGCCCTTGACCCGGAAGAACTGCTCCCCCACGCCGCTGACCTGTGCGGTGGCCGACTGGTTCCGGTAGCGCGCGGTGACCGAAGAGGACACGCTGGGGGTGACGCTGTCGATGTAGCTCTGCCGCGACAGCGCATCGGCATCGCTGGCCTTTAGTGTCTGCACTCTTGCCGAGCGCATGTCGCCGAAGCCGCGCCCGGGGTAGACGTCGATGGTGTTGGTGCCCAGCGCGCTGATGTTCTGCAGGATCTGCTGCTGCGAGCCGTTGCCCATCGCCACCACCGATACCACCGAGGCGATGCCGATGATGATGCCGAGCATGGTCAGGAAGGTGCGCAGGCGGTGCGCGTTCATTGCCAGCAGCGCCATCCGGAACGCTTCGGTGAAGCGATCGCGCGCGGCGCGCCAGCTGTGGCCCTTGGTGGCGGCCACGGTCGGCGTGCGCTGTGCACGGTAGCTGGGTGCCTTGGGGTTGACGCGGTCGGCGATGATCTCGCCGTCGCGGATCTCGATGATGCGCTGGGCGTGCTCGGCCACCGACATGTCGTGGGTGACGATGATGATGGTGTGGCCTTCGGCATGCAGCTCGCCAAGGATGCCCATCACTTCCTCACCGGATTTCGTGTCGAGCGCGCCGGTCGGCTCGTCGGCCAGGATCACCTCGCCACCGTTCATCAGCGCCCGTGCGATCGACACGCGCTGCTGCTGGCCACCGGACAGCTGGCCCGGCTTGTGCCGCATGCGGTCGCCCAGGCCCAGCCGCTGCAGCAGCTGTTCGGCGCGCGCGCTGCGCACCGGCGCCGGGCTGCCGGCATACACCGACGGCACTTCCACGTTGCCGCGCGCGTCGAGGTCGCCGAGCAGGTGGTAGCGCTGGAAGATGAAGCCGAAATGTTCGCGGCGCAATTCGGCCAGCTCGTCCGGCAGCATGCTGCCGGTCTCACGGCCGGCCACCTGGTAGCTGCCGCGGGTGGGGCGGTCCAGGCAGCCGAGGATGTTCATCAGCGTCGACTTGCCCGAGCCGGACTGGCCGACGATGGCCACCATTTCGCCGGCGGCGATGTCCAGGTTGACGTCGCGCAGTACGGCGATGGTCTCGTCGCCGGCCGGGAATTCGCGACGCAGGTCGCGCAGCCGCAGCAGCGGCGCGCCCGTGGGAGCGGTCTTCATCGACGCGGCCCCATGCCCGGGCCACCCATGCGCATCTGCGCGCCACCGCGGTTGCCGCTGCCGGACGCGGCCGGGGTGGCACTGCCTTCGCCGACCACGACCTTCTCGCCTTCCTTCAGCCCAGACAGCACCTCCACGCTGGAACCGGTGTTGATGCCGATCCTGACCTTGCGCGGCTGCGGCATGCCATCGGCATCGGCCACGCGCACCACGTATTGGCCATCGCGCGATTTCGGCCCCAGCGCCACCGACGGAATGATCAGCACGCCCCTGGCCTGCTTGAGCAGCACCGACACCTGCGCGGTCATGTCGATGCGCAGCGTGCCGTCCGGGTTCTCCACGTCGAACAGGGCGTTGTAATACACCGCCGTACTGGAGCTGGAACTGGACGAACTGGAACTGCTGGAACTGTCGCTGGCGATCGACGACGGCGCCGGATTGATCTGGCGCAGGGTGGCGTGGTACTTGCGGTCCGGGTCGCCCAGCGTGGTGAAGTACACCGGCATGCCGGCCTTGATCTTGACCACGTCCGCTTCGGAGACCTCGGCATTGACCGTCACCAGGTCCAGCCGCGCCAGCATCACGATGGTCGGTGCGGTCTGGTTGGCATTCACGGTGCGGCCTTCTTCGGCCACCACGGCGACCACGGTGCCGTCCATCGGCGCGGTGATGCGGGTGTAGGCGAGGTTGGCATTGGCCGTGCCCAGCTCGGTCTGGCGGCCCTGGATCTGCGCGTCATAGGCCTTGACCTGCGCACGGGCGGTCTTGAGCGCGGCCTCGGCGCTGTCGAACTCCGCACGCGAGGTGGCTTCGGCCGCCAGCATCTCCTGCTGGCGCGCGAATTCCAGTTCGGCCTGGCGCAGGGTGGCCTGCTGCACCGCGCGCTGGGCGGTGACCTGGTCCAGCGATGCCTGTGCATTGAGCACGGCGTTGCGCTGGGTGGTGGCGTCGATCTCGGCGATCAGGTCGCCCTGCCTGACGGTATCGCCCAGCTGCACCTTCAGCGATTTGATCTGGCCCGAGGCCTGCGCACCCACGCTGACCAGCTTGTAGGCATCGATCACGCCGGTGGCTTCCACGGTCTGTTCCAGGTCGCCGCGGGTCACCGGGCTGGTGGCCAGGGTGGGGGCGCCCGGCTTGCGCAGGGTCCATGCGACAATGCCGCACACCAGCAGGGCCAGGGCGATCAACAGCAGCACGCGGCCGCGACGGGTGGTAGGCAGGCGGGACTTCACGATGATCGTCAACTCGACAGGCCGGCGTGCGGCGTTGTCAGCATTGTGAAGAGCGCCTGTGGAGGGCTCAACGCACGGCATGTAACAGGACGTAACCACGCCCCGGTCCGACGTGTCCTTCTGTATCGTGTGCATGCCTTGAAACATGCGTACGCAAACCAGAGGATGCGGTTCAGCTCCCGACAGGGGATCATCGCCGCATGGAGAACACCACTACGATGCAACGCCTGCTGATCGTCGATGACGACAACGACATCCGCCAGCTGCTGGCCGAACAGCTCGGTCGTGCCGGCTACCAGGTCAGCACCGCCAGCGATGGCCAGGGCATGCGCCAGGTGCTGGAACGCGAGCACGTGGACCTGATCGTGCTCGACCTCAACCTGCCGCGCGAGGATGGCCTGACCCTGTGCCGCGACCTGCGCGCGCGCTCGACCACGCCGGTGATCATGCTCACCGCACGCAGCGAGCCGATCGACCGCGTGCTCGGCCTGGAAATGGGCGCAGACGATTACCTCGGCAAGCCGTTCGAACCGCGCGAACTGCTCGCGCGCATCCGCAACGTGCTGCGCCGAACCGAGGCGCTGCCGGCCAACCTGGAGCCGTTGGCGATCCGCCGCGCGCGCTTCTCGCATTGGATCTTCGACCTGGAGCACCGCCATCTGGTCGACCCGGACGGGCGCGTGGTGGTGCTGTCCGGTGCCGAGTTCCGGCTGCTGCGGGTGTTCGTCGGGCATGCCAACAAGGTGCTCTCGCGTGAGCAGCTGGTATCGCTGAGCAGCGGGCGCAGCTACGAATCGCAGGACCGTGCGATCGACCTGCAGGTCAGCCGGCTGCGCAACAAGCTGGCCGATGACGGCGGCAGCGACGGCCTGATCAAGACCGTGCGCAATGAAGGCTATGTGCTGGCCACGGCGGTCACGCTGGAATGATGCGCCTGCGCCGCTTCTTCGCCTCGATGGTCGGTCGGCTGTTCGTGATCCTGCTGCTGGGCATGAGCGTGGCGGCCGTCGGTGCCACCATGCTGGCCAGTGCCAAGCGGCAGCAGGAATTCGAGCGGCAGAACCTCAACCGCATCGCCGATCGGCTGCAGGGCTTCGTCAACATGCTCGACGGCGACCCGGAACTGCGCGACCGGCTGCTGACGGTGGGCGGGCCGGCGGTGCGCAGCCTGCCCGAAGGGGCGCGGCTGGGGCGCGAGGATGCGGCGTTGATGGGCATCCTCGACGACCGCCCGGGCCCGGTGGCGCATGCCACCGTGCATTTCACCTCGTTCCGTTCGTGCCTGCCCAAGGCGCAGGAACTGTTGCCGCCCCCTCCGCAGCAGCAGCGGCGCCGGCCGCCGCACGAACGCGACCCGGCCTTCATCCCGCCCAAGTGCCGCGCGGTGCAGGTCCCGCTCAGCGACGGCACGGTGCTGTCGCTGGCGCTGGAATCGCCGGCCATCGCCCACAACGGCATCCTCGCGGTGGACCCGCTGTTCCTGACCCTGCTGGTGCTGGCGATCGGCGTGCTGGCCTACGTGGTTGCGCGCATCGCCAGCGCGCCGCTGCAGCGGCTGGCCTCGGCCGCGGCGGAGCTGGGCGACGACCTGCAGCGTGCGCCACTGCCGGTGACCGGGCCGCTGGAAGTCCGCCGCGCCGCCGAAGCCTTCAACGCGATGCAGAAACGCCTGCAGCGCACGCTGGGCGAGCGCACCCAGATGCTGGCGGCGATCACCCATGACCTGCAGACCCCGGTGACCCGCCTGCGGCTGCGGCTGGAAAACGTAACCGACGAAGCCCTGCGCGAGCGCCTGATCGGCGACCTGGGCGCGATGCAGGCGCTGATCCGCGAGGGCCTGGAACTGGCCCGCAGCGCCGAGAGCGCCGAGCCACGCGCCGCGCTGGACCTGGATTCGCTGTTGGAAAGCCTTGTCGAGGACGCGGTCGAGGCCGGCGCCGACGCCCGTTTCGAGCAGGGCAGTGGCGCGGTGCTGATGCTGCGCCCGCTGGCCATGCACCGGTTGTTCTCCAACCTGATGGACAACGCGCTGGGCTACGGCGGCACGGCCCAGGTGCGGGTCGAGCAGGGCGCGGACGGGGTGCGGGTACGGGTGCGCGACAGCGGTCCGGGCCTGGCCGAGGACGACCTGGAAACCGTGTTCGACCCGTTCGTGCGCCTGGAAACCTCGCGCTCGCGGGCGACGGGCGGGGCCGGGCTGGGGCTGACCATCGCCCGCGCGCTGGCCGAGAAGGACGGCGCCACCCTGCACCTGCGCAACCATCCGCAGGGCGGGCTGGAGGCCGTCGTGCACTGGCCGGCGCCACCGCGCCCGCCGGCACCCCGCGCCGGCTGACCGCACAGGAGGCAAACGGGCGCGGTTTTGCCTACTATGGGCAACCCCCGCCCGTATTCGCCGCATGAGTGCGCCCGATCTGGCTGGTTTCCACCCCGGCGCCGCGCTGTCCGCGCCGTGCCCTTCCCGCGCCCCTGGCGGATCCTGACGGATGAGCCAAGGGGGAGGCGGGAACCGGTGGCGGCCGGTACATGCAGTAGTGACCGTGCAGCGCCTGTGCCTGGCGCTGGTGTTGCTGTGCCTGTTGTTCGGGGTACCGGCCACATCGGCCGCGCAGGATGGCCCCCCGCCGCTGCGCGACTACGCCATCGATGTCTGGACCTCGCGCAACGGCCTGCCGCACAACTCGCTGCGTGACATCGCGCAGACGCCGGAGGGCCACCTGTGGTTCGCCACCTGGGAAGGGCTGGTGCGCTACAACGGGCTGGACTTCACCGTGTTCGACCGCAGCACCCGGCCGGGCCTGCGCGACAACGGGGTGGGCGCGCTGTTCGTCGACCGCGAGGGCGGGCTGTGGATCAGCGATTCGCGCGGCAACGTCACCCGGCGCAGCGCCGACGGCCGCTGGCAGGTGTTCGCGCACCAGCCGCCGGCCCCGCAGGTGCTGATCCAGGCCATGCAGATGGACAGCCATGGCCGGCTCTGGCTGCTGTATGAGGGCAATGGCATCGGCAGCCTGACCCGCGACGGCCACTTCGACTACCAGAAGCCGCCGGCCGACGTGCCGATGGCCATGAGCTTCACCAAGCTGGTGGTGGATGCGCAGGACCGGGTCTGGGTGGGCACGCTGGACGGCCTGGTGGTGCGCGGCACCGACGGCGTGCTGCGCCGCGCACCGGAGAGCTACGGCCTCGGCCACGGCCTGGTGTGGCCCTACCGCGCACCCGACGGCGTGCTGTGGATCGTGGCTGGCGAGCGCATCTACCGCATGCTCGATGGCATGCCGCAATTGCAGCACCGCCTGGCCCCGGGCATGCACATCACCTCGATGCTGCAGGACCGCCACGGCGACCTGTGGCTGGGGACCGAAAACCAGGGGCTGCTGCGCCTGTCGCGGCACGGAGTGGAGCGCCTGCCGGCCGGGCTTTCACTGCCCGGGGGCAGGGTGGTGAGCCTGCGCGAAGACGCCGAAGGCAGCATCTGGGTCGGTGCCAACGGCGGCCTGTACCGGTTGCGCGAAACGCTGTTCAGCAGCTTCACCGAGCGTGACGGGCTCAGCGGCGATTACGTGCGCACCGTGCTGGAAGACCGTGACCGCCAGCTGTGGGTGGGCAGTGCCAGTGGCCTGGACCGGCGCGACGCTCAGGGCGTGTTCCATCCGGTGCCGCTGCGCAACCGCGGCGGCAAGACGCCGTCGGTGCTGAGCCTGGCCCAGGACCATGCAGGCGGGTTGTGGGTGGGGACGTTTGGAGACGGCATCCTGCACCTGGACGGGCAGGGCCGCATGCTGCGCAGCTACGGTGCCGACGACGGCCTGCTCGGCGGCAACATCCGTGCGATGAGCGTGGATCGCGAAGGCGCTGTATGGGCCGGTACCCAGAAGGGCGTCGCCCGGCTCGATGCCAACGGGGTAACCGTGCCGACGGTGCCGGGCATGCCCACCGGCCTGGTCACCGCGCTGGCCCACGATGCCGAAGGCGACCTGTGGGTGGGCACCATCGAAGGCATCAGCGTGCTGCGCGGCGACCACGTGCAACGCATCGACCTGGCTCCGCTGGGCGGCGGTCGCAGTGTGTTCGGTTTCCAGCAGATCGGCGATGCGATGTGGATCAGCAGCGACCGCGGCCTGTACCGCTACCAGGACGGCACCCTGTCACGGGTGGGGCTGGAGCAGGGCATGCCGGTCGATACCGTGTTCCAGCTGGTACCGGACCGGGTCGGCAACGTCTGGATCAGCAGCAACCGTGGCGTGCTGCGCACCGACATGGCCATGCTCAACGACGTGGCCGACGGGCGCACGCGGCGGATCGAGGTCGAGCATTACAACGAAATCGACGGCATGGCCAATTCGCAGGCCAACGGCAGCTCCGGCCCCTCGGCGATCCTGCGCCAGGACGGCACGTTCTGGGTGGTTACCGCCGGCGGCCTGAGCACGGTGGACCCGCTGCGCCTGCAGCGCTTCCGCGAACGGCTGGCGCCGCCGGCGGCGATCGAGACGGTACTGGTCGATGGCGTGCCGCTGCACTGGCAGGGCGCCAACCACAACACGCTGCCCGGCGGGCGCCGGCTCAGCATCAGCTACGTGGGCCTGAGCTATCTCATGTCCGAACGCATCCGCTACCGCACCCGGCTGGAAGGCCTGGACAGCGCGTGGATCGAACGCGGCCAGCAGCGCAGCGTGGAATTCATCGGCTTGCCGCCGGGCGATTACACCCTGCACGTGTCCGCCGCGCACCCGGGCGGTACCTGGGGCGACAGCGAGGCGGTGTGGTCGTTCACGGTGGAACCGTTCCTGTGGCAGCGGCGCAGCGTGCAGTTCATCTGTGGCCTGCTGCTGCTGGCCGGGCTGGTGGCGTTGTACCGCTACCTGATCAAGCGCTACAAGGCCAGCAACGTACGCCTGGCACGCAAGGTCGATGCCGCCACCCGCGACCTCAAGGCGCAGACCGCCAGCCTGCAGGCGTTGAACGAAGAGAAGACCCAGCTGGCCGCGCGTTTGGCAGTGCAGGCCGAACAGTTCGAGCGGCAGGCGCGCGAGGATGCGCTGACCGGGCTGCCCAACCGCCGCGCGTTCGACGAAGCGCTCGCGCGCGATTTCGCCCGCTCGCAACGCAGCGGCCACCCGCTGTGCCTGGTGGTGCTGGACATCGACCACTTCAAGGAAGTGAACGACCAGCACAGCCACAGCGTGGGCGACGTGGTGCTGACCGAGGTGGCGCGGGTGATCGCGTCGGCCTGCCGTGATTCGGACATGCCCGCGCGCACCGGCGGTGAGGAATTCACGGTGCTGCTCAACGACACCCGCCTGGCCGAAGCGGCACAGGTCTGCGCGCGCCTGCGCGGGCTGTTCCATGACCATCCGGACTGGGCCGGCGTACCGGGCCTGCAGGTGACCTTCAGCGCCGGGCTGGTCGAACTGGAGGCCGGGGACCGCACCCCGATGCTGCTCTACCAGCGCGCCGACCGCGCGCTGTACCGTGCCAAGAGCGAAGGCCGCGACCGCACCGCGATCGGCTGATCAGGGGCGCGGCCAGGCGTTGGCGATCTTGCAGAACAGCTTCGCGGTCTGCTCGGTGTCATACACCGCGCTATGCGCTTCTTCCGCATCCCACCCAAGACCGGCAGCCGTGGCCGCCCGCGCCAGCACGGTCTGGCCATAGGCGATGCCGGCCATGGTCACCGTGTCGAACACGCTGAAGGGGTGGAACGGGTTGCGCTTGTGCCCGACCCGGTTCACCGCCGCATTGATGAAGCCCAGGTCGAAGTGCGCGTTGTGGCCGACCAGGATGGCGCGCTGGCAGCCGTACTTCTTCACCGCCGCGCGCACCGGCGCGAAGATGTGGTCCAGCGCGTCCTTTTCCGCCTTGGCCAGCCGGAACGGATGGTCGAGGATGATGCCGGTGATCTCCAGCGACTTCGGGTCGATGTCCAGCCCTTCGGCCGGCACCACGTGGGCGCTGGCGGTCTGCCCGGGAAAGAGCAGGCCGTTGTCGTCCATTTCGATCGGCACCGCGGCGATCTCCAGCAGCGCATGGCGCTGGCTGTCGAAGCCGCCGGTTTCCACATCCACCACCACCGGCAGGAAGCCACGGAAGCGGGTCGCCATCATGCGCTGGGCGGCAGAGGGCATGTCTTCAGCGGCCACCGGCGCGCCGGTGGTCTGGGTGGGGTCTTGAGTCATGCAGCGAGTTTAGCAGAGCGGCCTGACCGTCCCATGGCGGCGGTGCCAGACCGCCACGCCAAGCAAGGCGGTGCCAACTGTGGCCAACACCAGGGCCGGACCCGGCAGCAGCCACCCCAGCGGCCAGGCGGCGGCCAGCGCCAATCCGCCCCAGGCCAGCGCGTCGGCCCGGCCGCGCGGATCCCGGAGCAGCCAGCCATCCACGCTCAGCCGCCCGGCGCCCTGCAACAGCAGCGGCAGCAGCATGGCGATGAACAACAGCGGCAGCTTGAAGTTGCCCTGGCCCTGGTCGCTGATCGCATAGCCCTGCGCCAGCGTGGCCAGCGAGTCCCACTGCGCAGGCCAATGGACGGCGGCGGTTGCCACGACCGTGAGCCCGATCAGCAGCGCGGCGGTGGCCCGGGTGGCCACGCCCAGCAGCAGGCAGATGCCGCCGATGAGTTCGATCCACGTCGCCGCCTGCCAATTGAACTCGGCCGGCAACCAGCGCAGTGGCAACGGAAAGTGCGATTGCACGTTGTCGAACCAGTTCACCCCGCGCCATTTCTCCAGCCCGGATTCCAGATATTCCCAGGCCAGCAGCACGCGCAGTCCCAGTGGCGCAAGCCAGGCGCCGAGTCCATCGAGACGGGGGCGCAGGGTGGAAGCAAGGCAGCGGGGGAAATGCATGGGGACAGCCCGGTAAGTGGAGGTCCCTTGAAGAGGGCCGGCGCGCGATGAACGATGCGGGCGCCGGCGGCATCGTTCAGCCGTGGGTTGGGGACCGGGCAGGACCGATCACACTGGTCGCGAGCAACTGCGCCAACAGGGCACGTCCGGCCGGTTCCAGCCCGGCCGGGTCCAGTCCATTCGCCTCGGCCAGCTGCGCAAGGTGCGCGGCGCCGCTGCGGTGTCCGGGGGCCTCCATCTGGATCAGCAGCTGCCACGCCAACGGGCTGAGCTGCGAAAACACGATGCGGCCATCGGCCAGCCGGCGTGCCAGCAGGAAGGTCGGTTCGGGCGGCGGGTCCACCGGCTGGAAGGCTGCCCCGATCTGCTGCACCGGCCACTGGTACGCCAAAGGCCATGCCAACGGGGAACGCTGCAGCAGGCAGCGCCAGGCATCGATATCCGGACGAGGCGGTTCGAGCGGCAGCGCATCCTGCGACTGCAAGGCCAGTTCCACCCATTCGTAATGCGCCAGCTCGGCCAGGAACGGACGCGGCAGCGTGTCCTGCCGCTGCAGCCACTGCACGAACTCGGCAGCGACCTCGGTGAACAACGGCGAGGCGCAGCGGTGCTCGATGAAGTAGCGCCGGCACAGCGCCTGCCATTCCGCGCCGTCCAGCATCTGCAGCAGTACCGGGAAACTGCTGCCCAGCAGCGCCTGCAGGTTGTTGAACAGCAGATCGCGGTAGATCTGCAGCCGCCGCGGCTCCAGGTCGGGAGGCGACGGTTCATGCGCCGGATCGCGCAGGTGGCGGGTCAGGGCGAACTGCTGGTCACGCAACAGGTCGCTCATGCCGCCGCATCCAGGATGCGGCGCATCTGCCGCAGCTCCGCCTGCAGTTCGGCATACGGCGGCAGGTTGAAGTCGCGTTCGAGCAGGCCAGGGCGCGGGCCGAACCGGGCGCAGGCATGTTCCAGCAGCGCCCACACCGGCCCCACCACGGGGCTGCCATGGGTGTCGATCTTCAGGTCATCGGCTTCATCGAAGTGCCCGGCCACATGCAGGCAGACGATGCGTTCGGCAGGCAGGCCGTCGATGTACGCGACGGGGTCGAAGCCATGGTTGATGGCGTTGACGTAGACATTGTTGACGTCCAGCAGCAGGTCGCAGTCCGCTTCCTGCAGCACCGCCGTGGTGAATGCCAGTTCGCTCATCGCCGCATGCGGGGTGAGGTAGGTGGATACATTCTCCACTGCGATGCGCCGGCCCAGCCGGTCCTGCACCTGCGCGATGCGGGCCGCGGTGTGGCGGATGGCTTCGTCGGTGAATGGCAGCGGCAGCAGGTCGTACAGGTGGCCGTCGTCGCTGCAGTAGCTCAGGTGTTCGCTGTAGAGGCGCACACCGTGTGCGTCCAGGAAACGCCCGACCTGGTCGATGAACGCCACGTCCAGCGGCGCGCTGCCGCCCAGCGACAGTGACAGTCCATGGCAGGTCAGGGGATGGCGCGCGCTGAGCCCGCGCAGGCGCTCGCCCATCACGCCGCCCAGCCCGATCCAGTTCTCCGGCGCGCACTCGAGGAAGTCGAAATCGCCCGGCGGTGCCTGTTCCAGGTCATCGAGCAGGGCGCGGCGCAGCCCCAGTCCCACCGCCGTTGCAGGCAACGGCAGTGGGTGTGCAGGGCTCACGCGGGTACGCGGATCAGTGCCCGGCACCGCACTTGCCTTCGCCGCACTTGCCTTCGGCGGCCTTCTTGGCGGCAGGCGCAGGCTTGGCCTTGGTCTTGTCGGCGCCACACTTGCCTTCGCCACACTTGCCCTCCGCGGGCTTCTTGTCGGCAGCATGCGAGGTGGCCTTGTCGGCACCGCACTTGCCTTCGCCGCATTTGCCTTCGGCCGTCTTGGAATCGGCTTTGGGCGCGGCCTGGGCAGCCAGCGCGTAGCCCTGGGCCAGGTCGGTCATCGACAGGGCCGAGGCGGTCCCGGCCAGGCCGAGGCCGCCGGCAAGCGCGGCACAGGCCAGCAGGGAAGCGTGTTTGGTGGAGAGGGTCATGCGCAAAGCTCCTTGTAATGCCCTTTCATGGGCAGGGGTGTTGCCGGGGAAGCATGCCGGATTGCCGGCACGCGGGGAACATCAGGCCAGGTACTCGCGGGCCATGACGCGGGCGCGGTGCAGCCGGGCCTTGATGGTTTCGGGGGTAGTGGCCAACCGTGCGGCCAGTTCGGTGATCGACAACCCCTCCAGGTCGCGCAGCAGGATCACTTCGCGGTAATGGGCGGGCAGCGATTCGAGCGCAGCGGCGCAATCGCGGCGCAGGTCCAGGTTGTCGCGCTGGGCCGGCGGCAGGATCTCCTCGCGCAGTTCTTCGTGCCGCCACTGGCAGCGCGCACGCTTGAGCCGGTTGCACTCGCGCTTGACGATGCGGAACGCCCACGAGGTGAAACACTCGACCAGGCGCAGGTCGCACAACCGTCGTGAAACGGTGATCAGGCTTTCCTGCACCGCGTCCTCGACATCGTTGATGACGCAGTGGTACTCGGCATAGCGGCGCAGGTGCTGGCGCGAATGGCGCAGGACGCGGTCCAGCGCGGCGCGGTCGCCGCGATGGGCGGCGGCAAGTTCGTGCGGGCAGAGGCGGTGCATGCGGTCGGCGGATCCTGTTCAACGTGGCACAGGATAAGAGCGTGCGCGGAGCCGCAAGGATGCGCGGGTCGCCGGTCTGAGACAGGGGCGATTCAGTACCAATGGTGCGTTCGCGACATTACCGGATGTTCGCGACACTCCGGGACGGCGATGACCCGGCCGCAAACGCAGACGCGCCGGGAGGCCCCGGCGCGTCGCGTGGACTGGGCTGTCGCCAGTGAATCAACGGCCGTTGAGCACCACGTCGGCGATCAGGCCGGTGGCGACCGCGATCAGCACGTAGCGGTCATCTACCTTGCGCCACTGCTGGCCGCGCTTGGGCGCATGCAGGCCGTGGCGCTTGTAGTCGCTCACGTACGCGCCACGATGATCCTTGTCCAGGTGGCCGCCACGGCGCGGCGGATCGTGGCGGTCGTGCCCGCGCGACGGGCCATGGTTGCGGTCATCGCGCTGGTCATGGCGGTCGCGGTTGTCGCGGTCGTCATGGTGGGGCGGGGCGGCGAAGGCGGAACCGGTCGCGGCAAGCAGGGTCAGCGACAGCGTAGCGGCGAGGAAACGTTTCATGGTGCAGCCCTCTGGAGTGGTGGGGTGGAACGCAGGTCCAGAGTGGGATTTTTTAGCTGAATAGGCAATTAAAAAAGGCCGATACGCAGTATCGGCCTGTATCGGCGTGTAACACGCCCCGGCGCCTGCTTACAGGCGCTCGGTACTGGTCTCGTCGCGCTTCTCGCGCGGCGGCAGCGCCTGCTCGCCGTGCACCAGGAACCACACGTTCTCGGCGATGTTGGTGGCGTGGTCGCCCACGCGTTCCAGGTTCTTGGCCATGAACAGCAGGTGGGTGCAGGGGGTGATGTTGCGCGGGTCTTCCATCATGTAGGTCAGCAGCTCGCGGAACAGCGCCGTGTACTGCGCGTCCAGCCGGGCATCGTCCTCCCGCAGCGCCAGCGCGGCGGCGGCGTCGTTGTCGCGGTAGGCCTCGATGGCACGCCGCACCTGCTGTGCGGCCAGCCGGCCCAGCGACCGCAGGCCCTGGATCTGCGGCAGCGGCGGCACTTTGCTCAACGCGATCGAGCGCTTGGCGACGTTGGCCGCATAGTCGCCGATTCGCTCGATGTCGGCCGGGATGCGCAGGCCAGCCAGGATCTCGCGCAGGTCGCGCGCCATCGGGCCGCGCAGCGCCAGGCGCATCACGTCATGGCTGATCTGCTGCTCCAGGCTGTCGATCGCCTCATCGTTGGCGATGATGCGCTGGGCGGCGTTGTCGTCGCGGCGCTCGATCACGTCCAGCGCCGCCTCCAGCTGCGCCACGGACATTTCGCCCATGCGCACGATTTCGGCCACCAGCCGCTGCTGTTCTTCGTCGTAGCTCTTGACGATGTGGTCGTTCGGAATGTTCATTGTGATGTGCTCGATTGTCTGGTTGGTGGCAACGTCGCGCAAACGGCCTGGCTCAGCCGAACCGCCCGGTGATGTAATCCTCGGTCTGCTGCTTGTTCGGCTGCGAGAAGATCACTTCGGTGCGGTCGTGTTCGATCAGGTCGCCCAGGTACATGAAGGCGGTGTAGTCGGACACGCGCGCGGCCTGCTGCATGTTGTGGGTCACGATCACGATGGTGTAGTCGTGCTTGAGCTCTTCCACCAGCTGCTCGATGCGGCTGGTGGAGATCGGGTCCAGCGCCGAGGTCGGCTCGTCGAGCAGCAGCACGTCCGGGCGCAGGGCCACGGCGCGGGCGATGCACAGGCGCTGCTGCTGGCCACCGGACAGGCCCAGCGCGCTCTGGCCGAGCTTGTCCTTCACTTCGTCCCACAGTGCACCTTGGCGCAGCGCATGTTCGACGCGGTCGTTCATGTCCGCCTTGGACAGCTTTTCGTGGTGGCGGATGCCGTAGGCAACGTTCTCGAAGATGGTCATCGGGAACGGCACCGGCTTCTGGAACACCATGCCGACCTTGCTGCGCAGGCGGTTCATCGGGTACTTGGGCGAGAGGATGTTCTCACCATCCAGCAGCACTTCGCCGCGCGCTTCCAGCTTCGGGTACAACGCGTAGATGCGGTTGAAGATGCGCAGCAGGGTGGACTTGCCGCAGCCGGATGGACCGATCAGCGCAGTGACGCGCTTCTCGGGCACTTCCAGGCTGATGTTCTTCAGTGCATGGAACTTGTCGTAGTAGAAATCCAGGCCACGGGCGGCCAGCTTGATCGGCGCCGGGTTGCCCAGCGATTCATGCGAGGCCGGCACCGCGATGCGCTGCATCGGCACGGCATTGGTGAGGTCGTTCATGGCGGTGTCCGCGGAAAGGTCAGTCATGGGAGATACGGTTGCGCAGCAGGATGCCGCGCGCCGAAAGGCTTACCAGCAGCACGAACAGGGTCAGCACCAGGGCGCCTGCCCAGGCCAGCGTCTGCCAGGATTCGTACGGGCTGCCGGCGAACTGGTTCATCACCACCGGCACGCTCGCCATCGGCTGGAACACGTTGCTGTTCCAGTACTGGTTGCCGAAGGCGGTGAACAGCAGCGGCGCGGTTTCGCCGGAGATGCGTGCCAGGGCGAGCAGGATGCCCGTGACGATGCCAGCGGCGGCGCTGCGGTACAGCACCTGCACGGTGACCTTCCACTGCGGGATGCCCAGCGAGAGGGCCGCTTCGCGCATCTGCGAGGGCACCAGGCGCAGCATTTCATCGGTGGTGCGTACCACCACCGGCAGCACGATGAAGGACAGCGACAGCGCGCCGGCGAAGGCCGAGAACTGGCCACCGGTCTGCATCACGTACAGGGTGTAGACGAACAGGCCCAGCACGATGGACGGTGCCGACAGCAGGATGTCGTTGACGAAACGCACCACCGTGCCGGCCTTGCGGAAGTTGCCGTACTCGGCCAGCCAGGTGCCGGCCAGCACGCCCAACGGCGTGCCGATGGCGATCGCCAGCGCGCACATCACCGCGCTGCCGAAGAAGGCATTGGCCAGGCCGCCTTCCTGCATGGGCGGCGGCGTCATCTTGGTGAACAGGTCCAGGTTGATCCCGGGCAGGCCCTTGGAGGCCAGGGTGAACAGGATCCAGCCCAGGAAGAACAGGCCGAACAGCGCGGTCAGGCAGGACAGCAGCAGCGCGACGATGTTGACGATGCGGCGGCGCAGGTACAGCGGCTGCGGGTTGTTGGCGACGGCGGTGCTCATCAGTTGCCCTCCTTGCGGGACAGGCGCATCAGCATCAGGCGGGCGATTGCCAGCACCACGAACGTCACGATGAACAGCACGAAGCCAAGCAGCAGCAGCGCCGAGCGGTAGGTTTCGGTGGCCTCGCCGAAGTCGTTGGCGATCAGCGCGGCGATGGTGGTGCCCGGTTCCAGCAGCGACGGCGACAGGCGCACGCTGTTGCCGATCACGAAGGCCACGGCCATGGTTTCACCCAGCGCACGGCCCAGGCCGAGGAAGATGCCGCCGATCACGGCCGAGCGGGTGTAGGGCAGCACGATGTCCCAGCTTACTTCCCACTTGGTGGAGCCCAGCGCGTAGGCCGATTCCTTGAGGCGGGTCGGCACGGTCAGGAACACTTCGCGCATCACCGAGGAGATGAACGGAATGACCATGATCGCCAGCACGAAGCCGGCGGTCAGCACGCCGATGCCCAGCGGCGGGCCCTGGAACAGCGGGCCGATGATCGGCCATTCGCCGAGGGTTTCATTGAGGGTAGGGGTAACGTACTCGGTCATCACCGGGACCAGCACGAACAGGCCCCACATGCCGTAGATGATCGAGGGGATGCCGGCCAGCAGTTCGATGGCGGTACCGACCGGGCCGCGCATCCAGCGCGGGGCCACTTCGGTGAGGAAGAAGGCGATGCCGAAGCTCACCGGCACCGCGATCAGCATTGCGATCAGGGCGGTGACCAGGGTGCCGTAGATCGGTGCCAGCGCACCGAACTTGTTCTCCACCGGATTCCAGTCGGAGGAATAGAAGAAGCTCAGGCCCTGCTCCTGCAGGGCATGGCGGCCGCCCCACAGCATCGAGAGCGCGGCGCAGGCCAGGGCGACCAGGACCAGGACGACGGTGGCGATCAGCACCCACCGGAACAGTTTGTCATTGCGGGCGTCACGCAGGTCGCGGTTGGACGGTGCGGGAACAGGCTGGGCGATGGCATTCATGGGTAAGGCTGGGGCCCGTTAGGTAGGGGGCAGGCCCGCGCAGCGCGCGGGCCTGGGTTGCATCATTTGAATTCAGCGGTCCAGTAACCTTCGATCTGCTTCACCAGTTCCGCCGGGAGCGGCACGTAGTGCAGTTCATTGGCCTGGGCCTGGCCGTTCTCGAAGGCCCACTTGAAGAACGCCAGGGTGTCCTTGCTGCGCTTGGCATCCTTGGGCTGCTTGTGCATCAGCATGAAATTGGTGGCGGTGATCGGCCACGCCTGGTCGCCCGGGGCGTTGGTGATGACCAGGTTGAAGTCCTTGGCGCTGGCCCAGTCGGCGCTGGCTGCGGCGGCACCAAAGGTTTCCGCGGTCGGCTGCACCCAGTTGCCGGCTGCGTTCTGCATCGAGGCGTACGGCATGCCGTTCTGCAGCGCGTAGGCCAGTTCGACGTAGCCGATCGAGCCCTTGATCTGCTTCACGTACGAGGCCACGCCTTCATTGCCCTTGCCACCCACGCCGTCCGGCCACTGCACCGAGGTGCCTTCGCCGACCTTGCTCTTCCAGTCCGGGCTGACCTTGGACAGGTAGTTGGAGAAGTTGAAGGTGGTGCCCGAGCCATCCGAACGGTGGACCAGGGTGATCTTGCCGTCCGGCAGCTTCACGCCCGGGTTGGCGGCCACGATGGCCGGGTCGTTCCAGGTCTTGACCTTGCCCAGGAAGATATCGGCCAGCAGCGGGCCGCTCAGGCGCAGCTTGCCGGCTTCCAGGCCGTCGATGTTGACCACCGGGACCACGCCGCCGATGGCGGACGGGAACTGGCCCAGGCCGGCCTGGGCCAGCTCTTCGCTGGACAGCGGCTTGTCGGAAGAACCGAAGTCGACCGTGCCGGCCTTGATCTGGGCGATACCGCCGCCCGAACCGATCGACTGGTAGTTGACCTTGGCGCCGGTGGCGGCGTTGTAGTCGGCCGACCACTTGGAGACCAGCGGGAAGATGAAGGAGGCGCCGGCGCCGGAAATTTCGGCGGTCAGCTTGTCGCCGGCGGCCGGAGCAGCGGCGGGGGCGCCTTCTGCCGGGGCGTTTGCCTGGCCTTCGGCGGCCGGCTTGCAGGCGGACAGGCCCAGCGCGATGGCCAGGGAAAGGGCGGCGAAGCCGGCCGTATGCAGTTTCATGCGTCACTCCGTAGCGGGATAGGGGGCCGGTCTCGCCGGCTGACGCTGCTATGAAATGATGTTTTTGTTACAGCTTGATGACGTCGTGACCGGGGGCATGCTGGAGGCCCGTGGGGCAAGGGCTGGCGGGGGATCTACACCGGCTGCCGGTGAATCGAGCGCCGGGGCGGCATACCCTTTCCGGCGAATGTCCCCCGGCGTCGGCCTGCGGCCGACACCTCCTCCTTTAATTCGCCTCCAAGGGTATGCCGCCCCGGCACTCGATCCACCGGCGTTGCACCTGGCTCCGGCTTTGCCTGCGCGTGCCGGAAGCCTTGCCCCGTTGCGGCCGGTAGGTCCCTGGCAAATTAAAGGAGGAGGGGGCGGCCGCAGGCCGACGCCGGGGGACATTTGCACAGGGGCCTGCCGGTCGCGGCGGGGCCCTCAACGCTCGCGGCAGATGAAAAAAAGCGCGGATCTTGCGATCCGCGCCGGTGGTGCCGCCAGGGGGAGAGAGAGCCTGGCGACACCGTTGCCTGGTAGGTCACGACCTTTGGCCGTGACCCCCTAAAATCAATATTTCAGGTTCTGCGACCAGTAGGTCTCGATCTGCTTGACCAGGGCGTCCGGCAGCGGCACGTAGTCCAGCTGCTTGGCCTGGGCATCGCCACTCTTGTAGATCCAGCGGAAGAACTCCTGGGTCGCCTTGGCGCTGTTGACGTTCTTGGGCTGCTTGCGGACCAGGATGAAGTTGGTGGCGGTGATCGGCCACGCTTCGGCGCCCGGGGCGTTGGTCATGACCAGGTAGAAGTCCTTGGCGTTGGCCCAGTCGGCGCTGGCGGCAGCGGCGGCGAACGACTCGTCGCTCGGCAGCACGACCTTGCCCGACGCGTTCTTCATCGCGGCGTAGGACATCTTGTTCTGCAGCGCGTAGGACAGTTCGACGTAGCCGATGCCACCCTTGATCTGCTTCACGTACGCGGCAACGCCTTCATTGCCCTTGCCGCCGATGCCGACCGGCCACTGGACCGAGGTGCCTTCGCCGACCTTGGACTTCCACTCCGGGTTGACCTTGGAGAGGTAGTTGACGAAGTTGAAGGTGGTGCCCGAGCCGTCCGAGCGATGCACGACGGTGATCTTGCCGTCGGGCAGCTTCACGCCCGGGTTGAGGGCGGCGATGGCCGGGTCGTTCCAGGTCTTGACCTTGCCCAGGAAGATGTTGGCCAGGGTCACGCCATCGAGCTTCAGCGCACCCGGGGCGATGCCGGCCACGTTGATCACCGGCACCACGCCGCCAATCACCGACGGGAACTGGGCCAGGCCGGCCGCGGCCAGATCTTCCGGCTTCAACGGGGCATCGGACGAACCGAAGTCCACCGTGGCCGCCTTGATCTGGGCGATACCACCACCCGAGCCGATGGACTGGTAGTTGACCTTCTTGCCAGTCGCGGTGCTGTAGTCGGCCGACCACTTGGACATGACCGGATAGATGAACGATGCGCCCGCGCCGGTCACATCGGCGGCATTGGCGGCGAACACGGAGGACGCGGCGAGGACGGCAACAGCGGCGCGCGACTTGAAGGCGTGGATCACGGGGTGGCTCCTGGGATGGATGGTGGTGCGGGGTTTCCCGCCCGGTGCCTATTGCATAACGGTTCAATGACAGCGCGACGTCTGTCATATGACGGCATCGTGACACCCTCCAATCTCGGAGATTCCACTGGCGCGGAGCGCGGACACCGTCACGATCGCGTCGTCCGCGACAGACAGCGGTCTTCGGCGCAATCGGTGCAACTCACCGATTCCTGCGCCAGCGCAACCTTGCAGCATGACGGCAGTCACTTTGAAAGTGCATTCGCCTTCACATGTTCTGACATTCCATTGCAATAAGTGACGTCGGTCCTTGAGTCGAAGTGGTCAGGCCCTCCACCTTCGGGCGGCACCACTTCCGGTGCATGTGAAAAGGAGCTGCAAATGTTGGAGATCACGTTCGTCGATCTGGAAGAGCGCATCTCGGCCATCAGCGAGGAAGACGCGATGTACAAGTCCGGCGAGAGCATCCAGCTCTCGTGACACCGGAAGGGCAGGGCGCAGGTCCCGGGAGGAGGTGGTGTTTGATCGGATATGAGGTACTTCGCGAGCGCTTCCAGCTCGATGGATACGTTCATTTCGATCTGCGCGCCTTTGTGCCATCCATCGCTGATGTGGTTGAGCGCGTTGCCAGCATCGGGGAGGATCGGTGGTCATTTATCGTGAAGAATCGTGATGGTGAGCACGATCTGTGTTCGTCGGACAAAGTCGAAGCGAGCAGGCAGCACGCCATCGCTGATCGCGACCGTGAGCTTGGCAGATTCGCGTTTTCGTTCCGATGGATGCCGGACTCGCGTGAGAACGCCGATGTGGAAGCGCTACAGGCGATGAAACAGTTGATGGCCTCAAGGCCGGTGCTCGAGTTGCTGGGAAAGGTCACTGGCCGCGTACCTCTGACCGTATCCCAGTTCTACCTGAGTTGGTTCGAGCATGGCCATTTCCTTGGCACTCACTGCGATCCGGGCCAGAGCTTCGGCGTCGCGCTCAGTCTGACGAAGGAGTGGGACCCCAACCACGGAGGGCTGACCGTAGTGCTTCCTGACGGGGAGAAGGAACCTGCTGCCTGTCTGGTGCCGGCACTCTTCACGTTGTTGGTATTTGATACCGGCGCACGCCGCATCCCGCATTTCGTCTCCGCGGTTACCGCTCCTGCGCGTCGTAGACGAATCACTGCGGTGGCCAGGTACCGCGCATGAAGTGGTCTGATCACGCACCAGGCGTGGATCTCCGGGCCGCGACCGCCGCTGTGTGCGTGGTCCTGGTCTGGAGTACCAGCTTCTCTTTTGCGAGGGACGCAGTTCAACAGATGGGCCCTTGGACGTTTCGTTTTTACAGTACCTTGGCGGGCTTCATGACAGTGCTGCCCTTTGTCCGACGGAGCTGGATGGAGGTCCTGCAGCTGCAGGCGGCGACGAGACAGCGCGTGCTCTGGGCAGTGACGATCAATGGAACCATGGTCTCCAGCCTCAACATCCTCGCGCTCGCCTACTATCCAGCTACCACCGTGCTTACGTTGATGTACACGATGCCCGCCTTTGCCGGCGCGATGGAGGCGGTGCGCCTGGGGCGGTGGTCTTGGGGGGGCGTGCTGGCGACGGGGGCGGCGTTGAGCGGAGTCCTTCTATATGTCGGCGGTGCGCCAGCGGGCGGCGCCTTGTTGATTGTTCTGAATGCAGCCCTTTGGGCAGTAGGCACCCTGTTGCCGGCGCGTACGGGGCAGCCTTGCCGGCCCTCGACGCTGGTCACCGTGCAGATGCTCATCGCATTCCTCTGTTCCATTCCGCTGCTTGCTCTGGGCGGCGGGCAGGGAGAGTCATTGCCACCTTGGCAGGGGCGTGGGAATGTCCTGGCCCTTCTCTATGTCGGCGTGCTCAACGGGCCGGTGGTCTTCGGGCTGTGGTATGTCGCGATACAGGGGCTGGGTCCAGTACGCGCGGCGAGCTTTACGTTGGGTGTTCCGGTAGTCGGCGCCTTGGCTGCCGTGCTCGCCTTTGGCGAGACCCTCGACTGGTGGCAGGCGGCGGGAATCGGTCTGGTCGTATTGGGGATGGCACTCCGATTGAGGGGCGTGGCGGCGCCTGCCAATGGAGCCACCCGGTGACGGTGGACAGTGCCTGTTACTTCTGCAACTGCGCTGCAACGCCGGGTAACCGGTGACCCAAAACGAAGAAAGGGGCGCAGCCCAAGCTGCGCCCCATCAATGCTGCGTCTTGCCTGTTGCTTACCAGAAGAACTGCAGGCGCGCTTCCAGGATGTTCGGGTCGTCGTTCACGAAAGTGCGCGTGGCGGAGCTGTACTTCTTGCTGTCCACCATCACGTAGTTCAGCGCGAACTTGGTGTTGGAGCGCCAGTAGTAGTTCACGCCGACGGTCCAGATATCCATCTTGCCGCCCAGCACGCCGTCCACGATCGGCGGACGACCGGCAACCGGGTTGGCGTTCAGATGGCCATCATCCAGGTTCATCGAATCATAGCGCGCGCCCAGCTGCCACATGCCACGGCCCGGTTCGTCCGGCAGGCCGGTGGTCGGCACGCCGCTCTTGTAGCCCCAGGTCTCGCCGGTGATGTTCCACAGCCCGCTGACATAGAAGCCGTCGCTGGTGTAGTTGTCGCGCGTCATGCGCTTGGCTTCGCTGGTGTAGTACTCGGCCTGGGCCTTGAACGGGCCGCCGATGTACATGGCTTCGGCACCGATGGTCTTGACGCGGTCGGTGTCGGTCAGGTTGCCGCTGTCGACCAGGCGTGCGGTGGCCAGGTCGGCGTTCGGACGGGCGCGCACGCGCAGGGTGTCGGCGTCGGTGTCGTAGTCGACATAGCTCAGGCCGAAGTGCAGGACCTGGCCTTTGTCGTTGATCGGCGCCCAGGTGCCACGTGCGCCGTAGCCGCTGCCGTGGGCCAGGTTACGGGTCAGCTCACGGCCGAAGGCGCTGGCGGTGACCGACCAGTTGTTGTCGCCGAAGCTGTAGGCGCCACCGAGGCGGCGGGCCACGGCGTAGGTGTTGGTGACCGCAGCCTTGGAGATGAAGTCGTTGTTCTTGGTGCTGGACAGCTCTTCCAGGCTGTTGGGCTGCTTGAACTGGCCCAGCTGCACGAAGTGGTTGGCGTTGCCGGCCAGCTTGTACTTGACGTTGGTGTCCAGGAACTTGTCGGCCTTGGCGTCGTAGCCGACCACCCATTCCACGTTGCCCGGGCCCTTGCCCTTCAGCACCAGCTCGGCGCGACGCAGTTCGAATTCGCTGTCCTTGCCGTTGGCGGCATCGCCACCGTTGAGATCGGTCACATCGTTGTCGAACCAGTTGCCGTCGGCCTGGACCAGGCCTTCGAACGTGATCTCCGAGCCGCCGATCACGTCGATGGCCACTTCAGCGTGGGCGGCCGGCACGAACAGCGCAGCAGCCACGGCCGCAGTGAGGAGTTGGCGATGCAGTTTCATGGAAAGGAGCCTTGCAGGCAGGTGGGAAGATGCTGCGCAGGCTAATAAGTGAAGATTGCGTAAATATGACAGTTTCAGACAACGCAGCCCCAGGCCCGGGCACGGCGGCTGCTGGGGTTGCTCAAACTGCCCGAATCAGATGACTGCCCGGTTGCGCCCAGATGGCAGTCGCCGCCGTCGCTCAGGCGGCGGTTTTCTGCTTGAAGCGGCACAGGTCACGGATCACACACTGCGGGCAGTCCGGCTTGCGCGCCTTGCACACATAGCGGCCATGCAGGATCAGCCAGTGGTGGGCGTCGAGCAGGAACTCGGCCGGTATCACCTTGACCAGCAGGTCCTCGACCGCGCGCACGTCCTTGCCGGGTGCCAGCCCGGTACGGTTGGCGACCCGGAAGATGTGGGTATCCACCGCCATCACCGGCTCGCCGAATGCGGTGTTGAGCACCACGTTGGCGGTCTTGCGCCCGACCCCGGGCAGGGCTTCCAGCGCGGCGCGGTCACGCGGCACGTCACCGCCATGCTGGTCGATCAACAGGCGGCAGGTGGCGATGACATTCTTTGCCTTGGCGTTGAACAGGCCGATGGTGGCGATGTACTTCTTCAGCCCGTCCTCGCCCAGCGCCAGGATCGCCTGCGGCGTGTTGGCCACCGGGAACAGTTTGCGCGTGGCCTTGTTGACGCCCACATCGGTGGCCTGCGCGGAAAGCGCCACGGCGACCAGCAGTTCGAACGGTGAGCTGTACTCCAGTTCGGTCTTCGGATGCGGATTGAGTTCGCGCAGGCGGGTGAACATTTCAACGACGTCGGCCTTGGGCATGCGCGCGCTGCGCGGAGCGGCCTTTGCAACAGGGGTCATCAGGAAGGCTTTCCAGCAGCCCTGGCTTTGGCGCGCGCAAGAATCGCGGCAGCCGCAGGCGGCAGGGCGGGCTTCAGATCGGGAGTGGGGGCCGGCGGCGCGCGTCGCGCATCGCGTTCGGCCGCGCGGCGTGCAAGCCGCTGCGCGCGCTGGCGGTAACGGTCACGCGCGGCCCAGGCGCGCTGCAGCTGCTGCTGGGCCTGCAGCAGGCGGGCGGGCAGGTCCGGGTGGCCGGGCAGCAGGGCGTCGTCGCCAGGGCCGGGCACGTAGTCCATCAGGCCGGCGTCCAGCGCGGCATCCAGGTCATCCGCCAGCACCAGCTGCAGCAGGCGCGCCGGCGCCGGCCCGGCGGCGTCACCTCCCTGAACCATGGGGCGGTTGACCCCGGGCGCTGGGATGGCACCATCGTCGGCAACGGTCAGGGGCGCGTCGGCCACGGCAGAAACTCCTGGTAGAACGTTAAAAAAAAGTGATTTTGAACTCTGGAAACGAAAGCAGGTCATAGCCTTCGTCGTTAGTGGCGGTTCAACGTTGCGGCGGCTATCCTAACCCGTCGCCTCAGGGCGGCCCAATGCGTCCTGAGTTACCACCCCTGGAGAAACGTTTGATGAAGTTGCGTTCTATCGCGGTCGCCGTCGCGGCCCTGGCCCTGACGGGCAATGCCTTCGCCCAGGACACTTCGTCCGAAAAGGGCAAGCTGAGCTATTACTTCGGTTACGACTACGGCAACAACCTGGCTGAGCTCACCGGTCGCGGCGAACAGCTGGACATCAATTCGGTGGTGAAGGGCCTGCAGGATGCCTACGCCAAGAAGCAGCCGGCAATCACCGCCGATCAGCTGAAGCCGGCCGTCGAAGCCTTCCAGAAGCGTGAGCAGGGTCGTGCCGCTGCCGCCAAGGCCGAGTACGAAAAGGCTGCCGCCGAAAACAAGACCAAGAGCACTGCCTTCCTGACCGCCAACAAGGCCAAGGCCGGCGTGCAGGCGCTGCCGAGCGGTGTGCAGTACCGCGTGATCGAAGCCGGCAAGGGCGCCAAGCCGACCCAGGCCAGCACCGTGCAGCTGGAAGTCGCCGGCCCGTACCCGTTCGGCACCCGTCCGACCGAAGCCCGCCCGGCGCAGCAGATCCCGTCGATCAAGGTCAGCGAAGTCGAAATGAAGGCCATGCGCGAAGTACTGCTGCAGATGCCGGCCGGTTCGAAGTGGGAAGTCACCCTGCCGCCGGAACAGGCCTACGGTGCCGACCCGCGTACCCCGTTCCCGCCGAACGTCGCCGTGCAGTTTGAAATCAAGCTGGTCAGCGTCAAATAAGAACGGCTGAAAACAACAAAACGCGTCGATGGCAACATCGGCGCGTTTTTTGTTTTCAACACACTCGTAGCGCCGACCGTTGGTCGGCTCCCGCAGTGTTGGAACCGCGCCATTCGCGTTACTGTTGCCCGGTGCACTTTCCGGAAACCCCCGCCCATGCCATGCCGAGCCCCTGCATCGGAACCTGCGCGCTTGATCGTGCCGGCCTGTGCGGCGGCTGCCTGCGCAACGTGGATGAAATCACCCGCTGGTCGACGATGACCCGACACGAACAAGAACATGTGATGCGGCAGGTGCTGCCGTTGCGTGAACAGCTGCGGCAGTCGCTGGGCGGCTCGCTGGCCGACCACGAGCGCCTGTTGCGCGCGCTGCACCCGCTCGATGCACCCCCTGGCGGCGATGGCTGGAACCGCAGTGAACTGGCCGACCTGCTGCCGCCCGGCCCGCCGGTGGAAGCGGCGGTGCTGGCCGGGATCATTCCGCGCGCCAGCGGCGCGCAGGTGCTGCTGACCCGGCGCACCGATACGCTGCGCCAGCATGGCGGCCAGGTCGGCTTCCCGGGCGGCCGCCAGGAGCCGGACGACCGCGATGCGGTGGCCGCCGCGATCCGCGAAAGCAACGAAGAAATCGCGCTGCCGCACGACCAGGTGCAGGTGCTGGGCTACCTGGATCCGTTCGTGACCATTACCGGGTACCGGGTGATGCCGGTGGTGGCGGTGATCGACCCGGGTTTCGTGGCGGTGCCACAGCCGGATGAAGTGGCCGAAGTGTTCGAGGTGCCGTTCGATTACCTGATGGACCCGGCCAACCTGCACCAGGTCGAGATCGACCACCGCGGCCGCATTCGCCACGTGCTGGAATACGGCTGGCCGGGCCAGCGCATCTGGGGCGCCACCGCCGCCATCCTCTACAACCTGCGTCGCCGCCTGGAGCAACTGGAATGATGACCGCGAACCCGACCCCGTGGACCACCCTTGTCGATGTGGCGACGCTGTCCAGCGCGCTTTCGCAGGGGGATACGCGCCTGCTGGATGCGCGCGCCACCGCCAGTGCGGCGCCGCGCGTGCTGGATGCGCGTTTTTCGCTGGCCGATCCGCAGTCCGGCGCGCGCGATTATGCCGCCGGGCATCTGCCGGGCGCCCTGCGCGCAGACGTCAACCGCGACCTGGCGGACATGAGCGTGGTCGGCCACGGCCGCCACCCGTTGCCGGACAGCGATGCGTTCGCCGCCACGCTGGGGCGTTGGGGAATCGGTCCGCATACCCAGGTCGTGGTCTACGACGGCGGCGACGGCAGCATGGCGGCGGCGCGCGCGTGGTGGCTGCTGCGCTTGATCGGACATACGCAGGTGGCGGTGCTCGATGGTGGCCTCGCGGCGTGGCAGGCGGCCGGTCTGCCGTTGACCACGGACGTGCCCGAGGTGCTGCCGTTGCCGGCCTATCCGGGGCGTTTCGATACCCGCCAGGTGGCATCGGTGGACGAGATCGCCGCGCGCTTGAAGCATGCGCCGGGCTGGCTGCTGGATGCGCGTGCCGGTGAACGGTTCCGGGGTGAGGTGGAGCCGCTGGATCCGGTGGCGGGGCATGTACCCGGGGCGGTGAACCGTCCGTTCGGATTGAATGTGGCCGACGGCCGCCTGCGACCGGCTGCCGAGCTGCACGCCGCGCTGCGGCCGCTGATTGGCACGCATGATCCGCAGCAGGTGGTGTTGATGTGCGGGTCGGGCGTGACCGCCTGCCATCTGCTGTTGGCGATGGAAGTGGCCGGGCTGCACGGCGCGCGGGTCTATGCCGATTCGTGGAGCGGGTGGGTCAGCGATTCAAGCCGACCGGTCGCGACCGGCACCTGATCGGCCGCCACCCAAGGCGTCATCGGATGGCGCGGGTAGAGCGGACTGTCAGTCCGCTGCTCTTCGCGTAGACCGCAGGCTGCACGCCAACGGCAGCGGACTGACAGTCCGCTCTACCCCCCCAGCGGACTCAGCGTCACCGCCGCCAGCACCCGCGGCCACGGGAACAACGGGCCCGGGTCGCGCTTGCGCAGCACGCGCCGGTCCGGGTCGTCGCTGGCTACTTCGTCCCGGGTGTCCAGCGCCTCGTGTCCGGCGATGTGGTGCAGGCCGGGCAGGGTGTCGCACAGGTGCTGCAACAGGTCGATCAAGGCCGCGATCTGGGCCTCCGGATAGGGTTCGTCCATCGCCTGGTGGCGGGAATCCAGCCAGTGCGGGTAGCGGCCGGTGTTGACCAGTTCGATGCCGATCGAACGCGGGTTGTAACCGCTGACATGGTGGGCGATGCGCTCGACCGGGACGTATTGGACGATGCTGCCGTCGCGGTCGATGTAGAAGTGCCCGCTGTTGCCGCTGCCGCTGTCGTACAGCACGCGCTCGCCGTAGCTGCGCGCCATGGCCAGGTCGGGCAGTTCGGTGCAGTGGATCACCACCAGATTGATGTCATCCGGCGCGCGCTCGCCCAGCTGCGCCACGTAGGGCAGCGGCTGCGAATCGATGCGGGGCGGGGCGCGGTCGGGCATGCGCCGATGCTAGCATTCGGGCATGAGCGCTTACATCGATTTCCACGCGGTGGCTGCATGAGCCGCGGCCACTGCATTCTTTCCCACGGCTTTGAAAGCGGCCCGGACGCCACCAAGGTAACCGCCCTGGCCGAGGTTGCCGAGCGGCTGGGCTGGACCCACGAACGGCCCGATTACACCGACCTGGATGCCCTGCGCGAGGTCAGCAGCGTGGGGGATGTCCGTGCCCGCCTGCAGCGCCTGGTCGAGCGCGCCAGCGCCGCCGCCGCGCAAGGCCCGGTCGTGCTGGCGGGTTCCTCGCTGGGTGCCTACATCTCGGCCATCGCCTCGCTGCAGGTCCCGACCCGGGGTCTGTTCCTCATGGTGCCGCCGACCCGGATGGGGCCGATGCCGGCGCTGGATGCCGCCCGCGTGCCCACCAGCGTGGTCCACGCCTGGCACGATGAGCTGATCCCGGCCGCCGATGTGATCGCCTGGGCCCAGGCGCGCTCGGCGCGGCTGCTGCTGGTGGATGACGGGCACCGCCTGAACAACCACGTGGATGCCTCGGCGCAGGCGTTCGAGGCGCTGCTCCGGAGCCTCTGAAGCGTACCCACCCAAGGCGGCCTCCAACCGCATGGCCACAAGCGGTTCGCATGGGTCGCAGGGCGTCCCCGGGGCGATTCCGGCCCGGTCACGTACAATGGACGGTCCGGCGCCTGCGCCCGGGCCGCCCGCGGTGCCCGTGGGCACCTCCTTCCTGCTGACCTGCGATACCGAACCCGTGAAATTCTTTGTTTCCTGCGCCAAGGGCCTGGAGTACCTGCTCGCCGACGAACTGCTGGCGCTGGGCCTGCCCAGGGCCACTGCCACCATTTCCGGCGTCAATGCCGAGGGCGAGCTGCCGCAGGCACTGAAGGTGGTGTTGTGGTCGCGCCTGGCCAGCCGGGTGCTGTGGCCGCTGGCCGAGTTCGACTGCCCGGACGAGGGATCGCTGTACCAGGGCGTCTCGTCGATGCCGTGGGAGCAGCACATCAGCCCCGAGCTGACCCTGTCGGTGGATGCCCATGTGTCGGGGACCGAAATCACCCACGCGCGTTTTGCCGCGCAGCGGGTCAAGGACGGCGTGGTAGACAGCCTGCGCGCGCAGGGCCTGGAGCGGCCGTCGGTGAACACCGAGTTCCCGGACGTGCGCATCAACCTGTCGCTGCGCAAGGGCCGCGCCTCGATCTCGATCGACCTCGGCGGCGGCCCGATGCACCGGCGCGGCTGGCGCATGGCGCAGAACGAGGCCCCGCTGAAGGAAAACCTGGCGGCCGCCGTACTGATGCGCGCCAACTGGCCGAAGATCCATGCCGAAGGCGGCGGCCTGCTGGACCCGATGTGCGGCAGCGGCACGCTGCTGATCGAAGGCGCGCTGATGGCTGCCGACGTGGCCCCGGGCCTGCAGCGCCACGGCAGCATTCCGCCGAGCCGCTGGCTGGGCTTCGACCGCGAGGCCTGGAACGCCCTGATGGCCGATGCGCGCACCCGCGAGCAGGCCGGGCGCGCCGCGCTCAAGCAGGTCATCCACGGCAGCGACATCGACCCGCATGCGATCCGCGCGGCCAAGGAAAACGCGGAGACCGCCGGTGTCGCCGAGGCGATCTGGTTCGGCGTGCGCGACGTGGCCGACGTGCAGGTTCCGCCGCAGGAAACCGGCTGCGTGGTGTGCAACCCGCCGTATGACGAACGCCTGGCCGCCGATGCGGTGCTGTACCGCCGCCTGGGCGACGCGCTCAAGCGCGCCGTGCCGCAGTGGCGGGCCAGCCTGTTGTGCGGCAGCGCCGAACTTGCGTTCGCCACCGGGCTGCGCGCGAACAAGAAGTACCAGCTGTTCAACGGCGCCATCGAGTGCGCGTTGATCGTATGCGATCCCATCGCCGTACCGCAGCGCGAGAACGCGGGCCAGCCGCGCGAGCTCAGCGAAGGCGCGCAGATGGTGGCCAACCGGCTGCGCAAGAACATCCGCAGGTTCAAGACCTGGAAGGCGCGCGAGCAGGTCACCTGCTACCGCGTGTATGACGCCGACCTGCCCGAGTACGCCGCCGCGATCGACGTGTACGAAGAAGACGGTGGCGCTGGCCGCACCTTCCTGCACGTGCAGGAATACGCCGCGCCGGCCACCATTCCCGACGTGGACGTGCGCCGCCGCCGCAATGAGCTGCTATCGGCCGCGCGCGAGGTGTTCCAGGTGCCGGCCGAGCAGGTGGCGCTGAAGTCGCGCGAGCGCGGAAAGGGCGGCAGCAAGTATGGCCGCTTCGAACAGCGCGGCGAATTCGTGCTGGTGCGCGAAAACGATGCGCTGCTGCGCGTGAACCTGTTCGACTACCTGGACACCGGCCTGTTCCTGGACCACCGCCCGCTGCGCTGGCACATGGCCAAGGAAGCGCAGGGCAAGCGCTTCCTCAACCTGTTCTGCTACACCGGCGTGGCCAGCGTGCAGGCAGCGGTGGCCGGTGCGGCCTCCACCACCAGCGTGGACCTGTCCGGTACCTACCTGCAGTGGTGCGCCGACAACCTGGCCCTGAACGGCAAGGGCGGCAGCCAGCACCAGCTGATCCAGGCCGATGCACTGGCCTGGCTGGAAGCCGAGCGGCATCGGTTCGATGTGATCTTCTGCGATCCGCCGACCTTCTCCAACTCCGCCCGCGCCGAGGATTTCGACGTGCAGCGCGAGCATGTGCGGCTGCTGCGAGCGGCCGTGGCGCGGTTGAGCCCGGAAGGCGTGCTGTACTTCTCGAACAACTTCCGCCGCTTCAAGCTGGACGAGGAAGCGATCAAGGAATTCGCCGAGTGCCGCGAGATCTCGGCCGACACCATCGGCGACGATTTCGAGCGCAACCCGCGCATCCACCGCGCGTGGGAGTTGAGGCGTTACGGGGCGTGATGTAGAGCCGACTGTCAGTCGGTTTGCACTTGAGTTCCCGTTGCCACTGGAAGAGCAGCCGACTGACAGTCGGCTCTACAGCGCGGCGGCGCCCAGGCCCAGCACCGGCAACGCCCACGCCAATGGTGCAATCCAGCGCGGTCGCCAGGGATACAGGCCGAAGGCGATCAGCAGGCCGCTGATCGTCATCGCGCCCAGCCACAGCACCGGGCCGGCGGCCCAGCCGTGGTCGGCCACGCAGATGCCGAACGCGGTCGCCAGCAATGCCCAGCCCAGCCATCGCCACAGCCGCATGCGCGCGGGGCCTGCGTGCGCCTTGCCGTGCAGGTCGAGCTGGTGCTTTTCCATCGCCAGCGACAGTGCGGTGAACGCAGAAAAGTTCAATGTGAGCGCCAGCAGCATCATGCGCTGGCCTCGGCGTTCTTCGCGGTGGCGGCAAGGGCAGCGGCCTGGCGCCGCTTCTTCCCGGCCGCGCTCAGCGCAGGCTGCCAACGCTGCATGCGCAGGCCGCAGTACCCCAGCATCGCGCCGAAGGCGAGCATCACCAGGTCGAACCCGGCCAGCGCCCAGTCGCCGGTGCGCAGGGTTACGCCCAGATGTGCATCGGTGGTGAGCACATTGATCACGGGGATCAGGGCGAACAAGGCCGCGCCCAGGTACAGCTGCCAGGCCCACATCAACCGCTTGGGCCAGAGGAAGGCCGCCAGCAGGGCGGCGCCCCAGGCATAGAAGAACACGCTGGCTTCTGCGTCGGCGCGTTCCGCCATTTCCAGCGGCAGCAACCGGTTACCCCAGAAGTACGCGGCAAACGCGATCGGCAGGCCGGCCACGGCGCCGATGTTGAGCGCATCCACCAGCCGCAGGCCGAAACCGATCCTGCCGGCCTTGGCGTGCTTGGGGCGCTCCTTGACCGCCCACAGCACTACGCCGCTGGCCACCATCAGGCAACCCACCAGGCCGGACAGGAAGAACAGGGCGCGCAGGCCCCAGTCCGCGAAGCGGGCCAGGTGCAGGCCGTACATCACGCCGCGGGTGTGGGTGGCGCCGCCGGGCACCGGGCTGGTCTCGATCAGCGCGCCGCTGACCGCGTGGTAGCGCAGCGATGGTGTGTCGATCGACAGCCGCTTGCCATCGCGCTGGTAGATGTCGATCACCGCATTGGCCGCGCCCGGGTGGAACACGGTGAAGCCGCTGACCTGCGCGCCCTTCCATTCGGCACGCGCGCTGTCGAGCAGCTGCTGGATCGGCAGCGGCGCCGCGCGGCCTTCGGCGGCGTCGGCCGGATCGGCCAGGCGTGCGAAGGCCTCGCTGAAGAACGCGTCTTCATCCTTGGGATAAGCCACGCTTACGCCCTGCGGCAGGTACATGAACATCAGCGTGACTATGCCGGTGTAGGTGATCATCGCATGGTAGGGCAGGGCCATCACCGCGCTGACGTTGTGGAAGTCCAGCCACGAACGCAGGCCCTTCTCCGGCCGGAAGGTGAAGAAGTCCTTGAAGATCTTCTTGTGCGTGATCACGCCGGTGATGATCGCCACCAGCATGAACATCGCGCAGAAACCCACCAGGTAGCGCGCCCACAGCACCGGGATATAGTGCAGGTCGAAATGCAGGCGGTAGAAGAAATCGCCGCCCCGGGTTTCGCGCGCGGCCACTTCCTCGCCGCTGGCCGGGTCCACCGTGGCATCGCCGAAGCGGCCACCGCCGCGGCGGCGCTTTTCACCTTCGGCCGGTGGCTTCACCATCGATTCGGGGTTGCGCCAGAACATGCGCATGGCCGGGTTGCGCGGATCGGGCAGGGTCACGTTCCAGCTTTCGGCCTGCGGCGCCTTGTGCTGCAGGAAGGTCACCGCGCGCTCGGCGGCGACCTCGGTGGAGACGCTGCTGCGCGGCAGCTCCGGGCGCATCCAGCGGCTGATTTCTTCGCGGTAGTAGCTGGCGGTGCCGGCCATGAAGATGAGCAGCAGCAGCCAGCCCACCAGCAGCCCGGTCCAGGTGTGCAGCCAGGCCATGGACTGGCGGAATCCATTCTTCATGCACGTGCTCCCAGTGCGAGGGTGCCCAGCCAGAACAACGCGGTGGGCGCGGCGATGCCGATCCAGGCGCGCAGTGCGGTGCGGGTGGCGAATGCCCACAGCGCGGCGCAGGCGCACAGCACGATCGCCACCAGCATGCCGGTCAGCACCGCTTGGGCGCGGGCGATGGGCAGGGCTACGGCGAAGAACATCGCGCAGGTGGCGGCCAGCGCGTAGCCGCCGATGATCGCGGCCAGCGAACGCGACAGCACTCCCAGCCAGGGGCGGTCGATGAAACCGCCGAAACGGTTGAACCAGCTGGCATCAGGCGTGCTGTCCACGGGAACCTGCAATGTCGGGTCGAACAACGAACGTCACCGGCCGGGGCCGGTGACAGGGGGAGGGTGGCCATCCGTGGCCAAGCCGCCGCACAGGGCGGGGGTATCCCTGGAGAACGGTGTTGCCTCTGTCGCGCACGGCAGCGCCACCATCGGCGGCGCGCAGGACGGCATCGAGCAAGCATCCAGTTCGCTAATGATAGTCATTATCATTCGCTTCGGCAAGATTGATCGGCATTTCGCGCCACCCGTTCTTCGCGCGGCGGCTGCAATACTGGCCGCATGACCGACGCAGACCTGCACGCTCTCGACGCCTTGCCCGATCCCGCCGGGCGCGACCCTGACAGGCTGGCAGCCGATGAGGACTGGTGGTCCCAGGTAGCGGCGCTGTACGACCTCACCGACGAGGTGGTCATGCTCGACAACGGCTACTGGGGCGCGATGGCGCGGCCCGTGTTGCAGTCGTATCAGCGCGCCACCGCACGCGTGAACCGTGAGAATGCCTGGTTCGGGCGGCGGGAGTTCCCGGCGTTGTTGGAACACGCGCGGGCAACGCTGGCCGAAGCGCTGGGCGTGGGCACCGATGAGATCGTGCTGACACGGGGCGCGACGGAAGCGATGCAGGTACTGATTGCCGGCTATCGGCACCTGTCTCCGGGCGATACCGTGCTGTATGCGGACACCGACCACGAAAGCGCGATCGCCGCCGTGCAGTGGCTGCGCGAACGCAGGGGCGTGGACGTACAGCGCATCGTGCTGCCAGAGCCGTTCGACCATGACGGCATCGTGGACACCTACCGCCAGGCGCTGGCGCGCTACCCGCGCACCCGCCTGCTGCTGCTCACCCAGGTCGGCCATCGCAATGGCATGCTGCTGCCGGTGGCGGAGATCAGCGCACTGGCCCGCGCGGCCGGCGCGGACGTGGTGCTGGATGCGGCCCATGGCATCGGCCAGGTCGACACGCCGCTGCACGCGCTGGGCGCGGATTTCGTCGGCATCAACCTGCACAAGTGGATCGGCGCTCCGGTAGGCATGGGTGCGCTCTACGTGCGTCGCGGACGCGTTCAGGACCTGGATCCCTGCATGGGCGAGGCCGACACCGGCGATATCGACAGCCGCGTCCACACTGGTACGGTGAACTTCGCGGCGGTCATGGCCTTGCCGGCCGCGGTATCGCTGCACCAGCGGATCGGCGTGGCCAACAAGCGCGCGCGCCTGCTGCGCCTGCGCAACCAGTGGCTGGACGCGCTGCGCGAAGACGCCCGGATCCAGCTGCTGGCGTCACCGGACCCGCGTCTGTCCAGCGCCATCGCCGCCTTCCGCCTGCGCGGGCAGGTCAGCCTGGAGGCCAACGCCGCCACGGCCGAGCGCATGCTGCAACAGTCCGGGGTCTTCGTGGTGGCCCGCGAGGGATTGGCGTCCGGCGCCTGCGTACGCGTGACACCGGGCATCTTTACCGCCCCCGCGCAGATACAATCGCTGATCGACGCCGTTCGCGCAGTTGCTGGTTAGGCAGGTTTTCCTGCCGGTAGATGTTCAGCGCGAGCTGCAGGCCTTGGCGATGTCGGCGTCGATCCGCTCCGGTGCGGGGCGTCCGAACATCTCGCTGATCTCGCGGCGGGAACGCAGTTCTTCGCATTGCTCCGGATTGGCCGCGCCGTCGATCACGGTGCCGCGCACCGGGGGCACTCCACGGCCAGCGTCAGCCTGCATGCGGCGGCGGGCCTGGTGCAGGTCGCGCTGGGCGCGGGTGCGCTCTTCCCACGTGAGGTTGGGGTCTTTGACAATCGGGCGGGTCACGCCGGTGTCCTGCTCGGGCGGGCAGGGTACCGTCTGGTAGATGGTCTGGGCGCCGTTCGCGCATTTGTACACGCGCCCGGCGTGGGCATTGCAGGCCAGCGCGCACAGCGCCAACGTCATGATCGTCCTTCGCATGGTTCCCCCAGTGGGCCACTCCAGCCCTGAATGCGCGGCAGAATACGCGAACCACGTCTCAAAAACACCCGGGCAATCTGTCAACCGGGCCTGCCACAAACCGAAGTAGAGCCACGCCCTGCGTGGCTGCGCTGGGCAGTCCCTACCAATGCATCCACACGGTCAGGGCATGCAGCAACAGCCCGATCAACCCACCCACCAAGGTGCCGTTGAACCGGATGAACTGCAGGTCGCGTCCCACGCTCAGCTCCAGCTGCTCCACCAGGTGCCGCTCGTCCCAGCCCTTCACGGTCTGGGCGATATGGCTGGTCACGCCTTCGCGCAACCGGCTGGTCAGGCGCTCGGCGCCATCCATGAGGTGCTGGTTGAGCGCCTCGCGCAGTGAAGGGTCCTCCTGCAGCGCCTGGCCGATCTTGCCCAGGCTGCGCTGCAGGTGGCCGGCCAGCGCAGACGATTCGCTGGACAGATCGGCGCGCAGGCTGGCATGGATGCGCGCCCACAGGCCCTGGACGTACTCCTGCACCGCCGGGTGGTCGATCACCTGCTGCTTGAGCTGGTCGACCTTCTCCGCCAGTGCCGGGTCGTGGCGCAGGCGCTGTATGTAGTCGCCCAGCCACGCCTCGTAATCCTTGCGCAGCGGGTGTTCCGGCTCGGCCAGGATCTGCTGCAGTTCGGCCAGCACCGCGTGCGCCATGCGCTCGGCCAGGTTGTCGCCGATTTCATCAATGGGTTTGACCCAGTTCACCGTGCTGGCGAGCTTCGGCCATTCGCGCTGGATGTAGCGCACGATCAGTTCGGAAGCGCGCTGCCGCACGGCGTCGTTGTCCATCCACTGGCTGATCCGGGTCAGCCCTTCGTCCAGCACCCGCTGGTGGCGGTTGTCGGCAGTGAGCAGGCCCAGCAGCTCGCCGGCAGTGGCCGCCGCGTTCCACTGCCGCAGCTGCTCGACCACGAACGCCTGGATGCTGCGGCGAACCGCGGCTTCGTCGAGGAAATCCAGCGCCTGCAGGGCCCAGCCCCGCGCCATGTCGGCCAGCAGCCGCGACCGTGCGGGATCGGCCAGCCAGCTGCCAAGCCGGCTGGCGGGATCGAATACCTGCAGCCGGGCCAGCAGTGCCTGCGGTTCCATGAACTGGTCGCGCACGAACACCGCCAGGCTGTCGGCAATGCGCTCCTTGCTGCGCGGGATGATCGCCGTGTGCGGGATCGGCAGGCCCAGCGGGTGGCGGAACAAGGCCACCACCGCGAACCAGTCGGCCAGCGCGCCCACCGCAGCGGCTTCACAGAAGGCGGAAACCCACGCCCAGATACCGCGTTCGCCGTTGAGATGGCTGATGACGAAGCCGGCCAGCATGGCCAGCAGCATCGCCAGGGCAATGGCTTTGAGGCGGCGTAGCTGGGCGCGGCGGGGGTCGACCGAGGGCGTGCTGTTCATGCGGCAAGTGTATCGACCCGGATGCGAACGCCGCCTCGACAAGCATTCTGGAGGGCCGGCCAACGGCCGGCGCTACCATGGAACTCCCACATCGCTCGACGGTAGCGCCGGCCGTTGGCCGGCAGAACGGTTACGCCACGTCTCCGACCTGTCGGCGAAGCGCCGCCAACTGGGCACGCAGCGCATCGTTTTCGAGGGTGAGCGCGATCACCCGCTGGCGCAGCTCGGCCGGGCCTTCGCCCAGCGAGGTCAGCGCCTCGGCAATCTCGGCCTCACGGCTCGGATCGACCTCCAGCTCACCATCGGCGCTGTGCAGCACCTCCTGCACCGGCTTGCGCGGCTTGCGCTTGGCCTCGCGCACGCGCTTGGCGGCCTGTTTCAGCTCGTCCTTGCCGGCGGCCGCGGCCGCGCGCTGTTCCTCTTCCGGCAGCGCCGCTACGGCCGCCGCAGCGCTGATCGAGATCACCCCGCTCTTGACCGCTTCCACCAGTTCCGGCGCGGCCTGCTTGTGGATGCGTTCGATCATCGTCACCTGGCTGCTGCTCAGCCGGGCTTCGCGCGCCATGTCAGCGCGGCTTACCTTCGGCGCCGGCGCCCACGGCGGGCTGTCCTCATCGCCTTCGGGCGTGGCATCGGCGATCTCGCCGTCGCTTTCGCGCTGCAGCTGGGCCTGGTCGGCGCGGTGGCGCTCGGCCAGGATGTCCCGCTTGCGCAGGGCCAGCACGCCGCGCTGGAAGTCAGACACGCTGCGCCGGCCCAGGTGCTGTTCGATCATCCACAGGTGCACGTCGTCCATCGACTGGAAGCGGGTGTTCTGCACCGTCTGGAACGGCAGGCCGTGCTTCTGGCAGATGCCGTAGCGGTTGTGCCCATCCACCAATACATCGTTCCACAGCACCAGCGCGTCGCGGCAGCCTTCGGCCAGGATGCTGCGCTCCAGCGCCTCGTGTTCGTCGGCGGTGAGCGGATCGATGTAGGCCTTGAGTTCTTCTTTGACGACGATGTCCATGCAATCCGGTTGGCGAGCAGCTGTTGACCGCCCATTGTACCGGTCGCCGGCATCACGCCGTGGCGCGGATCATCTCGCCCAGCACGTCCACGATCCGGTCGATCTGCGCCCGGTCGATGATCAGCGGCGGCGACAGCGCGATCACGTCGCCGGTACAGCGCACCAGCAGCGCCCCGTCGCGGAAGCAGCGCTCGAACACCTCAAAGCCCCGGCTACCAGGCGCGCCCTTGCGCGGCGCCAGCTCGACCGCACCGATCAGCCCGAAATTGCGGATGTCCACCACGTTCGGCAGCCCGCGCAGGCTGTGCAGGCGGGTCTGCCAGTATTCGCCCAGCTCGATGGCACGGTCGAACAGGCCCTCGGCGGCGTATGTGTCCAGCGCCGCCAGCGCAGCAGCGCAGGCCAGCGGGTGGCCGGAATAGGTATAGCCGTGGAACAGCTCGATGGCCCCCGGCGGGCCCTGCATGTACGCGGCGTGGATGGCATCGGACACCATCACCGCGCCCATCGGCACCGCGCCGTTGGTCAGCCCCTTGGCCATCGTCAGCAGGTCCGGGGTGACCCCGAAGCGCTGCGCGGCAAAGGGGTTGCCGACCCGGCCGAAACCGGTGATGACCTCGTCGAACACCAGCAGGATGCCGTGCTGGTCGCAGATTTCGCGCAGGCGCTGCAGGTAGCCCGGCGCCGGCAGGATCACCCCGGCTGAACCGGCAATGGGCTCGACGAATACCGCCGCGATGGTGGAGGCATCATGCAGCGCGATCAGCCGTTCCAGGTCCTCGGCCAGTTCGGCGCCGTGGCGGGGCAGCCCGGGGGTGAAGGCGTTGCGTGACAGGTCCAGGGTGTGGCGAAGGAAGTCGCTGCCTGCCAGCAGAGGGCCGAAGCCTTTGCGGTTGTTGGGCAGGCCGCCGATCGAGAGCCCACCGAAACCGACCCCGTGATAGGCCTTCTCGCGTCCGATGAAACGGGTGCGCTTGCCTTCGCCGCGCAGCCAGTGGTAGCCGAGCACGATCTTCATCGCCGTATCCACCGCCTCGGAACCGGAGTTGGTGAAGAACGCATGGTTCAGCGGTCCGGGAGCGAGCGCGGCCAGGCGCTGCGCCAGCACGAATGGCAGCGGCGTGCCCATCTGGAAAGGCGGGGCGAAATCCAGCGTAGCCGCCTGCTGCTGGATGGCCTGCACGATCCGCGGCCGGGCGTGCCCGGCGTTGCAGCACCACAGTCCGGCGGCGCCATCAAGGATCGGGCGGTCGTCCACGTCGTGGTAGTACATGCCTTCGGCACGCACCAGCAGGCGCGGTGCGGCCTTGAACTGGCGGTTGGCGGTGAACGGCATCCACCAGGCGTCGAGGCTGGTGGGTGCGTGTTGGGACAGCGGGGATGGCGGTGTTTTGGTGGGGGGCATGGTGCTGGACCCGCGAATGTGGATGGTCTCGACTTTACTGCCTGGATAGTTGCTTCGTCGTGGACCGCCTGGTCCGGCCAACGGCCGGGAATACCGCTGGTTTCGTTCGGCACAGCCTGGTCCGGCCAACGGCCGGGGCTACCGCTGGTTTCGTTGTTTCGCGTGCAACCATCGCGACGGTGGGCGGCGGTCACGTGGCAGAATCGGGCAGCTGATCTTCCCGCACGTGAACGATGTCGACTCCTGCCGCTGCCAACGCCGCCAATTCGCCCCGCCGCATCCTGCTGGCCAGCCTGATCGGCACCACCATCGAGTTCTTCGACTTCTACATTTACGCCACGGCGGCGGTGCTGGTGTTCCCGCACCTGTTCTTCCCCGACAGCAGCGAGGGTGCCGCGCTGCTGCAGTCGCTGGCGACCTTCGCGGTGGCGTTCATCGCCCGGCCGGTCGGCTCGGCGGTATTCGGCCATTACGGCGACCGGATCGGGCGCAAGGCCACGCTGGTGGCTGCGCTGCTGACCATGGGCGTGTCGACCGTGGCGATCGGCCTGCTGCCCACTCACGCCAGCATCGGCATCCTGGCGCCGGCGCTGCTGGCACTGTGCCGGTTCGGCCAGGGCCTGGGCCTGGGCGGCGAGTGGGGTGGGGCGGTACTGCTGGCCACGGAGAACGCGCCACCGGGCAAGCGGGCCTGGTACGGCATGTTCCCGCAGCTGGGCGCGCCACTCGGGTTCCTGCTTTCGGCCGGCATCTTCCTGCTGCTGGGCCGCGCGATGAGCGATGCGGACTTCCTGCAGTGGGGCTGGCGCGTGCCGTTCCTGGCCAGCTCACTGCTGGTGGCGGTAGGCCTGTGGGTGCGCCTGAACATCCATGAGACCCCGCAGTTCCAGGCCGCACTGGACCGCAACGAACGCGTGCGCCTGCCGATGTGGACAGTGCTGCGCCACCACCCGCGCACCTTGGTGCTGGGCACGCTCGGGGCGTTCGCCACCTTCGTGCTGTTCTACCTGATGACGGTGTTCACCCTCGGCTATGGCACCACCGTGCTGCACTACAGCCGCGAGCAGTTCCTGCTGCTGCAGATGGTGGGCATCCTGTTCTTCGCCGCCGGTATTCCGCTGTCGGCGATGTACGGCGACCGCTGGGGCACCCGGCGCACGATGATCGTGGCCAGCGGCCTGATCCTCGGTTTCGGCGTATTGTTCGCGCCTTTGTTCCAGGCCGGCAGTCCGTGGCTGGTAGTGGGGTTCCTGGCCCTTGGCCTGTTCCTGATGGGCCTGACCTACGGGCCCTGCGGCACGTTCCTGGCCGAAATCTACCCGGTCCAGGTGCGCTATACCGGCGCCTCGCTGTCGTTCAACCTGGCCGGCATCCTCGGCGCGGCGCCGGCACCGTACGTGGCTACCTGGTTGGCCGGCCGTTTCGGTCTGGTCGCGGTGGGCTACTACCTGTGCCTGACTGCGGTGATCACCATCCTGGCGCTGCTGGCCATGGGCCGGCCAACCCGACTCAGCGGAAAATCCGCTTGAGGGTGCGACCCAGCCAGCTGCCCTGCTGGTGATCGCGGGCGAACTGGTTCAGGTGCTGCTTGACCGATTCGGCGTAGGCCTTGTCATCGCCCCGGATGTGGTTGAACAGCCAGCGCGACAGCATCGTGCGCAGTTCGTCGGTGATGTCCTCGCCGGCCTGGAAACGCAGCCGGTATTCGGACACGCGCTTGCCGAATATCTCGTGCACGCGCTTGTGCGCGGCGCAGAACGGGTAGCCGGCTTCTTCCATCAGCTCTTCCTCGAACGCGAAGTGCGACATGGTGTAGTCCACCAGTTCGTCGATCACCTCGGCCACGGCCACCTTGTGCAGGCTGGTCTGCGCCACGTGCAGGTGGTTGAGCATCTCCACGATCCGCATGTGCTGGTGGTCGATGACGTCGATGCCGATGTTCAGGTCGTCCTGCCAGACCAGAAGTGCCATGCTGCGTTCCCTGTGATGTTCGCTGGGAACGACTCTAGGCAGGGCGGGGCGCACCTGCGTTGATCTGGATCAAGGCGCCAGCGCGGGTTCCCGGGCGGCGGTGGCCTCGCGCGTGCTGCACACGCGGTTGCGGCCGCCGGCCTTGGCCAGATACAGCTGGCGGTCGGCTTCGGAAATCAGCCGGTGCAGCGAATCGTGCTGCGGGCGGATGCAGCACAAGCCGATGCTGACCGTCATCCGCAGCGTGGTGTGACCAAGATCCACTTCCAGCGCGGCGATACGCTGGCGCAGGATCTCGAAGTAGCCGATGGCTTCGTCTTCCTCCAGCCCCGGTACCAGCAGGCAGAACTCTTCGCCACCGAAGCGCGCGATCAGGTCCTGGTCGCGTGCGTGGTCGGCGACGGCCGCGGCCACCGCCCGCAATGCGTCGTCGCCGGCTTCATGGCCATGGGTGTCGTTGATGTGCTTGAAGTGATCGATATCGATCATCGCCACCGCCACCTGCTCACCCTGCACCTGCAGCTTCGGCAGTTGGCGCGTGCTCTGTTCCAGGAAGCAGCGGCGGTTGGGCAGGCCGGTGAGGAAATCGCGGGTGGCCAGGTCCTGCAGCGTACCGATCAGCTCCAGCTGGTCCACGTTCTGCGAGACGCGGCAGAAGAACTCCTCGCGCGAGAAGGGTTTGCGCAGGAAGTCATTGGCGCCGTTCTTCAGGAAGCGCGGAATCAGCGAGGGATCGGTATTGCCGGAAATGCCGATCACCGCCACCTTGTCGCGCGAGCGCAGGGTACGCAGCCGGCGGGTGAATTCCACGCCCTCCATGCCGGGCATTTCCTGGTCGACCACCGCCAGCCGGATCGCCGGGTGGGCCTCGATCGCCTTCAGGCCCTCGGCACCGTCGGCAGCCTCGTAGACGTCGTGGCCATACATGCGCAGCAGCGAGGCGGCGTACATGCGCGCGGACATCGAATCATCCACCACCAGCGCGGCGATGCGCCGGTTGCGGTCCAGGCGCTGCACCAGCCACACCAGGTAGTCGATGCTGCCGGGGGTGTTCTTGAGCACGTAATCGATGATCTGCTGCTGCAGTACGCGCTTGCGCAGGTCCTCGTCGTACACCCCGCTGACCACCACCGTACGCAGCCCGCGCGACAGGAAGTACTCCACCACCTTGTCGCGGTCGCCATCGGCCAGCACCAGCCCGGTCAGCACCAGGAACCAGCCCTGTTCCTCATCCAGCAGGCGCCCGGCCTCGGCGAGCGAGGTCGCCACCGACACCGGCAGCTCCAGCCGCTGCTCGATGGCTTCCTTGAGCATGCTGGTGAACGTGCGCGAGTTCTCCACCAGCAGGATCCGCTGGGGAAGGTCATCACCGGGGTCGCTGGGGAAGGCGCCCTGAAACAGTGCCGGCATGTTGCGTACGCTCGAATCCGAGAGGGTCGGAAGGTGTATCGGCGTCTTCACGCCGGACTTTAGGGTCAATCTTCTGATCTGTGACCGAAATGTCCGGATCCGGGGCTGCAGCGCCCGGATCCGGACGTCCCGGACCGTAGTGCCACGCCCTGCGTGGCAGCCCTCCCGACTCCGGCCGACCAACCCGTAGGGAGAATCAATCGCTACCCGACTGGAATGAGAGCTGATGCACGTACGGGCATGCTTCCGCCGCTTACGATTCCTCTGTGCTCGAAACTCTGGTCCGCAACGCATGGACAACCTCTACAAGGAAGTGACCCCGCTACTCACGTTCCTGCTGCCGGGCTTCCTGTCCGCATCGATCTTTTATGGGTTCACGTCTCATCCCAAACCCAGTCAGTTCGAAAGGACAGTTGAAGCGCTGGTCTTTACGTTCGTTGTTCATGCCGTCACTCGGATGATTGAGGCCGTGTTGGAAGCACTCGGCCGCGTCTGGTCCGCTGGAGAGTGGACATCGACAAGCCAGCTCACCTGCTCGGTGTTGATTGCGACAGCTCTGGGTGCGTTGATGGCAGCTGCCGTCAACAAAGATGCCGTTCATTCCTGGCTGAGGAAGAAAGGACTGACATCTCGCAGTTCGCATTCAAGCGAGTGGCATGGTGTCCTGGGTTCGAGCCTTTCCGACGTAGTGCTGCATCTGGTCGACGGGAGGCGACTCACGGGCTGGCCGAAGGAGTGGCCTCTGAATCCAGGACAGGGTCAGTTCTATATTCTGGATCCTGCGTGGATCGATAATGATGGAAATCCTGTGGATCTGATTGATCTGGAGGGCATAATCATTCAAGCGACCGATGTCAGGTGGGTCGAAGTAATAATGGTCGAAGGAGTTCGAGATGGCTGTTTTACGCAACGGTTCCAATCCACCACTGCCGCCATGGAGACGCGTGCGTTCTGACGGCGCGGATCAGCCGATTCGCAGCAACCGGCCCAAGCTTCCGCCGAATCCGCCGCCTGCACCCAAGCGCCCCTGAGGGGAGCGCTGCGCTCGACTACGCACCCTTTACCCCAACACATCCCGCAGCTTGTACCAGGACATGGCGGCCACCAGCAGCGGCGTGCGCAGGAGCTTCCCACCGGGGAAGCGTGCATGCGGAATGCGCTCGAACACATCCAATCGTTCGTTCTGTCCGGCAATGGCCGCGGCAATCACTGCGCCGGCCAATCCCGTCGCGGCGACGCCATGGCCGGAGAAACCCTGCGCGAAGTACACGTTGGGTGTGAGCCGGCCCCAATGCGGGGCACGGTTGCGGGTGATGTCCACGTAGCCGCCCCAGACCTGCTCCATGCCCACGTCGGCCAGCTGCGGGAACACCTGGTGCATGCGTCTGGTCATTACCCCGCGCAGGTTCGGTGGCGGCAATGCGGAATAGCTGGCGCGGCCGCCGAACAGTAACCGGTGGTCAGTACTCAGCTTGAAGTAATCCAGCGCCCAGCTGACGTCGGCCACGGCCATGTCATTGCGGATCAGCGCCCGGGCCCGTTCCTCGCCCAGCGGGGCGCTGGCGCCGATATAGGTACCCACCGGCATGATCCGGCTCTCCAGCTCCGGTGCGATGCCCTGCAGCCACGCGTTGCCGGCGATGACCACCTGGTTGGCGGTGACGGTGCCGTGGGCGGTACGCAGCTGCGGGCGGTCCCCGCGCACCAGTTCCAGGACAGGGCTGGCCTCATGGATCACCACGCCCAAGCCCTCGGCCGCGCGGGCGAGCCCCAGCGCATAGGCGAGCGGATGCAGGTGGCCGCTGGCCGCATCGAACATCGCGCTGCGATAGCGCGGGCTGTCGAGCTGGCTGCGCAGCTGCTGCCGGTCCCACCACTGCAGCGGGTAGTCGTAGCGCTCCACCAGCGTGTCCATGCCTGCGCGCAGCGCACGCTCCTGGCGCGCGTTGATTGGCACGCTGGCGTGGCCATCGCGCCAGTCGCACTGGATCGCGTAGTGGCTCAGGCGATTGCGGAGCAGGGCCATGCCCTCGCGGGAGAAGTCGAACAGGCGTCGCGCATCGGCATTTCCGACCAGCCGTTCCAGCGTATCCACCTCGCAGCCGTAGCCGACAATGGCCTGGCCGCCATTACGGCCCGAGGCGCCCCAGCCGACCCGGTGCGCCTCGAGCACGGTCACCCGGTAGCCGCGTTCGGCCAACGAGAGCGCGGCCGACAGGCCGGTATAGCCCGCGCCCAGTACGCACACGTCGGTGGCATGGTCGCCCCGCAGCGGCGCGCGCAGTGGCGCGTCGGGCACGCTGTCGGCATACCAGCTGGGTGCGTGCGCCTGTCCGGCCAGGCTCATCGGGGGCTCGCTCATGCGCCCAGCATGCCAGCAACCCGTGTCGAGGGCAGGTGCGCCCGCTGTGACGGCGGTTGCCGACGGGGGTACAGTGGCACTATCACAATACGTTCCAGCCCTTCGGCGAAGCTTGTCGTCGTTACTCCAGCACAGCAGACCGGTCATGACCACCCGAACGCGTTCGCGCAAAGCCCCGTCTCCATCGCGCAAGGCCGCCGCTCCGTCGCGGAAGGCCCCCGCGCGCAAGGCCACGGCCAAACCGGCTGCCGAAGAGAGTGTGCTGCTGCGCTGGCTCAAGGATCGCCACATCACCGAAGTGGAATGCCTGGTGCCGGACATCACCGGCAACGCGCGCGGCAAGATCATCCCGGCCGACAAGTTCTCCCATGACTACGGCACCCGGCTGCCCGAGGGCATCTTCGCCACCACCGTCACCGGCGAGTTTCCGGACGATTACTACGAACTGACTTCGCCGTCGGACTCGGACATGATCCTGCGCCCGGACCCTGATACCGTGCGCATGGTGCCGTGGGCCACCGACCCCACCGCGCAGGTCATCCACGACTGCTACACCAAGCACGGCGAGCCGCATGAGCTGGCGCCACGCAACGTGCTGCGCCGGGTGCTCGATGCCTATGCCGAACTGGGCCTGCGCCCGGTGGTGGCGCCGGAGCTGGAGTTCTTTCTGGTGCAGAAGAACACCGACCCGGACTTTCCGCTGCTGCCGCCCGCCGGCCGCTCGGGCCGCCCGGAAACGGCGCGGCAGTCGTACTCGATCGATGCCGTGAATGAATTCGATCCGATCCTCGACCTGATGTACGACTACTGCGACGCGATGAAGCTGGACGTGGACACGCTCATCCACGAATCCGGCGCAGCGCAGCTGGAGGTCAACTTCACCCACGCCAACGCGATGGACCTGGCCGACCAGGTGTTCCTGTTCAAGCGCACCATGCGCGAATCAGCCATGCGCCATGGGGTGTATGCCACCTTCCTGGCCAAGCCGATGGAAACCGAGCCGGGCAGTGCCATGCACATCCACCAGAGCCTGGTGCGGGTCAGCGACGGCCACAACGTGTTCAGTGGGGACAACGGCGGGGAGGAGTTCAGCCCGCTGTTCGGCCACTACCTGGCCGGCCTGCAGAAGTACGTGCCGGCAGCGATGGCCTTCTTTGCCCCGAACGTGAATTCCTACCGGCGGCTGGTATTCGGCGAGGTCTCCCCCAGCAACGTGCACTGGGGCTTCGACAACCGCACCTGCGGGCTGCGGGTGCCGATGGACACCCCCGAAAACATGCGCGTGGAAAGCCGTTTTGCCGGCTCCGATGCCAATCCCTACCTGGCGATCGCCGCCACCCTGGCCGCCGGCCTGCTGGGCATCCGCGAGCAGGGCTCGCCGACCGCGCCGATCAGTGGCAGCGCCAAGGAGCTGGGCTACGACCTGCCGCGCTCGCTGGGCGAGGCGCTGGACGGCCTGGAGCGCTGCCCCGAGCTGCGCGAGATGCTCGGCGAGCGGTTCTGCCGGGCGTATGTGTCGGTCAAGCGCAAGGAGTACGAGACCTTCTTCCGGGTGATCAGCTCCTGGGAGCGGGAGTTCCTGCTGCTGAATGTGTAAGCGGCCCAGCCGCCCGATCAGGCATGGCCGTGAGCGCCATGTGCTGGGAAAATACCCGGCTGCCCGTTAGGCTGGCACCGTCATGCCGGTCCGGCCGGTTCCCCCGCCTTGCACCTGACCTGTGGAGAGTCCGATGAAGCTGCGAATCCTCACCCTCGGCATTGCCGTTTCGATGCTCAGCGCCTGTGGCGGCGCCAAGCAGGAAGACAGCAAGGTGCTGAACGTCTACAACTACAGCGATTACATCGCCGAAGACACCATCCCGAACTTCGAAAAAGCCACCGGCACCAAGGTGACCTACGACGTGTTCGACAGCGACGAGATGGTCGAGACCAAGCTGCTCGCCGGTGGCAGCGGCTATGACGTGGTGGTGCCGACGCTGAACTTCTTCGGCCGCCAGATCCAGGCCGGCGTGTTCCTGCCGCTGGACAAGAGCAAGATCCCGAACCTGGCCAATCTCGACCCGGAGATGATGAAGCGCATCGCGCAGCAGGATCCGGACAACAAGTACGGTGTGCCGTACATGATCGGCACCACCGGCATCGGCTACAACGTTGAGATGCTCAAGGAGCGTTTCGGCGGCAGCACCGAAATCGCCAACAGCTGGGACCTGATCTTCAAGCCGGAAAACATCGCAAAGATGAAGGACTGCGGGATCACGATCCTCGATACCCCGGCCGACATGATTCCGATCGCGCTGCATTACCTGGGCGAAGACCCGCACAGTCATGACCCGGCGGTGATCCAGAAGGCGGCCGAGCTGCTCAAGACCATCCGCCCGTATGTGCAGAACTTCCACTCCTCGCAGTACGTGGGTTCGCTGGCCAACGGTGGCACCTGCCTGGTGGTGGGCTGGTCGGGTGACATCATCCAGGCCCGCGACCGCGCGGCCGAAGCGGCCAACGGCGTGACCGTGGCCTATTCGATCCCGAAGGAAGGCGCGCCGCAGTGGTTCGACATGCTCGCCATTCCGAAGGATGCCAAGCACCCGGAAGCGGCCTACGCCTTCATCAACTACCTGCTGGACCCGAAGGTCGCCGCGGCCAACACCAACTTCATCCACTACGCCAACCCGGTGAGCGCGGCCACGCCGCTGGTGGACGAAGCGATCCGCAACGACCCGACCATCTACCCGCCGGCCGACGTGGCCGCGAAGATGTTCACCTACTCGATCAATCCGCCGGATGTGGACAAGCTGTACACCCGGTTGTGGACAGAGGTGAAGACGGGTCGCTGAGGCGAGACTTTTCCGTCGAAAGACCGTAGGGCCGCCGGTTCGCACCGGCGGCCCTTTTTTCATCAGTTCTGGGAATCGAGATTGTCCGCGAAGTACTCGTAGCCGTAGGCGTGATCGGACGCCACGTCTCTTGCGGTTCTCGCGAGATCCGGCGAGAGATCCAAGCCGTATAGCCCTTCGACGTAGTCTCTCGCGTCTCGTGCGAGTTTCGCGGATGCACTCATGGCTGCGGCGACTGCCAGTATTTTGTCCGGTGAGCACGCTGCTTCCGGAGATCGGTTCTTCAATCCTGCGGAGTTATCGATTCCCATGGTGCGCGGACCCGTTCTCACCCGTAGCGTGGGTGATGAAGTGAATACGGGTGGGGCGGTGGGCGACCCGGCCGACTGCCCCGCGCTGGGATCGGGAAGAGGTCTCTGTTCGAAGCCGCGAGGTGTCAGCTCATAGTCTGTATCGGGTTCAAGCAGATAGTTGGAAGAAATATTTACCTGGACGATCTCCACCTGCCCAGGTTGCAACGTCAGTACTTCGCTTCGAGCTTCCATGGTCAGGTTGACGATAACGCCTGTGTATCTGGCTACTTCGCCGGTCGAAGAGACCACGTGGAACGCGTTGTTCCAAAGGCGGCCGTCCGGCATTGTCTGTGGGATGTCGGCCGCACGAATGGAGGCTGGATGGGCGCCGTTGTTGGTGTACTTGATCGCTACTGCAATCTCACTGCTCCCCGTGGGAAGGAGGTCCAGCGTCGCCTCAACACTGGCATGTGCCGGGCAGATTGAAAGTGCCAACAATAGTGAGGCGGCGACGATGTGGGGTTTACTCATCGGGTGGTTGGTTCCGCGGGGCGAAATGACAAGTTCAGACCCACTTTATTGCATGGAGGTGAGGCGCTGGCGTCCAGGTGCGTCAGGATGCTCTGGAGTAGTTCGCGCGCATCCCGCCCACCATTGCACAGGAAGTTCGAGCTCGGTCGCTGCAGGTTGTACATGCCGATGAAGAACAGGCCCGGCTGCGGGGAGACGCCGTAATCGCCCAGTGGGTAGCCGTTCGGGTCGAGTACGCCCGGTACTTCGAGCCATGGCCACTGCGCGTCGAAGCCGGTGGCTGACACAATCGAGCCAATGCCGGCGGCGTCCAGCCGGATGCAACGTGGTGAGGCGTCCGGCTCCCAGTCCAGGTAGACCTCTTCGGGCAGATAGCGGGCGTCGTCGGTCGGTGACTCTGCGATGGATGCATAGTGCGCATCGGCCATGTCGTTGAGGTGCCTGTACTCGGCGCGGGTGCCGGCCACGGCCTCGCGGATCTGCGGTCGCGCATCGCGGAAGTGCGCGATGTGGCCTTCCAGGTGCTCCAGCCTGCCGAGCAGCACGATGCCGTCGCGGTGCATCGACAGCAGGCTGATGGAGCTGCCCATGCCCAGCGCGCCGGTTCCAGATACCAAGGGGAACTCCGCCGTTCTTGCCTTCTGCATCGCGCCCGGCACCCCCGCCACCACGTCCGGCCGCTCGCTTACGTGCCGGTGCAGCAGCCCCTGCATGTCCCACCAGTGCATGGAATCCCTGCCGCGTACCCGGCGGATGTGCGAGAAACGATCGGCCATGGACCAGTACACCTCGCGCCCTGCAGTACGAAGGTCCTGGGCGATCTGTGCGCCGGACTGGCCGCCGCCGATTACAAGCACGGCGCCCGGGCCGAGCTGCTGGGGTCGCCGGTAATCGCCGGAGTGGATAACCTGCAGCTCGGAGGCAGGAGAGAAGAACGCCCGCGGCCAGCGCGGGCGGCGGTACTCCCCGCTGGCCACGACCACGCAGCGTGCTTCGAGCGTGCCGTCGCTGGTGATGACGCGGTAGCCGTCGCCTGCCGCAAACACCCTATGCACGACGCATCCCTCGACGACAGGCAGCCGCCGCCGGCGCGCATAGTCGGTCAGCATGTCGATGACCTCGGACGCGGTGGCAAAACCCGTGGGATCCGCGCCGTCGTACTGGTAGCCGGGCAGGGCGGTCAGGAAATTGGGCGTGTTGAGGCGGAAGGAATCCCACCGCCGCGTCCAGCTGGAGCCGATGGTTTCCGCTTCCAGAACCAGATGACGCACGCCTGCCTCCACCAGCAAGGCGCTGAGCGACAGGCCGGAGTGTCCTGCTCCAATGACAACTGCGTCATAGGGCCGTGCGTCGGGGATGGCTTGCATGGGCAACTCCTTGTGATGTGCGTGTTCGGCGTTCGTGGAGGTATCGCGCTCCCACTTTCGGGAGGTCAACGCGATGTCGCGCGGAATGTGACGCGTCACTTGCCTGTAGTTCACGCGTGTTGGAAGGTGTGCACGCCATCAAGGAACCGGCCGAACTACCGTTTCGGAAGACCGGGAGCGACAAGCGTTCAGGCGTTTTCAGCTGCCGCTCTCGCGGGAATGGGCCAGGCATGTCAAGGGGCACTTCGACACCGTCGCGTCTGTACCGGGTGGACGCGACAAAGGCAGGGCGTTCACGTCGCCTCGGCGGCACGCTTATTAGGGTTCTTCCTGAGACCATTGGCCCGGCTGGGCCCAACCGCCACGATCCGGTATCGCTGCTGTCGCCAACGGTCGCTAAAATGGGCCATTCCCCCGTCCTGACGCCGCTCCTGGAGCCGCTGCCCATGTCATTCGAAGCCAAGCCGGAAGGCGAGGTCGCCCCGGCGCTGGAGCCGGGCTATCTGTCCATCCGCGCGCTGCGCAAGGAATTCGACGGCTTCGTCGCACTCGACGACGTCAGCCTGGACGTGCGCAAGGGCGAGATCTTTGCCCTGCTGGGCGGCTCGGGCAGCGGCAAATCGACCCTGCTGCGCTGCCTGGGCGGGTTCGAGACCCCGACCGCCGGCACCATCGACCTGGACGGCCAGCGCATCAACGCGCTGCCCCCGTACCAGCGCCCGATAAACATGATGTTCCAGTCCTATGCCCTGTTCCCGCACATGAGCGTGGAGCAGAACATCGCCTTCGGCCTCAAGCAGGATGGCCTGGCCCGCGATGCCATCCGCCGCCGGGTCGGCGAGATGCTGGAGCTGGTGCAGCTGGAGAAGCTGGCCAAGCGCAAGCCGCACCAGCTGTCCGGCGGCCAGCAGCAGCGCGTGGCGCTGGCGCGGTCGCTGGCCAAGGGGCCCAAGCTGCTGCTGCTGGACGAGCCGATGGGCGCGCTGGACAAGAAGCTGCGCTCGCAGATGCAGATCGAGCTGGTCAACATCATCGAAACCTCGGGGGTGACCTGCGTGATGGTCACCCACGACCAGGAAGAAGCGATGACCATGGCCACCCGCATTGCGGTCATGGATGCCGGCTGGATCCAGCAGGTCGGCAAACCGGACGAGATCTACGAACAGCCGGCCAACCGCTTCGTGGCCGGCTTCATCGGCTCGGTCAACCTGTTCGACGGGGTGATCGACGAGGACCTGCCCGAGTACGTCACCGTGCGCACGCCGCTGTTCCCGGCGCCCATCTACGTGGCGCACGGCATCACCGGCTATGAAGGGCAGCCGGTGGCGTTCGCGCTGCGCCCCGAGAAGGTGATGATCGGCAAGGACGAACCGGCCGGCGACACCAACAAGGCGCAGGGCGTGATCGAGGAGATCGCCTACTTCGGCAGTCATTCGGTGTACCACGTGCGCCTGCCCAGCGGGGCCAAGGTGCTGTCCAATTTCGCCAACTCGCAGCGCTGGGCCAGCGATGGCCTGACCTGGGGCGACAGCGTCTGGGTGCACTGGCGCGACAACGATGGCGTGGTGCTCACCGCATGAACGCCACCGGCTGGAAGCGCTGGCTCCCCGGCACGCGCAGCGGCGTGATCGCCGCGCCGTACCTGTGGTTGCTGCTGTTCTTCGCGGTGCCGTTCGTGATCATCCTGATGATCTCGTTCGCGCGCACCCAGGTCGGCTCGCCGCCGTATACGTGGCTGCTGGAATACGTGGACGGTGCGTTCTCGCTCAAGCTCAACCTGGGCAACTACGCGGCCATGGTCAAGGACAGCCAGTACGTGCTCGCCTACCTGAGCTCGATCAGGATCGCGGTGATCGCCACGCTGTTCACGCTGCTGATCGGTTACCCGATGGCATATGTGATCTCGCGGATGAGCCCGGCCGCGCGCAACGTGGCGATGATGCTGGTGGTGCTGCCGTCGTGGACCTCGTTCCTGATCCGGGTGTATGCGTGGATCGGCATCCTCGACCGCAACGGCCTGCTCAACCAGCTGCTGCTGAAGATCGGGGTCATCGATGCACCGCTGCAGATCCTGTACACCCCGACCGCCGCCTACATCGGCATCGTGTACTGCTACCTGCCGTTCATGGTGCTGCCGCTGTACGCCAACCTGGTGAAGCTGGACAACCGCCTGCTGGAGGCCGCCTACGACCTCGGTGCCAAGCCGTGGCAGGCGTTCCTGCGCATCACCCTGCCGCTGTCGCGCACCGGCATCATCGCCGGCTGCATGTTGGTGATGATTCCCGCCGTGGGCGAATTCGTGATCCCGGAAATGCTGGGCGGGCCGGATACGCTGATGATCGGCCGGGTGCTGTGGGGCGAGTTCTTCAACAACCGGGACTGGCCGACCGCCTCGGCGGTGGCAATCGTGATGTTGGCCCTGCTGCTGGTGCCGATCCTGCTGTTCAACCGGGTGCAGCAGCGAGAGCTGGAAGGGAAGCTGACATGAGCATGGTGCGCCGCAGCCGCTGGCTGGGCTGGACGGTCCTGGGGCTGGGCTTTGCCTTCCTGTACCTGCCGATCCTGCTGCTGATGATCTATTCGTTCAACGCGTCGAAGCTGGCCACGGTGTGGTCGGGATTCTCCACGCGCTGGTACGGCGAGCTGTTCAACAACCGGCAGATCCTGGATGCACTGTGGATCAGCCTGAAGGTGGCGTTCTGGACCGCCAGCGCGGCGACCGTGCTGGGCACCATGGCCGCGATGGTGATGACCCGCTTCAAGCGCTTCCCGGGCAAGACCGTGTTCGGCGCCCTGATCACCGCGCCGCTGGTGATGCCCGAAGTGATCCTGGGCTTCTCGCTGATGACGCTGCTGGTGGCGATGGGGGGCATTCCCGGCTTCCCCAGCCGAGGCGTGGGCAGCATCTGGATCGCGCATGTCACGTTCACGCTGTCTTTCGTGACCGTGATTGTGTCCTCGCGGCTGCAGGAGCTGGACCGCTCGCTGGAAGAGGCGGCCATGGACCTGGGCGCGAGCCGGCTGAAGGTGTTCTTCCAGATCACCCTGCCGATCATCGCCCCGGCGCTGGTGGCCGGCTGGCTGCTGGCCTTCACCCTGTCGCTGGATGACGTGGTGATCGCCAGTTTCGTCGCGGGGCCGAATTCGACCACGCTCCCTATGAAGGTGTTCGCTTCGGTGCGGATGGGCATCAAGCCGGAGATCAACGCCTTGGCCACGTTGATGGTGCTGGCGGTGTCGATCGCGGCGGTGGTGGGGTGGTTCATTACCTCGCGCAGCGAGAAGCGCCGGCAGCGCGACATGCAGATGGCGCTGCAGGAAAAGGGCTGACACAACACCCGGCTCACGGGGCCGGGCGCAGAATGGGTGCCTGTCTTTCGGAGCACCGCGATGACCGTCGAAATCGTCAACCCCGCCACGGGCCGTGTGACTTACCGCCACGAGCTGCTGGACGCCGCCGGGATCGAGCAGCGGCTGGCCGCCGCCGCCGCGGCCTTCCCGACGTGGTCGGCCCGTTCGCTGCAGGAGCGTGGCGCCATCCTGCGTGCCATCGCCGGCCAGCTGCGCGCGCGCAGGGACGACATCCAGCAGGCGATGACCACCGAGATGGGCAAGCTCAAGGGCGAGGCGCTGGCCGAGGTGGAGAAGTGCGCGCAGGCCTGCGAGTACTACGCCGACCACGCCGCCGATTACCTCAAGCCGCAGCTGATCGACACCGAAGCCCAGCGCAGCTACGTGCGCTATGAACCGATCGGCTGCGTGTTCGCGGTGATGCCGTGGAACTTCCCGATCTGGCAGGTGTTCCGCTTCCTGGCGCCGGCGTTCATGGCCGGCAACGTGGCCCTGCTCAAGCATGCCAGCAACGTGCCGCAGTGCGCCGACCTGATCCTGGCGGTGTGCCGCGACGGCGGCTTGCCCGAGGGCGTGTTCGATGTGCTGCATATCGACAACGACCAGGCCGCCGAGGTGCTGCGCGACAAGCGGGTCAAGGCGGTCACCCTGACCGGCAGCGAGCGGGCGGGACGCTCGATCGCGTCCAACGCCGGCGACCAGCTCAAGAAGTGCGTGATGGAGCTGGGCGGCAGCGATGCGTTCGTGGTACTGGACGATGCGGACCTGGACAAGACGGTTGCCGCTGCGGTGAAGTCGCGCTTCGACAACAGCGGGCAGACCTGCATCGCCGCCAAGCGCTTCATCGTGGTCGATGCGATTGCCGACGCGTTCGTGGAGAAGTTCGTCGCAGCGGCCGCAGCGCGCGTGTACGGCGATCCGCAGGACGAGAAGACCACGCTGGCGCCGATGGCACGTGCCGACCTGCGCGAGGAGCTGCACAAGCAGGTGCAGGCGAGCGTGGGCAAGGGGGCCAAGGTATTGCTGGGCGGCGAGCCGGTGGCCGGCACCCATGCGGGTTACCCGGCGACCATCCTCGACAATGTGGAACCGGGCATGCCGGCCTACGACGAGGAACTGTTCGGGCCGGTGGCGGCGATCCTGCGCGTGCGCGACGACGCCGATGCGCTGCGGGTGGCCAACGACACCACCTTCGGGCTGGGCGGCAGCGTGTGGAGTGGAGATCCGGTGCGCGGCGAAGGCATCGCCAAGGGGCTGGAATGCGGCGCGGCATTCGTCAATGCCATCGTCAAAAGCGATGTCCGGTTGCCGTTCGGCGGCAGCAAGCGCTCGGGCTTCGGTCGCGAACTGGCCGACCACGGCATCCACGAGTTCATGAACATCAAAACCGTTTACGTGGCCTGAGCTACAACCACCGCACCCGCTTGAACAGGCGGTACAGCCCCACGCAGATCGCGCCGACGCCGACGATCATCGCGGGGTAGGCCCACGGCTTGTCCAGCTCGGGCATGTGGGTGAAGTTCATGCCGTACCAGCTGGTGATCAGGGTCGGGGCGGCCAGCAGCGCGGCCCACGCACCGAGGCGCTTGACCGTCTCGCCCTGGGCCAGGGTCACCAGCGACAGGTTCACGCTCAGCGCCGTACCCAGCATCTCGCGCAGGGTGTCGATCACATCACTGATGCGCACGGCGTGGTCGTGCACGTCGCGGATGTACAGCTTCACTTCGTCGGGGATCAGCTCGCCGGGATAGCGGCGCAGCTGCGCCAGCACGTCCTGCAGCGGTGCGACCGCCATCCGCATCTTGTTGAGTTCGCGCTTGAGCTCGTAAAGGCGTACCACCGTGGTGCGTTTGTAACTGTCGGCGAAGATGTCCTTCTCCAGCGAATCCAGCGTGTCGCGGAAGTCGGTGGTGATCGGCAGGTAGTTGTCGACCACGAAGTCCAGCACGGCATACAGGCAGTAGGAGGCGCCCATGGTCAGCAACTGCGGTTCGCGTTCCACCCGGGCGCGGACCGGGGCGTAGGACAGCGATGCGCCGTGGCGCACGGTCACCAGGAAGCGCGGGCCGAGGAAAGCGTGTGTTTCGCCATACTCGATGCGGTCCTGCACGCGTTGCGCGGTGGTCACCACCACGAACAGGGAATTGCCGTAGGCCTCGACCTTGGGCCGCTGGTGGGCGTTGCGTGCATCGTCTATGGCCAGGTCGTGCAGGCAGAATTCCTCCTGCAGCTTGAGCAGCACCGCGTCGGCCGGGTCGTAAAGGCCCACCCACACAAAACCGTTCTTGCTGGCGATCACATCGCTGATCGCATCCAGCGCGATGTCGTGTCGCTTGCCCTGGTCGTCGTAGTGAACGCAGTTGATGACACAGGTCGGATTGGAGGCGGCAGCGTGTTCCATGAGCGATATCCTGCGTCAGCGATGCGTGACAGCTGGGTCACGACGGCCCAGTGTCCAGGCCAGCGCCACGTGCAGCGGCAAGAGCAGCACGATCCACTGCAGGTTCACCTGCGCCTGCAGGGTCAGCCAGTGCAGTACCAGGCCGAGCAGGGAAAGCAGGGCAACCGCCCACAAGGTCCAGCGGAACCAGGCGCCGGGTATGCGTGCGCGCAGCAGCGTCACCGCGCCGGGAAGCAGCAGCAGGCACAGCGGCGAGAGCTGCAGCAGGTTGCGGTTGGCCCAGGCGGCGTGGTGCGCGCTGAAGCCCCACAGGTAGGCCAGAAGGACGCCGGCGATCCCGCAGAACAGCCACAGCGGCAGGGCCAGCGCGGCCAGCAGGCGCCGGCGGCGGCGCAGGGCCAGCACGCCGGCAGCCAGCACCAGCCCGCACAGCAGCCACGGCCACCAGCGGCGCGCGGATTCAGCCGGTTCCGGGGCGATGCGGTGCGGCAGCAGCTCCTGTTCGGCCTGCACCAGCGGGCGGCCGTCGCTGTTGCGCACCTCGCGCAGCGCGTCGGCCAGGCGCATCGGCACGAAGGCTTCCTGCCACCGCGACAGCGGCTGGTCGGCGAACGGGCCGAGCCCGATGTCGAAGCCCAGCCACATCCACGGGGCCGGCGAGGCCAGGCGCACCGATTCGCTACGGTAGGTGTTGCCGCGCGAACGGCCGGACAGCTGCGAGTGCAGCCCGCCGCCGAGCGCACCATCGATCGCATCGCGCACCATGGTGGCGCAGTTGGCGGTGTAATAGTCGTAGCGGTAGCGCGCGTTTTCCGGCTTGGCGCGCTCGGCCAGCGACGCGGCAAGCGCACGCGCCTGCTCCGGGCTGAGGTCCAGCCACTGCAGGTTGGCGCCCCGGCCGCTGTCGCGGTAGTAGGAGAGGTCCTGGTCCAGCGGCAGCGCCACCAGGTAATACATCATCTCGCCGCGCAGGAAGCGGCCGACGAAGTCCGGTTCGCTGGGGTCGAAATAGCCGAAGTTGTACGAGGTGGCGTCGCCGGTGACCGGGTCCTCGACCACGATCGCGTCATGCCCGAAGCGCTCGAAGAAGATGCTGCCCGGCTGCATGGTCACGATGCCGATGCGCGGTGGCGGCGCTTCAGCAGGCGGCGCGGCGGCGCTGGCCGCCGCAGGTTCAGGCGCTGCCTGTGCCAGTGCAGCCAGCGGCAGGCTGGACACACTGGCCAGGAACAGGAGGAACAACAGGCGGCACAACGGCCACCGCGTCAGCAGGGGCCGCATGGCGTGGGTCAATCCTCGATGATGGCGTCGGGCGGCAGCACGGTCACGTGGAACGCCTGCACGCGGCGGGCATCGGCGCGCGCCACCCGGAACACGAAGCGGTCCAGGGTCAGCTCGTCGCCGGTTTCGGGCAGGTGCCCGATTGCCTCGGTGACCAGGCCACCGATGGTGTCGTAGTCGTCGTCCGGGAACGCGGCGCCGAAACGCTCGTTGAAATCCCCGATCGGGGTCAGCGCGTCGACCACGTACTGGCCATCGGCCTGGATCGCGATCTGCGCGGTGTGGTCTTCGGCTTCATCGTGCTCGTCATCGATCTCGCCGACGATCTGCTCCAGCACGTCCTCGATGGTGACCAGCCCGGCAACACCGCCGTACTCGTCCACCACGATCGCCATGTGGTTGCGCGAGAGCCGGAATTCCTTGAGCAGCACGTTGAGCTTCTTGGCTTCGGGAATCAGCACCGCCGGGCGCAGCAGCTCGCGCACGTTGGCCGGCCCGTTGTCGGCGACCACGCCGCGCAGCAGGTCCTTGGCCAGCAGCACGCCGAGGATGTCGTCCTTGTTGTCACCGTGTACCGGGAAGCGCGAATGGCCGGATTCGACCACCTGCTTCATCAGTTCAAGGAAGGGGGCTTCCACCGGCAGCGAGACCATCTGCGAACGCGAGATCATCACGTCGCCCACGGTCAGTTCCGCCACCGAGATCGCGCCCTCCATCATGCGCAGCGTGTCGGCGGCAATCAGGCCGTCTTCGTGCGCGGAGTGCAGTACCGCCACCAGCTCGTCGCGGGTGTGGGGTTCGCCGGAGAAGGCAGACGTCAGGCGTTCAAGCCAGCTGCGCTTCTTCTCATTTTGCTCCGGAACGGAGCCACTACTGTCGTCTTCAGACATCTCTGCAAAAAAGGCACCCGGCGAGCCGGGCGTTGGCGCCAGTCTAGCAGGATGCGGGCCGCTGTCAGCGCCCGCCCGGCGGGGTGTTCACGGACGGGGGCAGGGCGCCGGCCGGCGCTGCCGGGGTGCCGGTCGGGGCTTCGTCCTCGGCGGGCAGGTCCAGGCTGTAGGTGCAGCCGGCCAGGGTCTTGCCGGGGTGGGTCTTGACCGTGGACAGGCTCAGGATGATCGACTCGATCATCGGCTCGCCGGTGCGCGGATCGGTCACGTCCCGGCTGACCACTTCACGGCCGGCCATGAACTTGTCCGGGTTGTCCACGCCGTCTTCCAGGGCCAGGGTCTTGGCCATCGGGCGGGGATCGGCCACGTCCAGGATCGCCATGATGCTGGCCCCGGACACCGCCACGTATTCGGTACGCTGGCCGAACACCGTCAACGGCGTGGCCAGGCGGTACTCACTCATGAACTGGTTGTTCTGCGGCAGCGGCTGCATGCCGTTGGCCACTGCCTTGAGCGGGTCGGCCACGACCGGGGCGACCGCGTCGTAGTCGGCCACGCGCTGGCGGCACTCGATCAGCGCGGCCAGGTCCAGCGGCGCGGCGGCAGGGGCGGCCGTCGTCGGGGCGGCGGCGATGGCAGGGGTGGAAAACAGGGCCAGCAGGCACAGGCAGGCGGGGCGTGCGAAGGTCATGCAGGAAACGTCCGTCAGGGGCGGCGGCTCAGCGCTCGCCGGCGTAGGGGTCGGCGATGCCGAGGTCGGCCAGGATCTCGCGCTCCAGCTGTTCCATGGCTTCGGCTTCCTTGTCGTCCTCGTGGTCCCAGCCCAGCAGGTGCAGCACCCCGTGCACGGTCAGGTGCGCGTAGTGGGCATTGAGCACCTTGGCCTGTTCCAACGCTTCGGCGGCCACCACCGGCGCGCAGATCACCAGGTCGCCCAGCAGCGGGAACTTGACCCCCTTGGGCAGGCCCTCGGGCAGCTCGGCGGGGAAGCTGAGTACGTTGGTGGCGTAGTCCTTGCCGCGGTAGTGCCGGTTCAGCGACTGGCCCTCCTTGGCGTCGACTACGCGGATGGCCAGGTCGGCCTCGCGGATGCGGCCGTTCAGTGCCGCAGCCACCCATCTGCGGAAACTCACCGCCGACGGCAACCCGGCACGGGGCAGGGCGTAGCTGACGGCGACATCGAGTCGAATGGGGCCTTTGGTCATGGCGGTTCCGGTACTTCGGGTTCTATCAGGAAACGACAGTATCGCGCGTGTGGCGCCGCGCCGCGATGGCCGCGCTCATTCGGCGCCCGGCTTGACCTGCTGCAGGTCGCGGCGGTCGTAGGCGCTGACGATGCGCGCCACCAGCGGGTGGCGCACCACGTCGCGGGCCTCGAAGAAGGTGAAGCTCACCCCGTCCACGTCGCGCAGCACCTCGATGGCATCGCGCAGGCCGGACTTCACGTGCTTGGGCAGGTCGGTCTGGGTCAGGTCACCGGTGACCACGGCGGTGGAGCCGAAGCCCAGCCGGGTCAGGAACATCTTCATCTGCTCGACGGTGGTGTTCTGCGCTTCGTCCAGGATCACGTACGCATCGTTGAGCGTGCGCCCACGCATGTAGGCCAGCGGCGCGATTTCGATGACGTTCTTCTCCAGCAGCTTGATCACCTTTTCCACGCCCAGCATTTCATACAGCGCGTCGTACAGCGGGCGCAGGTAAGGATCGACCTTCTGGCTCAGGTCGCCGGGCAGGAAGCCCAGCTTCTCGCCCGCTTCCACCGCCGGGCGCACCAGGATCAGGCGCTGCACCCGCGATTCGTTCAACGCATCCACCGCGCTGGCCACGGCCAGGAAGGTCTTGCCGGTACCGGCCGGGCCAATGCCGAAGTTGATGTCGTGGGTGGTGATCTGGTGCAGGTAGCGTGCCTGGTTGGCACCACGCCCGCGCACGGTGCCGCGCTTGACCTTGATGGTGACTTCCTGCGCTTCGTAGCTGCGCTCCACCAGATGCTCCACGTTGGCCTGGTTCAGGCGCAGGTGGATGGCGTGGCTGTCGAAGGGCGTCTCGGCCGCCTCCAGGTACAGCGCTTCGATCAGCGCCTGTGCTTCCTCGGCCACGGCCTTCGGGCCGGTGACCCGGAAGACGTGGCCGCGGTTGGCGATTTCCACGCCGAGCTTGAGTTCGATCTGGCGCAGGTGCTCGTCGAAGGGGCCGGCCAGGTTGGCCAGGCGTTCGTTGTCTTCCGGCGCCAGGGTGAAGTCGCGGTGTGCCAGTGCGGTCATTGCGTCCGGCGGCTGCGGTCGCCAGGACCGTGCCGCAAGTTGGGGATAGGAAGGACAGGGTAGCGCGGGCGTGCAGGCCTCGCCACAGCAGCGCGGTTCTCCACAGCGGCTGTGCAGCAGCAGTGCAGCAACCTGTGGATAGTCTCTGACGGCCCTACTGCCGCAATGCTGTCGCGTGCGTGGTCAAAAAAGCGACATCTACCTCGGGGTTTTCCACACCGCTTGTGGGCGGTTGCGCGGGAAAGGTGTGGATAAGCCGCTGTACCCCCTGCGGCGCAATGGCTGCGGAAGGGTGATCATTTCATGACCAGTGCGCGGGCCCGCTGGCACGCGTGACCGATCCTTCACGGCGGCATGCGCAAGGTGACCTCTTCTTCCCCCGCCGTGCCCTGCCGGAGCCGCGTCGATGTCCGCAGCCATCTACCTGTCCGTGCGTGGGGCGCTCCTGGCCGGCGCGGGCCTGCTGCTGTCGGCGTGTCGGCAGGAGCCGCCGGCTGCACTCGGTACGTTGGAGTGGGATCGCATCACCGTGCCGGCGCCCGCGGCGGAAACCATCGTGGCCATCCGGGTCCACGAAGGCCAGCAGGTGGCCGCCGGGGCGGCGCTGCTGCAGCTGGAGCCGATCCGCACCGCCGCCCAGCTGCAGGCATTGGAAGCGCAGGCCAGCCAGGCCGGGCAGGCCCTGCAGGAACTGCGTGAGGGCCCTCGCCGCGAGGACATCGACCAGGCGCGGGCCAACCTGGCGTCGGCACGCGCGCAGGCCGTCGATGCGTCGGCCTATTACCGCCGTCTGCAGCCGCTGGGTCGGCAGCAGCTGGTGGCCGCTGCCGATGTGGACCGCGCGCGGGCGGCCGCCGGCAGCGCGCAAGGCGCGGTGCAGGCTGCCGAACAGGCGCTGCTGGCGCTGGAACACGGTACCCGCGTGGAGCAGGTAGCCCAAGGCGAAGCGGCCCTGCAGTCGGCACAGGCCCAGGCCGCCGCGCAGGCAGTGACGCTGCGCAAGCTCGACCTCGTTGCCCCGCGCGCCGGGCGCGTCGATGCGCTGCCCTACCGGCTGGGCGACCAGGCGCCGGTGGGGGCCCCGCTGGTGGTGCTGCTGGTCGGCGACCACCCTTACGCCCGGGTGTACCTGCCCGAGCCACTGCGCCTGAAGGTGCGGGTGGGGCAGGCGGCCCAGGTCCACCTGCAGGGTCGCGACGGCGCGTTTGCCGGCCATGTGCGCAGCATCCGCAGCGATCCCGGCTTCACGCCGTACTACGCGCTCAGTGGCGACGACGTGTCGCGGTTGAGCTGGCTGGCGGAAATCGAACTGGACCGCGCCGGTGGCGGCGCGCCGCTGGCGGACCTGCCCGCCGGCGTGCCGGTGCGGGTGGTGTTTTGAACACCGCCGAACCGGCGATCCGCGCGCGGGGGCTGACCAAGCAGTTCGGGCCGCTGGTGGCGGTGGACCATGTCGACCTCAGCGTGCCGCGCGCCAACGTGTACGGGTTCCTGGGGCCGAATGGCTCGGGCAAGTCCACCACCATCCGGATGCTGTGCGGCCTGCTCACCCCGAGCGCGGGCGAGATCGAAGTGCTGGGCCTGCGCATACCGGAACAGGCTGAAGCGCTGCGCCGGCGCATTGGTTACATGACCCAGCGCTTTTCGCTGTTTGAAGACCTCACCGTGCGCGAGAACCTGGAATTCCTGGCAGCGGTGCAGGACATCCCGCGCGCCCGGGCGCGGCAGCGCATCGACGAGTTGCTGGAGCACTACCATTTCCAGGACCGCCAGAAGCAGTTGGCCGGCACCATGAGCGGCGGCCAGAAGCAGCGGCTGGCACTGGCCGGTGCGGTGATCCACGCGCCGGAGCTGTTGTTCCTGGACGAGCCGACCAGTGCGGTGGACCCCGAGTCGCGGCGCGATTTCTGGGAAAAGCTCTTCGACCTGGCCGACGCCGGCACCACCTTGCTGGTGTCCACGCATTACATGGACGAGGCCGAGCGCTGCCACCGCCTGGCCATCCTCGACCAGGGGGTGCTGGTGGCCGATGGCAGCCCGGCCGAACTCACCGCCGCACTGCAGGGGCGCACCCTGGAAGTGCATGCCGCGCAGCCACGACAAGCCCAGCGGGCGCTGGCAGGCCTGCCCGGAGTGCTCAGCGTGGCGCAGATCGGCAATACGCTGCGCGTGCTGCTGGACAGCGGCGACGATGCCGAAGCGCGCCTGCAGCAGGCGCTGCGCGCAGCCGGACAGGGTGCGGAGGTGCTGCGCAGCACCGCCAACCTGGAAGACGTGTTCGTCTCGGCCACGCGCGGCCGCGAGACGCCCGCCGCGGCCGGAGCCACGCCATGAACCTGCGGCGGCTGTGGGCGATCGTGCTCAAGGAGCTGCGGCAGATGCGCCGCGACCGCATCACCCTGGCCATGATCGTCGGCATTCCGGTGATGCAGCTGGTGCTGTTCGGCTATGCGATCAACCTCAACCTCCGCCACCTGGAGACCGGCATCGCCGACCAGGCCGGCAGCGCGGCCTCGCGCGCGCTGCTGGCCGACATGGTGGCCACCGGGGTGATCGCCCCGACCCTGCACGTGGACACTCCCGACCAGTTGATGACCGCGCTGCGGCGCGGGCAGGTCAGCATCGGCATCGTGGTGCCGCCTGATTTCGAGCGACGCCGGTTCGACGGCCGTGAGGCGGTGCAGGTGCTGGTGGATGGCAGCGATACCGTCGTGCAGAGCGCGGCGGTGCAGCTGGCCCAGGTGCCGCTGGACACCCGGCCGGTGCGCAACGACCGGCCACTGCGCGCGGGCGCATCGGGTGCGGCCGGGCAGATCAGCGTGGTGGCGTTCTACAACCCGCAGCGGCGCTCGGCGATCAACATCGTGCCCGGCCTGATCGGGATCATCCTGACCATGACCATGGTGATGTTCACCGCCGTGGCGATCGTGCGCGAACGCGAGCGCGGCAACATGGAGCTGCTGATCGCCACGCCGCTGAGCCGCAGCGAGCTGATGGTCGGCAAGGTGCTGCCGTATGCGGTGATCGGCCTGGTCCAGACCACCCTGGTGCTGCTGCTGGGGATGTGGCTGTTCGAGGTGCCGGTGCGCGGCAGCGTGCTGGATGTCTACCTGGCGGCGGTGCTGCTGATCACCGCCAACCTGGCGCTGGGCCTGTTGATCTCGACCCGCGCGCAGTCGCAGTTCCAGGCCATGCAGATGACGATGTTCGTGTTCCTGCCATCGATCCTGCTGTCGGGTTTCATGTTCCCGTTCGCTGGCATGCCGCGCATCGTGCAGTGGCTGGCCGAGATCCTGCCGCTCACCCACTTCCTGCGCCTGGTGCGCGGCATCATGCTGCGCGGCGCCCGCTGGTGGGAACTGTGGCCGGAGGTGCTGGCACTGCTGGGCTTCATCGTGGTGATGATGACCCTGGCCATCCTGCGGTTCCGCAAGCGCCTGGATTAGCGCGGATGCCGACCAACGGTCGGCATCTACCCGGTAGGTACCGACCGTTGGTCGGTACGTGGCCTCACGCGATGACCAGCCGTCCGCGCAGCGAATTGCTGTATGCCTCGGTGATCTCCACATCGACCAGCTGGCCGACCAATCGCGCCTGCCCCGGGAAATTCACCGACCGCATGTTCTCGGTCTTGCCGGTCAGCTCATTCGGATCGCGGCGCGACGGACCTTCCACCAGCACCGTCTGCACCGTGCCGACCATTGCATGGGAGATGGCGGCTGCCTGCTCGTTGATCCGGGCCTGCAGGCGCGACAGCCGCGCGTGCTTCTCCGCATCGCTGATGGTGTCCTCGAGGTCGGCCGCGGGCGTACCCGGTCGGCGCGAATAGATGAAGGAGAAGCTGTGGTCGAAGCCTACGTCCTCGATCAGCTTCATGGTCTTCTCGAAGTCCGCGTCCGTCTCGCCAGGGAAGCCGACGATGAAGTCCGAGCTGATCGAAATGTCCGGGCGTACTGCGCGCAGCTTGCGGATCTTGGCCTTGAATTCGAGCGCGGTGTAGCCGCGCTTCATCGCCGACAGCACGCGGTCGCTGCCGGCCTGCACCGGCAGGTGCAGGAAATTGGCCAGCTGCGGCACGTCGCGGTAAGCGTCCACCAGCGAATCGCTGAACTCCAGCGGGTGCGAGGTGGTGAAGCGGATGCGGTCCACCCCGTCGATCTCGGCGATGGTACGGATCAGCAGGCCGAGGTCGGCAAACTCGCCGTCCCCATAGGGACCGCGGTAGGCATTGACGTTCTGGCCCAGCAGGTTGATCTCGCGCACGCCCTGCGCGGCCAGCTGCGCCACTTCCACCACCACGTCCTCGAACGGGCGGCTGACCTCGGTGCCACGGGTGTAGGGCACCACGCAGAACGAACAGTACTTGGAGCAGCCTTCCATGATCGACACGAACGCCGAACCGCCTTCGGCCCGCGGCTCCGGCAGGCGGTCGAACTTCTCGATCTCGGGGAAGCTGATGTCCACCTGCGATTTGCCCGATTCGCGCCGCTGGCGGATCAGCTCGGGCAGGCGGTGCAGGGTCTGCGGGCCGAACACCAGGTCCACATGCGGGGCGCGTTTGATGATCGCTTCGCCTTCCTGGGAGGCCACGCAACCGCCCACGCCGATGATGACGCCTCGGCCGTTGTTCTTCAGCGCCTTCCAGTAGCCCAGCTGGCTGAACACCTTCTCCTGCGCTTTCTCGCGGATCGAGCAGGTGTTCATCAGCAGCACGTCGGCTTCGGCCGGGTCGTCGGTCAGCTCCAGGCCTTCTTCGGCGGCAAGTACGTCGGCCATTTTGGTCGAGTCGTACTCGTTCATCTGGCAACCGTGGGTCTTGATGTACAGCTTGCCGCGCACGGGGCCGGTCACCTGCGGCCGGGAACCGGGCAGGGGCAGCAGGTCGGGGCGGGGCGAATCGATGGCAGGCACGGCGGTGCCGGCCGAGGTCGGCAGGGTCGAAGCTGGCGTCCCGGTCATGGCGCTTATTCCAGTCGGGTGGGCGGGCAGGCAGCCGGGGAGGGCTGCCGGGTAGCCGTCCATTGTACCCCGGGCGCCCGGTAGAGCCACGCCCTGCGTGGCTGCGGGGCTTGGCAACGGCGCGCGAAACGGGGACACTCCGCCCCATGAAGGGGATCTTGGGGATCGCTGCGCTGGCCTTGGCTGCGCTGACCGCTGTGCCGGCCAGTGCGGGCACCCTGTACAAGTGTGTTGGCGCGGACGGCATTCCCAGCTATGTCAGCAAACGCATTGCCGGCACCAGCTGCAGCGTGGTCAGCAACTACCGTCCCGACCGCAGCGCCCCGCGCCGTTACGTTCCGCCACCGTCTCCAGCCCCTGTGCCCGCCCCTGCGGTCGTGGCAACCGCTGCGCCGGTCCAGGACGGTGCCGCGTCCGGCACCGCGCTGGCCCCGACCCCGGCACCCGCCCAGGCCGCCACCGTGCTTACTGCCGCGCCGGCGCCGGCGGCCCGCACCGGCAAGGCGCAGCGCGTGGTCAACGGGCAGGTCTACTCGTATATGAAGGATGGCGTGCGGCATTACACCAGCCGCCGGCCCGCGCAGATGGCCAGCCTGGGCCAGGTCCGCACCATCCATTACAGCTTCATCGAGCGCTGTTATGCCTGCGGTGCCAGTCCGGGCGTGAACTTCGGTTCGGTCCGCCTCAACACCACCGCCTTCCAGGCAGAGATCGCGTCAGCCGCGCGCGAGTTCGGGGTGGAAGAGGCGGTCGTCCGCGCCATCATCCACGCCGAATCGGCTTACAACCCGACCGCGCTCAGCCGCGCCGGAGCACAGGGCCTGATGCAGCTGATGCCGCCCACCGCGCGCCGCTTCGGCGTCACCGATTCCTATGATGCGGCGCAGAACATCCGCGGCGGCGTGCAGTATCTGTCGTGGCTGCTCAAGCGGTTCAACGGCAACCTGACCCTTGCCGCTGCAGGGTACAACGCAGGCGAGGGCGCGGTGGATCGTCATGGTGGCGTGCCGCCTTACAGCGAGACGCAGTACTACGTGAAGCGCGTCGCCCTGCTCGCCGACCGCTACCGCGGCGCCACCGCCTCCACGCAGTAACCCTTCATCGCATTCGACCGCATCGCGAAGGCCGGCCAACGCCTGGCGCTACAGATGTGGACGATGCCCCGGCAGCGCCGGCCGTTGGCCGGGCCTCGTGGTACGACCACCATTGTGTCGCCGAGTCAGGTTCCGCTATAGTCGATCAGGATTCATTGTGGACTGGCCCCCACCGGTCTACTGGCAGCCTCAAGCTACCTAAATCAATATCGGAGTGCCGGATGGCCAACGATGGGGTAAACGATCCAGTCAACACTGGACGTCGACGATTTCTTTCCGCAACCACCGCAGTGGTGGGAGCAGTCGGCGTCGGTTTCGCCGCAGTTCCGTTCATCAAGTCCTGGAATCCCAGCGCCCGCGCCAAACTGGCCGGTGCCCCTGTGCTTGCCGACATCAGCGCCCTGCAGGAAGGCCAGCGACTGGTCATGGAGTGGCGTGGACAGCCGATCTGGATCGTCAAACGGTCCAAGGCCATCCTTGACGCCCTGCACGGGCTGGATGGGCGGCTGAAGGATCCTGCGTCGGAGAACAAGGACCAGCAGCCGGACTACGTGCTCAAGCAGAACCCCGAATTCCGCGCGATCAAGGCCGAGGTCTCGGTGCTGGTCGGGCTGTGCACCCACCTGGGCTGTTCGCCGGAAATGGTTGCCGAGATCCGTCCCGAGCCGTTCGATCCGGAATGGAAGGGCGGCTACTTCTGCCCCTGCCACAAATCCCGGTTCGACATGTCCGGTCGCGTCTTCGATGGCGTCCCGGCGCCGATCAACCTGCTGGTGCCGCCGCACCATTACCAGGACGACAGCACCATCATCATCGGCGTCGATCCGCAGGGGGCAGCCTGATCATGGCCAACATCCTTTCCCGTACCGCCACCGGCGTCGCCGACTGGGTCAACGCGCGCGCGCCCGGGCTGATGCCGGTGTACCGCAAGCATGTCAGCGAGTACTACGCGCCGAAGAACTTCAATATCTGGTACTACTTCGGTTCGCTGGCGCTGCTGATCCTGGTCAACCAGATCGTGACCGGCATCTTCCTCACGATGCACTACAAGACCAGTGCGCTGGAAGCGTTCAACTCCGTTGAATACATCATGCGTGACGTGGAGTGGGGCTGGCTGATCCGCTACATGCACTCCACCGGGGCCTCGCTGTTCTTCATCGTGGTCTACCTGCACATGTTCCGCGGCCTGATGTACGGCAGTTACCAGAAGCCGCGCGAGCTGGTGTGGATCCTGGGCATGCTGATCTATCTGGTGCTGATGGCCGAAGCCTTCATGGGCTACGTGCTGCCGTGGGGGCAGATGTCGTTCTGGGGCGCCAAGGTGATCATCTCGCTGTTCGGCGCCATTCCGGTGATCGGCAACGGGCTGACCGAGTGGATCATGGGCGATTACCTGCCCAGCGATGCCACCCTCAACCGCTTCTTCGCCCTGCACGTGATCGCCCTGCCGCTGGTGCTGCTGTTGCTGGTGGTGCTGCACCTGGGCGCGCTGCACGAAGTGGGGTCGAACAACCCCGATGGCGTGGAGATCAAGAAGGGACCCAAGGGCAACCGCTGGTCGGCCACCGCGCCCACCGACGGCATTCCGTTCCACCCGTACTACACGCTCAAGGACGGGGTCGGCGCCGGCTTCCTGCTGATCATCGCGGCCTTCATCATCTTCTTCGCGCCCGGCTTTGGCGGCCTGTTCCTGGAGCACGACAACTTCACCGAGGCCAACCGCCTGGTCACGCCCGAGCACATCAAACCAGTGTGGTACTACACGCCGTACTACGCGATGTTGCGCGTGGTGCCCAACAAGCTCGGCGGCGTGATCGTGATGTTCTCGGCCATCGCCATCCTGTTCCTGGTGCCGTGGCTGGACAAGGCGCGGGTGAAGTCCTACCGCTATCGCGGCTGGCTGTCGCGCGCGCTGCTGGGCGTATTCGCGGTGTGCTTCATCTGGCTGGGCGTGATCGGTTCCGGGCCCGGTACCGATGCGCATGAAACCTATGTCGGCCGCGTGCTGACCTTCCTCTACTTCGCCTTCTTCATCACCATGCCGCTATGGACCAAGCTGGACAGGACCTTGCCGGTACCGGACCGGGTGACCACGCATGACTGACCACTGGATTGTCCGGCTGGCCTGCGCGGCCGCCCTGATGCTGGCCAGCACCGTCGCCGGCGCCGCCGAAGGCGGCAAGACCCTGCAGGCTGGCAACGACCTGGGCGACCGTGCGTCGCTGCAGCGCGGCGCGCAGCTGTACATGAACTACTGCTCCGGCTGCCATGCGCTCAAATACCTGCGCTATTCGCGGATGGCGCAGGACCTGGGGCTGAGCGAAGAAGAGGTCATGAACAACCTCAACTTCACCGGCGTGCCGATCGGCGAACCGGTGCCGGTGACGATGCCCAAGGCGGAAGCCGAGAAGTGGTTCGGCAAAATGCCGCCGGACCTCAGCCTGATCTCACGGGTGCGTGGCAGCGACTGGGTCTATACCTACCTGAAGTCGTTCTACCTGGACCCCAGCCGCCCGCTGGGCTGGAACAACGCGCTGTTCCCCAACGCCTCCATGCCCAACCCGCTGTGGGAAATGCAGGGCCTGCAACACGCCGTGCACGGCAAGCCGGAGGCGCCGGGTGCCGACGCGCCGGTGACCGGGCTCACGCTGGCACAGCCCGGTAACGTCGACCCGGGGCAGTACGACCAGGCGGTGCGGGACATCACCAACTTCCTGGAGTACGCGGGTGAACCCGCGGCGCTGAAGCGGCAGAAGCTGGGCGTGTGGGTGATCCTGTTCCTGGCACTGCTCACCTTCCTGGCCTACCTGCTGAAGAAGGAGTACTGGAAGGACGTGCATTGATCGATACGGCGTAAGTCGATCGGCCTATTGGCTTTTGTGATGGGCAGTTGCACACTCGGGTACTGTGACGACTGTCGGCAATGGGCCGGCAGCGCCGATGCGACCGGCGGATACCGATCGCTGGAGAGCCTTTGATGGCGGCGAGCGTACGCATGCGGAACACCCTGACGCTGTTTTCCTCGAACGACGACGTGCTGTGCCATCGCGTGCGCCTGGTGCTGGCTGCCAAAGGCGTTACCTACGATTTCGTGCCCGTCGACCCGCAGAACCCGCCCGAGGATCTGATCGACCTCAATCCGTACCACTCGGTGCCCACGCTCGTAGAGCGCGAGCTGGTGCTGTACGCGGCCTCGGTGGTCAGCGAATACCTGGACGAACGCTACCCGCACCCGCCGCTGATGCCGGTGGACCCGCTCTCGCGTGCGCGGATCCGGCTGGCGATGCTGCGCATCGAACACGACTGGGTACCGCAGGTGCAGGCGATCCAGCTCGGCAACAAGACCCAGGCCGAGGCCGGGCGCAAGCGGTTGAAGGAACTGCTGACCAGTGCGGTGCCGTTGTTCAAGGCCAGCAAGTTCTTCCTCAACCCGGAAATGAGCTTGGCCGATTGCGCCATGGCGCCGATCATCTGGCGCCTGCAGTCGCTGGACGTGCCGTTGCCCAAGGATGGCAAGTCCATCGAGGATTACGGCAACCGCATTTTCCGCCACCCGGGCTTCATCCGCAGCCTGACCGACCAGGAAAAGAAGCTGCGCGACCTGCCGGTCTGATCGGCGGTTCGCTGCATCGGCGCTTTACGCCGGGGGACGTGCATGCTGACCGCTGCACGGGTGGGCGCGTACACTTGTCACATTTCCGCGGCACCCCACAATGACTGAAGACACTTTCCGCATGACCAGCCATCGCCCCTACCTGTTGCGGGCGCTGGTGGAATGGATCAACGACAACGACCTGACCCCGCATATCCTGGTCGACGCTGGCATGCCTGGCGTACAGGTGCCGCAGAGCGCGGTGAAGGACGGTCGCGTGGTCCTCAACATCGCCGAGCGCGCGGTGGTGCGGCTGCACATCGACAACGAGAGCGTAAGCTTCTCGGCCCGCTTCTCGGGCACCAGCTACCCGGTGCAGGTGCCGATCTCGGCCGTGCTGGCCGTCTATGCCCGTGAAACCGGGCAGGGCATGGCACTGCCGGACGATATTCCCGGCCACGAGCCGAGCCCGGACGATACCCTGCCGCCGGATGACACGCCGACCCCGGATGACACCCCGCCCAAGCCGAGCGGTCGCCCGCACCTTCGGGTGGTCAAGTAAGAAATCGCCGCCCTCGGGCGGCGATTTCGTTTCTACACGTCCTCGGCGCCGGTGGTGTCCACGCTGCGCCGGATTTCGCTGATGCGCGCGGCCGAGGGCCCGACGAAGGCCACCAGTTCATCGCCGCGCAGCACCATCCGCCCGGTATGGCGGTCGATGCCGTCGTGTGAGTACTCGAAGCGGTAGGTGCGCTCCCAGCCCAGCCAGCCGTTGTCCTTGCGGCAGACGCGGATGCCACTGGCATGCACGGCTTGGTCCAGCCACTGCACGTCGGCGGCGCGGCAGGCGTTGCGGCCCAGTTCGATGGCGCGTTCGGCCGCGGCGCGCGAGGAGTTCCAGAAGGCGTAGGCGAACGCGCCGGCAATCATCAACAGGATAAGACTGGGCATCGGCGGCTCGGTGCGGAATCGGGGTCAGGAACGACCAAGATGGCGACGAACCGGCGCCGGATCAAGCCGGCGACCCATCCTGCTTCTGCGGCTGCGGCTGCGGCTGCGGCTGCTGCTGTTGCGGGGCAGGCGATTGCGGCGGGGGCTGTGTCGGCCGCGGCGGCACGACGCGCGGGAAGGTGGGCTTTGGCGGAGGCGTCGTGGCTGGCACGCCAGGCTGGGTTGGTGCCGGCAGCGGGCCGCTGGCCGGCGCAGGCGATGGCGATGGCGGGTAGCTGGGCGTCGACCCCATCGGCGAGGTCGCCCCCAGCTTGAGCAGCGCCGCCCAGTCCTGCCGGTTGAAGTTGCACTCGTCTTCGCGTCCGGGGGTACAGCCCATGTCGTAGGGATCGCTGGAGGGGGCCGGGGGCAGCTGGATGCGGCCGCTGCGATCCAGCGACAGCTTGCGCATTGCCACCGTGTTCATCACATTGCCGCCGATCAGGTACAGCGTGTGGTCGCCGCCCATGTTCGCTGCGATCACCACCTCGCAGTGGGATTTCCAGTTCGCCACCGTGCCGCCGCTGAGCTGTTGCACCAGCCCGGCGTAACTCAATGATTCGTTGCGGCCACGCAGGTAACACAACAGGTCGCCGGGCGCGGGCTTTTCCTGCGCTGGATCCGCCATCCGGTACGGGCCGGTGTTCTGGTAAGCGGCGCGGATGTAGTCGATGTGGCGCGGCGAGCGGGTGAAGCCGGGCACTCCGGCGCGGCTCATCACCCAGGAGATGAAGGCGGCCGACCACGGGTTGTCGATCAGGAACGCACGACAGTCGCTGTCGGTGTAGCGCGAACCGAACGGCTCCATGCAGCTGGTGGCGCCAGGCTGGCTGCCCATCGGCCCCAGCGTGCCGCTGTCGCGCCAGTAGCCGACCACGCGCTGCCACGCGGGCATGCCGTCGTCGGCCAGGTATTCCCGTTCGGCCTCGCTGACGCCAAGGTTGCGCGCACGGCCTTCACCATCGATGAAGGGCCGGTACCACAGTCGGTGCTCGTTGCAGGCGGTCCGCACGATGCTCGCCGCCAGCGGGCTCAGACCATAGCGCGGCGGGATGTCGCAGACCTCGGCAGCGGCGGCAGCGCCGGGAAGCAGCAGGAACAGGGGAGTCAGGCAGGCAAGCAGGGGCAGCGGGCGCATCCGCGCTCTCCGGGTGGGGGCACGGGAAGCGTCGCAGAGCCGGCAGGGGAAGCCCGTGAAGGCAGCGCTGCGTCACCGGTGTCGCCGGCAGGTACCCACCGTTGGTCGGTACGAATGCCCCGGTAGGTACCGACCGTTGGTCGGTACCCGATCAGGGCGGATCGCCCAGCTTCAACGACAGATCAATCGCCTGCACATGCTTGGTCAGCCCGCCAATCGAGATGCAATCGACGCCGTCCTCGGCAATTGCGCGCAGCCCGGCCAGGTCCACGCTGCCGGAAACCTCCAGCGGGATGCGTCCGGCGGCGATCCGCACCGCGTCACGGCGGGTGGCCGCGTCGAAGTCATCGATCAGGATGCGGTCGCACCCCACCGCCAGCGCTTCGCGCAGCTGCGAAAGGTCTTCCACTTCCACCACCAGCGGCAGCTGTGGCCACTGCGCCCGTGCGGCGTTGACCGCAGCGGTCAGCGAACCGGCGGCGCGGATGTGGTTTTCCTTGAGCATCACCGTGTCGTACAGGCCCTGGCGATGGTTGTCGCCGCCACCGCAGCGCACCGCGTACTTCTGCGCCGCGCGCAGGCCGGGCAGGGTCTTGCGGGTGTCCAGGATGCGCGTGCCGGTCCCGGTCACCGCCGCTACGTAGCGTGCGGTGGTGGTGGCGGTGCCCGACAGCGTCTGCAGGAAATTCAACGAGGTGCGTTCGGCGCTGACCAGACTGCGGTTGCGCCCGTGCAGGATCGCCAGCACGGTGCCGGCGGGCACCGCATCGCCTTCGGCCACCCGCCACTCGATCCGGACCTGCGGGTCCAAGGCCTGGTGGGTTGCATCGAACCACGGCCGGCCGGCGATCACCGCATCCTGCTTGCATAGCAGGTAGGCGCTGTCGGGGCGGTCCGGGAGCAGGGCGGCAGTCACATCTCCCGGGCCGATGTCCTCGGCCAGGGCGCGGGCGACATCGGCCTGCACCTGGCCGGGGTCAGGAGGCGTCAGCACGCTCAGGCTCATTACTTGGGAAAATCGGCAATCTGGGCGGTCTCGATGGCTTCTTCCGGCAGCAGCACGGGAATGCCATCGTTGACGCGGAATATCTGCTTGCGGTCCTGGGTCAGCAGCGCTTCGCGCACGGGTTGGACCAGCGGGGTGCCCTCGAGGTTGGTCACCGTGCCGGCGCCAATGGCCCGGTTGAGCGCGTCCAGGCCCTTGGAATCCAGCAGGGACAGGCGCTGGGCGGTGCGGGGCGCGCACAGGAGGTCGATGACTTTGCGATCCATGGGTTCTTCGTCTTGCGTGGAAGGCGGCTAGAATACGTCTTTAAGGCAGGTGACGGCCAATGACCCCCAACCAATCCGCGCCGCTCGTCGGCATCGTCATGGGTTCCCGCTCCGACTGGGAGACCATGCAGCACGCGGCGCAGAAGCTGGACGCGCTCGGTGTTCCCTACGAAGTGAAAGTCGTGTCGGCGCACCGTACGCCCGACGTGCTGTTCACCTACGCCGAGCAGGCGGGCCCGCGCGGGCTGCGCGCCATCATTGCCGGTGCCGGCGGCGCCGCGCACCTGCCGGGCATGATCGCGGCCAAGACCGCGGTGCCGGTGCTGGGCGTGCCGGTGCAGTCCAAGGCCCTGAACGGCATGGATTCGCTGCTGTCGATCGTGCAGATGCCGGCCGGCATCCCGGTGGCCACCTTCGCCATCGGCAATGCCGGCGCCTCCAACGCCGCGCTGTTTGCCGCCGCCATGCTGGCGCCGGAGCAGCCGGCCATCGGCCAGGCGCTGGAGGGTTTCCGTTCCCGCCAGACCGAAGACGTCATGGCCCACGACGATCCGCGTCAATGACCACGGTGACCGTTGGCATCTTGGGCGGCGGCCAGCTCGCCCGCATGATGGTCCTGGCCGGCGCGCCGATGGGGCTGCGCTTTGAACTGTTCGACCCGGCCGCGGACGCCTGTGGCGGGCAGCTGGCGCCGCTGCAGGTGGCCGCGTTCGAGGACGAGGCCGCCCTGGCCGCGTTCGCCGAACGGGTGGACGTGGTGACCTTCGACTTCGAGAACGTGCCCGCCCGCAGCGCGCAGTTCCTGGCCGGACGAGTGCCGGTGTATCCGAATCCGGACGCGCTGGCCGTCGCCCAGGACCGCCTGAGCGAAAAGACCCTTTTCCGCCAGCTCGGCATTCCGCTGCCGGCGTTCGCCGACATCGGCAGCCGCGACGAACTGGCCACCCGGGTGGCCGAGTTCGGCCTGCCGTGCATCCTCAAGACCCGTCGCTTCGGTTACGACGGCAAGGGCCAGTTCCGCCTGCGCAGTGCGGCCGACATCGATGCGGCGTGGGATGCGTTGGGCGGCCAGGTGGCCCGCACCGGCCTGATCCTGGAGGGCTTCGTCGCCTTCGAGCGCGAAGTCAGCGTGGTCGCCGTGCGCGGCCAGGACGGCGAGTTCCGCGCCTGGCCGGTCACCGGCAACTGGCATGTGGAAGGCGTGCTGTCGGCCAGCCTGGCCCCGGCGCAACTGACACCCGCACAGCACGACGCCGCCATCGGCTATGCGCGGACGCTGGCCGAACGGCTGGATTACGTGGGCGTGTTCGCGCTGGAGCTGTTCTGCCGGGGCGAGGAGCTGCTGGCCAACGAAATGGCGCCGCGCGTGCACAACTCCGGGCACTGGACCATCGAAGGCAGCGAAACCTCGCAGTTCGAGAACCACCTGCGTGCCGTGGTGGGGTTGCCGCTGGGTGACACCCGCATGCTGGGCCATGCCTGCATGCTCAACTGGCTGGGTGAAATGCCCGATGCGGATGCCGTGCTGGCACAGCCTGGCGGGCACTGGCACGACTACGGGAAGGAGCCGCGCGACGGCCGCAAGGTCGGGCATGCCACGCTGCGCGAGGATGAGGCCGGAGCGTTGGCGGCTGCCCTTGAAGACGTGGGGCAGCAGCTGGGTCGTCCGGATCAGGTGGCCCCTGCCGTCGCCGCCCTGCGCGATTGATGAAGCGCGGTCACGACCAACGGTCGTGACCGCGCTTCAATCGCGCAACTGCGTGGCCACGAAATCCCAGTTGACGATTTTCCAGAACGCGTCCAGGTATCGGCCGCGTTCGTTCTGGTAGTCGGTGTAATACGCGTGTTCCCACACATCGCAGGCCAGCAGCGGGGTGCTCTGGCCGGTCAGCGGGGTGCCGGCGTTACGGGTGGCCTGGATCGCCAGCGCACCATTGGGGTGCTGCACCAGCCACACCCAGCCGGCGCCGAACACGCCCAGCGCGACCCGGTCGAATTCCTCGCGCAACCGCTTCGCGTCGCCGAAATGGCGGCTGATCAGTTCGCCCAGCCGCCCCTGCGGTTCGCCACCGCCGCGCGGGTGCAGGCACTGCCAATAGAACGCGTGGTTCCAGGCCTGGGCGGCCGCGTCGAACAGGCTGCCCTGGCTCTGCCGCACGATCTCTTCCAGCGGCAGCTCGGCCAGCTCGGTGCCCTCGATGCGTGCATTTACCGCATCCACGTAACCCCGGTGATGCTGGCCATGGTGCAGGTCCAGGGTGGTAGCCGACAGATGCGGCTGCAGGGCGGTGCGGTCATAGGGCAGGCGGGGGAGTTCGAGGGGCATGGGTCGCTGCAGGCTGGAGACGGGGCGCCGGAGGCAGGGCCAGTAGGATTACAATGACCGTCTGGGAAGTCTATCCGACCGGCGAGGTCGGGTGTCCCGTGGCGCAGGGAGAGTCGTGGTGGCGGTAATGCAAGAGATCCAGGCCGAAGTGGACAAGTACCCCCTCGTGTTGTTCATGAAGGGCACCCCGCAGTACCCCATGTGCGGCTTCTCCAGCCGCGCCGTGCAGGCCCTGATGGCCGCCGGTGCCGTGTCGCTGCGCACCGTCAACGTGCTGGAACTGCCCGAGGTCCGGGCCAACCTGGCGCGCTTCTCCAACCTGCCGACGTTCCCGCAGCTGTTCATCAATGGCGAGCTGATCGGCGGCTGCGACATCATCCAGGAGCTGTTCGAATCCGGCGAACTCAAGCGGATCGTCGAAGAGGCATCTCAGCCGTGAGTGCGGTCCCGTCCGTTGCGGTCGGGACCGCATCGCTTGCCGATCGCGTCATCCTGGTGGCCGGTGCGGGTGGGGGTCTGGGCAGTGCCGCCGCCATTGCCTGCGCCGCCGCGGGTGCCACCGTGGTCCTGCTGGGGCGCAAGCCGCGCCGGCTGGACCGGGTCTACACGGCGGTGGAAGCGGTCGGCCCCGAGCCGCTGCTGTACCCGCTGGACCTGGAAGGGGCCACCCCGGACGACTACGCCACCCTGGCCGAGCGGTTGCAGTCCGAGCTCGGCCGGCTTGATGGCGTGCTGTACTGTGCCGCCGACTTTGCCGGCCTCACCCCGTTCGAACACGCCGACCCGGCCGCGTTCGCGCGGGCGGTGCACGTCAACCTGACCGGACCGGCCTGGCTGGCCCAGGCCTGCCTGCCGCTGCTGCGCCAGCGCGACGATGCCGCGCTGGTGTTCACCGTGGATGATCCCGCGCGGGTAGGGCGGGCCTTCTGGGGCGGCTATGGAGCGGCCCAGCATGGCCTGCGCGGCCTGATCACCGCGCTGCACGACGAGCTGGCCAACAGCCCGGTGCGGGTCAGCGGCCTGCAGCCCGGCCCGATGCGCACCGCGCTGCGCGCCCGCGCCTACTCGATCGACGAAGACGGCATGGCCCGCGACCCGGTGGCCTGCGCTGCGGCGGCCGTCGAACTGCTCTCGGCCCAGGGCATCGCCCACCGCGGCACGGTGCTGGACCTGTCGTAACCGGCTGGAAACAGCCGCGACTTACCCTTCCCTGGAAGCGGTTACGCGAGAATCCGCGCCCTCGAACCTGAACGCGAAGGAACCACGGCGGAGCACCCTGTTCAGCCAAACGTGAAGGACGCGTCACGATCGCGTTGTGATGGCGTGTGTTTTGTCGCCAAACGGTCATATAGCGGGCTTATCGTGTTAATCTAGTGTTAACCGTTGCGGCTGAAACCAGCCTGCGGCAAGGGAACCCAGATAAAAGTCCAGACAGCCGCTGAATGGCTGCTTGGGCGCGCTTTTTTTCCGCCATCGCCAACTCGCATCGAGGCTACTCCCAATGATCGACCCACGCTGTCTCCGGATGTCCAAGCTCACCCTTGGCCTCATGGCAGTACTTGCTGCCGCCCCCGCCTTCGCCCAGAGCACCTCTGCCGGTGTCGGCGGCCAGGTAACGTCTGCCGCTGGCCAGCCTGTTGCTGGCGCCGAAGTCACCATCACGCACACCGAGTCGGGCACGGTCAGCCGCGCCACGACCGATGCGGCGGGTCGATACAACGCGCGCGGCCTGCGTGTGGGTGGTCCGTACACCATCACCATCAACAAGCCCGGTGAAGGCACCAAGACCGAAGAAGGCGTGTACCTGGGCGTGAACCAGACCGGTACCGTCAACGCTGCCCTGACCGGCGACGTTGCGGCGACCAACCTGGACGCCGTGCAGGTCGTGGCCGTGGCCGGTGGCTCGGAAGTGTTCAGCTCGACCAAGATGGGCTCGGGCACCAACATCAGCCAGCAGCAGATCGAGACGGCCCCGTCGATCGGCGGCAACATCCAGGACCTGATGCGTCTTGACCCGCGCGTGACCTTCATCGACCGCGCCTCGGGCTCGATCTCGGCCGGTGGCCAGAACCCGCGCTTCAACTCGATCAACATCGACGGCGTGTCCGCCAGCGACACCTTCGGCCTGGAAGGCAACAACATGCCGACCCGTCGCCAGCCGGTCGCGATGGAAGCCATCGAAGCACTGGACATCAACCTGTCCAACTACGACGTCAGCATCGCTGCCGCCGCCGGTGCCACCGTCAACGCGGTGACCAAGTCCGGTACCAACGATTTCCACGGCTCGGTCTACGGCACCTACCGTGACGGCGACTGGTTCGGCGACAACCCGGAAGGCCAGAAGTTCAACGGCTTCACCAAGGAAGAAACCTACGGCATGACCGTGGGCGGCCCGATCGTGAAGGACAAGCTGTTCTTCTTCGCCAACTACGAAAAGTTCAAGCAGGCCGCCCCGGGCGCCGACCTGAGCGGCACCGCGCTGGGCAAGGCCAACCCGCAGTTCACCCTGGCCGACGTGACCCGTGCGCAGCAGATCGCTGAAGGCTACGGCATTGCCGCCGGTGGCCTGGAAAGCAATGGCGATACGGAGATGGAAGAGTACGCGCTGAAGCTGGACTGGAACATCAGCGACAACCACCGTGCCAACATCCGTTACAGCAAGATCGACCAGAGCAAGCTGCGCATCAACGGCATGACCACCAGCTCGGCCTCGCTGAGCTCGTACTGGTACCAGCACGACAAGACCAACGAGAGCTACGTCGCCCAGCTGTTCAGCGACTGGTCCCCGAACTTCTCGACCGAGCTGAAGGCCTCGTATCGCGAGTACTCGGCGATCCGTAATGTCTCGACCGACGCGCCGAGCATCCGCATCTTCTTCCAGGGCAACGAAGCCTCGCCGTCCGGCGACTCGCTGTACCTCGGTACCGAAGTCAACTCGCAGGACAACATCCTGGAGACCAAGGCGTGGAACTACTACGCCGCCGCTACCTGGACCCTGGGTGACCACGACGTCAAGTTCGGCGCGTCGTACGACACCAACGACATCTACAACTACTTCGGCGCCAACTCGTGGGGCGCGTACACCTTCTACGGCCTGGACAACTTCGCTGCCGGCCGCTGGAGCAGCTACAACTACAATCCGGAACGCACCCCGGGTTCGATTCCGGCGGACTACAAGTTCAGCAACCTGGCCCTGTTCGTGCAGGACACCTGGTACGTCAACAACAACCTGACCCTGACCATGGGCGTGCGTGCCGACCGCGCCGACACCAGCCCGGCCCCGGCTTACAACGCCGCAGCGTCGCAGTTCTTCGGCCTGGACAACAGCGAAGTGCTGAGCAACAAGTTCCTGATCCAGCCGCGCGTCGGCTTCAACTACACCTTCGACACCGATCGCCAGACCCAGCTGCGCGGCGGCGTGGGCCTGTTCCAGGGTGACGCCCCGCAGGTGTGGCTGAGCAACAGCTACTCGGCGACCGGCTTCAATAATTCGGTCTACGCCTACACCAGTGGCTACAACCCGGCGCTGCCGTTCAACCCGAGCAAGGACAGCCAGCCGGTCCCGACCACGCCGGGCTCGAACCGCCAGAACGTCAACTTCGTCGGCAGCGACTTCAACATGCCGTCGGTGTACAAGGCCAACCTGGCCTTCGACCACGAAACCCCGTGGTACGGCATCGTGGCCTCGGCCGAGCTGCTGGTCACCAAGGTCAAGGATGCCCTGTACTACAAGAACCTGAACCTGGGTCCGGTGCAGTATCAGGGTCCGGACGGCCGTGACATGTATTACTCCCGCGGCAGCACCGGCAATGCCTGGGCCACCGGCAACGCACGCGCAGGCCGCAACCAGGCCTACGACGCGGTGTACGAAATCGCCAACACCGACAAGGGCCGCACCTCGCAGTTCACCGTCTCGTTGGCCAAGCCGTGGGATGCCGCCAGCGACTGGTCCTGGAACCTGGGCTACACCTACACCGATGCCACCGAAGTCGGCACGCTGACCAGCTCCACCGCCAGCTCGGGTTGGGGCTACCAGTACGCCTTCAACGCCAATGACGAGATCGAGAACACCTCGCGCTACCAGATCCGCGACCGCCTGTCGGGTGCGCTGAACTGGAAGCACAAGTTCTTCGGCGACTACGAAACCCGCGTCGGCCTGGTCTACGAAGGTCGCAGCGGCCGTCCGTACAGCTACGTCTACGTGAACGACGCCAACGGCGACAGCCGCACCGCGAACGACCTGTTCTACGTGCCGACCGGCCCGGGCGACGTGCTGTTCGGCAACCTGACCCAGAGTGGCCAGTTCACCGCCGATCCGGCCATGGAGGCCTCGTTCTTCGAGTGGCTGAAGAACAATCCGCAGCTGGCCAAGTACGCCGGCCAGGCGGCCCCGGCCAATCAGTTCCGTACCGGCTGGATCAACACCTTCGACCTGCGCATCAGCCAGGAACTGCCGGGCTTCATGAAGGGTCACAAGTCGGAGATCTGGCTGGACGTCCAGAACATCGGCAACATGATCAACAAGGACTGGGGCAACATCTACGACTACGGCTTCTTCGCCGATGCGCGTGTGGCCACCCTGCAGGGCATCAAGGACGGCAAGTACGTGTACAACTTCCGCGGCGCGGACGAGCCGGCGGTGGCCAACAATGACGCGGACGGCTTCGACGTCGGCGTGTCGCAGTGGTCGGTGCAGCTGGGCTTCCGCTACCAGTTCTGATGAACTGAGCTAGTGGCAAGGTAAACAGAACGGCCGGGGAAACCCGGCCGTTCTGCTGTGTGTGGTATCGAAGAAGGCGAGGGCGCTTGTCTGCGTTGGCGGATGAGCGTATGCTCGTCCGGTTGCGCGAAAATCGCGCACGTACGGCAGCCCCCGAGGCGTCGCCGGGGTCGAAACGCATCCAACGGTCGGGTTTCCCGGCCGTTTTGCTTTTTAAGGGGGCAGCGGTACAGTCGGCAACCTTGAGGAAGCGAAAAGAATGGAAATGACGATCACGGAAAAGCCGGCGCGCACGCTGCCGGTGCAGGACGCGCGGATCTACCCGCGCGGTGGGCTGGATGTGCTGTCGCGCGCGGAAGTGGCGCGCCTGCGCGATGCCTCCGGCGGCGGCATGCATGAGCTGCTGCGCCGCTGCGCGCTGGCCGTGCTGACCAGTGGCAGTGCATCGGACGATCCGCGCGCGGCGCGCGATCTGTACCCCGATTTCGACATCCAGGTCGCCCAGCAGGACCGTGGCGTGCGCATCGATCTGGTCAATGCACCGGCCATGGCGTTCGTGGACGGCGAGATCATCCGCGGCGTGGCCGAACTGCTGTTCGCGGTCGTGCGCGACCTGGCCTACATGGCCATCGAAATGGGCCCGGCCTACGCGGCCGAGCTGGAGTCGTCGGAAGGCATCACCAACGCGGTGTTCGGGCTGCTGCGCAACGCGCGCATCCTCAACCCGGGCGACCCGAACCTGGTGGTGTGCTGGGGCGGCCATTCGATCGGCCGCGATGAGTACCTGTACACCAAGCAGGTCGGCTACGAGCTGGGCCTGCGCGGCCTGGACATCTGCACCGGCTGCGGCCCGGGCGCGATGAAGGGCCCGATGAAGGGCGCCACCATTGCCCATGCCAAGCAGCGCAAGCACACCACGCGCTACATCGGCCTGACCGAGCCGGGCATCATCGCCGCCGAATCGCCGAACCCGATCGTGAACCATCTGGTGATCATGCCGGACATCGAGAAGCGTCTCGAAGCGTTCGTGCGCATCGGCCACGGCATCATCGTGTTCGCCGGCGGCGTGGGTACCGCCGAGGAGATCCTGTACCTGCTCGGCATCCTGCTGCGCGAAGAAAACAAGGACCTGCCGTTCCCGCTGATCCTGACCGGCCCGACCGTGGCCGCGCCGTACTTCGAGCAGATCGACCGCTTCATCCGCCTGACCCTGGGCGATGCCGCGGCCGAGCGTTACCAGATCATCATCGGCGACCCGGTCGCGGTGGCGCGGCAGATGTCGGCCGGCATCAAGCGCGTGCGCGAGCACCGCCTGGTGCAGAAGGATTCGTTCTTCTTCAACTGGTCCATCGAGATCCCGTGGGAATACCAGCAGCCGTTCGTGCCGACCCATGAAGCGATGGCCGCGCTGCACCTGCACCACGGGCGCCCGCCGCATGCACTGGCGGCCGACCTGCGTCGCGCCTTCTCCGGCATCGTCGCCGGCAACGTGAAGGAGGACGGCATGCGCCGTATCGAGCAGTTCGGTCCGTTCGAGATCCACGGCGACGCCGACATGATGCAGGCCCTGGATGAACTCCTGCGTGCCTTCGTCGAACAGCGCCGGATGAAGATCTCGGGCGAGTACCAGCCCTGCTATCGGGTGCTGGCCTGAGAAAGCGGGGTGGCCGGGTCGGGAGCCCGCGCCACCCCCGCCCAACCGTACGGGTGTCAACGGTTTGACGCCCGTCGCCTCCGGGCGACCGTTCGTCCTGCTGTCGCTTGCCGCTGGGCGGCAGGGCGTCCATTGTTCGTGTCATCACGCTGGGGAGCGTCCCATGTCTGCACGCCTGTCCAAGGGCTTCACGCTGGTCGAACTGATGATCACTCTGGTGGTGATCGGAGTGGTGGCCGCTATCGCGTTTCCTAGTTTCCAGAGCCTGATCCGCTCCAGCCGGGTAGCGACCGCCCACAACGAGCTCATCGGGATGGTCAACCTCGCGCGCAACGACGCGATCCGCAACAACCAGGGCGGGGTGGTGTGCGGCAGCAGCAATGGCACGACCTGCAATGGTCAGTGGGGGGCCGGGATGATGGTGTTCAGCGACAGCGATGGTGACGGCGCTTTCAGCAGCAGCGAAACGGTCTTGCGGTATACGGCGTTCAATAGTGCCTTGACCGTGACTGGTCCGCCGGCGCCGATTGCATTTGACGCGCGCGGCCGTCGTCGTGCCGGGGCCGATCAGACGGTGAAGCTGCGTCCAACCAACTGCGGTAACCAGCCGCTGCAGAGCACGCTGACCATCAATGCCTCTGGCCAGGTCACCGCCGTCAAGGGAGCATGCCAGTGATCCGAAAACCCTACCGACCGCGCGGCCACCAGCGCGGCTTCAGCCTGTTGGAAGTACTGGTGGCGGTAGTGGTTCTCGCCTTCGGCCTGCTTGGGTTCGCACTGCTGCAGACCATGAGCGTACGCTACGTGCAGAGTGCGAATTACCGCACCCAGGCCACCAACCTCGCGTATGACCTCTCCGAGCAGATGCGGAGCAATCGGTTCCAGTCGGCCTGGTACGCCAATGCCAGCTTCGCCTCCGGCAGCAAGACTGCGGCCGGCGTCTGCGCACGCGACATCGGCGCTGTGACCCTCGAACAGAACATCACGCGCTGGCAGTGCCAGGTGGTGAAGGCGCTAGGCGACAACGCATCGGCCACGGTCACCGTGAACAACGGTGTCGCCAACATCTCGATCAGCTGGGCGGACGAGCGTTGGAGCAGAACCGCACCGGACGCCGCCACCACCTTCGCCATCCAGACCCAGCTATGAAAGGGCCGCACATGTTCCGTACCCGCCAGACTGGTCTGTCCCTGGTCGAGCTGATGATCTCCCTGGTGATCGGCTTGATCCTGATGTTGGGGATTACCCAGATATTCATTGCTTCCCATGCGGCGTCACGGCTGTCCGAGGGCGTGGCCCGCGCCCAGGAGAACGGCCGGTTCGCGTTGGATTATCTTGAGCGCGACATCCGCATGGCGGGCCACACGGGCTGCGTCAACGACCAGGCGCACTTCATCAAAGGGACATCGGCACTGAAGAACAACCTTGCTGCCGGTACGGGAAGTGGCAGTCCGCTGGATTTCAGCGTGGCAATCCAGGGTTATGAAGCCGGCAACACCGGCCCCACCAACACGCTGTCGGTAGGGGCAGGCGCGATTCCGGCCGGCATGCCAGTCTCCATCACCGGTCTCAACCCCGCGCCAGTAGCCGGCAGCGACGTCCTGGTGCTGCGCTTCCTGGCGCCGGAAGGCGTGCCGGTCCTCGGAATCAACGGTCAGGAGTTGACGGTAGACGCTGGCGCGTTGAATCGCCTTACCGAGAGCGGCGTGGCGATACCAACACTGTTTGGCATCGCCAACTGCGAGACGGCCGACGTCTTTGCGGGCAGCATCACCGCAGGGAAGATCACCGGCGGCACGGTGGACTTCACCCGTTATGCCCCGCAGCCGGAACCGACGGTGGTATATCGCGCGGAATCAATGGTGTACTACATAGGCGAGGGTGCGAACGGCCCTGGTCTGCGTCGCGCACGCGCGAACTCGGCGGGTGTGTATGCGATCAACGAAGAGCTGGTGGAAGGTATCGAAAACCTGCAGCTGATGTATGGGTTGGATGCGACGCCAGTTATCGCTGCGGCAACACCACCGGTCGGCAATATGGCTGTGCAGAACGTGGCCTCGGGGGTCACCACGGATGCCAACGCCACCGGCGCCGGGCAATGGCGTCGCGTTGGCATGGTCCAGGTCGGCCTGGTTGCGCGGAGCGCCAATCGTATCGATAGCAACGCCAACTCCCGGCCGACCGATGCGGCGGCCCGTCTGGGCGTGCTCGGCATGACCTATGACCAGTCCGCCGCGACCGATGGCCGATATCGCACTGCCTATGAAGTCAGCATTGCCCTGCGCAACCGCCTGTTCGGGAACTGATCATGAATCGTCCATCGCACTTTCCTCGTCCCATCCCACGCAGTCAACGTGGCGCGGTGCTGTACGTCGCGCTGATCATGCTGCTGCTGCTTGCCCTGATCGGCGTGGCCGGCATGCAGGTGGCCGGCATGCAGGAAAAAATGGCATCGAACTATCGTGCTTCCAGTCGCTCGTTCCAGGCGACGGAGGGGGTGTTGCGCAACACTGAGCGCGCGGCAGAAGCCATCACGGACCGCACGGCGCTGCCGGACGGAAGCCTGATCAGCGCGACGTCGATTTCGATAAATTGTGAGGACGGGTTTGACCCGGTCGCGTGGGCCCGCCAGAAGCCGGTCCCCGCGTTGCCCGCTGTCAATGTCCGGCGCATCGACAAATGCGGCGGACCCGGCGGCAATCCGCTGGACGAAGGACAGCCCAACGATGACGATTCCGCATCGTTCCAGATCACCGCGTACTCCACTGACAACACGGCGAACCCGTCGTCGTGGACGGTGATCGATACCATTTTCAAGCTCTGAGGACGCGGTCATGGCTTCGCGCAGATTCAAGTGGACGGCTGCCGGTTCGACGGTAGCAGCAATCGGCCTGGCAATCGTCGGCTACTCGCTGATCGCGGCACAGGGCAAAGGGGTCCTGGCGCAGGAGCCACTGGCCAGCAAGACGTCGGCACCGGCGTCGTTCATCATGGCAGTGGACGACTCCGGCTCCATGAACTTCCAGACCCAGTTCCCGGGCCGCGATGGCGAGGGGTGCTGGAATACCACCCGCCAGAGCTTCTTCGACGCCAACGGGCAGTTGTACACGTCCGGCAACTGCGATTACTTTTTCGTCGTGCCGGGTCCGCGCATCAATAACTACTATGGCATTCCGCCGATCAATTCGCTCGGTTTTGCCCGGTCTGCTGCCTATAACCCCAGCTACTACGACCCGACGGTAACGTACGAGCCCTGGGCGAAGTCGGGCCTGGAGGATTACCTCCCGAGTTCCCCCACGGCGGCGCTGATCAATCCCCAGCCCAATGGCGGCACCGCTACCGTGAATCTGGTTGCCAACTATTACAGCACGGCCGCCAACGACAGTTTCCGCATGCAGACGGGCATGGTGATTCCTGCAAACACGCGGTTCCGATACAACAACACCAATTACCAGTACAACACGGATTACACCTGGCCATCGAACAGGGGTGAGGCGAATATCGCCATCGAGTACGTGCCCGCCACGTTCTTCGTACCCTTTACGGCAGATGGCGAGCCCCGCCCGCAGCTGCCCGGCGTCGTTGATGCGTACGCAGGGGCCACCCGCGAAAAGGTATTCAATGCTTGCGGCACCAATTGCACGATGTGGAAATACACGCTGGCCGGCGATACTGCGGCGTCGCGGAATTTCGCGAACTGGTTTACCTACTACGGCAACCGCAACCGCGCGATGATCGCGGGCATGACACGCTCGATGAAAGGCGTGGAAGAGCTGAAGGTGGGCTATTTCCGCATCAACCAGAACGGCAGTTACGACAGTGGAACCGCCACCAACAAGCGCTTGGCCATGCGTTCCATGGGAAACGCTGACGAGAAGGCGGCCCTGTACGCGGACATGCTCTCGCTGACGGCAAGCGGTGGCACGCCGAATCGCCAGGCGGTAAACGCGGCGGCCCTGCAGTTTACCCGCACCGACGACGGCGCACCCATCACCAACTCCTGCCAGAAGAACGCGGTGATGCTGTTCACCGACGGTTTCAGCAACGGCGGTGGTCCCACCGTTGGCAACAACGACCAGAACATGGGCACGCCGTTCAGTGACTCGTACTCCAACACCATGGCGGACATCGTGACCCGCTTCTACAACAACAATGGCGCCCAGCCGCCATTGCGGCCGGACCTGCCGTCCGGGATGGTGCCGGTACCAGAGGCGTGCGGAAATGGTGACAAGAGCCTGGATTGCCAGACCAATCTTCACCTGAATTTCTATGGTGTGACGCTGGGCGCGCGCGGTAATCTGTTCAATTCCAACCTCAAGCAGGATCCTTACAAGGACGCATCGATCTACGGTAACTGGCCGCCTCGCGAGGACGACGAGCGCAGCACGGTTGACGATATCTGGCACGCTGCCGTGAATACCCGTGGCGAGTACATCAACGCCCGCACCCCGGTGGACATCACCGCAGCCATGGCCCGCGTGCTGCAGGCAGTGGGTTCCGGCGGCGCGCCGGCCAGCGGCACGGGTGCGAGCGGTGCGCGCATCGGGGTTGGCTCGATTACTGCCGGATCGTCTTATGACATCAAGAATGAAGGGACGGACTGGTCCAGCACGCTGACCGCCGTGCGGCTGTCGGTCGACCCCACCACGCGTGCGTTGGTGCAGTCCGATTTCTGGGAGGCAAGCGCAAGGCTGCCGTCAGCTGCGTCGCGGCGGATCTTCTTTACGCGCAGCGGCCAGACGCATGATTTCTCTACCGCAACCGTCACGCTCGCGGATCTGTGCAGCAAGACCGCCCAGAATCCCGGTATGTTGGTCTGCGACGACGTCGTGGCCCGCACCAGCGTAACTGACGCCGGCGCGGTGGCCTACCTGCGCGGCGATACCTCAGGCGAAAAGCGCAATGGGGGTCGCCTGCGCGACCGTACGACGCGGCTTGGCGACATCATCAACTCCACCCCCGTGATTACCTCGCCCATCGACGACTTTGGTTATCGCCGCTTCGGCGGCACCCTCGAAACCTCGTACCAGAACTTCCTGGACGACAAGAGCGCGAAGGCCCAGTACATGGTGTACGCAGGTGCCAATGACGGCATGCTGCACGCTTTCAATGGTGGCATGAAGGGGGACGGCAGCGTCGTCGCCGGAGGCGGAACCGAAGCGTTTGCCTATATTCCGAGCACTTCGCTCGGGCATATGGCCAACCTGCTCGTGCCCTACGATGCCACCTCGAAGGTGGGGCAGAAGTTCAAGCACAAGTACTATGTTGACGGTCAAATCGCCGTGGGAGATACGTATTACAACTCCGCTTGGCATACCACGCTGGTGGGGGCGTCGGGCGCAGGCGGGCGCAGCGTGTTCGGTCTCGATGTCACCCACGGTACTGCGTTCGATGCCAACAGCAAGCGCTGGGAAATCAGCGACCTGGATACAACGCTGCCCAAGGACGTCCGCGACAATATCGGGTTCGTGCTGGGCAAGCCGGTGATCGTTCCGGTGTTGGAGGGTGGACAGGCCACCTGGAAGGCGATTTTCGGCAACGGGTTCAACAGTGCCAGCGGAAAGGCCGTGCTCTTCGTCGTCAATATCGAGGACGGCAAGGCGCGGATGATCGAGGCGGTGGAAGCTGGGACGGGCGTGCCCTCTGGCAGCAACGGGCTGGCCAGTATCGTGGTGGTTGACCGCTGGGGCGACACCAACCAGCAGAAGCGCACCCGGGACGGCTACTCGGATACGGTGTATGGTACGGACCAGAAGGGTGCCGTGTGGAAATTTGATCTGCGCAGCACCGGCAATCTGAGCGTGCCGTTGTTCACCACGCTGCCTTCCACGGAATCCGGGGTGCGGATACGCCAGCCGATCACCGGCGGAATTACTGCCGGCGCCGGTAACAGCGGCGGTGTCATGCTGTATTTCGGGACGGGGAGCTTCTCGTTCGAGGACGATCCGAGGGACAGCTCGCTGCAGACGCTGTATGCCGTGAACGATACGGTCAATGGTCCGATCGGGACCGGACTTTCCCGAGAAAACCTGTCTGGCTACACAGCCAACTTCTCGGGCTCGCAACGAACGCTGACCGCAGGCACGCCGCCGACCGGCTCGCGCGGCTGGTTCATCGACCTGGCATACCGCGAGCGCTTCGTAGCCAATCCGTCGCTGTCCAACGGTATTGTCTACATGCCAACGTACGTTCCGCGTGACCCGACCAACGCCAGCACCAGCTGCGCGGTTCCCGGCGAGAACTGGCTGTTTGGGCTGCAGCCGCTGACCGGTGCAGGGGCGCTGGGCCGCGCGACCTTGGGTTCGCCGACCGGCACCGCCTTCGCCGTTGGAACCGCGGGCTTCAAGAGCACGTCCAAGACTGGGTCGCCCATCACCAACGCAAATGCGTTTGCATTGCCGCGCCAGTCGCCGCCTGCACTTGGGGGAGGCGGAGGCGCAATCCCGCCGCCGAACGTTCCGTCCAGCGTCTGTATGGGCGGTATCCAGTTCGGAACCGACACGCTGTACATTCCTTATCCGTGTGGTCGTCAATCGTGGAGACAGATCAAGTGAGCAAGCTTTCTTCCATGAACGGGCGTGGGCCACGCGAGGTGATGGGCTTCACCCTCATCGAGCTGATGATCGTCGTCGCGGTGATCGCCGTGCTCGCCTCCATCGCCTATCCCTCCTATACCGCCCAGGTGCGCAAGTCCAAGCGCGCCGCGGCCAAGGCGGAGCTGGTGGAGTACGCACAGCGCGCCGAGCGCCAGCACACGCTCAACAACAGCTATACGAACTTCAAGTTCGTGGAGAACAGCGGCACCACCATCGCCTCGCCACGCGATGGCAGCAAGCCGATGTACCAGGTGACCTATGCTTCGACCAGTGCCAACGCGTTTACGATTACGGCGGTTCCGCAGGGTGACCAGGCAAAGGACCCGTGCGGCACCATCTCGGTGAACCAGGCGGGGGTGAAGACCCCGGCCAACACCAGTGCGCTGGATTGCTGGTAAATGGCCGCCGGCGGTTGCAACGCCACGAGTGAACGTCTAGAATTCGCGTCCCCGCCCGAATAGCTCAGCCGGTTAGAGCACTTGACTGTTAATCAGGGGGTCGTTGGTTCGAGTCCAACTTCGGGCGCCAGTTTCTGCAGAAGCCGCGAGCAATCGCGGCTTTTGTCGTTCTGGTGGCTGGTGTAGAGGTAGGCGCGGCCGCTCAGTGCGGGCAGTCCACGGTGTCCCGCCTGCGCGCGGCCCGGGTGCGGCCCACGTTGTTCACGACCACTTCGCCATGCAGCTGCCCTCCGGCACAGATGGCCACCGTGAGCGGGCTGCCGCCACTGCGCCCGTCGGGCTGGAGGCGCAGGCGCGGGCGATTCTGGCTGGACCGCGCCACCACCGAGCCATCCCGGTACCCGGGGCGGTACTGCAGGACATCCGTCGGCGAGGGCGGGGCCGTCCCCGATTCCGATCCACGGTCCAGGTGGATCAGCCATCCCCGGCTCCAGTCGTTCCCGCAGTGCATGCCGTCCTCGCTAGGGCAGACGGCCACCGGCGCGGCGCGGGTGATCGCCGTGCTGCGCGCGCTGTTGAACACCGAGACGAGCTGCATGCGCAGCATGTCGGCGCGCATCCGGCTGACGCTGGCGCTCAGCGAGGGCAGGGCCAGCGCGCAGAGCACCGCCAGGATGAGCAGGGTCACCATCAGTTCCAGCAGGGTGAACCCCCGGGGCCGGGGCAAGGGGCTAGGGCGGTGCATGGGGGGATACCGGAGACAAGGCGTCACCGTGCCCTGTCCGGAGCAGGCCGACCATCGGTCAAAGGCAGCCTCCAGGGTAGGACACCCCCTCAGCCGGCCGTCACCCAACCCCCCGCTATAATGGAAGGCCCGGTCTATGGCGGCACCATGAGCGATCGCTTCGAACTTGTATCTCCGTACTCCCCGGCGGGCGACCAGCCGGCCGCGATCGAGAAGCTGACGGCCAATTTCGAAGCCGGCATCGCCAAGCAGACCCTGCTGGGCGTGACCGGCTCGGGCAAGACCTACACCATTGCCAATGTCATCCAGCAGGTGCAGAAGCCCACCTTGGTGATGGCCCCGAACAAGACCCTGGCCGCGCAGCTGTACGGCGAATTCAAGGCGTTCTTCCCGCACAACGCGGTGGAGTACTTCGTCAGCTACTACGACTACTACCAGCCCGAAGCCTACGTGCCGTCATCGGACACCTTCATCGAGAAGGACAGTTCGATCAACGAGCACATCGAGCAGATGCGGCTGGCGGCGACCAAGACCCTGCTGTCGCGCCCGGATGCGATCGTGGTGGCCACTGTGTCGGCAATCTATGGACTGGGTGCGCCGGAGGACTACCTGTCGCTGCGCCTGATCCTGTCCACCGGCGAACGCATCGACCAGCGCGACCTGATCAACCATCTCACCCAGCTGCAGTACACCCGCAATGAGTACGAGCTGCACCGCGGCACGTTCCGCGTGCGCGGCGAGGTCATCGACATATTCCCCGCGGAATCGGACAGCGAAGCGGTGCGCATCGAACTGTTCGATGGCGAAGTGGAGCAGATCAGCATGTTCGATCCGCTCACCGGTGAAAGCCTGCGCCGCCTGCAGCGCTACACCGTATACCCCAAGACCCATTACGCCACCACGCGCGAGCGGGTGCTGTCGGCGGTGGATACGATCAAGGCCGAGCTGAAGGTGCGGCTGGAGCAGCTGTACGAACAGAACAAGCTGGTGGAAGCGCAGCGCCTGGCGCAGCGCACCCAGTTCGACCTGGAAATGATGGCCGAGGTCGGCTTCTGCAACGGCATCGAAAACTATTCGCGGCACCTCACCGGCAAGGCCGCCGGCGAGCCGCCGCCGACCCTGTTCGACTACCTGCCGCCCGATGCGCTGCTGGTCATCGACGAATCGCACGTGACCATTCCGCAGATCGGCGCGATGTACAAGGGCGACCGCTCGCGCAAGGAAACCCTGGTCGAATTCGGCTTCCGGCTGCCCTCGGCGCTGGACAACCGCCCGCTGCGCTTCGAAGAGTGGGAAGCGCGCTGCCCGCGCAGCATCTACGTATCCGCTACGCCGGGCCCGTACGAGCTGCGCGAAGCCGCCGATGAAATCACCGAACTGGTGGTGCGCCCGACCGGCCTGATCGACCCGGTGGTGGAGATCCGCCCGGTGGGCACCCAGGTTGACGACCTGATGAGCGAGGTCAACGAGCGCATCAAGCTCGGCGACCGCGTGCTGGTCACCACGCTGACCAAGCGCATGGCCGAGAACCTCACCGAGTACCTCACCGAACACGGCATCCGGGTGCGCTACCTGCATTCGGACATCGATACGGTGGAACGCGTGGAGATCATCCGTGACCTGCGCCTGGGCAAGTTCGACGTGCTGGTCGGCATCAACCTGCTGCGCGAAGGCCTGGACATGCCGGAGGTATCGCTCGTGGCGATCCTCGACGCGGACAAGGAGGGCTTCCTGCGCTCGACCGGCTCGCTGATCCAGACCATCGGCCGAGCCGCACGCAACCTGCGCGGCAAGGCGATCCTGTACGCGGACAAGATCACCCGTTCGATGCAGGCGGCGATAGACGAAACCGACCGCCGTCGTGCCAAGCAGGTGGAGTACAACGAAGCGCACGGCATAGTGCCCAAATCGGTGCTGCGCCCGATCGTGGATGTGCTGGAAGGTGCGCGCTCCGAAGCGGCCGAGAAGGAAGCGCGGGGCAAAGGCAAGGGACGCGGTGGCCGGGTGGCCGAGGAGGCGGTGGATTACCGCACCCTGGAACCGGCCCAGATCGCCAAGCGGCTGCAGGCGCTGGAGCAGCAGATGTACCAGCACGCCCGCGACCTGGAGTTCGAAGATGCAGCGCGCGTGCGCGACCAGATCCGCCAGCTGAAGGAGGCCAGCCTGGGCTGAACAACGCGTTGTGAAATACCTTCACAAAAGTGTTGCTCTTCACACCCGACGTCCGTAATATACGCGGCCTGCACCGACGCAATTGCAGCGGCGCAGCGAGACAAACGGGCGGTTAGCTCAGCGGTAGAGCACTACCTTGACATGGTAGGGGTCACAGGTTCGAACCCTGTACCGCCCACCACTCCAGTCCCAGTGACTGAGGTGGAACAACAGAAAAGCCGGCCCTCAGGTCGGCTTTTTTGCGTTGTGGGTTCCGTGACAGCGGCGCTTTCCCACACCGCGTTCCGCACCCACCTGATGGCGACATCGTTGCTGCAGGCCAAGGATGCAGGCTCCAGCGCGTGGTGGCCTGCATGTCGTTCCTGTCGGACGTCTTCTCCCGTTCGTTTCCAGCGCCTTTGCCCCTGTTCGGCAAGGCATGTGCGGTCGCACTGCTGGCCGGTGTGTGCGGTGTGGTGTTCGCGCCGGTGCTGTTGCCCCGGATGCCTGCGTGGTGCGCGCTGGTGTGCGGTGCGGGGGTCTGGTGTGCGTTGCCGCGTGCACGGTGGTGCGGCGCAGTGCTGGCCGGGATCGGCTGGGTCACCCTGCACGCCCATGCCGGCCTGGCCCTGCAGTTGCCTGCGGCTGCGGACCACGTGTTGCGCGGCCGGGTGGTGGAGCTGCCGCAACACGGATCACGCAGCACCCGCTTCCGGTTCCGCGTGGATGACGATGCGACGATGCCCGCGCACCTGCGTGGCCGCGAGCTTGCGCTGGCCTGGTATGACGTCACTGCGGCAAAAGCGACTGCGCGCGCGCCTGCAGCCGAACCGGCGCTGCGCTGCTCGCTTCGCGCCGGCGCACGCTGGCAGCTCCACGCGCGGCTGCGCCCACCGCGTGGTTTGCGCAACCCGGGTGGCTTCGACGCCGAGCGGCATGCGCTGCTGCAGCGGTTGAGCGGTACCGGGCACGTGCGCGCCCCGGCGATGGCCTTGGGCGACCCGACCGGATTGCCGGCGTGGCGCGAGCGCATGGCCGATGCCATCGCGGGACACGTGCCGGGCCCTGGCGCCCGTTTCATCCAGGCGCTGGCGCTGGGCGATACCCGCGGGTTGGGGCAGGGCGACTGGGATGATCTGCGCGCGCTCGGCCTGACCCACCTGGTGGCGATCTCCGGGTTTCACGTCGGGCTGGTGGCCGGGTTCGCGGCGTGGCTGGCGGGGCTGGCCTGGCGAGCGGTTGCTGCGCTGGGACGCTATTGGCCACGGCCATTGGCGGCCGCGCTGGCGGCCGTCGCCGGTGCCGCGCTGTATGCGGCCGTGGCCGGCTTCGCGCTGCCCACGGTGCGCACGGTGCTGATGATCGCGGTGGTCGCCGCCGCCCGCTGCGTGCGACGACCGGCCACCGTTGGCCAGGCGTTGGCGCTGGCGGCGCTGGCGGTGCTGCTGGTGGATCCATTGTCGGTGCTTGCCCCGGGCTTCTGGCTCAGCTTCGCCGGGGTGCTGTGGCTGGTGTGGTGCCTGCCGGGGCACGGGGTGCACTGGCTGCGCACCTTCCTGGCCGCACAGGGCGTGGCCACCCTGGCGCTGTTGCCGCTCACCGTGGCGCTGTTCGGGCAGGCCTCGCGGGCGGGGCCGTTGGTCAACCTGCTGGCCATTCCCTGGTGGAGCCTGGTGGTGGTGCCGTTGGCGTTGCTTGGCACCGGGCTTGAAGCCCTGATCGACGGGGCGGGGCGCTGGCCGTGGCGCTGGGCGGCCGCCTGCTTCGACGCGAGCTGGTGGCTGTTCGGGGCGCTTGCGCGCCAGCCGTGGGCGTTGTGGTGGGCGCCGCAGGCGGGCGTCGCGGCGGTTCCGGTCGCCGTTCTCGGGGTGTTCTGGCTGTTGCTGCCGCGCGCCGCCGGGATGCGCCTGCCGGCGCTGCTGCTGTGCCTGCCGCTGCTGTGGCCGGCCCGCGATCGTCCCGCCCCCGGCGAGGTCGAGCTGCTGGTGATGGACGTGGGGCAGGGCCTGGCCGTGTGGGTGCGCACCCGCCACCACCGCCTGCTGTACGACGCCGGCCCCGCCGCGGAAGGGGGATTCGACGCCGGCGAACGGGTGGTGGTGCCGACCCTGCACGCGCTGGGCGAGGCCGGGCTCGACCGGCTGCTGCTCAGCCATGGCGACCGCGACCACGCCGGTGGCATGCCTGCAGTGCGCCGCGCCTTTCGCGATCCACCGTTGCAGGCGCCGTCGGGTGCGGTGCCCGCCATCCAGCTGCCCTGCAGCAGCGGCGAGGCCTGGCGCTGGGACGGGGTGGACTTCACCGTCCTGCACCCGCCGCCGGGCATGGACTACGCAGGCAACGCCAGCAGCTGCGTGCTGCGCATCCAGACCGCGCACGGCGTGGTGCTGTTGACGGGCGACATCGGCCAGCGCGAGGAGGCCGCGCTGGTTGCCACGGTACCGGCCGCGCTGCGCGCCGACGCGGTGCTGGTGGCGCACCACGGCAGTGCCGGCTCGTCCGCCGCCGACTGGGTGCAGGCGGTGTCGCCCCGCCTGGCCATCGTCTCGGCCGGCCATGGCAACCGGTTCGGGCATCCGCGCCCGGACGTCGTGCAGCGCTGGCGGGCGGCCCCTGCCGAAGTGCTGAACACCGCCGACAGCGGCGCGCTGCGCCTGTGGCTGGGCCAGGAGGGGTTGCAGGTGCGCGAACAGCGTCTTTTCGAACGCCGTTGGTGGGATGCCGCGGAGCGGACGCGGTCGGCTGCTATCCTATCGGCGGTCATACAGGCGGCCAATGGGCCGGAGGGTTGAAACGTGTGGGAACTGGTCAAGGCCGGTGGCTGGCCGATGGTGCCGCTGCTGCTGTTGGGTGTACTGGCTTTGGCAATCGTCCTGGAGCGTTTCTGGACCTTGCGGCGTAACGAGGTCCTGCCCCCGGGGCTGGGCCAGGAAGTGCGCAACTGGGCCGCGCGCGGCAAGCTCGATCCGAATCACATCCAGTCGCTGCGGGCCAACTCGCCGCTGGGCGCGCTGCTGGCCGTGGCGCTGGAAGCGCGCAACCGCCCGCGCGACCAGATCCGCGAGCGCATCGAAGATGCCGGCCGGCGTCTGGTGCATCGCATGGAGCGGTTCCTGAACGCGCTGGGCACCATCGCATCGGCGGGCCCGCTGCTGGGCCTGCTTGGCACCGTGGTGGGCATGATCCAGATGTTCCTGGGCATCCTCGACCACGGCGTGGGCGATGTGAACCAGCTGGCCGGCGGCATCGGCAAGGCGCTGGTGTGCACCGCCACCGGCATGATCGTGGCGATCCCGGCATTGATGTTCCATCGCTACTTCAAGGGCCGCATCGGCGGTTACGTGATCGAGATGGAAATGGAGGCCTCGGCCCTGCTGGATGCACTGGACGGCCGCCCCGGCGTCATGAACGCGGCACCGCGCGCCGGCACCGCGCCGGCGGCCGGCGCCGCGCCCGTCACGGCCAAGGGCTGACGGATGCGTATCCGCAACGACCGGGTCCAGGACGAGGTGCACATCGATCTGGTACCCCTGATCGACGTCATCCTCGTGCTGATCATCTTCTTCGTGGTCACCACCACCTTCGACGCGCGCTCGACGCTGCAGCTGCAGCTGCCGACCGCCAGCCAGCAGGACACCACCGAGCCGCCGCGCTCGCTCAGCGTGCTGGTCAATGCCGAAGGGCGTTACTTCATCAACGACCAGGAAGTGCTGCGCACCGACGTGGAATCGGTCAAGCAGACCATTGCCGCCGTCGCCGGCACCGACCGTGAGCAGACCGTACTGCTGCGCGCCGATGCCCGCACCCCGTACCAGGCCGTAGTGACCGCCCAGGATGCCCTGGGCCAGCTCGGTTTCCGTCGCATCGCCATCGCTACCGCGCCGGAGGTGCGTCCATGAGTAAACAACACGCGCCGGTATGGCCGATCTACAAACGCCTGCTGGGCTACACCCGCGCCTACTGGGTGTTCATGGTGGCCGCCGTCATCGCGATGGTGGTCGAAGCCCTGGCCGGTTACCACTTCACCAAGCTGATGGAACCGCTGGTCAACCGCGGCTTCGTCAACCCCGAGCCGCGCATGGCGGTGATCCTGCCGCTGACCATCCTCGGGCTGTTCATGATGCGCAGCCTGGCCACGCTGGTCAGCGATTACGCACTGGCCCGCACCGGCCGCAGCGTGGTGCGCGACCTGCGCGAACAGGTGCTGTCCAAGTACCTGCACCTGCCGTCGTCGCACTTCGACAGCGAAGCCACGCCGGTGATGGTCAGCCGCCTTAACTACGACACCGAGCAGGTCACCCAGGCCAGCGCCGATGCGCTCAAGACCCTGGTCGCCGACACCCTGACCATCATCGCCATGCTGGTGGTGATGCTGCAGATGAGCGTCAAGGTGACCGTGGCGATGCTGGTGGTGGTGCCGCTGATCGGCGTGATCGTCTCGTTCGTGGGCAAGCGCTACCGGCGCATCAGCCGCGGCATCCAGGACGGCATGGGCAGCATGGCGCAGACTGCCGAACAGTCGCTGGCCGCGCAGCAGGAAGTGAAGGTGCATGGCACCCAGGCGCACGAGATCTCGCGTTACTCGCGGCTGGCCAACCGCATGCTCGGCCTGAACATGAAGGTCGAAACCACCCGTGCGCTGGCGTCCAGCACCGTGCAGTTCCTGGCCGCGCTGGCGCTGGCCGTGATCGTGTGGGTGTCCACCCGCGAAGCGCTGGCCGGGCGCTTGAATGCCGGCCAGTTCATGGGCCTGATGACCTCGATGATGGCCATCATCCCGTCGCTGCGCCGCCTGACCAGCGTGCAGACCTCCATCTCGCGCGGCGTGGCCGCTGCCGAGCGCCTGTTCGGCATCCTTGACCTGCCGGTCGAGCGCGACGAAGGCAGCACCCGCGCCCAGCGCGTGCGTGGCGAGCTGTCTTTCCAGCACGTGATGCTGCGTTATCGCGAAGATACCGGCATCGCACTGGACGACATCACCTTCGATGCCAAGCCGGGCACGGTAACGGCCATCGTCGGCCGCTCCGGCAGCGGCAAGACCAGCCTGATCCGGCTGGTGCCGCGTTTCTATGAGCCCAGCGGCGGCCGCATCCTGCTCGATGGCGTGCCGCTGGACGACTACCCGCTGGCCGACCTGCGCCGCCAGGTGGCGATGGTCGGGCAGAAGGTCATGCTGTTCGACGATACCGTGGGCGCCAACATCGCCTACGGCATGGACGCCAGCGACGAGCAGATCCGCGCTGCCGCCGAGGCCGCCAATGCGTGGGAGTTCATCGAGCGCATGCCGCAGCAGCTGCAGACCCCGGTGGGTGAGAACGGCGCGCTGCTGTCCGGCGGCCAGCGCCAGCGCCTGGCGATCGCCCGCGCGATCCTGCGCGACGCGCCGGTGTTGATCCTCGACGAAGCCACCGCCGCGCTGGACAACGAGTCCGAGCGGCTGGTGCAGGATGCCCTGCAGCGCCTTATGCCCGAGCGCACCACGCTGGTGATCGCACATCGCCTGTCCACCATCGAACATGCCGACCAGGTGCTGGTGATGGACCACGGCCGCATCGTCGAGCGCGGCACCCACCGCGAGCTGCTGGCGCTGGGCGGGCTGTACGAGCACCTGCACAAGATGCAGTTCCGCGAAAGGCAGCCCTGATGGCGTCCAAGGGTTCCCAGACGCCGTCGTACTGGTACGACGGCAGTGCGATTCCGTTTGCCGCACGGCTGCTGGCGCCGGTGTACGGCGCCGTGGTGGCGCTGCGCCGTGGGCTGTACCGGCGCGGTTGGCGCAAGCGCCACGCGCTGCCGGTGCCGGTGATCGTGGTCGGCAACGTGACCGCCGGCGGTACGGGCAAGACCCCGCTGACCATCGCGCTGGTGGACCGCCTGCGCGAGGCGGGCTGGAAGCCGGGCGTGGCCAGTCGCGGTTACGGGCGCGAAGAGGCCAAGGTCCCGCGCTGGGTCGAGGCAGGCACGCCGACCGCGTTGGGCGGCGACGAACCGGTGCTGATCGCGTGGAAAACCGGCGTGCCGGTCCGGGTCGATGCCGACCGCGTGGCCGCCGGCAACGCGCTGGTCGAGGCGGGCTGCAACATCATCGTCTGCGACGACGGCCTGCAGCACTACCGGCTGGCGCGCGACATCGAAATCGAAGTGGTGGACGCACAACGCCGCTACGGCAACGGCCGGTTGATCCCGGCCGGGCCGCTGCGCGAACCCGCCGAACGCGCGCGCGACTGCGACTTCCGCGTGGTCAACCTGGGCCAGGCCAGCGCCGATCCGTCCGCGCTCGCCTCCTGCGGGTTCGGCGAATGGGCGATGCAGCTGCATATCGACAGCGCGCAGCCGCTCAGCGGCGGCCGTGCCCGCGCGTTGTCGCACTTCCGTGGCCAGCGCGTGCACGCCGTGGCCGGGATCGCGCACCCGCAGCGCTTCTTCGACATGCTGCGTGCGCACGGTATCGGGGTGGTCCCGCATGCCTTCGCCGACCACCATGCGTATCAGGCGGCGGACCTTCGCTTTGGCAGCGAACTGCCGGTGCTGATGACTGAAAAGGACGCGGTGAAGTGCAAGGCGTTCGCCAACGAATGGCATTTTTCGGTGCCGTTGTCGGCCGATCTTCCCGCCGCGTTCTGGGTCAACCTGCTGGACCGCGTGGACAAACTCGGCAAGCGCTGAGCACCGCGTTTGCGGCACACTGGCGGCAATTGTTCCCGTGTATTGCCGAGAGGTCCGCATGAGCCAGCCCGTCGATTTCGTCGTCGCCATTCCGGCGCGTTACGCCGCCTCCCGGCTGCCCGGCAAGCCGCTGCGGCTGCTCGGCGGCAGACCGCTGGTGCTGCGCGTGGCCGAACGCGCGCTGCTGGCCGGTGCGCGCGAGGTCTGGGTGGCCACCGACGATGCGCGCATCGCCGACGCCCTGCAGGGCCTGGACGGCGTGCAGGTGGCGATGACGGCCGCCAGCCATGCCTCCGGCACCGACCGGCTGGCCGAATGCGCCCGCCAGGCCGGCTGGTCCGATGACACCGTGGTGGTGAACCTGCAGGGCGACGAGCCGTTCGCCCCGGCCGAGGGCATCCGCGCGGTGGCCGAAGCGCTGGTCTACAGCGGTGCCGCCATGGCGACCCTGGCCACCCCGGTGGAGGATGCCGAGACCCTGTTCGACCCGAACGTGGTCAAGGTGGTACGCCAGCAGAACCTGGACGCGCTGTACTTCAGCCGCGCTCCCATTCCCTGGCACCGCGACGCCTTCGCGCAGTCGCGCGAGCGCCTCTCCGGCCCCCACTGGCTGCGCCACATCGGCATCTATGCCTACCGGGCCGGTTTCCTGCAGCAGTTCGCCGCGTTGCCGCCGGGCACGCTGGAACAGCTGGAATCGCTGGAGCAGCTGCGGGTGCTGGAGGCGGGCCACCGGCTGAGTGTGGCGCTGTCGCCGGCCGCCTTCCCGCCGGGGATCGATACGCCCGAGGACCTGGCGCGTGCCGAGGGCTGGCTGGCCCGCCGCGAAATTGACGGTGGCACGACGGTTGCATGACGCCCAGTCCGGCATAATCAGCGCATGAACGTACAGCCCGTCCAGGATCTGCCCGAATTCGCCACGTGGCTCAATGCCGCCCCGACCACCCTGACCGAACTGCGTGGTCGCCCGGTGGTACTGGCCTTTGTCAACGCCGCCTCGGTGTGGTGCGCGCACCGGCTGGCCGAGCTTGGCCAATGGCAGTCGCGCAACCCCGGCAAGCTGCAGGTACTGGTCCTGCAGGTGCCGCGCTTCGACTTCGAGCGCGAACCGGAGCAGGCGCTGAAACTGCTCCGCCGACAGGGCGTGACCGTGCCGGCGCTGCTGGATGCCGATTGGGACGGCTGGCGCCGGTTCAACGTGGCGGCTTGGCCGACCCTGGTGCTGCTGGATGCACAGGGGCGTGAGGTCGACCGCCTGGTCGGCTTCGGCGAGGAGCTGGATCGTGCGCTCAATGCACTCTGCCAGGGGACGTCCAGCCCGCTGGATGCGGACGCATCGCGCCAGCGCGAGCTGCATCCCGAGCCGCGCCTGCCGTTGCTGTTCCCGACCGCGCTGGCGGTGAGCACCGAGCGGCTGTACATCGCCGACAGCGGCCACCATCGCATCCTCGAGTGCAGCCATGCCGGGCGGGTGCTTCGCCAGTTCGGGATGGGCACCGCCGACATGATGGATGGCGGCCCGGGCGAGGCCGCGTTCAACCGGCCGCAGGGCCTGGCCCTGGAACGCGAGTGGCTGTACGTCGCCGACACCGGCAACCATGCGTTGCGCCGGATCCACCTGCTGACCGGGCAGGTCGACACCCTGTGCGGCAATGGCCGTCCGGGCGAGCCGCGCGAAGGCGCGGTGGGCGACCCGCGCCAGACCCCCCTGAACCATCCGCAGGGTCTGGTGGTCGCCGACAACCAGATCCATATCGCGATGGCCGGCGACAACCGCATCTGGAGCTATCACCTGGGCCAGCGCACGTTGTCCTGGCGCGCCGGCTCCGGCGCGATCGACGAGCGTGACGGCAGCGGCCACCTGGCCGCGTTCGCGCAGCCGGCCGCGCTGGCGGCGGTGCAGCAGGTGCTGTACGTATGCGACGCGCTGGGTTCGTCGATCCGGTCGATGCAGCTGCGTGGCGACCTGGTGCAGACGCTGGTGGGGCAGGGGATGTGGTCGTTCGGCGACCAGGATGGCCCGCGCACCGCTGCCCAGCTGCAGTACCCGCAGGCCATTGCGATGAGCCCGGACGCGCCCGTGTTGTGGATCGCCGACGCCGGCAACGGCCGACTGCGCACCCTGCGCCTGGGCGGCGGCGAACTGAGTACCGTGGCGCTGCCGCGCCGGCTGCATGGCCCGGCCGGGCTGGCCTTGGGCGGCGGTGCGGTGTGGATCGCCGAGACCGATGCCCATGCCGTACTGCGTTTCGACCCGGTCAGCGGCGTACTGAGCGACGTGCCGATCAGCGAATGACCCTCACTACCGCTCCGGCCTTCGATGGAAAGGCATTCGCGGCCCACCTGAGCACCGCGCCCGGCGTGTACCGCATGTATGCCGCCGACGACACCCTGCTGTATGTCGGCAAAGCCCGCGCGCTGCGCAACCGCGTGGGCAGTTACTTCAATGGCGCGCCCAAGACCGCGCGGATCATGTCCATGCTGTCGCAGGTCGCGCGCATGGATGTGACCGTGACGCGTTCCGAGGCGGAAGCGCTGCTGCTGGAAAACCAGCTGATCAAGTCGCTGTCGCCGCGTTACAACGTCTCGCTGCGCGACGACAAGACCTATCCCCACGTGCTGCTGACCCGCGAAGACTGGCCGCGCATCGCGCTGCACCGCGGTCCGCGCGCGGTGCCGGGCCGGTACTTCGGTCCTTACCCGGGGGTGACTGCGGTGCGCGAAACGCTCAACCTCATGCACAAGCTGTTCAAGCTGCGCAGCTGCGAGGACAGCGTGTTCCGCAACCGCTCGCGACCGTGCCTGCAGTACCAGATCGGCCGCTGCAGCGCGCCGTGCGTGGACCTGGTGGCCGCCGACGACTATGCCGAATCGGTGCGGCGTGCCTCGATGTTCCTGGAAGGCAAGAGCGACCAGCTTGCGCGCGAGCTGGGTACGCAGATGCAGGCGGCCAGCGAAGCGCTGGAATTCGAGCAGGCCGCGCGCCTGCGCGACCTGGTCACGTCCCTGCGCAGCATGCAGACCCGCCAGTACGTGGATGGCCGCGCCGCCGACCTCGACGTGCTGGCCTGCGCCACGCAGGGCGCAAGCGCCTGCGTGATGCTGCTGGCGTTCCGCGATGGCCGCAACATGGGCACGCGACCGTTCTTCCCGCGCACCAACGGCGAGGAAAGCGCGGACGAAGTGCTTGGCGCTTTCGTATCGCAGTACTACGCCGAACATTCCCCGCCGCGCGAGATCCTGCTGGACCGCGAGATTCCGGATGCCAGCCTGATCGAGTCGGCGCTCAGCGCTTCGGCCGAGGCCAAGGTGCAGCTGAAGTGGAACGTGCGCGGCGAACGGGCCGGTTATGTCGAGCTGGCCAGCCGCAACGCGCAGATCACGCTGGTCAGCGAGCTCACCAGCCGCAGCGCCCAGCATGCGCGCAGCGAGGACCTGCGGCAGATGCTCGGCCTGGCTGAGCAGGTCAAGCGCGTGGAGTGCTTCGACATCAGCCACACCATGGGCGAAGCCACCGTGGCTTCATGCGTGGTGTTCGATGCCAGCGGCCCGGTGCGCAGCCAGTACCGGCGTTTCAACATCAGCGGGATCGAACCCGGCGATGACTACGCGGCCATGCGCCAGGCCATCGACCGTCGCTTCCGGCGTGCGGTGGAAGAGGAGGGCGTGCTGCCGGACCTGCTGCTGATCGACGGCGGCGCCGGCCAGTTGGCCCAGGCGCAGGCCGCACTGGCCGACCTCGGCGTGGAAGGGGTGTTGCTGGTGGGCGTGGCCAAGGGCGTGGAGCGCCGCGCCGGGCACGAAGCGCTGGTGATGCCCGATGGCCGCGAGCTGCGCCCCGGCGCCGCATCACCGGCCCTGCAGTTCATCCAGCAGGTCCGCGACGAAGCGCACCGGTTTGCGATCACCGGCCATCGGGGCCGCCGGCAGAAGGCGCGCATGACCAGCAAGCTGGAGGACATTCCCGGCATCGGGCCGCGCCGGCGCGCCAGCCTGCTCAAGCATTTCGGCGGGCTGGTCGGCCTGAAGGCGGCCGGCGAGGCGGAAATCGCAAAGGTGGAGGGCATCAATGACGCCCTTGCCGCACGCATCTACGCTAACCTTCATGGACTGCCCACGCCCCCTGCGGCCGGCGAGTAGAGAGACGCAATGAAGTTGACCCTCCCCACCTGGCTGACGTTGCTGCGGATCGTGATGATCCCGGTGCTGGTGCTGGTGTTCTACCTTCCCTACACCTGGACCAATTTCGCCTCGGCGGCGATCTTCGGCATCGCCGCGCTGACCGATTGGCTGGATGGCTGGATCGCCCGCCGCTACGACCTGGCCTCGGCGTTCGGCGCCTTCCTGGACCCGGTTGCGGACAAGCTGATGGTGGCCGTGGCGCTGTTCCTGATCGTGCAGGGCCACCCCACGCCGTGGATGGCGTTCTGGGCAGCCGTCATCGTCGGCCGCGAAATCGCGGTGTCGGCACTGCGCGAATGGATGGCTGAAATCGGCCAGCGTGCGAAGGTGCGGGTGGCCCTGATCGGCAAGATCAAGACCACCGCGCAGATGGTCGCGCTGCTGTGCCTGTTGTATTCGGTGGCGCCGAACACGCCGGTGTCCGATATCTGGATGGGCGAACCGGTATTTCATGTCGGCGACTGGACCCTGGCGATCGCTGCGGTACTCACCCTGTTCTCCGGCCTGCAGTACCTGCATGCGGCGTGGCCGAGCCTGCGCGAGGACGAACGCGCCGCCCGTGAAACCGCGCGCCTGAAAAAGAAGGGCTGAGGGCTGTTGACAGCACCGCGTTTGGCTGTAGAATTTCGCCTCCCAAGCGGGAATAGCTCAGTTGGTAGAGCGCAACCTTGCCAAGGTTGAGGTCGCGAGTTCGAGTCTCGTTTCCCGCTCCAGATTCAAGAAAAAAGCGACCTTCGGGTCGCTTTTTTCGTTGGCGGCCACGCTTCATTTCCGCTTCACCGGCACTTCATGGCCGCCCCGCCTGCCGCCGCGATCCTGTGCGCCCGTAGTCGCAGGATCGCACCGCAATGAACACCCCCAACGCCGCATACGACTGGGACCTGGTCGTGGTCGGCGCCAGCTTCGCCGGCGCCGCCTGCGCATTGGCCGCTGCCGAATTCGGCCTGCGCGTGTGCGTGCTGGAACGCAAGGAAGATCCGGGCGCGCGCCTGCATACGACCGGGATCCTGGTCAAAGAGGTCGTTGAACAGACCTGGCTGCAGCGCATTCCGCAGGCACTGCTGCAGCGCGTGGAACGCGTGCGCCTGTATGCGCCGAACCTGCGCAGCGTGCAGCTGGCCGCACCGGGCTACTACTTCATGACCACCGACACGCCGAACCTGATGCGTTGGCTGGCAGGCGAACTGCCTGCGCATGGTGTCGAGCTGCGGCTGCGGCAGTCCTTCACCGAGGCCGTGCGCGACGGCGAGGGCTGGCAGGTGGCCGGGGCAGGTCGCACGCGCTACCTGGTGGGCGCTGACGGCGCCAGTTCGCGCGTCGCCCAGCGCACCGGGCTGGGTCGGGTACACGACACCCTGTTCGGGGTCGAGCAGGAATTTTCAGGCCTGCAGCTGCCAGACGGTGGCGCGCTGCATTGCTTCGCCAGCCGTCGCTTCGCGCCCGGCTACATCGGATGGGCGGCACAGAACCCAACCGGCGTGCAGATCGGGCTGGCCCTGCGCCACGACCCCGCGCAAGCGCGCCAGCCGGATATGGCGGGTTTCCTGGCGCACATCCGCAGCGTGATCGGACTGCCCGAAGCGGCCCGCCCCAGCGCGACCCGCGCCGGGCTGGTCCCCTGCGGGCTCGCACGCGGGCCGATCGCCGCGCCGGGCGTGATCCTTACCGGCGACGCGGCCGGTATCGTTTCGCCGATGTCGGCCGGTGGCATCCATTCGGCCTGGCGGCATGGCTGGACGGTCGGCGATGCGGTGGCCCGCCACCTGCGCGGCAGGGGGCCTGCGGCCGAAAGCGTCGCAGTCCGCGCCGCGCCCACGTTCCGGCGCAAACGGGTGTTGCGCTGGGCCATGGACCACCTGCAGGCGGATTGGCCGCTGGATCTGCTGCTGCAGTCCCGCCTGCTGCGGCGGGTGGCCGAACAGGTCTATTTTCATCGTCGCGGCATGCGCCTGCACGGCTGAATACCGCTGCATAAACCTGTTGACGACGTGAAGGAATCCCGACACAATAGCGCTCCTTCGACGCAGGTGCCGGTCGCAGGACGCAGCAACACTGCGGGAATAGCTCAGTTGGTAGAGCGCAACCTTGCCAAGGTTGAGGTCGCGAGTTCGAGTCTCGTTTCCCGCTCCAGATTTCGACAGGGCCCCCGAGGGGCCTTGTTTTTCTCCGCGGTGGCAAGCGGCGATGAAGTGTAAAAGGCTGGTGTGTTACCCGCGGTTCCGGTAACATATGCGCCTGATTTTGCGGGAATAGCTCAGTTGGTAGAGCGCAACCTTGCCAAGGTTGAGGTCGCGAGTTCGAGTCTCGTTTCCCGCTCCAAATCCTGACCAGGCCCCGTTCTCGGGGTCTTGTTTTATAAGGTCACCGGCCTGGTGGCAGAGTGGTCATGCAGCGGACTGCAAATCCGCGTACGCCGGTTCAATTCCGACCCAGGCCTCCAGTAGTTCGACAAACCCCGCTTCGGCGGGGTTTTTCGTTTCTGTCCTTCACCTCGCCCGGACGAGCGCGCACCTACTGTGCAGTACCGTTTTGTGTCGAGGATGTTCGATGGATATCGCCTTGTGGTTTGCAGCCGTCGGCGCGCCCGGTTCGTTCTGGGATTCGCCCAGCAACGTCAGCGGCGTGGTCGTGCTGGGGTTTGGGCTGGCGGCGATCGTGCTCTCGTTCGGCCTGGCCAAGGTGTTCAAGCGCTTCAACGGCGTGTCCTGGATGGTACTGGGCGCCGGCGTGGCCATCAGCGCCTATGGCATCTGGCGGATGGGGGGCTGACCACCCGCCGGGTCTTCGCGGGCTGACATCACGGTGTCAACAACCGCGCGGCATCCTGCCTGCGTGGGCAGGGGCGTGCCTGAACCATTCAGGGCATGTTTGATCGCCTGTTCACCATTGGTTGACTTGGCGCGAAGGGCATGAAAGGGTGGGGTGAAACGTGGGTGAAGTCCCGCCGCCTCCCAGCGGCGGGGCGACAGGCGCAAGCCTGGCAGGGGGAATTGCTCGTCTTCGATGCAGGGCAGGTCCAAGGGAGGTCGTATGCGATACGGCGCGAATGACTTGGCTGACGGCGTCCGCACCGAGCTGGAGGCCAGCTACAGCAAGCATGGGTGTGGGCCGGAGTTCTGGACCACCTACCAGCAGGTGCTTGAACGCCTGGTGCCGCAGGGCCGCGGCCGCACCCAGGTGACCAACGAACTGGCCCTGATCATTGAACAGCTCGGCATTGTCCGGCGCGCGCAGATGGTGCCGCCGCCCGACAACCGCACGCGCTGAGGCCAACCGCCCGGGGATGGCGGTTACAGGTAATGCAGCCCGATACCGAGCAGCGCGGCCAGGCTGAGCAGTGCCGCCAGCGTGCGCGGACGAAGCCACCGTCGCGGCCTTCCCTGCATCTCGTTTTCGCTGGCCAGCTGGACCAACCCGCTCGGAAACCGCCACGCGCGCATCTGCGCATCGCAGGCATCCACGCACGCGCCACAGGCGATGCAGTCCGGCTGCGGCCCGGCGCGCACGTCCAGCTGCATGGGGCACACCTGGACGCAGGCACCGCAGTCCAGGCAATCGCCCAGCCGATCGTCGGCGAAGCGCGGCGGCGGGCCGGCCAAGGCCGGATGCGCCGCACGGAAGGCGTAGTCGCTGGCACTGGTCGGATCGAGCATGCCACGACCGCGTTGCTGCACCGAACCTTGTCCACGCTGGCGGGGGCCGCGCGGTTCGGCGCGGCGGGCGTCGTAGCAGACCTTCGGGGTGTCGGCATCGCAGAGCATCGGGGCCACCCGCGCATACGGGCACAGGTCGATGCAGACCTGTTCGCGCAGGAAGCCGGCGTTGGCCCACGCGGCCGTGGCGTAGAACAGCACCCAGAACGTTTCCCAGCCGCTCCAGCGGGCCGGCCAGAAGCCGGCCACCAGCGGCTGGATCGGACTGAACAGGCCGACGAAGGTGATACCGGTCCATAGTGCGACCGCGGCCCAGGCCAGGTGTTTGACCACGCGGGCCAGGGCCGGCGGTCGCAGTCGTCGGGTGGCGCTGCGTTCAATCCAGCGGAACAGGCCGCTCCACAACGTCTGCGGGCAGGCATGCCCGCACCAGACCCGCCCGGCCATCGTGGTCAGCAGCACCAGCGTGCAGGCCAGCACCGCGACCAGCCCGAACAGCACGCCGACGTCCTGCGGCCACAGGGTCAGCCCGAACAGGTCGAAGCGACGCGCCGGCAGGTCGAACAGCAGCGCCTGCCGCCCGTTCCAGCGCAGCCAGGGCAGGGCGTAGAACAGCATGAGCAGCGCTGCCCATACCAGGGCGCGCCAGCGCAGGGCAGGGGGCGCAGCCGGCGTCATCCCAGCGGCAGCTCGTCTTCATCGCGCGGCCGCGGCCGCAGCAGGTAGCCGGTGACCGCGCTGGCGGCAGCGGTTAACGACCAGAACATGAAGAAGCCCAGCGTGTAGCCCAGTTCGCGACTGAGCGACTGGTCCGGAAAGGTGATGTCGCGCAGGCGCAACGGGTCCACGAAGGCGAAAAACACCGCGCAGGCCAGCCCGGCTGCGACAAAGCTCGGCCACAGCACCGCACCCCACTGCTGGATCAGCAGGCGGCGACGGTTGCCAGGCGGGGCGTTCAGCGTGTCCATGGCCTGCACAGTAGGCCCTGCGACAGCACGCCACATTGATCCTGATCAAGGCGGCGTAGCATCATGACCGCATGTCCTCGTCCGTCGCCCCCGTGCTGCCTGCCGCCTCCCTGGCGCTGTGCAGCGAGCAGGAAGTCACCCGCCTGGTGCACGACTTCTACGCCCGCGTGCGCCGGGACGAGCAGCTGGGCCCGGTGTTCGAGGCGCGCATCCACGATTGGGACGTGCATCTGGCCCAGCTGGTGGATTTCTGGTCGGCCATGCTGCGCGGCACCCGCCGCTTCAACGGCAACCCGATGTCCAAGCACATGGCCATGCCCGAGCTGGAGCGCGCGCTGTTCGACCGCTGGCTGCTGCTGTTCCGGCGCACCACAGCGGAACTGGGCAACCCGCCCATGCAGCAGCTGGCCGACGACGTGGCCACGCGCATCGCCGACACCTTCTGGCGGCGCATCCAGATGCAGCGCTGGCCCGAACTGCCGCTCGCCGGAAGACCGCGCCTGGATTGATCTGGCTCAATGCAGGGCCACGCGCGGGCGCGCACGCTGGGTCCATGGATACCCTTTCACCTGCCGCCGCCGGGCTTGCCTGGCACTTCGACCCGGACCTGCTGCGCCGTCACGACCGGCCTGGCCCGCGCTACACCTCCTATCCCACCGCGCCGCATTTCCACGACGGCTTCGATGAGCATGGGCTGCGTGCCGCGATCGCGGCCAGCAATGCCGAAGCGCTGCCGCTGTCGCTGTACGTGCATGTGCCGTACTGCAGCAGCCCGTGCTTCTACTGCGGCTGCAACCGGGTGATCACCCGCGACCATGGCAAGGGCGTGGCGTATGTCGCGCGCGTGCTCAGCGAAGCCGACCTGATCGCACCGCTGTTCGACGCCTCGCGCGAAGTAGTGCAGCTGCACCTTGGCGGCGGCACCCCGAATTTCCTGGCCGCAACCCAGATGCGCGAGCTGATCGAGGGCCTGCGCCAGCGCTTTTCGTTCAGCACCTCGGCCGCTCGCGACTTCTCGATCGAGCTCGATCCGCGCTTCGTCACCCGCGAGGACATCGCCCGGTTGGGCGCGTTGGGGTTCAACCGGGCGAGCCTGGGCATCCAGGATTTCGACCCGGTAGTGCAGCGTGCGATCAACCGCGAGCAGGGCGTGGAGGCCACGCTGGAGGTGCTGCGTGCGTGCCGCGAGCATGGCCTGCGCTCGGTCAACGTGGACCTGATCTATGGCCTGCCGCACCAGACCCTGGAGGGTTTCGCGCGCACCCTGGAAACGGTGCTGCGCGAACGCCCCGACCGGTTGGCGATCTACGGCTATGCGCACCTGCCCAACCTGTTCAAGGCGCAGCGGCAGATCCCCGATGCCGCGCTGCCCAGCCCGGAACAGAAGCTGGCGCTGCTCGGCCTGGCGGTGCGTCGGCTGTCGCTGGCCGGGTACCAGTACATCGGCATGGATCACTTCGCACTGCCGGAAGAGAATCTCTCCCGCGCCCAGCGCGCCGGCCAGCTGCACCGCAACTTCATGGGGTACACCACCCACGCGCAGACCGACCTCGTCGGGCTGGGCGCCAGCGCAATCAGCCGCATCGGCAACTGCTACAGCCAGAACCCGCGCGACCTGCCGGGCTGGGAAACGGCGGTGGATGCCGGGCGCCTGCCGGTGTGGCGGGGGCTGACCCTGGATGCGGACGATGCGCTGCGCGCCGCGCTGATCAACCAGCTGATGTGCCAGGGCGAGGTGGATGGCCGCGCGCTGGGGGCACGCCATGGTGTCGATTTCGACCAGTACTTCGCCGATGCGCTCGCCGCATTGACGGCGCTGGAGGCCGACGGCCTGGCCGAGTACCGCGACGGCGTGGTGCGCGCCACCGCGCGGGGGCGTCCATTGCTGCGCCTGCTCGCGATGTGCTTCGACCGTTATCTGGCCCAGCCGGATCAGCCGGTGCGCTATTCGCGGGCGATCTGAGGTGGTGCCCGGAGCCGGAATCGAACCGGCATGGGGTTGCCCCCGGCGGATTTTAAGTCACCAGTTCAAGCGCAACTTACTGAATTACAAGGGGCCGTGCTGGACAGAAATGGCAGCTTTGGCCCCATCGACTGCACAAAACCTGCACCGAATTATGCGAGCCGTTTGATGGCTTCGGCGAGGTGATCCGGCGCCAGATGCGCGTACCGCCGCGTCATCGCCGTGGAGCTGTGGCCCAGCACCTCCGACACCGTGTGCAGCGGCACCCCGGCCTGCACCAGCCACGACGCGCAAGTATGTCGCAGGTCGTGCCAGCGCACGTGTTGCAGCCCGCAGACGGCGCGCGCCTTGGCCCACGAGTCCCGCACCTGGTCATCGGACACGCCCAGCGGCAGGCGGCCAGCGATGCCGATCACGCGCGGGTGCAGGGGCACCAGCTGCAGGGTCTTCGTCTTGCTGGTGCGGTCCAGGTGGATGAAGCCATCCCGCACCTCATGCGCGGTGAGCCGCAGCAGGTGGCCACGCCGGATGCCGGTGTAGGCCGCCAGGCGCACGTAGTCGCCCGCCGCCGCGTTGGGGCACGCCCGCGCCAGTGCTTCGACCTGCTCCGTCGTCAGGAACGTCTCGCGCGGCTTCTCCGGCAGCAGGGCAATCACCGCCGGCCGCTCCAGCCACCCCCATTCCCGCCACGCCATCCGCGTCACCTGGCGCAGGATGCGGCCCTTGTGGTTGACGGTGGCCGGCGCCTTGCTGATCTCCGCCGCCTTGATCTCGGCCCAAACCTGCGACACCTCCGACAGCTTCCGCCCGGCAATGTACGGGAACAGCGCCCTGACGTGCGCGGCGGTCTTCACCGCCGAGCGCAGCCGCGGCACGTGGTCCACCATCCACTTTTTCACCGCATCGGCGATCAGTCTTTCCGGCTGGCGACCAGCCGCAATGTCCCGGACCGAGGCGAGCATCTTGCGCTCGTACTCTTTGGCGTCCTTGAACGACCAATGCCGAGAAGACTTGCGAGCTGTTCGTCCGCCGATGCTGACGGTAACTTGGTAGTGTCCATTGGGACGCTTGGTGACGGGCATGTCCTTACCTTGCATTTTGCCCACCAGGCATTCAGGTCGGCTGGGTGAATTCTGTCGGATTTTGGACCCTGACCGAGCCGGCAGGCTGCCAACTCGCCGGCATCGATCGCGCGGCGCAGGGTCTTCGTGGAGCACTCGCAGCGGTCGGCCGCCTGCGCCAGGGTCATCAGTTTTTCAGCTGCCGACACCAGCCACCTCCTTTGCCGCGGTATCCACAGGTTCTGCCAGCGGAAGTAGCGGGACCAGCCAGGTCCGATGCGCGTACCAGTGCGTGCCGGGCGGGTGAGGGCACGGGTGTCCATCGAACTCCACGCCGTAGTCGCCCATGTCGTCGATGCCCTCAACGATGACCCCGCAGGCACCGACCGGCGGCATGTAGCCGTCCGTGCCAACTAGGCAAACCTGTGTGCCGAGCTTCATCGCACTACCTCCTTTCGCCCACCAGCGTGGGCCATGATCGCGTTCACGCCGCCAGCTCCAGCGGGATGTTGATGAGCGGTCGCTGGGCAGCCTTCTGTTCGAGGATGTGCCCCCCCACTGCTTTGCCATTGCCGCGGCGACTGCGGGGTCAAACCTGGAGCGCTCCTTCTCCCGCTCATCGCCCGGGGGCATGAGGTGGCACCGGGCCTCGATCTTGCCGTGCTGGACGATCACCTCCGCCTTCGTGTGCGTGGCCACCAGCTTCGGCAGGTTCTTCAGCCACAGCGTGGCGCCCTTCGTAAACGGGCTGCCGAAGTCGTAGGGCTGCACCGTCTGCGTCGGCCGGCCCAGAACGCTCATGGCCAAGCCGTGCGGCTTCGAATTCTCTGCGGCGATGAACTCGATCGGTGCGGCCATCAGGTCCGAGAACAGCAGGGCGCCCTCCAGGAAGTCACGCATCCGGTTGGGGTACTTCGGGTGCCGCCGCCGATCGGGCTGCTCCAGCGCGGTGTCCTCCGGGTGGTACATCCAGCGGATGCCGGCCAAGGTGTTGAAGGTGCAGTAGGGGTGGCAGATCATCGCCGCCCAGCGGTTCGGCTGCAGGTGGTTTCGGATGTCGTCCTGGATGTGCCAGCGCGCCGGACCCTCGCTCTCGCGCAGGTCGCAGGAGTACGCCTCGAAGCCCTCTTCACGCAAGGCCTGGGCGACGGTGTTGCTGTACTCACAGCCGACGAGGATGGGGAGTAGGTCGCGCATCACCCCACCTCCCCCAGCTTCGTCCGCAGGTCGCGCGGCGGCTGGATGTTCCCAACCCCCGTCCCCGCATCGCGCCCGTCGAGCAGGGCCAGCGCGACATCGAGCTGATCAGCGCAGGAACTCACCGCTTCCTGCCATCCCATGCCTTCGCGCATTCTGTCCGTGCGCCAGCGCGCCGCCATTGCCCGGATGTAGCCCAGGTCGATGCCCTGCGCGCCCTGCCAGCCCACATACCCCAGGTTGTCCACCAGCCCGCGCCTGCCCGTAGCCGGGTTGAAGATGGCCACTCCGTTGGTGACGTAGCCCTGCGCGGCCAGCTCACCCAGCTTGCGGGTGGCGACGGGGGATGGGGCGTGCGCGGGCGTGTAGCCTTCGGCCGCTTCGATGGCGTTCTGCCACGGGCAGTTGACGCTGCTGTGCTCGCCAAGTTCCGTGCCGGTGATCCGCGCGATGTGGGCGGCCAAATCATCGGCCACTTCGTGATAGCGGTCGCGCTGGTCGATTGTTTCTCCGTGGGCACGCTCTTCAGCGGTAAGTGACGCCTGCGAGGCCAGGTAAACGTGGTTCGTGTTTGCGCAGCTACACCCGGAGATGCTTCCGCCGCCCTCTGCGCAACAGGCCGCGAAGTTCGGCACCTCCCCACCCTGCTGCTTGCCAGTTGCGGCGAGGGCGGCGCGTGCGTAGTCCTGCATCTGCTCGCGGTTGTAGCCGAGCACGGTGCCTTTCCGCATGGTCGAGTCGATGTAGTAGCCCATCTCGCTCGGCTCAGGGAGCGGCGGCAACTCTCCGGAATTCCCGGACACCTCGCTCAGCTCTGCGGGCTGGGGGTGGGTGTAGAGGGGCTGCGACCGGGCGTTGATGCTCGGCTCTTCCGCAAAGTAGTGGCCCAGGTCCGGCTCATCCGGCCAGTCAATCAACCACGCCACCGGCACCGCCTCGCCATGGAGGTGGGTGTAAAAAGGCCGCTTCTCGTAGCTAAGACCGGATTGCCTTCCAATGAAGTCAGCGTCGGACTCAACCTCCACGTACCCCCAGGTGTCGCTATCTCCGATTCGGACGCCCCACAACGCAGGGGCCGCCTCACTGATCTTGTTATCGCCCATTTCCCTCTCCCAGCAAGTAGTTCGTGTCGATCTGCCAGCCAGCCTCGCGGGCGGCGATCAGGCGGATTTCGTTGGCGTCGAACTCGTCCAGCTCCAGTGCGGTGATGGCGAGCTCTACGTGGTGCGGTTGCAGAGGGCGGTCGCAGCGCTGGAACGTGCGCCAGACGCTGAAGTCCTGGCAGCCCCACACGCCGGCAAGCCACTTCAGGTCGTGCCGCGCCTCGTGCAGGTGCCGGCGCAGGGTTTCCCGCGCGGTGATGTGCGCGGGCGCTGCCCGGCGCAGGCTGGCCTTTCCTGCGAAAGCCTTCATGCGGCCACCTGCATCGCCGCCAGCCGCTCCAGGCGCTCGGCCTCGGCGCTGAGGTGGTCGTAGCGCTCCTGGGCGGTGAAGAACCCTTGGTCGCCTGCGGTGAGCGCGAACTGCGCTGCCTCGCGGTGCTTGGCGGCCAGTACCGCCGGGTCGTGGTCGAAGATGTCGAGCTGGCCTTTCATGCTTGACTCCGTGAATGAGGTTGCCGGACTTTGGGGAACCCGGCCGGCGCGGGTGGTGCTGCCCGTGGGGAGCGGGCAGCTGGGGAGTCAGGCTGCGAGGGGAAGGCTGGTGTCGGCAGCGGAGCGCAGGACGCCGATCAGCCGCTCGCAGATCGCGGGCAATTGGTCACCGGCATAGAGCTTCGCGCCGCGCTCGGTGCTGACTGGCGCAAAGCCAAGCTGGGCCAAGCCGTCAGCCGAGATCGAAAGCGGCGAGATGCGCGCATTGATGTCACCCAGCTTGAGCTTGGGAACGTCGCGCTGCGCTGCCGCAGGTGCCGGGCGAGACGTCGCCTCCGCCTGCTGCTGGACGGTCTGCGGCACCTCCACCGGCGGGGCAGGCTGCTGGGCCACTGCCTGCTGGGCCTCCGCTGCCTTGCGCGCCTTCTCCGCCTCTTCGACGCGGATCTTTTCGCGCTCGTCGTCCAGGCGCTTCTGCTCGGCCAGCTGGTGTGCGGAGACGCGCGCCGCGACCAGGTTCCGCAGGTCGTCCGGCGCTTTCTCGGCACACAGCTGCACTCGGTCGGCGAAAAGGGCGGCGTGCTCGGCGTGTTCGGACAGGATCGCCATGTTTGCCCGGACGCGCTCGGCGGTCTGGCTGGCGCTGATCTTGGCGTTCGTGGCCACCGTGTCAACCGCGTCCTGCATACTGGTGAGGGAGCGCTTCCCCTTCATGGCAGCCTGCAGGTCAGGGATCAGCGTTGCCGGCATCTGCAGCGCGTGCTCGCCCAGCGTTTCGTTGATGGCCCGGACGTGGTCCTGCACCGCTCGACGGGCGTTATTGCCGATCTCGGTGCGGCGTTCCTCCTTCCGCTTCGTGACCAACTTGTCCAGCGCCAGGCGGGTGGCTCGGGCCTGCTCGCTGATGTCGTCGATGGCGCGGAACAGCAGGTCGATGCTTTCGGTCTGGCTCAGGGCGTGCTGCTTGGCGCCAGCCAACTGGGTTTCGATGTCGCTGCACCACTTCACGGTCTTCTCGGCGTCGGCGAAGTCCTGGTCGGTGACCAGGTCCTGGCTGATGCCCTGGAACACCGCAATCGCGCGCTCCTTCCACTCGGCGAGGTTCGAGGCCGTGACCATGCCGGTCACCTCGATGCGGAGCGCCGGCATCTGATCCGGGGCACGGCCGGCAGCGACCGGCGCTGCGGCTGCCTCCGGTTCGTACGCAGCCACGTCCGCCTCCAGCTGGATCCAGCCTGCGACGATCTTGGCGCGCAGGTCCGGATTCGGCGTGTACCAGCAGTGGCGCTCTTCGACCAGTTCGTCGCCCGACCACTTCGATGCCATGAACAGCATGCGCCCAGCGCCGCTGACCATCGTCTGGTGCTCCATCTGCACCTGGTAGTGCAGCGGCAGGCAGGCGACACCGTCATCCACCGGCATGGCCAGGCGCAGGTCGTCGTTGAGCGACTTGTGCTCGAACCCCACCTCCTCAAGCAGCGTCAGGCCATCGAAACTGGCCGAGAACTTGCCGACGACGCCGACGCAGGGGTACAGCTCTTCGCCGATGATGCGCTCGGCCAGCGGCCGGGCCAGGTCTTCGAAGCGGTGCCCGTCGGCGAAGCGCCGCAGCGTCGCCGAATCGTGTTCCTCGGACACGCCAGCGGCAAGCTCACGCACCAGCTGGTTGCGGGTCTTGTACGGGCTGCAGCCCATCATTGCCGGCGCATCGCTGGCGTTGAAGTGGTTGGCGCGGTGGGCATGCCATTCCGGCGTCCCCTGGATCAGGCTCACGGTCTTCATGCTCAGTTCTCCACGCCGGTATTGGTGTTGTCGTCGTTCTCCGCATCGCCCTCGTCAACGTCAGTCGGCGGGTTGCGGATCTCCTTCAGCTGCTCGGCCGTGAAACGGGCCTTGGTTTGCAGCGTCGCGATCAGGTCCTCGGCGGACTTCTTGCCGCTGGCGATGATGTCCCACCACTTCGGCAGGTTCGCTGCGAAGTCCGATTCCGAGTAGAGCGGCAGCGCCTTGTCAGCGGTGACAGCAGTCGTCGTGCGCGGCTGGTCCGACCCTGCCGGGATGTCCATCACCTCCTCAGCGATCGGCATGCCGCGCAGCACGTCCGGGAACACGTCGCGCAGGGCAAAGGCCCGGGCGCGCATCTGGCGCATGCGCTTCGGGTACTGGCTCCACGGGCCGGCCTTGCCGGCGAGTCCGGCGGCCTTGGCGTCCTCCATGCTGAAGGTGCGGACCTCTTCGGATTCGTTGCGGCGCTTCACCCGGCACACGGCCGTGCCGCCATCGTCCGACTCGGTGATGTACTCGCACAGCGGCGAGCTGCGCACCAGGGCGATCACCGCGTCACCCCACAGCGCGGGGCGTCCGTTGATGATGGCGAGGTTCTGCAGCGCCTGGAGCGGCTTCAGGCCCAGCTCGGCGCCCCACTGGATGGCGATCAGGCAGTTTGCCGGCTTGCCCTTGAAATCCTTCGGCACCAGGTCGCTGTCAGCGAGGTAGTCGCAGAAGGTCAGGGCCTGTTCGAACGTCTGCGGGCTGAGGTCGAACTGCTGGCGCGGCTGCGCCACCAGCGTGGTTTGCGGTTGGGTCAGGGCGTTCAATGCAGATCATCCTTGTGAGGGTTGATTCGGATCACCGGCGCCGACAGGCGCATCTCGCGGCGTCGGGCCAGGTGGCGGGTGAAGGTCGGCCACGCGCGGCGGGTTTCGACCCAGCAGCGGCGGATGAAGAAGGCGGCGCCGGCCAGGCCGATCAGCACGAAGCTGGCGGCGTCGGTTTCAACGGCGCGCACGGTGAGCGCCAGGAACAGGCCGACGGCCAACATGCAGAAGAACGGGGCGATCAGGTGGCGCATGCGTCGTCTCCGGAAGCGGTGTCTTTGGCTGCCACGTGCTGCTGCCGCTTTCGCAGCAACCTCAAATGTTCGGATTCCGCGCCCGGCCAGCGCTTACGCTGTTCGGCAGTGGACATAGGACCGGCCAGCACAGAGATTTCGTGGTCCAGGTCGGCGAGAACGTCATCAGCCCTACTCATCACTCTCTCCTTGTGCGCAGACGCCGTAGTTCGTCTCGTCGGCGTCGATGGGGTCGATGTACATGTCGCGAGGGTCGATTTGTTCGGCCTGGAGCTGCTTGCCGTCGAAGGTGACCCGCATGGCGTTGGTTGAAGCCAACGGATCCGGCTTCGGGATGCTCTGCAGGACCTGGTCGAAGAGGCGGTCCAGCTCGGAACCCGGCGTCACGACACGAAGCCCTGAATCAGCAGCGATGCGGCAGCGCCAACGACCAGGCCAGCAGCGCCGCCGAAGACGAAGAACGTGCGCGACACATCGCGCGTGACGGTGTTCAGCAGCTCGTCGACGTTCATGCCGCACCGCCTTTGACTCGGGCGATGGCATCGCGAAGGGCGGCGTACTCTGGCTCTTCGCCATTGGCCAGCAGCTGCTCCAGCTCCAAGCAATCGCCCCATTCGCCATCGATCTTTTCGGCGTAAGCGCCCAAGGCAGCAAGCGCTTTATCTGCCGCCTCGATCAGCTCGGCGACTGCGGCGTGGGCTTCTTCGCACTTGGCGCGGCTCTCGGTGCCGGGCCCGTACATGAAGCGCTCGTCACCCAGCCACTGGAGAACATCGAGAGGGGCGCTCATGCCGCACCCTTCGGGTCGAGCTCGTCGCGGAACATGCGGCGCAGGCGCTGGGCCTCGGCCACCACGGCCATGCCGCGATCACCGGAGTGCTGGGCAGTGCGCAGCTTGGCGAACAGCGGCGACGGGTTCAGCCCGGCCTTCTGCACGTTGTCGCGCACAGTCTGGAACTGGCGGAAGTCGTATACCTGGGCGCTCATGCGGCTTTCTCCTGGTGGGCGGTGGGCTTGGCCGATGCGGTTGCCTCGCGGGCGTTGATGGCCGCCAGCCGGTGCTTGATCTCGCGCTTAGCGGTCAAAACCTGCTCTCGGTTGACCGGCTCGAACTCCACGAATTCGACGGTCAGGCCGTTGTGGTCGAAGGTCTTCTCGATGATCTTCATGCCGCAGCCCTCTCGGCTTCCGCGCTGGCGGCGGTTTCCATCTGGTCCCACTCGGCGCGGGCGGTGTCCTCGGCGTATTCCTTGAGGATCGGGGCAATGCCCTGCTTCAGCTGGTCGTGCAGCTCGAAGCCAGCGCGGCGGCTGTCCATCCAGCGCAGGTAGAAGGCCGTGAGGTTCGGGACCAGAACGCCGTCGTCGGCCAGGAAGAAGTCGGCCACAGCCTCGCCGACCTTCTTGATGTCGGTGCCGAACTGCAGCTCCAGCGCGGCGGCGCGCTCCTCGATCCACTCCGCACGGGCGCTGTCGGCCCGGTCGGCTTCGTCGTCGTTACGGCTGGGGATGCGGTCGGTCGCCATCTCGTCTCCATGCCCCGGCCCGGAAGTGGGTGGTGTGGGGCGATGGAGTGATTATGCATCCATGCATTTCTCTGTCAATGCATGGATGCATTTATTTTCAACTGGCCGACGAACGGTAGTTGCAGGTTCAGCTTCGTTTCGTTGGGCGAAGCCCGGAGGGCGCCGATGGCGCCTCAGTGAGCGGGGAGGGCGTCCGCCAAGCTGCAGCCCATCTCCGCCGCGTCGACGTAGCCGCGCATGCGGCCTAGAAGGTCTTCCAGCTGCGGGTCCGACAGATCGGACACGTAGCAGGCGTCCTTCATGTCGAGGAAATGCGTGATGGCCGAATGCCAGCCATGGGCGTCGGCGATGCGCTGGATATGCCGCATCTTCTTTGCGCGCGGGGACATGTCCAAGGGTGACCCGATCGACGCGTCAGGGTGAGCTGGGGGCAGGGCCGCAGCCAGCTCAATGGCAAGGGTCTTCAAAGCAATCTGGTCAAGTGCCACGGTCATCACTCCTCTATCAATTCCTCCAAGATCATGCGCACCGCATCCCTTTGCGACCCCTCAGCCTTGGAAATAGCCTTCGCGGTCACCTGTATTGCGCGCCATGACACCCGGCGGAACCGCAAGTCATCCGGCCGCAGCTCGGCCAACATGTGCAGCAGTTCCACCGCCTGGGCCATGGTGGCATCGCTGAATCCCACCGGTTGAGACGGCGACGGCGAACCCATTTCGAGGTCTCGGTGAACCAGGTCATCCAGCGTGCAGTGGAAGTAGGACGTGATGGCCAGGAGGCTGTCGAGGCGGGGGTACTCGGTTGCGCCAGACATGATCCGCTGCACCGTTGACTGCTGAACGCCAAGCCGCTCGCCGAGGGCGGCCTGTTTGATGTTGGCGCTTCGCGCGAGGTATCGAAGGTTCTTGGCGAGGAAATTCATCCCGGAATGGTCTGTCATGACCGTTCGTCGGGTCGAATGCAACGATGCATTGACTAAGGAATGCAACGATGCATAATCGTGCGCATGAACCCCTCCGACGCCATCGCGATCCTCGTAGCTGGCGGCATGACCGAACAGGCCATCGCTGCTGAGCTCAACGTCAACCAGGCCACGATCAACCGGATCCGTCGGGAGGCAGTCACGCCCTCCTACAAGACCGGCAAGGCGCTCGTCGATCTGGCCCAGGCCGCAAAGCTCAAGGCCGCTCGCCGCAGTAAGGCCGCCTGACATGGCCTCGTCTTCCCTCACCTGAATTTCCAACTGGCTGCTCTCCGTTTCGGTGAGCGGCCATTTTCGTGACCGACCAGGGGAACGCAGGGGAAAACGAATACCCCTGCATTCCCACCGAAGAGATAACTGCATGAAAAGTCTGACGATTACCTACGAAGACGGCCTCACCCGCAACAGGACGCTGCGCGAACACATCGCCAGCAAGGTCTACAGCGGCGCTGGTGTCACCGCCGTGGCGGGGCGCTTGGACATGGCCCCGTCGAAGCTGAGCGAGAAGCTGGCCGGCGCCGACAGCGGCGGCAAGCTGCGCGGACTGTCCATCGATGACCTCGAGAAGTACATCGCCGAAACGCGCGATGTCTCCCCGATCCACTACCTGATGGAACGCTACCTGATCACCCCCGAAGCCGCGACGGCCGAGGCGATGGCTGAGCTGCAGAAGCACCTCGAAGCGCTGAGCGGGACGCTCAACAAGCTGGGGATTCGCTGGCCGTGAGCATCAATCCACAAGTTATCCACTGCGGGGCGCATACCAGCGGTAGTTGCCCTCTGCTTATCGTCCGCTCCTCAGGCATCCAAGGCCACAAGCATGAATCGCACCGAGACCATCCAGCGGCTGCAGCAGTGCGTGCAGGTGGCCGAGCAGTCCCCGCCGCTCAGCGAGTCGGAGCGGGCCGAGCATCTCTCCCGATGCGCGCGCGAGCAGGCCAGGGCGGAAGCCCGGCGGCATACCTCGCCGCAGCTTGATCTGAGAGAGGTGGCGTAGTGGCCCGTATTCGCACCATCAAGCCCGAGTTCTTCACCAGCGAGGACATCTGCAGCCTGTCGCCCTTGGCGCGCCTGCTGTACGTCGCTCTGTGGTGTGAGGCTGACCGGGAAGGCCGCCTGTCGTGGAAGCCGCGCACGTTCAAGCTGCGGTACTTCCCGGCGGACGACTGCGACATTGACGCGTTGGCACGCGAGATTCTCGCGTCGGGACTCGTCGTTGCGTACGGTGATTCGCTCGCCTACATCCCCCAGTTCCAGAAGCACCAGCACTTGAACCCCCGGGAATCGGCATCAACCCTGCCCGAACCTCCCGTCAATGACGGAAACGCACGCGTCACTGACGCGTCGGCACGCGTCACTGACGTACAGGGAGGAAGGGAAGGGAAGGGAAAGGAAGGGAAAGATAAAAGCCCCCCTAACCCCCCACAGGGGGGAACTCAGGATGGGAAGGCTGAGCAGAAGCCGAAGCCAGCAGCCAAGATCGGACTCGACGCATTCCTCGCTGAGTGCCGCCTTTCTGGCGAACGCGCCATCCCCGAAGACGACGCGGTGTTCGCCTACGCCGACAGCATCGGCTTGCCGCATGACTTCGTGGGCCTGGCCTGGAGCCAGTGGTTCAAGCCGCACTACCGGGCGAAGAAGCAGGCCGGCGTACGTGGCTGGCGGCAGACGTTCCGCAACGCCATCGAGGGCAACTGGCCGAAGTTCTGGTACGCCGGGACCAGCGGCGAGTGGCTGCTGACCACGGCCGGCAAGCAGGCGCAGCTCGCCCGTGACGCTGGCCAGGCCCAGCTCGGAGCGGCGGCATGAACGCGAACGTCGCCGACTTCCCGCTGGAATCGCTGCGCACGCTGCCGCAGGCCGTCGAGGCCGAGCAGTCGGTGCTGGGCAGCCTGATGCTGGACAACGGGTCCCTGCCGCGCGTCGCCGACTGGCTCAAGCCGGAGGACTTCGTTTCCCGCAAGCACCAGGCGATCTACGCGGCGATCCTGCGGCTGGCAGCAGAAACCAAGCCCTTCGACGCCGTAACGGTCGCCGACCAGTTCGACGCGGGCGAGGATGGAGCACCGGACCTGACCGACGTGGTGGAACTGGCAAGTTCGGCCTTCAGCTCGGCCAACGTGGTTGCCTACGCCGAGATCGTGAAGGGCAAGGCCACCCAGCGGCGCCTGATCGAGATCGGCAACGAGCTGGCCGGCAAGGGGTTCAACCCGGAGGGCGAGGACGCATCAGTCATCGTCGCCGAGGCGACGCAGGCCCTGGCGGAGATCTCCAGCATCCGGCGCGGCTCGGTGAAGGGCGCCAAGGAGATCGGCAGCCGCTGGTTCGCCGAACTGCAGCGCAGGTTCGAGAACGACGGCGCGCCGCTGGGGCTGCTGACGCCCTGGGCCGGCTTCAATCGGATGACCAACGGGCTCAAGGCGGGCGAGCTGATCATCGTTGCCGGCCGGCCCAGCATGGGGAAGTCGGCGTGGGCGGTGAACGTGGCCGTCTGCAACGCCCTGCGCGGCAAGCGGGCGCTGGTCTTCAATCTGGAAATGACCGACACCAGCATCTACAACCGCGGCATCGCCTCGCTGGCTGATGTCCCGCTGTCGTGGCTGCAGAAGCCGGATCAGGAGCAGGAGCAGTACTGGTCGCGTGTGTCGGTGGCCACGAAGGAGCTGAATGCATCGGGCCTGTTGATCGACGACACCGCCGGCCTGAGCGAGCATCAGGTCGTGGCACGGTGCCGGCGCGAGCGGATGAAGGGCCCAGTCGATCTGGTCGTGATCGACCACCTGCACCTGATGCCGCTGCCGGGCAAGACCCGCGAAACGGTCGAGATCGGCAACATCACCGCCGGCCTGAAGAAGCTGGCGAAGGAACTGAACTGCCCCGTGGTGCTGCTGTCCCAGCTCAACCGTGCGCTGGAGAGCCGGCAGAACAAGCGCCCGCAGATGTCGGACCTGCGCGAGTCGGGAAACATCGAGCAGGACGCCGACCTGATCGTGTTCCTGTACCGCGACGACTACTACAGCGAGCGCGAGGGTGTGCATTCCCCGCTCGACGGCTTCGTGGAAATGATCATCGCCAAGCAGCGCGAGGGCGAGACGGGCCGCGCTTGGGGCCGCAACGGCCTGGCCTTCGGGCGGATCGACGACTACGACGGCCCTGAGCCGGTCATCCCGCAGGGCAAGCCGGCTGCGCGCCGGGGAGGGCTGGACTGATGAACACCGCTGACGAACTGCGCGGCGCCTTCGAGGCCGGCTACCACATGCGCGACATGCACAAGTCGCGCGAGAAGCCCCCGCTCTTCGAGATGGGGGAGGACGGCCGGGCACGCCAGAAGCAGTGGCAGGCCGGCTGGGACAAACGAGACGGCGAGATCAAGAGGAAAGCGGCGTGATTATCCAACTGGCAATCGCAGCAACTGGTGTGACGGCAATCTGGCTCACCCAGTCCAAGAGCGAGCGTGTCCGGCGGTATGCGTGCCTGTTCGGCATCGCCGGGCAGCCGTTCTGGTTCGCGTCGGCAATCGCCGCCGAGCAGTGGGGGATCTTCGCCCTGTGCTGCTTCTACACCTGGGCGTGGTCGAGGGGCGTCTGGAGTAACTGGCTATCGCCGCGCCGGAAGGGCGCTGATGGCGCTGACCGCCGGCCAGCGCCGGCTGAAAGCCGCGCACGGCGATCCCGAGGAGTTCGCCAACGCAGTTTGGCGCGCATATCCGATCTTCATCGGTGCCGACGAGGCGAGCGCGGCCATCTTCAAATATCGCACCGAGTGGGAGGCAGCATGAACGACATCGAGAAGATGGCGCGGGAGCTGCTGGCGGCTGAGTGGGAAAGCCGTGGAGCGTGGGTAGAAGCAAGCTTCGTTCGCGGGCCGATGTACGCAGGCGATCCTGTTCTGTGCGCCATCGTCGCCGCCCTCACGATTCGGGAAGGCGACCTACTGGCTGGTGGGACGGTCAACCTGCTGGGCCAGCAACACCCCGGCGTCGTCCTGGCCCAGGCACTCGATGTAGTTCCGTCTGCCGCATTCGGGGCAGATGAAGCAGGTGCCGTAGGGATCGGTGGTCAGGGTGACCACGCCGTCGGCGTCGAGCTGGCAGAGGTCGCATCGGAGCATGAGGTTGGTGTACCGGCCGTCCGTTACCGGCCCATTACAGGCAACCTCGTCTCCGGACTTCGCAACATGCTGGCCGACATCGAAAACCTTGGCGCAGGGCCGTTGACCGTCGACACGGCATTGCTGCGGCAGGCCATCGCCGCCCTCACGCCGCAGTGGCAGCCGATTGAGGCGGCTCCGAAGGATGGCAGCCCGGTCCTCCTCACTTCCGCCCACATGACCGGACCGAATGACACAGCAGTGATGTGGGCGGCGATCTACGCGGCAGAGGACCAGAGGTTCATCTGCACCTGGGACGGCGAGCCGTTGTGGGACGCGACCCACTGGATGCCGCTTCCCGCAGCGCCGGAGGTGTCGCCGTGACCGAGCTGCAACAGGCGGTGTTCATGGTGGTTCAAGCCCGAGAGCCGGTTCGAACGTCTCGTGTCGCGGATGTGATCGGAATCAAGACGCGTTCAGCGCTGTCGGCCCTGAAGGCATTGGAGAAACAGGGACGGGTGTCCCGCCATCCTCGCTACACCTATGCCAATGACATCAGCTGGGAGATCTCGCCGTGACGGACAAGCGCCTATTCGCGGTGCGCCGCGACAACCCCCACCTGCCGCTGGTGATCGACGGGGCAATATCGGAAATCCGGCATCGGGCCGCCGCCGGCGAGCAGTTCGACGTGGAGGTGCGCGAGCCGAAGCGGACGCTGGACAGTAATTCGTGCATGTGGGCGACCCTCGCCGACATCTCCCGGCAGGTCGAATGGCCGCACACCAAGGGCGGCGAGTGGAAAATCGGCCTGATGGACAGCGACAGCTGGAAGGCCGTGCTCACCGCTGCCTTCGAAGGCGAGGCCCGGATGGCGCAGGGCATCGGCGGCACCACCGTCATGCTCGGCGCCCGAACCAGCCAGTACAGCCGCCGCAAGATGGGCGAGTTCCTGGAGTTCACCCACGCATTCGGCGCCGAGCGCGGCGTGAAGTGGTCCGCCCGCGCGCAGGACGAGCTGGCCGACTTCGGGCCGGTGCGGAGGGCTGCAGCATGAGGTCCTTCATCCGAACCCGATACGGCTGTGACTTCTGCAAGAAGGTGGGCGGCAGCAAGCACCACATGCAGAAGCACGAGGCAGGGTGCACCAACAATCCGAACCGGCACTGCAAGTTGCATGTGATCGCCACGGGCGACGACTTCGGCCCCACCGTAGCTGAGCTGCGGACCGCCCTGGCCGAGGGTGGGTATCCGATGCTGGTGTCGGTTTCTGGCGGATGCCCGGCCTGCAAGCTGGCGGCACTGCGCCAGTCCTGGGTGAAGCCGGCTGACGGCGAGCCGTGGCCCGAAGAGCCGCAGGACGGGCGCGAAAAGTTCGATTTCAAGGCTGAGCTGGCGTCTGTGTGGTCGGAACACAACAGCCGCGAACGCGAAGACGGCCCCAGCTACTACGGCGGTGACTACTGATGCGATCCAAGAACTCCAAGGCTTTCAGCCCAGCCGAGCGCGCGCACCTGCAGGCGGTGAAGGAGCTGCCATGCAGTCTGTGCGACGCGCCGCCTCCGTCCGCCGCGCACCACATCAAACAGGGCTGCCACTTCACGACCGTGGCGCTGTGCCAGGACTGCCATCAGGGCAGCATCAATGGCTGGCACGGCCAGAAGCGCATGTGGACCGTCATGAAGATGGACGAGCTGGCGGCGCTCAACGTGACCCTGCAGCGGCTCGGACAGGGCCTGATTAGGGCCGCGGCATGAGTGTCTTGGTGCTGCCCTTGCCGCCCAGCCTGAACAAGTACTGGCGCAACGTAGCCGGTAAGACGCTGATCTCTGCCCACGGCAGGGCGTACCGGCAGCACGTTGGCTATGCCGCCATCGGGGCCAAGGGGTTCGGTGCGGGGCAGGTGAGGGTCTGCATCGAGGCCTGGGTTCCCGACAACCGCCGCCGCGACTTGGACAACATGCTGAAGGCACCACTGGACGCGCTTGCCCATGCGGGCGTCTACGCAGACGACAGTCAGATCATCGACCTGCACATCCGCCGCGCCGGGATCGACAAGACCAATCCGCGCCTCGAGATCACCCTGGAGGCGGCATGAGCCGCTGCGCCCGCATCCGCCAGTGGCTGGTCGACAACCCGGGCTGGCACTTCGCCGGCGACGTCTCCGAAGGGCTGAGCGCGGCCGGCGACGAGCGCTACGCCGTATCCCATGCCCTGGGCGTCATGTCCTCGCGCGGGTTGCTCGCCGTCAGCGGGGCGAAGCACGGATCGAAGCGCTACAGGCTGGCTCGCGATGCCAGGAAGTACACCCAGAAGGCCAGTGCATGAACACCGTGATCCCACTCAGCAGGGGAGCTCGAACCATGAGCAAGTCCGTTGAAGCCAAAGCCCGAGCCGGTAGAACTACCAGTGTCGCTTTCCGGCAGGTGTGGAAGCCGCGCGCACTGTGCGTCGTGGACCCAGCCTGCCCGATCGAGGCGGTATCCCGAATCGTTCCCCGGATCACAGAGAACCAGCGCGCATGCACCTCGGCCAGCTACCTGCTCATCGACCCGACCACCTCCCAGGCGTTCGTCCTGGCCGAGGACAAGCCGGTCGCGGTGGAGATGGCGCGGCTGGGCATGCGCTCGCCGTACTGGCCGTGGCTGGTGGGGCTGTACCGCTTCACCAAGGCCGACGAGCTGGCCGCAGTGCTGGTGTTGGACGACATCAGGGAGCACTTGGGCATCGCCGCGCCGGCACCGCCAGCCGTGGAGCGGTTCGAGCAGCTGAGCCTGTTCCCGCCGCTGGCCACCGCCGCATGACCGCACACAAGCGCCCGTCTACCGAGGGTTGTATCGGTAGCCCCAGCTGGCAGGTGGGCAACAGCCAGCACCGAGGGAACGGGTTGCCGCGTTGCGGCGGCGGGGACGAGCGCCAACTCGAATCCGTGACCATCTCCGCCCGTGCGACCGAGGAGGCCCTGCGGTGACGAACGATCCCATCGCCCAGGGCCTGCAATACCTCGCCTCGGAGTTCAGCCTGACCCGGCAGGAGTGGCGCAATTACAACGGGGGCGGCGACGACCTGCTCGACGCGCTGGTGACCCACCGGTACGCCCAGGAGCAGGGCGAGCGCTTCGGCATCACCCAGATGGGTCGCGCTCGGCTGGAGGCGGAATGAACGTGAAGCTCCTCTTTTCTCGCATCGGCACCGCCGCGCACCCGGTTCGTTCCGACCACGACGCCGTGGAAGCCATGCGCGAGGCCTGTTCTAAGGCGCGAGTTACCCGGCGCCCTAAGCGCCGTCTCCGTTACGACTGGTTCTTGCGGAAGTGGGAGGATGCCGATCACGTGATGGCTGTGACGGTGGGTGGCCCATTCCATGGTCAGGGGGTCCGGATTCCTCGGGAGGGGTTGCTGTTCCCGCCCCACCTCTACACCCGTCACGACTTCACGCACATCATCCCTTACCCGCAACGCTACACCGCTGTCCTGTCGGCCGGCTCGCAGCTTCCGCCGTCCTGGGAGGTGAGGCGTTTGGCTCATCGGGCCAAGGCTATTCGCTGGGCGGGCCACGAGGAGCAGGCGCGGATCAGCTGCATCGCCTCTGGGGTTCGATATGGCGAAGCCCGCTAAGAAGGCTGCCGCGACGGCCAAAACCAAGGCAGTAGGGCGCCCCAACACCTACAGCGCAAAGCTTGCTGCTCAGATATGTGCCTTCATCGCCGAACACAAGACCTTGCGAGACGCCCTGAAGCAGCCCGGCATGCCGTCCGAGGCTACTGCGTATCGGTGGCTGGCAGAGCGCCAAGAGTTCCGCGAGATGTACGCCCGCGCGCGCGAGCAGGGTGACGAGCTGGACGCTGAGCGCATGCGGGAAATTGCCTTCGACTTGGCCATTCCGCCTGATCAGAAGCGCGTGATGATTGACGTGCTGAAGTGGCAGATGGCCCGGCGGACGCCCAAGAAGTGGGGCGAGAAGGTCCAGCTGGCCGACGCCGATGGTGACAAGCTGCCCGCTCCGCCACCGTTCTACATCATGCCGGTGGCCCCGCCCGCCAGGGATAAATGAAGCCGGCCATCAAGCCGCCGCAGCCGCGCAAGCTTGAGCCGCACACGCCGCTGACCTTGCCGGTCAAGCTGATGCCGGTGCTGGAGCCGAAGCAGTTCAAGGTTCTGTACGGCGGGCGCGGCTCGGCCAAGTCCCACAGCGTGGCCCAGATCCTCGTCATGCTGTCGATGCAGGCCAAGCACCGCATCCTGTGCCTGCGCGAGATCCAGAAGTCCATCGGCCAATCCTCGAAGCGGGTCATCGAGGACTACATCCAGCGGATGGGCCTGTCGGCCTACTTCAAGATCAACAAGAAGGCCGAGGACGGCATCACCTGCCTGCTGACCGGCTCGACCTTCAGCTTCTCGGGCCTGCAGGACCACACCGCCGACAGCATCAAGTCCTTCGAAGGGGCGACGCTGGTGTGGGTGGAAGAGGCGTCCAACGTCTCGACCAACAGCTGGAACAAGCTGATCCCGACCATCGTGCGCACCACCGGCGCCGAGATCTGGGTGACGTTCAACCCGGACCAGGAGGATGACTACGCCTACAAGCGCTGGGTGGTGGGGGATGATCCGGACGCGATCGTCATCCAGATCAACTACCTGGATAACCCGTGGTGGAACGACGCCATGGAGACGGAGCGGCTGAAGGTGCTGGCCGTCTCGCAGGACCTGCACGACCACATCTATGGAGGCAAGCCGCGCGGTCGGGCTGGCATCCTGTTCAAGCGCCACTGGTTCAAGCGGTTCAACCTGGGCGAGGAGCCGGGCGGCCTGCGCAAGTACCTGGCCAGCGATTACGCCTGCGCCCCGGACGCGGACGATCCCGAGGCAGACCCGGATTGGACCGAGCATGGCTGCTTCGGCTTGGACCACGTGGGCGACATGTGGTTCACCGACTGGTGGAGCGGGCAGGAAGACCCTGCCGTGTGGATCAGTGCCTGGCTCCAGATGATCCGGCGCAACAAGCCGCTGATCGCTTTCGAGGAGAAGGGCGTGATCCTCCGGGCGGTCGACGGGGCGATCAACAAGGCGATGCGGGAGAAGCAGACCTTCGTGTCACGCGAGGGGCTGGCCAGTGCCGGCAGCAAGGCCGATCGGGCCCTGGGCTTCGCCGCGCGCGCAGCCACCGGCTCGGTGCACGTGCCCAACACCGAGTGGGGCGACAGGTTCATTGACCAGCTCTGCGCCTTCACGGGCGAGGACGGGAAGCGCGACGACATGGTGGACGTGGGCAGCCTGGCCGCCCGTGGCCTCGACATGATGAGCGACGGCAGCCTGCCGCCCGAGAAGAAGGCCCCGAAACCGGCGGTGTTCACGGACAAGTGGTTCGCCCAGCGCGAGGCCAGCGACCGCGCCGAAGACGAGAAGAAGTCGCGCTACTACGACTGATCGTCCGTTGATGCCACGGGCAGAACCGGCAACGTGACGGCAAATGACCTCGCGAATCCGCCATGACTGACCAGCCGATTGCCGCCCTCGAAACCGGCATTGCGATGGCCGCCGACCCCGATCCAGATCGCGCCAGGAAGCTGAGCCGCGAGCAGGCCGACGTGAAGCGTTGGACGCAGCGGTTCGAAGAGGCCCGGGAATACGACAAGGACGCCCGCCGGCAGTACGTCAAGAACCGGCGCCAGGCGCGCGGCGACTCGGGCTTCATGGTCGACGCCAACCTGATTGGCACCTACATCGACATCTTGGAATCGTTCCTCTACGCCCGGAACCCCGACTTCGACGTGTCGCCCGGCCCGGCGCACCGCATGCCCAGCCCTGAGCAGCTGCGGGACGTGATCGAGTCGAACGAGGAGCTGATGGCCCAGCTGCAGCAGCAGGCCGAGGCCGACGCCATGGAGGTTGGCCGGCAGGTGGCCACCGACCTGGTGGGCATGGGCGTGGACCAGCAGCAGGCCATCGCCCAGAGCATGCAGGCGCAGGAGTCCTTCCTGGCCCAAGGCGGCGTCGAGAAGCTGGTGAACGACGAGGTGGTGAAGCTGCGCAAGCAGTACGCCCGCCGCTCACGCGAGATGAAGCAGTTCGCCGAGACGCTGGAGGCGGTTGGCACTCAGATGTGGAAGGACGCCAACCTCAAGCGCCGCGGCCGGCCGTGGGTGCGTTCGTCGCTGACCATCGGCGTGGGCGTGCTGAAAGCCTCGTGGCAGGAGCGCACGGAGATTTCGCCCGAGACGCAGACCGCCATCAACGACCTGCAGCAGAACATCGCCCGGGCGCGCGCGCTCAAGACCGAGATCGAGGACGGCTCGGCCGGCGTGATCGCTGGGGCGTGGGACACGGTGAAGGGAGTCTTCGGGCAGGATCAGGAGGCCAAGCTGGCCGACCTGCAGCGCCAGCTCGAAACCATCCAGAAGGGTGCGGAGCGGGTGGTTGCGCGTGGCTTCGTGGTCGACGTGGTGGACGGTGAGAACTTCCAGACCGCGCCGGGCTTCACCATCGCCAACCACCTGGACGCGCCGTGGAACGCGGACATCTCCTTCCTGTCCTATGAGGACGCCTTGGCGCAGTTCGGCCCGTACCTGGCCACCTTCGACCCGAAGGGGAGGGCGGAGGAGATTCTGGGCAAGGCGACCCGGTACTCACCGCGCAAGCCCTGCATGGGCAAGGACGAGAGCATTGCCGCCGGCGGTGACGTGGACGCCAGCGAGGCGGATGCCTACACCACCAGCCCGGACACCGGCCTGGCCAGCTTCGTGCGCGTCGTCGAAATCTGGGACGCGGTGAGCAACTCGGTCCTGACCACGATCACCGGCGTGCCGTTCTGGGTGAAGCCGAGCTTCAACCCCCCGGCCACGACGCGGTTCTACCCGTACTTCCTGAACTGCACGTCCGAGGTGGATGGTCAGCGCCACCCGCAGAGCCTGGTCACCCGCTCGACCAAGCTCATGGACGAGTACAACCGCATCGGCTCGGCCGAGGCCAAGCACCGCCAGCGCATCATTCCGAAGACCGGCTTCAACGCTGGGGCGATGACCGACGAGGAGGCCAAGAAGCTGGAGAAGGCCGTCGTCGGCGAGATGGTGCCGGTGAAGACCACGCGGCCCGATCTCGACCTGCGCACGATCCTCGTGCCGATCGCATACCCGCCGATGGACCCGCAGGTCTACAACCGCGCTGGCATCGTGGCAGAGCTGGAGCGCATCTGGGGCATCCAAGAGGCGCTGTCCGGCTCCGTCAACACGGCCAAGACTGCCACCGAGGCCGACATCCAGCAGCAGGGTTTCCAGGCGCGCAGCAGCAGCCGGCGCGACAGCCTCGAATCCAGCCTGAGCGACTTGGCGCAGTACACCTGCGAAATCTCCCGCGTGTACCTGACCGACGAGGACGTGCGCTTCATCGCCGGCCCGGCCGCGTTCTGGCCGCCGTACATGGGGCCGGATGACCTGACCGAGTTCGTGCGCATCGAGATCCGCGCCGGCTCGTCGGGCAAGCCGAACACTGCGCTGGAGCGCCAGTCGTGGGCCAACCTCCTGCCGCTGCTGCAGCAGGGCATCGGCCAGATCGGTCAGCTGCGCGGCGCTTCGCCCGAATCGATCGCCGACGCCATGGAGCAGCTGATGCGCCTGACGGCCGAGCGCAGCGGCGAGCGCTTCGACATCGACCAGTTGATTCCGCAGAACGACGGCACGCAGCCGGCCATGCCCGTGCAGGGCAGCGCACCGCCTCCGCAGGGTGGCAATGCAGGCCAGCAGCCGCCCGTCGAAGCAGCACCTCCCGGCGGCGCACCGTCCGCCGATCCCCTCGCAGCAGCCTGATTGGAGAAAGCCATGCCCGACCCGACCGACACCCCGGCCACCGCGCCGGACACCACACCGACCGACACCACTGCTGACGCCCTGGCCGCGCTGGACGCTGGCATTGCTGCTGCTGATGGTGGCGAGCCCGCCCCGGAAGCTGTGCCTGCCGCGCCGGTGGAACCCGCAGCTCCGGCAGACCCTGCGCCGGCCGATCCCGCACCCCAGGACCCGCCGGCCGGTGATACTCCGCCCGCTGATCCGGCTGCCGATCCCAACGCTCCGCCGGTAGACCCGGCAGCTCCGCCTGCTGCCGAGCCGGACGCTGACACCGAGGCTGAAATCGCCTCGATGGGCCTCAAGGACAAGACCGCAGAGCGGTTCCGCACCCTGGCCGGACAGGTCAAGGAGCTGGCTCCCATCCGCGACGCGCTGAAGGCGGCCGGCATCGAAGACGTCGCGAGCCTGCCGCAGCTGGTCGAGCGCTCGAAGGTGGGCGAGGACATGGTGCAGATGGTCGTCGCCACCGGTGCCAACCCTGAGCAGTACGGCGCAGCGCTGGACTACCTCGGCCTGATCGGCAAGGCCCAGCGAGGCGACATGGCTGCCGCTGGCCAGGCCTACGACGTGATGGCCAAGGAGCTGTCGGTCCTGGCCCAGATGCTCGGCAAGGAAGTGCCGGGCGTACACGACCCGCTTGCCGCCCATGCCGACCTTCTGGCCGAAGTGCAGGCCGGTGACCTGCCGCGCGCTCGTGCGCTGGAGATCGCCTCGACCCGTGCGCAGGGGAATTACAGCAGCGCCGCGCAACGGCAGCAGCAGGAACAGGAGCGGGCAGCGCAGCAGGCAGAGCAGGCTGGCATCAACTGGCTGCAGCAGTTCGACGCGGATGCCAAGGCACAGGATCCGGACTATATGGCGAAGCGGCCGGCGCTCAATGAGGCCGTGGCCCGCATCCGCAGCGAGCTCCATCCGAGCAAGTGGCCCGAGGCCACCGCGCTGGCGTACGCCCGGATCAAGGCACCTGCACCGGTGGCAGCCGCGCCAGCAGCCCCTGCTGCTCCGGCCCAACCGCGCCCCGGCCCGATGCGCCCGGGTGGCCCGCGCCCGGTGATGGTTCCGGCCTTCGACGACCCGATGAAGGCGTTGGAGTTCGGCATCGACCAGGCCAACGACGCCGCAGCCTGACCGCACAGGAACCCCGCTTCGGCGGGGTTTCTCGTCTCCGTTGACGCGTTGCACAGGCCGGGCAATCTGGCCCTGCGGCTGACAACCGCGCCACGCATGCAGAAAGCCGGGGTCGCGCCCGGTAGGGCAGATAGAGGCTTCGCCCCCCTCGAACGTGGATGGAAGCACAACCCCATTCCCTTCGAGGACATCCTCATGCCGTTTTCTACCGCGCAGCTCGCGCAGGGCGCCAATTACACCCTCGAGAGCTACTCCACCACCGACCCGGTGGACCAGATCTCTGTCGCACACCGCACCTTGGACCTGTTCATCAGCTCCAAGGAAGTCTCGTTCTTCGGCAACGGCATCTTCAACGAGAAGATCTTCGTGTCGAACGACAGCAACTACCAGAACTACAGCGGCGCCGACCAGGTCACGTACAACGAGCGTGACCCGAACCGCCTGGCCAAGTTCCAGTACTACAGCAACCACGAGGGCTTCTGGTTCGATGAAGACCGCCTGATCGCCAACGGCATCAACATCGACGATGCCGGCGTCGCGGTGGCCAGCTCGGGCGAGAAGGAGCAGCTGGTGAACCTGCTGCAGTCCAGCTGGCGCGCCATGAAGAACGGCATCCAGGAAGGCCTCGCCCTCGAGCTGCTGCAGAACGGCTCGCAGAGCGCCAAGGCCGTCCCGGGTCTGGACCACATCGTGTCCACCACCCCCGGCACCGGCGACATCGTCGGCGGCATCAACGCTGGCACCAGCACCTACTGGCGCAACAACGCCAGCATGGCCATCGCCTCGGGCGGTGTGGTCGCTGCGCTGGATGCGATGTACGACGCGTGCGTGCGCTACGGCGGCGCGATCCCGACCGACATCCGCTGCGGCCAGGCCTTCCTCAACGCCTACAAGGCCGAGGCGAAGACCGAGGTCAACCGCCAGATCATCATCGGCGCCAACGGCGGCACCGGCCTGGACGCTTCGGTCACTGCGGTGTTCTACCGCGGCATCGAGCTGGTGTGGGACCCGACCTTCGAAATGCTGGACGCGAAGCTGGGTGCGATCACCTACCCGTGGACCAAGCGCTGCTACCTGCTCAACCGCAACTTCATCAAGTTCCGCCCGGTCAAGGGCCACTGGATGAAGAAGCGCAAGCCGGAAAAGCTGCCGGACCGCTACGTCACCTACTACGCGCAGACCAACAAGTACGGCCTGACCGCGTCGAAGCGCAACGTCCACGCCGTCCTGTCCATCGCCTGATCCGGGCGCCCCGGCTTCGGCCGGGGCCTTCCCCCAGCTACAGAGGAACCGCCCCATGAAGTCCACCCCGATCACCGATACCGCGTTCAAGACCGGCAACAGCCCGTTCCTGCGCGGCGGCAGCGCCACCTTCTCCAACCTGTCGGGCACCGCAGCGACGCTGCAGGGCGCCGACACGCAGGCCGGCACCTACACCACGATCGCCACCCTGGCTGCCAACAGTCAGACGGAGGTCCAGAACCTGCCGCAGTGGATCAAGTTGTCCGCCGCCGGCACCGTCTACGCCACGGCTGGCTGACAACTCCGGGCGGCCCGTTCGCGGGCCGTTCCCATCCAGATTCCCGTAGGAGGGAACATGAGCAAGCAGACCATCATCGCCACCGTCGTGCTCCTGACCATCGAGCGCAGCCGGGAGGTCACGATCTCCGACACCGTCTTCGAGCACGAGGTTCCGATCCTGGAGCTGATCCACGGCGCGGAGAACGTCAACGTCACCGATGACGACTACCACGCCATCGAGCTGCCGGACAACGCCACGCAGGAATACCAGCGCCTGTTGTCCAAGTACGGCGACAAGTACAAGCCGGTGATCGATCAGGTGTTCCCCGGCGGCGCGCGCGACGTGGGCAAGGAGCTGGGCATGTCGCTGGGCCGCGACAGCTTCAAGAAGCAGTCCGAAGCGGTCATCCACAGCCGCCTTCCGCCCCGTCCGGGCGAGAAGCAGGAGCAGGACGACGCCAGCAACGATGTGGCAGTGCAGCGCGCCGCTGCGGCCCTCGTCCAGGCTGCACGCCCCGCCGCTGAAGCGCCGAGCATCACCGGCCCGGCCAATCCGCCGCCGGCGGCTGAAGTCACCGTCGACGACGGTAGCGAAGAGCTGACCCACGCCGAGCTGCGCGAAGAGCTGACTAAGCGCGGCATCGAGCACAAGGGCAACGCCAAGACCGCCGACCTGCAGCAGCTGCTGGACGACGCCAAGGAAGTCGACGGCAAGACCCTGGGCGGCTGATCGGCCGTCTGTAGGAAGCAAACAGGCGGGCTGGGGAAACCCGGCCCGCCTCACAAGAGGGCTCCGATGAGCATCACCGACCCCATCCAGTGCGCATGCGCCAGTAACGACGGGAACAGCACGCTGGCTCAGCTGCGCAAGCGGCTGATGGTGCGTCTCGGCTTCGCGGCGCAGGCGAACAACCCGCCGCCGGGCATGAAGGAGCTGCTCAACGATTTCCTGTACGGCGCCCAGGTGGCGCTGTTCCGCCGTCCGAACGGCGAATTCAAGAACGAACGCTGGTTCTCGTGGCCGTTGGTGGCCGGTCAGCGCTTGTACGACTACCCCGACAACAGCGAGCACGACGCGCCGCAGAACTGCCCGGCGGTGATCGACCCGCGCCAGGTGACGTGGGTTGGTCGTGAGCGCGACGGCGTGTGGGCTGAGATGGCGGAGGGGATCAACCCGCGCTCGTACACCACCAGCGAGCTGACCGGCCTGCCGCAGCGCTATGAGTTCCGCAACTGCATCGAGATCTGGCCGGCGCCGGACGAAACGCTCGGCAACCTGGTGATCAAGGGCAAGTTTGACCTGAGCCGGTTCACCGAGGACACCGACAAGACCACGATCGACAGCGAAATCGTGTTCCTGCTGGCGCTGGCCAACGCCAAGCAGCACTACCGGCAGGCCGACGCGCAGACGTACATCCAGCAGCTCGAGGTGATGATCAACAACCTTGTGGCCGGCACGCACGGCACGGCGCGGTATAGGCCAGGTCCGCCGACTGGTGAGGCCGTCTGGACCCCGCCGCGGCCAGAGGTGCCGTTCCCATGACGGGCCGCATCGTCACGCTTACCGCCATCAAGGGCGGCATCAATCGGCTGCGCACGAAGGGTGGCGCTGACCCGGCGACCCTGTACGACCTGGTCAACGGCTATGTCGACCAGGCCGGCGTACCGCGCTCGCGCCCGGGCTCGAAGAACAAGGTCTATCTGCCGGTCGGCGCCACGAAAGGCATGTGCGCCTACGACGGCAAGCTGATCGTCTTCAGCCATGTTCCGCAGGACATTCCGGCCAGCACGCCGGTCACCGAATGCGAGGTGCTCAAGCACCCGACGGCCCCGGACCTGCCCCTGGAGGAGATTCACTTCGCGGGACCGTTCCTGGGCTACCTGTACGTGGCGGCCGAGTTCATCAACGGCGACGTGTACCACTACTGGCTCCAGCGCGGCACGACTTGGGAGCCGGGCAAGGTGTATCTACCCGGAACGCTGGTTGTTCCCACCAATCCGAACGGCATCGCCTACCAGCTCGACAGCGGCATCGAGACGCTGCCAGTGTGGGTCCGCAACGTGGCCCGCACCCTCGACGAGGTCGTCGTTCCCACGACCGACAACGGCTACAAGTACACCGTGACCGATGCCTTCGGCCCCGCGCCGCGCTCCGGTGCCATTGAGCCGACCTGGCCCACGTCCGAGGGCGCCACGGTGTTCGAAGACAGCGATGTGGCCACGCCGACGCCGGTGGTGGGCGAGCAGTCCAGCAACAACACGCTGCCCCCGGACGTGGCGGACCGCTACCAGTTCGCGCGGCCGGCAGGATCGAACGCGCTGGAGGCCAACTGATGGCGGCACCTCTCTGGCAAGCGGGCAACCTCTACCTGCCCGGCGATCTGGTACAGCCGATCACCCAGCCTGCGCCGAATAACCCACAGGTCACCAACGGCAACTTCGCCAGCGGCGCGACCGGATGGACCTTCAGCGGCGCGGCCGGCTATGTGGCCACCGGTGGGTATGGCGGTGGTGGCGCAGCGCGCCTGCCTGGCAATCAGGCCGACGGTGTAGCGCTCAACAACGCGCAGCTGGTGGTGCCCGTTGGCGGCAAGCTGACGGCCACCTCGATGATCGCGCAGGGCGCATCGTCTGCCGGGCGCACGTCGGGTTGGACGGAGATCCAGTGGTTCGATGGGCTGAACACCCTGCTGCAGACCGATATCGGCAACAAGGTCGACAACGGGTCGGGCGGAGCCTGGCACCAGTCGCTGGTAACCGCGACCGCGCCGGCAACTGCCGCTTACGCGCGCGCAGCCATCCACCTGACCTCCGATGCCGGGCACAACGACCAGATTCTGGGCGATAACCTATCGGTGAGCGGCGCGACCGCTGGGCTGCCGGAAGGGCTGGTCTACAAGGCGGTGCAGGCCGAATCGGGCACCTCCGGCAGCAGCGAGCCGGCCTGGCCGGGCATCCTGGGCCAGCAGGTCATCGACAACGAGGTGATCTGGGAGGCGGTGACCACCAGCCGCATCACCTGGACCGCCGCGCCGCGCTACGTCAGCGGCACCACCGAGCCGGCGTGGCCAACCGATATCGGCGCCATGGTGCAGGACGGGACGATCAACTGGCGCGCGGTGTCTCGGCGCGTGGACGATGAGCGCTGCCCGCGCACAAAGGTCGTCGCGATCGTGGCGAGCAAGGTGTTCGCCGCCGACAAGGACATTGTGAAGTACAGCGCCACGGCCAACCCGCTGGACTGGAGCACTGCGGACGACGCCGGCTACCTGCCTACCGGGCTGCAGCAGGCCAACTCGAATGACATGGCGGTGCTGGCGCAGTACCGCGCCAACCTGGTCGCGCTCAACGCCAGCAGCTTCCAGAACTGGCAGGTGGACCCGGATCCGGCGTCCATGGCGCTGCTGGACCAGATGGATGGCGTGGGCTCGCAGTGGCAGAAGGCCGCAGTGCCCGTGGCCAATGACCTGGTGTATCTGTCGCAGCTGGGCGTGCGCACGATCGGCATCGCCAATGCGGCCGAGAACCTGTCGGCGGGTGATATCGGCGCACCGGTGGACGTGCTGATCCAGCAGGCGATGCTGTACGCGGACCGCACCGGTCTGCCACCGCTGGCCACCTACTACCCGGGTGCTGGCCAGTATTGGTTGGCGTTCCCGAACTACCCGCCGCCGGCGCTGGGCATCTTCGGCGCGCTGCCGCCGGGCGGCTGCGGCGATCTGGTGAATTACGCCTACGTGGTGGCCGGTGGCCTGCCGCCGTACAGCGTGGAGGTCGTCGCCGGCGCGCTGCCTGCTGGGCTGAGCATCGACAGCTCGGGACTGGTGACGGGCGAGATGGCCACTGGCGGCGACGGCATCTGGACGCTGCGCGTCACCGATGGCCTGGGCGACACCGCCGACCTGGTCGAGAACCGCACGGGCTCCAACGGTTTTTTTAAGTACCTGACCACGCGCCTGTACCCGCTGGAGGCGCCGGTCGAGTCCTTCTCGCTGTCGTCGGTGGTGGAGAGCGGCACCCTCCGCAACATCTATCACGCCTACGAGATCCCGACGGAAGCGGTCAGCCTGGCGTCGAGCGTGGAAGCTGGAACGCTGCGCCCGCTCCTGCAGACCATCAACTTCACCGAGGCGGTGGCCCTGTTCAGCGCGGTCACTGACGGCACGCTGCGCAACATCCTCAAGGCCTACAACGTGCCTGAAGAGGCAGTTCAGCTGTCCTCCGCCGTTGAAGCCGGGACGCTGAAGCAGACACTCATCACCACCAACATGGCTCCCGAGGCTATCGGGCTGTCGTCCAGTGTCGTAGGAGGCACCCTGACATGAGCAACAACGCCCTCAGCGCCCACGCCGGTTACGAAGGCTGGTACAAGATGGAGGCCTTCCGCGTCGACGAAGACGGCGTGGAGATCCCCGGAAGCCGCCGGGTCGCCGCAGACTGGTTCCCGAACCTGATCACCAACTCGGGCTTGGACTTCTTGGGCACCACCGGCACGACCCCGGTTCAGGGTTACTGCCGCGTTGGCACCGGAAACGCGGCGCCAGCCAATACCAACACCGCGTTGGTTTCCCAGGTTGCGGTAAGCAGCACGCTTCAGGCCGAAACCTCCGGCGTCAATCGAACTGGGACCTTCTACGGATGGCGGCGCCGTACCATCCGATTCGCAGCGGGTTCCATGGGTGGATCGGCAGTAAACCTGGCAGAGGTTGGTGTGTCTCCCGCAGCTGCGAGTGCTCTGTTCAGCCGGGCGCTTATCGTGGATGGCGGCGGATCACCAACGACGATCTCGGTCCAGCCGGACGAAATCCTGGACGTCACCTACGAGCTTCGGTTGTACCCGACCCTGACCGACGCAACTGGGACCGTGACCATTGCCTCTGTCGTCTACAACTGGACGGCCCGAGCATTGACCAACTCGTCGTATGACTCTGCGTGGTCTGCAACGATCGGACAAGGCATCGGGTTCAATACCAATTCGGGAAATGTCGGCATAGCCGGCCCAAGCGTGGTCGCGGCTATCCCTGCTCAGGGGGCGCTTCCCTCATCGCCCGTCTCGGCCGGGACGATGGTCCCGCAGACCTACACGAGCGGGCAGTATGCGCGGTCGTTCCTCATCGACATGGATCTAAACGACGGCAACATTGCTGGCGGCATCGGCGGGTTCTTTGCCGCAGTCCAATCGAATTCGACTGGTCAATCGGGCGGGGCCTGGACTTGGGGCCTCTCGCCGAAGCTGCCGAAGGATGCCAACTTCAAGGCCACCTTCACCATCCGGCAGAGCTGGGGGCGCTACACCCCATGATCCCGGCGGGCGGCCTCTCCACCACTCCTCAGCCTGCTCCGTTTTTGGAGCAGGTGAACTCGACGCTGCAGCCGCTCATCGACTACGAGATGGGCGGCGCGGCGTTGAACGATCCGTCGCAGGGCCTGTGGGTTCAGCTGTGGCGGGTGAGGGTGGATGGCAGCGTGGTGTACCTGGGCCCGGATGGCGGAACCGAGCAGCCGGCCTTCAGCCGCCCGGGCATCACGGAGGTTGCGCTGGCGTTCGACCAGAACATGCAGCCCGCGATCGCGTTCGTGCAGTCCGGCGTGGCCTGGCTGTGGTGGTTCGACACCGCGGTGCCGGGCATGGTGTTCACCCAGTTCCCGGGCATCCTCAACCCGCGCCTGACGCTGGACGACAAGCGTCCTGGGCAGGTGGGCAATTCGGACGTGATCCTGGCCTACCTGCGCGCCGGCTCGCTGTACTACCGCCAGCAGCGCGATCGCTACCAGACCGAGTACCTGCTGAGCGCCGACCCGCCCTGCGGCGGCCTCGCCGCGGTGTGCATGTCCACCGGCAACCGCCTGCAGTTCGCCTTCGGGGGTGCCTGATGCAGTCCACCGTGTTCGTCTACACCATGAAGCAGGGCAAGGCCGGTTCCTGGAGCCGCTACCTGTTCCCGTTTTCCGTGGATGCCTTCGCCCAGCTGGGCAACGATCTCTATGTGCGGCATGGGGATGAAATCAGCGCTGTGACTGACTTTGCGCTCGGCGACGATGTGGGTGGCGAGACGATTCCGTTCGGCGGGACCGTCTGGTGGCCGTACCTCGATTTTGGCACCCCCAGCGTCACGAAGATGATGGAAGGGTTCGACATCGTGAGCTCCGGCATCCCCAGCATCAGCATCGGCTACGACCAGCGCAACTTGGCCGCGTTCACCGATCCGTACACCGTTGATCCGGACACGCTCCCGGGCGGCGTCATCCCGTTCCCGATGGCCGCGCCGACCTTCAGCCTGCGCGTGGATTTCGCGCCGGGCCAGAAATGGAGCCTGCAGCAGGTGTCGCTCAGCTTCTTCGACATGGCAAACGGCCCATGAGTGTCGTCACCTCCCAGCAGGTCCTGATTGAGGACATCGCCTACCTGGCGCGGCGGATGCGCCCGGACGAGATCGAGCAGGATCTGGCCATGACCGGCCTGTCCGAGTACGACCCGGCGCAGGCCATCCTCAAGATGGCGTCCGTGTACGGCCCGAAGTTCGTCATCCTGGCCGACGACGTGCCCGTGGTGGCCGGCGGCTTCTGGCAGGTCCGCCCGGGCGTGTGGGAGGGCTGGCAGCTCGGCACGATGGACGGCTGGGAGAAGCACTGGCGCACGATCACCAAGGTGACGCGCAAGCTCAACGACCAGATGCTGGCGCGCCCCGAGGTGCACCGGCTTCAGCTCTACGGCTTGGCCGGACGCGACAAGACGTTCGAGTGGTACGAGCGCTCGCTCGGCTACCGCCGCGAGGCAACCCTGAGCCGCTATTGCGCCAATGGCGCGGACGCGGTGCTTTTCGCACGCACGAAGGAGGCGGCCTGATGGCTGGCGGCGGCAATATCGGCAAGGGCAACTGGGCCGACCCCACGGGCACGATCCAGAAGTCCGGCGCGGGCAAGTGGCTCGACCCCCTGGGCCTGACGAAGACGGCCAAGCAGGGTGAGTCGGCTGCGGACGTGGCTGCACGCCTGGAGATGGAGCGGCAGGCGGCGATCAAGCAGACGCAGGCCCGCATCAACACGGTCTTCGATAACCCCCGGCGCGCGCGCGACATCTCCGACTTCGTATCGGCGGTGCGCACGAAGAGCATGGACGATCTGGCCCGGCAGAACACCGATGCAACCCGGGAGCTGAAGTTCGCCCTGGCGCGCGGCGGCCTGTCCGGCGGCAGCGTCAACGTGGACCAGAACCGCCGCATGGCAGACGACTACAACCGGGGCCTGCTGAGCGTCGAAAGCCGCGCGCAGGGCGCTGGTGCGCAGCTCGAGGCGGCCGACCAGGAAGCCCGTGCACGCCTGATCCAGCTGGCCACCTCTGGCCTGGACGCGACCACGGCAGCATCCCAGGCGGCGGCCGGCCTGCGCTCGAACTTCGAGAGCGCGCGCTCCCAGGCGTTCGGCGAGCAGCTGGGCGACCAGTTCGCCACGGTCGGCGGGTTCGTCAAGCAGCGCCGCGATGAGGCTGCCCGTCGGCAGGCCAACCGCGATGCCAACTTCAATCTCTACGGCGGCGGTGCCGCCTACGGCGGGTAACCCATGGGCCAGTTCATTCCTCTCGCAATCATGGCCGCCGGCACCCTGGCGCAGCAGTCCGAAACCGAGCGCGTCACGCGCAAGCAGGACGAGGCGACCGCGCAGGGCCTGCTCAGCCAGTCCCGCCGGCAGCAGGACGCCGATCGTCGCGTGAGCGATGAGGTCAACAACGTGGCTGCCAGCACGTCTTCGGACGAGCGCGCCCAGCGCCTGGGCGAATACGTGACCCAGCTGCAGCGCGGGCGCAAGCAGGCCGTGGCCGGGCTGGAAGCCCCGTTCGGCGGCACCACCTTCCAGGCCGATACCGGCGCGGCGCGTGCCGGTGCAGACGCCGCCGCGCAGACCACCGCCGGGCTGATGTCGCGCATCGACGCGCCCCAGCTGCAGCGGCAGGGTGAGGCATTCGGCTACGGCCGGTTGGCCACCGACATCGACATGGCCGCACGCGATAGCCGCGGTCAGCAGTTCATCGACCAGATGCGGCTGCGCGCGATCCGCCGGCGCCCCGAAGTGGACCTGCTTGCCGGCCTGGCTACTGCCGCTGGTGGAGCCATGGCCGGTGGCGGTGGCGGGATGATGGGCGCCGCCTCTGCGCCGCAGTACGGCGCGAACTACTACGGGGTCTGGAACCCCAACACCATGGGGGTGGCGTGATGGCTGATCCATACAACGCCGGGCAGGCGCTGGGCTCCGCGCTCTTCGGCAGCACCCAGGACACCTACACCAACCAGCTGGGCCGGCAGTACCAGGTCGAGCAGGCGCTGCAGCAGGCGCGGCAGGCGCGGTCGAAGGCGATCCTCGCGCAGCAGGTCAATGACCAGCGGGCGCTGGTGAACCCGGAGCTGGTGAGCGGCGTTCTGGGCGGTGATCAAGACGCGCTTGGCACTCTGGGCAGTATCGCGCTGCTGGCCAACGACAACTTCGACGCCAGTCAGCTCAGCGACGTACTCGGCGCTGCCGCGAGCAGCGGCGCGCGCAATGCTGCGTTGGCGGGCGACTACAACGGGGCGAATGCTCAGCTGTTCGCACTGGCCAAGGGGCCGCAGCAGCTCGCCTCCGTCGAAGGTCAGAACCTGCTCGGCAACCGCTTCCTGGTCGGCGGCGGCGACGTGAGCACGACCGAACAGGGCCGCGCCGGCATGGCCGCCGATGCTGCCCGTGCGCGCGCGTCCGACGCCAGTGCGGCCAGTTCCTACGCGTCTGCGGCGCGCACCCGGCAGGGCATGGCGCTGGACCGCGCCGATGTCCTGGGCGGTGGTGGCCGTCCCTCCAGCAAGGCGCCGAGCGGATATCGCTGGAAGGCGGACGGGAGCCTGGAAGCGATCCCCGGCGGCCCGGCCGATATCACCGGCACGCTGGGCGACCCGACCGCGAAGGCCACCGAGGGCGAGCGCAGCGCAGCCGGGTTCCTGCAGCGCATGGTGCAGTCCGAGGCGGAGCTGGAAGAATTGCGCGCCGGCGGCTACAACGCCGCCAACCTGCGCGACTTCTACACGGCAGGCGAGGGCACGTTCCTCAACCAGTTCGCGTCCGACAAGGGCCAGGTCAACCGGCAGCAGCAGGAAGACTGGGTGCGCGCGAAGCTGCGTAAGGAATCCGGCGCGGTCATCGGCGACGAGGAGATGGATCGCGAGATCAAGACTTATTTCCCGCAGCCGGGCGATAGCCAGGCCGTGCTGCAGTCGAAGGGGCGAAGCCGCGAGCGCGCCATCACTCAGATGCGCATCACAGCAGGCCGGGCAGCCTCCCTTGGCGACCGTCCGCCGCCGGCGGCTGCACCTGCCGCACGTCCAGGGCTGCCAGCGCCAGCTGGTGGCGTCGATGACCTCCTCGGCAAGTACGGGATCCGCTGATGGCAACCCTTGAGCAGCTCGAACAGGCCCTGCGAGCAGCGGACGCTGCCGGCAACACCGAAGACGCGCGCCGGTTGGCGCAGGCGTACAAGACGCAGCGCGATGCCATGCCGATCACCGACCTGCCCGCTGTCCAGGCAGAGCGCCCTGACTTCAGCGGCGTGACGGCGACCGTCGACAGCACCGCTGACGGCCGGCAGGCCGACGGCTGGAAGGCGGGCATCCCCCGCGACTTGGCCTTCGGCGCGCGGTCGGTGCTGCAGAGCGTGGGAAGCCTGCTCGGCGCTGTGGGTGGTGACGCCTTGGGCGCCCTGGAAACGAAGATCACTGGTCGCCCCGTGGCCAGCTTCCGCGACAACGCCACGGCGCTGGGCGACAGCCTCGGGCTTCCGAAAGCCCAGACCTCCGGCGACAGGGTGCTAGGCGACATCGGCGAGGCATTGGCAGGCACCGGGCTGACCCTCGGTGCCGGCGGCTTGGCAAACGCTGGGCGCACGGTGCTGCCAACTGTTGCGCGTGCGGCGCCTGCGCCCCAGGTCATTCCGACCTTGGGGCAGCGCGGCGCGGAACTACTCACCGCCCAGCCCGCACTCCAGGCCGTCAGCGCCGCGACCGGCGCAGCGGCCAGCTCTGGTGCACGCGAAAGTGGTGTCGGCCCGCTTGGGCAGGCAGCGGCCGGCCTGCTCGGCGGCTTCACCCCGGCAATCGCCACCAGCGGCGTGCAGTCCGTGCTGCGCGGCGGGCTGCGCGGCGGCGAGCCTGGGCGCAAAGCGCTGGAGCAGACCATCGACGATTTCGCCACCCTGGGTGCGACGCCGTCGGTGGGGCAGGGAACTGGCGGCTGGACGGCTCAGGGGGCTGAAAGCCTGCTGGCCGGCGGCCCAACGAGCGGCGGCGTGATGCGCCGGTATGCGGAGAAGCAGAACGAACAGATCGGGGAAGGCCTGGGAGATCTGAGCAACCAGCTTGCGCGGAACATCAGCGGCGAGCGCGCCGGCCGCGCGATCGAGAAGGGCGTCGACACGTTCGCGAAGAACACCGGGGCGATGCGCAAGGCGCTGTACTGGCAGGCGGATCAGCACATCCCGAGTGACACGCGGATCGGCGTCACCAACACGGAGCGAGCCCTGGCCGAACTGACCACGCCCATCGCCGGTGCAGAGGCAACGACGGGCGCTCAGATCAGCCCGAAGATCCAGCGCATGGCCGACACGCTGGCCGAGGACGTGGCCGCCGCGCAGCAGGCTGGTCAGGCCGGCATCCCCTACGAGGCGGTGAAGCGGATCCGTAGCCAGATCGGCGAGGAGCTGTCCGATTTCTCCCTCTCCACCGACCGGCCCACCGCCCAGCTGAAGCAGCTCTACGCGTCGCTGTCGCAGGATCTTGAGGCCGCCGCCCAAGCTCAAGGCCCGAGCGCCGTTGCCGCTGTGAAGCGTGCCAGCAACTACTTCAAGGCGTCCGCCGATCGGCTGGAAACCCTGGAGCGGATCGTGGACAAGAACGGTGGCCCGGAGAAGGTATTCCAGGCCGCGATGGCCGGCACGAAGGATGGCGCCACCACGCTCCGCGCCGTCATGCGCTCCCTGCCGGAGGACGGCCAGAAGGCGGTCAGCGCCGCGGTGATCAAGCGCATGGGCTTGGCGAATCCAGGCGCCCAGAACGCTGCGGGCGATGCCTTCAGCCCGAACACGTTCCTCACCAACTGGGGGAACATCAGCCCGGAGGCGCGGCGCACGCTGTTCGGCCGATATGGCAAGGAATTCAGCGACAACATGGACAAGGTGGCCAGGGTTGCCGAGCGGATCAAGGAGGGGTCAGAGGTATTCCGCAATCCCAGCGGCACCGCGAATCGCGGCGCGGCCATCGCGTACCCGGCCACCATCGGCGGTCTGGTGATCACTGGGCAGCTTGGCCCGGCGGCTGTAACCGTGGGCGGCGGTGTGCTGGCCAATGGGCTGGCGCGCGCCATGACGAACCCGAAGTTCGTGAAGTGGCTGGCGCGTTCTACGGAAATGCCCATCGGGGCGCTGCCGGCTCAGCTCAACGTGTTGAAGCGGATGAGCGCCGAGAACGATGACGAGTCGATCTCTGAGGTTGCAGATGCCTTGGCCGCATCAGGCGAAGGGGCCTCTGAGACCCCAGATCAGTAGATAGAGGGCGCAGCCAAGCAGGCCGGTCACCAGCAGTACTATCGACGCGGGGATCCAGAAGCGGTCCCACCAGGTGAGCGGATGCTCCGCGTCGAACGCGCGTGCCTTGTTGGTCCGAGTGATCTTCTGCCAGGCGCTTACGGGGTGGAAGTGGCCAGTCCCTGCCCAGCGGTCTTCCATTTTCGGTGGATGCGTCATTTCCGGGTTTCCTTGCACATGTAGAGTTCAGAGCCACCTTCGCGGCGGCAGTCAAGCCCGCATTCGTAGTCACCCCAGCCGCTCTGTTCGGCCAGCGCTTGGCCAGCATCGTCCAAACCTTCCCGATAATTGCGCAACAGCCATATCGCTTGCGCTTGGCATTCCACGAAGGTTGGGAACGTGCCCCTCACGGCCTCTCTCGGATCCACTGCGGAGAAAGACTGCCCCGGTGGATAGACGAAAGCTGTCCAGACCTCAGGTTCCTTTCGGCATGCCGCGAGGACCAAGGGAAGTAGCAGGAGGGCGGCGGATCGGCTCATGCGCGGATGGTAGCACCGGCCGCGTGGGGCGGCCGGCCTGTGGTGGTTTAGGCTGCAGTTTCGAAGATGGGCCCGGTGCCGACGGCACGCCCTTCCGGGTCGATGACCCAGACTTGGTATGCCGCGTAGTGGAGGTATGGGTAACCGTCCGCCTCGTTGTACATCGGGACTTGGTCGCCAGCGATGGTGAAGCCGTGTTTGTGCTCAGGGACGCCCATGATGTGCCCCCAGACTACGGGCGACCCACCTTCATCGACCACGATTGTTCCGGCTTTTGGCGAGTCACTGAACGCGGCGTCGGCAGCATCCTTAACCCGGAACAGCCAGTCGTGGTTAGGCGCCAAGGTAATGCCGGTTGAGCCATCTGCCTTGCCAATACCGCCAATGTTGGGCCCCGCAACGGAGAGAATGCTCTTGTGAGGGCCTTTCGGGGTATCAAAGTCGCAGCGGAACCACCAGTTGCCTTTAGCGAAGAACAGTCCACCTTTGGGGACGTCCTCCGCCTTGGATTTTACGAACAGGCTTATTGGAAAGCTCATCTTCACTTCCTTGGTTGTGAGGCTGAAGTCTATGCCTAACAACTGCCCGGTTTTCTGAATTGGGCGGACTGGCTCCGTTGATCCCTTCCGGTAGCCCTGCAGCATGGCCCCATCACACAGGGCGGGGCCGCAATGGCGACCATCACAGCAGCAGAGGCTGGCGGCCAGAACGTTGTGGCGTTCTTGGACATGCTGGCCTGGTCCGAAGGGACCGACAACGGGCGGCAGCCGACCAGGAACCACGGCTATGACGTACTGGTGGGCGGCGGCCTCTTCACCGACCTGTCGAAGCACCCGGCCCGGCTGGTGCGGCTGAATTCGAAGCTGTCATCCACTGCCGCTGGCCGCTACCAGTTCCTCTCCCGAACCTGGGGCGTCCTGCAAAAACAGCTGGGCCTGCCGGACTTCGGGCCGTTGAGCCAGGACAAGGGCTGCATCGAGCTGATCCGGGGGCGCAAGGCGCTGGCTGCGGTCAAGGCGGGCCAGTTCGACAAGGCCGTCGCCCTGTGCGCCCGCGAGTGGGCCAGCCTGCCGGGCGCCGGGTACGGGCAGCACGAACAGAGCCTCGAAAAGCTGCGGGCCATCTACCAGAAGGCCGGCGGAAAAGTGGGCGGGGCCGCATGACCATGGAAGCCCAGTCGAGCCAGGACGGCCGCACCCGCCTTTCGCTCGGTCCTGTCGAGCGCTGGATCGTGACGATCTTCGCCGCCGCCATCGTCTACAGCGCCTATTGGCTGGTCGGTTCGGTGCAGTCAATGCTGACCCAGCAGCAGGTCGCCAACCAGCAGATGCTCGGCATGCAGCAGCAGCTGCAGACCATCAACACCCAGCTCGCCGACGTGCCTGCGTTGAAGCTCGAACTCGCCAAGTTGGCGATCAAGGTCGAGCAGCAGGAACAGGACCTGAAAGAGCAGCGCCAACTCAGGGGAATCAAATGAAGCTGCAGCTGATCGACGGGTGGCACCGCGCCTGGAAGCTGGCATCTGTATGGGTGTTTGGCCTGGTCACGGTGTTCCCCGACATCTACGACGCGATCGCGGCCATGGGCTGGATGGATGAGCTGCCCGAGCCGGCGAAGTGGTCGATTCGCGGACTGGGCGCGCTGGGCGTGATCGCCCGGGTGCTGAAGTCCCGGAAGAAGCCGCCATGCTGAGCATTGACCCTATCCGCCCGTACCTGTGGGCCGTGAAGGCAGGCGCCATCATGATCGCGCTCACTGCTGTGTTCGTCAGCGGCTACGGCCATGGCAAGGACCGGCAGGCGGCCAAGGACCAGGAGCGCATCGACAACTTGGCCGCGGCGCGCGATGCCGCCCAGGCTGAGGCTGCCGAGAACCTGCGCGCTGCCAATGCCTGTGGCCAGCTTCTGAGCGACGTGAACGACCAGTCGCAGCGCCAGATCGATGAAGCCGCCCGGGCCAAGGCGGCGGCGCAACAGGCTGCTGCTCGCGCTGAAGCGGCGGCCGCTGCCGGCCAGCGCCGCGCCGTGGCTGCCGAGAAGGCGCTGCAGGATGCGAAATCCACGCCGGCGTGCCGGTCCCAACTGGAGATGCCGCTGTGCGACGCCATTCCCTTGCTCTGATCTTGGCGCTGCCGCTGTGCGGCTTCGGGAGCTGCTCGAAGAAGCCCGAGTCTCCAGTCATGCCGAAGGTCGTTACCGTTACCGTCGAAAAGCAGGTGCCCGTAGAAGATCGGCTGACCAAGCCGTGCCCGGCCACGCGCGCCAAGACCCGTACGGTCGAAGCCGTGGTGGCCGCCTACAACGCCAACATTACCACCCTTGAGGACTGCGACGGCCGCATGTCCGAGATCCGCGCCCTGGGGCGGTAATGGGCGCCAAGAAGCGAGTTCCGCTCCATAAGGACCCCCGCGGCTTCGTCGATGTCGACCCGTCCGCGACCGAGGGCGCCATCCTGGGTGTGAACCTACGGGACTCGGCCGGCCGGGTAATTCGCCCGGAAGACGTGATCAATCAGCCCACCAGCGGTGGCGGCGGCACGGGCAGCATCGCCTCGACCATCTGGAAGCTGATCCGCGAGATCCCCGCCAACATCCAGAAGCTGGCCGCGCTGATCGGCAGGGGCTTTGCCATCCGCCGCGATGACGGCGAGTGGGCGCTGCGCACGCTGCAACCTGGCGACGGCATCGATATCGCCAACGGTGACGGCGAGGCCGGCGACCCGACGATCAGCCTTGAGGATCTGGCCGACTCTGGCGCGGGCGCTCTCCTGGCGATCACCCGCGACGGCAAGGGCAGGGTGTCGGGCACGCGCACGGCCACGATCACCGGCACCAGCAACCAGATCAACGTGGTCAACGGCAACGCCGCAGCAGGCGCCCCCACCCTGTCCCTGGCCACTGCCGTGATGATCTCGCTGAGCAAAGCCGACAGCGCGGTGCAGTCGGTTGTGGCCGGCAGCGGCATCGCCGTCAACAACGCCGACCCGCGCAATCCGGTGGTGTCGCTCATCGCGGGCGGCTTCGGTCCACCGCCGACCGACGGCACGCCGTACGTCGGGCTCAACGGCGCTTGGGAGCAGGCCAACGCGCCAGCCTCCCGGTTCTGGTTGGTGGAGTACCCGCTGCTGACGGACCAGGCCGGCAACCAGCTGACCGATCAGGCCGGCAATTTCCTGATGGCGAACAGCCCGATCGTGCCCCCGGGCTGGCCCAGCAGCACTGTGGCCCCCGCGGCGCCGCTGCAGGTGCTGACCCTGGCGCAGGCAAATGCGCTGGTGAACCCGCCCGATGGGCAGTACGTGCTGATCACCGACCTCTCGGGCGGACGGGAGCTGTGCTGGTACGACATCACCGCGCCGGGCAGCACGAAGTGGCGGCGCGTCTCTGACCGGAGCATCGCGAACTGATGGCCTCAGATCCGTCCATTTCGATCATCCGGGGCCTGCAGGCGTCGGTCGCGCTGAACGGGCTGACCGTGAGCATGTCGCCGGGCATGTGCTATGTGCCTGGCACCGGGCGGGTCCTGAGCGACGGCACCGCCACGGTGACGCTCAGCAGCCCAGCGCCCAACACGTTCTACCACCTGTACGGGTACGACGCCGGCGGCGGGGTCATGGCGCTGGAGGCGAGTACCACGCCGCCCGATGCGCCATACCTGGGCACGGCGCGGTGCAAGCAGGGCGACCCGACCCGGCGCTACCTGATCTCCGGCCGCACCAACGCAAGCAGCGTGTTGCGCCCGGGCCGGCACACGCGCCCAGCGGAGATGGGCAATCGGGTCATGCTGGACGCGGCAGTGGCTGCTGGCAGCGTCCCTCTGGGCCTGCTGTCCCTGTTCACGGCCACCACCAGCACGAATATCGACCTCTCGGCGGTGCTGCCGGTGACTGCCACGCGCGCAATCATCCAGGTGCTGAACCCCTCGAGCCGCACCCTGTACGTGTCGCGCAATGAGGTTGCCGCAGCGTCGGCCACCAACTACCAGTACGCGGCGATCCCCGGCTCCTGCCCGGTGCTGGACGTGACGCTCGGCGCTGATCGCAGCTTCAACTGCGTCCTCAGCTCCACCGACATCCTCGGCGGGATCATCGCGATCCTGACCGGCTCCGTCACCATCAACCTGGTCGGCTACGAGTTCGACCGCTAGGACCTGACCATGGCCAACATCAAGTACGCCGACACCAGCAACCCGCTCATCGCCCCAACCGATGACGACCAAGTCATGTTCAAGACTGGCGCCGGCGGCGACGCGCGCGCTCCGCTGGTCCAGCCCAAGGGCTACATCGACGGCCTGAAGCTGGAGTGGGTGTCCGGCACGCAGGTCCGTGTCACCCCGGGTGCGGCCTATGTCCCTGGGCCCAAGCGCATCGCTGAGCTGGCATCGGCGGTGGTGCTTACGCCGTCGCTTGCCGCCAGCACCTGGTATCACGTCTACCTGACGGTGGCCGGCGGGGTCGTGAGCGCCGAGGCAAGCACCACGGCGCCTGCCGCGCCGTACACCGGCACCGCCCGGGCCAAGACCGGTGACACCTCGCGGCGGTACATCGGCAGCTTCAGGACGAACGCCAGCAGTCAGGTCATTCGCTTCGTCCATTCTCCTTCCGTCGGCGCGGTGAAGTACCTGACGGACATCAACGGGAGCGGCCTTCAGGTCCTGTCGAACGGCAACTCCACCACCAGCGTGACGGTCAGCGTCGCCGGGGTGGTGCCCGTGACCGGGTTCGTGATGGATTCCTTCGCCGAGAACACCGGGACCACAGTGGTTTACATCAACAACCCGGATATGGGCGCGGCCGGGCCGGCCAGCATCTTGCAGTTCCTTCGGGCCAACGGCGTGATATTCGGCGAAATGTCGATAAACGACCTTCAGCAGTTCAACTACAGCCTGAACTCGGCGTCTACCAACGGCCTCACCGTCTGGTGCGTCGGGTACAAGTTCATGAGGTGACCATGTACGCCATCACCGAAACCAGCTACCGCGCCATTACGCCAGACATGCCGCTCAGCCAGGGCGAGACGAAGGTCGACGTGTTGCCAGATGCTCTCCTTGCACGGATCAAGGCCGACCAGAAGCGCTTCGAGCGCGACCAGCTACTGCGGGATACCGATTGGACGCTGATGGCTGACGCTCCACTGACGGCCGCGCAGAAGACGGCGATTGGCGTCTACCGGCAGCAGCTGCGGGATCTCCCGGCGCTGCCTGGCTTCCCGAACGTGCCTTGGCCGGTGCTGCCGACGCTGAGCGGTGCTGCTGGCGGGGGCGGCACGGTTCTCATCCCCTGAGCCGCCCTGGGCGTATCGTGGCCGCATGGACACCCCAGACAAGCCCGCGCCGGCCGACCGCCCGGACCCCACGAAGCTCCAGCCCAAGCTGGGGCACCTGCTGCTGCCCGACAGCCGCACCCCTGAAGAGCAGCGCGCCGCGTCGCTCAAAGAGTCCGCCCGGCGCAAGGGCAGGGGGCGTGGAAAGTGGTGGGAGAAGGGCTGACGACTGCACAAAACCTGCACCGAGCTGTTTTGTGTGGCGCCTGAAAATCGGCCGAAACCCTTGGTGCCCGGAGCCGGAATCGAACCGGCATGGGGTTGCCCCCGGCGGATTTTAAGTCCGATGCGTCTACCAGTTTCGCCATCCGGGCGGCGCTGCGGAGGGATTGTAGCGGAATCCTAGGGGGCGCTAGCATCAGCTTTCCTGCTCCGGGCCATTCTGCATATGCTGAAACTGCACATCGGCAACAAGAACTACTCCTCGTGGTCGATGCGGCCGTGGGTGCTGATGACCCAGGCCGGCATTCCGTTCGACGAGGTCGTGCTGCGCTTTGACAGCTTCGACCCGGACTCGCAGTTCAAGCGCAGCGCCGAGGCGTTGTCGCCCTCGGGCACCGTGCCGGTGCTGGTCGATGGCGCGCTGGTCGTCTGGGATTCGCTGGCCATCGCCGAATACCTGGCCGAACGGTTTCCGGAATCGGCGCTGTGGCCGCAGGAGACCCGCGAACGTGCGCTGGCCCGCAGCGCGACCGCCGCCATGCACAGCGGGTTCGGCGCGTTGCGCTCGCATTTCCCGATGAACATCGAGGCACTGCTTCCCGAGGTCGGGGCGCGGGTACTGCGCGAGCAGCCGGACGTGGTGGCCGACCTGCAGCGTCTGCAGGCGCTCTGGGAGCGGTTGCTGGCGCGTCACGAGGGCCCGCTGCTGTTCGATCGTTTCAGCATCGCCGATGCGTTCTTCGCGCCGGTGGTGATGCGCCTGCACACCTACGCCGTGCCGGTGTCGCCGCGCGTTGCCGCCTACATGCAGCAGGTGCGGGCGCTGCCGGGCGTGCAGGCATGGATCGCGGCGGCGCTGGACGAGCACGATTTCCGCCCGTTTGAAGAGCCCTATCGGCAGGCACCGGACCCGGGCTGATCGGCACCGGTACTTGAGGCACGGTTTACCCCGCTGCGCTGCGCGCCGTACGCTGCACGGCAGGCGCACAGGAAGGTGGACAGGCATGGCGAAGAGGGCAGCAGCAGGCGCGTTGCTGGTGTGGCTGGCCTGTGCGGGTGTGCCCGAAGGCAGGGCGCAGCAGGCACCGCCCGAGGTGGTCGACCTGGCGCCGGTGGTGGTCTCCGGCGTGCAGCCCGGGCCGGGCATGTGGCGGGTCACCAATGCGCAGGGCCACACGTTGTGGATCCTGGGCACGGTATCGCCGCTGCCGGCCAGGCTGGACTGGCGCGCCGACGAGGTCAAGGCGGTCATCGCCAGCGCCGATGCCGTGTTGGGGCCGCCGGGCTGGACGCTGGATGCCGATGTCGGCTTTTTCAGCCGGCTCACCCTGCTGCCCTCGGCCATGAAGGCGCAGCACGACCCGCAGGGCAGGCGACTGCAGGAGATTCTGCCGCCGGAGCTGTATGCGCGCTGGCAGCCGTTGAAGGCCCGTTACCTTGGGCGCGGCAATGGGGTGGAGAAGGACCGCCCGCTGGTGGCCGCCACGCGGCTGTACGTGGCTGCCCTCGACGAGGTTGGGCTCAGTCCCCGATCCGGCGTGGGCAAGCTGCTTGAAAAGGCGTACAAGGTCCGCGGCCTGACGCCCGTGGTGACCCGGGTGGAGGTCAAGGTGGACGATCCGCGCGCCGCACTGAAGGAAGTGCGGGCCAGCCCGCTGCAGGACGTGGCCTGCCTGCAGCGGACGCTGGACGTGGTTGAACACCAGATGCCGCTGCTGGTCGAGCGCGCCAACGCCTGGGCGGCAGGGGATATCGACGCGCTCCAGCAGTTGGCCTTGAAGAGCCAGTACGACGCCTGTGTCGGCGCGATTGCCGACAGCGAGCTGGGGCGCCGGCGTGGCATGACCAACCTGGATGCACGCGCGGCGGAGAAGTGGATGGGCGCGGCACGCACAGCGCTGGCCGGCAACGCGGTCACCTTTGCGACCGTGCCCGTGCACACCCTGGTGGAACCGGGTGGCTATCTCGAGCGGCTGCGCCAGGCCGGCTACCACGTCGAGTCGCCCTGAGCCGGAAAACCATCTTTTCACCCCCGCGATCTTCATGGCATAGTCATGTGGACTTCACCGGGGGGTGCATATGGCGTTGCAGGCGTTCGCCTATGTAAGCGAGGCAGTCGACGGCATCGACGGTCCGGGCATCGACCGCATCCTCGCCGAGGCCTCCAACTTCAACCGCGTGGCCGGTGTGACCAGCGTGCTGATGTTCGATGGCCGGCGCTTCCTGCAGTACATCGAGGGCCCGGATGATGGCGTAGCCCCGGTCGAGCAGCGTGTGATCAACGCGCGCAGCCACCAGCAGATGCGCGAACTGGCACGCGGCGAGGTCGGCACGCGTCATTTCCCGCGCTGGACGATGGCCTCTGCCCGCATCGACCCGGACGTGATGAGCGCGATCATCGATGCCGACTGGACGGGGTTCGCCGCTTCCGCGCCCGTGGATGGCCAGCGCCGGGTCGGCTTCGCGCGTCTGCTCGAGGTATGGACCGGCGTCTCCGGCGAACTCGAACCCGCAGCCGTGACGCTGGGCTCGTGAGTGGCGTCGCTCGTAACACAAAGATCACAGTCCGCTTCGTACCATGTGTCTACCAGCTGTGACCGGTCCGGGGTATGCCCCGGGGTTGTCTGAAAGGGAAGTAACCGCAGCTGGACCACTTGTTGGCCGTCGTCCGTACTCTCCGCGGGCGGCGGCTTTGTTCTTTGTGGCGCAGCGCCTGCCGCGTTAGGCTTGTCGCAACTGTTTCCTGGTGGTGCCCCCGCATGATCGATCGTTCCCCCGCGTACCTGTTGCCGCGCCTGCGCGCGCCTGCGGGGCTGGCCGGATGACGGCGGCCGACCGCGCCGCACAGGCACGCATCGGCGTGATCGGACTGGGATATGTCGGCCTGCCGTTGACGGTCGCGTTCGGCGCGCAGCTGCCCACGCTCGGCTACGACATCGACCATGCGCGCGTCGCCGAACTGCAGCAGGGCCGCGACCACACCCTGGAAATGTCGGCGGACAAACTCGCTGCTGCGGTGCAGGCGCGCTACAGCGTCGACCCGGCCGACCTTGCCGCGTGCACCGTTTACATCGTGACCGTGCCCACCCCGATCGACGCACACGAACAGCCGGATCTTGGCCCGCTGCGCGACGCGAGCATCCTGATCGGCAGCGTGCTCAAGCCCGGCGACCTGGTGATCTACGAATCCACCGTCTACCCCGGCACCACCGAGGAGGTCTGCGTGCCGCTGCTGGAAGCCGGCTCCGGGCTGCGCTTCAACCAGGACTTCCACTGCGGCTACAGCCCGGAACGGATCAACCCGGGCGACCGCCAGCGGCGCCTGCCCGACATCCGCAAGATCACCTCCGGATCCACCCCGGAGATCGCCGCGCTTGTCGATGCGTTGTACGCGCGCATCATCACTGCGGGCACCTGGCCGGCACCGTCGATCCGCGTGGCCGAAGCGGCCAAGGTGATCGAGAACATCCAGCGCGACGTCAACATCGCGCTGGTCAACGAGCTGGCGCTGATCTTCGACCGGCTCGGCATCGATACCCAGGATGTGCTGGATGCCGCCGGCAGCAAATGGAACTTCCTGCCGTTCCGCCCCGGCCTGGTCGGTGGCCACTGCATCGGCGTGGATCCGTACTACCTTCTGCACAAATCCGAAAGCGTGGGCTACCACCCCGACCTGATCCACACCGCGCGGCAGGTCAACAACCGCGTCGGCGCGCACGTGGCGCAACGCGTGCTGGCGCTGCTGGCCAGCCGCGGCAAGGCACCGCAGGGCGCACGCGTGCTGGTGCTGGGGGTGACCTTCAAGGAGAACTGCCCGGACCTGCGTAACAGCCGCGCGCTGGAACTGGCCCAGGCGCTGCAGTCCAGCGGCGCGCAGGTGCATGTGCAGGACCCGTGGGTCGGTCCGGCCACGCTGGAAGGCAGCGGGGTGCAGTGGGTGGAACAGCCCGACCCGCAGGGCTACGACGCGGTGGTGCTGGCGGTGGCGCATGACCGCTTCCGCGCGATGGACACCGCACGGATCCGCGCGCTGCTGGCGCCGGATGGGATCGTCTACGACGTGAAGTCGGTCTGGCCACGGGACGTGGTCGACGACCGCCTGTAGACTCGAACCCGCTTGTTGATCGAGGAAAGCCATGCATCGTTACCTGGTCTACGTGCTCGCCATCCTGTTGCTCCCGGTTTCGCTGTACCTGGCCGGGTACTGGGTCGCCTGGTACTGGGGCGTGGGCATCAGCGCGGCGATGGTCATCGTGGGCACCTGGGACCTGCTGCAGAAGCGCAGCACGCTGCGCCGCAACTACCCGGTGATGGCGCATTTCCGTTACGGCCTGGAATCGATCGGCCCGGAAATCCGCCAGTACTTCGTGCAGAGCGATCTCGAGGACGTGCCGTTCTCGCGCCAGCAACGCGCGCTGATCTACCAGCGCTCCAAGAACGAAATGGACGTGGTGCCGTTCGGCACGCTGCGCAGCACCTACGCGGTGGACTACGAATGGATCAACCATTCGCTGGCGCCGACCGAGGTGGCCGACCACGACTTCCGCGTGCTGATCGGGCCCAACTGCGCCAAGCCATATTCGGCCAGCGTGTTCAACATCTCGGCCATGAGCTTCGGCTCGCTGTCGGCCAATGCGATCCGCGCGCTCAACGAAGGCGCGCGCCGTGGCGGTTTCTACCATGACACCGGCGAAGGCTCGATTTCGCCCTACCACCGCGAGATGGGTGGCGACCTGGTCTGGGAAATCGGCTCCGGCTATTTCGGCTGCCGCGATGAGCACGGCGGTTTCAGCGAAGAACGTTTCGTCGCCAACGCCAACACCGACCAGGTGAAGATGATCGAGATCAAGCTGTCGCAGGGCGCCAAGCCCGGCCACGGCGGGGTGTTGCCGGCCGCCAAGGTCAGCGCCGAGATCTCCGCCACCCGCGGCGTACCGATGGGCGTGGACTGCGTGTCGCCGTCGAAGCACTCGGCGTTCAACACGCCGGTGGAACTGCTGCAGTTCGTGGTGCGCCTGCGCGAGCTGTCCGGTGGCAAGCCGGTCGGTTTCAAGCTGGCCATCGGCCACCCGTGGGAATGGTTCGGCATCGCCAAGGCAATGCAGGAGACCGGGCTGCTGCCGGATTTCATCGTGGTCGACGGTGCCGAAGGCGGCACCGGCGCGGCGCCGGCCGAGTTCATCGACCATGTCGGCGTGCCGATGCATGAAGCGCTGTTGCTGGTCCACAACACGCTGGTCGGCCTGGACCTGCGCGACCGTATCCGGGTCGGGGCGGCGGGCAAGATCAGCAGTGCCTTCGAGATCGCGCGCACCATCGCGCTGGGCGCGGACTGGTGCAATGCCGGGCGGGGTTTCATGTTCGCGCTGGGCTGCATCCAGTCGCTGAGCTGCCACAGCGACCGCTGCCCGACCGGCATCGCCACCCAGAACCCGAACCGATGGCGGCACCTGGACCCGGCCGACAAGGCCACCCGCGTGCACAACTACCACGAGAACACCTTGCGTGCGCTGCGCGACCTGCTGTGCGCGGCCGGCCTGCAACATCCGGCCGAACTGGGCCCGGAACACATCGTGCGCCGCGTGTCGCCGGTGGAGATCCGCTCGCTGGCCTCGCTGTACCGCTACCTCACCCCGGGCGAACTGCTGCGCCGGGTGCCCGACCACGCGGTATTCCACGACTTCTGGGCGGATGCACGCAGCGACTCGTTCCAGCCACCAGCACGCATCCAGGCACTACGCAACAGCAAATCGCGCTAGCGGGCGAGGTACTCCACCACCCCGCGCCCGGCACGCAATCCGCTGGCGAAACACGCGGTCAACAGATACCCGCCGGTAGGCGCTTCCCAATCCAGCATCTCCCCGGCGCAGAACGTGCCGGGCAGATCGCGCAGCATCAACGTGTCATCCAGCGCTTCCAGCCGCACGCCGCCGGCGGTGCTGATCACCTCGTCGATCGGTCGCGGCCGCAGCGGCGACAGCGTCAGCCGCTTCAGCGCGGCGGCGATGGTTTCGGCCGGCAGCTGGCCGGCGTCCTTGCCCAGCACTTCAAACAACAGCGCCGATTTCACTCCACTCAGACCCAGCTGCCGGCGCAGGTGTTCGCCGAAGCTGCGGCCCTGGCGTGGCTTGTGCAGCTTGTCCAGCAACTGCGCTTCGGTCTGCCCGGGCAAGAGGTCCAGCTGCAGCTGCACGTGGCCATCACGCGCCAGGCGGTCGCGCAGGTCCGCGGCAAGCGCATAGATGAGGCTGCCTTCAATGCCATTGGCCGTGATCACGCACTCACCCTGCTGCGTGCGTTCCTGGCCGTCGAGCCCGAGCCAGTGCGCGACCACCGGCTTCAACGGGGCGCCGGCCTGGCGGTCGCGGAAGTAGGGCGTCCAGTCGATGTCGAAACCGCAGTTGGCCGGTTTCAGCGGTGCGAGGTCGATGCCGCGTGCGGCCAGCGGCGCCACCCACGCGCCGTCCGAGCCAAGCTCGGGCCAGCTGCCACCGCCCATCGCCAGCACCACCGCATCGGCCTGCACCGTGGCAACCCCGTCCGGCGTCTCGAAGCGCAGCGCACCGTCGTCCTGCCACCCGGTCCAGCGGTGCTGCACATGGAAGCGCACGCCCTGTTCCTTGAGCCGCCGCACCCAGCCACGCAGCAGCGGGGCCGCCTTGCGGTCGACCGGGAACACCCGCCCGGAGGTGCCAACATAGGTGTCCACGCCAAAGCCTGCCGCCCACTCGCGCAGTGCGGGGCCGTCGAAATCGGCCAGCCACGTGCCGACCTCGGTCGCACGCTCACGGTAGCGGGACACGAACACGTCCTGCGGATCGGAATGGGTGAGGTTCAAGCCGCCCTTGCCGGCGATCAGGAACTTGCGCCCGGGCGAGCCTTTGGCCTCGTACAGGTCCACGGCGTGGCCGGCGGCGCGCACGGTCTCTGCCGCCATCAGCCCGGCCGGGCCGCCGCCGATGATCGCCACGCGTCGCGCAGGGTGGACGGGAGTGCTCATGCGGTTCAGCGCGGCTTGACGTCGAGCAGCTCGACATCGAACACCAGCGAGGCGTTCGGCGGGATCGGGCCGGCGCCGGAGGCGCCATAGCCGTAGTCAGCCGGAATCATCAGGGTGCGCTTGCCGCCGACCTTCATGCCGGCAAAGCCTTCGTCCCAGCCCCTGATCACCCGGCCCTGGCCCAGCCCGAAGCTGAACGGCTCGCCGCGATCGACCGAGCTGTCGAACTTTTCGCCGTGCTTATCGGCGGCTTTCTCGTCGTACACCCAGCCGGTGTAATGGACCACGATGGTGCTGCCCGGGGTGGCCTCGGCGCCGGTGCCGGGCTGGGTGTCGATCTTCTCTAAGGTGGCGATGCTGCCGCCCGGCGGCGGGCCGGGCGGGGTGCAGGCGGCCAGCAGCGACAGCAGCGCGGGAACGAGCAGGAACTTCGGCAGAGCACGCATGGGCGGCACCGGATGGAAAATGGGACGCAAGGGTAGCGCATCGCCGGGCGCTATCATGGGCGCATGTCGAAACTGCTGCTCAACCTGCGCAATGTCGCGGACGATGAAATCCAGGATGTGATCACCCTGCTGGACCGGGCGGGCATCGCCCATTACCGCACCGAACCCAGCCCGTGGGGAATCTCCTTTGGCGGGATCTGGATCCGCGACGACGCCGACCAGCCCCGGGCCAAGGCCCTGATGGCCGAGTACCAGCAGGCGCGCGGCGAGCGGGTCCGCGCCGAGCGCCAGGCCGCGCTGGCCGACGGCAGCGCCGAAACCTTCGGCACGCTGCTGCGGCGCCGCCCGCTGTTCGTGGTGGCGGTGCTGGCCGGCATGCTGGTGGCCGCCGCGCTGGTACTGCTGCCGTTCGTGCTGCTGCGCGGCTGAATGCCCGGTTGGGCGGGTGGGGCGGGGCCCGGGTAAAATGGGCGGATGATCGCCAATACCGCCGCCTATCACTTCACCCCGATCGCCGACCCGGACGCGCTGTGTTCCACGCTGCTGGCGCGCGCCGAGGCGGCCGCACTGCGTGGCACCGTGCTGGTGGCGGGCGAGGGCATCAACCTGTTCCTGGCCGGCCCTGAAGCCGGCATCGACGGCTTCTACGCCGCGCTGCGCGCCGATCCGCGCTTCGAGGGGCTGCGGGTGAAGACCAGCTACAGCCGGATGCAGCCGTTCGCCCGGCTCAAGGCCAAGGTCAAGCCGGAGATCATCAGCTTCCGCATCGACGACGGCCAGCCGCTTGCCTATCCACGCGCCCCCTCGGTGGACCCGGCCACGGTGCAGCGCTGGCTGCGCCAGGGCCATGACGATGACGGCAAGCCGGTGGTCATGCTCGATACCCGCAATACCCAGGAAATCGAGTACGGCACCTTCCAGGATGCGCTGGTGCTGCCGATAACAAAGTTCACCGACCTGCCCGAGGCACTGGCCCCGCACCGCGACGCGTTGCGTGACAGCACCGTGGTCAGCTTCTGCACCGGTGGCATCCGCTGCGAGAAGGCCGCGCTGTGGATGCGCAACGATGGCATGGACAACGTGCTGCAGCTGGACGGCGGCATCCTCGGCTACTTCGAGGCCGTGGGTGGCGAAGGCTACGACGGCCGCTGTTTCGTGTTCGATGAACGCGTGGCCCTCGACGCGGAATTGAAGCCGCTGGTTGACCAGGCCGCGGATTGATATGGCGCGGGAATCAGCATTCCGCCAGCGGCCATGGTGTCCTTCGACCGGCGCCCCCATCAACAGGGGATAACCTTTGATGGAACGCCCCATGCAACTGTCGATTCTTGATCTGGCCCCGGTCTGCGAGGGCAGCGATACCACCCAGGCCTTTGCCAACATGCTCGACCTGGCCCAGCACGCAGAAGGCTGGGGCTTCCACCGCTACTGGCTGGCCGAGCACCACAACATGCCAGGCATCGCCAGCGCCGCCACTGCTGTGCTGATCGGCCACGTGGCCGGCGGCACCCAGCGCATCCGCGTCGGGGCTGGCGGGATCATGCTGCCGAACCACTCCCCGCTGCAGGTGGCCGAACAGTTCGGCACGCTCGCCTCGCTGTACCCGGACCGCATCGATCTCGGCCTGGGCCGCGCGCCGGGCACCGACCAGCCCACCGCACGCGCCCTGCGACGCTACTTCGACAGCGCCGACCAGTTCCCGCAGGACGTGCGCGAGCTGCTTCACTATTTCGAGCCGGCGCAGCCCGGGCAGGCCGTGCGCGCGGTCCCCGGCGCGGGCATCCCGGTGCCGGTGTGGCTGCTGGGCTCCAGCCTGTTCAGTGCACGCTTGGCGGCGGCAATGGGCCTGCCGTTTGCCTTCGCTTCGCATTTCGCCCCGGATGCGATGGACGAAGCGCTGGCGGTGTATCGCCGCGAGTTCCGCGCCTCGCAGTACCTTACCGCGCCGTACGCGGTGCTGGGCCTGAACGTGGTGGCGGCCGAATCCGAAGCCGAGGCCAAGCGCCTGTTCACCACCCAGCAGCAGAGCTTCGTCAACCTGCGTCGCGGCCTGCCGGGCCTGATTCCACCGCCGATCGACGACATCGAAGCCTTCTGGCAGCCGCACGAGAAGATCGGCGTGCAGAACGCGCTGGCCTGCGCGGTGGTCGGCGACCAGCGCCAGGTCAGCGAAGGCATGGCCGCGTTCGCCGCGCGCCACAAGCCCGACGAACTGCTGCTGACCGCCAACATCTACGACCATGGCGCGCGCAAGCGCTCGTTCGGGTTGGCGATGCAAGCGTGGAAATCGGCGACGCGCTGATGGGTAGAGCCAGCCCTGCGTGGCTGGCGCACTCCACACGCGAAGGCGACGTGACCATCCGGTTCACGTCGCCATTCCCACCCTTCCGGTGTGATGGAGCTCCTTACTCCAGGAGTCACCGCATGGCCGACCAAGATCGCCAGCAGCACATCGAACAGCTGGCCGAACTGATCCGCGACGTGGACATCGCCATGTTCACCACCACTGGCGTGGACGGGCGCCTGTACAGCCGCCCGCTGGGCACCCAGGAAGTCGAATTCGACGGCGACCTGTGGTTCGCCACCGCCGCCGACAGCCCCAAGGTGGCCGAGATCGCGCTCAATCCGCGCGTCAACGTGGCCTATGCCTCGCAGTCGAAGAACACCTACGTCTCGGTGGCGGGCATCGCGCGCATCGTCGACGACCGCGCCAAGGTGGAGGAACTGTGGTCGCCTCCGATGAAGCTGTTCTTCCCCGGCGGCAAGGACGATCCGAACCTGCGCCTGATCCACGTGCGTGCCGAATCGGCCGAGTACTGGGACGGCCCCGGCACGCTGCTGGGCAAGGCGCTGAGCTTCGTGCTCTCCGCAGTCAGCGATGACCCGAGCACGTTGTCCGACAACGGCGTGGTCGACCTGCGTTAGAACCAGCGCTGGAACAGCTCGGTCAGGTAGTGCACCAACTGGCCGGAGCTGAAGCTGAAGAACAGCACCGCGGCAATCGCGCCGATCCAGTTGACCAGCATCAGGGTGCCGTCGCGTTCCAGCAGCGCCAGCGAGAACAGCAGCAGCTGGAACCCGAACAGGTAGTTGGTGAACGGGATCGGCAGCGACAGCAGCACGCCGGTCAGCACCAGCAGCAGGCCGGTGAATGCATGCGCCGGCAAGGGCACGAGAAGGGCCGGACGACGCGGCTTGAGCATGCGATCCAGGCGGCGCAGCGCGCCGTCTATCTTCCCCAGGAATTTATGCATCGTGCCGCGTCGCGGCCCGCGGTTGGCGATGAACCCCGGCAGCCACGGGCGCCGCATGCCGCACAGCATCTGCACGCCGATCAGGACTACCAGCGGACCGCTCACGGCGCCGCCCAGCCCGGGAACCGGAATGAACGACGGCAGGATCGCAATGAACAGGAACACGCCGAACGCGCTCTGCTGCAGGCCCTGCAGGATCTGCCCCAGGCGCAGGCGTTCGTCGGGATCGCCGTGGTCGAACATCGCCAGCAGCGTACGGATGCCTTCGTTCTGGTATTCCGGGCGGCCCTGGTCCGGCGCCGGGGGCGGATCAGCCGGTGAGTTCATCAGTCTCCTCTTCGGCCAGCGTGCGCAGCAGCAGCTTGTCCACGCGCGCGCCGTCCAGGTCGACGATCTCGATGCGCCAGCCGGCCCAGTCGAAGTACTCCCCGGCATGCGGAATGCGGCCGAAGTAGTGGATGCACATGCCGGCCAGCGTGTAGTAGTCGCCGTCATCGGCATCGGGCAGTTCGGCGTTGCCCATCAGCTCGCGCAGGTCTTCGATCGACAATGACCCGTCCACCAGCAGCGAGCCGTCCTCGCGGGTCACCACCAGCGCGTCCTCGTCGACGTTCTCCACCGACTGCATGCGGCCGACCACCGCGCCCATCAGGTCGCTGATGGTCACCAGCCCCTGGATCTCGCCGTACTCATCCACCACCAGCGCCACCGACTGCTGCTCCTCGCGGAAGATCTCCAGCAGCTTCATCGCATGGGTGGATTCGGAGACATACAGCGGCTCGCGCAGTTGCTGGAACAGCGAGTGCTCATCGCGCACCAGGCGGGTGACCAGGCTCTTGACCTCGAGCACGCCGACGATGTCCTGGTCGTTGCCGCGGAACACCGGGTAGCGCGAGAACTCGTGCTCGCGCATGGTGGCCAGGTTCTTCTCCGCGTCGGCCTGGGTATCGAGCCAGGCGATCCGGTTGCGCGGAGTCATCAGGCTGTCGGCAGTGCGGTCGCCCAGGCGCATCACCCGGTTCATCATGTCGCGCTCATGCGCGTCGATCACGCCGGCCTCGTGGCTTTCGGCCACGAGCATGCGGATCTCCTCTTCGGTCACCGTGGCGGCTTCGTCATTGCCCAGACCCAACAGGCGCAGGACCAGCCGGGTGGTCTTGGACAGCAGCCAGACGAACGGGAAGGCCAGCTTGGCCAGCCAGCTCATCGGCAGGGCGACCAGCCCGGCGATGTCCTCGGAGCGGGTCAGCGCCAGGCGTTTGGGCACCAGTTCGCCGAAGATCAGCGTGACGAAGGTGATCAGGGTGACGGCCAAGCCCTTGCCGACCAGTTCGGCGTGGCCGAAGCCGGGCATCAGGCTCTTGATCCAGATGGCAATGGCCTCGCCGATGGCGTCGCCGCCGAGCAGGCCGGTCAGCACGCCGATCACGGTGATACCGATCTGGACGGTGGAGAGGAAGCTTTCGGGCTTCTCGGACAGCTCCAGCGCCTTGGCGGCGCGCTTGGAGGTGCCGGCCATCTGCTTCAGGCGGCTCTTGCGCGAGGTCATGACCGACATCTCGGACATGGCGAAGAACCCGTTAAGCAGGATCAGGGCGAAAACAAGCAGGATCAGTTCAAACACGGGCGTCATCCCCGGTTGGTGGCAGGGAGGGCGTGTTCAAGCGCGGGCGGCTACCGGGCCAGGTCAGGCCTGGCGGGCGCGGCGGGGGATAAGGGTCGTCGTCCATAGAGTGCACCCGAAGGTGCCCGCGCATCTTAACAAAAGCCGGGGGGAGGGGTGCAAACAGGGTCGTTCAGGTGGCCCGGTGGCAGTGTGAAGACGACGGGAGTACCCGGATTGGACATCAAACCGTCATAATTCCGCCCGGTGCCGTCCTTCCTCGACGGCGAATAGGTTTCTCAATGTTCTCTCTGCAGACCATTTTCGGCTCCGGCAAACAGTTCTATACCCTGCTGGACGAGGCTGCCCAGGCGGCCTACGACAGCGCCAAGGCGCTGCATTCGATGCTGCGCGACGCCGACCGGCAGCCCGCGCTTGACGCGTTCAAGCTGGCCCGCCTGCGCGAACGCGCCGCCTCGGACAAGATCAGCCAGGCGCTGGTGGACAGCTTCATGACCCCGATCGAGCGCGAAGACATCGAAGCGCTGGGCTCGGCGCTGTACAAGATTCCCAAGCAGGTCGAGAAGTTCGCCGACCGCTACTCGCTGGCCACCAAGCATCTGGAACACATCGATTTCGCGCCTCGCGCGGCGATGCTCGAACAGGCCGCCAGCGTGGTGGTTGAGATGGTCCACGACCTGCGCAACATGAACCTGGACCGGATGACCGCGCTCAACGAGAAGCTGCGTGCACTGGAGAACGAAGCCGATCGCCTGATGCTCGAGCTGTACCGCGACATCTACTCCGGTCGCCTGGACAACCTGCAGATGTTCCTGCTCAAGGAGTTCTTCGAGATCCTGGAAAAGGCCATCGACCGTTGCCGCGAGGCCGGTGTGGTGGCTTACCAGATCGTGCTGAAGAACAGCTGACGGACGCCACAGCATGCTGACCCTCGTTCTGGTGGTGATCCTGGCCGCGCTCGTCTTCGAGTTCATCAACGGCTTCCACGACACCGCCAACTCCATCGCCACCGTGGTGGCGACCAAGGTGCTCTCGCCCGGCTGGGCGGTGATGCTCGCCGCCTTCATGAACCTCATCGGCGCCCTGACCGGCACCGCCGTGGCGCTGACCATCGCCTCGGGCCTGCTCAACACCGGCGTGGTTGACGTGACCCCGCAGGTGATCCTGTGCGCGCTGCTGGGCGGCATCATCTGGAACCTGATCACCTGGTGGAAGGGCCTGCCGTCGTCGTCCTCGCACGCGCTGATCGGTGGCCTGTGCGGCGCCGGCCTGGCCGCCGCCCACAACAACTGGGACGCGCTGATCTGGTCCGAACGCATCGGCACGTGGGCGCAGAACAAGGGCCTGCTGTGGAAGGTGTTCCTGCCGATGATCACCTCGCCGATCGCCGGCTTCCTGCTCGGCATCGTGGTGATGCTGCTGCTGTGGGCGATCATCGCGGGCATGGCCAAGGCCGGTGGCTGGCTGGGCCGCCTGGCCCGCCCGCGCATCGTCAACGCGTTCTTCGGCAAGGCGCAGATCGTGTCGGCCGCCTACATGGGCTTCGCCCACGGCCACAACGACGCGCAGAAGACCATGGGCATCATCGCCATGACCCTGATCGGCGCCGAGGCGACCGGCGCACTGAACGACCTGCCGTCCTGGCTGGCCTTCATGCACCCGGACGCGCACGCCGGTGATGGCATCGCGATGTGGATCGTGCTGACCTGCGCGGTGGTGATGGCCGCCGGTACCGCCTCGGGCGGCTGGAAGATCATCAAGACGCTGGGCCACAAGATGGTCAAGCTGCACCCGATCCACGGCTTCGCGGCCGAGACCAGCTCGGCCACGATCCTGACCCTGGCCGCGCACTTCGGCATGCCGGTTTCGACCACCCACAGCATCTCCACCGCCATCATGGGCGTGGGTTACGCCAAGAACCCGCGTTCGCTGCGCTTTGGCGTGATCGAACGCATCGTGTGGGCCTGGATCCTCACCATCCCGGCCGCCGGCGGCTGCGCCTACCTGATCCTGAAGCTGTTCGAGCTGTTCGGCTGGACCTGATAGGGTTGGTTTGAAAAGCGAAAAACCCGGCTTCGGCCGGGTTTTTTTTGTGTCTGCTGGTTGGTCGCGAAGAGCAGCGTTTTCATTTTTTCCGCCCCCGATAGATGGTCGCGTGCGGATACCAAAATCAGACACGCATGGCGTGGCCCTACGCGGCGGGCATGCCGAATGTGCGTGGGGTCGGTAGCGTCGGTTCCCGAACGACGGCACGGAACGCCACCGCGGCCGGTAACGCATCAAAATGATCGGCACCGCCGTTGATCTCCCATGGCCACCAACTAACCGTCGAGGGTCGGCGGGGGCGGGGGTACGGGGGCTTTGCGAAACATGGATGTTTCGCAAAGCCCCCGTACTCCCGCACCCGCCGGCCCAGCTCAGGCCAAGCGACGGCCACCGGCTGTTCGCCAGATGCATGAAGCTGCCGGGCAGGGCCCGGCACTACGGAATTGCCTGCCACCCGCGAGAGCCAAAAAAAATCCCGCCGAAGCGGGATTTTTCATCAGCAATCAAACTTCGAGGGAAGCCAGGTCGCCCTTGTTTTCCAGCCACTGCTTGCGGTCGCCCGCACGCTTCTTGGCCAGCAGCATGTCCATCAGCGCGCTGGTCTGCTCGCCATCGTCCACCGTCAGCTGCACCAGGCGGCGCGTGTCGGGGTGGATGGTCGATTCGCGCAACTGGTGCGGGTTCATCTCGCCCAGGCCCTTGAAGCGGGTCACGTTGACCTGGCCCTTGATCTTCTCGCGCTCGATCTTGTCCAGCAGCGAACGCTTTTCTTCCTCGTCCAGCGCGTAGAACACCTGCTTGCCCACGTCCACGCGGAACAGCGGTGGCATCGCCACGAACACGTGGCCCGCATCCACCAGCGACGGGAAGTGCTTCAGGAACAGCGCCGTCAGCAACGTTGCGATATGCAGGCCGTCCGAGTCCGCGTCGGCCAGGATCACCACCTTGCCGTAACGCAGCCCGCTGATGTCCTGCTTGCCCGGGTCGCAGCCGATCGCGATGGCCAGGTTGTGCACTTCTTCCGACGCCAGCACGCTGCCCGACGACACTTCCCAGGTGTTCAGGATCTTGCCGCGCAGCGGCATGATCGCCTGGAAGTCCTTGTCACGCGCCTGCTTGGCACTGCCACCGGCCGAATCACCCTCCACCAGGAACAGCTCCGTGCGCGACAGGTCCTGGCTGATGCAGTCCGCCAGCTTGCCCGGCAGGGCAGGGCCCTGGGTGACCTTCTTGCGCACCACCAGCTTTTCGGTCTTCAGGCGCGCACTGGCACGCTCGATCGCCAGCTGCGCGATCTGCTCGCCCAGCGCCACGTTCTGGTTCAGCAGCAGGCTGAAGGCGTCATGTGCCGCGCCTTCGACGAACCCGGCGGCCTGGCGCGACGACAGCCGCTCCTTGGTCTGCCCGCTGAACTGCGGGTCGGTCATCTTCAGCGACAGCACGAACGAGACCCGGTCCCACACGTCTTCCGGGGCCAGCTTCACTCCGCGCGGCAGCAGGTTGCGGAAATCGCAGAACTCGCGCAGCGCCTCGGTCAGGCCCGTGCGCAGCCCGTTGGCGTGGGTGCCGTGCTGCGCGGTTGGAATCAGGTTGACATAGCTTTCCTGGACCAGCTCGCCTTCCGGCAGCCACGCCACCGCCCAGTCCACCACCTCGGTATCTTTCTTCAGCTGGCCCACGAACAGCTCGGCCGGCAGCATTTCGCGCTCGCCCAGCTCAGCCTTCAGGTAATCGCTCAGGCCATCTTCGTAGTACCAGGTGTCCTGCTCGTCGGTGGCCTCGTCGCGCAGCTTCACTGTCAGGCCCGGGCACAGCACCGCCTTGGCGCGCAACAGGTGGCGCAGCGCCCGCAGGTTGTACTTGGGCGTGTCGAAGTACTTCGGGTCGGCCCAGAAGCGCACCCGCGTACCGGTGTTCTTCTTGCCCACGCTGCCGACCACTTCCAGCGGCGTGGCGCGGTCGCCATTGCGGAAGGTGATGCGGTGCTCGCTGCCATCGCGCCGGATATGCACTTCCACCAGCGTCGACAGCGCATTGACCACGCTCACGCCCACGCCATGCAGGCCGCCGGAGAAGGTGTAGTTCTTGTTGTTGAACTTACCGCCCGCATGCAGCCGGGTCAGGATCAGCTCCACGCCGGGCACCTTCTCCTCCGGGTGGATGTCCACCGGCATGCCGCGGCCGTCATCGGTGACCTCGCAGCTGCCGTCCTTGTACAGGGTGACCTCGACCGTCCGGGCGTGCCCGGCCAGCGCTTCGTCCACGGCGTTGTCGATCACTTCCTGCGCCAGGTGGTTCGGGCGCGCGGTGTCGGTATACATGCCCGGGCGGCGCTTGACCGGGTCCAGGCCGGACAGGACTTCAATATCGGCGGCGTTATAGCGGGTGTTCATCTGTCTTCATAAAGCGCATAGCGACGGCGAAGTTTGCGGTCTGGCCGGTTTTTTTGCACGCCGCACGTTCAGGGGCCGGCCGAAGAGCACGCGATAGACTGTAGGGGATGGGAAAACCGGAGCCCCGGCTCCCCATCCCCAGCCATATGCGAGGAGACCCCCCATGAAGAAGTTGCTGACCATCGTTGCCATTGCCGCCGCCGTCGTGGCCGTGCCGCTGGCAATGGCGCAGAACGCCGGACAGGGCCAGTCCACCGCGCAGCAGGGCGAGCAGGCCGAGGCCAAGGCGCAGTCCGAAGCCGACGCCAAGGCCAAGCGCCGCGCGGCCGCCAACGCCGAAATGAAGGCCAAGGGCCAGCAGGCGCCCCAGCAGGAAGAGGAAGAAGAGGCCAAGAAGAAGCGCTGAACAAGCGTTTCGGCTTCCCCGACGCCCCGGCTTGCCGGGGCGTCTTCGTTCGTGCCCCTTGGGCTGGGCGCCCTCAATCTGTAAACTATGGCTTTCCGGGAGCACTACGTGTCATCCATCAGCGAATGGACTGGTCTGGTCGTGCGCGGCCGCCAGCAGGGTAAGCAGGAGGTGACGGTCCCAACGGCGACCGGCACGGCCGACCCGACCTCGCCGACCGGCCGCCACGTCATCGCCCCCCTGATCCCGGCCCTGGCGCGTGAACATCCCGCCGCCGCCGCCCGGATCCTCCCCGATTCCCCCTTCACGTCGTCCGCCGCCCCGCGCGCCGGCGCCGTTTCCCCCTTCCTGACAGGACACCCCCAGCCATGACTCCCTTGATCTTCGTAACCGGCGGCGTGGTTTCCTCGCTCGGCAAAGGCATTGCCGCCGCCTCGCTCGCCTCCATCCTCGAAGCCCGTGGCCTGAAGGTCACGATGATGAAGCTCGACCCGTACATCAACGTCGACCCGGGCACCATGAGCCCGTTCCAGCACGGCGAGGTGTATGTCACCGACGATGGCGCCGAGACCGACCTGGACCTGGGCCACTACGAGCGCTTCGTGCGCACCCGATTGAGCCGCAAGAACTCGGTCACCACCGGCCGCATCTACGAGAACGTGATCCGCAAGGAGCGCCGTGGCGACTACCTGGGCGCCACCGTGCAGGTCATCCCGCACATCACCGACGAGATCCGCCGCTGCATGGACGAAGCCACCGAAGGCTTCGACGTGGCGCTGGTGGAAATCGGCGGCACCGTGGGCGACATCGAATCCCTGCCGTTCCTGGAAGCCATCCGCCAGGTGCGCACCGAGCGCGGCCCGGAGAAGGCCCTGTTCATGCACCTCACCCTGGTGCCGTACATCGCCGCGGCGGGTGAGCTGAAGACCAAGCCGACCCAGCACTCGGTCAAGGAACTGCGCTCGATCGGCATCCAGCCCGACGTGCTGCTGTGCCGTTCCGAGCAGCCGGTGCCCGACTCCGAGCGCCGCAAGATCGCCCAGTTCACCAATGTGTCCGAGCGCGCCGTGATCAGCGTGCCTGACGTCGACGTGCTGTACCGCATTCCGATGGGCCTGCACGCCCAGGGCCTGGACGAGATCGTCATCAACCAGCTCAAGCTCGGCGACAAGGCCGGTCCGGCCGACCTGCACGAATGGGAAGCCGCGCTGGATGCCACCCTGCACCCGGTGGATGAAGTCACCATCGCCGTGGTCGGCAAGTACGTCGACCACCAGGACGCCTACAAGTCGGTGGGCGAAGCGCTCAAGCACGGCGGCCTGCGCCAGCGCACCAGGGTCAACCTGAAGTGGCTGGAAGCCCAGGACCTGGAAGGCACCGACATGGCGGCGCTGAAGGACGTCGATGGCATCCTGGTGCCGGGCGGCTTCGGCGACCGTGGTTTCGAGGGCAAGGTGCTCACCTCGCAGTTCGCCCGTGAACAGCAGCTGCCGTATTTCGGCATCTGCTACGGCATGCAGGCCGCCGTGGTCGATTTCGCCCGCAACGTGGTCGGCCTGGAGGGTGCCAACAGCACCGAAAACGACCGCCAGTCGCCCAACCCGGTGATCGGCCTGATCACCGAATGGCGCACCGCCACCGGCGATGTGGAAAAGCGCGATGACAAGAGCGATCTCGGCGGCACCATGCGCCTGGGCCTGCAGGAGCAGCGCCTGAAGCCCGGCACGCTGGCCCGCGAGCTGTACGGCAAGGACGTGGTGTCCGAGCGCCATCGTCACCGCTACGAGTTCAACAACCGCTACCGCACCCAGCTGGAAGATGCCGGCCTGGTGATTGCCGGCAAATCGATGGACGACACCCTGGTGGAAGTGGTGGAGCTCTCGCGCGACCAGCATCCGTGGTTCCTGGCCTGCCAGGCGCACCCGGAATTCCTGTCCACCCCGCGCGATGGCCACCCGCTGTTCATCGGCTTCATCCGTGCCGCGCGTGAGCGCAAGGCCGGCGGCGCGCTGTTGCAGGAAGCAAGCGCCTGAGCCAGGACCCGTGGGCGGCGCAGCTGGCCCGTCGCCAGCGCCGCCACTGGCGGGCGTGGCCCTGGGGCTGGGCAGCGTTGGTTCTGTCGACAGCCAGCTGGGGCTGCGCGTTCGTGCTCATGGTGCTGGTGTTTTCCGCAGTGGGTTCGCCCGGTGACGGCAGCCATGCCATCCAGGCCGTCGCCACGCCCATCAACCTGACCCTGGCGCTGGGCGCAACCTGCGCGCTGGGCACTGTGCTGGCCGGCGTGCTGGCGTTGCGCCTGCGCCGCCAGCCGGCCGGTGGCGGCGCCGCGCTGGGCCTGCTGGGCCTGCTGTTGCTGGTGCTGCTGCTGCCCTCCCTGCTGTAGCCCCTAACGCTTTCCGCGCGCGGATTTGGCAAGCGGGGGGCAGGTGGGGATAATCACGCGGCACGTTTCAACGCATTGATTTTTGGCGTTCCCCCTTTCTGACTGGTAACCGGCCCGCTATGACCACGATCCGCAGCATCCACGCCCGTGAAATCCTCGACAGCCGTGGCAACCCCACGCTGGAAGCCGAAGTCACCCTGGAGGACGGCTCGTTCGGCCGTGCCGCCGTGCCGTCGGGTGCCTCCACCGGGACCAAGGAAGCGGTCGAGCTGCGTGATGGCGACAAGACCCGCTACCTGGGCAAGGGCGTGCGCAACGCCGTCAACAACGTCAACACCACCATCGCCTCCGCGCTGAAGGGCTTCGACGCGGCCGACCAGGAAGGCCTCGACCGGCGCCTGATCGACCTGGATGGCACCGAGAACAAGGGTCGCCTGGGCGCGAACGCACTGCTGGCCGTGTCCATGGCCAATGCCCATGCCGCCGCTGCCGCCAACAAGCAGGCGCTGTGGCAGTACCTGTCCAAGGGCAGCACCGATGTGAGCCTGCCGGTGCCGATGATGAACATCATCAACGGCGGCGCGCATGCCGACAACAATGTCGATTTCCAGGAATTCATGGTGCTGCCGGTCGGCTTCACCTCGTTCTCCGAAGCGCTGCGCGCCGGTACCGAAATCTTCCATTCGCTCAAGTCGGTGCTCAAGGGCCACGGCCTGAGCACGGCGGTGGGCGACGAAGGCGGCTTCGCGCCGGACTTCCGCAGCAACGTCGAAGCGCTCGACACCATCCTCGAGGCGATCGGCAAGGCCGGCTACACCGCCGGCGAAGACGTGCTGCTGGGCCTGGACGTGGCCTCCAGCGAGTTCTACGAGAACGGCAAGTACAACCTGGTGGGCGAGAACAAGCGCCTCACCTCCGAGCAGTTCGTCGACTTCCTGGCCGACTGGGCCGCGCAGTACCCCATCATCACCATCGAAGACGGCCTGGCCGAGAACGACTGGGCCGGCTGGAAGCTGCTTACCGACCGCATCGGCAAGAAGGTGCAGCTGGTCGGCGACGACCTGTTCGTGACCAACCCGAAGATCTTCAAGGAAGGCATCGAGTCCGGCACCGCCAACGCGATCCTGATCAAGGTCAACCAGATCGGCACCCTGACCGAGACCCTGGAAGCGATCGCCATGGCGCACCACGCCAACTACGCTGCGGTGGTCTCGCACCGTTCGGGCGAAACCGAAGACACCACCATCGCCGACATCGCCGTGGCCACCACCGCCACCCAGATCAAGACCGGCTCGCTGTGCCGCAGCGACCGCGTGGCCAAGTACAACCAGCTGCTGCGCATCGAGGAAGCCCTCGGTGCCGGCGCGCGTTACGCCGGCCGTGACGCGTTCGTGTCGCTGAAGCGCTGATCCGCATGCGCAACTGGCGCTGGCTGCTGCTGGTGCTCGCGGTACTGCTGGCATGGCTGCAGTACCGCTTCTGGTTCGGCCCGGGCAATTCGGGAGAAGTGATGACGCTCGAAGCCCAGGTCGAATCCCAGAAGCGCGACAACGCCGGCCTGCAACAGCGCAATGACGCGCTGGCGGCCGAGGTCAAGGACCTCAAGGAAGGCGAGGCCGCCATCGAAGAGCGCGCGCGCAGCGAGCTGGGCATGATCAAGCCCGGCGAGAAGTTCTACCGCGTGGTCGAGAACGCACCGGTGGCGGCGCCGCGTGCGCCGGCGCTGGCCGCCGACCCGAACGCGCCACACCCGGACGTGCCCTGATGGGCAGTGTCTGGGCCGTGGTTCCGGCCGCCGGCCGAGGTACCCGCTTCGGCAGCGACACGCCCAAGCAGTACCTGGTCGCAGGCGACCGGGTGCTGTTGGCGCACACCCTGGAAGCCCTGCTGTCACACCCGGTCGTGGCCGGGGTGATGGTGGTCATCGCCGAGAACGATGTCGACTGGCCGGGCTGGCAGTCGTTGGCCGACAAACCGATCCTGACCTGCACCGGCGGGGCGACCCGTGCTGCCTCGGTGCTGGCCGGCCTGCAGGCGCTGCCTGACAGCGTGCGGGCCGACGATTTCGTGCTGGTCCACGATGCCGCGCGGCCGAACCTGGCCGCAGCCGACCTCGGTCGCCTGCTGGAAGTGGGGCGTGCCGATCCGGTCGGCGCGATCCTGGCCGCGCCGGTGCGCGATACCCTCAAGCGGGCCGGCGACGACGGCGGCATTGATGGCACCGAGCCGCGTGCGCGCCTGTGGCGCGCGCTGACCCCGCAGCTGTTCCGCCGCCACCAGCTGGCCCGCGCGCTGCAGGACGCGGCCGCCGCCGGCGTGGACGTCACCGACGACGCCATGGCGATGGAGCGCCAGGGCCTGCGCCCGTTGCTGGTCGAGGGCAACGAGGACAACTTCAAGGTCACCACCCCGGCCGATCTGTCCCGATTCGAATTCGAGCTGTCGCGCCGCGGCTCCTGAGCCCTTCCGCGCCGGCCATCACCGCAGGTTTTTTGCCATGAACACCCCGTTTCCTCCGGTCCGCATCGGGCAGGGTTATGACGTCCACGCCTTCGGCGAGGGCGACCACATCATGCTCGGCGGCCTGCGCGTCGCGCACAGCTGCGGCGTGCTGGCGCACAGCGATGGCGATGTGATCCTGCACGCCCTGTGCGATGCCATGCTGGGCGCGCTGTCGCTCGGCGACATCGGCCAGCACTTCCCGCCGTCGGACATGCGCTGGAAGGATGCTGACAGCAGCCGCTTCCTTGACCACTGCAACAGCCTGCTGCGCGAACGCGGCTGGCAGGTCGGCAACACCGACATCACCGTGATCTGCGAGCGGCCCAAGGTCGGCCCGCATGCCTTGGCCATGCGCGAGCGCATTGCCGGACTGCTTGGCATCGCGCTGGATGCGGTGAGCGTCAAGGCCACCACCTCCGAGAAGCTCGGTTTCACCGGGCGCGGCGAAGGAATCGCTGCCCAGGCCGTCGTGCTGTTGGTGGCGCTGTGATCCCCTTGCCGCTGGCCTTCGGCGAGCCGTTGCTGCGCGCCGACATCCGCACCGTCCCGGAAGATTTCCAGGTGGACGAACTGCCGGCGTTCGAGCCCACCGGGGAAGGCGAGCACCTGCTGCTGACGATCCGCAAGCGTGGTGCCAACACCGTGCATGTGGCCAAGCTGCTGGCGAAGTGGGCGGGGCTGCCGGACATGGCGGTCAGCTATGCGGGCATGAAGGACCGGCATGCGGTCACCACGCAGCGGTTCAGCGTGCACCTGCCCAAGCGCATCGCGCCGGACATCGCGCTGTTGGCCTCGGATGAGGTGGAGGTGGTCGAGTCCACCTGGCACAACCGCAAGCTGCAGCGCGGCGCGCTGGCCGGCAACCGGTTCCGGCTGGTGCTGCGCAGCGTGCAGGGCGAGGCGAAGGCGATCGACGAGCGGTTGTCGCTGATCGCCGCGCGTGGCCTGCCGAACTGGTTCGGCGAGCAGCGCTTCGGCCGCGATGGCGGCAACGTGCCGGCCGCACTGGCCATGTTTGGCGGCCGCCGCGTGCGCCCCGACCAGCGCTCGCTGCTGCTTTCGGCCGCGCGCTCGGCGCTGTTCAACCAGGTGCTGGCCGAGCGCGTGGCGCAGGGCAACTGGGACAGCCCGCTGGAGGGTGAAGTGTGGATGCTCGATGGCAGCCGCAGCGTGTTCGGTCCCGAACCGTGGACCGACCTGCTGGCGGATCGCCTGGGTCGCTTCGACATCCATCCCAGCGGTCCGCTGTGGGGCGAGGGTGAGCTGCGCAGCAGCGGCGCCGCCGCCGCGCTGGAGCTGGGCGCGATCAGCGACGAGCAATCCTTGCAGCTGCGCACCGGGCTGGAAGGCGCGCGCCTGAAGCAGGAGCGCCGCGCGTTGCGCCTGCGCCCGGCCAACCTGCAGCACCGCTGGCTGGAAGCAGATGTGCTCGAGCTCACCTTCGCGCTGCCGCCGGGGTGTTATGCCACCGCCGTGCTGCACGAGCTGGGTCCGGTGGACGACGCCAGCAGCGCTTCGTCGAACGATTGATTTCTACGTGGTGCGGGCGATCACCGTCGCGCCAACAGCACCAATACCGCGCCCGTCCCGCCTTGCCCGGCGGGCGCCGAATGGAACGCCAGCACGTCATTGCGCTGGCGCAGCAGCCGGTCTACCAGGTTCTTCAACACCGGCGCACCGCCGTCGGACTGCAGCCCCTTGCCGTGGATGATGCGCACGCAGCCGTGCTCGTGCGCATGCGCTTCCAGCAGGAACTGGCGCAGCAGCGTCTCCGCCTGGGCCACCGTGGCACCGTGCAGGTCCAGCTCGTCCTGCACCGAATACTGGCCGCGCTTGAGCCGCTGGAACATCCGTGCCGGCAGGTTCTCGCGCCGGTAGCTGGCGGTGTCGCCGGCCTCCAGCGGGCTGCTGTCGCGAAGCAGCCGGGCGAATTCTCCGCGCGCGGCGTCCTCGTCCTGTTCGGCCATGCGCGCACGCGGCTTCGGTCGAGGTGTCGCCGGTGGCGCAGCCACCGGTTTGCGCAGCGGCGTGACCTCGCCGATGGCGGCGCGGAACAGTGCGGCCGGATCTTCGTCTTCAGGATGTGACATGCGTACAGCCTAATGCCCTGAATCGGCCGTGCCTACCTCCCGCCGGGGTAGGCCGATCTGCCCGCTTGCGGCACAATAGCTGACGCACTTGCGCGGTCGGTGATCCCGAAACGGGTGAAGGCCGGCCCCGCCAACGCTGGAAAGTGATGGAAATGAAGTCTTGAACAATCAAGCGGTTAAAACCCAGATGCGGATCCTGGTCAGCAACGACGACGGCGTCGATGCCCCCGGCATCAGGATGCTCGCCTCCGTGCTGCGCGAGGCCGGCCACGAAGTGATGGTGGTCGCCCCCGACCGCGACCGCTCCGGCGCCAGCAATTCGCTGACCCTGGACCTGCCGGTGCGGGTCAAGCGCATCGACCACTCCACCTGTTCGGTAGCCGGCACCCCGACCGACTGCGTGCACCTGGCGCTGACCGGCCTGCTCGAATACGACCCGGACATCGTGGTGTCGGGCATCAACAACGCAGCCAACCTGGGCGATGACGTCATCTACTCCGGGACCGTGTCGGCGGCGATGGAAGGGCGTTTCCTAGGCCTGCCGGCGGTGGCGATGTCGCTGGTCACCCACAACCACGACCCGCGCAATTTTGAAACCGCCGCGCGTGCCGCGGTGGAGATCGTCACCCGGCTCAAGGCCGACCCGCTGCCGGCCGACACCATCCTCAACGTCAACGTGCCCGACCTGCCGTGGGCGGAGGTGCGTGGCTTCGAAGTGACCCGGCTGGGCAACCGCCACCGTGCCGAAGGCTGCATTGCCCAGCGCGACCCGCGCGGCAATGAAGTGTTCTGGATCGGCCCGGCCGGGCGCGAACAGGATTCCGGCCCGGGCACGGACTTCCATGCCGTGCGCAACGGATTCATCTCGATCACGCCGATCCAGGTCGACCTGACCCGCTACCAGGCACTGGAGAAGGTCGCCAGCTGGGTAGGCGGGCTGACCGCCGCGCTGGACCGGCCGGCATGAGTCAGCGCCTGCGCCTGCAGCCCGAAGCGGTCGGGATTGGCATGACCTCCCAGCGCGTGCGCGACCGCCTGGTCGAACGCCTGCGCGAGAGCGGCATTGCCGACGAAGCCACCCTCAATGCGATCCGGGTGGTGCCGCGGCATCTGTTCATCGACGAGGCCCTGGCCTCGCGCGCCTACGAAGACACCGCACTGCCGATCGGCCACGGCCAGACCATCTCCCAGCCGTGGGTGGTGGCGCGGATGACCGAAGCGGTGCTGCAGTCGGCGCCGAAGAAGGTGCTGGAAGTGGGCACCGGCTCGGGCTACCAGGCGGCCGTACTCGGTGCGCTGGGGCTTGAGGTCTACACCGTCGAGCGCATCGGCGACCTGCTGCGGCAGGCGCGCAAGCGCTTCCGTGCGCTGGGCATGAACATCCGCAGCAAGCACGACGATGGCCGCATCGGCTGGGCCGAACACGGGCCGTTCGACGCCATCGTGGTGACCGCGGCCGCGCCGGCGCTGGTCGATGCGCTGGTCGAGCAGCTGGCCGTGGGCGGACGCCTGGTCGCGCCGGTCGGTGGGGCAGGGGCGCAGTCGCTGATCCAGCTGACCCGCCGCGACGACGGCAGCGTTGAACAGCAGGTACTGGCACCGGTCACGTTCGTGCCGCTGCTGTCTGGCATGCTGGACTGATTCCAAGGAGCGTTGCGTCATGAAGATTTTTGGTCCGCTGTACGAGCGGGCGATGAAGTGGGCCGCGCATGAGCGCGCCCCGACCTACCTGACGGTGCTCAGCTTCATCGAGGCGATCATCTTCCCGGTGATGCCCGAAGTGATGCTGGCACCGATGTGCGTGGCCCAACCCAAGCGCGGCTGGTGGTTCGCCACGCTCAGCCTGGCCGGCTCGATGGCCGGTGCGCTGGTCGGCTATGCGCTGGGCCACTACGCGTTTGAAGCGGTCAAGCCGCTGTTCGCGGCGATGGGCATGCTGACCAGCATCGAAGGCGGCATCGCCATCGTGCAGGCCAAGATGGCCGAATCCCCGTGGGCGGTGTTCACCTTCCTGGTGTTGGGTGGCTTCATGCCCATCCCGATGAAGGTCTTCACGTGGGCATCGGGTATCGTCGGCGTGCCGCTGCCGCAGTACTTCCTGAGCATGTTGATCGGGCGGGGCAAGCGCGTGTACGTGCTGGCGGCCGTGATCCGCATTGGCGGGGCGCGCGCCGAAGCCGCGCTGCGGCGTTGGATTGAACCGCTGGGCTGGATCGCCACCGTACTGGTGGTGGGTCTGGTGGCCTGGCTTGTCTGGAGAGCGAAGTTCGCATGAGTGCTGATCGTATGCGCGGGGCCACACGGCTGACCGCCCTGCTGCTGGTGGTGTCCACCCTGAGTGCCTGCGGCACCGCTACGGTGGTCAAGCCGTCCGGCGGGCGCACCACGCACACCACGCCGCAGACGTCGGTAGCCAAGCCGGGGCAGACCGCCGTGGTGCGCCGGGGCGACACCCTCTACGCGCTGGCACGCATCCACAACATCACCCCGCGCGACCTGGCCGCCTGGAACGGGCTGGCCGAGCCGTACACCATCTATCCCGGGCAGGTCATCCGCCTGTACCCCGGCAGCAGCCCGGGCCGTGCGCCGACCACCGTGGTGACCGCGCCGCGCCCGGGCACCGGTTCGACGCCTGCGCCTGCGCCGACCCCGTCGCCGACCACCGCCATCAAGAGCAACATCGACTGGCGCTGGCCGGCCGATGGCGCGCTGGTGGGCCGCTTCGTCGGCGCCGATGTCACCAAGCAGGGCGTGGATATCGCCGGCAGCAGCGGCCAGCCGGTGCGCGCCACCGCATCGGGCGTGGTGGTCTATTCCGGTGCCGGGCTGGTCGGCTTCGGTGAGCTGATCATCATCAAGCACAACGATCAGTGGTTGTCGGCCTACGGCCACAACCGCAAGCGGCTGGTCAACGAAGGCCAGAGCGTGAAGGCCGGCGAGCAGATCGCCGAGATGGGCCGCACCGGTACCACCCGCGACATGCTGCACTTCGAGATCCGCTACAACGGCAAGCCGGTCGACCCGCTGTTGTACCTGCCCCCCAAGTGATCGCGCAGCCACGCAGGGCGTGGCGCTACCGTGGCGGAACCCACAAAAAAAGGCTGCCAACGGCAGCCTTTTCTGAACGGAATCAACCCATTTCAGCCCGGCAGGAGGATGGCCGCCGCTACGTTGCGGCCTTCACCCGCAAGCAGGTTGAATGTCCTGGCGGCCGCTCCATTGTCCATGACCTCGATGCCGATGTTGCGGGTCAGACAGGCCCCCATGACAGCCGCGGATGGGAATTGCTGCTTTTCCCCCGTTCCAAGGATGACCAGTTCCGGCTGCTGGGCCAGCACCGTGGCCAGGTGGTCCGGGGTCAGCTCCTTGACGCTGGCGGGTGCCGGCCAATCTTCCAGCAATGCCTGCGGGGTGACGATGAAGCTCTTCACCACCCGCCGGGTGCCGGCGTTCACGCGGTCTTCGAACACCACCGAGTCGGCGCCGACGATGCGGAACGCATAGGCAAAATCCGGGATTTCGTGGTTCAGCTGCATGGCGATCAGCCGCGCGGAAGCACGATCTGGCGCTGTTCCTTGCTGGGGCGGTAGAGCACGGCCACGTGGCCGATGCGCTGCACCAGCGCACTGTCGGAGGCCTGCACCAGCTCGGCGATCATGGCGTCGCGTGCATCGCGGTCTTCCGCGGCCACCTTCACCTTGATCAGTTCGTGGCGCTCCAGCACCTCGTTCAGCTCGGCCAGGAAGGCCGGCGTGACCCCCTTGCCGCCGATCTGCAGCAGGGCGTTCAGACCATGGGCTTGGCCGCGGAGGAAGCGGGTCTGGGAGGAGGTCAGGACAATAGACATTCAGGAACAAGCGGTTAACTGGGGCGATCAGGGTATCATGACCACCCCGTCCGGCCCTATCTCCAATGGTTTCCCGCAGCAAGAGCAGCCAACGCTGGTTGAAAGAACACTTCGCCGACCCCTTCGTGAAGAAGGCCCAGGCCGAGGGCATGCGCTCGCGCGCGGCTTACAAGCTGGAGGAGCTGCTCGCGCGTGACCGGCTGCTGAAGCCGCATATGGTCGTGGTCGACCTGGGCGCCGCCCCGGGGGGCTGGTCCCAGCAGGTCCGGCGCCAGATCGGCGACACCGGAAGGGTGCTGGCGCTGGACATCCTGGAGATGCCGCCGCTGGCCGGGGTGGAGTTCCTTCACGGGGACTTCAGGGAGCAGGCCGTCCTATCGCAGTTTGAAGCCATGCTCGGGGACCAGCCGGTAGACCTTGTGCTCTCGGATATGGCCCCCAATAAAAGTGGTATGGACGCGGTAGACCAACCGCGGATGATGCACCTGGCCGAGTTGGCGCTGGATTTTGCCGACAACCATCTCAAGCCGGGTGGCGCGTTCCTGATCAAGCTGTTCCAGGGCGTGGGCTTTGACGACTACGTGCGCGAGATGCGCCGCCGGTACGACAAGGTCGTGATCCGCAAGCCTGAAGCGTCCCGGAAGCGCTCGCCCGAGGTGTATGCCTTGGGGCAGGGCAAACGCGCCCAGATCAAGTAAGCTCAACCATACCAATAGCGTCAGGCATTAGAGGAACACCGGAGCCAATGAGGATGAACGACTTGACCAAGAACCTCCTGCTATGGGTGGTCGTCGCCGTGGTGCTCATGGTGGTGTTCCAGAGCTTCTCGCCAAAGAGCAGCGGCGCCGGTGCCCAGGGCGCCACGTATTCGCAGTTCCTGGACCAGGTGGATGGCGGCAACGTCCAGAAGGTCACCTTCAGCGGCGACATGCGCAGCGGCACCAACCAGATCTCGTACACCACGCGCAGCGGCCAGTCGGCCACGATCACCGCGCCGATGGACCGCGACCTGATCAACATCCTGCGCGCCAAGAACGTGGAAATCGTCCAGGAAGAGCCGTCCAGCGGCATCTCGCTGGGCGCGATCCTGATGAACTTCCTCCCGGTGATCCTGATCATCGGCTTCTGGTTGTTCATCATGCGCCAGATGCAGGGCGGTGGAGGCGGTGCCAAGGGCGCGATGTCCTTCGGCAAGTCGCGCGCCAAGCTGCAGGGCGAAGACCAGATCAAGGTCACCTTCGCCGATGTCGCCGGCTGCGACGAAGCCAAGGAAGAAGTCGGCGAACTGGTCGACTTCCTGCGCGATCCGACCAAGTTCACCAAGCTGGGCGGCAAGATCCCGCGCGGCGTGCTGATGGTCGGCCCGCCGGGTACCGGCAAGACCCTGCTGGCCCGTGCCATCGCCGGCGAAGCCAAGGTCCCGTTCTTCTCGATCTCCGGCTCGGACTTCGTGGAAATGTTCGTCGGCGTCGGCGCCAGCCGCGTGCGCGACATGTTCGAGCAGGCCAAGAAGCAGGCCCCGTGCATCATCTTCATCGACGAAATCGACGCCGTCGGCCGCCATCGCGGTGCCGGCCTGGGTGGCGGTCATGACGAGCGCGAGCAGACCCTGAACCAGCTGCTGGTGGAAATGGACGGCTTCGAGGGGGGCGAGGGCGTGATCGTCATTGCCGCCACCAACCGTCCCGACGTGCTGGACCCGGCGCTGCTGCGCCCGGGCCGCTTCGACCGCCAGGTCGTGGTGGGGCTGGCCGACGTCAAGGGCCGTGAGCAGATCCTCAAGGTGCACATGCGCAAGCTGCCGCTGGCCGATGATGTCGAGCCGATGGTGATCGCGCGCGGTACCCCGGGCTTCTCCGGTGCCGACCTGGCCAACCTGTGCAACGAGGCGGCGCTGTTTGCCGCACGCGGCAACGAGAAGGAAGTGCGCATGGAGCACTTCGACCGCGCCCGCGACAAGATCCTGATGGGTGCCGAGCGTCGTTCGATGGCCATGAGCGAGGAAGAAAAGACGCTCACCGCCTACCACGAAGCCGGCCACGCCATCGTCGGCCGCCTGGTGCCCGAGCACGATCCGGTCTACAAGGTCACCATCATCCCGCGCGGTCGCGCGCTGGGCGTGACCATGTACCTGCCGGAAGGCGACAAGTACTCGATGAACCGCGTGGCGATCGAATCGCAGCTGTGCTCGCTGTACGGCGGCCGCGTCGCGGAAGAGCTGATCTTCGGCGCCGACAAGGTCACCACCGGTGCCTCCAACGACATCGAACGCGCCACCAAGATGGCCCGCAACATGGTCACCAAGTGGGGCCTGTCCGACGAGCTCGGCCCGATCGCCTATGGCGAGGAGGACGATGAAGTGTTCCTGGGCCGTTCGGTGACCCAGCACAAGAGCGTGTCCGACGATACCGCGCGCCGCATCGATGAAGTGGTGCGCAGCATCCTGGACAAGGCCTACGCCCGCACCACCGAGCTGGTCACCGCCAACCTCGACAAGCTGCACACGATGTCCCAGCTGCTGCTGCAGTACGAGACCATCGATGCGCCGCAGATCGACGCCATCATGGAAGGCCGCGATCCGCCGCCGCCGATGGGTTGGGGCAAGTCCAACAAGGACGGTGGCAGCAACAACAACGACAAGGGCGGTGACGCCCGTCCGGTGCCGCCTATCGCCGGGCCTGCCGAACAGCTCTGACGATGAACAGGTAACGCATGGAGGTCGGGGAAACCCGGCCTTCATCGTTTCTGGCGCGGGCGATCCGGGCGACAATGTGGCTTGCCCCACACCTGTCCCGGAGTATCCATGTCCACGCCGCCGCCCCCGGTCTCGCACACCACGGAAATGGTGATCGCCACCGTCGTCGGTGCCGCCGCAGGCCTGCTCAGTGGAAACTACCTGCTCGGAGGCATCGTAGGGATCGTGATCGGCATCGGCCTGAGCGTGGCCAAGACCTTGTACCTCGACCGCAAGCGCCGCCGCCGCTGAGCCCTTGCGCCGCTGCGTGGCAATCGGCACGATGCGCGGGCGCGGTTGCATGAGGCAGCCGCGGCCAACATTCCAGGGGGAATACCATGCGTCACTCACGGTACGCGGCGACAGCCGTGCTGCTCTGCCTTGCCACGCCTGCCATGGCGGACACCATCCACGTGCAGGATCCGATTCCGTTCTCGGAGTCCGCTTACATCGCCGATAACATCAAGGCCGAATGCCGCATGGGGGCGCAGCTTGCAACCTCGCTGGGCAGCAACGCCCCGAAATTCGGCAATACGATCGCGTTCGATGCGGAGGCCGTCTCCACGGGCCGGGCGCTGAAGCTGGAGCTGGTGGAGGCACAGAGTGCCGGCAACGCCTTCAGCGGTCACTTCAAGTCGGCAACCGTGCGCGGCGTGCTGACGCAGGACGGCCAGAAGGTTGCCACCGTGACCGCGCGACGTGTTTCCCGCGGCGGCGCATTCGGCGGGTTCAAAGGCTCCTGCGACGTGCTGGAACGGGTTGTCACCGCCATCGGCAACGACCTTGCCGAATGGCTGGCCAAGCCGACCGACGAGGCCAAACTGGGCGATTTCTAGCCGGCCAAACCCCGCAGGCCGCGGGTTATCGGAGTACGCCGGCGTAAACTAGGCGCTGGCGTATTTCGTGGAAGGCCCATGTTCGATACTTCTCCCCAGCTGGACTGCGGCGGCCGTGTGTTGCGGCTGGACCGCCCGCGCGTCATGGGCATCGTCAACGTCACCCCGGATTCTTTCTCGGATGGCGGCGCGCACGACAATACCGAAGCGGCGGTCGCGCACGGCTTGCAGCTGGTGGCCGAAGGCGCTGACCTGCTCGACATCGGCGGTGAATCGACCCGCCCCGGGGCCGCACCGGTGCCACTGGAAGAAGAGCTGCGCCGGGTGGTCCCGGTGATCGAACAGCTTGCGCGCCAGACGCAGGTGCCGATCAGCATTGACACCTTCAAGCCGGAGGTGATGCGCGCGGCCGTGGCCGCCGGTGCCGGCATGATCAACGACATCCATGCACTGCGGCAGGACGGGGCCTTGGCCGCCGCCGCCGAACTGGGCGTGCCGGTGGTGCTGATGCACATGCAGGGCGAGCCCGGCAGCATGCAGGACACCCCGCACTACGACGACGTCGTGGCCGAGGTGCACCGCTTCCTGGTCGATCGGATGTTCTCGGCCGAGATGGCCGGCATTGCGAAGAAGAACCTGGTGATCGACCTGGGTTTCGGCTTCGGCAAGACCACCGACCACAACATGATCCTGCTGGCGCGCTCGGCGCGCTTCCTGGAACTGGGCGTGCCGATGCTGGCCGGGCTGTCGCGCAAGCGCAGCATCGGCGAACTGACCGGGCGCGAGGCGCCGCGCGAGCGCGTGGCCGGTTCGGTCGCCGCACACCTGATCGCCGCCCAGCGCGGCGCGACGATCCTGCGCGTGCACGACGTCGCCGCCACCGTGGACGCGCTGAAAGTGTGGGCAGCGGTCGACGCGGTGCCGATGCCGCGGGTGGATGCCGCGCCGGCGATGCCGCGCTGGCCGGACGAGGGCTGATGGGCGCCGACCGGCGCCCGCTGGCGATCGCGGTGATGGGCCCGACCGCGTCGGGCAAGACCGCCACCGCCATCGCACTGGCGCGGCAACTGGACGGAGAGATCGTCAGCGTGGATTCGGCGCTGGTGTATCGCGGGCTGGATATCGGCTCGGCCAAGCCCGATGCCGCCGAGCGCGCGCAGGCGCCACACCACCTGCTCGACCTGCGCGATCCGTGGCAGACCTATTCAGCGGCGGAATTCGCCGTTGATGCCGCCCGCGTGGTGGCCGACATCGTCGCGCGCGGACGCATGCCGATCCTGGCAGGCGGCACCGGGTTGTACTTCCGCGCGCTGCTGCAGGGGCTGTCGCCGATGCCGCCGGCCGACCCGGCTACCCGCGTGGCGATTGGTGCCGAGGCCGCCGAACGCGGATGGCCCGCCCTGCATGCTGAGCTGGCTGGGATAGACCCCGCCGCCGCAGCGCGCATCCATGCGACCGACCCGCAGCGCATCCAGCGGGCGCTGGAGGTGTATCGCCTGACCGGCACGCCGATCAGCGAATGGCAGAAGCTGCCCGGCGTGGATCGGCTGCCGGTGCGCTGCCTGAAGCTGGTGCTGGCCCCGCGCGAGCGTAGCGTGCTGCACCAGCGCATCGAAACCCGGTTCGACAACATGCTCGCCCAGGGTTTCCTGGACGAGGTGCGGGCACTGCGTGCGCTGCCGGAGATGGCGGCGGTGGCCGCGCCGCTGGACCTGCCGGCGGTCCGGGCGGTCGGCTATCGCCAGGCCTGGGAGTTCCTGGACGGGCAGGGCAGTCCCCGCGACTTCCGTGACCGGTCCATTCAGGCCACCCGGCAGCTGGCCAAGCGCCAGTTGACCTGGCTGCGCGGCGAGCTTGATGCACGCTGGTTCGATCCCCATATCGACGGGGATTCCCTGGCAGATGCCGTAGCGGCCTTTGTTGCCCGTTGAGCCACAGCGCCTTGCCCTTGGCCCGTGTACCATCGGGGGTTCCGGTGGCGGGGGGCGTGGCAGTTGCCGGAAGACCATAAAAACAATAATGAGGAGTGTGCAATGTCCAAGGGGCAATCGCTGCAGGATCCGTTTCTGAATGCACTTCGGCGCGAACGCGTGCCGGTGTCGGTGTATCTGGTCAATGGCATCAAATTGCAGGGAACGATCGAATCGTTCGACCAGTTCGTTGTCCTGCTGCGCAATACGGTCAGCCAGATGGTGTACAAGCACGCCATTTCGACCGTGGTGCCGGCACGCAATGTCCGGGTGGGCCCCGGTGGTGGCTATGTGCAGTCCAATGAAGGTGGCGCCGACGGCGCCCAGGAAGAAGACGACGTTGAATGAAGTAAGCAACTGCGGAGACGCGCGTGTTTGACCGTTCCAAGCGAGGCGAACACGCGCTCCTGATCCAGCCGCATTCCGGCCGGCTGGAGGAAGATGTGCTGGAAGAATTCACCGATCTGGCCCGCTCTGCCGGGGCCAGCATCGCCGCCACCTTGACCGCGCGCATCGACCGGCCCAACCCGTCGATCCTGATCGGCTCGGGCAAGCTGGACGAGATCAAGGCGGCCGCCGAGGCCACCGGCGCCGACCTGGTGCTGGTCAACCATGCGCTCTCGCCCTCGCAGGAGCGCAACCTGGAGCGCTTTCTGGAGCGCCGGGTGATCGACCGCACCGGCCTGATCCTGGACATCTTCGCCCAGCGTGCGCACAGCCACGAAGGCAAGCTGCAGGTGGAGCTGGCGCAGCTGCGCCACATGTCCACCCGGCTGGTCCGTGGCTGGACCCACCTGGAGCGCCAGCGCGGCGGTGCCATCGGCCTGCGCGGTCCGGGTGAAACCCAGCTCGAAACCGACCGCCGCCTGCTGCAGAAGCGGGTGGAACAGCTGCAGAAGCGGCTGGAAAAGGTCGAAGTGCAGCGCACCCAGATGCGCCGTGCCCGCGTGCGCAGCGAACTGCCGCGCGTGGCGCTGGTGGGCTATACCAATGCCGGCAAGTCGACGCTGTTCAATGCGCTGACGGGTGCGGAGGCGTACGCCGCCGACAAGCTGTTCGCCACCCTGGACCCGACCGTGCGCCGCATCGCGGTGCCGGGCGGCAACGTGGTGCTGGCCGATACCGTGGGCTTCGTCCGCGACCTGCCGCACGAACTGGTGGCCGCGTTCCGCGCGACCCTGAGCGAAGCGCGCGAGGCCGACTTCCTGCTGCACGTGGTCGATGCGGCCGATCCGCACCGTGAGGAGCGCATCGCGCAGGTCGACGAAGTGCTCAACGAAGTGGGTGCGGGCGAACTGCCGCAGCTGCTGGTGTTCAACAAGATCGACCGCATCGAAGGCAGCGAGGTCCGCCACGACGCCCAGGACGGCATTCCCGATACCGCACGCCGTGAACGCGTCTGGATCTCGGCCCGCGATGGGCTGGGCCTGGACCTGCTGCAATCGGTGCTGGGCAAGCGCCTGGGCCTGCAGCACGTCAGTGGCGACCTGCGCCTGCCGCCGACCGCCGGTCGCCTGCGTTCGCGCCTGCACCAGCTGGAAGTGGTGCGCGGCGAACGCAGCGACGAGGACGGCTGGCTGCTGCAGGTCGAGATCCCGATCGCCGAAGCGGAGAAACTGGCTGCCGCCGACGACGGCGCCCCGATCCGCGCACTGCTTCCGGAAAAACTGCCCGAATGGTGAGTCCGTGACTGTCCCCACCGATGCCGAACTCGGCGACCTGGCCCGTGACGTCGGCCAGCAGCTGCAAGCGGCTGCGCTGCAGCTGGTCACTGCCGAAAGCTGCAGCGGCGGCTGGATCGCCAAGGCGATGACCGACATCGCCGGCTCGTCGGCGTTCTTCGACTGCGGCATGGTGGTGTACAGCTACGAGGCCAAGCAGCGTCTGCTGGGCGTGCGCGCGCAGACCCTGGAGCAGTTCGGGGCGGTCAGCCGCGAAACGGTGCTGGAAATGGTGTCCGGCGCGCTGGTCAATTCCGGTGCCGGCATGGCCGTGGCCGTGACCGGCATCGCCGGCCCCGGTGGCGGCAGCCCGGACAAGCCGGTGGGCAGCGTCTGGATCGGCTGGAAGCAGCGCGGTGGCTATGCCCGCGCGCAGCTGTTCCAGTTCGAGGGCGACCGCGAAGCCATCCGCCGGCAGACCGTGCAGCAGGCGCTGACGGGAATTTTCCCGGCGCTGTGACATCCTGAGCCCTGCTGTCGAACGAGGGTGCACCGATGTGGGAAACGCTGGGAACCGTCCGTGATCTGGGGCGTCTGCAGGAAATCGCCTCGGTCCTGATCCGCTATGGCTTCGGCGACCTGGTGCGCCGCATCGGCCTGGCCGACGTGCTGGAACGTGCCGGCCGCCTGCTGCACTGGAACGATACCCAGCAGATCCTGCGCATGACCGCCCCGGTGCGGGTGCGCCGGGCGATGGAAGAACTCGGCCCTACCTTCGTCAAACTCGGCCAGGTGCTGGCCACCCGCGTGGACCTGTTCCCGCCGGACTGGATCGCCGAATTCTCCGAGTTGCAGAACGCGGTGCCGGCGTTGCCGTATGCGCAGGTCCGCGAGCAGCTGGAAGCCGACCTGGGCGCGCCGGCTACCGAGGTGTTCGCCTGGCTCGATGAAACCCCGTTGGCGGCGGCCTCGCTGGCCCAGGCGCACCGGGCCACGCTGCACGATGGCAGCGAGGTGGTGCTGAAGATCCGCCGCCCCGGCATCCGCGAGGTGATCGAAGCCGACCTGCGCCTGCTCGCGCGGCTGGCCGAAATCGTCGAAGCGCGCCTGCCGGACATGCGCCGCTACCGGCCGGCCGAGGTGGTCCAGCAGTTCCAGGTGTCGCTCCGGCGCGAGCTGGATTTCGCCGCCGAGTGCCGCAATGCCGAGCGCATCGCGCGCAACTTCGCCGGGCGCAACGACATCCTGATTCCCAAGGTGCACTGGCAGTGGACCTGCGAGAGCCTCAACGTGCAGGACTTCGTGGACGGCATCCCCGGCCGCGACCTCGCCGGCGTGGATGCGGCCGGGCTCGACCGGGTCCGGCTGGCCCGCACCGGCGGCCGCATCGTGCTCAAGATGGTGCTCGAGGACGGCTGCTTCCACGCCGATCCGCACCCGGGCAACATCATTTACCTGCGCGATGGCCGGATCGGCGTGATCGACTTCGGCATGGTCGGGGCGATCTCCGAGCAGCGCCGCTTCCAGGTCGCGCAGCTGCTGCACGGGCTGGTCAGCCAGGAGCCGGAGTCGGTCACCGACGTGCTGCTGGACTGGTCCGGTGGCGTGGACGTGGACGAATCGCGGCTGCAGCAGGACATCAGTACCTTCGTCGACCAGTACCGGGGCGTGCCGCTGAAGGACCTGCACATGGGCCTGATGCTGGGCAACATCACCCAGCTGCTGCGCCAGTACGCGCTGACCCTGCCGGCCGACCTGGCGCTGATGATCAAGACGTTCCTGACGCTGGAAGGCATGGGCCGCCAGCTCGACCCGCAGTTCGACATGGCCACCGCCGCGCGCCCGTTCCTGGAGCGGGTGATGTGGCAACGGTTCGCGCCGTCGGCCCTGCTCAAGCGCGGCAAGCGCAGCGTGGCCGGCCTGCTGGACCTGGCCGGTGACCTGCCGCGCGATGTGCGCCAGCTGGTGCAGATGGCGCGGCGGGGGCGTTTGCAGTTGAAGGTGGAGACGACTGCGCTGCAGGGCTTCGGCGAGCAGGTCAACCGGGCGGCGAACCGGCTGGTGGTGGGGATCGTCACCGCTGCGTTGATCATTGGGTCGTCGATCGTGATGCACAGCGTGGGTGGGCTGTCGAGCCGCTGGCTGCTGGCGCTGGGCGTGGCCGGATTCGTGGGGGCGGGGTTCTGCGGGGTGTGGATACTGGTGTCGATCTGGCGGTCGGGGCGGTAACGGGCGGGCGGTAGAGCCGACCGTTGGTCGGCTGCTCTTCGGACGGCGTCATGACACCTGACCGGCGGCTTCGGCACCGCTAAACGTTGGACGGATGGCCGGAAGAGGGGCGGGTGCGGCTTCGGACACCCGGCCGCGCTGCGCGCGGTTGCCGACTGACAGTCGGCACTACGAAGTGCTACGGGCCTCCGTTGGGATCTGGATACGGTGGGTTCTGCTTCGCTTTTTCGTCCGGAGCCTTGAAACTTTCGGGCGTTAGTAGTATTACTACTAACCATGGACCTTACCGATACCCAGCAGGCGATCCTGCAGTTGATCGCCGAGCGCATCGAGACCGACGGCGCGCCGCCGTCGCAGACGGAAATCGCCCGTGCGTTCGGCTTCAAGGGCGTGCGGGCCGCGCAGTACCACCTGGAAGCGCTGGAACAGGCCGGGGCGATCCGTCGCATTCCCGGCCAGGCCCGCGGCATCCGGCTGGTGCAGGTGCCGCCGCTGCAGGACGGGCTGCCCGCCTCGCTGCCGGCCGCTGCGCTGCCCGACCACGTGCTGCGCCTGCCGGTGCTGGGGCGGGTCGCGGCCGGCCTGCCGATCGGGGCGGACATCGGCTCGGATGATTTCGTGGTGCTGGACCGGGTGTTCTTCTCGCCCGCGCCGGACTACCTGCTCAAGGTCCAGGGCGACTCGATGATCGACGAAGGCATCTTTGACGGCGACCTCATCGGCGTGCACCGTACCCGCGATGCCCGCTCGGGCCAGATCGTGGTGGCGCGCATTGATGACGAGATCACCGTCAAGCTGCTGAAGATGGGCAAGGACCGGATCCGGCTGCTGCCGCGCAACCCCGATTACAAGCCGATCGAAGTGCTGCCCGACCAGGACTTCGCGATTGAAGGCCTCTATTGCGGGCTGCTGCGCCCGAACCGCTGATCCCTTCAACGCACGACATGCACGGTCTTTTGTGGCGATTCTCTGGTTTGGCTGAGGTTGGTACGGATGTCCGATAATTTTTTTCCGAACGCCGGGCAGAATCTCAGCCTGTGCGATACGCCAACCTTAAAGTGACCCCGTGGCCAAGAAGACCTCCAAAGACAACACCTCCAACGACATGACCTCTGCAAGGACCAATCCGATGGACGAGAACAAAAAGCGTGCCCTGACCGCCGCCCTGAGCCAGATCGAAAAGCAGTTCGGCAAGGGCTCCGTCATGCGCATGGGCGACCGTGTCATCGAGGCCGTCGAGGTCATCCCGACCGGTTCGCTGATGCTGGACATCGCGCTCGGCATCGGCGGCCTGCCGAAGGGCCGTGTCGTGGAGATCTATGGTCCGGAGTCCTCGGGCAAGACCACCCTGACCCTGCAGGCCATTGCCGAATGCCAGAAGAAGGGCGGTACCGCCGCCTTCATCGACGCCGAGCACGCCCTCGACCCGATCTACGCCGCCAAGCTGGGCGTGAACGTGGACGACCTGCTGCTGTCCCAGCCGGATACCGGTGAGCAGGCGCTGGAAATTGCCGACATGCTGGTCCGTTCCGGCTCGGTGGACATCGTGGTGGTCGACTCGGTCGCCGCGCTGACCCCGAAGGCCGAAATCGAAGGCGAAATGGGCGACCAGCTGCCGGGCCTGCAGGCCCGCCTGATGAGCCAGGCGCTGCGCAAGCTGACCGGCAACATCAAGCGCTCCAACACGCTGGTGGTCTTCATCAACCAGCTGCGCATGAAGATCGGCGTGATGATGCCGGGCCAGAGCCCGGAAGTGACCACCGGCGGCAACGCGTTGAAGTTCTACGCCTCGGTGCGCCTGGACATCCGCCGCATCGGCGCGATCAAGAAGGGCGACGAGATCATCGGCAACCAGACCAAGATCAAGGTCGTCAAGAACAAGCTGGCGCCCCCGTTCAAGCAGGTCATCACCGAAATCCTGTATGGCGAAGGCATCAGCCGCGAAGGCGAGCTGATCGACATGGGCGTGGAAGCCAAGCTGGTCGAGAAGGCCGGTGCCTGGTACAGCTACGGCGAAGAGCGCATCGGCCAGGGCAAGGACAACGCCCGCGGTTACCTGCGCGACAACCCGCAGGTGGCCCAGCGCCTGGAAGCCGAGCTGCGCGAGAAGTTCCAGCCGGCCGAGGCTGCCCGCGAGAGCGGTGACAGCGACGGTGATGACGACGCCGAGTAAGTTTCCTGCGGGGCAGGGCAGCGCCGTCAGTGACGCTTGCCCTGTCCCGGGGGGTTCAACCTTCCCCCGACGGGGGGAGCGCCACGGACGGCGCATTTCATCGAGGTGCCCATGCACGACCCAGACGCCCCGGCACCCGGCCGCAAGCGCCGCGTCCGTGAACAGACCCCGGTCCAACGCGCGCTTGGCCTGCTGGTACGCCGTGAGCATTCGCGCAAGGAATTGACCCGCAAGCTCACTGCCCGCGGCATCGAAAGCGACGCCGCTACTGCCGCCGTGGACAAGCTCACCGAGGCCGGCTGGCAGGATGACACCCGCTTTGCCGAGAACCTGGTCCGCATCCGTGCGAACACAGGCTATGGCCCCCTCCACATCCGCGCCGAACTGGGCACCCATGGGCTGGACAGCGAGCAGGTCGCCGCCGCCATGGACACCTTCGAAGGCGACTGGACAGAGAACGCCCGGGACCTGGTCTGCCGCCGCTTTGGCGAGGCCGGCCCCCAGGAGCTGCCCCAGCGCCGCAAAGCCGCGGATCTGCTGGCCCGCCGCGGGTTCGATGGCGACACCATCCGCCGTGCCACCCGCTACGACCCGGATGACTGAAGGGCGCGCAGCGCGCCCGTCACCCGGACGTGTCCCGGGGGCCCGGGCCTGATACCCTTTGTGGTTTCGGCGGTCCTGCTCTCGACACCCGGCCATTGGGGCTGTGTGCGAAGGACCGGCCGGCCCGCATGAAGCCAGCCCCCATGAACGCACCCGTCAAATTCACTACCTCCCAGATCCGCAGCGATTTCCTTGAGTTCTTCAAGGGCAAGGGCCACACCATCGTGCCGTCGGCACCGCTGGTGCCGGGCAATGATCCGACCCTGTTGTTCACCAACTCCGGCATGGTGCAGTTCAAGGACGTGTTCCTTGGCGCCGAAAAGCGCAGCTACGTGCGCGCGGCGGACGTGCAGCGCTGCCTGCGGGCCGGCGGCAAGCACAACGACCTGGACCAGGTCGGCTACACCGCGCGCCACCACACCTTCTTCGAAATGCTGGGCAACTGGTCGTTCGGCGACTACTTCAAGAAGGACGCCATTGCCTGGGCCTGGGAGCTGTTGACCCAGGTCTGGAAGCTGCCGGCCGACCGCCTGCTGGTCACCGTCTACCAGACCGATGACGAGGCCTACGCGCTGTGGCGCGACATGGTCGGCATTCCGGAAGAACGCATCGTGCGCATCGGCGACAACAAGGGCGCGCCGTTTGCCTCGGACAACTTCTGGCAGATGGCCGATACCGGTCCGTGCGGCCCGTGCACCGAAATCTTCTACGACCATGGCGACCATATCGCCGGTGGCCCGCCGGGTTCGCCGGATGAAGACGGCGACCGTTACATCGAAATCTGGAACCTGGTGTTCATGCAGTTCGATCGCCAGCCGGACGGCACCCTGGTGCCGCTGCCGGCGCCGTGCGTGGACACCGGCATGGGCCTGGAACGCCTGGCCGCGATCCTGCAGCACGTGCACACCAACTATGAGATCGACCTGTTCCAGGCGCTGATCCGCAAGGCCAGCGAACTGACCGGCATGGCCGACCTGGAGAACAAGTCGCTGCGCGTGATCGCCGATCACATCCGTGCCTGTTCGTTCCTGATCGTCGACGGCGTGCTGCCGTCCAACGAAGGCCGCGGCTACGTGCTGCGCCGGATCATCCGCCGCGCCCTGCGCCATGGCTGGATGCTGGGCGTGCGCCAGCCGTTCTTCAGCAAGCTGGTGCCCACCCTGGTCGAGCAGATGGGCGAGGCCTACGCGGAACTGCCTGCACAGGCCGATACCGTGGTGCGTGCGCTGCAGGCCGAGGAAGAGCGTTTCGCGCAGACGCTCGATTCGGGCATGAAGATCTTCGACGACGTCGCCGCGCAGGTGACCAATGGCGTCATTCCGGGCGCGGATGCCTTCCGCCTCTATGACACCTACGGCTTCCCACTCGACCTGACCCAGGACATCGCGCGCGAGCGCGACCTGACCGTGGACATCGACGGTTTCAATGCGGCAATGGAGAAGCAGCGTGAGGACGGCCGCAAGGGCGGCAAGTTCGGTGGCGGCGTGACGCTGTCGGCCGAGCTGGTCGCCACGCTCAAGCCCACCACGTTCCTGGGTTACGACCGCCTGCAGGCCGACGGCCTGACCGTGGTGGCCCTGCTCAAGGACGGGCGCCCGGTGGACGCGGTGCAGGCCGGCGACGAGGTCATCGTGCTGACCGACCAGACCCCGTTCTATGCCGAATCGGGTGGCCAGGTGGGCGACACCGGCAGCCTGGCCGGCAACGACGTGCAGCTGCAGATCACCGATACGCAGAAGTTCGCGGGCCAGTTCCACGGCCACGTCGGCACCGTCACCCAGGGCAGCCTGAAGGTGGGCGATGTGCTGGGCGGCGTTGTGGACGACCAGCGCCGCGGCGCCACCATCCTCAACCACTCGGCCACCCACCTGCTGCACGCCGCACTGCGTGAAGTGCTGGGCACCCACGTGCAGCAGAAGGGCTCGCTGGTGGCACCGGACCGCCTGCGCTTCGACTTCTCGCACTTCCAGCCGATCAGTGCCGCGGACCTTGCCGTGATCGAGCGCAAGGTCAACGAGCAGGTACGCGCCAACAATGCGGCCGAAGTGCACAACATGGGCATGCAGGAAGCGCTGGATTTCGGCGCGATGGCACTGTTCGGCGAGAAGTACGGCGAAAACGTGCGCGTGCTGAAGATGGGCAATTACTCCACTGAACTGTGTGGTGGCACGCACGTAACGCGCACCGGCGACATCGGCCTGTTCAAGATCACCTCCGAAGGCGGCGTGTCTTCGGGCGTGCGCCGTATCGAGGCGGTGACCGGGCAGGGCGCGCTGGACTACGTGGCCCACGAAGAAGCCCAACTGGCCGAAGCGGCCGCGCTGCTCGGCGGCAATGCGGGCGAAGTGGTCGACAAGATCCGCCAGCTTGGCGAGCGCCAGAAGAAGCTGGAACGCGAACTGGAGGCCATGAAGGCCAAGCAGGCGGCGGGCGCGACCGCCGACCTGGGCGCTGGCGCAGTTGAGGTCAAAGGCGTCAAGGTGCTGGCCGCGCGCCTGGAAGGTTTCGATGCCAAGGCACTGCGCGAAGCGATCGATCGCCTCAAGCAGCAGCTGGGCGATGCGGTGATCGTGCTGGCCGGCACGCAGGACGGCAAGGCGGCCCTGGTCGCCGGCGTGAACGGCAGTGCAACGGGCAAGGTAAAGGCCGGGGAACTGTTGTCCCACATCGCCAGTCAGATCGGGGGCAAGGGCGGCGGCCGCCCGGACCTCGCCCAGGGTGGTGGCGAGGACGGGCCCGCCCTTGCTTCTGCACTGGCTGCCGTCGTCGACTGGGTCACCCCTCGTATCTGAACGCCTGAATCCTCCTGCTCCTTGATGGCGCAGGAGGGCTGACGGTACTATGGCTAATCTTTTCCCTTTGTCGTGTGGCGTTCCTTGGCTGGGCGCCGAGCCGGTCGGGAAAATCCACCGGTTCCCTGGAGACTTGCAAAAATGTTGATCCTGACTCGCCGTGTTGGCGAAACCCTGATGATCGGTAACGACGTCAGCGTCACCGTGCTCGGCGTCAAGGGCAATCAGGTGCGTATTGGCATCACCGCCCCGAAGGACGTGGCCGTGCACCGCGAAGAGATTTACCAGCGCATCCAGCGAGGCGACGAGCCGAATGCATCGGGAAGTGAAAATTCTTCCGATTAAGGCTTTACCTCGGGGTGTGAAAAACGTTATTCTTCGCGCCCCCGCTGAGAAGAAACATCGAAGCGGCGGAACCAGAATACTGGAGCGGTGCCCGAGTGGCTGAAGGGGCTCCCCTGCTAAGGGAGTATACGGCCAAAAACTGTATCGAGGGTTCGAATCCCTCCCGCTCCGCCAGTTGTAGAAAAGGCCTTCGTACGCAAGTACGAAGGCCTTTTTCTTTGTGCGCTGTTGCCGCAGCGTTGACGTGTTGCCCGCACGCCGTGCACTGGCATTCTGCGAGGGTGGTTGCTCCCCCGCACCCGGAGTCGCCGTGAACGCACGTCGCCACTTCCTTTCCGCCGCCGCTGCCGGTACCGCCGCATTGGCCAGTTCACCGTTGCTGGCGCAGTCCAGCGCCGCCGCGCCCGGCAGCGTGCTGCCAACACGTGGCCGCAGCGCCGCGCAGCCGCTGGCCACCCACGCCGCCGCCAAGGGCGAGCGCTTTCGGCCGCGCACGCGCCTCGGGCTGGGCGGGGTGGCCATCGGCAACGGCTTTGCCCCGGCCACCGACGCGCAAAGCGAACAGACCCTGGCCGCAGCCTACGCCGCAGGCGTGCGCTACTTCGACACGTCGCCCTGGTATGGCCTGGGCCTGAGCGAACGACGGATGGGGCATCACCTGCACAACCACCCGGTGGGTGAGTACACGCTGTCGACCAAGGTCGGCCGACTGCTGACCGCCACCGCTGGCGAGCTGCAGGACACCATGTGGAAAGACCCGTCGCCGTTCCACTACCGCTATGACTATTCCGCCGACGGCGTTCGTCGTTCGGTGGAAGACAGCCTCAACCGGCTGGGGGTCGCGCAGCTGGATGTGGTCTTCATCCACGACCTGTCGCCGGATAACGAGAAGGACCTTGGCATGCCGTGGGAGCAGCGCTTCGCCGAGGCGGCCAAGGGCGCGATGCCCGCGCTGACCCGGATGCGCGAGGAGGGTCTGATCAAGGGATGGGGATTTGGCGTGAACCGCCCGGAGCCGGCGCTGCGCGCGATCCAGGAAGCCGATCCGGATATCTTCCTGCTCGCCTGCCAGTACTCGCTGCTCGACCACGAGCAGGCGTTGCACGACACCTTCCCGGCCATCGCCCGGCACGGTGCGTCGGTGGTGGTGGGGGCGCCGCTGCTCGCCGGCTACCTGGCCGGCCGCGATCGGTACCTCTACGACGGCAAGGTGCCCGAGTGGGCGCCGAAGAAGCGTGCGGCCGTGCAGGCCATCTGCGACCGCCACGGCGTCGATCTGCGCACCGTGGCGTTGCAGTTCGCGGATGCGCCAGAGGTCGTGTCCGCGGTGATTCCGGGTGCACGCACGCCCGGACAGGTGCAGGCCAACGTGGCGTCCATGTCGGTGGCCATCCCGTCCGCGCTCTGGGCGGAGTTGAAGCAGGCGAAGCTGATTGCCGACGACGCCCCGGTGCCCGGGTCCTGAGCCCAGACATGACAACGCCCCGATCAGCTCGGGGCGTTGGTGAGGGCCGCTGCGGTTACAGCGGCAGGTCGAACACCAGCACTTCGGCGTCGCTGGCATTTTCCAGGGTCACCTGCGCTTCGTCGGTGATCTGCAGCGCGTCGCCGGTGTCCAGGGTGATGCCGTTGACCTGCAGCTGGCCGCGGGCAACCTGCACATAGGCGCCACGGCGCGGGGCCAGGGCCAGGTGGGCGCGCTCGTCGCCGTCCAGGATCGTGGCGTAGATGTTGGCGTCCTGGTGGATCAGCAGCGAACCGTCACGGCCATCCTTCGAGGCGATCAGGCGCAACTGGCCGCGCTTGGCGTCCGGGGCGAAATGCGTTTCCTGGTAGCTCGGGGCGATGTTCTCGGTATCCGGGAACAGCCAGATCTGCAGGAAATGCACGGTCTCGTCGGCCGAGTGGTTGAACTCGCTGTGGCTGACCCCGCTGCCGGCACTCATGCGCTGCACGTCGCCGTAACGCAGCACCGAGCCGGTGCCCATCGAGTCCTTGTGCTCCAGCGCGCCGCCCAGCACGTAGGAGATGATCTCCATGTTGCTGTGGCTGTGGGTGCCGAAGCCCTGGCCGCCGATCACCTTGTCTTCGTTGATCACGCGCAGCGGGCCGAAGCTGGTGTAGCGCGCGTCGTAGTAACCGGCGAAGGAGAAGGTGTGCTGGGAGTTCAGCCAGCCATGGTTGGCCTGGCCACGGGTGGCGCTCTTGCGGATCTGCAGCATGGTGGTTCTCCTCGGGTGTTCGATGGTTTCGATGGCGGTCCGGGGCGGTGTGTGCTGCCCCTTTCCTGTTGGCGCCAGTATCCGCTTGCGCCTGCCGCTTGAAAAACGGATAGTTTTGCAAGCCATCATCGAAAAATTCGAATGCTCAAGCTCAGCCTCGACGCCCTGCAGATCCTGGATGCCATCGACCGCCGTGGCTCGTTCGCCTCGGCCGGCAAGGAGCTGCACAAGGTGCCTTCGACCATCTCCTACACCGTCTCCAAGCTGGAGCAGGACCTGGGGGTGCAGCTGTTCGACCGGATTGGCCCGCGCGCACATTTGACCGAGGCCGGGGTCGCGCTGCTGGACGAGGGCCGGCACCTGCTGCGCGCCGCCCGCGAGCTTGAGATGCGGGTACGGCGGGTGGCTTCCGGCTGGGAGGCCGAGCTGACCGTGGCGGTGGATTCGCTGTTCCAGCCGGCGCTGCTGGCCGAGGATGTGCGCGCCTTCAGCACGGTCGCCGAGCAGACCCGGATCCGCCTGATCAGCGAAGCCCTGTCGGGTACATGGGAGGCGCTGCTGGACCGGCGTGCGGATCTACTGGTCGGCGCAGCCGGGGAGGGCCCCAGTGGCGGTGGCTACGTGGTGGAGCCGCTGGGCGTGGTGCGGTTCGTGTTCGCGGTGGCGCCGGGACACCCGCTGGCGGCGCTGCCGGAACCACTCGGGCGGGAACAGCTGGCCGGGCACTGCGCCATTGCGGTGGCCGATTCCGCGCGCCGGCTGCTGCCGCGCACGGTCGGGCTGCTGATGGGGCAGGAGACGGTGACCGTGCCCGATACGGTCAGCAAGTTCCGCCTGCAGTGCGCGGGGCTGGGCTTCGGTTTCCTGCCCGAACCCTATGTGCAGGCCGCGGTGGCGCAGGGCCGGCTGGTGGTGCGGCAGGTGGAGGAGCCCAAGCCGGACGAGACCTTCTGGCTGGCCTGGCGCACCGGGGAGGAAGGCGCGGCGCTGCGCTGGTGGCGCGAGCGGATGCGCCAGCCGGGGTTGATGGAGGGGTGGTGGGGGCAGATGTCGGCATGGCTGTGACCGCCGATGGCTGAACCCCGGCTGGGGTGTCACGATTTGGTCATCTGGTTGCGGTAGAGCGCCCAGCGCGCCGTCGCTACGCTGCGCGGCTCAATGTGAACTCCTGTGCCCATGAAACGCCTGCTGCTGCTCGCGCTGGCCGGGGCCGGCCTGTGGCTGGCCGCGTGCTCATCGCTCACCTCATCCGCTGCCTCCACCTCGCTCAGCGACCGGCTGGTCGCGCCCGGAGGCGTTTCCACGCTGCTCGATACCGCGCGCATCGCCGAAGCGGTGGACGCGGTCCCCAACCGCCATGGGTTCGTGACGGGCCGCGCCGGGGTGCCGCTGTTCTGGCGCGCCTTCGATCCGGGCCGCTACGGGCTGCGCTATCACTACCTGGCGCAGCAGCATGACAACGGCGAGCCCCTGAACACCGGGCTGCAGCTGGCCCTGCCGCAGCCGTTCCAGCCGCAGGCGCCGCGTGGCACCGTGGTGCTGCTGCACGGCTGGATGATGAACGGCGATTCGATGCTGCCGTGGTCGCTGCAGTTGGCCGAATCCGGCTACCGGGTGGTGACCATCGACCTGCGCAACCATGGCCATTCCGGTGCCGGGCCGTCGGGCTATGGGACGTTCGAATCCGATGACGTGATCGATGTGATCGACGCGCTGCAGCGCCGTGGGGAGGTGGTCGGGCCGCTGTACCTGTTCGGCGTGTCCTACGGCGCTGCAACCGCGCTGTTCACGGCGGACAAGCTCGGCGATCGGGTCACCGGCGTGGTGGCGATGGAATCGTTCGCCAACGCCGGCGAGGCGATCCGCAGCATGATCCCGCACCTGATGTCGCTGCAGCCCACCGCATGGAAGGCGCAGGCGATGGCCGCGTATGGTCGCTGGCGCTACGGCGGACAGGACATCAATGCGGTGATCGCCGCTGCGAGCCAGCGCCTGGACCTGGATCTGGACACGGTGGACGTGACCCGTGCGCTGGCCGATACGCGCGCCTGCGTGCTGCTGCTGCACGGCCAGGATGACGCACACGTGCGGGTGGACCAGGGGCGTGCGCTGGCCGCCGCCAGCCCGCGCGTGCATTACATCGAGATGCGTGGCGAAGACCACATCACCCTGCCACTTCGGCTGGACCTGCTCGGCGGCGTGGTCGATGACTGGCTGGCGCATGACGAGCATGCCGGTGGCCGCTGCCCGGCGCCGGAGATCCCGCGCGAAGCGGACCAGATGGCCATGTCGGCGGTACGTGCCGGCGACCCGATCCGGTCATGAACGCGCACACGAAAAAGGCAGCCCGTGGCTGCCTTTTTTCGTCATCGATGCAATGGTGCGCCCGGAGAGATTCGAACTCCCGACCGCCTGGTTCGTAGCCAGGTACTCTATCCAACTGAGCTACGGGCGCGCTTGCATTGTCTGGTTGTTGCCGCGATGTAATGGTGCGCCCGGAGAGATTCGAACTCCCGACCGCCTGGTTCGTAGCCAGGTACTCTATCCAACTGAGCTACGGGC
>NZ_JBBCBJ010000002.1:205057-700534 GCF_037203925.1 Stenotrophomonas sp. CCNWLW57
GGTGCGCCCGGAGAGATTCGAACTCCCGACCGCCTGGTTCGTAGCCAGGTACTCTATCCAACTGAGCTACGGGCGCGTCAACAGGAGCGGAATTATGCGGATCGACGCCGCATCCGTCAACGCTTTTGTGAAGGACTTCATTCAAATGAATGAAAAAGTGCCTTCACCACGGCCTCCGGCGACTTCATCCATGCGAAGTGATCTGCCCGGGTTCCCAGTGCGCCTGCGGGCAGGACCGACAATGTGGAAACGACCTGGGGCAGCTTCGCCAGCAGCCCCTGCATCGAGCCCGGCGGAGCGAACCAGTCGTCGGCCATCACCACCGCGCTGGCCTGGCCACGCAGCCGCCGCATGCCGCCCTCCAGGTCCGCGTGGATGCCGGTGCCGGCGTAGTGGTTGTTCAGGCCCACGCGTGCCCAGTCGCGAATCAGGCCACGCGCCTCGGTGCCCCCGAAGCCGAGCCGGCGCCCGTGCAGGACGCCCTGGCGCTGCGCCAGCCACGGCAGGAACCGGTACACCAGCGGCAGGGCCCAGCAGCGCGGGGCGGGGAACGTTCGCCAGAACGGGGTGCCGGTGGCTACCAGCCAGAACCGGGCGAACAGGTCCGGGTGCTGCCCGGCGAACACGCAGGCCAGCTGCCCGCCCAGGCTGTGCCCGCCGATGATCAGCGGCGCGTTGCCGTGCAGGCGCACCGCCGCCAGGCTGGCTGGCAGGTCCTGCTCGAGGATCTCCCGATAGCCCCAATCCTGCGTGCGCGACGGGCGCAGGCTGCTGCTGCCGTTGCCGCGCCACTCGTGCAGGAACACGCTGATGCCGCATGCCGCCAGTGCATCAGCGAACGCCTGGTAATTGCGCGCCGACACGCCCAGCGCCGGCAGCCACAGCAGCTGCGCGCGCGGCTGCGCGGGCACGCGCCCGATCAGTTCGAAGCGATGGCCATCGTCGCTCTGGACCGGTACCGCCAGCGCGCGCGTCATGCCGGGCGCGCCGCGCCAAAGTGATCCAGCACCAGCACCGCGCTGCGGCCCGGCGTGTAACCGCCCTGCAGGCCGCGCGCGACGTAGTCGATGGCGGCTTCGCAGGCGTTGGGCAGCGACAACCCGCAGCACAGCTGCGCGGCGATCGCCGATGCCAGCGTGCAGCCGGTGCCGTGCGCGTCCACCGGCAGCCGGGCGTGGCTGAACTCCTCGCGGGTGACACCATCGAAGTAGCGATCGATCACGCGCGCGCCTTCGGCCATGTGGCCACCCTTGAGCAGCACCGCACCGGCGCCGAGGTCGAGCAGTGCGATGGCGGCATCCTCCGCGTCATCGGCGCTGACGATGCGACGGCCGAGCAGCAGTTCCGCTTCCGGAGTGTTCGGGGTAAGCAGCGTGGCCAGCGGCAGCAGCCGCGTGCGCAGCGCGTCCAGGGCGCTGTCTTCGAGCAGGCGCGCGCCACTGGTGGCCACCATCACCGGGTCCAGCACCACGTGGGTGGGGCGATGCTTTTCCAGCGCGTCGGCGACCAGGCCGATCACCTCGGCGTTGGCCAGCATGCCCAGCTTGACCGCATGGACGTCGAAATCGGCGAAGCAGGCATCGATCTGTGCCTGCAGGAAATCCAGGGGCGGCACGTGCACGGCGGTCACGCCGCGGGTGTTCTGCGCGGTGAGCGCGGCAATCGCCGACAACCCGTGCACGCGGTGCGCGGCGAAGGCTTTCAGGTCGGCCTGGATGCCGGCACCACCGCCGGAATCGGAACCGGCGATGGTGAGGGCGGACACGGGGGTGGAAGGGCTCATTTCGCGATTGTGCCATGCCGCCCCGGACGTGGCTCTAGCCGCCGAAGCCGCCGTTGAACGCCAACTCGGAGAACTCGCCACTGGTCGGATCGAACAGCGCGCCCCAGAACTGGTTGCCACCATCGCACACGCGGATCGCTTCGCGCGCGGGGTCCATGTCGCCGTGGTCGGGCAGGTGGAAGGCGTTGAGGTAGATCAGCTTGCGTCCTTCCACTTCGATGCCGACATACTGGCGGTCGAAATCGGTGACGTTGGGTACCTGCGCTTCCAGTGTGGGCAACCGGCTTTCCAGCTGTTCGATCTGCTGGCGGCTGGGTGCCCAGTAGCCGGTCACCCGCCCCGGCGTCTGGCCGGGGCTGGGACGGGAGCAGGTATCCAGGACCTGGGCAACCACCAGCGGGCGGGTGACCACCCACGACTGGCCGGTCTTGACCGCCGTCGGCACGGTGGCGCCGGGGCGGGTGTTGGCAGGCGTGCAGGCAGCTGCCAAGGCGGCCAGCGCCAGTGGCAGCAACGCACGGGACAGGGAACGGTTCACAGCACCTCCGAAGCGTAATCGGCCAGGCGCGAACGCTCGCCACGGCGCAGCGTGATGTGCGCGCTGTGCGGCCAGTTCTTGAAGCGGTCCACCGCGTAGGTCAGGCCCGAGGTGGTTTCGGTCAGGTACGGCGTGTCGATCTGTTCGACGTTGCCCAGGCAGACGATCTTGGTGCCGGGGCCGGCACGGGTGATCAGCGTCTTCATCTGCTTGGGGGTGAGGTTCTGCGCCTCATCGAGGATCAGGTAACGCGACAGGAAGGTGCGGCCGCGCATGAAGTTCAACGAGCGGATCTTGATCCGGCTGGCGATCAGGTCGTTGGTCGCCGCACGGCCCCAGGCGCCGCCTTCCTGGGTGTGGGTGAGCACTTCCAGGTTGTCGGTGAGCGCGCCCATCCACGGGGTCATCTTTTCCTCCTCGGTGCCGGGCAGGAAGCCGATGTCCTCGCCCACGCTGACCGTGGCGCGGGTCATGATGATTTCGCGGTAGCGCTGCTGGTCCATGGTCTGGGCCAGGCCGGCGGCCAATGCGAGGAGGGTCTTGCCGGTGCCGGCGGTGCCGAGCAGGGTGACGAAGTCGATCTCCGGGTCCATCAGCGCGTTGAGCGCGAAATTCTGCTCGCGGTTGCGTGCGCTGATGCCCCATACCGCATGGCTGCCATGCCGGAAATCGTTGACCAGCGACAGGATCACCTTGCCGCTGCCATCGACCTTTGCCACCCGCAGTTCGACTTCATCGTCGCCCGGCAGGTAGGCGTACTGGTTGGGATGCCAGTCTTCGTCATCCTTGGCCAGGATTTCGTAACTGGTGCGGCCCTTGTCGCTCCAGCTGCGCAGGTCGTCGGTGTGCTTCTTCCAGAAGTCTTCCGGCAGCTCGGTGGCGCCGGTGTAGAGCAGGCTGAAATCGTCCAGCGCGCGATCATTCTCGTAGTCTTCCGACACGATCCCGGCGATGGCCGCCTTGATCCGCAGGTTGATGTCCTTGGAGACGAACACCACCGGAATCTCCGGCACCTGTTCCTTCAGGGCCAGGATCGCGCCGAGGATGGCGTTGTCCGGGATGACCGCGCCGAAGCTCTTGCCGGCATCGAAATGGCTGGTCTGGAAGCGCAGCAGGCCCACGCTCTGCTTGCCGCGCAGCTGCAGCCCGTTCGGGCGCTGCAGCGGAATGCCGTCGGCCAGGTTGTCCAGGCCCGAGGCCTGCACCAGCTCGTTGAGGAAGCGGCTCACCTGGCGGGCGTTGCGGCTCGCTTCGGACGTGCCCTTCTTGCCGTTGTCCAGCTCTTCGATCACCTGCATCGGCAGGTAGACATCATGCTCCTCGAACTTGAACAGCGCGGTTGGATCGTGCATGAGCACGTTGGTATCCAGAACGTAGATGCGCTTGCCTCGGGTCATCGTCATTTCCTGGTGGCAGAACAGGGACAAGCCATCACGACCTGCAGGGCAGGGTGATGGCCATTGTGGGGTACAGGTGGATCACTGGGTTTTCGCGGCCTTCAGGGCTTCAAGGACGGATTCGGCGTGGCCGGCCACTTTCACCTTGCGCCACGACTGCACGATACGACTGTCGGGCGAAATGAGGAAGGTGCTGCGTTCGATGCCCCGCACCTGCTTGCCGTACATGTTCTTCAACTTGATCACATCAAACGCGTTGCACAGCGCTTCGTCGCCATCGCTGACCAGCGGGAAGGCAAAGCCCTGCTTGGCGCAGAAGTTGTCGTGGGATTTGAGCGAGTCGCGGGAGACGCCGAACACCCGGGCGCCGGCACGCTTGAACGCCGGCAGCAGGGCGTTGAAGTCGATGCCCTCGGTGGTGCAGCCCGGGGTGCTGTCCTTGGGGTAGAAGTACAGCACCAGCCACTGGCCGGCGAGATCGCCGAGGGTGGTGTGGTCGCCGCCGGACAGGGCCAGCGGGAGGGCGAGGGTGGTGCTGTCCAGGGTATCGCCGTTGTTCATGAGGTCCTTGCTGCGGAGCCTGAGTGAAGCGTCTTACAACTGCATGAAACACCGCGCGTTGGTGATGAACGCGCGAAGCCGTCAGAACTTCATCGGATCCATGATCGCGTCCAGGTTGAGGTGGTCGCAGAATTCGAGGAAATCGTCGCGCAGGGCGGCGATGTGCATGTTGGCGGGCACGCCGATGGTGACCTGCGCCGAGAACATTTCCGCGCCGGTCTGCATGGCCCGGTAGCGGGTGCTCTGCAGGTTTTCGATGGTGATGCCCTGGCGGTCGAAGAAATCGGCCAGCTGGAACAGGATGCCGGGCTTGTCGGCGGCGATCACTTCCACGATGTAGGGCAGCAGGTTGGACTGTGCCTGCTTGGCACCGGTGCGGTACCACACCAGCTTCAGGCCTTCCTCGCGCTCGAGCCGGGTCAGCATGGCTTCCAGCTTGGCCACCGAGTCCCAGGAGCCGGTGGCCAGGGCGGTGACGGAGACATCGCGGCCCACGGTGGCAAGGCGGGCATCGACCAGGTTGCAGCCGCTGTCGGCGATGCGCCGGGTGACGGGCAGCAGGGGGGACTCCGGATGCGTCGTGTAGGCGTTGATCAGGAGATGGTTTTCGGTCGGCGCAGGCCGCGGCGTGGTGTCGGTCAAGGTGGTTCCGGTAATGCGGGATGAGTCTGAACGGCGCCGACGACGGCGCGTTCGCCGGAGTCCAGCATACTTGCCCGCGCTTTCGACCCGCAAGTAACATGCAACGTACGTCCGACCGCGCTTCCAGCGGCGTTCGTCCCCCTTACTTCCGAGCATCGTTTCCTTGTCCCTTTCCGGTCTCATCACCGCGCTGGCCACGCCTTTCCAGGCCAATGGCGCATTGGATCCCGACGGTTGGCAGCGCCTGCTGCACCTGCAACTGGAGGGTGGCGTTCACGGGGTGGTGGTGGCCGGGTCGACCGGCGAGGCCGCGACCCTGTCCGATGACGAATATGACCAGCTGCTGCGCAGTGCGGTCAAAACCGTGGCCGGGCGGGTTCCGGTGCTGGCGGGTACCGGCCTGTCCGGAACCGCCAAAACGATCGAGCAGACCCGCCGGGCGGCGGCCAGCGGCGCGACCCACGCGCTGGTGGTGACCCCGCCGTACGTGCGCCCGACCCAGGCCGGGCTGATCGCCCACTACCGGGCGGTGGCGGACCAGGGTGGCCTGCCGGTGATCCTGTACAACGTGCCGGGCCGCACCGGCTGCGACATGCTGCCGGAAACGGTGGCCGAGCTGGCCGCGCACCCGAACATCGTGGGCATCAAGGAAGCGGTGGGCGATGTGGGCCGGGTCCAGGCGCTGCTGGCGCTGCGGTCGCCGACCTTTGCGATCCTCAGTGGCGATGACGGCACGGCCGCCCGTTCGATCCTGTCGGGGGTGGACGGGCTGATCTCGGTCGGCTCGAATGCGCTGCCCGGTGCCTACCGGCGCATGTGCGACCTGGCCGCGGCCGGCGAACGCGAGGCCACCGAGGCCTGGGATGCCCGGCTGGAGCCGTTCCATGAATTCTGCGGGGTGGAACCCAACCCCATCCCGGTCAAAGACCTGCTGCGCCGGATCGGCATCGGCCACGGCCTGCGCCTGCCGCTGCTGTCGTTGTCGGCCGCCCACCACGCCGCCGCCGAACACCTGGCCACCGACATCGGTGCGCTCGAAGCCCTTTCCAGCCACTGACATCAGTGGCCTGACCCAGGAGATTCACATGCGTCAATCCGTTTCCGCCATCCGCGTGCTGTCGTTCGCGATTCTGGCCACCGCCACCCTGGCAGGTGTCACCGGCTGCAAGCGCGGCGTCAAGGGCGACTACGCACTGGCGCCGGAAGTGCGCCCGCTGGAAATCCCGCCGGATCTGAACGCCCCGGGCGCCAGCCCGGCCGCGCAGGTGCCGGTGCTGGCCTCGCAGGCCGCCAAGCCGGCCTCGTCCCAGGCGCCGGCCGCCAACAATGCCGGTTTCACCGTCCCGGGCAGCAAGGACGAGGTGTTCGGCAAGGTCGGCACGGCGCTGGAGTCGGTTGAGGGCGTGAAGGTCGCCAGCAAGGCCCAGCTGCTGGGCTCCTACGACGTGGCGTTCGAAGGCAGCGATTTCCTGATCCGCGTGGTCGCAGTCGAAGCCGGCGCCTACATTTCGGCCGTGGACCCGCGCGGCCTGCCGGCTACCGGCGCAGCCCCGACCAAGCTGCTGGCTGAGCTGAAGGCCAAGCTGGCGCCGTAAGGCCCGTACGGCTTATTGCGATTGCAGTTTGAACGAGGCTGCCGGGCTTTGCCCGGCAGCCTTTTTGCTTTTTGGCGAACAGCCGGTGGGCACCGGTTCTCTGGTTTGGCGGGACGGTGCGGGTTTGCGGGGGACGCCGTGAACCCGTCCATGGGGGCTTGGCAAAAACATCCATGTTTTTGACACCCCCGCAAACCCGCCCCGTCCCACCTTCGACGGATGAAGGTTGGCCACGGGAAATCACCAGCGGCCCCCGATCATTTTCATGCGTCTCCGGGTGCGGCAACTTTCCCTGCCGTCGTTCGGGAACCGACGCTACCCCGCCCCGAGCCCATCCGGTGCACCTGCCAGTCAATCGCCTCCAGGCTCATTCGGTGCACCCGCCGGGTAGAGCCACGCCATGCGTGGCTGCTCTTCGTCTCCGCCCGCGACCATCTACGGGGGGAGGCCGGCGGGCAGCCCCCGTAGGGACTGTCAAAAACATGGATGTTTTTGCCAAGCCCCCATGGATGGGTTTACGGCGTGTCCCGTAGGGGGCTGCCCGACGGCCGCCCCGCTAGCAGAGATGGAAACGCTGCTGTTGGCTGTTAGCTGTTAGCTGTTAGCTGTAGCTTTTAACCACCGCCACCACCACCACCGGCATGAATGCCGCCAGCCGTCAGCGCCGCCGGATCCAGCAACCGCCGCAGTTCGGCTTCGGACAGACCACTGTCTTCCTTGGCCACGTCCAAGACCGGCCGCTGCTCCTTGTAGGCACGCTTGGCGATGGCGGCTGCTTTTTCGTACCCGATGATCGGGTTCAACGCCGTCACCAGGATCGGGTTGCGGCCGAGCGCCTCGCGTACACGGTCTTCGCGCACTTTCAGCCCGGCGATGGCCGTGTCGGCCAGCAGCCGCGAGATGTTGGAGAGCAGGCCGATGCCATCCAGCAGGTTCGCCGCGATCAGCGGCAGCGTTACGTTCAACTGGAAGTTGCCCGTCTGCCCCGCCACCGTGATCGCCGTGTGGTGCCCGATCACCTGCGCGCACACCATCACCGTCGCCTCCGGAATCACCGGATTGACCTTGCCCGGCATGATCGAACTGCCCGGCTGCAGCGCCGGCAGCTCGATCTCGCCCAGGCCCGCCAGCGGACCGGCATTCATCCAGCGCAGGTCGTTGGCAATCTTGATCAGCGCCACCGCCAGCGCATTGAGCTGGCCCGACAGCTCCACCGCATCGTCCTGCGCGGCCAGGCCCTCGAATTTATTTTCCGCGCTGTCAAAGCGCACCCCGGTCTGCTGCTTCAGGCGCTTGGCCACCCGCTCGCCGAAGCGCGGGTCCGCATTGATGCCCGTGCCGATCGCCGTGCCACCCAGCGGCAGCCGGCGCAGCCGCTTGAGGCTGTCTTCCAGGCGCTCCTGCGCCGACGACAACTGCGCCGACCAGGCACCGAATTCCTGTTCAAAGGTCAGCGGCATTGCATCCATCAGGTGGGTGCGACCGGTCTTGACCACCTTGCGCAGCGCGCGGCCCCGCTTGTCGATGGTCTTGCGCAGGTGCGCCAGCGCCGGCAGCAGCTGCTCCTGTACGCCCAGCAGCGCCGATACCCGCAACGCCGTCGGGATCACATCGTTCGAGCTCTGGCCCTGGTTGACGTGGTCGTTCGGATGCACCGTGGTCTTGCCCGCCTTGCCCGCGCGGTTGGCCAGCGTGGCGATGACCTCGTTGGCATTCATGTTCGACGACGTGCCCGACCCGGTCTGGTAGATGTCGATCGGGAAGTGCGCATCGTGGCGGCCTTCGGCCACTTCGTCGGCCGCGCTTTCAATGGCCTTGCCGATGTTCTTCGGCAGGTGGCCCAGCTCGGCGTTGACCGCCGCTGCGGCGCCCTTCACCAAGCCCAGCGCGCGGATGAAACCGCGCGGCATGCGTTGGCCCGAGACCGGGAAGTTGTCCACCGCGCGCTGTGTCTGCGCGCCCCACAGCGCATCTGCAGGCACCTGCAGTTCGCCCATGCTGTCGTGCTCGGTCCTGAAACCCTTGCTCATTGCATCACTCCGCGATTCTTTCAGTTGGGAAAGGGAACGGCGGCTGGCAACGGGCCTTCATTCCCTGGCTGGCGGCTGCGGTCACGATACTCCCAAGCGGGAATGAATCCCAACGGCAGCTGGCATCGGCTAGACTCGGAATTCGTGTTCATTCAGGCATCACCTCTTTCCATGGGCGACCCATGATCGTCGGCAACCTGCTGCTCCTGTTGCTGGCCCTGTTCCTCGTAGTGCTCAACGGCTTCTTCGTGGCCGCCGAGTTCGCCCTGGTCAAGCTGCGCCACACCCAGGCCGTCGGCCTGGCCGCCAGGCACGGCTGGCGCGGCCGCCTGCTGCTCAACGTGCATTCGCACCTGGATGCCTACCTCTCGGCCTGCCAGCTCGGCATCACCCTGTCCTCGCTGGGCCTGGGCTGGGTCGGTGAGCCCGCGTTCGCGCACCTGCTGCAGCCGCTGTTCGATGCCCTCGGCATGGGCCCGGAAGGTGCACGCCTGACCGCCTTCATCATCGCCTTCAGCCTGATCTCGTTCCTGCACATCGTGCTGGGCGAACTGGCGCCGAAGTCCATGGCCATCCGCCGCCCCGAAGCCATGTCGCTGTGGACCGCCGCGCCGCTGTACCTGTTCTACTGGGCCATGTTCCCGGCCATCTGGCTGCTCAACCACAGCGCCAACGCGCTGCTGCGGCTGGCCGGCTGGGGCGATGTCGAGCACACCTCGCACCGCTACTCCCGCGAAGAGCTCAAGCTCATCGTCGCCCGCCAGCAGCCCGGCGCCGGCGCACCGGACCAGGACCTGACCCTGATGAGCCACGCGCTGGAGCTGCCCGAACTGGTGGCCGGCGACCTGATGCGCCCGCGCGAACACATGCGCGTGTTCCGCCAGGGCATGGACCTGGCCGGGGTGATGGCCGAGTTCGCCGAAAGCCGCTACAGCCGCTACCCGTGGTTCGACAGCGATGGCGAGGAAGTGCTGGGCATCCTGCACATGAAGGACCTGCTGGTGGAGATCGCCCGCGGCCAGCCCACCGACGACCTGCGCGCCCTGCTGCGCCCGGCCAACCTGATCGCGCTGGAAACCCCGGTCACCGCCGTGCTTGAGCGCTTCCGCACCGGCACCACGCACATGGCCCTGTGCGTGGAGGAACACGGCCGCATCCTGGGCTACTTCACCCTGGAAGACCTGCTGGAAGTGGTGGTCGGCGATATCGAGGACGAGCACCCGCACGTGGTCAAGGATGCCCCCACCCGGGGCGCCGACGGCACCCTGCTGGTAGCCGGCTCCACCTCCATCTTCCGCCTGGAACGCCTGCTGGGCCGCGACCTGGCCGCGCCCGAACACCTCAATTCGGTCGGCGGGCTGATCGTGCACCAGCTGCAGCGCCTGCCCGAAGAAGGCGAGGAAGTGCGCATCGACGGCCAGCTGTTCACCGTCAAGCGCATGGCCGGCCACCGGATCCAGGCCGTCACCGTACGGCTGGCGCCCGAAGAGGCCGACGAGGACCCCGGGGCAGCGTAGAATGACGGCCCCCGCCGTCATCGCCTGCGCCCGCCATGTCCGAATTCGCCCTGCTCGCCCTGTCCCCGCTTGATGGCCGCTATGCCGGCAAGGTCGACGCCCTGCGCCCGATCTTCTCCGAATATGGCCTGATCAAGGCCCGCGTGAAGGTCGAAGTGGAGTGGCTGCTGGCCCTGGCCAACGAACCGGGCATCGCCGAGCTGGCACCGTTCCCGGCCGCCGCCGCCGCGCGTCTGCGCGCCCTGGCCGACGGGTTCGCCCCGGCCCACGCCGCCCGGGTGAAGGAAATCGAGCGCACCACCAACCACGACGTCAAGGCCGTGGAGTACTTCATCAAGGAACAGCTCAAGGATGACGCCGAGCTGGCCCCGGCCCTGGAGTTCGTGCATTTCGCCTGCACCAGCGAAGACATCAACAACCTCAGCTACGGCCTGATGCTGGAAGAAGCCCGCCGCACCGTGCTGCTGCCGTCGCTGGACGACATCGCCGCCCGCCTGCGCGCCCTGGCCCATGCCCAGGCCGAACAGCCGATGCTGTCGCGCACCCACGGCCAGACCGCCTCGCCCACCACCCTGGGCAAGGAAGTGGCCAACGTGGTCGCCCGCCTGGAGCGCCAGCGCCGCCAGATCGCTGCGGTCGAGCTGACCGGCAAGATCAATGGCGCGGTGGGCAACTACAACGCCCACGCCATCGCCTACCCTGACGTGGACTGGCCGGCCTTCGCCAAGCGCTTCGTCGAAAGCCTGGGCCTGGTGTTCAACCCCTACACCACCCAGATCGAGCCGCACGACAACATCGCCGAGATCGGCGACGCCGCCCGCCGCGCCAACATCATCCTGATCGACCTGGCCCGCGACATCTGGGGCTACATCTCGCTGGGCTACTTCAAGCAGAAGCTCAAGGAAGGCGAAGTCGGCTCGTCGACCATGCCGCACAAGGTCAACCCGATCGACTTCGAAAACGCCGAAGGCAACTTCGGCATCGCCAACGCCCTGTTCGAGCATTTCAGCGCCAAACTGCCGATCAGCCGCTGGCAGCGCGACCTCACCGACTCCACCGTGCTGCGCGCGGTGGGCACCGCCTTCGGCCACAGCCAGGTCGCCCTGGACTCGCTGGCCAAGGGCCTGGGCAAGCTGACCGTGAACCCGGAACGCCTCAACGCCGACCTGGATGCCGCGTGGGAAGTGCTGGCCGAAGCCGTGCAGACGGTGATGCGCCGTCATGGCCTGCCCAACCCCTACGAACAGCTCAAGGCGCTGACCCGCGGCCAGGGCATCACCGCCGACTCCATGAAGGCGTTCGTCGAGTCGCTGGACCTGCCGGAAGACGCCAAGCAGGGCCTGCGCGAGCTGACCCCGGGTGGGTATATCGGTCTGGCCGCCGATCTGGCCAAGGCGATCTGATCGCGTTGATCAGGCACTGACCCCAGACGGGGCATCGGAATGTCCGGTGCCCCGTTTTCGTTTGGCGCCGCGTGGGCCGACCAACGGTCGGCGCTACCGGGGACATGCGCGACAGTGCGGCGCAGGTGCAGATCCTGTCCAACCAGCGGACAATGGCGGGACGAGCGCGCGCTTCGTCTGCTGCGCCAATCGCATTCCGTCTACACGCTTCAAGGATTCCCCCATGGCCGTCCGCAAGACCAAAACCCCCGTCATCGAAGTCCAGGCCCGCCCCGGCCTGCCGCTGGGCATGCCCGCCGCGACGTTCCTGCGCGACTACTGGCAGAAGCGCCCGCTGCTGATCCGCGGCGCCTTCCCCGACTTTGAAACCCCGCTCCAGCCCGAAGACCTGGCCGGCCTGGCCTGCGAGGAAACCGCCCTCGCCCGCCTGATCAGCCACGACCGCGCCACCGACGGCTGGTCCGTGCGCACCGGCCCGTTCCAGGAAGAAGAATTCCCCGGCATGCCCGACCACGACTGGACCCTGCTGGTCCAGGACGTAGACAAATGGGACCCCGATGTCCGCGCCCTGATCAGCCACTTCGACTTCCTGCCGCGCTGGCGCATGGACGATGTGATGGTCAGCTTCGCCGCCACCGGCGGCTCGGTCGGCGCCCACGTCGACCAGTACGACGTGTTCCTGCTGCAGGCCCATGGCCACCGCCGCTGGCAGATCGACGCCAGCGAATCCACCAAGGGCAAGCGCCCCCCGCTGGAGTTCCGCAACGACGTCGAACTCAAGCTGCTGCGCCGCTTCAAGCCCACCCACGACTGGGTGCTCGAGCCCGGCGACATGCTGTACCTGCCGCCCAACGTCCCCCATAACGGCGTGGCCGAAGACCCCTGCCTGACCTTCTCCTTCGGCATGCGCGCGCCCGCCTCCGCCGAGCTCATCAGCGACTACCTGGACACCCTGATCATGGATGCCGACGAGGCCATCCGTTACCAGGACCCGGACCTGAAGGTGCCCGAAGACCCCAACGAGATCGACGCCGTGGCCATGGGCCGCGTGGTCCAGGCCCTCAACGCCATCCGCATGAACGACCCCGACCGCCTCGGCGACTGGTTCGGCCGCTTCATCACCACCTACCGCGCCGCCGGTGACGTGGTCGCCTCCGGCGAACCGCTCCCGCGCGAACACATCGAAGCCGCCCTGGCCGAAGGCATCGAGCTCGGCCGCCACCCGTGGGCCCGCCTGGCCTGGCGCCGGGCCAAGCGGGGTGCCAGCCTCTACTGCAGTGGCCTTGAATTCGCCCTGCCGGTGAAGGATGCCCAGGCCCTGGCCGCCGCCGAACAGATCGGCGGTGCCCTGTACCAGAAGCTCTCGGCCAAGGGCCGCGACGCCCTGCACGCGCTGGTGGCCGGTGGCTACTACCAGCTGCTCGACGGCGACGCGTTCGACGACGAAGACGAGTACGAAGAGGACGCGGTGGGCGAATACGAAATCATCGACGCCGCCGAAACCGTCGAGGTCCTCGAGGATGAAGACGTCGAAGCCAACGTGCACGAAGTGACCATCCACGACGATGGCGTCGAAGTGATCGTCGATTTCGACGACACTGACGACAGCGACGACGACCAGGCCGTCGGCACCCCCGACGGCGGCGCCGGCTCCTGACATGAGCGGGCCCGGCAGCGCCGACCCGCACCTGCGCCGCCTGCCGGGCGGCGCGGTCGCCATCGACAACGCCGACGAGGCGGTGGCCATCACCACCGCCGTGGTCGAGCGCGCCCGCCGCCAGTTGTGGCTGCACAGCCGCGTGCTCGACCCCGGCCTGCTCGATGCACCGCCGGTGCTGGAGGCCCTGCGCCGCTTCGCCACCGCCCGCCACGACAAGCAGGTCCGGCTGATCGTCCACGACGCGGCCGCCATCGCCCAGGCCGGCTCACCCCTGCTGGGCCTGGTCCAGCGCCTGCCCACCGTGTTCCGGGTGCGCCAGGTGACCGACCCGATCGACCGCGCCCTCGCCTCCGCCTGCCTGCTCAACGATGCCGGCGACTACTACTTTCGTCTGAGTGGGCTCCGTTACGACGGTGAAGCCGGGCTCGCCATGCCCGCACGTTCGCGGCCGTTGCAGGACGGTTTGCAGCGCGTATGGGAACGTTCGCGCGATTGCAGCGAGCTGCGCGCGCTCGGCTTCTAGTCCCGTTCCGGGTCCTGAACCTGTCTGGGAATGACACCACGGCCCCGCCACAGGCCGTTCCGGTGCCCCTTCCTGTCTCGATGGGGGTACAATTTGGACCGTTAGATACCGCCCGTGCAGGGCTATTCATTTTCCCTGCCGGATCATCGAAGCCTTACCCCACAAGCGAATCCGACCCTCCATCGTGGACAATCTACTGAAGCAGTTTGCGCAGTCTTCGCAGCTCGCCGGCGGCAACGCCTCCTATATCGAGGATCTGTACGAGCAGTACCTCGTTTCTCCGGACAGTGTCGATCCCAAATGGAAGACCTACTTCGACGGCTTCAAGGGCCGCGAAGCCGGTGACATTCCGCATTCGGCCGTCATCGCCCATATCGCCGACGCCGCCAAAAACGCCGTCAAGGGCGGTGGCAACTCCGGTGCCAGCGACGAACGCGAGCGCAATGTCGGTCGCCTGATCACGGCGTACCGGTCGCGCGGCCACCTGGACGCCCGCCTGGACCCGCTGGGCCTGGCCCAGGCCGTCAACTCGCCGGACCTTGGCCTGCCGTTCCACAGCCTGTCCGAGGGTGACCTCAACGCCGAGTTCAGCACCGGCGGTGTCGGTGGCCAGCCGCGCATGAAGCTGCGCGACCTGCTGGAGCGCCTGAAGAAGACCTACACCGGCTCGATCGGTGCGGAATTCATGCACATCTCCGAGGTCGAGCAGCGCCAGTGGATCTACCAGCGCCTGGAACTGGCCGGTGGCAATTACAGCCTGGACGCTGACACCCAGCGCCGCACGCTGGAGCGCCTGACCGCTGCCGAAGGCCTGGAACGCTACCTGCACACCAAATACGTCGGCCAGAAGCGCTTCTCGCTGGAAGGCGGCGATTCGCTGATCCCGATGATGGACACCATCATCCGTGACGCCGGCAAGGATGGCGTCAAGGACGTGGTGATCGGCATGGCCCACCGTGGCCGCCTCAACGTGCTGGTCAACACCCTGGGCAAGAACCCGCGCAAGCTGTTCGACGAGTTCGAAGGCAAGTTCGAGCACGACGAGCACGCCTCCGCCGGCGACGTGAAGTACCACATGGGCTTCTCGGCCGACGTGGCCACCGACGGTGGCCCGGTCCACCTGGCGCTGGCGTTCAACCCGTCGCACCTGGAAATCGCCGACCCGGTCGTGGCCGGTTCCGTGCGTTCGCGCCAGGAGCGCCGCAAGGACACCGCCCGCAAGCAGGTCATGCCGATCCTGATCCACGGCGACGCGGCCTTCTCCGGCCAGGGCGTGGTGATGGAACTGTTCCAGATGTCGCAGGCCCGCGGCTTTGCCGTCGGTGGCACCGTGCACATCGTGGTGAACAACCAGGTTGGCTTCACCACGTCGAACCCGGAAGACACCCGCTCGACCCGTTACGCCACCGACGTGGCCAAGATGATCGCAGCCCCGGTGCTGCACGTGAACGGTGACGATCCGGAAGCGGTGGTGTTCGCCGCCAGGCTGGCCTTCGAGTTCCGCCAGAAGTTCGCCAAGGACGTGGTCATCGACCTGATGTGCTACCGCCGTTGGGGCCACAACGAGGCCGACGAACCGGCGATCACCCAGCCGCTGATGTACCAGGTCATCCGCAAGCACCAGACCACCCGCGAGCTGTACGCCGCGCAGCTGGAACAGGCCGGCGTGATCGCCGCCGGTGCCGGCAAGGCGATGGTCGATGCCTACCGCGAGAAGCTGGACGCCGGTGAAGTCACCACCGAGCTGGCCAAGGTCGAAAAGACCCCGCCGAGCAGCGCGCTGTTCGTGGATTGGCCCAAGCTGCTGGAAGGCAAGCTGTCCGACCCGGTCTCCACCAAGGTGGACCCGGCGAAGCTGAAGCAGCTGGCCGACCTGATCAACACCGTGCCGGCCGAAGTGGAACTGCACTCGCGCGTGGCCAAGGTGTACGACGACCGCCGCAAGATGGCCGCCGGCGAGATCCCGGGCGACTGGGGCTTTGCCGAGAACCTGGCCTACGCCACCCTGCTCGACGAAGGCCATGCACTGCGCCTGGTCGGCCAGGACGTGGGCCGCGGTACGTTCACCCACCGCCACGCGATCCTGCACGACCAGAAGACCGACAACTACTACCTGCCGCTGCGGCAGCTGGTGGATTCGCCGGAGAAGGCCAGCATCATCGATTCGCTGCTCAGCGAAGAAGCGGTGATGGCCTATGAGTACGGGTTCTCGACCACCGATCCCAACACCCTGTGCATCTGGGAAGGCCAGTTCGGCGATTTCGCCAACGGCGCCCAGGTGGTGATCGACCAGTTCATCGCTGCCGGCGAAGCCAAGTGGGGCCGTATCACCGGCCTGACCCTGCTGCTGCCGCACGGTTATGAAGGGCAAGGCCCGGAACACAGTTCGGCGCGCCTGGAGCGCTTCCTGCAGCTGTGCGCGCTGGAGAACATGCTGGTGGTGGTGCCGTCGACCCCGGCGCAGGCGTTCCACATGCTGCGCCGCCAGATGCACCTGACCACCCGCAAGCCGCTGGTGGTGATGTCGCCCAAGTCGCTGCTGCGCCACAAGCTGGCCGTGTCGACCCTGGACGAGCTGGCCAACGGCGAGTTCCAGCACCTGATCGGCGATGCCAACGCAGAAGCCAAGAAGGTCAAGCGCGTGGTGCTGTGTTCGGGCAAGGTCTACTACGACCTGCTGGAAGACCAGACCAAGCGCGGCCAGGACGACGTTGCCATCATCCGCGTGGAACAGCTGTACCCGTTCCCGCGCGCGCTGCTGGCGGCCGAACTGAAGAAGTACGGCAAGGCCACCGACGTGGTGTGGACGCAGGAAGAACCGCAGAACCAGGGCGCGTGGTACCAGATCCGCCACCACCTGCAGTTCTGCCTGGCCGATGGCCAGAGCCTGCACTACGCCGGTCGCGCCCGTTCGGCCTCCCCGGCTGCCGGTCACATGGCCGACCACATCATCGAACAGCAGAAGCTGGTCGCCGATGCCTTGGTCAACCCGTTCAACGACGCGGTCGCTGAATAACTTTCCCCTCATTCCAGAAAAGACAAACCAGGAAGCCCCCGCATGGCCACCGAAGTCAAAGCCCCGGTACTGCCCGAATCCGTCGCCGACGGCACCATCGCCACCTGGCACAAGAAGGTCGGCGACGCCGTCAAGCGTGACGAAAACCTGCTCGACCTGGAAACCGACAAGGTCGTGCTGGAAGTGCCGTCGCCGGTTGATGGCGTGCTGAAGGAAATCAAGTTCGAGGTGGGTGCCACCGTGACCTCCAGCCAGGTCGTGGCGATCATCGAGGAAGGTGCCGTGGCGGCTGCCCCGGCTCCGGCTGCTGCTGAAGCCAAGCCGGCCGCTGCTGCGCCGCCCGCTGCCGCTGCCCCGGCCGCTGCTGCCGCGCCGGCCCCGGCGTCGAAGTCCGCTGCCGATGCCCTGCCCCCGGGCGCGCGCTTCAGCGCCATCACCGAAGGCGTCAACCCGGCCGATGTGGACGGCACCGGCCGTCGCGGCGCGGTGACCAAGGAAGACATCGTCAACTTCGCCCGCAACGGTGGCGCCGGCAAGGCCGGTGGCGCACGTCCGGAAGAACGCGTGCCGATGACCCGCATCCGCAAGCGCATCGCGGAACGCCTGATGGAGTCCAAGAACTCCACCGCCATGCTGACCACCTTCAACGAAGTCGACCTGTCCAAGGTGTCGGCCGCGCGCAAGGACCTGCAGGACGAGTTCGTCAAGGCGCACGGCATCAAGCTGGGCTTCATGAGCTTCTTCGTGAAGGCCGCTGCCAACGCGCTGCAGCGCTTCCCGCTGGTCAACGCCTCGATCGACGGCGACGACATCATCTACCACGGCTACTCGGACATCTCCATCGCGGTCTCGACCGAGAAGGGCCTGGTCACGCCGGTGCTGCGCAACGTCGAGCGCATGTCGTTCGCCGACATCGAAAAGACCATTGCCGACTACGCCAAGAAGGCCCGTGACGGCAAGCTGAGCCTGGAAGAACTGCAGGGCGGCACCTTCACCGTGACCAACGGCGGCACCTTCGGTTCGCTGCTGTCCACCCCGATCATCAACCCGCCGCAGAGCGCCATCCTGGGCATGCACGCCATCAAGGAGCGTCCGATCGCCCAGAACGGCCAGGTCGTGATCGCGCCGATGATGTACCTGGCGATGTCCTACGACCACCGCATCATCGACGGCAAGGATTCGGTGCAGTTCCTGGTGGACATCAAGAACCAGCTGGAAAACCCGGGCCGCATGCTGTTCGGCCTGTAAGACCTCCCGCCCCTCCGCGCCTGCGCGGAGGGGTTCTGGTAAAGCATCAAGGAATTTTCAATGGCTGAACAATTCGACGTTGTCGTCATCGGTGCCGGTCCGGCCGGCTACCACGCCGCCATCCGCGCCGCGCAGCTGGGTCTGAAGACCGCCTGCATCGACGCTGCCCTGGGCAAGGATGGCAAGCCGGCGCTGGGCGGTACCTGCCTGCGCGTGGGCTGCATCCCGTCCAAGGCGCTGCTGGACTCCTCGCGCCAGTTCTGGAACATGGGCCACATCTTTGGCGACCACGGCATCAGCTTCAAGGACGCCAAGATGGACGTCGAAGCGATGGTTGGCCGCAAGGACAAGATCGTCAAGCAGTTCACCGGCGGCATCGCCATGCTGTTCAAGGCCAACAAAGTCACCGCCTACTACGGTTTCGGTGAACTGCAGCCGGGCAACGTGGTCAAGGTCACCCAGCACGACGGCGAAGTCGTCGAGCTCAAGGGCACCAACGTGATCATCGCCGCCGGTTCGGATTCGATCGAACTGCCGTTCGCCAAGTTCGACGGCGAGACCATCGTCGACAACGTCGGCGGCCTGGACTTCACCGAAGTCCCGGCGCGCCTGGCCGTGATCGGCGCCGGTGTGATCGGCCTGGAGCTGGGCAGCGTGTGGAAGCGCCTCGGCGCCGAAGTGACCATCCTGGAAGCGCTGCCGACCTTCCTGGCCGCGGCCGATGCCGAAGTGGGCAAGGTTGCCGCCAAGGAATTCAAGAAGCAGGGCCTGGACATCCGCCTGGGTGCCAAGGTTTCCAAGGCCGAAGTGACCGGCAAGGGCAAGAAGAAGGAAGTCGCCCTGACCTACACCGACGCCGAAGGCGAAAAGAGCCTGGTGGTGGACAAGCTGCTGGTGGCCGTCGGCCGCCGCGCCGCGACCAAGGGCCTGCTGGCCGAAGGTACCGGCGTGAAGGTCAACGAGCGTGGCCAGATCGAAGTGGACGACCATTGCCACACCGGCGTTGATGGCGTGTGGGCGGTCGGCGACTGCGTGCGCGGCCCGATGCTGGCGCACAAGGGCTTCGAGGAAGGCATCGCGGTAGCCGAGCTGATCGCGGGCCTGCCGGGCCACGTCAACATGGACACCATTCCGTGGGTCATCTACACCGAGCCGGAACTGGCCTGGGTAGGCAAGACCGAAGAGCAGCTGAAGGCCGAAGGCATTCCGTACAAGGCCGGCAGCTTCCCGTTCGCCGCCAACGGTCGCGCCGTGGCGATGATCGAGCCGGCTGGCTTCGTCAAGGTCCTGGCCCACGCCGAGACCGACCGCATCCTGGGCATGCACCTGGTGGGCGCGAACGTGTCCGAGCTGGTCCACGAAGGCGTGCTGACCATGGAGTTCAGTGGTTCGGCCGACGACCTGGCCCGCATCTGCCACGCCCACCCGTCCCTGTCGGAAGTCGTCCACGACGCCGCCATGGCCGTGAGCAAGCGCGCGATCCACAAGGCCAACTGACCGGCCCCGTGGTGATGCAACGAAAAACCCCGCCTCGGCGGGGTTTTTTGTGGGCGTACGCCGTCCACTCGACGCATTGCCTCGGGTAGAGCCGACTGTCAGTCGGCTGCCGTAGGCGCGATCCCGGAACATCGCGCTGCGCGCGATAGCCGACTGACAGTCGGCTCTACCGTGCTATGGCCGACTGACAGTCGGCTCTACCGTGCTGTCGCCATGCGGCCGCCACCCAGCAGGCGTGCGGGCAGCATGAGCAGTGCACCCAGGAACGCGAACAGCGCCGAGAAGGTGATGCCGACCAGGCGGAACGGCAGGCTCAGCAGCCACACGAACGGCCAGGCCAGCAGGGCCAGGATCGCCAGCGGCCAGTACAGGACGAACAGCAGGCACCACACGCCGAGCGCGAACAGGGTCTTCATGACGGTCTCCAGGGCGGCACCTTGCCGCGGCAGGACCACGTTGCCGCCCTGCCCGGCCGGGTTCAACCGGTTTGCGACGAAACCCCGGATCCGCCGACGAAACCTTATTCGAACGACCCCACCGAATCGTGCGAGAGGTTGTCGAACCGGGTGTACTCGCCGAAGAACTTGAGCTTGCACGAGCCAGTCGGGCCGCCTCGGTGCTTGCCGATGATGATCTCGGCCAGCCCCTTGTCCGGGGAATTTTCCTTGTTGTAGTAATCGTCGCGGTAGATGAACACGATCATGTCCGCGTCCTGCTCGATTGCGCCGGATTCGCGAAGGTCGGCCATCACCGGGCGTTTGTCGGTTCGGGTTTCCAGCGAGCGGTTGAGCTGCGACAGTGCGATCACCGGCACGTTCAGTTCCTTGGCCAGGCCCTTGAGCGAACGCGAGATTTCCGAGATTTCGGTGGCGCGGTTTTCGCTGTTGCCCGGCACGCTCATCAGCTGCAGGTAGTCGATCACGATCAACCCCAGGTCATGCTCGCGCTTGAGGCGGCGGCACTTGGAGCGCAGGATCTCCGGCGACACGCCCGGCGTGTCGTCGATGAAGATCTTGGTTTCCTTCAGCATGCGGATGGCGCCGGTAACCCGGCTCCAGTCCTCGTCTTCCAGCTGGCCGGTACGCAGGCGCTGGGCGTTGATGCGGCCGTTGGAGGAAATCAGGCGCATGGCCAGCTGCGACGCCGACATTTCCATCGAGAACACCGCCACGCCTTTCTTGGACTTGATGGCGGCGTACTCGGCGATGTTCAGCGCGAAGGTAGTCTTGCCCATGGCCGGTCGCGCGGCCAGGATGATCAGGTCGGTCGGCTGCAGGCCGGCGGTCATCGCGTCGAAGTCGGCGTAGCCGGTGGGCAGGCCGGTGATGTTGCCGCCGTTCTCGAAGCGGTTGCGCAGCTCTTCGAAAGCGTCCTTCAGCGCGCCGGGCATCGCCACGAAATCGGTGCGGCCACGCGCGCCCTGCTCTGCGATGGCGAACACGGATTTTTCCGCCGCCGACAGCAGTTCGCTGCTCTCGCGGCCTTCCGGCTGGAAACCATCGTTGACGATGTCGGTGCCGACCTGGATCAGCTGCCGCAGCACCGCCTTGTCGCGCACGATCTCGGCATAGGCCGAGATGTTGGCCGCCGACGGCGTGGTGCTGGCCAGTTCGATCAGGTAGGCGCCATCGCCGACCAGTTCCATCTTGCCCTGCGATTCGAACCACTCGCCCAGGGTCACCGCATCGAACGGGCGGTCGCGCTCGGACAGCTCGCGGATCGCCCGGTAGATGGTCTGGTGGTCGCGCCGGTAGAAGTCGGTTTCGGTCAGCTGGTCGTTGATCCGGTCGTAGCTTTCCGGGGCCAGCATCAAGCCGCCCAGCACCGCCTGCTCGGCCTCGATCGAATGCGGAGGCACGCGCAGCGCGTCGATGCGCATCTCGTCGCGATCAAAGCGGTCACCGCGGTCTTTGCGGTCGGAACGGAAGCCGGAGCGGGCGGACATGAGGGGGTGTTCTTCCTGCAGAGTGGAGCGTGGGACATGGTAGGCACGGAGCGGCCGCCACAGCCATGCACAACCCTGTGGATAAGCAGTGGATAGCTGTGCGCACCGGGCGCAGACGGCACGACCAACGGTCGTGCCCTACCGGTTGCAGGTCGGCGTGTGGCCGGATGCCGACCCTGTCGGGTAGCGCACGACCGTTGGTCGTGCGCCTTGCCGCGCATTATCGCAGAACCACCGGGTTCAATGCTGACCGCCGTGGGTGGCGATCCAGGCCAGGAACTTGTCCACGAAGCCCTGCAGGAAGTCGCGGGTGCCCTCGTTGCTGATCCCGCCCTGCGGGTCGATCAGCCCTTCCTTGAAGTGGACGAACGCCTCGGGCTGGCCCAGCACCGGCATGTCCAGGTAGGCCAGGATGTTGCGCAGGTGCTGCTGGGCCAGCGCGGTGCCGATGGCGCCGATCGAAGCACCGATCACCGCGGCGGGTTTGCCGGCGAAGGCGCTGTGGCCGTACGGCCGCGAGCCAATGTCGATGGCGTTCTTGAGCACGCCCGGCACCGAGCGGTTGTATTCGGGGGTGACGAACAGCACGGCGTCGGCCTTCTTGATCTGCTCCTTCAGGCGCAGGCCTTCAGCCGGGTAGGCCTTGTCGAAGTCCTGGTTGTAGAGCGGCAGGTCGCCGATCTGCACGTACTCGAAACTGGCCTTGCCGGCGGCCAGCTTCTCCAGCGCATGGGCCAGGGCCTGGTTGTGCGAGCCGGTGCGCAGGCTGCCGACCAGCACGGCGATGGTGGGGGTTGCCATGAAGGAGCTCCGTTCAGGTGGAACGGCCAGCGTAGGGGTGACCGGTGTTGCGCGCGGTGAAGGCGTACGTGGGACACGCCATGGGTGTCCGGCGCGGTGCCGGTCACGCGCGCGGAACCGCCGCCCTCGCCTCTTTCCAATGCGCCTGCCAGGCCTGGAACATCAGCACGTTCCACAGATGGGTATGCCATTTGCGCTCGCCCTGCTGGAACTGCTTCCACAGGGGAACAATGGCATCCACATGGAACACGCCTTCGGCCGCCAACCGCGCCGGATCCAGCAGTTCGTCGGCCCAGCCGCGCAGGTCGCCCTTCAACCATGCGCTGACCGGCGCACCAAAGCCGCGCTTGGGCCGGTGCACCATGTCATGCGGCACGTAACGGCCCAGCACCCGCTTCAGCATGTACTTGCTCACCCCATCGCGCTGCTTCATCGACAGCGGCAGCGACCAGGCGAACCCGGCCACGCGCCAGTCCAGCAGCGGCGCCCGCGCCTCCAGGCTGACCGCCATGCTGGTGCGGTCCACCTTGCACAGCAGGTCATCGGGCAGGTACGTACTGAAATCGGCCAGCATCATCGCGTCGGCCGGCGAGCCGGCGCCGTGCAGCGGGTCGGCCAGGTCATAGAAGCTGCCCGCGCCGCGCGCGCCGATCACCGCGGACACCGGGTCGCGCCAGCGCGAAATGCGGTTGCGGTACACATCGCCGATGCCGCGCGCCCCGGTTTCGGCCAGCAGCGCAGCCAGGCCACCGGTGCGCGAGGCTTCGCCCTGGGTCTGCGAATGGGCGGCCATCCAGCGCCGCAGCGGCGCCGGCACCCGGCCCAGCAGCGTCCAGTTGCGCAGCGCGCGCTGGTAGCGGCTGTAGCCGAAGAACAGCTCATCGCCGCCGTCGCCGGACAGCGCCACGGTCACCGCGCTGCGCGCCAGCCGTGCCACCAGCGCGGTCGGCACCTGCGAGGCATCGGCGAACGGCTCGTCGAACATTGCCGGCAGCGTCGGCACCACCGCCAGCGCATCGGCGCCGCTGACATACAGCTCGGTGTGGTCGGTGCCCAGGTGGGTGGCCAGGGCCTTGGCCAGCGGCGCCTCATCGTGGTCCGAGCCCTCGAACCCGATGCTGAAACTGTGGATCGGCGTGGACGACTGCGACTGCATCAGTGCCGCCACCACCGACGAATCGGTACCGCCAGAGAGGAACACGCCCACCGGCACGTCGGCCACCATGCGCAGCCCGACCGCATCGCGCAGCAGGGCATCGAGCTGGTTCTCTGCATCCTCGTCGCTGCCCACGAACGGCGAGGCCAGCGCCTGCTGCATGCGCTCACGCGCATTCCAGAACGGCAGCTGCTGCTGATCGGGGCGGTGCGCGGCCGCACCGGCGGCCACTGCGGCGGCATCCAGGCGCAGCACCCGCCCCGGCATCAGCTTGAAGCAGCGTTCGTGGATGCAGTGCGGGGCCGGAATGTAGTCCAACCGCATCAACAGGGTCAGCGCGTCGCGGTCGATATCGTTGTCGAACGCGGGGTGCTGCCACAGCGCCTTCAGCTCCGAGCCGAACACCAGCGTGTCGCCGGCCCAGCCGTAGTACAGCGGCTTCTTGCCGACCCGGTCGCGCGCCAGCCACAGGCACTGCTCGGCGCGGTCCCACAGGGCGATGGCGAACATGCCGTTGGCACGCTGCAGGGTCTCGTCCAGGCCCCAGGCCACGAACGCGGCCAGCAGCACTTCGGTGTCGGAATGCCCACGGAAGGCGTGGCCGCGCTCCTCCAGCTCCAGCCGCAGCGCGGCGAAGTTGTAGACCTCGCCGTTGTAGGCCAGCACATAGCGGCCGTCGTCGGACGCCATCGGCTGGTGGCCCAGCGGCGACAGGTCCAGGATGCTCAGCCGGCGGTGCGCCAGCGCGATGCCACTGGCCGCGTCGGCCCACACCCCGCTGTCATCGGGACCACGGTGCACCAGCGCATCGCCCATGCGGCGCGCCTGCTGTTCCAACGCGGCCTGCTCCCGTACCGGGGCGGCCAGCAACATTCCTGCCAGTCCACACATGCGTCAATGGTCCTGCGCCAACACCCGCGCGGCGCTTGTTACCGCATTGTCGCTTGGAAGCACGCACATTGCTGCCCCCGCGAGCGGTGTGTAGGTATCGGCCCCGCACACCCGCTGCAGCGGCAGGTGGCCGAAGCCGGCCTCGACCAGTGCGGTGATCACCCCCTCGCCCACCCCCGCGCTGTGCCGGCCCTCGTCCACCACCAGCACCCGCTGGGCATCGGCAGCCTGCCCGGCAATGAAGCCGGCGTTGAGCGGCACCAGCCAGCGCAGGTCGACCACCCGCACCTGCCAGCCCAGTTCGGCTTCAATGGTGCGCGCCGCGCGCAGGCTCATCGGCACCCCGTTGCCGTAGGTGAAAATCACCAGGTCGTTGGCCTCGGCTGCGTATACCCGCCCCTCGCCCAGCACCAGCGCCTGGTCCGGCGCGGGGTATGGGAACAGCCACTGGCCATCACCGGGTGCGTGCAGGTCCTTGGTCATGTACAGCGCGATGGGCTCCAGGAACACCGCCACCCGCCCATCCACATGGGCCAGCGCCGCCAGCGTGCGCAGCATCATCGCCGCGTCATCGCCGCGCGAGGCGCAGCCCACCACCAGCCCGGGGATGTCGCGCAGCGCGGCGATCGAGTTGTCGTTGTGGAAGTGGCCGCCGAAGCCCTTCTGGTAGCCCAGCCCCGCAATACGCACCAGCATCGGGTTGCGGTACTGGTCGTTGGAGAAGAACTGCAGCGAACAGGCCTCGCCGCGCAGCTGGTCGGCGGCGTTGTGCAGGTAGGCCAGGTACTGGATTTCCGGGATCGGCAGCATGCCAAGGTTGGCCAGGCCCTGGGCCATGCCCAGGATCATGGTTTCATCCAGCAGCGTGTTGAACACCCGGCGCGGGCCGAAGGCTTTCAGCAACCCCTTGCTGACCGTGTACACCCCGCCCTTCTGTGCGACGTCCTCGCCGAACAGCAGTGACGAGGGGTACTTGCACAGCAGGTCGTGCAGGGCCTGGTTGATCTGGATCGCCAGGTGCCGCGGTGGCTGCCGTTCCGGCAACTGCGCCGCGCTGCCGAACACCGCCTCGCGCGCCTGCGCCGCCGGCACGCGGCGGGCTTCGGCATGCACGGCAGCGGGGGTGTACGGCGCCAGCGGCGCCATGATCTCGGCCAGCTCGCCCAGCTTGGGCCGCTGGTCGGCCGCGTCGGCGGCAGCGAAGCAGCGCGCGCGCATCGCCTCGTAACGCGCAAGCACCTGGGCGGGCGTCATCCAACCGGACTCCAACGCGATCTGCGCCGAGCGCAGCAGGGGATCGGCCGCCTCTGCCGCGCACAGCTCTTGCAGCGGCCGCCACTCGATCTCGAAATCCGTCCCCGCGTGGCCCATCAACCGCGTGGTGCGCAGGTGCAGGAAGGTCGGGCGACGGGTGCGGCGGCAATGCTCCAGCGCGTGTTGCACCTGCGCGTGGCCGCTGGCCAGGTCCAGGCCATCGGCGAAGAAGTAGTCCAGGCCGGGCCGGTGACTGAAGCTGTCTGCAATCCACCCGTCTGGCGTTCTCACCGAAATGCCGATGCCATTGTCCTCGCACACGAACAGCACCGGTGCCGGCAGGCGCTGGTAAGCGGCCCAGGCGGCGGTGTTGAACGCGGTCTGCGCGGTGGCGTGGTTGGCCGAGGCATCGCCGAAGGAACAGATCACCACGCTGTCGTCCGGAATCGGCAGGCCATGGCCGATGCGGCGCGCGGTTTCAATGGCCAGCGCAGTGCCCAGCGCCTTGGGCAGGTGCGAGGCGATGGTGGAGGTCTGCGGCAGCACCCACAGCGGCTTGCTGCCCCAGACCTTGTGGCGCCCGCCGCTGGCCGGATCGTCGCGGCTGGCAGCGAAGGACAGCGCCGCGTCCATCACCGGGTCCATGCCTGGCAGCTGGCGGAAGCGCTCGGCCATGAACGCACCGGAGCGGTAATGCAGGAACGCCGGATCGGTGTGCCGGGCCAGCCGCGCCACCAGCGCATTCCCTTCGTGGCCGGACGAACCGATGGTGTAGAAAACCTTGTTCTGCACGCGCAGCACGCGCGCCATCAGGTCCAGGTGCCGGCTGACCAGCTGCGACTCGAACAGCGCATCGAAGCCCTGCGCGTCCAGCGTGCTGCCCGGCAGGATCGGCGCATCGCCGGCGGGGCGTGGGGCGGCGGCGCCATCCCAGTGCTGCACGAACTCAATGAAGTTGGCGTCGCAGACCTCGGCCCGGTTCAGGCCTTTCATGCGCGCGGGAATCGGATCGGGAACCACGGCAACCATGCACACCCTCCAGCTGAGCCGAACGGACGACCGCGCCGAGCATGGCCCAAAAAGGGGACGGAGGTGGTTAAGCGGAATTAACCTCTTCCGTCCCCGTTAGACAGTCCCCGTTCGATGCCACTGGTGGCGCGACTGCCCCCAGATCTCGATCGGCTTGCCGTCGTGCGGCGGCGGCAGCTCGCCCATGCGCAGCAGCGTGCTGCCGAGCTTGCGCGCGACGGCCTTGGAGTTCTCATTGGCCGCATCGATGGTGTGGATCACCTCGTCCCAGCCGAGCGTGTCGAACGCCCAGTCGATGGCCGCCACCGCCGCCTCCGGTGCGTAGCCCCTTCCCCAGCTGGCGTGGCGGATGCTCCAGCCGACTTCGGTCCCAGGCCAGTCCAGCGGTTGCCACGGCCCCATGCGCCCCACCCAGTCGCCGCTGCTCTTCTCGATCACCGAGAACATCGAGAAGCCATACAGGTGCCAACTGCCCACCAGGCAGCTGAAACTGCGCCAGGCCTGGGACGGCGCCTGCACGCCGCCGAGGTGCTGCATCACCTGCGGATCGGTGCAGAACTGCAGGAAGGCGTCGAAGTCCTCCGCGCGTGGCGGGCGCAGGATCAACCGGTCGGTTTCCAGGCGCAGATCGAAAATGCTCATGGGGTACCCCGTTGGTAAGCCGGGTGCCATCTTCGCAGAACGAAAGAGGCCGGCAAGATGCCGGCCTCTTCGTACGTACTGAACAGCGCCCCGATTACTGGCGCGCGGTATCCAGCGCGGCGGTCTGGGTGACCAGCTGGCCGTCGACGACCGGCAGGCGGTCGCTGCTGGGCTTGTTGGCCATCTTGACGGTCTTTTCAACGCCGTCGTAGCGGTAGGTCACGTTGTAGCCGGTGACGTTGCTGGTGGTGCCCATGGCGATGCGGTTGCCCGGCTTGCTGGCCATGCGCATGGTGCCGGTGGTGCCGTCTTCATTACGGTAGGTCACGTTGTAGCCGGTGACCTTGGTCGATTCGGAGGTGGCCGTTTCGGTGTGGCACTGGCGCTCGGTGCGGTTGACCACGCGGCCACCGACGTGGCGCTTGTCCACCTGGTTGCCGATCACGCCGCCAGCAACGGCGCCGGCGGCGGTGGCGGCCTTGCGGCCATTGCCGCCGCCCACCTGGTTGCCCAGCAGGCCGCCGATGACGGCGCCGGCCACGGTGCCGCCGACATTGCCGTCGCGCTCGGGCAGGCGTTCCTGCACCACCACGTCGTTGCAGACCTCGTGCGGGGTCTGGGTGGTGGAGGTCTCACGCACCGGCTCGGTGCCGATCACGGTGGCGTAGGCCTTCTCTTTCTGGGTCAACGGATCGACCTTCACCACGTCGGCGTATTCCAGCCGGCCGGCCTTGTCCACGGCGAGATCGTCGGTGCGCGCACCATCGTCGGCAAGCGGCGTGGTGTCCAGGCTCGGGCGGGTCTGTGCGGCGGTAACCGGGTCGGTGGAGCTACCGCTTTTCATGAAGGCGGCGGTGGCGATGCCCCCGACCAGCAGGGCGCCTGCAGCGACCAGGACAGTAGTAGTTGTGCTTTTCATATCCGACTCCCTGCGGGCGATCCGCAACGTTCTTGATGCGGATTCCAGCATGCGAACCCTGAACGGTATCTCCACATGACGCTTACGGCCCGCCTCCCCATTCAGGTTCTGTCGTCGCAGGGCTCGTGATAGCGTTTACACCACTTGTCGAGGAGAGTGCGATGCCCGGTCCCCTGCTGCTACCTGTCATGAAATGGGCACGCGGACTGCGTTACCCCACGCTGTTCAAGATCACCGCGGCGCTGTTCGCCGTAACGCTGTTCATTCCAGACCCGATTCCTTTCGTGGATGAAATCCTGTTCGGGCTGGGCACGCTGCTGCTGGCCAACTGGAAGCGCCGCAGCGACACCCTGCCGCCGCGCCTGGACCGGCGCGACGCGTGAGCCTGATCGACAGCCACTGCCACCTGGACGCGGACGAATTCGATCACGACCGCGCCCAGGTGATCGCCCGTGCGCAGGCGGCAGGTGTTCGAACACAGGTGGTGCCCGCGGTGACCGCCGCCAGCTGGCCCAAGCTGCGTGAGACCTGCCAGCTGGCCGACGGGCTGTATCCGGCATATGGGCTGCACCCCATGTTCCTGGATCAGCATCGCCCGGAGCACCTGGACCAGCTGCGCGAGTGGATCGCCCGCGAGCAGCCGTGTGCGGTGGGCGAGTGCGGACTGGATTTCTTCGTGGAAGGCCTGGATGCCGAACGGCAGCAGTTTTACTTCGACGGGCAGTTGCGAATCGCGCGCGAGTTCGACCTGCCGGTGATCGTGCACGCGCGCCGCGCCGTGGATGCGGTGATCGCCGCCATCAAACAGGTGGGCGGCCTTCGCGGGGTGATCCACAGTTTTCCCGGCAGCCCGGAACAGGCCGCGCAGCTGCACAAACTGGGTTTCCTGGTCGGCCTGGGCGGTCCGCTGACCTATGACCGCGCCCAGCGCCTGCAGCGACTGGTAGCGCAGCTGCCCCTAGAGCAGCTGCTGCTGGAAACCGATGCGCCCGACCAGCCGGACGCCGGCATCCGCGGCGAGCGCAATGAGCCGGCACGATTGACGGTGATTGCAGAAACCGTGGCGAAGTTGCGCGGAGAAACGGTGGAGGCCATTGCCGACCAGACCTCCGCCAACGCACGCCGGCTGTTCGCCCTCCCGTAGAGCCACGCCCTGCGTGGCCGCGCGGTGTCCGGCGAAAAGCAGCCACGCGGGGCGTGGCTCTACGACTTCTTCTTCAGCAGCATCTCCAACGCCTTGCCCACTGCCGCGAACGCGAACGCGCCGGTGATATGCGTGGCTGCGCCCAGCCCGGCGCCGCAGTCGAGCTTCAACGCGGCATCGGCACCCAGCTGTGGGCGTACCCCGCACACGCTGCCATCGGCCTGCGGGTACTTCACGTTTTCCAGCGAATACACCGCCGGCACGCCGAAGTAGCGCGAGGCGTTCTTCGGGAAGTTGAAATCGCTGCGCAGCTTCTTGCGGATCAGGGCCAGCATGGCGTCGTGCTCGGTGCGCGAGACGTCACGGATGCGCACCAGGGTCGGGTCGGTACGGCCACCGGCCGCGCCCACGGTGAGGATGGGCAGCTTGCGGCGGCGGCACCAGGCAATGGTTTCCACCTTGACCCGGAAGCTGTCGCAGGCGTCGATGACCAGGTCGAAGTCGCGGTCGAGCAGCTCGACCATGTTCGACACGGTCAGGAACGAGGCAACCGCATCAACGCTGATGTCCGGGTTGATCGCCACGCAGCGCTCGGCCATTGCCTCGGCCTTGTTGCGCCCGTACTGCCCGGCCAGCGCTGGCAGCTGGCGGTTGGTGTTGGACACGCAGATGTCGTCGGCGTCGATCAGGGTCAGGTGCCCCACCGCCGTGCGCGCCAGCGCTTCCACTACCCACGAGCCCACCCCGCCCATGCCGACCACCGCCACCCGGCGCTGCGACAGCTGGTCCACGGTGCCCACCCCATACAACCGGTCGATGCCGGCAAAGCGTTCGCGCAATACGTCGTTCATGCCGCCCATTTTAGACGGCCCAGCGCCCGCCACGTACGTTCGTGATGCGGCCAGCGGTAGGATGCAGCGAGCCACCCACAAGGAAGCCACCCGCATGAATGCCCCCGTCCCCACCCGCCGCCCGTCCGCCGCTTACCGCTATCTGTTTGTCGCAGGCCTGGGGCTGGTGATCGGCCTGGTCGCCACCGTGATGGTGTCCCGCGCGATCCAGGCCCGCCAGGACCCGTTCCCCGGCAGCCTGATGCACGTGATGGAGCGCCAGGTGGCGCTGTTGCGCGATGCGCAGGCGCAGAACCGCTGCAGCCTGGCCGACAGCGTGCCGCGCCTGCAGACGCTGCGCTCGCTGTCCAACGACCTGGACCTTGCGTTCCCCGACCTGAAGGACAGTGCGCAGTTCCAGCAGCACGCCAGCGGCCTGCGCGCCACGCTCAACACCGCGCTGGCCGCGCCGCCGACCGACTGCGTGGCCATGGGCCAGCTGGTCGAGAAGATCCAGACCGACTGCAAGGCCTGCCACCAGGATTTCCGCTGATTCATCTGGCAGCCACGAAGCGGTGGCCGGATTGGCACCCTGTTCACGCGGGACAGGACAGGATCTGCGCCATGCGCCCCAGACGCATTCACGACCACCCCTTCTGGCCAGGAGAACCACCATGAAGATCCAACTCATTGCTGCCGCCGCCGTCGCTACCGTCGCGCTGGCCGGCTGTGCCACCACCTCGCCTGGCTACGGCGGCGGCTACAACAACAACGGCTACAACAACGGCTATAACAACAGCGGCAACTACAACACCAACCGCTGCGCCGATTGCGGCATCGTGACCCGCATCAACCAGGTGGCCTCCGGCCGAACGGCACCGAGCGCCACCGGCGCGATCCTGGGCGGCCTGGTCGGCGCCGTGGCCGGCCATGAGATCTCCGACCACACCGGCGGCAGCAAGGGCAACCAGAACATCGCCGCCGCTGCGGGCGCGGTGGGCGGTGCGCTTGCCGGCAACCAGATCCAGAAGAACGTGACCAGCGATACCTTCGACATCACCGTGCGCATGGACGACGGCCGCACCGTAGTGGTCAACCAGCGTGACCTCGGCGGGATCCGCGAGAACACCTACGTACGCGTGGTCAACGGTCGCGTGGTCCTGCGCTGACCCACTACACCGCTGCAGCGTGAAAGCAAAGGGCCCGCTTGCGCGGGCCCTTTCCATGTTCCGATCAGACCGGAGCAGTGCGCGCTTAGAGCGGGCGCACCTTGTCGGCCTGCAGGCCCTTCTGGCCCTGGGTCACTTCAAACTCGACCGCTTGGCCTTCCTTGAGGCTCTTGAAGCCTTGGGATTCGATTGCACGGAAGTGTACGAACACGTCCTCACCGCTTTCACGGCTGATGAAACCGAAACCCTTCGCGTCATTGAACCACTTGACGGTGCCCTTCTCTGCCATCTTCCTTACTCCCTGACTGTCTTGTAGTTGGTTACGCCTTGTGGGCGGCTGACAAGCAAGGGGGAAGCGAGGTGCATCGATGGAGCGGATCGGAAGATCTACCATCATCAGGCCACGATCCACGGTGACCTTGCCAAGCTCAGCGTCTGCAACTTAACCCGGGCAAAATGAAAAAGCAACTGGCTTATTTCACGTATGTCAACCCCAAATAGACAACCATACTGGACAGCATGGACCCTTCATTCATCTTTTACCTGATCGCCGTGGTGCTGGTCCTGGTCGGTATCGCCGGCATCATCCTGCCCGCCCTGCCCGGGATCCCGCTGGTCTTCGCCGGTCTGCTGGTGGCGGCCTGGGGCGACGGCTTCGTGCATGTGGGCTGGGTACCGCTGACAGTGCTAGGCCTGCTGACGCTGACCTCCTTCGCCGTGGACGTGTTGGCCACGGTAGTGGGCGCCAAGCGGGTCGGGGCCAGCCGCAAGGCGCTGTGGGGTACGTTCATCGGCAGCATCGTCGGCTTGTTCTTCATGCCGATCGGCCTGTTCGCCGGACCACTGGCCGGCGCGTTGCTCGGCGAGTACTGGCATACGCGCGAACTGGGCCGGTCCACCAAGGTGGGGTTGGGTACCTGGCTGGGCATCCTGCTGGGGTTCGCGCTCAAGCTGGCGCTGGTGATCGCGATGCTGGGCATCTTCGCGTTCGCCTGGTTCTTCTGAGCCCGGCCAGCTTCACGTTGCGCGCACGGGGGACACCGGCATAAACGCGCTGATCCCGTCAGCGCGTCGCGTTGCGCTGGCGGGAACGTCGGGCAGCCGCCACACTGTCCGCGCTCCCCTCCATTCATCGGCCCGCCTCCATGACCCACCGCCCACGTTCGGCCCTGTTCTCTGCCTTGGCGCTGGCCAGCGCCAGCCTGCCGCTGGCCGCCCAGGAAGCCGCGCCGACGCCGGCATCGCCTGAAGCCTGCGCGCTGGTAGGCACCGACGTGGCCCGCCTGGCCTGCTACGACAAGCTGTTCCGGCCCACGGTGGAAACCACCCAGGCGGCCGATGCCGCTGCCACCGCCGCCAAGCAGGAGCGTCGCGAAGAGCGCCAGGCGGCGCGTACGCCCGAGGCCCCGGCCACCGAACGGGTCAAGCAGCGGCTGGGCGAGGTGTTCAAGAACGATGGCCATGATTCCGCGCTGGCCAATGCCGGCAAGGGTTCGCTGCTGGACAGCCGCTGGGAACTGGCGCAGGACTCCAAGCTGGGGGCGTTCCAGCTGCGCGCCTACAAGCCGGTGTACCTGCTGCCCGCGTTCTGGACCAGCGACAAGAACCAGATGCCGCACTCGCCCAACCCGGAGAACACGGTGACCACGCCACAGCAGCTGGACAGCAACGAGCTGAAGTTCCAGCTGAGCTTCAAGACCAAGGTCTGGGAGAACGTGTTCGGCGACAACGGCGACATCTGGGCCGGGTATACCCAGAGCTCGCGCTGGCAGGCCTACAACGCCGACAACTCGCGCCCGTTCCGCGAAACCAATTACGAGCCGGAGATCATGATGGTCTTCCGCAACGGCTATTCCATCGGCGGCTGGCGCGGGCGCATGAGCGGGCTCAGCCTCACCCACATGTCCAACGGCCGCGCCGACCCGCTGTCGCGCAGCTGGAACCGGGTGATCGCCAACATCGGCCTGGACCGCGAAAACTGGGCGCTGGTGCTGCGCCCGTGGTACCGCCTGCCCGAAGACCGTGAAGACGACAACAACCCGGACATCGAGGATTACATGGGCCGCGGCGACGCGACCCTGACCTGGAACCGCAACGGCCACGAAGTTTCGCTGATGGCGCGGCATTCACTGCGCGGTGGCGACCGTTCGCACGGGGCGCTGCAGCTGGATTACGGCTTCCCGATCAGCAACCTGCTGCGCGGGCATGTGCAGATCTTCGATGGGTACGGCGAAAGCATGATCGATTACAACCACAAGGCGACCTACATCGGCCTGGGTGTGTCGTTGCTGGAGTGGTACTGACGCTGCGCCGCAGCCACGCCGGGCGCGGCGCTACGCGGTATCACCGCCAGTCGGTGATGCCTTCGCGGCGGTAGGCTTCGGCGAACGCCGGGCGCGCTTTGATGCGCTCTGCGTAGGCCTTCAGTTCCGGCCAGGTATCGCTGGGGCGCGGCATGTTGCGTGACCAGCGCATCAGCATCACCAGCATGAAATCGACCACGCTGATGCGTTCGCCCAGCACGTACGGCCCCGCCTGCTGCAGGTGCTCGGCGAACCGTGTCCACCCCGCTTCCAGCTGCTGGCGCGCGCCCTCGCGTACCGCGTCCACGTTGTCCGCACCGGCCACTTCATCGGCATAGAACCACGCGCGATACGCCGGCTGCAGGGTGTTGGCGCACCAGAACATCCACCGGTAGGCCTGTGCACGCTCGGGCGTGCCCGGCGCCGGCAGCAGCCCCGCCTGCGGGTGCAGGTCGGCCAGGTGCAGGGCGATCGCCGCCGCTTCGGTCAGGACCTGGCTGCCCATCACCAGCGTGGGCACGCGACCGGCCGGGTTGAGGGCCAGGTAATCGGCCGATTTCTGCTCGCGGGTATCGAAATCGAGCAGCACCAGTTTGTGCTCGATGCCCAGTTCGATCAGCAGCCAATGCACTACCAGCGAGGCGGTGCTGGAGGATCCGTACAACGTGGTGGCCATGCGCGGGGACCTGCAGTTGGGAAGGCCCTGATTATGCGCGCGCCGGTAGAACGAACAACGGCGCCCAGAAGCGCCGTTGTTCAAGAAGCATCAGGCCACGACCACCGGGATCCTGCCGATCTTCGCCTGCCATTCGCGCGGGCCGGTGATGTGCACCGATTCACCCGTGGAATCCACCGCCACGGTCACCGGCATGTCCTGCACGGTGAATTCGTAGATCGCTTCCATGCCCAGGTCGGCAAAGCCGACCACCTTGGCCGCCTTGATCGCCTTGGACACCAGGTAGGCAGAACCGCCCACCGCCATCAGGTAAGCCGACTTGTTATCACGGATCGCCTCGATCGCGGCCGGGCCGCGCTCGGCCTTGCCGACCATGCCCAGCAGGCCGGTCTGTTCCAGCACCTGGCGGGTGAACTTGTCCATGCGGGTGGCGGTGGTCGGGCCGGCCGGGCCCACCACTTCCTCGCGCACCGGATCGACCGGGCCCACGTAATAGATGAAGCGGCCCTTGAGGTCGACCGGCAGCGGCTCGCCCTTGTTGAGCATGTCCACCATGCGCTTGTGCGCGGCATCGCGGCCGGTGAGCAGCTTGCCGTTGAGCAGCAGGGTCTGGCCCGGCTTCCAGCTGGCCACGTCTTCCGGGGTGATGGTATCCAGGTCGACGCGGGTGCCCTTGGAGGCGTCGTAGGTGATCTGCGGCCAGTCTTCCAGCGACGGCGGGTCCAGCATCACCGGGCCGCTCCCGTCCAGGGTGAAGTGGGCGTGGCGGGTGGCGGCGCAGTTGGGGATCATCGCCACCGGCAGGTTGGCCGCGTGGGTCGGGAAGTCCTTGACCTTGATGTCCAGCACCGTGGTCAGGCCGCCCAGGCCCTGTGCGCCGATGCCCAGCGCGTTGACCTTGTCGTACAGCTCCAGGCGCAGTTCTTCGGCGCGGTTCGAGGCGCCACGGGCCTTGAGTTCGTTGATGTCGATCGGCTCCATCAGCGATTCCTTGGCCAGCAGCATCGCCTTTTCCGCAGTGCCACCGATGCCGATGCCGAGCATGCCCGGCGGGCACCAGCCCGCGCCCATGGTCGGCACGGTCTTGAGCACCCAGTCGACGATGGAGTCGGACGGGTTGAGCATGGCGAACTTGCTCTTGGCTTCGGAGCCGCCGCCCTTGGCCGCCACGATCACGTCCACGGTGTCGCCCGGCACGATCTTCATGTTGACCACGCCCGGGGTGTTGTCCTTCGTATTGACGCGCTTGCCGGCCGGATCGGCCAGCACCGAGGCGCGCAGCTTGTTGTCCGGGTGGTTGTACGCGCGGCGCACGCCTTCATTGGCCATGTCTTCCAGGCTCATGGTGGCGTCGTCCCAGCGCACGTTCATGCCCACTTCCAGGAACACGGTGACGATGCCGGTGTCCTGGCAGATCGGCCGATGGCCTTCGGCGCACATGCGGGAATTGATCAGGATCTGGGCCATCGCTTCCTTCGCGGCCGGCGACTCCTCGCGCTCGTAGGCGGCGGTGAGGCTCTTGATGTAGTCGACCGGGTGGTAGTACGAGATGTACTGCAGCGCGTCGGCGATGGACTGGATGAGGTCTTCCTGCTTGATCGATGTCACGTAATGCTCGCTTGCTCGGGGCTGGCGGGGGTAAGCCCACCATTTTAGCGCCCCGGCCCGGCGGTGGTGGGAATCACTCCCGACAACTGCGCCGGGCCCTGTCACAACAGGCAATCCGGGCCCGTCATAGGATGACGCCCCCCTTTGGTAAACAACCGGGCTTCACGGCGATCGCAGGCACAATGGGGCCATGCCCGCCTCCCCCGCCGCCGGCGCTTCCGGCCCGAAGAATCCCAGCCTGCGCGAACGCTTCCAGGCGATGCGCAACCTGCCCCCGTTCCTGCGCCAGGTCTGGCAGACCAGCCCGGCACTGGCCAGCGCCAGCCTGGGGCTGCGCGTCATCCGTGCGCTGCTGCCGGTGGCGATGCTGTACGTGGGCAAGCTCATCATCGATGCGGCGCTGCTGCTGAGCCGGCACGAGGCCGGCTTCCCGCCGTTCGCTGAAGCGCTGTACAGCGGCCTGCTCAATCCCCTGCTGGGCCTGCTGGCGCTGGAATTCGGCCTGGCCATCGCCTCGGACCTGCTCGGCCGCATCGTCAGCTACGCCGACACCCTGCTCTCAGAGCTGTTCACCAACGTCACCAGCGTGCGCCTGATGGAACACGCGGCAGAACTGGACCTGGAAGACTTCGAGGACCCGGACCTGCAGGACAAGCTGGACCGCGCCCGGCGCCAGACCATGGGCCGGATGAACCTGATGAGCCAGCTGTTCGGCCAGGTCCAGGACGCCATCACCGTGGCCAGCCTGGCGGTGGGCCTGCTGGTCTACGCGCCGTGGTTGATCCTGCTGCTGGGCGTGGCACTGGTGCCGGCGTTCATCGGCGAATCGCACTTCAACGCGGCCGGCTACAGCCTCAACTTCCAGTGGACCCCCGAGCGCCGCCAGCTGGATTACCTGCGCCAGATCGGTGCCAGCGTGGAAACCGCCAAGGAGGTGAAGATCTTCAACCTCCACCGCTTCCTGATCGACCGCTACCGGTTCCTGGCCGACAAGTTCTTCCGCGCCAACCGCGCGCTGGCGCGCAAACGCGCGTTCTGGGGCACCCTGCTGGCCGCCCTGGGTACGCTCGGCTACTACACCGCCTATGCCTACATCGCCTGGCGCACGGTGCGCGGCGACTTCTCCATCGGCGACCTGACCTTCCTGGCCGGCAGCTTCCTGCGCCTGCGCCAGCTGCTGGAAGGCCTGCTGATCGGCTTTTCGCAGGTGGCCAGCCAGGCGCTGTACCTGGACGATCTGTTCTCGTTCTTCCAGATCCAGCCGGAAATCCATTCGCGCCCGGACGCGGTGCCGGTGCCGCAGCCGATCACCCAGGGCTTCGTGTTCGAGAACGTGGGCTTCCAGTATCCCGACGCGGAAAGCTGGGCGGTTCGCCATCTGGATTTCGAGCTGCGCGCGGGCGAAGTGCTGGCCCTGGTCGGCGAGAACGGCGCCGGCAAGACCACGCTGGTGAAGCTGCTGGCGCGGCTGTACGACCCGGACGAAGGCCGCATCCTGCTCGACGGCCGCGACCTGCGCGACTACGACCTGGATGACCTGCGCGCCAACATGGGGGTGATCTTCCAGGACTTCGTGCGCTACAACCTCAGTGCCGGCGAGAACATCGGGGTGGGCCTGGTCGAAGCGATGACCGACGATGCGCGCATCCGCGACGCCGCGCGCCGTGGCATGGCCGAAGATGTGATCGCCGGGCTGCCGCAGGGCTACGAGCAGCTGATCGGGCGCCGCTTCAAGCAGGGCGTGGACCTGTCCGGCGGCCAGTGGCAGAAGATCGCCATCGCCCGCGCCTACATGCGCGATGCGCAGGTGATGATCCTGGACGAACCCACTGCCGCGCTGGATGCGCGCGCCGAATTCGAGGTGTTCCAGCGCTTCAAGGAGCTGTCCGACAACCGCACCGCGGTGCTGATCTCGCACCGGTTCTCCTCGGTGCGCATGGCCGACCGGATCCTGGTGCTGGCCGGTGGGCGGATCGAGGCCAGTGGCACCCACGCCCAGCTGATGGCGCAGGGAGGCCGCTACGCCGAGCTGTTCGAACTGCAGGCAGCGGGATATCGCTGAACGGGGTTCAATGAGAATTTATCTCATTTGAGATAAACTGGGCGGGACAACACAGATCAGACCCCCTCCCCATGTCTTCCGCTTTCGGCGCCGAAACGGTGCTTGAGGTCCGTCACTGGACCGACGCCTACTTCAGCTTCACCACGACCCGCGACAGCGGTTTCCGCTTCGAGAACGGCCAGTTCGTGATGATCGGCCTGGAAACCGAAGCGCGGCCGCTGCTGCGTGCGTATTCCATCGCCAGCGCGAACTGGGAAGAGAACCTGGAATTCTTCAGCATCAAGGTCCAGGACGGCCCGCTGACCTCGCGCCTGCAGCACATCAAGCCGGGCGACAAGGTGCTGGTTGGCAAGAAGCCCACCGGCACCCTGCTGATCAGCGACCTGCACCCGGGCAAGCACCTGTACCTGCTGGGCACCGGCACCGGCCTGGCGCCGTGGCTGTCGGTGATCAAGGACCCGGAAACCTACGAGCGCTTCGACAAGGTGATCCTGACCCACGGCGTGCGCTACGAAAAGGACCTGGCCTACCGCGAGCTGTTCGAGAAGGAACTGCGCGAGCATGAGTTCCTGGGCGAGATGATCGGCGACAAGCTGCTCTACTACCCGGCGGTGACCCGCGAACCGTTCCCGAACCAGGGCCGGCTGACCTCGCTGATGGAAAGCGGCGAGATGCAGCGCACCCTGGGCCTGCCCGAACTGAGCCCGGAAAACGACCGCGCCATGATCTGCGGCAGCCCGCAGATGCTGGCCGACCTGCGCAGCGTGCTGGACGCCCGTGGCTTCCAGACCTCCCCGCGGATCGGTACGCCCGGCCACTACGTGTTCGAGCGCGCGTTCGTCGAAAAGTAAATGACTACTCCAGCGCGGCTTCGATATCGCCGCGCAGGTTTTCCGGTTTGTCCGTGGGGGCGTAGCGTTCGAGCACCTTGCCATCACGGCCGACCAGGAACTTGCTGAAGTTCCATTTGATCGCGCCGATGCCCAGCAGGCCGGACTTCTCGGCCTTGAGCCATTTCCACAGCGGGTGCGCGCCATCCCCGTTGACCTCGATCTTCTCCGAGAGCGGGAAGTCCACCTCATAGGTCAGCGAGCAGAAACTGCGGATCTCGTCCGCGTTGCCGGGTTCCTGGTGGCCGAACTGGTCGCACGGAAACCCGATCACCACCAGGCCCTGGTCGCGATATTCACGCCACACCTCCTCCAGGCCCTTGTACTGGGGCGTGAAGCCGCATTTGCTGGCTACGTTTACCAGCAGCAGCGCCTTGCCACGGTACTGGCCAAGGTCCTGCTGCTGGCCGTCCAGGTCCACGAACGAGAAATCGAAGGCGGTGGTCATGGTCGTGCTCCAGGGAGGGGTGTGGCCATTGTATCGATACGACCACCGCACATGCCTTTCGACACAAGCCCCCACCCCTCACCCCGGGTTAACCTCGGGCACTTGTCTGACCGGAGATTACCCCTTGACCACCCGCCTTGCCCTTGCCGTCGCCGTGACCCTCGGCCTTGCCCTGCCCGCCTATTCCGCCGTTGCCGCCGCGCCTGCGGCCAGCGCTGCCCAGCAGGCCAACCCGTTCTTCGCCGACAGCACCCTGCCGCTGCACTACCCGCAGTTCGACAAGATCAAGGACAGCGACTTCGCCCCCGCCTTCGATGCCGGCATGGCCCAGCAGCTGAAGGAAGTGGAGGCCATCGCCAACAACAAGGCCAAGCCGACCTTCGACAACACCCTCATCGCCCTGGAAAAGAGCGGTGACACCCTCGACCGTGCGACCACCGTGTTCTTCAGCCTGGTCGGCGCCGATACCAACGATGCGCGCAAGAAGCTGCAGGCCGACTACTCGGCAAAGTTCGCCGCGCACAGCGATGCGATCGCGCTGAACGGCAAGCTGTTCGCCCGCATCCAGGCCCTGTATGACACCCGCAACCAGCTCGGCCTGGACGCCGAAGGCGTGCGCCTGGTCGAGAAGTACTACGAGAGCTACGTGCGCGCCGGCGCCAAGCTCAATGACGCCGACAAGACCAAGCTCAAGGAAATGAACGCCGAGCTGGCCAACCTGGGCACCAAGTTCAGCCAGAACGTGCAGAACGAAGTGAACGCCTCGGCCGTGATCGTCGACGACGTCAAGCAGCTGGACGGCCTGTCGGCCGAACAGATCGCTGCCGCCTCCGAAGCGGCCAAGGCCCGCAAGCTGGACGGCAAGTACGTCATCGCCCTGCTCAACACCACCGGCCAGCCGCCGCTGACCAACCTGGCCAACCGCGACCTGCGCAAGAAGATCTACGATGCCTCGGTCACCCGTGGCAGCCGCGGTGGCGAGTTCGACAACACCGCGTTGGTCGCGCGCATCATGCAGCTGCGCGCCGACAAGGCCAAGCTGATGGGCTTTGAGAACTTCGCTGCCTACAACCTGACCAACCAGACCGCCAAGACCCCCGAAGCGGTCAACGCCATGCTCGGCCAGCTCGCCCCGGCTGCGGTCGCCAATGCCAAGCGCGAAGCGGCCGACCTGCAGGCGATGATCGACAAGGAACAGAAGGCCGCCGGCAAGAAGAGCTTCCAGCTCGAGGCATGGGACTGGGCCTACTACAGCGAGAAGGTGCGCCAGGCCAAGTACAACTTCGACGAATCCCAGCTCAAGCCGTACTTCGAGCTGAAGAACGTGCTGGAAAACGGCGTGTTCTTCGCCGCCAACCAGGAATACGGCCTGACCTTCAAGCAGCGCACCGACCTGCCGGTTTACCACGACGACGTGACCGTCTACGACGTGTTCGACGCCGATGGCAGCCAGCTGGCGATCTTCATCTTCGACCCGTACGCACGCGCGTCCAAGCGTGGCGGTGCGTGGATGAACTCCTATGTGTCGCAGTCCAAGCTGACCGGCTTCAAGCCGGTGGTGGCCAACCACCTCAACATTCCCAAGCCGCCGGCCGGCCAGCCGACCCTGCTGACCTGGGATGAAGTGACCACCACCTTCCACGAATTCGGCCACGCCCTGCACGGCATGTTCTCGAACGTGAAGTACCCCTACTTCTCGGGCACCTCGGTGCCGCGTGACTTCGTCGAGTTCCCCTCGCAGGTCAACGAGATGTGGTCGGACAACCCGCTCATCCTGAAGAACTACGCCAAGCACTACCAGAACGGCACCGCGATGCCGCAGGCGCTGCTGGACAAGGTGATCGCCGCGGCCAAGTTCAACCAGGGCTTTGCCACCACCGAGTACCTGGGTGCGGCCATGCTGGACCAGCGCTGGCACCAGATCGGCCCGGACCAGGTGCCGGCCGCCAAGGACGTGATGGCCTTCGAGCGCGCGGCGCTGGAGAAGGACGGCATCTACTACGCGCCGGTACCGCCGCGCTACAAGACCCCGTACTTCAGCCACATCATGGGCGGCTACTCGGCCGGCTACTACGCCTACATCTGGTCGGAAGTGCTCGACGCCAACACCCAGAAGTGGTTCCGCGACAACGGCGGCCTGAGCCGCAAGAACGGCGACCACTTCCGCGAAACCCTGTTGTCCAAGGGCGGCAGCGTGGATGCGATGCAGCTGTTCCAGAACTTCGCCGGCCACGAACCGCAGATCGAGCCGCTGCTGGAAAAGCGTGGGCTGGTTCCGGAAAAGAAGTAACGCGCCTGTAAGTCATAACCGCCCGGCAGATGCCGGGCGGTTTTTTTTTGCTTCGTCAGGTTCATCGCGGACACGCATGGCGTGCCCCTACGTAGCGACATGCCATGCATGTCCTTGGCCATGCCACACCGTTCGCGTGTGATCACCTCGGTGCGACATACCCGCCCGGCACGCCGTTCGGCGACAGCACCAGCTGCCACAGCTGGGCGTGCCGGCAGCGGAAGCTGGCCATCGAGCCGGCCAGGTAGAACCGCCACATGCGCTTGAAGCGTTCGTCGTAGCGTTGCGGGTCCAGCCGTGGCCACGCCGCTTCCACGTTGGCTCGCCATGCCTGCAGGGTGCGGTCGTAGTCGGCGCCGAAACTGTGCCAGTCCTCCAGCACGAACAGGCCTTCATAGGCGGCAGTGATCTGCGCCGCCGACGGCAGCATCGAGTTGGGGAAGATGTAGCGCGCGATCCACGGGTCGGTGCGGTGGCGCGAGAGATTGCTGCCGATGCTGTGCAGCAGGAACAACCCGTCCGCTGCCAAGCAACGCCGCGCCATCTCGAAATAGCTGCGGTAGTTCTTGTCGCCCACGTGCTCGAACATGCCTACCGACAGGATCGCGTCAAAGGTCTCGTCGACATCGTGGTAGTCCTGCAGACGGATCTCGATCGGCAGCCCGGCGCACAGCTCACGTGCGTACTCGGCCTGCTCCTGCGAGATGGTGATGCCCACGCCGGAGACGCCGTAGCGTTCGGCGGCGAACTTCAGCGCCTCGCCCCAGCCGCAGCCGATGTCGAGCACGCGTTGGCCAGGGCGCAGCCGGAGCTTTCGGCAGATCAGGTCGAGCTTGGCTTCCTGCGCGGTGTCCAGATCGTCCGCGCCCGCCCAGTACCCACAACTGTAGACCAGCCGCTTGCCCAGCATCGCGCCGTAAAGATCGTTGCCCAGATCGTAATGGCGACGGCCCACCTCGAGGTTGCCGCCGCCGGACTGCAGGTTGAACAGCCGGGCCCTGAGCGCGTCACCCAGTTCGCGCCAGCCGTGCACGCGTTCATCCAGGTGCGCCTGCATCAGGTGCAGCAGGAACCCGTCCAGCGAGGCCGCGTCCCATTGCCCGTCCATGTAGCTTTCGCCCAGGCCGAGCGACCCGTGCGCGATCACGCGCGCGTAGAAGTGCGGGTCGTGCACCTGGATGTCGTGCGGACGCTCACCATCAACGGTGACATCCGCTTCGTGCAGCAACTCGATCACCCGTCGTTGCAGCCCCCCGTCCACGGTCGCCCTCCACTAGCCCTTGGCGAACAGCGCGGCGTAGGCCGGGGCCACGTGCGGTGCCAGCACGGCGGCGGGCACGTCCACGGTCTGGGTGCCATCCGAGTACGGGCCCACCTGGTACGGCGGAAACACGAAACGCACCGCGGTGATCAGCCCATTGGGGTCGGTCATCGGCTGGAACTGGCTGAAATTCTCGGCGCTGGCCCCGGTGCCGTCGGCGATCATGCGGCTGGCGCTGCGCAGCGATTCCTGCAGCTGGCCCGGGTCCATGTCCTCGCTGCTCAGCCGGGTCGCCACGCGCTCCTTGAGCTGGTCGGCGATGTAGTCGCTGACCACGCCCCAACCCTTGGTGTCGGCAATCAGCTTGTCGGCGGTGAGCATGGTCTGCGTTTCCGGCAGCCACACAAAACGCGCCACCAGCGGTTCGCCATGGGCACCGCCGGTATAACGGCTGCCGTCGGCGCTGATCACCACCAGCTGCGGGGTCTCCAGCACCTTTTCGAAACTCAGCGACAGCTCGTAGGGCATGGTCGGCTTGTCGTTGCCCAGGCCGTCCACGGCCTGCTGCAGTTCAGCGCGCGCCGCCGTGGCGTAGTCCGACAGCGCCTTGGCCAGCCCGGGGAAGCGGTTCACGTCCTGCGGGTAGCTGATGCCCACCACCGCCTGCGGGGTGTTTTCAATGACGTCACGCAGCTCCAGCGGCGCTTCGACGGCGGCCTGCGGCGCGGTGGCATCCGGCTGTGCGGTGGTGGTGTCGGTTGCCGGTGCGACAGCGGGATCCGCCTCGCGCTTGCAGCCGGCCAGCAGCACCAGCCCCACGGCCAACGCCAGCGCGCCGGTACGCAGCGCGCGGCGGTTTCCTGCGATGTTCATTGCAATCCCCTTGTTGAAACCCAGCATGATGATCCTTCGTCCGTGAAAAAAACTGTGCCTGCTACGCCAGCAGGTCGTCGTACTCGGTGTGCCGTTGGAAGAACTGCTCGGCGTAGGCACACGCCGGCACCACCTTGTACTTGTTGTCGCGCGCGTAGCGCAGGGCGACCTTGGTCAGTTCCCCGGCGATGCCCCTGCCGGCAATGGCCTCGGGAACCTCGGTATGGGTAATGACCATCCGCTTCCGCTTGATCTGGTAATCCAGCAGCGCCAGATACCCCTGGATCCGGGCCTGGAACCGGTGGCGGGCCAGATCGTGCTCCACCTCGTACGCCAATCCGGGCGGGGTGACCGAAGCCATGGGCGGTGTCTCCTGCGGCGACTGTCGCGATAGTGCGCAGCGTAGCGCCATGATCGCGTGAAGCCTGAACAGGGGCAACAGGCGACGCATTTGGTCACATAAGGTCCTAAAGTCCGCCCGATTCAAGCCGATATCGGTTTCGGACAGGCCGCAAAAGCTGGCACGCGTTTTGCGACACCTGTCTGCCCCATCCGTGTCCCAAGGAGTGTCACATGGACCATGCACCCGACTTCACCCAGCCCGGCGACGCCGACAGCTCGCTGCTGGAAGGCCTGTTCCAGCTGGCCCTGAACGGCCAGACCCAGGGGTCGGAGTTCGACCTGATCGACCACGAGGTCTACGCCCGCCTGCTCAGCACCTACGGTACCGACCAGCGTTTCGCTGCTTGATGGAGCGTCACGACCAACGGTCGTGACCGCTTCCCGCTTCAGCCGCCCAGGCTGAAGCGCGGGTTGCTCAACTCGCGCAGGAAGTGGTCGAAGATCGCCGGGCGCATCGCCAGCATGAAGATCACGCCGAACGCGGCACCGGCCAGGTGCGCGCTGTGGTTGATGCGGTCACCGCCCTTGCGGTCCATCCAGATGCTGTAGCCGACGTAGAACGCGGCATAGATGATCGCCGGCGCCGGGATGAAGAACACGAAGATGATGCTCCACGGGCTGATCAGGATGAAGGCGAACAGCACCGCCGACACCGCGCCCGACGCGCCCAGGCTCATGTAGTTCGGGTTCTTCTGGTTCTTCAGGTAGCTGGGCAGGATCGACACCACCAGCGCACCCAGGTAGAACGCCGGGTACGTGAGGTAGCTGCCGGTGAGGTTGACCATCACCGACTCGATCTGGCCGCCGAAGAAGAACAGCGTGATCATGTTGAACGCCAGGTGCGCCAGGTCCGCGTGGATGAACCCGTAGGTCACCAGGCGGTCGTACTGGCGCTTGCGGTCCACCGCCGGCGGCCACAGGATCAGGCGGTCGGCCAGCGCACGGTTCTTGAACGCCATCCACGAAACCAGGACGGTGATGGCGATCAGCAGCAGGTTCACGGGGGTCATGGCGGTACTCAGGCAGCGCGGTAGTTGTCGACCATACGATAGCGCTTGGCATACCAACCGAAGGCCAACGCCGCCACGAAGGCGAAGCCGGCGAAGAAGAACATCAGGAACGCGGCCTCGCTGAGCCCGGTACTGGCGATCTGGTGGGTCACCGTGTCGTTGCGCACTGCCGCGTTGGACAGCAGCACCCACAGGTTGCCGATGGTGGTGGTGAGGTTCCAGAAGCTCATCACCACGCCCTTCATCGCCTGCGGCGCCTGGCTGTAGGCGAACTCCAGGCCGGTTGCCGAGACCAGCACCTCACCGAAGGTGAGCAGCGCATACGGCAGCATCTGCCAGAAGATGGACATGACGTTGCCGCCATCCATCATCACCTGGATGCCGCCGACCACGATCCAGGCCAGGCCGCTGAAGGCGATGCCGGCGGTCATGCGGCGCAGCGCGGTCGGCTCGAAGCCGAAGCGGCGCAGGGCCGGGTACAGCACCAGGTTGTTGAACGGAATCAGGATCATCACCAGCAGCGGGTTCAGCGCCTGCATCTGCGAGGCGGTGAACCAGGACGGCATGGCCATCTGCTGGCCCTGCAGCACCCAGGTGGACGCCTTCTGGTCGAACAGCGAGAAGAACGGCGTGGTCAGCGCGAAGATCACCAGCACGCGCAGCACCGAACGCACGCCCTCCACGGCCTCGGCCGGGTGCACCGCGCGGGCGCGGTCGAGCTGGATCCAGGTGCCGCCGCCCACGCCGGCCAGCACCAGCACCAGCGCGATGCACAGGCAGATCACGATGCCCAGGCTGCCGACCAGACCCATAGAGGCCACCGCCAGCACCGCGCCCAAGATGGCCAGGGTAAGACCCGGACGGCCCTTGCCCGGCACCTGCGCGGTCAGCGCGGTACGCACCACGTTGCCGAACGAATGCGGGTCCTTGGGCGGCAGCGGCACCAGCACGTAGCGCTTGCGGCCCAGCCAGAACACGAAGGTGGCCACGAACATCAGGATGCCGGGGATGCCGAACGCCCACTGCGGGCCGAGGTTCTTCAACGCCAGCGGGATCAGCAGCGAGGCGAACAGCGAGCCGAAATTGATGATCCAGTAGAACGCGTCGAAGACGATCTTGGCCAGGTGCTTGTTGCTCTGGTCGAACTGGTCGCCCATGAACGAGGCCACCAGCGGCTTGATGCCACCGGCACCCAGCGCGATCAGGCCCAGGCCCAGGAAGAAGCCCTCGCGGCTGTTCTCGAACAGCGCCAGGCACGCGTGGCCGGCGCAATAGATCAGGCTGAACCAGAGGATGGTGTGGTACTTGCCGAAGAACTTGTCGGCCAGCCAGCCGCCCAGCAGCGGGAAGAAGTACACGCCGATCATGAAGCTGTGCATGATGTCCTTGGCCTCGCCGGCCCGGCCATCGGCCGTGATCTCCTGCAGCAGCAGCGAGGTGATCAGGAACTGCACCAGGATGTTGCGCATCCCATAGAAGCTGAACCGCTCGCAGGCCTCATTGCCGATGATGTACGGAATCTGGCGCGGCATGCTTCCCTTGCCAGCGCTGGCGGCTGCGGTCGTGCTCATTCTATGGGGCTGTCCTGCGGGTTCAAAGGGCGCAAGGTTACCGGAAGGGCCACGGCGGCGCACGTTGCGGCCGAACGTGACAACGCCGCCGCGCAATGGCAGGCATCTGAAATCCGTTGACGGAAGTCACGGCACGTCGACGGACCAAGCGTAAACTTATCGTTATGCGCCTCCTCCCCACGGTTGTCGCAGGACGCTGGCACGGCTGGTTCCTGCTCCTGTTGTTGACCACTCCCGCGCTCCCGGCTGCCGCCCGGCAGAGCGAGGCGCCGCCACGCCTGCTCAGGATCGCCACACTGGAACTGCCGGCGGCCGACGAGGCCCAATGGGAGCAGCGCCGCGACCAGCTGCTGCAGGTGCTGGAAGGCCTGCAGCCGGACGTGATCGCCGTGCAGCGGGTGCTGCAGACCAAAGGCGGCAACCCCGCCTGCTGGCTGGCCACCCGCCTGCGCTACAGCTGCGACTTCGTCACCGCCGACCCGCCCAGCCAGCCGCTGCGCCACGGCAGTGCCATGCTCAGCCGGCTGCCGGTGGCCGAAGACGGGGTCACCCTGCTCCATCCGCCGGGCCGGTTCAGTGCGGCGGGCATGCTGCGGGTGAACCTGCAGGACGAGCAGGTCAACATCTATGTCGCGCGGCTGCGCCCGGACCCGGACGAAGCGCTGGTGCGAAAGCACCAGACCAGCGACCTGATGACCTGGATCGGCGCTACCTCGGATGGCCTGCCATCGTTGATTGCAGGCGACTTCTCGGCTGACACCGATGAACTGGTGCGCAGCTCGCCCGGCTTCCAGCCGGCGCGCAAGAATCCCGGCGAGCGCGTCGACCCGCCGTCGGCAGCCGGGATCGCGGGTGGCCATGGGCTGGATGTACTGTTCCAGGTAAGCCACTTCGCCGGGCAAGGCCTGCAACCGCTGAAACTGCCCGCACTGGAAGGCACCGATATCGGCGCCCTGCGCCTGGGCATCATTGCCACCCTGAGGCTCCAGGGCGAAGCCCAGGCCCGGTAAACGAAAAGGCCAGGCATTTCTGCCTGGCCTTTCCGGTATCCAGTTCAACGCTGGAATCAGGCGATGGCTTCCTGGTAACGACGCTCGACTTCCTTCCAGTCGACGACGTTGAAGAACGCGCCGATGTATTCCGGGCGACGGTTCTGGTACTTCAGGTAGTACGCGTGTTCCCACACGTCCAGGCCCAGGATCGGCGTGTTGCCTTCCATCAACGGGCTGTCCTGGTTGCCGGTGCTTTCCACTACCAGCTTCTTGTCCGGGGTCACACTCAGCCACGCCCAGCCGCTGCCGAAACGGGTCAGCGCCGCCTTGGTGAAGGCTTCCTTGAACTTCTCGAAACCGCCCAGCTGGGCGTCGATTGCCTTGCCGACGTCGCCAGTCGGGGTACCGCCGGCGTCGGGCGCCATCACGGTCCAGAACAGGGTGTGGTTGGCGTGCCCGCCACCGTTGTTGCGCACCGGGCCCTGCAGGTTTTCCGGCAGCGACTTGAGCTTCTTGACCAGCTCCTCAACCGGCAGGTCGGCGTATTCGGTGCCTTCCAGTGCCGCGTTGACGTTGTTGATGTAGGTCTGGTGGTGCTTGGTGTGGTGGATTTCCATCGTGGCCGCATCAATGTGCGGCTCAAGCGCGTCGTAGGCGTAGGACAGCTTGGGGAGGGTGTAGGCCATGTGGTTCTCCTGGTAGCTCACTCGCCCGGCGAAGACCGGGCGTTGCGAAGTCGATGATGGGGATGGCCGCCAAGCTTACCAACCCCCACGTAAAGGAAACTTCGTTTGGCTACGCTACATTAACCCCGTCCCCCGCACACTCGATGTTCACATGCGCAAACCTCTACTGCTGCTCGTTGCCATTGTCCTGCTGGTGGGCGGTCTTTTCGCCATCAAGGAAGCCCAGCGCGCGCCCGCGCCGCAATTCGCGCCGTCGCTGACCCAGCCAGGCGCCGATGCTGCGCCGATCGACAACGCCCCGGCCAATCCCGGCGCCACCGCGCAGCGCGCCCACGACGCGTTGCCTGCCTTCCTGCCTGCAGAAGCGCGCCAGACCATCCTCCTGATCCAGCGCGGCGGTCCCTACCCGCACCGCCAGGACGGCGGCGTTTTCAGCAACCGGGAACAGCGCCTGCCGGATCGTCCGCGCGGTTATTACCGCGAGTACACGGTGGACACGCCGGGTGCCGGCAACCGCGGCGCACGCCGCATCGTGACCGGCGGCACTCCGCCGACCGGTTGGTTCTACACCGACGACCATTACGAAACCTTCCGCAGTTTCGAGGTCCCACCTGCCGGGAGCTGGCAATGAACCACGATGGATTCGAACTGGGTCTGGACGACATCAACAATGCGGGCGTCTACCGGGTCGCCAACGAGGACATAGCGCCTTTGTCGGCGGCGATGCGCGATGCCGCGCTGCGCGTAAACACGATTGATCTGCAGGGGTGCAATGACAAGCGCACGCTGCTGGCACGCGTTGCCGCGCAACTGGATTTTCCCCGGAGCTTTGGCGGCAACTGGGACGCGCTGTTGGACTGCCTGCGCGACCTGTCGTGGATGAAGGCCAACGGCTACGCTTTGTTCTTCAGTGATGCGGACGAGTTGCAGGGAAACGCGGAGAAGGACTTCAACACGTTCCTGGATGTGCTGGAGGACGCCAGCAAGACGTGGCTCGAACACGACGTGCCGTTCTGGGCATTCGTCGCGCTGGAGGACGCAGGAAACGAGCATCCGGAGGGGTAATTCCGCGTTGCGACCTTTCTCGGCCTCGTCGTCAACGGCTGCCGTTGTCGTCCTGTAGTTCCTTCTTGAACGGAATGTCCGGCGGCGGACGGGCCACCGCCGGCTGGTCCTGCATGTTGGGGTCGGACAGGCCGCAGCCGCCGCCGAACTGCAGGATCGAGACCACGCAGGAAATCTTCGAGCTGGTGCCCGGAATCGGAATCTCCACGGCCTTGATGCCCTTGCGCACCCATTCGGCCAGCAGCGATTCGTTCGGCGCCCAGTACTTGTCGAACGAGGTCGGCGTGTAGTCGTACGGCGGGCGCTTGAGCCACGTCCCGGACTGGGCGATGCGTTCGCGGCTCCAGCCATCGTTCTCGCCACCGGGGGCGCCGCGCTCACTGTCGCCGCTGCCCGCCTGCCCCGGCACGCGCACGCTGCCGTCGGCGTTGAACAGACCCTCGCCGGTACGCCCGGCGCCCTGGTTGGCCTGCGCGCCACTGCGCTCGCCGGCCCGGTTGCGGTCGGCCGCGCCCCAGTCATCGCCCCGTGCGGGCGTGGCCCAGTTGCCCGGCGTGGGCGACGGGCGCGCGGCCGGCGCACGGGCCGGCGCGGCACTGGAGGCGGAGCTGCGGCTCGGGCTGGCCTGGCTGGCCGTACTCGCGCCTGACGTGGGCGAAGGTGCGGACGCTGCCGGCGATGGGGTCGCTGCGGCCGGTGCCGGGCGCGGCGCGGCATTCGGCACCGAACGCTCACGCACCGCCACTTCCGGACTGCGCCCGGGCACGGTGATCTCGCGCTGCGGCACCGGCGCGACCGTGACCGACACCGACGGCGCCGGGGTCACTTCACGTTCGCGCACCTGCAGATCACGCTGCGGCACAGTGACCTCCACCCGCGGGCCCGGCACGGGCACCGGTGCGGTGGGCGCGGTGACCACGGTGACCTCGCGTTCGCGCACCGCCACGTCGCGCGGGCGCACCTGCGTTTCCACCGGGCGCACGGACGGGGTGATCGAAGGCGGTGTCGGTGCCTCCGCCACCTCCACGGTGCGTTCGCGAACCTGCGGCTCGGGCGCGTCGCGCGGAATCACCCGCACTTCGGTGCGCGGCACGCTGGTGGGCGGCACCACGAAATCGGTGGTGGCTTCGGCCACGTCGGTGGCCTGGATCGGCTGTTCGACAGCGGTGGGCGCAGGGGCTGGCGGTGTCGGCGCGGGTTCGGTACTGGCGGTCGGCGCCGATGCCGGCGGCTGCGGCGCGGTGGCTGCGGTCGGGCTCGCCGGTCGGGGTTGCGAGGCGGCGGCAGCTTCAGCCTGGGCGCTCGCAGCGGCGGCGGCCGCGCTGCCTGCAGCCGCCGGCTCGCCGCCACCACTTTCCTGGGGTGTTCCGCTGCCCAGGAATTCCACCTGGATGCGGCCGCCATCACCGCCCTGCTCCGGCTGCACCGGCGGGCGGATCAGCGCCACCCACAACAGCAGCAGCGCGAACATGACGTGCAGCAGCACGCTGATGACCGCCGAGGTCCAGCGCATCCAGCGCTGGTCGCGCGGGGCCGGGTCCCAGGTCTGCCAGAGCAGCCGTCGCAGTGACTGCACGAAGCCCAGCGCCGGCAGCCGGCCGGGGGAGCCCGGCAACGGCCGCCGGATCAGTTCGGCAATGACTTCGGTCGAGCGGAACGGACGCGGCAGCGGCGTCAGCGCGCGCAGCCACAGGCCCCACCCGTAGGGCAGGCCTGTGGTTTTTTCAACGATGCGTTTGTCCGGCTGGCGGGAAAGCAGCCAGTCGAGGATGTCGTCAGCCCGGCGCAGTGTCACGCAGGCCGGTCAGGCAGCCGTGCCGCGCGGAATATACGGCGCGTGACCGCTGTCGTGGTCGGTCGCGTCACGTACGGCGGTGATGCCGGGCACGCGGCCCATCAGGGTTTTCTCGATGCCCTGCTTGAGGGTGACGTCGGCCATGCCGCAGCCCTGGCAGCCGCCGCCGAAGCGCAGCAGCACCACGCCATCGGCAGACACTTCCTGCACCGCGACCTTGCCGCCGTGCGAGGCCAGCTGCGGGTTGACTTCGTTTTCCACCACCCAGCGCACGCGTTCGACCAGCGAGGCCGAATCAGCCGGGGCTTCGCCCTTGATCTTCGGGGCCTTGATGGTGAGCTGCTGGCCGCCGGTGGCATTGGTGACGATGTCGATGTCGGCGCCGTCCATCCAGCCCACGCTGTCGGAGGCCACGTACAGGGTGAAGCCGTCGCAGTCCACCGCCCACTCGTCGCCGAGCAGGTCGGCCGGTTCGGCGAACTCCAGCCGGGCATCGGCACGCGGGGTGCCGGCATCGACGGCGCTGAGGCGCACGCCCATGCCGGGCACGGCTTCGCGCTCGATGAGCTTGCGGAAATAGGTCTGGGCAGTGTCGGAGATCTGGATCATGCGGCTATTCTAGCGGCTTACATGTTATGCGCTCATTCGGTTTATACACTGTCCGGCGCATTGTTCAGGCATACACGAGGTGGAGGATTTCATGGCCGACCTGATTCCGCTGGCGCAGGCCCGTTGCGTACCGCGCAAGGGCAGCGACCACAAGCTGGGCGAAGCCCGCATAGCCGAGCTGCTGCCGCAGGTTCCCGGCTGGGAGCTGGCCGAACAGGGCCAGGCCCTGACCCGGACCTTCCGCTTCGCCGACTACTACAAGACCATGGCGTTCGTGAACGCCCTGGCCTGGGTGGCGCACGCCGAGGACCACCACCCGGACCTGGGGGTGCATTACGACCGCGCCGTGGTGCGCTTTTCCACCCACGACGTGGGCGGGTTGAGCGAAAACGACTTCATCTGTGCAGCCAAGGCTTCGGGCCTGACGGAGTGATTTTGATGAACATCCAGATACGCGTGGCGGTGACTGCAGCGGTGCTGACCCTTGCCGGGTGTGGCGGGTCGTCGGAGCCGGCCGCACCAGTGGCGGCGCCTACCGAGGTGGCTGCGGTGAAGACGCCGCCGCCGGTGTACCCGATCGAGCTGGCCTGCCAGGCCATTGGCGGCACCACCACGCTGAAGGTGGTGGTGGGTACCGACGGCAAGCCCGGCCAGGTGCAGCTGGTGAGCGGCAGCGGCAACGCGCAGCTTGATGAGCAGGCGCAGAAGGCGGTGGAAGGCTGGCAGTTCAAGGCGGCCACCCGCGCCGGCCAGCCGGTGCCCACCACCATCCAGGTGCCGGTGAGCTTCAACCCGCCGCAGCCCAAACCCGATGAGTGCTTCGCGGTGGAAGAGCGCCTGCGTCGCGGCGGCTGATCAAAGGACGCTGTGGCGCATGCCGGAAATCTCGAGTGAAAACGTATGGGTCGCCCTGCTGGTGACCCTGGCTGCCGGGCTGGCCACCGGCCTGGGCAGCCTGATGGTGTTGTTCTCGCGCCGCCCCAATCCCCGCCTGCTGGCCTTCGGCCTGGCCTTCGCCGGCGGCGCGATGGTGTTCGTGTCGCTGACCGAGATCCTGACCAAGGCGATCGATTCGTTCACCCAGGCGTATGACGCGCGCGTGGGCTATGCCTACGCCATGGCGGCGTTCCTGTGCGGGGTGCTGCTGATCGTGCTGATCGATCACCTGATTCCGAACCCGCACGAAAGCCTGGACAAGCAGGACCCGATGTTCCGGGAGAACAACAAGGCCTACATCAAGCGGGTGGGCCTGCTGACGGCGGTGGCGATCACCGCGCACAACTTCCCGGAAGGCCTGGCCACGTTCTTCGCGACGCTGGAAAGCCCCTCGGTGGGCATGCCGCTGGCGTTCGCCATTGCGATCCACAACATCCCCGAGGGCATCGCGATCGCGGTGCCGGTGTATTTCGCCACCCAGAACAAGTTCTATGCGTTCGGCGCCAGCCTGCTGTCGGGCCTGGCCGAGCCGATTGGCGCGGCGATCGGGTACGTGCTGTTGTCCGGGGTGCTCAACCACGCCACGTTCGGGTGGGTGTTCGGGCTGATTTCCGGGGTGATGGTGTTCCTGGCGCTGGATGAGCTGCTGCCAGCGGCCAAGCGATACGCCAAGGGCCATGAAACGGTGTACGGACTGGTGGCCGGCATGGCCAGCCTGGCCATCAGCCTGGTGTTGTTCAAGTGGTGATGTGCGTGCGGGCGTGGCGCAGATTACGTGGGCCGGCCAACGGCCGGCGCTACCGGATACGGGTTGATTTGATTCCAATCCCGATGGGTCTGCGACGGTTACGGGGCCTCTGGTTGGTTGATCCCGATCTGTGGACGTTACGTAGCGGTTCGTAGCCCCGGCCGTTGGCCGGACACCGCGCGCAGCGCGGCCCAAGTCTCAGGAGGTGGCCGAATGCGGCCTCCCGATACTCCGTCCGGCGTTTAGACGATTCGAAGCGGTAGCGCCGGCGGTTGGCCGGCTGCTCTTCGTTCCGGGATCATGAACACCTGACGGGCGGCTTCGGAACTTCTAAACGCCGGGTGGTGGCGGCAATCGTTGGGTGACCGTCTCCGGACGCTTGGGCCGCGCTGCGCGCGGTGTCCGGCCAACGGCCGGGGCTACGAATTCATATTGGCCCATTGGGATTGGGATCAATCAACCAACGGTCGACGACTTTTTTCCGGGCCCATCCGGGCCCGGATCAATCAACCGACAGCTTCACCCCAACCGGTTCAATGCCTCGGTCAGCTCCTCGGCCAATGGCGCATTGAGCAGGTAAGGGGTCTTGCCGGCGTCCAGCGAGAACTCCAACGAGGCGGCGTGCAGGAACAGGCGTTTCAGGCCGATCTGGTCACGAAGCCGCTTGTTGACCTCCGGATCGCCGTATTTGTCGTCACCGGCCACCGGGTGCCCGAGGTGCTGGGCATGCACGCGGATCTGGTGGGTACGGCCGGTTTCGATCCGGACTTCGCAGAACGAATGGCCGCCTTTGCGCTCCAGCACGCTGAAGTGGCTGATCGATTCCTTGCCGATCGCATTGACCTGGACGTGGCGCTCGCCCCCCTGGCGCAGGCCCACGTGCAGCGGGGCGTCCACGGTCATGGTGCCGTCGGGCATGCGCCCCACCAGCAGGGTCAGGTAGCGCTTGCGGATGCCGGCGCCGTGGTCTTCCCGCAGCAGTGCCTGCAGCTCGCTCAGCGCCGAGCGCTTCTTGGCCACGATCAGCAGGCCCGAGGTGTCCCGATCCAGCCGGTGCACCAGCTCCAGGGTCTTGCCGGGGCGGAGTGCGCGCAGGGTCTCGATGGCGCCGAAACTGATCCCGCTGCCGCCGTGGCTGGCCACGCCGGAGGGCTTGTTCAGGGCCAGAAGCCGCTCGTCTTCGTAGACGATGGCGTCTTCCAGCCGCTTCATGAACGCCGCCGGCGGGCCGGCCCTATCTCCCTCCTCGGTGAGACGAACCGGTGGCACGCGCACTTCGTCGCCCTCCACCAGCTTGCGTTCGGCCTTGGCGCGGCCGCCGTTCACCCGGACCTGGCCGCTGCGCACGAGTTTGTAGACCAGACTGCGTGGCGCACCCTTCAGCTGGCCGAGCAGGAAGTTGTCTAGGCGTTGCCCGGCACGGTCGGCCGGGACAGTCAGGAGACGGACGCTGGTCTTGCCTTCAGCGGGTTTGGGGGACGGCACGGTATCAGTCATTGGCCTTTTATTCTGTTACACTCGGCGGGCGAGATAAGGGATTGATTTCGTTGGAAGTTGCTCTGGGCCAGAAGCCCGACTTCCCTCGATTCCGGCACAGTGCGCAGCCACCGCCCCCGGGGCGGCCATGTTAGCGGCTCACCGGCAGTCCCGGCCATCGCCGGATGCCTGACACGCGTCTGCGCTGAAAAAATGTCCCTGTGGCGCTCCAGCCTGGCTGAAAGCTGCCTCCGGCCCGCAACACCCAAACCAAAACAAAATGAAGCGCTCCCGCGGCCTGCCGTGGTGTTGTAGCGCTGGAAACCCAAGCCGCCCTCCCCGCGCATGCGCGATGGGCGTGCAAGCGTGACCAGAAGCGAAACCCCATGGCGTTCCGCGCGGTAGCAGCGCGCGAGGAACGCAATATGAAGCGAATGCTGATCAACGCCACGCAGGCTGAAGAGCTGCGGGTAGCCATCGTGGATGGCCAGACGCTGTACGACATCGACATCGAACAGCCGTCCAAGGAACAGAAGAAGTCGAACATCTACAAGGGCCGCATCACGCGCCTTGAGCCGTCGCTGGAAGCGGCCTTCGTGGAATACGGTGGCGAACGCCACGGCTTCCTGCCGCTGAAGGAAATCTCCCGCGACTACTTCCAGGCCGGGGTCGACCACAACAAGGCCGGCATCCGCGAACTGCTGCGTGAAGGCCAGGAAGTGGTGGTCCAGGTCGACAAGGAAGAGCGTGGCAACAAGGGCGCCGCCCTGACCACGTTCATCTCCCTGGCCGGCCGCTACATGGTGCTGATGCCGAACTCGCCCACCGCCGGTGGCGTGTCGCGTCGCATCGAGGGCGAAGACCGCGCCGCGCTGAAGGAAGCGCTGGACAAGCTGAACATCCCCGACGACATGGGCGTGATCATCCGCACCGCCGGCGTCGGCCGCGATGCCGAAGAGCTGCAGTGGGACCTGGACTACCTGCTGCAGGTCTGGAAGTCGATCGCCGAAGCGGCGCTGACCAAGCCGGCCCCGTTCCTGATCTACCAGGAATCGCGCCTGATCGTGCGCGCCCTGCGCGACTACCTGCGCGCCGACGTGGGCGAGATCCTGGTCGATACCCAGGAGCTGTACGACACCGCCCGCGAATTCATGCAGCAGGTGATGCCGCAGACCCTGCGCAAGCTCAAGCACTACACCGACGACATTCCGCTGTTCAACCGCTTCCAGATCGAATCGCAGATCGAAGGCGCCTATGAACGCAACGTGCGCCTGCCCTCGGGCGGCTCGATCGTGGTCGACCAGACCGAAGCGCTGACCGCCATCGACGTGAACTCCTCGCGCGCCACCAAGGGCAGTGACATCGAGGACACCGCGTTCCAGACCAACCTGGAAGCGGCCGAGGAAGTGGCCCGCCAGCTGCGCCTGCGCGACCTGGGCGGCCTGGTGGTGATCGACTTCATCGACATGTCCTCCAACAAGCACCAGCGTGAGGTCGAGAACCGCCTGCAGAACGCGCTCAAGTACGACCGTGCGCGCGTGCAGCTGGGCCGCATTTCGCGCTTCGGCCTGATGGAAATGAGCCGCCAGCGCCTGCGCCCGAGCCTGGGCGAATCCAGCCAGATCGTCTGCCCGCGTTGCGACGGCCACGGCCGCATGCGTTCGGTGGAATCGCTGTCGCTGTCGATCATCCGCGTCGCCGAAGAGCATGCGATGAAGGAAAACACCGGGCAGGTGCTGGTCCAGGCCCCGGTGGAGATCGCCAACTACCTGCTCAACGAAAAGCGCAGCGCCCTGCGCGAGATCGAACAGCGCCATGACGCGCCGATCGTGATCGTGGCCGACGAGCAGCTGCACACGCCGCATTACGAAGTGACCCGCCTGCGTGAAAACGAGCTGGGCGAAGAAAGCGGCAAGCCGAGCTACCAGCGTGGCACCCCGCGCAAGCTGCCGGTGCATGCCCTGACCAAGGCGCAGCTGAACATCCCGGTTGCCCCGGCGGTCACCAACGTCAAGCACAGCTCCCCGGCGCCGGTCCGCGAGGTTGCCGAGCCGGTGGCTGCTGCCCCGGCCCCGGTCGCCCCGGCCCCGGTCGCTGCACCGGCCGCCACCGGCGTGGTTGGCTGGCTCAAGCGCATCTTTGGTGGCGAACCGGCGCCGGCCGCCGCCCCGCAGACCAACGCGCGCCCGGCCCAGGACGGCAACCGCAACGGCCGTAACAAGGACCGCAACGGCAAGGACCGCAACGGCCGCCGCGATGAGCGTGGCGAACGTGGCCAGGGTCAGGGCCAGCAGGGCCAGGCCCGTGGCAAGGACCGTCGCGACGACCGTGGCGAACGCGCCGGCAAGGGCGAGCGCCGCGATGACCGCCGCCAGGACGTGGCCGCACAGGCGTCCGCACCGGCCGCCGGCCAGGCCCAGCAGGGCAAGCCGCGCAACGAGCAGCAGCAGCCCAAGGCCCCGCGCAATGAGCAGCAGCAGCCGAAGCTGAACCAGAACCAGAAGCAGAAGCCGCCGCGCCAGCAGAACGAGGGCGACAAGCCCGCGCGCCAGCCGCAGGCCGATGCCGCCAAGCCGATGCAGACCGGCGTGACCGCTGCCGATGCGGCGCTGGTTGCAGCCGCGGTGACCGTGGCCGATGCCGCCACCCCGGCGACCACGGCGCCGACCGCGGCCCCGGTGTCGAACAACGCACCGGCCGATGAAAACCAGGTGACCGCCGTTGCGGTGGATGGCGAAGCCAACGAGCACGGCGAAGCGCCGGGCACCGGCGATGATGCCAGTGGCGAGGGCGCCTCGCGCCGTCGTCGTGGCCGTCGCGGTGGCCGCCGCCGTCGTCGTGGCAATGGCGAGCAGGCTGCAGGCAGCGATGGCCTGAACGATGACGGCGGCCTGGATGACGACGCCGACGGCGACGAGCAGGACGGCGACCAGGACGGTGACACCACCGCCCAGGCCGCCCGCCCCGCCGCCCGCAGCACCGGATCGAACCCGGAGTTCGACTTCGATGACGACGGCGCTGCTCCCGCTGCTCCGGCCGCGCCGGTGCAGGCCCCGCGCCCGGCCCCGGTGGCTGCCGTGGCCGCCGCCGCGCCGCTGGCCGTGGTCAGCAGCCCGGTGGTGACCGCCGGTCACAGCGAGGCCGCCCCGGCCCCGAAGGCCGAGCCGGTGGCAGAGCGCACCCCGTCCTACACCGACCGCGTGCCGTTCGTGGAATCGCCGATGCCGGCCTCGGCACCGGTCGCCAAGGCGCCGGAGGCTGAGAAGCCGGTGGTGGCGGAAGCACCGAAGGCGGTTGAAGCCCCGGTCGCCCCGGTCGTGACCGAAGCGCCGAAGACTGTTGAAGCCCCGGTCGTGACCGAAGCGCCGAAAGCGGTAGAAGCGCCGGTCGCCGCTGAAGCGCCGAAGGCTGTTGAAGCTCCAGTCGTGACCGAAGCGCCGAAGGCAGTCGAAGCCCCGGTCGTGACCGAAGCGCCGAAGCCGATTGAAACGCCCGTCGTGACGCCGGCCCCGGTGGCCCCGGCCCCGACCGCACCCGTCGCCGTCGAGACCCCGAAGGCCGCCGAAGCCAGCACCAGCGCGCCGGTTGTAGAGCACAAGGGCCCGACCGAAGTCGGTCGTCCGGTGCAGACCAGCATGCTGGATGCAGTGGACGCCGTTCCGGCCGCGCCGGCTGCCCCGGCACCGGTGGCACGCGCGGAATCGGCCGCAGTTGCACCGGCGGTGCAGAACGGCCAGCTGTTCGGCAGCGCCGCCAGCGACGCCGCACCGACCGACGCCGCCGCCCAGGCCGCGCACGCCGAAGCCCGCGAAGACATCCCGACCGATGTCGCCAAGGCCGACGATGCCGACAAGCAGGACCCGGAAAAGACCGACAAGGCCTGATCCGGTTCCAGCGGCAAGGTAAAAAAAGACAGCGGCCTTCGGGCCGCTGTCTTTTTCTGGATCCGGATCACGTAGCGCCACGCCCTGCGTGGCTGCCTGCATCAGGGTGCGAACTGCAGGCGGGTCCACACCCCGTAATGGTCCGACGCCCAGCGCCCTTCGGCGTAGGGCTGGTCGAACAGCAGCCGCGCTTCGCGGGCCATCAGCTTGTCCTGCTGGAAAAAGATGTGGTCGATGCGCGAGGGCGCATCGTAGTAATGCCGGTTCAACGTACTGATCTGTGCCAGTTCGTTGTTCACGTGCACGCTGCCATAGCTGTCGCCATAGCGCTGGCGCAGCGCGCTCAGATCGCCCGCATCCACCAGCGCATTGAAATCCCCCGCGATCACCACCGGCGCATCGCCCGATGTCGTCGCGATGAACGTCAACAGGTCGGCCACCTGCTCGGCACGGATGCGGCTGCCGCGCTCATCCGAACGTTCGTTGAGATGGGTGGCATAGACATTCACTGGCTGCCCATCCACATCGATACGCAGGTGCGCCACGGTGCGGTAGTCGGTCAGCGGCGCCAGCAGCCGTTCACCGCGCGCCAGCACCGGGCGCCGGGTCAGCAGCGCATTGCCGTAGCGCTTCAATCGGCCCGGCGGATCGGTGGAGACGAACTGATAGTCATAGCCGAGCCTGCGCGCCAGCCAGGCGGCCTGGTTGCGCACATGCGGCTTCTGGATCACCTCCTGCAGCGCGATCGCATCGGGCTGCAGCGCCTGCAGCTCGCGCAGGATCACCTTGCGCCGCTGCGGCCAGTCTTCCCGGTCGTGGTGCAGGTTGAAGGTCACCAGGCTCATGCCCTGCTCCACCGGCGTTGCCGCGCGCGCCGGCAACGCCGCCAGCGCAAGGGCGAGCAGCACGCCGAGCATGCCGGGGCGCGCGACCACCGCGGTCACGGCGCCTTGCGTTCGGCGCGCCGCACCGAGGCCGGGATCTGCACTTCCACCTTGGCCGGCACCTGGGTGATGCGCAGCTCGCCGTTGAGCCACTGCGCCGGCTCGCCGTTGATGGTGGTATCCCCCGGTTCGCCACTGAACGGCCACGGCAGGATCACCCCGCCCTGCGGTACCAGCAGCCCGGACGCGACCTGCAGCGTGAGCTGCCGGTCGCTGCGGGCCAGTGTGTAGCTCAGCTGTCCATTCGGCGTGCGCAGCCCCTTCACCCCGACCCCGGCGCCGTCCAGCCAGCGGCTGGGCACGCCGGCGGCGAGCACCAGGCTGTCGTCCACGTCGCGGTTGTAGGCGAACATGTCCAGCGCCGAGCGCACGAAGTCCGACGCCACCCACGCATGCGGCAGGTCGCCGACGAAGAACGGCTTGCGCGGCGTGTGCGAGACCACTTCGGCCCACTGGTTCCAGGCCTGCGGCGCGCGGTCCTTGAAGAAGAACTCGGTGGCCTGCCAGGCGCGGTCGCGCCAGCCCAGGCGCACGAATGCGGCCACGTTGCGCCACTCGTAAGGGGTGTAGTCCTTCCATTCGCGCTTGCCGTCGCGGCGTTCCTCGAACTGCTTCCAGTAGCGCTCGAAGGTGTTGTCCAGGTACGGCTGCGGCAGGCGGCCCTGTTCGCCGCCCGGGGCCAGCGCGATGGTGGTGGAGGTCGCGTCGAAATCGCCGAGCTCGGCCGAACCGGGCAGGAAATCGATCTTGTGCAGGGCCGTGGCCGCCAGCAGCGAGGCCTGCAGGTCGTCACGGAACTGGTCGCGCGACTCGGCGATCTGCATCGCCTCCATCTTGCCCAGGGTGGAGGCGATGATCGCCGCATCCTTGTAACCGCGCAGCGCCCAGAAGTTGTCCCAGTACGAATGCATGGGTTTGGCCGAATAGCCTTCGTGGCTGATCGACACCGGCATCATCCCGAAGAAGGCCGGGTTGCGCGCGCGGTTTTCCTCGGTGCGTTCGCTCAGGCGCAGCTGTTCCATGTACTGGTAGGCGCCCTGCACGTGCGGCCACATCAGTTCCAGGAAGGTGCTGTCACCGGTGTAGCGCCAGTACTCGGCGATGTTGAAGATCAGTTCGCCGTGGCTGTCGTTTTCCGGCACCGGATCGGCGCCGCGCGGGTCGACGCAGCACGGCACCTTGCCGTTGTCGAACTGGTACGGCGCGTACCAGTTCACGTACTCACGCACCGCATCGCTGCGGCCCATGCGCAGCAGGCCTTCGGAAATCATCGCGCCATCGCGGATCCAGCTGCGCGAGTAGGAGCGCGTGCCCGGCTGCAGGCTTGGCCCGATCCGGGAGATCAGCATGTGCGCCAGTGCGGTGCGCAGCGTATCGGCCAGCGGCTTGCCCGCCGCTGGCACCTGCAGCGCCACCTGGTCCAGCTTGGTGCGCCACATCGAAGCCACCTGCTGCTGGGCCTTGTTGGCGTCGAAGTCCTTCGGGGTGGTCCACGCGCCGGTCTGCGGCAGCACGATGGCCACCTCCCTGCTCTGCCCCGGCTCCAGCCGCCAGCGGTACAGCAGCGCGCCCGAGGCCAGCCCGGTGGAATCGCGCACTTCGGTCGCGGTGGGCAGGTTGCCACTGGCCAGGTGGGTGACCTCCAGCTTGCCGTCGAACGGGCTGGCGAAGGCCGCGTCCGGCGCCTGCACCGCGTACACGCGCGGCTTGCCGTTGACCTCGACCTGGCCCGGCTCGAACTCCAGCGTGTCGATCCGGCTCACGCCGCCCACGGTATTGAGGAACTGCCGCGGCGGATTCACCTGCCACGGCCGCACGGCCAGGGCCAGGGTGTAGTCGTGCGCCACCTTGTCCGGGTTGTGCAGCGTGTAGCGGCCCACCAGCTGCGCCTTGTCCGTACTGCCCTGCACGAAGCCGGTCACCTTCAAGGCGGCCTTGGGGTGGGCCCAGTCGACGCTGGCAATGGGCAGGTAATCGTCCTGCAGCGACTGCTTGGCCTCGACATCGGCCCAGCTCAGCACCTTCTTGTCGACCACCACGAACGGCTCCACGCTGAAGCTGGCCTTGGCCACTTCCAATGCACCGTCTTCGCCGATCAGCGCCTGTTCGCGGCCGCCGTCCAGCCCGAGCAGGGTCCAATACGGCTGTTCACCGCTGAAGCCGCGCGGCACGAAGCCACGGGTCAGGTCGGCGCCGACCGACTCAACGAATTCGTTCGGCGTGGCAGCGAAATCCAGCGGTTTGATCGCGATATCGCGGATGCCGTACCGCCAGCTGCTGCCGTGCTGCAGGTCGAAGCGCAGGTAGCGCGCCTCGGTATCGGGCAGTGCCAGCCAATCGCGCTCGCCGCCACCGCCGGCGGTGATCTCGCGCAGGGTGCGCCAGTCCCGGCCATCGGCCGAGGCACGCACCACGTAGCGGGTAGCTTCCAGGCCGGGCACCCACTGGATCACCGCACCGCCGAACTCGCGCACGTTGTGCAGGTCCAGGCTGATGGTCTGGTCGGGCACGCCACCGCTGATCCACACCGTGTCCGGCTTGCCATCGGCAATACGGCTCTGCAGCGCGGTGGCGGTATCGGCGATCACCGACGGTGCCAGCGCCGAGGTATCGGCCGGCGGCAGGGCCTGCAGGGTGAGCCGGTCGAAGCAGACCGTGCCGCGCCCGCCGACCTTGCTGTAGATGGTGAACTCCACTGCCGCGCTTTTACGCAGGGTCTTGTCCGGGTCCGGGCCCCAGGCCTTCTCGATCTGGCGCTGGCGGTACTGCACCGGCGTCCAGGTCTTGGGGAAGGCGTAGCCGGGGCGGTTGACCCACCATACGTTGTCGCCGCTGGCATCGATCAGCTTGAACTGCAGGTCATTGCCGGGCGAATCGCCGCGCAGCTGGAAGCCGACCTGGTAGTTGTCCGGCCAGGTGATGGGCAGCTCGCGGCGGATCGCCACGTAGCCGGAGACTTCGTGGAAGTCGTAGTCCACGCACAGCGCGCGGCCGCCGTTGGCGCCGGCCACGCTGCGCAGTGAGCCGCTGACCTGGTCGGACACCACCAGCTTCCAGGGCGACATGTCGTCGAAGCTGTCCAGGACCTTGGGCGCCGCCGGCACTGCCGGGGGCGCGGCAGGCGCCGCCATCGACCACACCAGACCCAGACCCAGAACCCCCGCGACGACGGCACGCTTCACCCTTTCACACTCCCCAGCAGCAGACCTTGGATGTAGTAGCGCTGCAGCACCAGGAACAGTGCCAGCACCGGAACCACCGTGACCACCGCGCCGGCCATCATCATTTCAACGTCCATGATGTGTTCGCGCGACAACGTGGCCAGGGCAACCGGCAAAGTGTAGTGCTCCTGGTCGGTCAACACGATCAGCGGCCACATGAAATCGTTCCAGGCGCCCATGAAGGTGAAGATCGACAGGGTCACCAGCACCGGCTTGAGCATCGGCAGCACGATCTGGAAGAAGATGCGCAGCTCCCCTGCCCCGTCGATCCGCGCCGCCTCCAGCAGCTCATCGGGAATCGACCGCGCGTACTGGCGCACCAGGAAGATGCCGAACACGCTGGCCAGCGCCGGCACGATCACCCCGCCGAAGCTGTTGACCAGGCCCAGCTGCTTCATCAGCAGGAACAGCGGCAGCATGGCCACCTGCGCCGGGATCACCAGCGCGGCAAGCAGCACCTGGAAGATCCGCTCGCGGCCGACGAAGCGCAGCTTGGCGAACGCATAGCCGGCCATGGTGTTGAGCAGCAGCGAGCCCAGCGTGATCGCCAGCGAGACGAACAGGCTGTTGACGAAGTTGTTGGCCATGCCGGTGCGGGCGAACAGCTCGTGGTAGTTGTTGGTGGTCACCGACGAAGGCAGCAGCGGCGGCGGGAAATGCGCCGCTTCGCCGGTCGGCATGAACGACACCGACAGCATCCACAGCAGCGGCGCCAGGCTGACCGCGGCCAGCACCAGCAACCCGCCGTTCACCCACCACGCATGCCAGCGCGACTGGCCAATCTCACGACTCATACCAACTGCCTCTTGCGGCCGAAACGCAGCATCAGGCTGGTTACCGCCAGGATGATCAGGAACAGCAGGAACGCCACGGCCGACGCACGGCCCAGGTTCCACCACTTGAAGCCTTCCTCGAACATGAAGTACAGCACGCTCACGGTGCTCTGCAGCGGGTCGCCGCGGGTCATCACGTAGGGTTCGGCGAACAGCTGGAAGTAGCCGGACACGGTGATCACGCCCACCACCAGCAGCACCGGGCCGAGCATCGGCAGGGTGATGTGCAGGAACTGTTTCCAGCGCGAGGCGCCATCGATCCGCGCGGCCTCGTACAGGTCATGCGGGATCGCCTGCAGGCCGGCCAGGAAGATCACCATGTTGTAGCCGAAGTTCTTCCACACCGCGAACAGCATGATGGTGGGCATGGCCCAGTTCGGATCGCCCAGCCAGTCGATCGGGCTGATCCCCAGATGGCCAAGGCCGTAGTTCACCAGCCCGTAGCTGGTATGGAACAGGTAGCGCCAGATCACCGCCACCGCCACCAGCGTGGTCACCACCGGGGCGAACAGCGCGGTGCGGAACAGCGCCTTGAAGCGCGCGGCCGGGGCGTTGAGCAGCATCGCCGCGCCGAGCGAAACGCCGATGGACATCGGCACGCCGACCACCACGAAGTACGTGGTGTTCCACAGCGACTTCCAGAACATCGGGGTCTGCAGCAGGTCGATGTAGTTGCCCAGGCCCACGAAGCGCAGGTTGCCGCCATCGGCGAGCGCGTACAGGTCGAAGTCGGTGATGCTCAGCGCCAGCGCCGAGAACACCGGCAGGCCGAAGAACACCCCGATCACCAGCAGCGAGGGGCCGGCGAAGATCCAGCCGGCAAGCGAACGCTGCTTCATGGCAGGACCTCCGGCGCGGCGTCCTGTTCGGCCTGGGTACGCTGCTCATGCATCCAGCGGCGCTTGGCCAGTACCTTGTCCACGCGGTCATCCAATCGATTCACGGCTACATCCTGATCCAGCCCACCGCGTACCACCTGTTCGGTGACGATGCGCATTTCCTGCACGATACGTTCCCACTCCAGTACCTTCGGGGTCGGCCGTACCCGTTCGAGCTGGTCGCGGAACGGCTGCGCCAGCGGGTCGTTGGCCAGCGAGGGGTGTTCCCAGGTGCTGCGCCGTGGCGGCAGGTCGCCGATGATGGAATGGAAGCGCTGCTGGATGTCCGGGCGCGACAGGAACTCGATCAGCTTCCACGACGCTTCCTTCTGCTGCGAGCCGCGGAAGATCACCAGGCTGGTGCCGCCGGCGATGCCGGCGCCGGGGCCATCCGGGCCCGGCAGTGCGGCGGTGCCCCACTTGCCCTCCAGTTCTTTCGGCTGCAGCTTCTTGAACTCGCGGATGTTCCAGGGGCCGGACAGGTAGAACACGTTGAAGCCCTTGAAGAACTCATCCCACACGTTGGAGATCTGGGTTTCGGACATGCGCGGGGCCCAGCCCTGGGCGAACATGTTCTCGTAGAACGCCAGCGTGCGGCGGAAGCCGGGGCTGCGGAAGTTGCCGCGGGTGTCGTGGTCGCGCAGCAGCGGGTCGGGCTGCTGCAGGGCGAAGGACAGCTGCTGCTCGAACTCGTTGATCGGCATCAGCACCGCGTAGCGGTCCGGACCCTGCATCTTCTTGATCGCCGCCATCATGGTGTTCCACTCGTCCCAGGTGCGCGGCGGGTGGTCGAAGCCGGCCTTGGCCAGCAGGTCCTTGCGGTAGTACAGCAGGCGCGTATCGACGTACCACGGCACCCCGACCAGCTCGCCGTTGATGACGTTGGTATCCCAGATGCCCTGGAAGTAATCGGCCGGGTCGACCACCTTGGATTGCGCCACGAACGGCGCCAACGGGGTCAGCGTGTTGAGTTCGGCGAACTCGGGAATCCAGGTGTTGCCCAGCTGGCACACGTCCGGCAGGCCGTCGGCGGCGAAGGCGGTGAGCAGCTTTTCATGCGCGGCCGTCCACGGGATGTTCTGCACATCGACGTGGATGCCGGGATTGTCGGCTTCGAATTCGCGGATCAGTTCGCTGACCACTTCCGCTTCGCGGCCCATGGCCCAGAAACGCACGGTCACCCCTTCCGGTTCCTTCCGGCAGGCACTCAACAACAGGCTGCCGGCAACCAGCAGCAGAACACTCACCCACAGCTTGGGGCGCGACGACAATGGCACTGCTTACTTCCCCTGGGGCTGGTTGCGGTTCGAATTGGAATTGTTCTTCTGTTCCTGCGCGGCGGCCGCGCGGGATTCGGCGATGCCCATCGAGCGGGCCGACGCGGCCTTCTCGTCTTTCTCCAGCGCCATCGGCTGGTCTTCGCCCTCCGGGGTGAGCCAGCCGCCGGTGAAACCGGCGCGCTCCAGCCCGCGACGGATGTGCGGGTTGTTCTTCATCGTGTCCCACACGAAATCGTTGCGGTAGTTGGCGATCATGGTCAGGATCGGGCCCTGGTCGATGCCGATGTAATCACTGGCCACCCAGCCACGGTCGGGCACGATGCGCCCGGTCTTGAGCGGAATGTCGAAATTGAAGCTGGGGTTGAACGAATCCAGGAAGCCGTAGCTGGAATACAGGTAATCGCCGTAGCGCTTGTGCATTTCCAGCGTGGCCGGGATCACTTCCTCCGGCGCGAACACCACCGAGGCGATCGCCGCCGTCGGGGCGATGGTGCCGTCGTCGAAGTTCTCGCGCAGGCCGGCGCCGCGCGAGGAATAGTGGCGGAACTGGCGCTGCTCGCCGCGGAATTCCTGCGTGGTGTTCTGCGGGCCGTCGCTGGCGGTCAAACCCCACACGTTTTCGCCGTATTCCTTCCACTGCGCCGGGTTGGCGATGGCGTACTCGCGCTGGGCCAGCGCGGCCGAGCGGCTGTTGAGGAAGTAGGTGCTGCCGCGCTCGCGCATGTACGCGTCCTGGATGTCGCGGAAGTCGATCCAGACGTGGGTGTACTGGTGGCCGAACAGCGGGCCGAAGGACAGGTATTCCTGGCCCTGGAACACGCCCCAGTCGTTGTCGTAGGTGCGCGTCCACACCGTCCACGCATCCGGGCTCACCGGGTGGGTGGGCGAACCCAGCGCGAGGATGTAGACCATCATCGCCTCGTTGTATCCCATCCAGTCGTGGTCGATGAAGCCACTTTCGGGGAACCAGCCCATCGAGATCAGCGGGGCGCGCTGCTGCAGCCACGGCCAATCCACGCGTTTGTACAGCGTATCGGCGATGGCGCGGATTTCCTTTTCGCGCGAATCGTCGCCGGTGTAGTACGACTGGGCGAACAGCACGCCCATCATCAGCAATGCGGTGTCCACGCTCGACAGTTCCACCCAGCTGTCATAGCGGTGGCCCTGCTGCATGTCCAGGAAGTGGTAGTAGAAACCCTTGTAGCCGCCCTTGCCGGTGCGCTGTGGGCCCATCGGCATGTCGCGGAAGAACTTCAGCGTGGTCAGCGTGCGGTCCACCGCCTGGGTACGGCTGACCCAGCCGTTTTCCACGCCGATCGGGTAAGCGGTCAGCGCGTAGCCCACCGAAGCGATGCTGGCGAACGGGCGCGACGGATACCGGTCCGGGCTGAGCCCGTTGATTTCATTGGTGGTGTCCCAGAAGAACTGGAACGTGCGGCGTTCGATATCGTCGAACAGCGGGGGCAGTTCTGGTTTCATCGGGCGCGGGGGAACGTCGGCCTCTACGAGGATGACCGGCGGCTTGGGTTTGGCTGGCGTTTCCTGCGCCTGCGGCTTGCAGCCGACCACGGCTGCCGCCAGTACTGCCAGTGCCAATACGCGGGGTACCTTCATCGTGCCAACCCTCCGGAATCTGGAAATCCAGGCCAGCATAGCGGGCCTTGGAGTGAAATCGTTTACAGCTTACAACCTTTAAAAACCGGTTCCCCCGAACCGCGAGGACACGCATCGCGTGTCCCTGCGGCAGGGGAACCGGCCTTCATTTACCTCAGAAGCGGAAGCCCACTTCTGCCTTCACCTGGCGCGGCGTACCGACGATATCGCCGGTCTCGTTGTAGCTGGCCAGCAGCTTGCCGTTGGACTTGGTGTAGTTGTAGTTGGAGAAGTTGTCGAAGTTGAACACGTTGATGATGTCGATACGCGCGTACAGCTCGGTGTCGCCCGGCATCTTGAACGTCTTCGTGGCCTGCAGGTCGACCGAACGGTAGCCCCAGATCTTGCCACCGACCAGGAAGCGACCGTTGCCGTCCGGCACCGCGGCGCCGGGGGTCGGCAGGTCGAAGCCGCTGGACTGTGCCACCGGGTACCAGTCGTTCACCGCGGTCGGGGTCGCCAGGGTGATCTTGCCACCGAAGGTGATGTCCCAGAAGCCGGCATACGAACCGGTCAGCACGATGCGATGGCGCGGTGCACCGTTGGAACGGATGGTCGGGTAATCGGTGATCAGGCCGCGGTCAAAGGCGTAATGCTCGTTGATGTCGCGGTTGTGGCGCGCGGTGGTCCAGGTGTAGGCGATCGAGGTGCCCCAGCCGCTTTCCTTGGTGAACGGCTTCTGTGCCGACAGCAGCACCTGGGTGGCACGGGTCTTGATGCCCTGCTGGCCGATGATCAGGCTGCCGAAGCCCGGGATGTTGCAGCTCCAGGCCTGGCTCAGGCCCGGCTCGGTGCCGCCGCACAGGCGCGGGTCATCGAAGAACTGGCCGGTCGGATAACGGTTGCCCAGGGTGAAGGCGAAGCCGTCGTAGGTCAGCGTACGGGCAACGGTGGCGTCGGTCAGCCAGTCGCCCACCTGGTTGGACATGCCCAGGCTGAACTGGTCGGCGTACGGCGCCTTCAGGTTGTTGTTGAGCATGTCCACTTCCAGCCCGGCATTGCTGGTGGAACCCACCAGGGCCTGCAGGTTCTGGATGCCGTTGAGCAGGTTCGGATCCCAGTCGTAGCACGCGGCCTGGCCGTTGAGGCAGGCGCCGGTGGCCGGGTTGCGGAAGTAGATGGTCGGCTGCGGCAGCGCCAGCTTGGTGGTTTCCAGCTGCAGGTAGTCGAACAGGTCGCGGTCGTAGGAACGGCCGGCACCACCGTGGATCACGTGCTGCTCGTCGGCGTTGAGGTCATACGAGAAGCCCAGGCGCGGCTGCCAGGCATTCTTGAATGCCTTGCGGTTGTGGCCGTTGCTGATGTAATCGTTGATGTTCAGCCCGCCCAGCGCCATCGACTGCGCATAGGTCTGGCCGGCGGCTGCACGCGGATCCTGGCTGTTGAGTGCCGCCACCACTTCCGGCGGGGTCACGAAGTCCAGGTAGGTCGGGTTCTTTTCGTAATCCCAACGCAGGCCGAGGTTCAACTGCAGGTGGTCGTTGACCTGCCAGTCGTCCTGGATGAACAGACCGATCTGCTTCACCTTGGAACGCACTTCACCGGTCACGCCCGACACACCGGTCACCGGCTTGACGAACTGCGCCTTGTACGGGATATCGGACGGGAAGTCCGGATCGCCCAGGGTATAGGTGAACTGCGGGTTGATCTCCTGCGCGTCGGACGCGTACAGGTCGATTTCCTTGTACTTGGCGCCCATCTTGATGGTGTGGTCGCCGGCCCATTCGATGCCGTCCAGGGTCAGGTTGTCTTCGATCGACCAGCCCTTCTGGCCCTTCACCTGCGAATCCAGCGCCGAGGCGCCGCCGATCTGCACCAGGGTGCGGTCGTCGGTGCCATCCGGTGCGGTGTACACGTAACCGTTGGCGATGGTCAGCGGCACCGGGTTGTTGAACGAATCTTCGTGGGTGAGCATCAGTTCGTTGTAGAACCGCTCACCGCTGTGGTTCCAGCGCAGCGCGTAGCGACGGTCGGTGTTCTCGGTTTCCTTGCCGTGCGACGGCGCGGTCTGCCCACTGAACTGCTGCTGGGTTTCGTCGCGGTCCTGGAAGGTCAGCTCGATGCGGTCGTTGTCGGTCGGCTCCACGTCGATCTTGGCGAAGATCAGGTCCTGCTGGAACGGCTGGCTGGCCGGGCCGAGCTGGGCGGCGGCATCGGCCGGCAGCAGGCCGACGCGGTTGGTCACCGAGCCTTCCGGGGCGATGGTCACCGGCAGGTCGAAGCGCTTGGCTTCGTAGGTCACGAAGAAGTGGGCCTTGTCCTGCACGATCGGGCCGCCCAGGGCGAATCCGTATTCCTTCTCGGCAGAGACTTCCTTGGTCTTGCCTTCCTGGCGCTCGGCCGGGGTCTTGGCGCGCATGTCTTCGTCGGTGTAGCGGTAGAACGCCTCACCCTTGAATTCATTGGTACCGGACTTGGTCGCGGCGGTCACTGCCGCGCTGGACACCTGGCCGTATTCGGCCTTGTAGTTGCCGCTGATGACCTTGTATTCGCCGATGGCCAGCTGCGGGAACGGGTTGCCGGCGCTGCCGGACTGGCCGGCCACGCCGCCGCCCTTGACGTAGCTCTTCTGGCCCACGCCGTCGATGTAGACGTTGGTGCCGTCGGCATTGGTGGCACCGCCACGCAGCGAGGTGTTGCCCTTCGCATCACGGGTGAAGATCATGCCCGGCACCGCGTCGGCGAATTCCAGGAAGTTGCGCGACACCTGCGGGGTGGTCTGGATCTGCTGCAGGCTGACCGTCTTGCCCACTTCGGACGTACGCACTTCCTGCAGCAGGGTCGGGGCGACCACGTTGACGGTGTCGAGGTTGGTCGCGTTGGCGGTGCTGCCATTGGCCGGGGCGCCGCTGAAGTTCAGCGTCGCGGTCGAGGCCACGGTCACGGTGACCTTCTGGGTCTGGCCGTTGGCCACCACGTCATAGGTGCCCGGGTCCAGGCCCATCAGCGAATAGGTGCCATCGGCACGGGTGGTGGCGCGGCGCACGCTGCCGCTGGCCACGTTGGTGGCGGTGACTTCGGTACCGGCCTCGGCCTGGGCGACCTGGCCACGCAGCGAAGAGGTGGCCGACTGGGCCATCAGGGAAGGTGCGGCGCCCAGCAACAGGCAGCTGACCAGTGCGCTCGACAGCAGGCGGCGGGCCGGCATGCGGGTGCGGTGATTGGAATACGTCATGTAAATCTCCGGGTGGTGGAAGCCGTCGTTGCGGCCGCCTGTCTTTTTTTTGGATTGCGTGAAATACCGATACAGCGTTCAGCGGCCCAACGAGCCACGACCAACGGTCGCGACCTACTGCGTTCCGCCTTTCGGCGGAACGCTTGAATCACGCACGATCAGGCGCGGTACAAGTGTCTGCTTGTCACCGGCCGTTTCCGTGTTGTTGCCATCCATCAACTGCAACAGACGCGTCGCCGCCTTATCGCCAAGCTCGGCGATACTCACCTGCATCGTCGTCAACGACGGGTGAACGAAACGCGCCAGGGGGATGTCATCGAAGCCTGCCAATGCCACGTCGGCCGGCACGCGCACGCCGGCCTGCGCGAACGCGTACAGGCAACCGAGCGCCATCATGTCGTTGGCTGCGAATACCGCATCGGGCAATGCACCGGCGGCCAGCAGCTCCTGCCCGGCGCGGTGGCCGGAGGCTTCATCGAAGTCGCCGGGCAGCTCGATGCCCTCGGCGGAACCGCCGAACGCGGCCAGCGCATCGCGGAACCCCCGCAGGCGTTCGCGCGCATCGAAGTTCAGCTCGGGGCCGCCGATGAACGCGATACGGCGGTGGCCGGCCTCGAGCAGGTGCGCGGTCATCGCCATCGCACCGGCATGGTCATCGATGCTCAGCACCGGGTGATCCTGCTCGGGCAGGTACGTGTTGATCAGCACCGTGGGCAGCGCCTGGGGCAGGTTGTCGGTCAGGAAGCCGGGGCTTTCCGCATACGGGGACAGCACCAGCAGCCCGTCAACCCGGCCGCGCATGGCCCGCAGGGCCGCGCCCTGCTGCTCCTGGTCACCGTGGTAGCTGGACACCAGCAGGTGCTGGCGGCGCGCGCGGGCCACGTTGTCGATGCCGCGCATCAGCTCGGAGAAGAATTCGCCATACAGGTCCGGCAGCACCACGCCAATGGTGTTGGTGCGCCGGCTGCTCAGGCTGCGGGCCGCCGCGTGCGGGGTGTAACGCAGGCGCGCCGCCACCTCCAGCACCAGCTTGCGCACCGGTTCGGCGACGTTTTCATGGCCATTGAGCGCACGCGATACCGTCGCCACAGAGACGCGGGCTTCGCGGGCTACATCTTTGATGGTGATAGCTGCCTTGTTCACTTCGCCGCCCTCCACGGCTTAGAGATCTGGGCTTGGCGCGGAATGTAAGCGTTTTCAATCCCGGATGTAAACACTACGTTAGGCAAATGTCGCACGGCGGTAACCTCGGGGTGTCTTGGAGAGGTCGCCCCGGGACTCACCGGGACAAGGCAGGACAAGGGTTTCAGCCCTTTTTTGACGGCGCTTCGGCACGAATGGACAACGCGTGGATATCGGTCTCCATCAGGGTGCCCAACGCGTTGTAGACCGCGCGATGGCGCGCAAGCGGCAGCTTGCCTTCGAAGGCCGCGCTGACCACGTGGACATTGAAGTGCCCGCGCCCATCGCGCGCGCCCTCATGCCCGGCGTGGCGGTGGCTGTCGTCCTCCACCTCCAGCAGTTCCGGATCGAAGGCGGCCTGCAGCGCCGCCCGGATCATCTCCACCCGGCTCATGGCAGCACCTTGCGGAACGGGCGGACCTCGGTGCGCACATACACCCCGGCCTCCACATAGGGATCGGCCGCCGCCCAGTCCTGGGCTTCGGTGAGGGAATCAAACGCGGCGATCACCACGCTGCCGCTGAAGCCGGCCGGGCCCGGGTCTTCACTGTCGATGGCCGGGCACGGGCCGGCCAGCAGCAGCCGCCCCTCGTCGCACAGGGCCTGCAGACGGGCAAGATGGGCCGGCCGGGCCGACAGGCGGGCGGCCAGCACATCGGTGCCGTCATAGCCTTCAATCACATACCACACGGGCAACTCCTGGGGTTCAGCTAAACAAACGCCGCGATTCTAGCCCGCCTCGCTGGACACTGCCGTTGTGAAGCCGTACTCTTGACCACATTGCACGTGGCTGGACGCAGCAACCCTGTGGCTACAGGGCCCCACTGCCCCACACCAGCACACGTAGACGACCTCCCGTAGTTCTGTCGCTGCATTTGAGCAGCGCGTCCTGCTGCTGTTTGAAATGTCATGGCTAGCGATCCTGCCGCCCGGGTGTTCCGGTTGCGCCAGGCGCAGCAAACTGGTCCGTTGCAATACCGACGTCAATCTTGATGACCTCTGAACTCGCGCTCGACGCGAACCCGCAAATCCGGCCGACCGCCCCTCAGCAGCAGGAAATGCCGCTGGCCGTGGTGCATGGGCAACCGGTCCTGCAGATTCCGCAGGACCTGTACATCCCACCGGATGCGCTGGAAGTCATCCTGGATGCCTTCGAAGGTCCGTTGGACCTGCTGCTTTACCTGATCCGCCGGCAGAACCTGGATATCCTGGATATTCCGGTGGCCGAGATCACCCGCCAGTACGTCGAATACATCAACGTCATGCAGGAGCTGCGCTTCGAACTGGCGGCCGAATACCTGGTGATGGCGGCGATCCTGGCCGAAGTGAAGTCGCGGATGCTGCTGCCGCGGCCGCCCAGCGTGGAAGGCGAGGAAGCCGACCCGCGTGCGGAGCTGGTGCGCCGGCTGCAGGAGTACGAACGTTTCAAGCAGGCTGCCGAGGATATCGACGCCCTGCCCCGCCAGGACCGCGACACCAGCCTGGCCCATGCCTTCGTGCCCGACCGCGCGGCCATCAAGCTGCCGCCGCCGGTGGACCTGAAGGAAATGCTGATGGCGCTGCACGACGTGCTCAAGCGCGCCGAGCTGTTCACCGGCCACGCGATCAAGCGCGAGGCCCTGAGTGTCCGCCAGCGCATGGGCGATGTGCTGGGCCGTCTGGAAGACGGCAGGTTCTACCGGTTTGAAACGCTGTTCACCGCCGAAGAAGGCAAGCTGGGGGTGCTGGTCACCTTCCTGGCCCTGCTCGAATTGGCCAAGGAACAGCTGCTGGACATCGTCCAGGAAGCTCCGCTGGCGCCGATCTACGTCAAGTCCCTGGCCGCCGGCAACACCAACGAACCGCTGCAGTTCAACAGCGAGTTCGACGACAACGACGCCGCCAACGACCCTGACTGAGCACCCGACCCACGCATGGATCAACCGCTGATCAACCGTATTGTCGAAGGGGCGCTGCTGGCTTCCAGCCAGCCGCTGACCCTGGCCCAGCTGCAGGGCCTGTTCCCGGAGGAAGAGCCGGCGCCGCCGGGCAGCATCGAACGCGCGCTGGAACTGCTGCGCGAAGGCTGCGCCGACCGCGGCGTGGAGCTGGTCGAGGTCGCCTCCGGCTTCCGCTTCCAGGTCACCAACGAAGTCCACGGCTTCATCACCCGGCTGTGGACCGAGCGCAAGACCCGCTACACCCGTGCCACCCTGGAAACGCTGGCGCTGATTGCCTACCGCCAGCCGATCACCCGCGGCGAGATCGAACAGGTCCGTGGCGTGGCGGTCAGCAGCAACATCATCCAGGCCCTGGAAGAACGCGAATGGATCCGCGTGATCGGCCACCGCGACGTGCCCGGCAAGCCGGCGCTGTTCGGCACCACCAAGGGCTTCCTGGATTACTTCGGGCTCAAGCGCCTGGACGAGCTGCCGCCGCTGTCCGAGCTGCGCGACCTGGGCGAACTGGAACCGCAGCTGCCGCTGGACAACGACGGCCAGCTGGCCGGCCGGATCGCCGCCGGCGTGGCGGATCCGGACGCCGAACCGCAACCGGAAACCATCCCGGAACCGGAATCCGAGCCGGAATCCGAACCGGAACCGGAACCCGAACAGGACCCGGCCACTGCCCGTTCCGCCGCCCGCGCCGCCCTGATGGCCGCGCGACTGGCGGAACAGGACGCCGAGTCAGACAATAGCGATACCCCATCCCATGCGTCGTCGTCGGTCCCCGACGACGACGCGGATACAACCGCCAGCGATGGCGAGCCCGATACCGTGCCGGGACCCCGCGCGGCGCACCAGAACGAAACCGAAAACAACGCCGTCGCGAAGACGACCGTGGCTGTTGACGAAGCCGATCCCGAACCAGAGGCCGACGAAACCGTCGCCGGCCGGAGCCAAGTAAATGAGTGACACCCCCCGCAAGCTGTCGTTGAACAAGCTTTCGCTCAAGCGCGAAAACGAAACCGAACAGCCCAAGCTCGAAGAGCGCCTGCACAAGGTGCTGGCCCAGGCCGGCCTCGGCTCGCGCCGCGCGCTGGAACAGCGCATCGCCGATGGTCTGGTCAAGGTCAACGGCGAAGTCGCCCAGACCGGCCAGTCGATCAAGAGCGGCGACAAGGTTGAACTGGACGGCCGTGGCTTTGTCGCCACCGCGCTGACCGAAACCTCGCGCGTGCTGGCTTACAACAAGCCCGAAGGCGAAGTAACCACCCGCGAAGATCCCGAAGGCCGCCCGACGGTGTTTGAAGCGCTGCCGGCCCTCAAGGGCGCGCGCTGGATCGCGATCGGCCGCCTGGACATCAACACCACCGGCCTGCTGCTGGCCACCACCGACGGTGAGCTGGCCAACGCGATGATGCACCCCTCCTACGAGGTCGAGCGCGAATACGTCGTGCGCGTGCGTGCCCCGGAAGGCGAAGAAAAGGTGCCCGACAGCATCGTCGACCGCCTCTCCCGTGGCGTGGCACTGGAAGACGGCCCGGCCAAGTTCGACGAGATCGAACGCATCGGCGGCACCGATTCGCACGACTGGTTCCGCGTGGTCGTCAAGGAAGGCCGCAACCGCGAAGTGCGCCGCCTGTGGGAATCGCAGGGCTGCCAAGTGAGCCGCCTCAAGCGCACCCGCTACGGCAAGGTCTCGCTGCCGCGCGAACTGCTGCGTGGCCAGTCGGTGGAACTGCCGGCCAAGCAGGTTGAAGCGCTGCGCGCCGAACTGAAGCTGGAAGAAGGCGCGCCCTCGGCGCTGACCCTGCAGCCGGTGATCGGCCAGCGCCGCGCCGCCAAGACCACCGTGCGCGTGTCGCGCGAAGGCGGTCGTGGCAACGCTTACGTCAACGGCCACAACCAGGCCGACGAAGGCCGCGAACTGCGTCGTTTCGACAATGTGCGCGAAGACCGCGGCCGCGGTCGCGGCGGCAAGGGCGGCGGCTTCAAGGGGGGCCTGACGGTCACCGGCGAAGCGGCGGCCAAGCAGTCGCAGCGCCCGTTCAAGCAGCGCCCGGACAAGGGCAACCGCGCCCTGCCCGAAGGCAACCCGGCCGCGTTCCGCAGCTGGTACGTGCCCGATGGCGTGAGCACCGGCCCGAGCAACCACCGCAACGCCGGTCCGGGCGCAGCCCGTGGCCCGGGCGCACGTGGTCCGGGTGCCGGCGCAGGCGCCGGTGGCCAGGGCCGTCCGTACGGCAAGCCGAAGGGTCCGGGCGGCGCAGGCGGCCAGGGCCGTGGCGCCTACGGTGAGCGCAGCAGCGGCGGCTTTGGTGGCGAAGGTCGCGGTGAAAACCGTGGCGGCTACGGCGGCCAGGGCCGTCCGGCCGGTGCCGGTGCCGGCGCGGGCAACCGCAGCGGCCAGGGCGCCCAGCGCCATCCGTACGGTCACCCGGGCAATGCCCCGAGCTTCCCGTCCGACCACGCCAATCCGGGCGCCAGCCCGTACGGCACGCCCCGCCCGGCCGGCCGTCCCGGCGGCAACCGCGGCCCCGGCGGTCCCGGTGGCAACCGTGGCCCGGGTGGTCCCGGCGCACGTGGTCCCGGCGGCCCGGGTGGCAACCGTGGCCCGGGTGGTCCCGGTGCACGCGGCCCGGGTGGTCCCGGCGGTCGTCCCGGCGGCGCACGCCCGGGTGGCAGCCGCGGTCCCGGTGGCGGTGGCCACCGTGGCGGCGGCCCCCGCGGCGGCTGATGCATGAAAAAACCCGGTCATTGACCGGGTTTTTTTTGAGGTCGCAGTTGTGGACCTGGATGCGTCGGGCTCGCTTCGGATGGGTCAGCGGCGTTCGATGGTGAAGCGGCTGCCGGCTACGCCGAGGTCCCAGCCCTTGCCGGTGCCTGCCAGGGCGAGCGATACGTCGCCCTTGGTGACGACCTGCGCGCTGCTGGATTTGTCCGCGCCGGCGTGGGCTTCGACGGCGGCGTAGGACCCGATCAGGTCGTTGACCGAATAGGCGCCTGAGAACCTGCCCTTGCCATCGGTGATCTTGGACTTGCCTACGGTCAGGCCGCCGCCCTTGACGCTGATCTTGACCGGAATGCGCGCACCATTGTCGCAGGTGATCGTGCCCGTGCCCGAGGCGGTCTTGTAGATCACCGACCAACCGGCCAGGGAGTAATGCAGTTCGCAGTCGATGTTGCCGGCGGCCTGCGCGGCCGGAACCGCGGCCATGCTGGCGAAGGCGAACAGGGCCAGGGAAAGCTTCTTCATAGCGGTGCGCTCGTGCGGAGTGGGAACGGAGCCGAATCTAGCAGTGCCGGCGTCGCGCCGGCATGAGGCCCTTCCACGGCATGCAATCGCCATTCACCTACCGCCCGCCAACGGCCGCCGCAATGCCGATCGATGTGTGGGTCAGCCCAGGGTAAAGGTGTCTGCGTCCAGCATGGCCGGGAAGCGGGCACGGTGCGCGGCGAGCGCTGCGGCGGAAATGGTGGTGGTAACCACCTGCTCACGCTCGCGGATCTCCACCTGCGGCTGCCCGAGGAAATCGATCACCGCGCTGTCGCCGGCGTAATGCAGGTCGTTGCCGTCAACGCCCACGCGGTTGACTGCGGCGACGTAGCACAGGTTTTCAATCGCACGCGCGCGCAGCAGGGTGCGCCAGGGATACGCACGCGCCGAGGGCCAGTTGGCCACGAAGATCTGCAGGTCGAAATCCAGGTCGTCGGCACGCTCCACGTTGTAGCGGTTGCGGCAGAACACCGGGAACCGCAGGTCGTAGCAGACCTGCGGATTGATCCGCCAGCCCTTCCATTCCACGCTCAGCCGTTCATTTCCGGCGGCATAGCGCAGGTGCTCGTTGCCGTAGCGGAACAGATGGCGCTTGTCGTAGTACTCCAGCCCTCCGTCCGGCGTGGCCCACAGCAGCCGGTTGTACACGCCCTCGCCCACCCGCAGCTGCACGCTGCCGGTCACTGCCGCGCCCAGCCGCGCCGCCTGCTCGCGGATCCAGGCCACGGTGGGGCCGTCCATGCCTTCGGCACGGAAGATCGCGTCATTGGAAAAACCGCTGGTAAAGGTTTCCGGCAGGATTACCAGATCGGTCTGCCCGGCCAGCGGCGCCAGCAGCGCGCCGTAGTACTCGCGGTTGCCCTCGGGGTCGTGCCAGCGGGTATCGCCCTGGACCAGGCTGATGCGCAGATCGGGGCGGTTGGCGGCGCCCATCACAGCACCTGCAGGCGTTCGATCGCCGCGCTGAGCGTGGCGTCGTTCTTGGCAAAGCACAGCCGCACCAGGCGCTGGCCTTCCGGCGCCGTTTCGTAGAACGGCGACAGCGGAATGGCGGCCACGCCCTTTTCGATGGTCAGCCACTTCACGAACTCGTGGTCCGGCAGGTCGCTGATGGCCGAATAGTCCACCAGCTGGAAGTACCCGCCCGGCACCGGCAGCGGCTTCAGGCGCGTGGTGAGCAGCTGCTCGCGGAACGCATCGCGCTTGGCCTGGTAGAACGCGCCCAGTTCCAGGTGGTGTTCCGGCTCGTCGCGGATCATCGCGGCGAAACCGTACTGGGCCGGACCGAAGCTGGTGAAGGTGTTGTACTGGTGCACCTTGCGGAATTCGGCGCTCATCGCCGGCGGCGCCACCGCATAGCCGATCTTCCAGCCGGTGCAGTGGTAGGTCTTGCCGAAGCTGGAAATGACGAAGGCGCGTTCGCGCAGTTCCGGGTAGCGCAGCGCCGATTCGTGGCGGCGGCCGTCGTAGATGATGTGTTCGTAGACCTCGTCGGAAATCAGGTAGATGCCGGTGCCACGCAGCACGTCGGCCAGGGCCTGCATGTCATCGGCGGTGAGCATGGCGCCGGACGGGTTGTGCGGGGTGTTCACCATCAGCAGGCGGGTGCGCGGGGTGATGGCGGCACGCACACGGTCCCAGTCGACCGCGAAGGTCTGCGGGTCCAGCGGCACGTGCACCGCGCGGGCGCCGGCCAGGTCGATGGCCGGCTCGTAGCAGTCGTACGCCGGGTCCAGCACGATCACTTCCTCGCCGGGGCGGACCACGGCGTGGATGGCGTTGAAGATCGCCTCGGTGGCGCCGCTGGTGACGGTGATTTCGGTATCGGGGTCGATCTGGGCGCCATACAGGTCCAGCGACTTCTTGGCGATGGCCTGGCGCAGCGGGGCTACGCCGGTCATCGGCGGGTACTGGTTCAGGCCGCCGTGCATGGCCTTGACGGTTTCATCGATCAGGCGCTGCGGGGCGGAAAAATCCGGGAACCCCTGCCCCAGGTTGACCGCGCCGTGCTCGGCAGCCAGCTGGGACATCACGGTGAAAATGGTGGTGCCCACCTTGGGCAGCTTGGTCTGGGGGTTCATCGGCAGGCGCTTGAGCAGGGACAGGTCAGTGTAAAGGATCGGTAGCGCCGGCCGTTGGCCGGCTGCTCTTCGTTCGGGGTCATGAAGGCCGGATGGGCGGCTTCGGATCGTCTAAGCGCCGGAGGGATTGTCGGAACCGCATGGTGGCGCCTTCGGACGATTGGGCCGCGCTGCGCGCGGTTTCCCGGCCAACGGCGGGGCTACGAACCGTTGCGGGCCCATTGGGATCGGGATCAACCAACCACCGGACACGGTTACGGGCCCATTGGGTTCGGGATCGATCCGCCGGTACACTGCGCCGATGCTGAATTCTTCGAATACCCCTCCGTTGCTGGCCGCGCATGGCCTGGCCTTCAGTCGCAACGATGAACCGGTGTTCGGGCCGCTGGACCTGCAGGTGGATGCCGGTGAGGCGCTGCTGGTGCAGGGCGACAACGGCGCTGGCAAGACCACCTTGCTGCGGGTGCTGGCCGGGCTGCTGCGCGCCGGGAGCGGCACGATCCAGATCGACGGGCGCCCGGCCGGGCATCGGGAACGGGCGCAGTTCGTGGCCTACCTGAGCCACCTGACCGCGCTCAAGCCGGACCTGGACACCCTGGAAAACCTGAATTTCCTGTGCGGCCTGCACGGCCGGCGCGCCCGGCAGATGCCGGGCAACGCGCTTGCCATCGTGGGCCTGGCCGGGTTCGAGGACACGTTGGTGCGGCAGTTGTCGGCTGGTCAGAAGCGACGGCTGGCGCTGGCGCGGATCTGGCTGTCGCCCGCCCCGCTGTGGCTGCTGGATGAGCCGTACGCCAACCTGGACCTGGAGGGCATCAACCTGGTCAACCGGATGATTTCCGCGCACCTGCGCAGTGGCGGGGCCGCCTTGATCACCACCCACGGGGCCTATGCAGCGCCACCGGTGCGTACGCGGCTGGTGACGTTGGCCGGGGGTGCGGCATGATCGCGCCGGGTACCCAGCCGGGCCTGTGGCAGACCGCGCGTGCGCTGGCCGCGCGCGATCTGCGCCTGCTGTGGCGTCGCCGTGGCGATGCGCTGCAGCCGCTGCTGTTCGCGCTGCTGGTGGTGGTGCTGTTCGCGCTGGCCTTGGGCCGCGACCCTCCGTTGATGGCCAAGGTGGCCGCCGCCGTGCTGTGGCTGGCGGTGCTGCTGGCCGGACAGCTGTCGCTGGACAGCCTGTTCCGCAGCGATGCCGAGGATGGCTCGCTCGAACAGTGGCTGCTTGCGCCGGTGCCGCTGGCTTGGCTGGTGCTGGTACGGGTGCTGGTGCACTGGGCCACCACCGCCCTGCCGATGATCGTGGTGAGTCCGCTGCTGGCCGAAATGCTGCATCTGCCACATGACCAACTGCCGATATTGCTGGCATCGTTGCTGCTCGGCACGCCGCTGCTCAGCCTGATCGGCGGGGTGGTGGCGGCGCTGACAGTGAGCATCCGGCGCTCTGGTATTCTCGTAGCGTTGCTGGCGTTGCCGCTGTTCGTGCCCGTTCTGGTGTTTGGTGCGGGCAGTGTGGCCGCTGCCGCACGCGGGCAGGATCCGGTCGGGGCGTTGCTGCTGCTGGCCGCCGGGTTGGTGGTGACGCTGGTATTGGCGCCGCTGGCGACGGCGGCCGCCATCAGGATTTCATTGAGTTGACGTCGCATCCGTTTTTGTTGGTTTGTTTTTCCCTAGCTGGATAGCCATCGCTGCATGAATAGCCTTGTCCGCTGGTTCCACCAACTTGGTTCGCCGCCCACCTTCGACCGCTTTGCGTCGCGCTGGTCGCGTGTGTTCACCATCGCCGCCCTGCCCGTGCTGCTGATCGGCATCTGGCAGGGGCTGTTCGTCGTACCCGCCGAGCAGACCCAGAACGATGCCTTCCGCATCATCTACATCCACGTGCCCAGCGCCTGGATGAGCCTGTTCGTGTTCGCGTTGATGGCACTGTATTCGGCCATCGCGCTGGTCTGGCGGATCAAGATCTGCGAAATCCTGGCCATGGCCTGCGCGCCGATGGGCGCCGGCTTCACCCTCATCACCCTGCTCACCGGCAGCATCTGGGGCAAAGGCACCTGGGGCACGTGGTGGGACTGGGACCCACGCATGACCAGCGAACTGATCCTGCTGTTCCTGTACCTGGGCGTGATCGGCCTGTACCACGCCATTGAAGACCGCCGCAGTGCCGCGCGGGCCGCCGGCCTGCTGGCCATCGTCGGCGTGGGCCTGCTGCCGATCATCCGTTACTCGGTCGACTGGTGGGGTGGCCTGCACCAGCGCCAGTCGGTGAATGTGTTTGGCGACAACGCCGTGCGTCCGGAGCTGATCGCGCCACTGTGGTGGATGGTGGTCGCCACCAAGCTGTGGTTCGTCGGCTCGCTGCTGGCAAAGGCGCGTGCCGACAACCTCAGCCGCGAAGCCGGCAAGGCCTGGGTGGCCGAGCGGCTGGGCAACGACACCGCTACAGAGGTGCCGCGATGACCCACCTGCCTTTCATCATCGCCGCGTATTCGGTATTCGTGCTGGTGCTGGCTGCCGACGCGCTGGGTTCGTGGCTGCGGCTGCGCAGCGCGCGTCGCCAGGCATTGCGCAGGGTGGAACGCCTGCGCGCCCGCGACAAATCCGCACCGGCCGCGCCGCTGGCCACGGAGCTGAGCCGATGACGCCGGTTCAACGCCGCCGCCTGGTCTGGGTGCTGCTGCTGTTGCTCGCCTCGGGCCTGGCCACCACCCTGGTGGCCTTCGCGCTCCAGCGCAACATCGCCTATCTGTACACGCCTTCGGAAGTGCTGCGCGGCGAACAGGGCACCCAATCCAATTTCCGCCTCGGCGGCATGGTGGTCAAAGGCTCGTTCCAGCGCGCCGAAGGCTCGCTGGAGGCCCACTTCGTGGTGACCGATGGCGATGCCACGTTGCCGGTGACCACCTCGCGGATCCTGCCGGACATGTTCCGCGAAGATTCGGCCGTGGTCGCGCTGGGCACTCTGAAGAACGGGGTGTTCGTGGCCGATGAAGTGCTTGCCAAGCACGACGAGAACTACATTCCCAAGGAAGTGGCCGACAAGATGGGCGCGGCCCACACCAAGCACGACGTGCCGGTGCCGGCCGTGGAGACACGCTGAGTGCTGCCTGAGCTCGGGCAGGTGCTGCTGGTCTGTGCGCTGCTGGCCGCCCTGCTGCAGGCGGTGCTGCCGCTGTGGGGCGCGCAGCGCGGGCGTGGTGCGTGGATGGCCGTGGCCGTGCCGGCCGCCTTCGCGCAGCTGGTGCTGGTGGCCGGCGCATTCGCGCTGCTGACCGTCGCCTTCGTGCAGCAGGATTTCTCGGTGCGCTACGTGGCCGAAAACTCCAATACCCTGCTGCCGCTCGCGTATCGCTATTCGGCCGTATGGGGCGCGCACGAAGGCTCACTGTTGATGTGGGTGCTGGTGCTGTCGCTGTGGGGCGGCGCGGTAGCGCTGTGGTCCAAGCGCCTGCCAGACACCGTGCGCGCCCGCGTGCTGGGCGTGATGGGCATCATCAGCCTGGGCTTCATCGCCTTCCTGTTCTTCACCTCCAATCCGTTCGCGCGGCTGCTGCCGGCACCGCTGGAAGGCCGCGACCTCAACCCGCTGCTGCAGGACCCGGGGCTGATCATCCACCCGCCGATGCTGTACATCGGCTACGTAGGCTTCGCGGTGCCGTTCGCGTTTGCCATTGCCGCGCTGCTGGATGGCCACGTGGATGCGCGCTGGCTGCGTTGGACCCGACCGTGGACCAATGTTGCCTGGGGCTTTCTCACCCTGGGCATCGCGCTCGGCAGCTGGTGGGCGTACTACGAACTGGGCTGGGGCGGCTGGTGGTTCTGGGACCCGGTGGAAAATGCCAGCTTCATGCCGTGGCTCGCCGGCGCCGCCCTGATCCATTCGCAGGCCGTGACTGAAAAACGCGGCAGCTTCGCCAGCTGGACACTGCTGTTGGCCATCGCCGCCTTCGCGCTGTCCCTGTTGGGCGCGTTTCTGGTGCGCTCGGGCGTACTCACCAGCGTGCATTCCTTCGCCGCCGATCCCTCGCGTGGCGCCTTCATCCTGGTCTTCCTGGCCCTGGTGATTGGTGCTGCGCTGCTGCTGTATGCGCTGCGGGCCGGTGCACTGGGCAGCGATGATCCACGCCGTGGCTTCATGCCCACCTCGCGCGAAACCCTGCTGCTGGCCAACAACCTGCTGCTGGCCGGCGCCTGCGCCATGGTGCTGCTGGGCACCCTGTATCCGTTGCTGGCCGATGCGCTGGGGCTGGGCAAGGTCTCGGTGGGCCCGCCTTACTTCGGCACCCTGTTCATCGTGCTGATGGCGCCGCTGGTGGCGCTGCTGCCGTTCGGGCCGCTGGTGAACTGGCAGCGCGACCAGGCCTCGAAGCGGCTGGCGCTGCTGGCGCCGTGGGCTGGGTTGGCCCTGCTGCTGGGCGTGCTCGCCTGGTTCATGGCCCCGCAGGGCAAGCTCAAGGCCGCCGCCGGCGTGGCCGCAGCGGCGTGGGTTGCCTTGGGCACCGCACGTTTCATCTGGACCCGCCTGCGTGGCAACGGCCGATTCAACGCCGAAATGGTCGGCATGCTGCTGGCCCATACCGGCGTGGCGGTATTCCTGATTGGCGCGTTGCTGGTGGAAGCGCTGAACGTACAGCGCGAAGTGGCGCTCAGCCCCGGGCATGACCTGGAGGTAAGCGGCTACACCCTGCGCTTTGAAGGCGTGGACCACCAGCAGGGCCCCAACTACGTGTCCGATCGCGGCCATGTGCGCGTGCTGCAGGGCGGGCGTGAATTGGCCCTGCTGCACCCTGAAAAACGCGCCTACGCCAGCGGCGGGCAGATGATGACCGAAGCCGGCATCCATGCGCGCGTGCGCGGCGATGTGTACGTGGCGCTGGGCGAGCCGCTGGGCAACAATGCATGGGCCATGCGCGTGCACATCAAACCCTTCGTTCGCTGGGTCTGGCTGGGCGCATTGCTGATGGCGCTGGGCGGCTTCGTCACCGCCGCCGACCGCCGCTTCCGTCGTTTCCAGGAGTAGTACCGTGTCCGATCCCCGCCCCGCCTCCCGCCCGCTGCCTCCGGTCGCCATCGTCATCGGGGTGCTGTTCTTCTTCGGGCTGCTCGGGTTGATGGTGTACGGGGTGATGAAATCCGGCGCGCCCGACCGCGACATCCTGCCCTCGGCGCTGATCGGCAAGCCCGCGCCGGCGTTCGCGCTGCCGGTCCTGCACGACCCGTCCATCACCGTGAACAGCAGCGAACTGCGCGGCGCTCCGTACGTGCTCAATGTGTGGGGTAGCTGGTGCGCGGCCTGCCGCGAGGAACACCCGATCCTGACCCGGTTTGCCGAAACCAAGCGCGTGCGCGTGATCGGCTACAACTGGAAGGACGAACCGGCCGATGCGCTGCGCTGGCTGGAACAGCTGGGCAACCCATTCGTGCTGGTACTGAGCGACATCGAAGGCCGCACTGCGATCGACTGGGGCGTAACCGCCGCGCCGGAAACCTTTTTGGTCGACGCCAGCGGCGTGGTGCGCTGGAAGTACAGCGGCGCCCTCACCCAGCGCGTGATCGATACCAAGCTGTTGCCCGAGCTGGAAAAGCTGGAGCGTGCCAATGCACAACCGCAACGTGCCCTGCCCGCCTCGCCGTAAGCTGCGCGGCGTGCTGCACGCCGTGGGGTTGGCCGCCGCGCTGCTGCTGCCGCTGGCGGTGCAGGCACAGGCCGTATCCGACCCGACCCCGCTGCAGTACCGCAGCGCGGAAGAAGAGGCGCGTTTCCATGCGCTGGCCGCCGAACTGCGCTGCGTGCAGTGCCAGAACCAGTCGCTGGCCGATTCCAACGCACAGATCGCCCATGACCTGCGTCGCGAAGTGCTCACGCTGATGCAGCAGGGCAACAGCGATGCGCAGATCAAGCAGTTCCTGGTGGAGCGCTACGGCGAGTTCGTGCTGTACCGCCCCACCATGGACACGCGCAACAGCCTGCTCTGGTTCGGCCCGCTGGTCCTGGTGCTCGGCGGTGCCGGGGTGCTGGTGTGGGTGGTACGCCGGCGCAGCCGCCAGGTGCAGCCCATGGGCGAAAGCGAGGAGCGCTGGTGAGCGAATGGATGCAGGTAATTGCCGGGCTGTGTGCGGCCGTGGTGGCGATGGTGGTGCTGTGGCCGCTGCGTAGCAGCGGGAAGCGCGCGCCGTTCGTGGCGGCGGTGATCGCCATCGGCGTGGCGGGCGTGGCGCTGTACCTGCTGGTGGGCACGCCGAAGGCTGTGGATGTCGTCGCTGAGGAGGGCCCGGCCACGCTGCAGCAGGGGGTGCGCGAGCTGGAGCAGGCACTGGAACGGGAACCGCAGCGCGCCGATGGCTGGGCATTGCTCGGTCGTTCCGAGTTGGCGCTGGGCAATACCGAAAAAGCGAATCAGGCGTTTGCCCGCGCTGTTGCGCTCGCCCCCGATGAAGCGCCACTGCTGGTGGAAGCCGCGCAGGCGCGTGCACAGGGCGATGCAGGCAAGCAGTTCGACGACACCGCGCTGCAGTGGTTGAAGCACGCCCATCAACTGGACCCGACGAGCGAGCGTGCGGGCTGGCTGATCGGCATTGCGCAGCGCCAGCGCGGGCAGGATGCTGAAGCGGCCGCGACGTGGGAGGCACTGCTGCCCCGCCTCGAACCGGCGGCCGCCGCAGCGCTGCGCGAGCAGATTGCGATTGCGCGGGAGAAGGCGGGCATGCCGGCGCCGGCGGGCGCTGATGCGCCATCGGTGGGGCTGGATATCGAGGTGACGCTGGATCCGGCGTCTGCGGGCAAGGCCTTGCCCGCCGGCACGCAGGTATTCGTGATCGCACGGGTGCCCGGTGGGCCGCCGATGCCGGTGGCGGTGGAGAAGCATCCGGCAACGGCACTGCCATTGAAGATCCGCCTGGACGACGCCGACAGCCCGATGCCGACGGCGAAGCTGTCCTCGCTGAAGGACGTGGAGGTGTTCGCGCGGCTGTCGGCCTCGGGCACCGCCAGCCGGCAGGACGGCGATGTGGATTCGGAGGCGGTGCGGGTGACGTTGCCGCACAAGGGCACGATCCGATTGGTCCTGTAGATCCACGCCGGTACGAAGCGTCCCAGCCGTGACACGGCGCCGTTGACCTGCCCGGTTAGAATGGCCCCATGACTGAATTCATCCCGCCCGGCACCCGCTACCACGCCCTGCCCTCGCCCTTCGCGTTCAAGCGTGGGGGGCAGCTGCACGGCGCGCACGTGGCCTATGAAACCTGGGGCACGCTCAACGCCGATGCCAGCAATGCCGTGCTGATCGTCACCGGCCTGTCGCCCGACGCGCATGCCGCCGCCAATGACGGCAACCCAGCGGCCGGCTGGTGGGAAGGCATGCTTGGCCCGGGCAAGGCCATCGATACCAACCGCTGGTTCGTGGTGTGTGTGAACTCGCTCGGCAGCTGCAAGGGCTCAACCGGCCCGGCCACCATCAACCCCGCCACCGGCGAACTGTACCGGCTCAATTTCCCGGAACTGTCCATCGAAGATGGCGCCCGCGCCGCCGTGGACGTGGTGAAGGCGCTGGGCATCACCCGGCTTGCCTGCGTTATCGGCAACTCCATGGGCGGCATGACCGCGCTTGCGGTTCTGCTGCTGCACCCGGGCATCGCGCGCAGCCACATCAATATTTCCGGCAGCGCACAGGCGTTGCCGTTTTCCATCGCCATCCGCTCGCTGCAGCGTGAAGCGATACGCCTCGACCCGCAGTGGAACGGCGGCCAATACACCGACCAGCAGTACCCGGAATCAGGCATGCGCATGGCGCGCAAGCTGGGCGTGATCACCTACCGCTCCGCGCTCGAGTGGGATGGTCGCTTCGGCCGCGTGCGGCTGGATTCGGACCAGGCCGATGACGATCCGTTTGGCTTGGAGTTCCAGGTCGAGAGCTACCTCGAAGGCCATGCGCGCCGCTTCGTGCGCTTCTTCGACCCGAACTGCTACCTCTACCTGAGCCGCTCAATGGACTGGTTCGACCTGGCCGAATACGCCGACGGCGATGTCATGGCCGGCCTGGCCAGCATCAAGGTGGACAAGGCCCTGGCCATCGGCGCCAACACCGACATCCTGTTCCCGGTGCAGCAACAGCAGCAGATTGCCGACGGCCTGCGCGCCGGCGGCGCCGATGCGCAGTTCATCGGGCTGGACTCGCCGCAGGGCCACGACGCGTTCCTGGTGGATTTCGAGCGGTTCGGGCCGGCGGTGCGTACATTCCTGGATGCGCTCTGAGCCATGCGGCAACAGGGCCGGCTCAGCGAATGGAACGACGCACGCGGCTTCGGCTTCGTGCAGCCCAACGGTGGGGGTGACCGCTGCTTCGTGCATATCCGCGCTTTTGCCGCGCGCGACCGGCGCCCTGCTCTGAATGATGTGATTACCTACGATGTACAGCGCGATGGGCAGGGCCGGCTCAATGCGGTCAATGTACGTTTCGCGCTGCAGCGTGATGGGCTCAGGGCCGGTACTGCGGCCAAGGGCAACGGCGGGCCCGACAGGCTGCCCCGGCGCACCATCGCACTGCTGTTCCTGGCGGGCGTGGCCGCTGCCAGCTTCGCGGGCTACTGCCCACCGTGGATCGTGGTGGCGTATCTGTGCCTGAGCGCCCTCACCTTCCTGTTTTACTGGCACGACAAGAGCGCCGCCCAGCATGATCGGCGGCGGACGCCCGAGAGCACACTGCAGGCGATGGCATTAGTCGGAGGGTGGCCTGGAGCATTGCTGGCGCAGGCTATCCTGCGCCACAAGAACCGCAAGGCTTCGTTCCAGACCACCTTTTGGGTGGCCGTGTTGGTCAATCTCGTGGCAATGACGTGGATTGCCGGCGGTGGGTTGTCCATCGCCGGGTGACATGGTCGGGGCCGACCAACGGTCGGCGCTACCGGGAGGGCTTGCGACGGCGGGCTGGCTACTTTCCGGCGACGGCGTCGTTCAACTTTTCGATCGCTTGGTCGGCGGTGAAGGTGTTGGGCTTCTGGATCTTGGGGAAATCCTTGAAGGTCTCGTTGAACTTGGTCAGCAACGCGATGGCGCCGTATACGATGTAGACGTGGTTGATGTACCAGTCCCAGTAGGTGTTCGAGGTTACATCGGCGAACTCGTACGGATCGGTGCGCAGGTTGTAGATCTTGGGGATGCGCATGGGGGTGAACGGTTCGCCCCACACCGCCATGGTCCCTTTGCAGCGCTGCTCGATGAACGTCACCTTCCAGTTGTCGTAGCGGATGCCCAGCGTGTCGCCGTCGTCTGAGATGTAGACGAACAGTTTGCGCGGCGAATGTTCGGCCTTGCCTGTCAGGTAGGGCCACAGGCTCACTCCGTCGATGTGGTTCTTGTAGGTGCGCCCGATGGCCTTGACGCCCTTCTTGAGGTCATCCACGACGGTCTTGTTCCCCGCCACTTCCAGGAAAGTAGGCAGCCAGTCATGGTGCTGCACGATTTCGGTGGAGATGGTGCCCGGCTTGATCTTCCCCGGGAAGCGCGCCACCAGCGGGATGCGGAACGCGCCTTCCCAGTTGGTGTCCTTCTCACTGCGGAACGGGGTCATTCCGCCGTCCGGCCACGAATTGCGGTGCGGGCCGTTGTCGGTGGAGTACACCACCAGGGTGTCGTCGGCGATACCCAGTTCGTCCAGGTAATCCAGCAGCGAGCCCACGTTCTTGTCGTGGTCGATCATGGTGTCGTGGTACGGCGACTGCCAGCGACCGGCCTGGCCCAGGCTTTCGGGCTTGGTGTGGGTGATCAGGTGCATGTGGGTGAAGTTCACCCAGGCGAAGAATGGTGTGTCGTCGTCGGTGGCCTGCTTGATGAAGCCCTTTGCGCGCTCGGCAAAGTCGTCGTCGCAGGTGACCATGCGTTCGCGGTTGAGCGGGCCGGTGTCTTCGATCTTCTGCTTGCCCACCTTGCCCCAGCGCGGCTGCTCCGTGGTGTCGTCCTTGTCGGTGGCGAAGCTGTGGATCACCCCGCGCGGCTTGACCGTGGCGATGAAGTCACCGAACTCGTCTTCCGGGAAGTAGTCGTACATCTCCGGCTCTTCTTCGGCGTTGAGGTGGTACAGGTTGCCGTAGAACTCATCGAAGCCGTGGTTGGTCGGCAGCATGTGGTTCAGGTCACCCAGGTGGTTCTTTCCGAACTGGCCGGTGGTGTAGCCCTCGTTCTTCAGCAACGCGGCGATGGTGACGATCTTCTCGTTCATGCCGATCGGCGCGCCGGGGATGCCCACCTTCGACAGGCCGGTGCGCAGCACGCTCTGCCCGGTGATGAACGAGGAGCGTCCGGCCGTGCACGATTGTTCACCGTAGGAATCGGTGAACATGATGCCTTCGCGGGCGATGCGGTCGATGTTGGGGGTCTGGTAGCCCATCAACCCATGGGAATAGCAGCTCAGGTTGGAGATGCCGATGTCATCGCCCCAGATGACCAGGATGTTGGGCTTTTTCTTCTTGGTGGCGGTGGCCATCGGGTTCTCCGGGAGCGCTTTGGCGGGTCCTTGGATGATCCCTGCGGGGCTGGGGGGCGACCACCGTGTTTCTACTTATGTTGGCTAAGTAATTCTGTCCCGTCGGTCTGTCGGCTGCGGATGCCATGTACCGACCAACGGTCGGTACCTACCGGGGCCGTGTGCCGACCAACGGTTGGTACGGGGCGTGGATACGCAGGGCGTGGCACCACCGGTAGGTACGGACCGTTGGTCCGTACGCCTTCAACGCCACGCGCTGCCTACCTGCACGTAGACAGTGTCGTCTTCCGGGCCGAAGGCGTAGTCCAGGCCTACGTAGAGGCCTAGTTGGCGCGCGATCAGGTAGCGGCCGCCGACGCCCTTGGCCACTTGGCTGGTAGCACCGGAGAAGCTGCCGTGCTCGCCCCAGGTGCGTCCCGCCCCGACGAAGCCAATGGCCGCCCAGCGCGGGGTGAGGTTCCAGCGCAGTTCGGTTTCCACCGTGGCAGCGCGCGTGTCCTGGTAACGGGCCGAGCCGATGCCGCGCAGGTCGATGTACGGCAGCCGGTAAAACGGCACGTCGCCGCCCACCCAGCGCACGTCCACGCGCCCGCCCAGCACTAGGCGCTTGTCGGCCAGCGGAAGGTAGCCGAACGCATGCGCGCGGTAGCTCTGGAAGTCGTTGTCGCTGCCGATGGCATTGTCGTAGAAATTGCCCTCCAGCATGCCCAGCCAACCGCTGTTGGGGGTGAACGAATTGTCGCGCTGGTCGTACTGCAGCGACAGCCCAAGGCCGGAGGTTTTCCGGTTCAGCTCGTGTGGCTTGAAGTACTGCCGGTCCGAATCGACGTCGAAGCCGATGTCCAGGTCCATGTAGACCCATTGCAGGCCCAGGAACAGCGACTGGTCGCCCAGGCGCCGGGCAATCTTCTGGAACGCCATGTAGCCGTCGGAGCTGTAGCCGATGCCCACTTCCGGCAGCACGTTGCCCGGCGTGTAGAAGTCCAGGTTGAACGAGGATTTGGCAACCCCGCCGGTGTAGCGCCAGCGGTCGTCCTTGAAGTGCAGCATCGCGCCGGCGCCGTAGGCGGTGCTGCCGTTCTCGGTCTTCATCCCGGCTACGCCGTGGATATTTGGCGGGATCATCTGCTTGCGCCCATCGGCAGCGGTACGTTCCAGCGCTGCGCCCTCCGGCCGGTGGAAGAACGCCAGGGCCACGCCGCCGCCGTAGCCCACGGCCGGGTCGCTGATGATCACCGGCACCGGCAGGAATCCCTTGCGGTCGAGCAGCCAGCGCGACATGTCGAAATGGCCGTCCTGCGGGTCCTTGAACATGGCGTGGCGGGACACGGCCGGGGCCGGCGCCGTGGTATCCGGCACTGCCTGCTGCGCCAGTGCGGGCGCACCCACCACGCAATGAAGGAGCACTGCGGCCACCGAACCTGCCTTCCATCCACGCATATCGTGCTCCCGGACGCTTCATCCCGTTCCCGGACAACACTGACAGACCCGACCACCCTCCAGCCACGGCCGTTCTACGTAGCAGGCCTAAGTACAACTACCGAATCATGTGGAGAATCCGCAGCCTCGGCGGCAACACGGTAGATGGCTGATGCACCGCCCTCCCGGGCGCCTTTCAGCCTCCCGGCCCGTTCCCGGACGTCGCGTTCTTGTCCGCATCCGGGGGCGCGTGCCCATGCCCACCGGCCGGATCCTCGATCTGGATGACCCGCCCCTTCTGCCAGGCATCCGCGCCGCCATCTACCGGCGGTGCAACGATATCAGCGCGACGCTCGCGCTTGTCCTGACTGCTCACGCCCAGCCGGTCGTCTCGTGCAGCGACCATCTGACGGTCCGCCTGCCCATCCGCCGTGAATCCCATCATCAGCTGCGGCATGCCACGCGGCAGATCCTTGTCCAGATCGGTATGCCAGGTGTGCCAGGTTTTTCCGTAGGTATGTATGAGCTTCTCCATCAACGCATGCTCGGCCACCTCCGGAATACCGGGCGCAACCAACTGCCCCGATTTCACTTCGTGCACGTGGCTGTGCCATAGCGCCTTTTCCTGATCGGGCAAGGCGGCAAACAGCTTGGCGCTGATGATGTACTCCACCCCCATCAGCTTGGCGTCTTTGACGTTGCCGTCGTAGATCGTGCACTGGATGACATCCTCATTGAGGATGGAGCAGTAGTGGTGCGCCTCCATCTGCACCTTCATCTGGCCATTGTAGAAATGGAAGCCATCCAGATATGCGTTGATTGCCTCGATCGGCGGCCGATCCTGCAACACCGCGGCACCCGTTTCGAGCACCTTGGTCTTGGCGGTTTCTTCCGCGCCAGGCGCCTGGACGTTGGATTCGGTGTTGCCGCCTCCACATCCGGCCAAGGCAAGCGAGATGGCACCGCAAATGATGGATCGACGCATGGGAGGCCCTCCGGGGAAGCCCCTGCATCGTGTCCCGTCGGATGTAACGTCGGGAGCATGGCAGCGTGATACCTGGATAAAAGCGCGGAGGAGTTCCACCAGGGGCGCAACCCGCTGTTCCTTCACCTCCCCACCCCACACGCAGGACTAACGTCGATACGGATGATTTGAGGCTGTGTAGTCATGTGGAGGAGAAACGGTCTCTCGATTGTGCTGTTCCTGTTGCTTGCCTGCTTCCTTGTGGGCCAGGTGTGGACAGGCTTCCTCAGCCATAACCAGGAACTGCACGAGGCCCACCGCGCCGGCTTGGACCTGTGGGCCTACCTGCACAGCGGCCATTTCGTAAGTGCCACCTTCGAGAACTGGGAAAGCGAGTTCCTGCAGATGGGCATGTACGTGCTGATTACGGTCAGACTGCGGCAAAAGGGCTCTGCGGAATCGCGCCCGCTGAAGGGGGAGGAGGAGGAGGAACGCATCCTGCCCGGCCCGCCCCCCTGGGCAGTCCGGAAAGGCGGTATCTGGAAGCTCCTCTACGGTCACTCGCTGGCCATCGTCTTTTCCATCCTTTTCGTCGGGAGCTTCTTCCTGCATCTGGCCGGGAGCTGGCGCGCAGCGGTGGATGAGCAGGTCGCCCGGGGCCTGCCCGCCCCTACCTGCTGGGGGCACCTGTGGAGCAGCGGCTTCTGGTTTGAATCCTTTCAGAACTGGCAGAGCGAGTTTCTCGCGGTCCTCGCGCTGGTAGTGCTGACGATCTTCCTGCGCCAGAAAGATTCGCCCCAGTCCAAACCCTTGGCTGCGCCGCACAGCCAGACGGGGGACTGAACCCCCGGCCAGCCCACTCACGCGAACCGTCGTTTGCCGGATCGTTACAATGGGCCTTACGGTGGAGAACTCCTGGGGAGGGGTGAACGTGGACCAGTTGCCCAGCCCGAAAGACGCTCCAAACGACGAGTCCCGGCAGTTCGCACGAGCTGAGACTCTGCCAGACCTTGCGCATGCGAATCGCATATACAACTTGGGTCCAAAGAGGTTCCTGCCATAGGATTGACACGCCGAGGCAACCTACCATCTACCGGGGGAACAAATGGACATCGAATCGAGGCTGGCAGTTCTCGAACAAAACCTGATGGAACGGCTAGCAGCGGAAATCGCGCAGGATGCTGTTCTAGACGCGTTGATAGCAACACACCCTGATCAACGGGCGGTTCGAGATGTATACCAGGCCATTTCTGCATATCGTTTAACGCAATTCGGCGACCTGGGGTTCGAGCAGCAGGCACCCGCAAAGAGTGTCGCTAATGTGTTTGGACTGCTTCGTGAGCAGTTCGACGCTTGGCAGGGGAAGCTCTCGGCGGACATCTGACCGCAAGCCAGCAATTGCACAGCTGGCAGGCGAGTCGACCACGCCCGGCCGCGGCCAACACCCACGCCGGCACGACGGGTTCCCAGCTTAGAACTATTTCGCCATCGTCTCTCCCATCGCCGAGCGCTGGATCCAGCTCATCCCGGAGCCGCCTTTGTAGCCATCAGCGTGCTGAATTGCCGGGTCCTCAAGCGCGCTCTCGAGGGAGGGGGGCAGCCTGCCCAGCAGCTGCTGCGAGCGTTGTTCATAGTAGTTCAGCTTGGCCGAGTCGAATTCGGCATCACGTACGCGGTCATGCGAAGTTGCGCACGGGGTGGCCCGGTCCTGGTGACCACCCCAGCTTAGCTGGGGTGGGCGACGGTGTGGTGCGTACGTCGGATTGGTGGACAGATCTTTGCAAAGCAGGGCCCGGTACTACGGGTTGGGTTGCTGGCCTTGTCTCTCGAGGCGGGCTTTCTGCAGGCGGCCCATCTGGCGGACTTTGGGAATGGCCGGGTCAGGTTCGGGCTCTACAGTGAGCTGTATTCCGCCGGGAATAAGTTCCAGCTTCAGGCGGGCGCCTACGTCCAACCCTGCCCTGCGCATCCAGAGGCCACGCAGTTTTACGCAGGGGATGGGGATGTCATCGTACTCGTCGTTGCCGCCGGGGTGGTACAGGGCCTCGACGCGGACGCGGGCGGGCTGGCTCACGTGAAGCTTGCGCCTGGGGAGTTCGGAAGACGGGGTGTCAGGCCGGGAACTGTGCATGGTGGACCTCCAATAGGATCTCCCTCGCCGGATGGCGAGGGAGTCGGGAGGCTGAGAACCGCTGTAACCTTCGGCGCGACGTATTTCCACGAGGGTGTTGTATTTCGCCACCCACCCGACGCATGACATCAATCTTCAACTGGTTACAGTGGAGTTTCTCAGGCTCCGAGCACACACCATGCGTTGGAGGGGAGCTTACCGCCAATTGTTTCTTTCTTGAGTTCGGCGTGTTTCGAGTGAGTCTGTCTACCGTGACGCCGTGATTCGCCTGATCGCCGCCATTTGCTTGCGGCGCGTCGCGTTCCGGATGGAACCGCATCACGTTGCGCGTTGAGCGATGGGTGGCGTCGTGGGGAGGTTGGCGCCGGAATGGGATGTCACATCTGGCATGGAGTGCGCGGTTGATCTGGTGTCCATGCGTTAATGGGCCGATCGTTGTTATCGGCGGTCGTCTTGCGACCGACCCTACCAATTCGTCGGCCGGACGGGTGCGGTAGGGTCGCATTCCTATCGACCGCCGATGGCGGGTCACCGCGCGATGGGGCATGACGTTTGGAGCAAAGGCGGTTGGGTTTGGCGTCCATGCATCAATTGCCGACCATCCCGGCGCTGGCGTTACGACAGCCTGCCTTCGCGCAGGTGGTAGCTCCGATGCACGATGCCCTCGGGGAGTTCGTCGTGGGTGATCATCACCAGGCTGCGCCCGCCCAACGCCGCCACCATGTCATGAAGCAGGGCATGCGCGGTATCCACATCCAAGCCTTCAGTGGGCTCATCCAGCAGCAGAATGGGTGAGCCACGCAGCAAGGCGCGCGCCAGCGCCAACCGGCGCGCCTGGCCGGCCGACATCGTTGCGCCGTTCTCGCCCACCCAAGCATTGAGCCCGCCGATCTGCGCAGCCCAGGTCTGCAGCCGCACATCAGCCAGTACCTGCCACAGCCGCTCATCAGTGGCCTGCGCATCGCCCAGCCGCAGGTTGTCGGCGATGCTGCCGGCAAATACCGGCGCGCTCTGCGGCAACCACGCAATCTTTTTGTGCCACGCGTCCTGCGCGACATTGCGGATGTCCTGCCCGCCGTACAGCACGCGACCTTCGTCGGGGTCCCATAGCCGCAGCAGCAGCGCGGACAAGGTGGTCTTGCCACTACCGCTGTCACCGCGGATGGCAATGCGATCACCCGGCGCCACGGTGAGCTGCACGCCCTCCAGCAGCGCCCTCGCCTGCCCCGGCCAACGGAACGCCACCTGTTCCAGCTGCAGCCTGGACGCCTGCGACGACAGTACTACCGGTGCCGCTGCATCCTGCACGCCCGGCGGCTGGTCCACGATGCTTTCCAGACGTGCCGCTGCCACGCGCCCGGACAGCCACGACTGCCAGGCCAGGCCGATGCCAGCCCACAGTTCGATCAGGGCCACTGTGAGGAATACCAGCGCGGCCGCAAGGGCCGCATCGATTGCGCCGCGCTCGAACCCGCGCAGCGCCACCCACAGCATGCCGACCAGCCCGACCGAGGCGGACAGCCCGTGCAGCGCGTTGCCGCCCACCAGCCGCCAGCGGCGCCGGCGGTCGCGTGAGCGCAGCTGCTTGGCCGCGACCAGCACGCGCAGGTTCCAGTCTTCGCGCGCGTGCAGTGCGGTGAGGTCGGCCGCGCCTTCCAGTCCTTCGAACGCCTGCGTGCGCAGCTGTGCACGGTGCAGCGCGCGGTCGCGCTCCTGCCCCCCGGCACCGCGCACGGTGAGCCACGGCACGCCCACGCCGATGGCCAGCGCCAGCACAGCCAGCAACAATGCGGCCGGCGGGTAGATCAGGCCGGCGGAGAACACGGCCACCAGCGAGACGCCGCCCAAGGCCAGCAGTGGGCCGATGGCACGCACCAGCAGGCCGTCCACTTCGCCGATGTCCGACATCAGCCGCGCCAGCAACTCGCCGGTGCGGATGCCGGCCAGCCGCGCCGGTGCCAGCGGCAGTGCGCGGCGGAAGAACCACACACGCAGGTCGCGGGCGATGCGCAGGGTGACATCGTGCCCGACCAGTTTTTCGAAATAGCGCGAGACGATGCGCGCCATGGTCAGGCCGCGGATGCCGGCCGAGGGCGAGAAGAAATTGAAACCGCTGCCCAGCCCGGCTGCACCGGCCAGGGCGGCGGCGGTAAGGAAGCCACCGGACAGACCGAGCAGCGCGGTGCCGGCCAGCATCGTGGTCCACAGCAGCAGCACGGTGAGCAGCAGGCGGCCGCGATGGCGGGTGAACACCTGCTTCAGCGAATCGTCGCGGTGCAGGCTCATGCCGGCTCCTCCGTGGTCTGCGCGCGGCCATTGGCGGTGAGCACCAGCCGCGTGTCGGCCCAGCGCATGGCGGTGTCGCTGTGGGTGGCGATGACCACGGCGCGGTCGCGGGCGAACGCGGCCAGGGTCTGCAGCAGCGCAGCTTCGGTATCCGGATCGAGGAAGGCCGTGGGCTCATCCAGCAGCAACAGCTGCGGGTCACGCAGCAGCAGTCGCGCCAGGCCGATCCGCCGTGCTTCGCCGCCGGACAGGCCGAAGCCACGTTCGCCAATCACCGTGTCCAGGCCATCGGGCAGGTTCGCCGCGAAGCGCATCACCTGCGCCGCTTCGGCTACTGCGTGCAGGCGTGCGTCGCTCACGCCCGGGTCGGCCAGGCGCAGGTTGTCGGCGATGCTGCCGTGGAACAGGTACGGGCGCTGCCCGGCGTAACCCACTTCCAGCCCTGGGCGCAGCACAATGCTGCCCTCGCGTGGCGGCAACCAGCCGGCCAGCGCTTCCAGCAGCGTGCTCTTGCCGCTGCCGCTGGGGCCCACCAGGGCCAGGCGCTGGCCCGCCTCGATCTGGAAGGACAGCTGCTGCACCACATCGTGCGAGGCGCCCACCGGGCGCAGCACCAGGTTGCGCACCACCACTGGCGGCGCATGCTGCTCCAGCAGTTCCGGCGCGCGCGCCGCTGGCGTCGCGTCTTCGACGGCCGCAGCGGCCGGCAGCTCGCCCAGCAGGCGCTCCACTTCCGCAGCGGCGGCCAGTGCGTTGGCGCGGTCGTGGTAATGCGCGGCCAGCCGCCGCAGCGGTGCGTAGAATTCCGGGGCCAGCAGAAGGCAGAACATGCCGGCGCCCAGGGTGGGCACGGCGGCATGCAGGGACATCAGGCCGAGATAACTCAGGCCCAGGTACAGCGCGACCATTGCTACGCTGACCGAGGCGAAGAACTCCAGCACGGTGGAGGACAGGAACGCGATGCGCAGCACTTTCAGGGTGCGCTCGCGCACGCCTTCGGCGGCGGCGGCCACGCCTTCCAGCTCGGCCTTGCCACGGCCGTACAGGCGCAGCAGGCCCAGACCCTTGATGCGGTCGGCGAAGTGGCCGCTCATCCGCGCCAGCTCACCGAGCTGGGCACGGCCGGCGGCTTCCGCGCCCCAGCCGACCAGCATCATGAAGAACGGCACCAGCGGCGCCGTGAACAGCAGGATCAGCGCTACCACCCAATCCACCCAGGCCACGGCCAGAAGGATCAGCAGCGGCACGACCACCACTTCGATCCGCACCGGCTGGTAGCCGGCGTAGTAACTCTCCACCGCGTCGGCATGGGCCAGCATCAGTTCGCCGAGCTCGCCGGTACGTTGCTGGCGCAGCCACAGCGGGCCGAGCCCCAACAGGCGCCAGTACACCCGCTCGCGCAGGGTCAGGCGGGCCGCATCGGCCACATCGCCGGCGGCGGCCTGGGTGGCGCTGCCCAGCAGGGCCCGCACCGCCAGTACTGCCAGCAGGCCCAGCAGCACCGGGGTGGCAGCGGCCACGGGCCGGTGCTCGACCAGAACCGCCTGGATCAGCCAGGCGATGGCCGCGGCCTGCCCGATCAGCAGTGCGCCCGACATACATATGCATAGCGCGGCCAGGCGCTGGCGGCTGCGGGCGCTGGCAGCCAGCCCATTCAGCCAGTGCAGGCGCTGCCGGCGCAGGGCGGTGGTCTCGATGGCGGACGCGTCGGGGGGTATGCTCAAAGCGGATCACTGGCGGCCACAGGGAGGTACCGACCATTGTAAGGGGCGCCGGCCTACCCTCCCGGTGCGGCGCGCGGTCGCAGGTCGGATGCCTACGATCCCCCTCCCTGCCCGTTCGTACATTGATCTGAATCAAGGCTAATAGAAGTTGCTGGTCACAGAATTCACTCCGTAGACCCCCCTTCCCGCCACCTGAAACGGCAAAACCCCACGAGGTAGCCAGGCCATGATCGATTCGACAGTCGTAGAACTGTCGCGGCTGCAGTTCGCTTTGACCGCGATGTACCACTTCCTCTTTGTTCCCCTCACGCTTGGCCTCTCGTTCCTGGTGGCCATCATGGAAAGCGTGTACGTCATGACCCGCAAGCAGGTCTGGCGCCAGATGACCCTGTTCTGGGGCACGCTGTTCGGCATCAACTTCGCCATCGGCGTGGCCACCGGCCTGGTGATGGAGTTCCAGTTCGGCATGAACTGGTCGTACTACAGCCACTACGTGGGCGATATCTTCGGTGCGCCGCTGGCCATTGAAGGGCTGATGGCGTTCTTCCTGGAAGCCACGCTGGTGGGCCTGTTCTTCTTCGGCTGGAAGCGGCTGACCCCGGTCAAGCACCTGGCGGTGACCTGGTTCATGGCGCTGGGCACCAACCTGTCGGCGGTGTGGATCCTGATCGCCAACGGCTGGATGCAGAACCCCACCGGCGCGGTGTTCAACCCGGACACGATGCGTATGGAAGTGGTGGATTTTGCCGCGGTGCTGTTCAACCCGGTGGCCCAGGCCAAGTTCGTGCATACGGTCAGCGCAGGCTACGTGACCGGCGCGATCTTCGTGATGGGCATCAGCGCGTTCTACCTGCTGCGCGACAAGCACAAGGACATGGCGCGCCGTTCGTTCGCGGTGGCCGCGGCGTTCGGCCTGCTGTCGTCGCTGTCGGTGGTGGTGCTGGGTGACGAAAGCGGTTATGCCGCCAGCGAACACCAGAAGATGAAGCTGGCCGCGATCGAGGCGATGTGGGAAACCGAGCGTGCCCCGGCCGATTTCACTGCCTTCGGCATTCCCAACCAGACGACCCAGCAGAACGATTTCGCCATCAAGATCCCGTACCTGATGGGCCTGATCGCCACGCGTTCGTTCAACCAGCCCATTCCGGGCATCCTGGAACTGGTGGAACGTGCCGAGCACCGCATCAAGGGCGGCCAGCTGGCGTACGGTGCGCTGGAGCGCGTGCGCAAGGACAAGAATGACGTCGAAGCGCGCGAGATGTTCGACCGCCACTGGCAGGACTTGGGCCATGGCCTGCTGCTCAAGCGTTACCGCGATGACATCCTCAACGCCACGCCGGAGGAAATCTCCAAGGCGGCGATGGACACCGTGCCGCGCGTGGCACCGCTGTTCTGGACCTTCCGCATCATGGCCGGGCTGGGCTTCTACCTGATCGCGTTCTTCGCGGTGGCCTTCTACTTCTCCTGCCGCAACACCTTCCACGAGAAGCGCTGGTTCCTGCGGTTGGCGGTGTGGTCGATTCCGGCGCCGTGGATTGCGATCGAGTGTGGCTGGTTCGTGGCCGAATACGGCCGCCAGCCGTGGGCGGTGGACGGCGTGCTGCCGACCTTCTACGCCGCGTCCGGGCTGGCCCTGCATGAAATCCTGACCACGCTGGCGGTGTTCACGCTGACCTATACGGTGCTGCTGATCATCGAGGTGAAGCTGATGCTCAAGACGATCCGCACCGGGCCGGCCGACATTCTTCCGTCGCTGCAGCCTTCACGCACGCCGCTTCCCCACCATGCCGCCACGCCGGCCCCCGGCCAGGCATAAGGCAGGAGATTCCAGATGGACATTCTTGGACTTGATTACACCATGCTGCGCGTGATCTGGTGGCTGCTGCTGGGCATCCTGCTGGTGGGCTGGGCGGTGATGGACGGCTTCGACCTGGGCGTGGGCACCCTGCTCCCGTTCGTGGCCAAGACCGATGAAGAACGGCGCACGGTGATCAATACGGTGGGCCCGGTATGGGAAGGCAACCAGGTATGGCTGGTGCTCGGTGGCGGTGCGATCTTCGCCGCGTGGCCGCCACTGTATGCGGTGAGCTTCTCCGGCTTCTATCTTGCGATCTTCGCCATGCTGTTCGGCCTGATCCTGCGCCCGGTGGGTTTCAAGTACCGCAGCAAGATGCCGAGCAAGCGCTGGCGCGACACGTGGGACTGGGTGCTGTTCGTGGGTGGGCTGCTGCCGGCGCTGATTGCCAGCGTGGCGGTGGGCAACGTGCTGCTGGGCGTGCCGTACCACTTCGATGACAGCATGCGCATCTTCTACACCGGTTCGTTCTTCGGCCTGCTCACCCCGTTCGCGCTGCTGGCCGGGCTGGTGGGCGTGGCGATGATGGTGTCGCACGGTGCGGCCATGCTGGTGCTGAAGACCGACGGCCCGGTGGCCGAGCGTTCGGCGCGTTACGGCAGCATTGCCGCGCTGCTCAGCTTCGTGCTGTTCGCTGCGGGCGGTGCCTGGGTGGCCTTCGGCCTGCCGGGCTACGAGATCACCTCGCAGGTGGTCACCGACGGCCCGACCAACCCGCTGTTGAAGACCGCTGCGGTGGGCACGGCGGCCGGTGGCTGGCTGCGCAACTACAGCAGCATGCCGCTGACCCTGGTGTTCCCGCTGCTGGGCCTGGCCGGTGCGCTGGCCAGCGCGGTGCTGCTGCGGGCCCGCCGCGGCATGGCCGCATTCCTGGCTTCGGGCGCGTCGATTGCCGGCATCATCCTCACCGTGGGCTTTGCGATCTTCCCGTTCCTGCTGCCTTCGTCCAGCCAGCCCAGCGGCAGCCTGACGGTGTGGGATGCCTCGTCCAGCCAGCTCACGCTGTTCATCATGCTGGTGGCCACGGTGATTTTCCTGCCGATCATCATTGCCTATACCAGCTGGGTCTACCGGGTGATGAAGGGCAAGACCACGGCCGAAGACATGGCCGACAACCCGAACGCGTATTGATATTGCCCACCGTGCCGACCCACGGTCGGCACCTACCGAAGTGACATTGGAGGTTTTGCCATGTGGTATTTCGCCTGGATCCTCGGCACCGGCTTGGCCTCGGCCGCCGCCATCCTCAACGGCATGTGGTTCGAAGCACGCGAGGTCGGCACCACCGACCGCGACGCCCGGTAGAGCCGACTGTCAGTCGGCTGCTCTTCGCGGTAAAAAAAGGTTGCCGATAATCCCTTCACACCGTATCCTTGTCGGCTCCTTCGGGGTGTAGCTCAGTCTGGTAGAGCGCTACGTTCGGGACGTAGAGGTCGCAGGTTCGAATCCTGTCTCCCCGACCACTCCGGTGGTCGCATTGAAGCCTGGAAACACGGTTTTCCAGGCTTTTTTGTCAAGGTCGTGGCAACACGGCATCCGAAGGTGAACAAACGGTCCCCCTTGCCGCCGAAGGGCGGGATCGATACAATAGGCGGCTCCTTACGGGGTGTAGCTCAGTCTGGTAGAGCGCTACGTTCGGGACGTAGAGGTCGCAGGTTCGAATCCTGTCTCCCCGACCATACAAGTGGTCACATTGAAGCCTGGAAGACATATGTCCTCCGGGCTTTTTTGTATCTGTCGTCCGCAAGCAGCCACGCAGTGCGTGGCGCTACCGCGCGTACAATGCGGCAGCGTTTGTCCTTCACGGCCTGCGCCGAGCGCCCGCACTCCGCTGCACCCCCACGTGCCGCGCCACCTGCAAGAGATTCCTGCCATGACCCCTGCCGACCCCCATTCCACGTCCCTGCTGCGCGGACGCGTGCTGGCGTTTTCCGCCATCCTGCTGGCCGCCCTGAACCTGCGTACGGCAGTGACCTCGATCACCCCGCTGCTGGACCAGCTGGGCCAGACCTTCGGGTTCGGCACCACCATGACCGGCGTGCTGGGCATGCTGCCCACCGCCTCGTTTGCGCTGTTCGGGGTGACCACTCCGATGGTGGCCCGCCGGATCGGGCTGGAGCGCACCGCCCTGTTGGCGATGGTGCTGGCGGCGGTGGGCCTGCTGCTGCGCTCGATGGCCGGCGGCGTGGGCAGCCTGCTGTTCGGCTCGGTGGTGGCGCTGGCCGGCATGGGCATCGGCAACGTCGTGGTACCGCCGCTGGTGAAGCGCTACTTCGCCAACCGCGTGGGCACGGTGAGCACGCTTTATATAACGGTGCTGCAGCTGGGCACGATGGTGCCGGCGCTGATGGCGGTACCACTGGCCGAACAGGCCGGCTGGCGGGTGTCGCTGGGCATCTGGTCCATCTTCGCGGTGGCCGCTGCCCTGCCCTGGATCGCGCTGGCCCGCCGCCGCCCGCACCCGGACCCGCTGGATACCGCCGCCGACCCGGCCGCGCAGCCACACGGCAAGGTCTGGCGCACGCCGCTGGCCTGGGGCATGGCGCTGATGTTCGGCATGACCTCGCTGATGACCTATTCGATGTTCACCTGGCTGCCGCGCATCGTGGTGGAAGCCGGGGCGACGCCGGCATTCGGCGGAATCATGGTGGCCATCTTTGCCGCCCTGGGCCTGGTGCCGTCGCTGACCATGCCGGCGCTGGCGGTGCGGTTGCGCAATCCCTTCCCGCTGGTGATTGTCGGGTTCAGCGCGTTCCTGATCGCGTTCGCCGGGCTGTTGTTCGCGCCGATGAAGGCGCCGTGGCTGTGGGCGGTGCTGCTGGGCATCGGCCCCTCGACCTTCCCGCTGGCGCTGACCCTGATCAACCTGCGCACCCGCACGCCGGCCGGTTCGGCGGCGCTGTCGGGCTTCATGCAGGGCGTGGGCTATGCCTTCAGCTGCCTGGGCCCGTTCCTGTTCGGCTGGCTGCATGCCGTCAGCGGCGCCTGGTACCTGCCGTTCGGGTTCCTGCTGGTGTGCGCGGTGGTGTTGCTGTCCGCGTCGTGGGTGGCGTGCAAGCCGCAGAAATTGGAAGACGTGTGGTAATCCAGAAGCATCCGTTCGCAGTGACCACGGGTTTGCCACCCACGTCACATACCGTGCGCATGTTGTGACGTAGCGTGTCAGCAACTGACCCGCACTGCGAAACGGGAAGTTGGGTCTGTCCCGGTGCGCATCCCGCTGCCGGGGCCGATGAACGGTTTCAGGGTGTCCAGACCCCCGGAACAACGCCGTGGCGGCGGCCGGATGGTCTTTAAAATCAATCAGTTGAAGTATTGATCGCGTCTGTTTCCACAGCTGCGGAGGCCATCTTGCGTCTTAACAATTTGTCAACAAACGCCGTTTCGGGCACGATTGGCATGTGATGTGCGTCACATTTCACGCACAAACAGGTTCTTTTGAAGGGATGCTCCCGGGGGTTCCATGTACAAGCATCGGCCGCTGGCGCTCTGCGTCGGTTTGGTATGCGCCACACTCTGTCTGACCGCTCTGCCTGCTTCGGCGGCCACCTCGCGGGAAGATCACCTGGCGGAAATCAGCACCTACCGTGACCAGGCGCGCTGGCTTGACGCGCTGGGCGCGATCCAGCGCGCCCGAGCGGATGCGCCCAACGATGACCTGCTGTATCGCCTGCAGGTGCTCACCCTGTCCGACATCGGCAATGCGCACCGTGCGTGGCAGCTGTACCAGGCGCGCCCCGACCTGTTCGACGAGGCGCAGAAGCAGCGCTTCGAAGCCAACTACCTGGCCAAGCGGGTCGGCTGGAGCCTGGCTTATGGCGCCAGCGAAGACACCCGCCTGGACGAAGCCGAAGACGCGCTCGCGCAGATGGAGCGCTACCTGCAGCGCGACGGCCTCACCGTGCAGACCGCACCGCTGCGCATCCGCTATGACCGGCTGATCCTGCTCAACCGGCTGGGCCGCCATGAGCAGCTGCGCGACGAATACCGCGCCCTGCTCGCCGAAGGCCATGAGGTGCCGAATTACCTGATGGCGGCCGTAGGCGATTCGCTGATGGCCAGCCAGCACCCCGACGAAGCCATCCCGGTCCTGGAAGCGGCGCTCAAGGCCGATCCGGGCCGCTCCGAAGTGCATTCGGAACTTGCCTATGCGCACCTGGAAAGCGAGCGCGCCGATACCGCGATCAACGTGCTCACCCAGTGGCAGGCGCAGGAGCCGGCGTGGCGCTGGGCCAAGGGTGCTCGCGCGCCCTACGCCAACTGGCCGCGCTATGAGGCCGATCTCAACCTGTCGATGATCCGCGCCTACAGCGGTGACCTGCCTACTGCCCAGCACGATCTGGAAAAGATGGTGGAACTGGCTCCGGCCAACGGCGGCACCCAGTCGTCGCTGGGCAACGTCTACATGATGCGCGGCTGGCCACGGCGGGCGCTGGAGCGCTACAGCATGGCCAATACGCTGGACCCGCGCGACGTCTCCGCGCGCCTGGGCCAGTACGACGCCTACGTGCAGCTGCAGCGCGATGACCTGGCGCGGCCGATCCACGATTCCCTGCTGGAACGCTACCCGAACCAGTCCTCGGTGCAGCGCATGGACCGCAGCTGGAAGGCCCACCGCGGTTGGCAGCTGCATGCGTACGCCGAAGGCGGCCGCAGCGAAGGCGGCGGTGGCACCTCGCCGCTGGGCAACGACGATGCGCGTTACGGCGTGGAACTGCAGTCGCCGGTGATCGACGACCGCTGGCGCGTGGTGACCTTCGCCGACCGCCGCAGCGTGGATTTCCAGGACCAGACCATCCGCCCGCTGTGGTTCGGGCTGGGCACGCGCTACCGCTTCGGCCGCGCCGACGCCGAACTGTTCGTCAACCGCGCCAATGACCACATCGGCGATACCGGCCTGAGCGCCGGGTTCGGCTGGCAGTTCAGCGATACCTGGCACGCCGGCGTGACGGCGGCACGCAACGCCGCCGATGCCTCGCTGCAGGCGCGCATTTCCGGCATCACCGCCGACAGCGTGGCACTGGCGGTGGATTACCGCCGCAACGAGCTCACCCACTGGAGCGCAGGCGCCAGCCAGTTCCGCTACGACGACGGCAACCGCCGCGACACGCTCAGCACCAGCATCGAACAGCGCCTGCTGACCCGCCCCACCCTGTTGCTGGATGGCCTGGGCAGCCTGTACGCCAGCCGCGGCAGCCGCGACGACGTGCCCTACTTCAACCCGTCCGAAGACCGTTCGGCGGAAATCGGCCTGCGCGTGGACCAGCAGTTGTGGCGCCACTACGAGCGGCATTTCCGCCACCGCCTGACGGTGTCGCTGGGCAACTACTGGCAGCAGGGTTTTGGCAGTGCGCTGGTGCCGTCGGCCGAGTATCGCCACGAGTGGCAGCTGGCCGATGGCCGGATCTTCGAATACGGGATCAGCTGGTCGCGGCCGGTCTACGACGGCAACCGTGAACGACACATCGGCCTTGATGCCGGCCTGCGCTGGGGACAATGAGATGCGACACATGGACTTGAAGCGCTTTACCTCCTGGCTGCTGCTGGCCGTGCTGGCCGTGTGCGGCAGTGCGCACGCCGCCCCGCCGGTGCTGGATTCGGCCGACAACGGGCTGCTGGTGCTCAGCTACCACGACATCCGCGACGACGTGGCCACCAAGGGCGACCCGGACGCGTACTCGGTGAGCACGCAGAACTTCGCCGCGCACCTGGACTGGCTCTCGGCGCACGGCTACCACCCGGTGTCGCTGTCGCAGCTGATCACCGCCTCGCAGGGCGGCGCGCCGCTGCCCCCGAAGCCGGTGCTGCTGACCTTCGATGACGGCCTGCGCAGCGTGTACAGCAAGGTGTTCCCGCTGCTGCGCGCCTACAACTACCCGGCGCTGGTGGCGGTGATCACCGATTACGTGGACATGCCCGCCGGTCGCCAGATCGATTACGGCTACCGCCCGTTCACCCGCGACGACTTCCTCACCTGGGAACAGCTGCGCGAGATGCAGCGCAGCGGTCTGGTTGAACTGGCCAGCCACACCGACAACCTGCACCACGGCGTGCAGTCCAACCCGCAGGGCAATTCGACCCCGGCGGTGATTACCCGCACCTACGACCCGGCCACGCAGCGCTACGAAACCGAAGCCGAGTACCAGGCACGGCTGCGTGCCGACCTGGGCCTGAGCGTGAAGCGCATCCAGGACAACGTAGGCGTGAGCCCGAAGGCGATCGTGTGGCCGTATGCAGCCTACAACGCGATGAGCAACCGCATCGCCGAAGAACTGGGCATGCCGGTGTCGTTCGACCTGGAAGGCCGCAGCACGCCGGTCACGCGCGACCTGCACGGCCTGGCCCGCCTGCTGGTGACCGGCAACCCGCCGGTGACCCAGCTGGCCTATGAGCTGCGCCGCGACGTCGAACGCGACGGCATGCGCGCCCTGCAGATCGACCTGGACGCGGTGTACGACGCCAACCCGGCGCAGCAGGCGAAGAACCTGGATGCGCTGCTCGAACGGGTCAAGAAGATCGGCCCCACCCACGTGTTCCTGCAGGCCTTCGCCGACCCGGACGGCAACGGTTCGGCCGATGCGCTGTACTTCCCCAACCGGCACCTGCCGATGCGTGCGGACCTGTTCAACCGCGTGGCCTGGCAGCTCAAGACCCGCGCCGGGGTGAAGGTGTACGCGTGGCTGCCGGTGCTGGGCTATGAGCTGAAGGACCCGGCGATCCGCAAGGCGCTGGCGATCGAGAGCCCGGAAAGCGATGGCATCTTCCGGCTCGATTTCACCAACCCGAAGGTGCGTCACATCATCGACGACATCTACGAAGACCTGGCGATCAACTCGTATTTCGAGGGCCTGCTGTTCCACGACGATGCCTACCTGCGCGACACCGAACTGGCCAACCTGCCGCAGGAAGGCGACGACGGCGCGCGCACCCAGGCGCTGATCGACTTCACCCTGGAACTGCGCAACGCCGCGCAGCGCTGGCGGCCGAAGCTGGCCACGGTGCGCAACCTGTACGCGCAGCCGGTGCTGCAGCCGCAGAGCGCGAGCTGGTTCGCCCAGCGCCTGGACCTGTTCAACAAGGCCTACGACCACACCGCGCTGATGGCGATGCCGTGGATGGAAGGCAGCCGCGACCCGCAGAAATGGCTGGACCGGCTGGTGCAGGCCGTGCGTGAGCACGACCCGCAGCTGTCACAGACGATGTTCGAGCTGCAGACGGTGGACTGGCGCACGCAGAAGCCGATTTCCGGCACGGTGCTGCGCGCCCAGATCCGGCGCCTGCAGGCGCAGGGCGTGCGTCATTTCGCCTGGTACCCGGACGACTTCATTGCCGGGAAGCCGTCCACCTACGATGCGCGCGCGGCCATGTCGGCACGCACCTTCCCGTACGAGGAAAAGTGAGGCCGCCATGCATCCGCTCCTCTACCTGCTGTTCCAGTTCGCCTTCTTCTACCCGATGGTGATGGCGTTCTTCTGGATGTCCGGGGGGTTGTATTACTTCTTCCGCCGCGAGCGGAAGGCGCGGCTGCGCGACGATCCGCCGCCGATGGACAGCTACCCGTTCGCGTCGATCCTGATCCCCTGCCACAACGAGGCCGACAACCTGGCCGATACGCTGGGCGCGGCGCTGGCGCAGAAGTACCCGGATTTCGAGGTGATCGCCATCAACGATGGCAGCCGCGACGATACCGGGGCCCGCCTGGATGCGATGGCCGCCGAACACCCGCGCCTGCGCGTGGTGCACCTGGACCGCAACCTGGGCAAGGCCAATGCACTGCGCATGGGCGCGCTGGCGGCGCGTTCGGAATACCTGGTGTGCATTGATGGCGATGCGATGCTGGAAGAACACGCCACCCACTGGATGGTCTGGCACCTCACCTCGGGCCCGCGCGTCGGCGCCGTCACCGGCAACCCGCGCATCCGCAACCGCTCCACCCTGCTGGGGCGGCTGCAGGTGGCCGAGTTCTCCTCGATCATCGGCATGATCAAGCGCGCGCAGCGCGTTTACGGGCGCATCTTCACCATTTCCGGGGTGATCGCCGGGTTCCGCCGCACCGCGCTGCACCGCATCGGCTACTGGGCCGATGACATGATCACCGAGGACATCGACATCAGCTGGCGGCTGCAGATCGACCACTGGGACATCCGCTACGAGCCGAACGCGCTGTGCTTCATCCTGATGCCGGAAACGCTCAAGGGGCTGTGGCGGCAGCGCCTGCGCTGGGCCCAGGGCGGCGTGGAGGTGCTGCTGCGGCATGGCCGTTCGCTGTTCGACTGGCGCAAGCGGCGCATGTGGGGGGTGCTGCTGGAATACATGTTCAGCGTGCTGTGGGCGTACACGATGCTGGCGATCATCGTGCTGTGGGCGCTGGGCAAGTTCATCCCGCTGCCGCAGGACCTGTACATCGCCACGCTGCTGCCGCAATGGCACGGCGTGATCCTGGCGCTGGTGTGCCTGCTGCAGTTCGCCAGCAGCCTGATCATCGACCGCCGTTACGAAACCCATATTGGACGTAATTACTTCTGGGTGATCTGGTACCCGATGGCGTACTGGCTCATCAGTCTGTTCACGACCCTGGTGGCACTGCCCAAGACGCTGTTGAAGCGTCGCGGCAAGCGCGCGATCTGGGTCAGTCCTGACCGGGGTATACGATGAACGCTTCCAAGCCGACCCGCCGCTACGACTCCCGCCTGATCCGCAAGACACGCCAGCAGCCACGGCTGCAGCGCACCGCGTGGGGGTTTGTCACCATCGCGTTCTGGGGGTTCTATTTCTACCTCTGGGCGCCGCTGATCACCGCCCTTTCCTGGCTGCTCGGTGGGCAGCTGGCGTGGCTGCAGCTGTACGAGTACAAGCAGAGCGTGGACCCGTTCATCGTCATCGCGCTGCCGGTGATGCTGGTGTGCTGTTCGGTGCTGCTGATCGCCTGGGCGGAATACAACCGCATGCGTTTCGCCGGCAAGGACCGGCGCAATGCGCGCGCGGATGTGTCGCTGGAAGAGATCGCGCACAACCTGGGCGCCAGCCCGGCGTTGGCCGCGCAGCTGGCCAACGGCAAAGCGGTGACCCTGCACATGGATGACCACGCCAGGCCGATCGGCCTGACCAACCAGAACATCCAGATGAGATGACGGGTAGCGCCACGCCCTGCGTGGCTGCCCCGGATGTGTAGAACCCTTCACATCCCCGACCCAGCCCAGGCGTACGCTCCGCCTCGGAGACATCCCGCACTTCATTGTGAGGGGATACATCATGTCGTCTATCGAGACTTTGGTCACTGAAGTGGCCCGGGCCACCGGCCTTGGACCGAACGCGCAGAAATTCATCGGCGTCGTCATCGAGTACATCTTCAAACAGCCCGGCGGACTCGCCGGCCTGGCCGACAGGTTCTCCGCCGCCGGACTTGGCGATGTCTTCAAGTCCTGGTTCTCAGGCCAACCCAACATGCGCGCTGTCGATGCCGGGCAGATCCGCAGCGCGCTGGGCGGGCAGAGCATCGAGGACATCGCCAGCAAGGCCGGGGTAACGCCCGCCGTGGCCCCCGCGCTGCTGGCAACCGCACTGCCGCCGATCGTCCGGGCGGTGACCGCCGGCGGGGTGATGCCGACCGCGCTTCCCGCTGCATTCACGGGTCTGCTGGGCACGAAGGGGAAGAAGCGGACTCCCTTCCGCCTCTGGCGCTGGCTGTTGCCCTTGCTGGCATTGCTCGCGCTTGCGTGGTGCGGCTGGCACTCGCGCCACGTGGCCAAGGCGCCAGCGGTTACCGCGCCGGCCGCCAACGTCGCGGCCGTGTCCACCCACCCCACCCTGTCCTTCCAGAACACCGACGGCAAGGTGACGTTGAACGGCACATTGGGGTCGGTGGCCGACAAGGCAAAGCTGCTGGGGGCCTTTGCGGGCGCCTATGGACAGACCAATGTCAGCTCCAACATCCAGGTGGATACCAACGTCAAGCAGGCCAGCTGGCTGGGCCGGTTGGCCGAGCTGATCCCCAGCCTGAAACAGAACGGGCTGCAGTTCGCGTTGAATGGTGACTCGCTCAAACTGGATACGTCCAGGCTGCCCGAGGCCGAACGCACGGCGGTCAGCCAGCTGTTCCAGAAGGAGCTGGGCAATCTGGAGGTGGAGGGCCTGTTCGACAAAGGCGCTGCGGCACTGGGTGCGCTACCGCCAGGCTTCAGCAGTGACGACCTGACCCAGGCGTTGAACCAGACCACGATCACCTTCGAAACCGGGTCGGCGGTGATTACCCGCAGCAGTGCGTCGATCCTGGACGGTGCAGCAAAAGCAATCCAGGCGGCGCCGCCAGGGGCGCGCGTTGAAGTGGAAGGACACACCGACAACGTGGGCAACGCCGAGACCAACCAGACGCTCAGCGAGCAGCGTGCGAAGGCCGTAGCAGCAGCCTTGGCTGCCCGTGGCGTACCCGCGGACCGGTTGCTGGCACGCGGGTTCGGCGCCAACCGCCCGGTGGGCGACAACACCACCGAGGCAGGGCGCGCGGCGAACCGGCGGATTGCCTACAAGGCGTTGTAACGACCCACCATCGTTACCTGACGCACCCGCGCGCCGGTCATGGCGCGCGGGTCTGGCCGCTGCCCTGGACCACGAAGCGTTCCACGGTGAGCGCTTCCAAGCCCATCGGGCCGTAGGCGTGCAGACGGGTGGTGGAGATGCCGATCTCCGCGCCCAGGCCGAGTTCGCCGCCATCGGAGAAGCGGGACGAGGCGTTGACCATCACCACGGCGGCGCGCAGCGCGCTGATGAAACGCTGGGCGGCGGCCGGGTCTTCAGTGGCGATGACTTCGGTGTGGTCGGAGCTGTACTGCTGGATGTGGGACAACGCCTGTTCGAGGTCATCAACGACGCGCACGGCGATGATCAGGTCGAGGTATTCGGCCGCGAAATCGTCCTCCGTGGCCGGCGTGGCCTGCGGCAGCCACTGCCGGGCACGCGCGTCCGCGCGCACCTCCACCCCACGTTCGCGCAAGGCGGCTTCAGCCTTCGGCAGGAACGTCGCGGCGACCTCGGCGTGGACCAGCAGGGTTTCGAGTGAGTTGCAGGCCGAAGGGCGGCTGCATTTGCCATCCACCAGCAGCGCCATCGCCTTGGCCGGGTCGGCGGCACGGTCCACGTACAGGTGGCACACGCCCTTGTAGTGCTTGATCACCGGCACGCGCGCATGTTCGGCAACGAAGCGGATGAGCCCTTCCCCGCCGCGCGGGATGGCCAGGTCGATCAGGTCGTTGAGCTGCAGCAGGGTGAGCATGGTCTCGCGACGCAGGTCTTCGACCAGGGTCAGCGCCGCATCGGGCACGCCGGCCGCGCGCAGGGCGCGCTTGAGCGAGGCGGCGATGGCGGTGTTGGAATGGATGGCTTCGGAGCCGCCGCGCAGGATCACGCCGTTGCCGGCCTTGATGCACAGCGCTGCGGCGTCGGCGGTGACGTTCGGTCGCGCTTCGTAGATCATCGCGATCACGCCGAGCGGCACGCGCACCTTCTGCACGCGGATGCCGTTGGGACGGACGTCGTCGCGGGTGATGCTGCCGACCGGATCGGGCAGCGCGGCCACTTCGCGGAGGGCAGCGCTGATGCCGGACAGGCGCGCAGGATTGAGGGCGAGGCGGTCGAGCATCGCGCTGCCGGTGCCTTTGGCTTCGGCGGCGGCGAGATCCAGCGCGTTGGCGGCCAGGATCGCGGCCGCGTCGCTGTCCAGCGCGTCTGCCATGGCATCCAGCAGCGCCGCCTTGGCCTCGGACGAAAGCTGCGCCAGCACCTGCGCGGCGGCGCGGCATTGGAGGGCTTGATCACGGATGTCCATGGGATCTCTCATCACGAAGGGTGTTTTGGCGCGTTTCAAAAAATCTTTGGGGCCGACGCCCGTTTAGACCAGCACCAGGTCATCCCGGTGGATCACATTGCCACCGTAGTTGTAGCCCAACACGCTTTCAATGTCGCGCGAATGCCGCCCGGCCACACGGCGGATGTCGCTGGCCGAATACTGGCTGACCCCACGCGCCAAGATCACTTCACCGCTGTCGGTACGCAGCCGCACCTGCACCATGTCGCCGCGGCGGAAATCGCCTTCGGCAGCGGTCACCCCGCCCGGCAGCAACGAAGCGCCCTTGTCGCGCAATGCTGCAGCGGCACCTTGATCCACGATGATGGCACCGGCCTCCAGCGGCGCATGCCGCAGCCAATACTTGCGCGCGGCTTCACGGGTCTGCCCGGCATGGATGCGGGTGCCGAACAACCGGCCCTGCGCCAGCGCGCGCACCACATCGCCATCGCGACCATTGAACAGGCAGGTATCGATGCCGACGCGGCCGGCCTTGGCCGCCGCTTCCAGCTTGGTGTGCATGCCACCGGTGCCCGCACCGCTGCCCGCACCGCCGGCCATGGCCAGCACCTCCAGGGTCAGCTCCGGCACGTCGTGGATCGGCCGCGCCTGCGGATCGCGGCGCGGGTCGGCGCTGTACAGGCCGTCGATGTCGGTGGCGATGAACAGGATGTCGGCGTCGATCAACGCGGCCACGGTGGCGGCCAGGTTGTCGTTGTCGCCCAGCTTGAGCTCGTCCACCGACACGGTGTCGTTCTCGTTCACCACCGGCAGCGCGCCCAGCCGCAGCAGCTCGTTGAGCGTGGCGCGGGCGTTGAGGTAGCGGCGGCGGTTGCGCAGGTCGTCGTGGGTGAGCAGCACCTGCGCCACCGGGCGCTCGAAGAAGCGCTGCCACAGCCCGATCAGCTGCGCCTGGCCGAGCGCGGCCAGTGCCTGGCGCGCGGCCATCGCTGCGCCGGCCTCGATCGCGCGCGGCACGATCGCCCGGCCCGCAGCCACCGCGCCGGAGGACACGATCACCACTTCGCGCCCCGCCAGCACGTGCGCCGAGACGAACTGCGCCAGGCCCAGTGCATGCCGTGGCGACAGCCCGCCCCCATCGGCGGCCAACAGGCTGCTGCCGACCTTGAGCACGGCACGCTTCCAGCCGGGGAGCAGCTGTTCGGGGAACGGGGACTGCACGGGCGTGGGGGTCATCGCGGGGGCTGCCTCAGCGGGTGGACCATTCGTGGACGGTGGCGGTGGCGCTGCCGAGCGTCATCAGGGGATCGGCATCGACGATGGCCTGCGCGGCGGCGCGGTCGGCCACGTTGTGCAGCACGTAGGCGCCGCCGGTCTTGTCGGTGAAGCCCCCGGTAATGAGCAGCTGGTCGCGGGCACGCACCTCATCGAGAAAACGTGCGTGTTCGGCACCCGCTTCATCGCGGAACTCGGGCGTGCGGGTAACCAGTACGAGGTAGCAGATCTTCATGCGGAACTCCGTGGATTCATGCCAATACAGGAACGGCGGCCAGTGGCCGCCGTTCTGCGTTACGCCAGTGCCGCCCAGCGGGCGCGCAGTTCGTCGAGCCGCAGGTCCGCGGCCGCGCCAGGCGACACGCGCGCGGCCAGGCTGCCTTCGGGCGTACGCCCCTGCCCGGCGGTGTCCGAAGACGCAGCCGCCGCCTTGTAGGCCTCGCGGAAGGGGACGCCGGCCACGGCCGCTTCCACGGCCACGTCGGTGGCGTACATGCCCGAATCGATGGCAACGCGCAGCTTGTCTTCGCGCCACTCCAGGTTGGCCAGCAGCGCCGGCAGCAGTTCCAGCGCGGCCAGGCCACGACCGAAGCCGTGGAAGATGGCGCCCTTGCTGCCCTGCAGGTCGCGGTGGTAACCGGACGGCAGCGACAGCAGCTGCTCGATCTCGGTACGCGCCGCAGCCACGCTGGCGTGGGTGGCGCGCATCAGCTCGATCACGTCCGGGTTGCGCTTGTTGGGCATGATCGAGCTGCCGGTGGTGTACTGCGCCGGCAGCGCGACGAAGCCGTACTCACCGCTGGTGAACAGCGACAGGTCCCACGCCAGGCGGCGCAGGTCCAGGGTGGCACCGCCGAGCGCTTCCAGTGCGGCCAGTTCGAACTTGCCGCGCGACAGCTGCGCGTAGATCGGCGAGATCTGCATGCGCGCAAAGCCCAGCGCCTGGGTGGTGTGGGCGCGGTCCAGCGGCAGGTTCACGCCGTAACCGGCCGCCGTGCCCAGCGGATTGGCATCGACCAGCGCGAAGGTGTCGTGCGCGCGCACCGCGTTGTCGATGAAGGCTTCGGCCCAGCCGGCCCACCACATGCCCGCCGAGGACACCACGGCGCGCTGGATGTGGGTGTAGCCCGGCACCGGCAGGTCTTTCTCTGCTTCGGCGCGGTCCAGGGCGACCTTGGCCACTTCGCGGCTCAGCGCGGACACCTGCAGCAGCTTGTCCTTCAGCCACAGCCGGGTGGCGACCAGGATCTGGTCGTTGCGGCTGCGGCCGGTGTGGATCTTGCGGCCGGCATCGCCCAGGCGTTCGGTCAGGCGCGCTTCGATCGCCGAGTGGCAATCCTCGAAGCGCTCATCGAGCACGAACGCGCCGCTGCGGAAATCGTCGGCCAGCACGTCCAGCTCGCGCTGCAGGTCGCTGCGCTCGGTCGCGGTAAGGATGCCGATGTTTTCCAAGCCCTGCGCGTGCGCCTTGCTGGCCTGCACGTCGTACAGGAAGAACTCGCGGTCGAGGATGACGTCATCGCCGGCGAGGAAGGTCTGGATCTTCGCATCCACCGCTACGCCGGGCTTCTGCCAGAGAAGGTCTGCCATGTCTTGCTCCAATCAATGCGGAATCGAGGTCAGTTCATCCAGGCCCAGGGCCAGGTTGAGGTTCTGCATGGCCTGGGTGGCCGCGCCCTTGAGCAGGTTGTCCAGGGTCGCTACGACTACCACCCGCTTGCCGCCCGGGGCCACGTCGAAGCCGCCGATCTGCACGCCATGGCGGCCGGCGATGCGGCTCACCCACGGTGCTTCGTCGAGGATCTCGACCAGCGGCTCATCGGCGTAGAAGCGGCGGTAGGTCTCCACGACCTGATCGCGGGTCACCGGCTGCTGCAGCCACAGGTTCACGGTCATGGTAATGCCACGGAAATGCGGGGCCACGTGCGGCATGAACTCCACCGGCACGCGCAGGTGCGCGGTGACTTCGCGCTCGTGCACGTGGTTGGTGAGCGCGTACGGCATCAGGTTGTCGCGCAGCAGTTCGGGGTTGTTCTTGTCCGACGGGCTGGTGCCGGCGCCGGAGTAACCGGACACGCCGAAGCACTGCGGCGGCCCGGCCAGCTGGTCCAGCAGCGGGCTGATCGCCAGCTGCATGGCGGTGGCGTAGCAGCCCGGGTTGCTGATGTGCTTCTGGCCGGTGTAATCGCCCCGGGTCAGTTCGGGCAGGCCGTAATACCAGCTGCCTTCGAAACGGTGGTCGGCAGACAGATCCACGATCACCGTATCCGGGCGCGCGGCATCCAGCGCGGCCACGAACGGGGCCGACAGGTTGTTGGGCAGCGCCAGGATCACCGCATCCACGCCTTTGGCGGCCACGGCGTCGGCATCGAGGTTTTCGAACGCCAGCTCGCCGGCAACCTCGGGATAGGTATCGGCCACGCGCTGCCCGGCCAGCTCGCGCGAGGACACGAAGCCCAGGGCCAGCTGCGGGTGCGCGGCGATCAGCTTGACCAGCTCGGCGCCGGTATGGCCGCGGGCGCCGACGATACCGATGGTGAACGTTCTGTTGGAAGTACTCATGCGTGTGCGTCCAGGCGGTCCTGCAGGGTGCGCTTCACGTCCTGCCATTCCGAATCGATGATGGAGAAGACAACCGTGTCGCGCGGGCTGCCATCGGGGTGGCGCTTGTGGTTGCGCAGCACGCCTTCCTGGGTGGCCCCCAGGCGGGCGATGGCCGCGCGCGAGGCGGCGTTGTGCGAGCTGGTTTCAAAGGCCACGCTGATGCACTTCAACCGCTCGAAGGCATGGGTGAGCAGCATCAGCTTGGCTTCGGTGTTCACCCCGGTGCGCTGCGCATGCGGGCCGTACCAGGTGTAGCCGATGCTCAGGCGCGGGACCTCTTCTTCCAGCGCGTAGTAGCGGGTGCTGCCCACCACGTTGCCGTCGGCGTCGAGCACGGCGAACGGCAGCACCTTGCCGGCGGCCTGGTCCTGCAGGGCGGCCTGCACGTAGGCGGTCATGGTCTTGGCGCTGGGCACGTGCGCGTACCACAGCGCGGAAAGCGAACCGTCGCCCAGCGCACCGCGCAGGCCGTCGATATGCGCCATCTGCAGCGGTTCCAGCCGTGCATGCCGGCCGTCCAGCGTAGGGACCTTGGTCCAGTCGGCATGATTCATCGGGGTCAGCCCTCCAGGCTCGGGGTGCGCTTGGCGCAATGATCCACGTAGGTGCGGATGCGGTCGAAGCCGTCGGCACCGAACCAGAACACCTTCCAGTGGTCCTGCTTGTAGCAGCCATCGGATTCGGCGTAGTAGAAATGATTGATCGGGTTGCCGTGGCGCGAGCGCCAGAACAGCTGCGGGGTTTCCTCCAGCATCACGTTCCATACCGCACGGCCGAGGCCTTCGCCCTGCGCGTCATCGAGCACGGCGAACTTGTCCAGGTACACGCCTTCGGCTTCGTCGGTGAGGATCACCGCAGCGCGGTAGTTCTCGCTGACATAGGCGCGCAGCAGGCGGGTCTTGTCGAAATAATCGGGCACCAGGGTGCGGCCGAAGCTGGATTCGATCAGGCCCTTCAGGCGCGGCAGGTCCAGTTCGCTCCAGGCGGTGGCGCGCAGCACCTTCTCGCCCTTGCGCACCAGCGTGCCCGAGCCCTTGTGGGTGAACAGTTCCTTGGCCAGGTCGGCCGGCCGGGTGATCGACACCGACGACTCCAGCGGCAGCCGGTCCAGCAGGTCCTTGATCTGTTCGATCTTGACCCGCATGCCGCCGTGGATCCACGACTGCTGCATCAGCTGGTCGTATTCGGTGGACAGGTTGATCGAGTCGATCACCCTGCCCTCTTCATCGAGCAGGCCGCCGGTGCCGGTGAGGAAGATGATCTTGTACGGCTGCAGTTCCTGCACCAGTTCGTTGGCGGCGAAATCGGCATTGACGTTGAGGATCTGGCCGCAGCGGGTTTCGCCCAGGCTGGTGATCACCGGAATGGAACCGGCGCGCAGGCTGGCTTCGATCGGGGCCAGGTTGACCTTCTTCACTTCGCCGACCAGGCCGTAGGTGTCCTGGTCCAGGTATTCGGCTTCGAACACGCCACCGGTGATCGAGGTGGCACGTGCACCGTTCTGCTGCAGTGCTTCCACCAGCTGCAGGTTCGACGCCTGGAACACGCGGCGCACGATGGCCAGGCCTTCGGGCGAGGTCACGCGCAGGCCGTTGACGGTCTGCTTGACGATGCCGGCCGCCGACAGTTCCGCGTCCAGCTGCGGGCCGGCACCGTGCAGCACGATCGGGGTGAGCCCGACTTCCTGCAGGAACGACAGCGAAGAGGTCAGCGCGTCGAGGTCATCGCGCAGCACGGCGCCGCCGACCTTGACCACGGCGAAGCGCTTGGCATCCACCTGCGAAAAGCGCTTGAGGTACTGGCTGATCTCCTTCGCGCTGGCCATGCTGGAAAGCAGGCGCACGATGGTCTGGCGGGTCTGGCGGTGGGGCTGGAGGGAAGAAGGCATTTCAGTATCGTCACGGGCGGCCGTGGCCGCGGTGGGAGATCCGTCAGTGGTGGGCCACGACGGCGTCATTCGGTCAGGCGCCGGCGCTGATGATGCGGTGCACGGCGTCGGTGTAGCGCTGCAGCTGCTCCAGCGTCACGAACTCGTCGGCGGTGTGGGCCTGGGCGATGTCGCCCGGGCCGTACACCAGGGTGGTGTAGCCACCGGCCGAGAACAGCGAGGCTTCGGTCCAGAAGTCCACGGCGTTGCCGATCGGCAGGTCCAGCGCATCGGCCACGTCACGCGCGGCCAGGCGGCGGTTCTCCGCTTCGGCGATGTCGCCGGCCGGCAGGCTGGGGCCGCGGAAGGTTTCGGTGAACAGCGCCGCTTCCGGTTCGGCGAAACCGGCGAAGGTGGCCAGCAGCGCGTCGATGTCCATCGACGGCAGCGGGCGGAAGCCGAAGCGCAGTTCGGCCGCCGGGGCGATCATGTTGGCCTTGATGCCGCCTTCCACGCGCCCGATGTTGAAGCGCAGCCCGGTCAGCCCGCCGAAACGGGCATGGGCCAGCGAATCCACATGGTCCAGCGCGCGGTTTCCCCAGCGCATGGCCTGGTGCAACGCGCTGGCGGCTGCATCCTGCTTGCCCGAGGCATGCCCGGCGCGGCCGGCGAACTGCATCAGCACCGAGCTGATGCCCCGGTGCGCCAGCACCGCTTCGCTCATGGTCGGTTCGGCCACCAGCACCGCTTCATACGGAATGCCACGGGCCAGGAACGCGGCGATGCAGCGCGGATCGTTGGCTTCTTCATCGCTGGAGAACAGGAACGCGGCATCGCCATCGCTGGCATTGGCCGCGGCCACCAGTGCGGCGGCCGCGCCCTTGATGTCGCACACGCCGAGCCCGATCACCCGGTCATCGGCGCGCCGCATCACGTGCGGGTCGGCGCTCCAATGCGGGGAATCGGGCACGGTGTCCAGGTGCACGTTGAACAGATAGCGCGGCGTACCGCGCACCGCATACAGGCTGACCGCGCCGTCGCCATGGTCGATCACCTCCACGTTGAACCCGGGCAGGTTCGCGCGCAGGTAATCGAAGATGCCACCGGTGGTGATCGCACGCGGCGGGTTGCGGGTGTCAAAAGACACCAGCGCCTGCAGGTGATGGAGCGTCTGTTCCAACATGCCCGGGCCTCAGCGGTTTACTTGCGCGTACAGGGTGCTGCTCATGCCGAACAGCTTGATGAAGCCTTCGGCCTCCTCCACGCCCCAGTCGGCCGACTGCGCGTAGGTGGCGCCCTTGGTGTTGAGCAGGTGCGGCGACTTCACCGCCACCGCATCGACGCGGCCGCCACGGGTTTCCAGCACCACTTCGCCGTTGACCTTGGCCTGCGAGGACTTCAGGAACGCTTCGATGTCGGTCTTGAGCGGGTCGTGGTAGAAGCCTTCGTACACCAGCTCCACCCACTTGCGCGCCACGTCCGGCTTGAAGCGGTTCTGCTGCTTGGTCAGCACCGCATCTTCCAGCGCGCGGTGCGCGGCCAGCAGCGAGACCAGCCCCGGGGCTTCGAACACGATGCGGCCCTTCAGGCCGATCACGGTGTCGCCGGTGTACACGCCACGGCCCACGCCGTACGGCGCGAACAGCTTGTTGAGCTGGGCCAGGATCTGCTCGCCCGGCAGCGCCTTGCCATTGAGTTCAACCGCTTCGCCTTCGACGAACTTCAGGGTGACGGTAAGCGCTTCTGCCGGCCATTCGCTGCGCGGCGCGCACCAGCCGCGGGCACCTTCGCCCGGGGCTTCCCAACGGTCGATCTCGCCGCCCGACATGGTCAGGCCGAGCAGGTTTTCGTTGATGGTGTAGGCCTGCTGCTTGGCGCGCACGCCGAAGCCGCGTTCTTCCAGGTACTTCTGCTCGTAGGCGCGGGTCTGGGTGTGTTCCTTCTGGATTTCACGGATCGGCGCGACGATCTGGTAATCGCCCAGCGCCTTCACGGCCAGGTCGAAGCGGACCTGGTCGTTGCCCATGCCGGTGCAGCCGTGGGCGATGATGTTGGTGCCCAGTTCGGCGGCGCGCTTGAGCGCGGCATCGACAATCAGGTAGCGGTCCGACACCAGCAGCGGGTACTGGCCCTGGTAGCCTTCGCCGGCCCACACGAACGGCTTGACGAACCCCTTCCAGATGGCCGGGCCACCGTCGACGGTGACGTGGCTGGTGACGCCCAGTTCGGCGGCACGCTTTTCGATGAAATCACGCTCTTCGTCATCCACGCCGCCGGTGTCGGCGAACACGGTGTGCACGTTGTAGCCGCGCTCCTGCAGGTAGGGCACGCAGAAGCTGGTGTCGAGTCCGCCGGAGAAGGCCAGGACGATGTCTTTCTTGCTCATGGGGGTCGGGTCCGAAGTGGGGGTCTATAGGAAAAATGGGGTGAAACGCGCGATTACCGGCCGGCCAACGCCGACATGATGGCCTTCTGCACGTGCAGGCGGTTTTCCGCTTCGTTGATGGCGATGCACTGCGCCGAATCCATCACGCCGTCGGTGGCCTTGACGTTGCGGCGCAGCGGCAGGCAATGGCTGAACACGCCGTTGTTGGTCAGGGCCATCTTGGCTTCGTCGACGATGAAGTGCTTGTACTGGTCGCGGATGGGCTTTTCCGGTTCCCAGTTGCCGAAGAACGGCAGCGCGCCCCAGCTCTTGGCGTACACCACGTCGGCGCCACTGTAGGCGCTGGCAATGTCGTGGCTGATCTTCAGCGAACCGCCGTTCTCGGCCACGTTCTGCTCGGCCCAGCCCATGTAGCGGTCATCGAGGATGTAATCGGCGGTCGGGCACAGCAGGGTCACGTCCATGCCCATGCGGGTGGCGATGGTCAGGGCCGAGTTGGCCACGGCGGTGTTGAGCGGCTTGGGGTGGTAGGTCCAGGTCAGCACGTACTTCTTGCCGCGCAGGTCCTGGGTGCCGAAGTGTTCCTGCAGCGCCATCACGTGGGCCAGTTCCTGGCACGGGTGGGTGATGGTCTCCATGTTGATCACCGGTACCGGCGAGTACTTCGCGAACGCCTTGAGCACGATGTCCTCACGGTCCTGCGCCCAGTCGATGAACTTCGGGAATGCGCGCACGCCGATCAGGTCGACATAGCGGCCCAGCACCTTGGCCACTTCGGCGATGTGCTCTTCGGTGTCGCCGTCCATCACCGTGCCGAGGTTGAACTCGATCGGCCATGCATCCTTGCCCGGCTGCAGCACGATCGCGTGCCCACCCAGCTGGAAGGCGCCCAGTTCGAAGCTGGTGCGGGTGCGCATGGACGGGTTGAAGAACACCAGGGCAATCGATTTGCCCTTGAGCTCGTCGCCCAGCTTGTTGCGCTTGAACAACGCGGCCTGGGTCAGCAGGGCATCCAGCTCGGTACGGCTCCAATCCTGGGTGTTCAGGAAGTGCTTCAGGGACATCGATCGATCCTTTGAGGCGGGTTTCAATGGAAGAAAGGGTACAAATGCAACTTTTCAGATCGTAGAAACGAAAAAACCCAGCGCGGGGGCTGGGTTTTCCGAACAGACAGCACGAAGCTCCGGTTACCCAGCGAAAATGTGGGGTTCCGGTCGGCGGGCACGCGACGTCATGCCCGTAGCCATACGGGCGGCGCTGGTGTCGTGCTGGAAGTCGGTGAGTTTCATGGCCGCCCATCTTTGCATGTGATCGGGCACGGCGCAAGGCCTGAACCGACGGTTCAGGGATTTGCCGCGCTGCTCTGCTCCGCTCCCACCCACGGGGTGATAGAGACGCGGATCTTGAGCCGGTTGCCGGGGTCTTCGGGCAGGCGCGAGCGGTACTTGGTGCCCTTGTAGACGTAATCCACGTCATAGGCGATGGGCCGGCGGAACTCGCGGCCGACCGGGATGATGCGGCAATCGCGGGTCAACAGCGGGCCGTTGTTGGCGGCCGGGGCTTCCACGACGGGGGCCATGTCTTCGGTGCTGCCGTCTTCACGCTTGAAGATGGAGCGGACCGAATCCATGAAACGGCCGAACCGGCCCTTCTCTTCCTGCGGCTCTTCGCCGGTGACGTTGACCGGGGCCAGGGTCCGGGTGGATACCGGTTCGCAATGTTCCTCGGTGCGGGTGGCCCGCAGGGTCTGGAACACCGGCTCCACGTTGAGCACCTGCGCGTAGTCGAACTTCACGTTCTCCACGATCACCACCCGGTTACGGACCTCGGCGTCCTGGGCGCACGCCATGAAAGCGGCGCTCCCCAGCAGGCAGGTCAGCGTCAGCAACGAAGCGGATTTCATTGGCAACAGGAAAGAGGACAAGGCGGATAGTGTAGGCAGTGCGTGGCACAAGGGGCTGAACATTACCCTTCCGCGACGCTTCTGCCCATACCGAACCGTGTCGTTTGCGAAATCAGGGGGCAACGGGCGGCGCCCCGGGGCCGGCGCTGGGGGCCGTTGTGATCTAAAATCGAAGGCTTGCCCCTACTCCGCCCGGCCCTACGCCCCCATGACCCTGCGCCTGCACAACAACCTGACACGCCAGCTCGAACCGTTCACCCCGCTCGATCCGACCTGTCCGACCCTGTATGTGTGCGGCCCCACGGTCTACAACTACGTCCATATCGGCAACGCCCGGGGCCCGGTGGTGTTCGGGGTGCTGGCCGACCTGCTGCGGCGCCGCTTCGGCGGGCTGCGCTACGCCCGCAACATCACCGACGTGGACGACAAGATCAACACGGCCGCGCGCGAGCAGGGCGTGCCGATTTCGGCCATCACCGACCGCTTCGCCGCCGCCTACCGTGAAGACATGGCCGCGCTGGGCGTGGTGCCGCCGGACATCGAGCCGGAAGCCACCGCGCACATCCCGCACATCATCACCATGATCGAGCAGCTGATCGCGGCCGGCCACGCCTACGCGGCCGAGGGCCACGTGCTGTTCTCGGTGCCCTCCTACGCCGACTACGGCAAGCTCTCGCGCCGCGACCCGGACGAGATGCTGGCCGGGGCGCGGGTGGACGTGGCCCCGTACAAGCGCGACCCGGGCGACTTCGTGCTGTGGAAGCCCTCCAGCGACGACCTGCCGGGCTGGGAATCGCCCTGGGGCCGGGGCCGTCCGGGCTGGCACATCGAGTGCTCGGCGATGGCCGCCGCGCACCTGGGGCCGACCATCGACATCCATGCCGGTGGCGTGGACCTGCAGTTCCCGCACCACGAAAACGAGATCGCGCAGAGCGAGTGCGCCCACGGCGGGCAGACCTTCGCCCGGTTCTGGCTGCACAACGGCATGCTCAATTTCGGCGGTGCCAAGATGAGCAAGTCGATCGGCAACATCGAGCGGGTCCACGACCTGGTCCGCCAGCACGCCCCGGAGGCGCTGCGGCTGGCGCTGCTGTCGGCCCATTACCGGCAGCCGCTGGACTGGTCCGATGCGCTGATCGAGCAGTCGGTGCGTACCCTGGACCGCCTTTACGGCACCCTGCGCGACCTGGCCGACGTGGCCGCGACCCCGGCCATCCCGGCCGAGATCGAGGCGGCGCTGGACGATGACCTGAACACCCCGCAGGCGCTGGCCGAGCTGGCCCGGCTGGGCGCGGAAGCGCGCCGCGCCGAACCGGCCGACAAGGCCGGCTGGAAATCGGCCCTGCTGGGCGCCGGGCAGGCGCTGGGGCTGCTGCAGCAGGACCCGGCTGCGTGGTTCGGCACCAGCGGCGGCGACGCCGATGATGACGCGCGCATCCAGGCGCTGATCGACGAGCGCGCCGCGGCCAAGCAGGCCCGCGATTTCGCCCGTTCCGATGCGATCCGTGGCCAGCTGGCCGCAGCGGGCATTGTGCTGGAAGACACCGCGCAGGGCGTGCGCTGGTCACGCAAGCGTTGAAAGGCCGCCCGACCAACGGTCGGGCGCTACCGTCGGGTTGGCCCGACGTTCCGTAACAACTGTAGAGATGGCTGTGATCGATTCCCCGTTCCCGATTGAACCCACCGCTGCCGACGCGCAGGCCGCCATTGCCGAGGAATTCGCGTTCTTCGGCGACTGGTCCGAGCGTTACCAGTACCTGATCGACCTGGGCCGCAAGCTGCCGGTGTTCCCGGACGCATGGAAAACCGAGGAACACCGCCTGCTGGGTTGCCAGTCGATGGTGTGGATCGTGCCGGAGGGCAACGCCGATACGCTGCGCTTCCATGCGATCAGTGATTCGGCGATCGTCTCGGGCCTGATCTACCTGGCGCTGCGGGTGTATTCGGGGCGTTCGGCGGCCGAGATCCTGGCCACCGAGCCGACCTACATCCAGGACATCGGGCTGTCGCGGCACCTGTCGCCGACCCGCAGCAACGGGGTGGCGGCGATGCTGGCCTTCATCCGTGAGACCGCCCAGGCGCAGTCGGCGCCGTGAGTTCGCCTGCCCCTTCCGAAGCCGCCGAGAGCGCGCTGGGCCTGCTCACGCGGCCGGGTTTTTCGCTGCTGCTGGCGTACCGCATCCTGGCGATGCTGTCCTACCAGATCGTGGCGGTCACGGTGGGCTGGCATATCTACGAAGTCACCCGCAACCCGTTCTCGCTGGGACTGGTCGGGCTGGCCGAGGTGCTGCCGTTCTTCTGCGTGGCGCCGTTCGCCGGCTACCTGGTGGACCACCTGCCGCGCCGCCGGCTGGGCATGGTGGCGTGCAGCGGGCTGGTGCTGACGGCGGTGGTGCTGACGGCAGTGGCGGAGGGCTGGCTGCCGTTCCACGGGGTGTGGCCGATCTATGCGGCGGTGGCGATGACCGGCATGGTGCGGGCGTTCCTGTCGCCTATCTACAACGCGCTGTTCGCGCGTGTGCTGGAACGCCACCAGTTCGCGCGTGGCGCGGGGCTGGGGTCGGTGGTGTTCCAGGCGGGCATGGTGGTGGGCCCGGCACTGGGCGGCGGGCTGGTGGCCTGGGGCGGCAAGAGCCTGTCCTACGGGGTGGCGGTGGCGGCGGCGCTGGGCGCCTTGGGCTGCCTGGCCATGCTGCGGGTCTCCGAGCCGGTGCACACCGGGCCGGCGGCGCCGATCTTCAAGAGCATCGCCGAGGGCGGCCGCTTCGTGCTGGGCAACCGCATCATGGTCGGCGCGATGGCGCTGGATATGTTTTCGGTGCTGCTGGGCGGGGTGGTGGCGATGCTGCCGGCGTTCCTGCACGAGATCCTGCACCACGGTCCGGAAGGGCTGGGCATCCTGCGCGCGGCACCGGCACTGGGCTCGGTGTGCGTGGGCCTGTGGCTGGCGCGCCGGCCGCTGCAGCGCCATGCGGGGCGGGTGCTGCTGTTCGCGGTGGCCGGGTTCGGGTTGTGCGTGATCGGCTTCGGGCTGTCGCACAGCTTCTGGCTGTCGGCGGTGATCCTGCTGTTCTACGGGGCGTTCGACGGGGTGTCGGTGGTGATCCGTTCGACCATCCTGCAGCTGGCCACGCCGGAAGAAATGCGCGGGCGGGTGTCATCGATCAACGGCATTTTCATCAGCTCGTCCAACGAGCTGGGCGCGTTCTACGCGGGCACGATGGCCAAGCTGCTGGGCCTGGTGCCGGCAGTGGTGCTGGGTGGGTTTGCGGTATTGAGCGTTGCCGGGATCACCGCCTGGAAGAACCCGACCCTGCGCCGGTTGAATCTGCGCGATCTGCAGTAACCGCAAACGGCAACAAAAAACCCGGCCTTGGCCGGGTTTTTTGATTGGATCCACGACCTGCGATCAGTCGCCCTGCTGCTTCTGCAGGTGCTCCCAACGCTCCTGGGCATCGATGGTGCGTTCGGCGGTCAGGCGCGCTTCGAGGCGGTCCAGGCCGATTTCTTCGCCGGTGTCGACGCAGAAACCGTAGTCACCGTCTTCCAGACGCTTGAGCGTGCTGTTGATCTTGCCGATCAGCTTGCGGTAGCGGTCGCGGGTACGCAGTTCCAGCGAGTTCTCGGTCTCGCGGGTGGCGCGCTCGGCTTCGTCGCCGATGTCACGCACTTCTTCCTGCAGGTTGGCGATGGTCTGCTTGGATTCCTCGACCAGTTCATTGCGCCAGTGCTGCAGGCGCTGGCGGAAATACTCCAGCTGCAGCGGGCTCATGTACTCCTCTTCCGCGCTCGGCTTGTAGCCGTCGGGCAGGATCGGACGACCGGTGGCTTCGTCAGTCTTGTACTCGACCACCTTGACCTTGGTGCGCGGGGCCGGGGCGGACGAACGCGCTGCCACGGCAACGGCGACCTTGCCAACCGGACGCGACACGGGCTTGGGGGCGGATTCGGATTTCACGGGAGTTTTTGCAGGCGATTTCGAAACGGGCACGGGATTCTTGTTTTGCGGGGCTTTTGGCGCGGGGGCTGCCGCCACCGGCTTCGGCGCGGGCGCCGGAGCTGGAGCAGGCTTGGCCGCGGCCTTGGCCGGGACAGACTTGGCCGGTGCCGGCGGTGCCGGCTTCGGTGCGGACTTCACTACGGGTGCTGCAACCGGCTTGGCAGCCGGCTTGGTTGCTGCCGGCTTGGTGGCCGGCTTGGCGGCCTTTGCCGGCTTGGCCGGTGCAGGCTTGGCAACCGCTTTTTTCGCCGGCGCGGTCTTGGCCGCCGGCGTTACGGATTTCTTGGCCACAGGCTTGCTGGCGGGCGCGGCCTTTTTCACCGGCGCCTGGGCAGCCTTCGGCGGCTGTGCAGCTTTAGCGACGGGCTTCCTGGCCGCGGCCTTCTTGGCCACCGGCTTGGTTGCCGCCTTTTTTACCGGCGCTTTCACCGGCGACTTGGCGACCACCTTCTTGGCGGGGGCTTTCTTGGCCGCCGCTTTCTTCACGGGTGCCGTCCTGGCCGCCGGTTGTTTGGATGCAGGCTTGCCCGCCGGCTTTGCGGCCGGTTTTTTGGCAACGGTCTTGGCCGCCAACTTCTTAGCAACAGGCTTGGCGGTTTTCTTGGCGGCCTGGACGGCCTTCTTTGCAGTTTTTTTAGCAGCCACGAAACGCTCTTCCTTGGTTTCCCCGGGGCCCGGGAAAGCGGGCCTTTATAGCCTACCCGACCAGCAGCAGCAACCACTCCGCCCACTCCGTTCAGTTGGAGAACACAGCGGTGTGTGGCCGTTCCCCCGCCGGGGCGGAACGACCTGCGCAGTTCGGAACCTGACCCGGCGATGGCGCCGGGGCGGCCCCGCCGCGCACCAGCGCGGACGGGTCCAACACCCCATCCTGCGACAAATGCGGCCTTCATGCCAACTGCTCTAAGATTGGGGGGTGATCTCCCACCTGCTCATTGCCCTGTTGCGCTTCTACAAGCGCTTCATCAGCCCCCTGCTTGGGCCGCGCTGCCGGTTCATGCCGAGCTGTTCTGAATACGCCATGCAAGCCATCGCCACGCATGGCCCTGCGCGTGGCAGCTGGCTGGCCGCGCGCCGGCTGGGGCGCTGCCACCCCTTCCATCCCGGTGGCGTGGACGAGGTGCCGCCGCGCACCGGCCACGCCGATTGCCGCTGCACAGGAAAACACTGAAATGCCCTCCACGCTCATCGTCAACGCCCGCATGGTCAACGAAGGCCGCATCTTCGACGGCGACCTGCGCATCGACAACGGCCGCATCGCGCAGATCGGCACCGGCCTGCAGCCGCAGGACGGCGATACGGTGGTCGATGCCGCCGGCCGCTGGCTGCTGCCCGGGATGATCGACGACCAGGTGCACTTCCGCGAACCCGGCCTGACCCACAAGGGCGACATCGCCACCGAATCGGCGGCCGCGGTGGCCGGTGGCCTGACCAGCTTCATGGACATGCCCAACACCAATCCGCCGACGCTGAACGCGGCGGCGCTGCAGGCCAAGTACGACAGTGCCGCCGGTCGCGCGCGCGCCAACTATGGTTTCTACATGGGCGCCAGCAACGACAACCTGGCCGACATCAAACTGGTGGATCCCAAGACCTCGCCCGGTATCAAGGTATTCATGGGCGCCTCCACCGGCAACATGCTGGTGGACAACCCGGAAACGCTGGACGCGATCTTCAAGTACGCCCCCACGCCGATCATCACGCACTGCGAAGACACCCCGATGATCGACGCCAAGGCGAAGGAATACGCCGAAAAGTACGGCGATGCGCTCAGCGCGGAACAGCACCCGGACATCCGCTCGCGCGAGGCCTGCCTGAAGTCGTCGGAGCTGGCGGTGGCGCTGGCGAAGAAGCACGGCACCCGCCTGCACGTGCTGCACATTTCCACCGCCGATGAGCTGAAGCTGTTCGAGAAGGGCCCGCTGATCCGTGCCGATGGCAGCCGCAAGCAGATCACCGCCGAAACCTGCATCCACTTCCTGCGCTTTGACCGCACCGATTACGCGCGGTTGGGCAACCTGATCAAGTGCAACCCGGCGATCAAGGAAGTGAGCGACCGCGAGGCGCTGACGCAGGCGGTGGCCGACAACGTGATCGACGTGCTGGCCACCGACCACGCCCCGCACACCTGGGAAGAAAAGCAGAAGCCGTACGCGCAGGCGCCGTCCGGCCTGCCGCTGGTGCAGTACGCGCTGGTGGCTGCGCTGGAGCTGGTGCACGAAGGCAAGCTGGAGATCACCCAGGTGGTGCAGAAGTTCGCGCACGCCCCGGCACAGCTGTTCGATGTGAGCCAGCGCGGCTACCTGCGCGAAGGCTACTGGGCCGACCTGGTGCTGGTGGAAGACGTGCCGTTCACCGTGAAGCGCGAAGACGTGCTGTCCAAGTGCGCGTGGTCGCCGTTTGAGGGCATGACCTTCCGTTCGCGCGTGGCCTCGACCTGGGTCAACGGCCAGCTGGCCTGGGATGGCACCCAGCTGGTGGGCGCGCCGAATGGCCAGCGCATGAGCTACGACCGCTGATGCGGGCAACCGTGTTGGGCCTGGGCCTGCTGGCCCTGGCCCCGGTGGCCGTGATCGGCCTGCTGCCCTCGCCCGCGCAGGCCCAGGCCGACGCGCGCGTGGTGTTCCCGGCCAGCGCGTCGCAGGGTGCGATGGTGATCGGCAAGGTGCCGGCCGGCAGCGCGGTGCAGTACGCCGGCCGCACGCTGCGGGTGAGCGGTTACGGCAGCGTGGTGTTCGGGATCGGGCGCGATGAGAAGGGCCCGCTGCAGGTCCAGGTGCAGCGCCCCGATGGCGGCAGCGAAACGGTGAGCATCGCGGTGACCCCGCGTGATTGGCCGGTGGAGCGCGTCAACGGCGTGCCGCCCAAGACCGTGAACCCGCCGCCGGCGATTGCCGAGCGGATCAAGCGCGAGCAGGCGCAGGTGACCGCAGCGCGGGCGCGCGATGACAACCGCGCCGATTTCGCCCAGGCCTTCATCTGGCCAGTGCAGGGCCGCATCAGCGGCCGCTTCGGCAATGCGCGGGTGTACAACGGGCAGCCCGGTTCCGGGCATTCGGGAATGGATATCGCGGTGCCGACCGGCACCCCGGTGAAGGCGCCGGCCGCTGGCGTGGTGACGTTCGCCGGACCGGATCTGTACCTCACCGGCGGCACGTTGCTGCTGGATCACGGGTTCGGGATCAGCTCGAACTTCCTGCACCTGTCGCGGATCGACGTGAAGGTCGGCGACCGCGTCGAGCAGGGCCAGGTGATTGCCGCCGTCGGCGCGACCGGCCGTGCGACCGGTCCGCACCTGCATTGGGGCATGAACTGGTTCGATACGCGGATTGACCCGCTGCTGGTGCTCGAACGCGGGAAGTAACCTGAAACGCGGGAGTGACCGGCTGATGGCCGGCGACCTGATGATGCGAGACGGAGCGGTAGGGTCGGTCGACAGACGACCGCCGACAGCGAAGCAACATCCGGTAACGCATGACCTGAAACGAAGGCGCCTCTCCGGCACAGGTCATGCGTCCCAGCGCCGATCATCATGGTCGGCAGTCGTTTGGGAACCGACTCTACCGACGGCGCGCCACGCCCCGCGCCGCCCGCCGACGGCACGTCACCCGCGCGCGGCCCACCAGGTGCGCAGCAGCGTGCGCACCGGAGTGGCCTTGAGGTCGCGGCCTTGTGACCACGCCTGCTGGCGCGCGCGCGCCAGCGAGGCGTACAGGCGGCGCGGGCGCGGGCCCGCCACGCGGGCCGGCCACTGCCGCACCAGCTGCTGCGCCCAACGCTGCGTGGCATCGCCATCGGCCTGCGCCAGCAGCGAACGCGGCACTGCAGCCACACCCGCTTCGTGCAGGCGCTGGGCGAGGGTCTGCAGCACCACCGGGGTGGCCACGTCGCCGCGCGCCGGGGTAGCGAACATCACCGCTTCTACTGCGGCCACGGCGGCGCCGTAGGCCTGCAGGGCGCGCTGCGCGTGCGCCGGGTCCACGGGAACGGCGCGCGCTTCGATCAGGTCCGGCAGGGCCTGCGCCAGTTCACCCCACGGTGCACGCACGGGCTCCAGCACGCGGCCCAGCGGATGGCGCGAACGCTGCCCGGCCCAGCTGCGCAGCTCCTCGCCCCACCACGCCAGCTTGGCGTCCGCCGGCATCGGGTCGCCGGCGATGTTGAGGATGTCGTCGAATTCCTGCAGCAGCGCGAACCACGCCACCACCAGGGTGCGCTGGGATTCGGCGATGAACGGTTCGGCCACCTGCCATTCCGGCCAGCGGGTCCGCCATTTGTCGAGGAAGCTGTCGAGGGCGGTGGAGGTGGTCATCAGGGGATTCCTTGGGGAGCGCGTATCGACCAACGGTCGATACCTACCAGTGTTGTTTGACGCGCGGTTTGACCGGCGTCAGGGTGATGCCCGGCGACCCGTGGGCCGGCCAACGGCCGGCGCTACCGGCGGGCGTCTGGCCAGGCGTCGGCGTGCTGCAGCGCTTCCGGCTGTTCGACCATGACCTCCGCGCCCCAGGCCAGCGGGTCGTCGGCGTCCAGGCGGTAGCCCCACAGGGCGGCGACCGAGGCCATGCCGGCGGCGTTGGCGGCGACGATGTCGCGCTCGTCATCGCCGACGTAGATGCAGGTGCCCGGGTCGATGCCCATCCGCTCGGCGGCGGCCAGCAGCGGCAGCGGGTGCGGCTTGCGCTGGGCCAGGGTGTCGCCGCCGATCAGCACCGCGCAGCGGGTTTCCCAGCCCAGCTGCGGCAGGATCAGCCGTGCGAGGTATTCGGGCTTGTTGGTGACGATGCCCCAGGCACAGCCTGCGGCCTCCAGCGCGTCGAGCATGCCGGCCACGCCATCGAACAGCACCGCGTGCTGGCCGATCAGCGCTTCGTAGCGATCCAGGAACTCGGGCACCAGCGCATCACGCGCCTCCTGCCCCAGTTCGGGAAACGCCACGGCCACCATCGCCCGCGACCCCTTGGACACCACCGGGCGCAACGCCTCCAGCGTGATCGGGGCGCGTTCGCGTGCGGCCAGCATCGCATTGGCGGTGGCCAGCATGTCCGGCGCACTGTCGAGCAGCGTGCCGTCCAGGTCGAACAGCACCGCCTGCGGAAAACCGGACTCAGCCACGGCCGTCAGCGTCGGGCTTGACCGCGTGGGCCAGGTAGTTGATGTCGGTGCGCGAGCTCAACCGCGCGCGGTTGCGCCACGGCTCGTAGGCCATGCCGCTGACATCGCGCAGGTTGAAATCCGCTTCGCGCAGCCACTTGCCCAGCTCGGCCGGCTTGATGAAATCCTGGTAATGGTGCGTGCCCTTGGGCAGCAGGCGCGCGATGTATTCGGCCCCGACGATGGCCACGGCGAACGCAGCCGGGGTGCGGTTGACGGTCGACAGGAACAGCTGGCCGCCCGGCTTGAGCAGGCGGTGGCAGGCGGCGATGATCGCGCCCGGGTCCGGCACGTGTTCCAGCATTTCCATGCAGGTGACCACGTCGAAGCTGCCCGGCTGTTCGGCGGCGAGGTCTTCGGCGGCCTGCACGCGGTAGTCCACCGTGACGCCCGACTCCAGCCCGTGCAGGCGGGCGACCTTGACCAGCTCCGGGGCCAGGTCGATGGCGGTCACGTCGGCGCCGGCCTGGGCCAGCGCTTCGCTGAGCAGGCCGCCGCCGCAGCCGATGTCGAGCACGCGCGCACCGCGCAGCGTGACCCGGTCCGCAACGTACTTCAGGCGCACCGGGTTCAGTGCGTGCAACGGCTTCTGCGGACCGTCAGCGTCCCACCAGCGGTTGGCGAGCGCGGCGAACTTGTCCAGCTCGGCCTGGTCGAAATTGGTGGAAGCGTGGGGGGCGTTCATGGCTGTCCTTTTCGCGCCTCAGGCGCGTGCATATCAATGACGAGCGTGACGAATGCGCTCGCGCCACTGGCGGGCGTTGGCGACGATGGCGGCGGTATCCATGCCGACCAGCTCGCGCTGGACCAGCTTGGGCTGCCCGGCAATCCAGACATCGCTGACCTGGTGGCGGCCGGCGGCATACACCAGCTGCGAAAGCACGTGGTGCAGCGGCTGGGTTTCCAGCGCCGACAGGTCCACGCAGACCAGGTCGGCCTGCTTGCCCACTTCGATCGAGCCGATGCGGTCGCCGAAGCCCAGCGCGCGTGCGCCGCCCAGGGTGGCCGCACGCAGCGTGGTGGCCGCGTCCAGCGCGGTGGCATCGTTGGCCACGGCCTTGGCCAGGATCGCCGCGGTGCGGTTTTCGCTGAACATGTCCAGGTCGTTGTTGCTGGCGCAGCCATCGGTGCCGATCGCCAGGTTGACCCCGGCGCGCTGCAGGGCGCAGGCCGGGCAGAACCCGGAGGCCAGCTTGAGGTTGGATTCGGGGCAATGCACCACGCTCACGCCGCGTTCGGCGCAGAGGTGGATTTCCGCTTCGGTCAGCTGGGTCATGTGCACCGCGATCAGGCGGTCGTTGACCAGCCCCAGGCGGTCCAGCCGCGCCAGCGGGCGCTGGCCGTGCAGCTTGATCGAATCGCTGATTTCCTGGGCGGTTTCATGCGTGTGCAGGTGCACCTGCATGTCCAGCTGGTCGGACAGCATGCGCACGCGTTCGAAGTTGGCGTCGTTGACGGTGTACGGCGCGTGCGGGGCGAACGAAGTGCCGATCAGCGGGTCGTTGCGCCACTGGTCGTGCAGCTCGCCAGCCTTGGCGAAGTACTCGTCGTCGGTCTTGGCCCAGGCGGTGGGGAAATCGATGATCACCGCGCCGACCAGCGCACGGAAGCCGTGCTGCTTGTAGACCGCCGCCTGGACGTCGGCGAAGAAGTAGTTTTCGTTGGCGCAGGTGGTGCCACCGCGCAGCATTTCAGCGATGGCCAGGGTGGTGCCATCGGCGACGAATTCCGGGCCGATCACCGCCGCTTCCACCGGCCAGATGTGCTGCTGCAGCCACACCATCAGCGGCAGGTCGTCGGCGACGCCGCGCAGCAGCGTCATCGGGTTGTGCGTATGGGCGTTGACCAGGCCGGGCATCAGCGCTGCATCGGGGCGCGAGACCACCTGGCGGGCACTGAAGCGCGCGCGCGCTTCGGCGCGCGGCAGGATCGCCACGATTTCGCTGCCGCGCACGGCCACGGCATGGTCTTCCAGCACCACCGCATGCGGTTCGATCGGGACCACGTAACCGGCTTCGATCAACAGGTCACAGGGTTCGGGAATGCGGGTGGTGTCGGTCATGCGGTCTCGCTTTGGGGGGCGGTGATCCGACGCTGCGGGATCACCGCGATGTGCGGGTGGGGTAGAGCCGACTGTCAGTCGGCTGCCGTTCGCGACGCGCGTTCAGACCCCGCCTGAAGCAGCCGACTAACAGTCGGCTCTACGTCGGCTCTACCGTAATTCGACGTCGTCGAATTACTTGCCGGCGCGTGCGGAGTACTCGCCCGAGCGGGTGTCGACCTTGATGATTTCATCCTGGTTGACGAACAGCGGCACGCGGACCACGGCGCCGGTCTCCAGGGTGGCCGGCTTGCCGCCGCCACCCGAGGTGTCGCCACGGACGCCCGGATCGGTTTCGACGATCTTCAGTTCAACGAAGTTCGGCGGCTGCACGAAGATCGGCTCGCCGTTCCACAGGGTGACGATGCAGGATTCCTCGCCCTTCAGCCACTTGTCGGCGCCGCCCATGCCGGCCTTGGTGGCCTGGAACTGCTCGAAGGATTCCGGGTCCATGAAGTGCCAGTGCTCGCCGTCGCTGTACATGAAGTCCATGTTGGTATCCACGACGTCGGCCTTCTCCACGTCGTCGGTGGCCTTCATGGTCATTTCGACCACGCGGCCCGACTTGATGAAGCGGTACTTCATGCGGGTGAAGGCCTGGCCCTTGCCCGGCTTGACGTACTCGGTCTCGGTGATGACCGCCGGTTCATTGTTGACCAGGATCTTCATCCCGTTCTTGACGTCGTTCATGCCAACAGTGGCCATGCTGAAACTCCTGAATGGGCAAACGCCGCGCAGGCGCGGCGAGCCGGATAGAATGGAAAGGCTTTCCCTATGATAACCGCAGGCCCCCATTCCATGCAGCTCTCCGCCACGCCCCTGCCCACCCCCGTCCGCTGGCAGCAGCTGTGGCGCGAGGCGGTCCGCGACCCGCGGACCCTGCTGGAACAGCTGGGGCTGGACCCGGACGCGCTGCCGGTATCGGCCGAGGCGGCCGGGCAGTTCGCGCTGCGGGTGCCGCAGGGCTTCATTGCCCGCATGCGCCACGGCGACCGCGACGACCCGCTGCTGCGCCAGGTCCTGCCGGTCACCGATGAACTGCAGCACGTGCCGGGCTTCAGCCTGGACGCGGTCGGCGACGGGCTGGCGCGCAAGGCCACCGGGGTGATCCAGAAGTACCAGGGCCGTGCCCTGCTGGTGACCACCGGCAGCTGCGCGATCAACTGCCGTTACTGCTTCCGCCGGCATTTCGACTACGGCACCGAGAACGCGGCCCGCGAGGGCTGGCGCGAGGCGGTGGACGCCATTGCGCAGGACCCGGGGATTGACGAAGTGATCCTGTCCGGCGGCGATCCGCTGTCGCTGGCCACCCACAAGCTGGTGGAGCTGACCCAGGCGCTGAAGCAGATTCCGCACCTGCGCCGCCTGCGCATCCACAGCCGCCTGCCGGTGGTGCTGCCCGAGCGGGTGGACGAGGAGCTGGTGCAGTGGATCGCCGCCCTGCCCTGGCCGGTGGCGTTCGTGATCCACGCCAACCACGCCAATGAATTCGATGCATCGGTGGATGCGGCCATGGCGCGCCTGCGCGGCGCCGGCGCCACCCTGCTCAACCAGGCAGTGCTGCTGCGCGGGGTGAACGATTCGCTGCAGGCGCTGCAGGACCTGAGCGAGCGCAGTTTTGCTGCAGGCGTGCTGCCGTATTACCTGTACCAGGTGGACCGGGTACAGGGCGTGGCGCATTTCGAGGTGGACGATGCAACGGCCAAATCGCTGCACGCGCAGCTGACGGCGCGGTTGTCGGGGTACCTGGTGCCGAAGCTGGTGCGGGAAATTTCCGGCGATTCGAGCAAACGGCCGGTGTGACGCCTGACGTATCCGGACCTCTGCACGTTACGTAACAATTCGTAGCCCCGGCCGTTGGCCGGACACCGCGCGCAGCGCGGCCCAAGCGTCCGGAGGCGGTCTCGCAACGGTTGCGGCCAACACCCCGGCGTTTGGGCGTTCCGAAGCCGCGCGTCGGGCGTTCATGACGCCCGAACGAAAAGCAGCCGGCCAACGGCCGGGGCTACGAATTGTTACGGGCCCATTGGGATCGGGATCAATCAACCAGGGGCCCGGAACATTTCCGGCGCCTTTTTATCTGCCCGATTCGATCATTTCCACGACATCGGTGGCCGTGATCGGCACGCTCAGCCAATAGCCCTGCGCCAGGTCGCAACCGCGCTGGCTCAGCAGGTCGAACTGCACTTCCTGTTCGATGCCTTCGGCCACCACGGTGATGCCCAGCGCATGGGCCATGGCGATGATCGCCGTGGTCAGGGCCAGGTCGTCCGGGTCGCGCTGCATGTCGGCGACGAAGCTCTTGTCGATCTTGACCCCGTCCACCGGCACCTGGCGCAGGTGGCTCAGCCCCGAGAAGCCGGTGCCGAAATCGTCCAGCCAGACCTTCACGCCGGTGCGGTGCAGCTTGTCCAGCAGCGCCGCGGCCAGCATCTCATCGCCGATCACCGCCGTTTCGGTCAGCTCCAGATGCAGGCGCGAGGCCGGCAGGCCGGTGTCACGCAGGCAGTCGGCCACCAGCTGGGGCAGCTCGCCGCCGCGCAGCTGGCGCGGGGATACGTTGACCGAGACGAACATGCCTTCGCCATCGGACGAATGCGGCCACTGCACCGCTTCCATGCAGGCCGCGCGCAGCACCTTCGGGCCGATCACTTCAATCAGGCCGCTCTGTTCGGCCACTTCGATGAACACCGAGGGCGGAATGGTGCCCAAAGTGGGGTGCTGCCAGCGCAGCAGCACTTCGACCCCGACCATGCGGCGGTCGCGGGTACGGAAGATGGGCTGGTAGACCAGGCGCAGCTCGCCGCGCTCCCAGGCGCCGCGCAGTTCCTGCTCCATGTGCACGCGGCGCTCCACCGCATGGTCCATGGCCCGGCTGTAATAGCGGTAGCAGTTCTTGCCGGCGACCTTGGCCTGGTACATGGCGATGTCGCCATTCTTGAGCAGGGTGGTCGCATCGGCGGCATCGTCGGGGAACAGGGTCACGCCGATGGAGGTGCCGAGGAACAGCTCGCGGCCCTGCACCACCAGCGGCTTGCTCAGTTCGCGGACCAGCAGTTCAGCCAGCTGGCGCGCGCTCGCCGCCACGTCGCCATCGCCGATCAGGATCACGAACTCGTCGCCGCCAAAGCGGGCCAGCAGCGCTTCATCGCCGCCGGCCTGGGCCACGGCCGCACTGATGCGCTGCGCGAACTGCAGCAGCGCTTCATCGCCGGCCTCGTGGCCGAGGGTGTCGTTGACGCGCTTGAAGTCGTCCATGTCGGCGAACAACAGGCCCAAGCGGTGGTTGGACGCGCGCGCGGCCATCAGCCGGTGGTCGAGCGCCTCGCGGAAGGCCAGCCGGTTGGTCAGCCCGGTCAGGGCATCGGTATAGGCCATGTGGCGCACTTCGCGGTCGTGCCGCGCAATGGCCTCGCTCATCCGGCCGAACGCACGCACCAGCTCGCCCACTTCGTCCTGGCGGTTGCTGTTGCTCAGCTGCGGCCGGTAGTCACCCGCCTCGATCTGGCGCGCGGCGGCGGCCAACCCGCGGATCGGGCCGACCAGGGTGCGCTGCACATACACGATGACCCCCGCGCCGATGGCCAGCAGCAGGCCCAGCATCAGCAGCAGCCAGCCCAGGTGGCGCTTGCCCACCTGCTGCAGGCGCTCGCCCAGGGTCAGGTTGGCCCGCTGCTCCATGGCCTGCACATCATCCAGCGCCATGCCGACGCGGACCCCGCCGATGCGCTGGTTGCCGATCATGATCGGCATGGCGTTGTCGAGCACCTTGGGCGACTGCTGCACCACCAGCTTGCGCGCGCCCACTGCCCCGGCGGCCAGCGGATCTTCCATGGGCCGGCCGAAATCGACCACTTCGGTCGAACCGTCGTGGATCAGCTTGCCGTCCTCGTCGAACACCAGCACGTAGCGCACCACCTGCTGCCGCGAGGTATTGCGCACCAGCGCACCTACCTGGGCCAGGTCGTTGTAGTACAGCGGGTTGGCCAACGCGTCGGACAGCTCGCGCGCCAGGGCCTCGCCCCGGCTGCGTACGCTGCGGTCGAACAGTTCGTGGATGACGCTGCCGCTGAGGTGCTTGACCTCCTCCTGCATCGCCGCCTGGCGCCCCAGCACCACGGCCACGATCGCCACCACCACCACCATCGCCCCGCCCATCGCCAACACGAAACGGGACTGCATTCCGGAACCCAACGGCCTCATTCCACTTCCATCCGCACGCGTGTAAGACCCTGTTTCAATTCATCCAAACGGTGCTGCATCTGCGCATCGACCCGATGGAACCCGGACGTACCAAAAAACTTCTCGAGCGCATCCTGCGCCTGCGGATCCGAGGCGGCATCCAGCAGTACCTGCTGCAACCTGTCACGCACTTTCGGGTCCAGCCCCGCCCGCACCACTTCCACCGCACGCGGGTAAGGCTCGGTGCGATGGATGGCGCGGAAGTCGCGGCGGAACGCGGCCGGAATCCGGTGCGGATCGGCCCAATCCACGCTGCTGACCGCGCCGGCATCGACCATGCCCTTGTGCACGAAGGTGGCGATGTTGGCCTCCGACCGCGCGAACACATAGCCCACCGTATCGGGCGCGGCCGCGTCGCGCGCGGACAACAGGATCTCCGGGGTGAGGCCGTTCTGCAACAGGGTCATCACCGGCACCAGATAGGCACTGGTGGAGGCCACGTTCTGCAGGGCCAGGGTGTGGCCCTTGAGGTCGGCCAGCGAGGTGATGGGGCTGTCGCGGCGCACGAAGAACACGGTCTGGTAGTCGCGCACGCCGCTGCGTTCGGTCAGCAGCAGCGGCTGGGCGCCACTGCGCAGGCCCAGGTTGACGGCGGTACCGGAGGTTTCGGTGACCCAGTCGACCCGGCCACGGCGCAGGTAGCTGGCCATCTGCTGCGCATCGGGCGCCATCAGGATGCGGCCTTCGGTGATGCCGACATCGCGCATGCGCGGGACAACGTAGTCGAGCAGGGGTTGCAGTTGCGCATAGTGTGACTTGGGGTTGTCGCTGATCCGGCCCAGCACCAGGACGTGGTCCGGGTCGGCGTGGCCTGGACGGGTGTCATCAGGGGCGGCCGCTGCGGTGCCAGCCGTCATGACGATGGCCAGACACAGCAACCCTCCCTGCAACAGCCATCGCAGTACCGGCAATCCCATCCGCTCCCCCCAAGGAATCGAGACAGCCTACCCGAAAAAGTGAGACGTGCGTCAGGTCATTCCGGTTTAGCGTTCGCCAGACGTGCCATCCGCTGGGCGTCGGCCAGAATGCCGCGCAGCAGCCGCACTTCCTGTTCGCTCAGTTCGGTGCGCAGGAACAGCCGGCGCAGTTTGCGCATGGCCGAATCCGGGGCGCGGCCCTTGTGGAAGTCGATCTCGTCCAGGGTCTGGCCGAGCTGGCCGAACAGGCCTTCGACCTGGGCGTGGCTGGCCGGCTGTTCACGATGTTCAGGATCGGCCGGCGCGGCCGCTTCCACCCCACCCAGGCTGGCCATGCGCAGCTCGTAGGCCAGCACCTGCACGGCGGCGGCGAGGTTCAGCGAGCTGAACTCCGGGTTGGAAGGAATGTGCACGGCCAGGTGGCACAGCTGCAGTTCTTCATTGGTCAGGCCGGTACGCTCGCGACCGAATACGAAGGCGACCTCGCCATCAACCTCGGCCGCCTTGGCCAAGGCGCGCTGGGCGGCCACGCCGGGCAGCAGTTCTTCCAGCTGGACGCGGCGGGCGCGGGCGGTGCAGCCGAGCACCAGCCGGCAGTCGGCCACGGCTTCGGCCAGGGTGGCCACGACCGGGGCGTCGCCCAGCACGTCCTCGGCGCCGGCCGAGCGGCGGAAGGCTTCCTCATCCAGCGGCTTTTCGGGGGCGACCAGCACCAGCCGGCCCAGCCCCATGGTCTTCATGGCACGCGCGGCGGCGCCCATGTTGCCGGGGTGCTGGGTGCCCACGAGGACGAAACGGATACGGGAGGAAGCGGATTCAGTGGACATGAACAGGCCAAACGCGAGCAGGACAGTCACAAATGGTAAACTGTGTGACCGGCCTCTGCGCCGGGACCGCTCTTTTCCCCCGCCAGTACCCCCTACTCTGCCTTTCCGGGAGCTTTTCGCCATGCAGAAACCCGCCGTCACCGTCATGGTCAAGGCCGCCCGCCTCGCCGGCAACGTCCTGTTGCGCAACATCAACAAGCTGGAGGCGTTGAACGTCGTGCAGAAGGGGCGCATGGACTATGCCAGTGAAGTCGATGCGGATGCGGAAAAGGTGATCGTCAAGGAACTCAAGCGCGCCTATCCCGAGTACGGGATCATGGGCGAGGAAGGCGGCGTGCAGGCCGTCAACCGCTACATGTGGGTCATCGACCCGCTCGACGGCACCAGCAACTACCTCCGCGGCTTCCCGCACTACTGCGTCTCCATTGCCCTGGTCGAAAACGGCGAGCCGATCGACGCGGTGATCTTCGATCCGCTCCGCAATGAACTGTTCACCGCCAGCCGTGGCGCCGGTGCGGTCCTGAACGACCGCCGCATCCGCGTGGCCGACCGCAAGGACCTGGCGGGCGCGATGATCCATACCGGTTTCGCCCCGCGCGAGCGCAACCGCACCAGCGCCCAGCTGAAGGCGGTGGACGCGCTGCTGGTCCACGCCGAAGACGTGCGCCGCACCGGTTCGGCCGCGCTGGACCTGGCCTACGTGGCCTGCGGTCGCGCCGACGCCTACTTCGAAGCGGGCGTGAAAGCCTGGGACATCGCCGCCGGCGTACTGCTGGTCCGCGAGGCCGGCGGCCGCGTCTGCGACTTCAAGGGCGCCACCCCGGGCCGCATGGACAGCCGTGGCCCGGAAACCCAGCAGATCGTGGCCGGCAACGTGAAGAACACCGACATCCTGCAGAAGGTGCTGGTCAACACCGGCTACGCTGCTGAGTTCGACGCGAAGTTCTGATCGGATTGATGTGAGATTCACGCGACGGCGCCTTCGGGCGCCGTTTTTTTTCCTCCGCGCGTAGAGCGTTGGCTGTTCCGTTGTTCCCGCGCGGGGCGAGGACGGGGATGCCCTGGCCGGACACGCGTGAACCCATCCATGGGGCTTATCGCGGCATCCATGCCGCTCAAAGTCCGGCCAGGGCATCCCCGCCCTCGCCCCCTCAGTTCTCTGCGACGACCGGATACAAGATCAAAAGCATCGCGCGAGCCCCCGCATTCTTGGCTGCTCAGCCACGCATGGCGTGGCTCTACGAAGTAACAAGTCGCTCCACAGATCGCCACCTGCCGTGGACTTCGTCACCGCCGGCGCGATCTGTCTGGGGGCGCGGGGTGGGAGGGGGTAGCGGGGCTTTGAGCAGCATGGATGCTGCGATAAGCCCCATGGATGGGTTCACGCGTGCCCCGCTACCCCCTCCCACCCCGCGCCCCCGCGCGCAGAGAATGAAAACGCTAGTGCCCCCAGCGCGGGAAGCCCGGCAGGCGAAGGCTTTCTGCATTGCGCACCGACCAACGGTCGGTACCTACCAATGCCGGAAAAAGAAAACGCCCGACCAACCGGCCGGGCGCTTCATTCAAACCAACCACTACTGGATCAGGCCACGGTGTTGCTCGCGGCCTTCAGCGCGGCAATACGCTCTTCCAGCGGCGGGTGGCTCAGGAACAGTTTCTTGGCAGTGGCGCCGGCGATGCCGAACGCGGCGATCTGGGTCGGCAGGGTGCTCTGACCGTGATTGAGCTTCAGACGTTCCAGTGCAGCGATCATCTTCTGGCGGCCGGCCAGGTGCGCACCGCCCGCGTCGGCGCGGAACTCGCGATGGCGCGAGAACCACATGGCGATCATGGTCGCGAACAGGCCGAACACCATTTCCAGCACGAACACGATGATGAAGTAGGCAAAGCCGCGGCCGCCGCCTTCGCGGTTGCCCGACAGCGCACTGTCGATGATGCCGCCGACCACGCGCGCCAGGACGATCACGAACGTGTTGAGCACGCCCTGCAGCAGCGCCATGGTGATCATGTCACCGTTGGCCACGTGCGCGATTTCATGGCCCAGTACCGCCTCGGCCTCGTCCTCGCTCATGTTCTGCAGCAGGCCCGTGGAGACCGCCACCAGCGCGTTGTTGCGGTTGGCACCGGTCGCGAACGCGTTGATTTCCGGGCCGTCATAGACTGCCACTTCCGGCATGCCGATACCGGCTTCGCGCGCCTGGCGCTCCACGGTGGCCAGCAGCCAGCGCTCGGTCTGGTTGCGCGGCTCGGTGATCACTACCGCGCCGGTGGAACGCTTGGCCATCCACTTGGACAGCAGCAGCGAGATCAGCGACCCGCCGAAGCCGAAGATGGCCGCAACCACCAGCAGGCCGCTCATGCTTGCCGGATCGATACCGGCCAGGCGCATTACGAAGCCTGCCAGGATCAACACGGCGAAGTTGGTCGCGAGGAACAGGGCAATACGACTGAACATGGGAAAAGGACGCTTTAAGGTGGGTGTTGGTGCAAATCTGCGGGGACTTCATGTTGAATTCAAGTCGCAACCTGACCGACGATTCATAGTTCATGTCCATGACTGCCTACCGCGGGCGCTTCGCCCCCTCGCCCACCGGCCCCCTCCACGCCGGCTCGCTGCTCGCCGCCTTCGGCAGCTGGCTGCTGGCCCGGCACGCCCGTGGCCAGTGGCTGGTCCGGGTCGAAGACGTCGACCCGCCCCGCACCGTGCCTGGCGCCATCGACCAGCAACTGGCCGCCCTGGCCGCCTTCGGCCTGCGCAGCGATGACGCCATCGTCCACCAGAGCCAGCGCGACGCCCTCTACCAGGCCGCACTGGACCGCCTGCTGGCCGAGGACAAGGCCTTTGCCTGCCACTGCAGCCGTACCGAACTGGCCGACCAGCAGGGTATTCATCATTACTGCGTGGCACGTACTGAACGCGCCCGACCGGCCATCCGCCTGCGCGTGCCGCCGGGCAGCGTGGTCGCGTTCGACGACGGCCTGCGCGGCCGGGTTCGCCAGGACGTGCATGCCATGGTCGGCGACTTCGTGCTGCGCCGGGCGGACGGCTACTGGGCCTACCAGTTGGCCGTGGTGGTCGACGACGGTGACCAGGCCATCACCGACGTGGTACGCGGCGCTGACCTTCTCGATTCCACGCCGCGCCAGATCCTGCTGCAGCAGGCGCTGGGGCTGCCCACCCCGCGCTACCTGCACCTGCCGCTGCTGCTGGAGCCGGACGGGCTCAAACTGTCCAAATCCGCCGCCGCGCGCCCGGTCGATGCCGATCGTCCCCTGCCCGCCCTGCAGCAGGCCTGGGCGCAGCTTGGCCAGGATCCCGCACGCCTGCAGGGCTGCCGCAGCGTTGCCGAGCTCCTCGATCGGGCCGTTGCCGGCTTCGACCCGGCGCGATTGCCACCGGGTGACATCCGCCTAGACGCCGACGCCTGCTGAGCCGCCCATTTTCCGCCGCGATGTTGCAGAATCGCTGTCCCCCCCCTGTTGGCCCCGGAGTAGCTGCTCATGACATCTCGCGTCGCACTGGTCACCGGTGGTACCGGCGGTATCGGTTCCGCCATCTGCCAACGTCTGGCCGACCAGGGCCATCGGGTTGCCACCAACTACCGTGACGAGGCCAAGGCCCTGGCCTGGCGCGAGAAGATGCTGGCGCGCGGCTGCGACGTGGCGATCTTCCCCGGCGACGTCTCCGATCCGGCTACCGCCGAACAGATGGTGCACGCGGTGGAAGCCGCGCTGGGCCCGGTCGAGATCCTGGTCAACAACGCCGGCATCACCCGCGACACCACCTTCCACCGCATGCGCGCCGACCAGTGGCACGACGTGATCAACACCAACCTCAATTCGGTGTTCAACGTGACCCGCCCGGTCATTGAAGGCATGCGCCGCCGCGGCTGGGGCCGGGTGATCCAGATCAGCTCGATCAACGGCCTGAAGGGCCAGTATGGCCAGGCCAACTACGCCGCCGCCAAGGCCGGCATGCACGGCTTCACCATCTCGCTGGCGCGCGAGAATGCCGGCTTCGGCATCACCGTCAACACCATCTCGCCCGGCTACGTCGCCACCGACATGGTGATGGCCGTGCCCGACGAGGTACGCGCCAAGATCATCGCCGACATCCCCACCGGCCGCCTCGGCAAGCCCGAGGAAATCGCCTACGCGGTGGCCTTCCTGGTCGCCGAAGAAGCCGCCTGGATCACCGGCTCCAACCTCGACATCAACGGCGGCCACCACATGGGCTGGTAACGGTTACACCGTTACCCCCACCACAGGTTCCCACGGCCGGCGCTACCGGCATAGCGCCAAAAAAATGCTGCACTTCACCCGCCCGCCCACCGCAGGAGGAGCCCCCTTTTGTTAAAGGGGGCGCGCCGAAGGCGCGGGGAATAGGAGGAATGCCGCGGGGGCCCACGTTTTGCGCAGCAAAACGTGGGCAGCGAAGCAGGGCCCAGCGCAGCACCGGTTGCGCAACCTCATTTATGTTGCAGTCTTTGCTGCGCAGCATGAACAATCGGTACAAGTGACCAAAGGCGGTTGCAACCGGTGCTGCGCTGCGCCATGCTTCGCGCCTACGCTGACGAGTGATTGCTTCATGGCTGCGAACCGCATCATCAAGAAGTATCCCAACCGCCGTCTCTACGACACCGAGATTTCCAGTTACATCACCATCGAGGACGTGCGCCAGCTCATCCTGGACGGCGAGGACTTCGAAGTCCGCGACGCCAAGAGCGGCGACGACCTGACCCGTTCAGTGTTGCTGCAGATCATCGCCGACCAGGAACAGGACGGTGAGCCCATGCTCTCCACCCAGCTGCTCAGCCAGCTGATCCGGTTCTATGGCGATTCGCTGCAGGGCTTCATGGGCAACTACCTGGAGCGCAGCATGCAGGTCTTCCTGGACCAGCAGCAGCAGTTCCGTCAGCAGATGGGCAACCTGCTCGGCCAGACCCCGTGGGCGATGATGAACCAGCTCACCGAACGCAACCTGGAGCTTTGGCAGGACTTCCAGCGCAACATGGGCGGCGGCTTCGGCCCGCGTCCGCCGGGTACCCAGACCGGCACCGGTACGGGCACCGGCAAGCCCGAAGCCCCCACGGCCGGCAAGACCCGCCGTTGACTGCTTCGCCCGGCAGCGCCGGGCCGCATGAAAAAGGCGCAGCCTCACGGCCGCGCCTTTTTCATTTGCGCCCCGTGGAAATCAGCGCTTGGGTTTGGCACAGCCGGTGCAGATCCGCTCCACCTGGTAGCCCTTGGCGCGCAGCTTTTCGACGACGCCATCATCGCCCAGCAGGTGCAGCGAGCCCACCACCACCAGTGTGCCGCCCTGCCCGGCCTTGAGCTGCTGCTCCAGCTTGGGTACCCACGCATTGTTGCGGTCGGTATTGATGCGCTTGTACAGCTGCGGGTACTCGCCGCGCATTTCCGCGGCCATCGAGGTCCACAGCAGCTTGTCGTCGCCACGGCGCCAGGCATCGTGCAGCTTGCGACCCATCGCATCGGCCTCGCTGGCCTGGTCCAGCGCCTCGGCCACCATCTGCTGCTGCTCCTGCGCGGACATGCCGGAGAGCACCGCCACCTGCGTATCGATGTCTTCCAGGCCGCTTGTCGGCTTGCCCGCATCGGCGGCGCGCGTCATGAAATGCCGATCCAGCCCCAGCGCCGGGTCCAGGCCCATCTTGGCGAACTGCGACAGCGTGATGGTCAGCCCGACGAACCACGGCTTCATGCCCTGCAACTGTGCCAGCGGCAGGTTGTTGTCGCGCGCGTAGGCCTGCAGCTTGGTCCAGGTGGCGTCGTCCAGGTCACGCCTGAGTTCGCTGCCATCGGTGCGCATCGCCGCCTGCAGCATCTTGCGGGTCAGGTCCGGCGACTGCATGTCCTGCGGCGAGAGTTCGAACACCACGCGCTTGGACGCCGCGAAGGCCTGGTCCACGTCGGCCGCCAGCGGATAATCGTCGGCACGCAGCAGATGGAACGATCCCAGCAGGTACACCCGGCTGTCGCCCGGGCCGGTCACCTTCCACAACAGCGGCACCGGCGCGGTGGGTTTTGCCGCCGGCGCGGCGGCCATCGTGGTTGCGCTAGCCAGCAGCAGGCTGGTCGCCAGCAGCAGCGGGGCCGCCAGTCGCTTCAGCATCGTCATGCTCAAACCCCTCCCTAGGGTGTGTGGTAGGCCTGCTCACCGGCTTCGACCTTCAGGTCCAGGCGGTTTTCCGGCGGGGTCAGTGGGCACGTGGCGAACGGCGTGAACGCACACGGCGGGTTGTAGGCGTGGTTGAAATCAATCACCACCTTGCCGCTCGCATCCGGTGCGGGCAGGTCCAGGTAGCGGCCAGCCGGGTAACTGCCATGGCCGCTGGTGCGGTCGCCGAAGATCACGAACAGCTCGCGCCCCGGCTCACCCAGCGCTTCCAGCCGCCAGGCCTTTCCATCGCGCTCGAATTCCAGTGCACCCGAATTCGGCATCTCGGTGGTGAGGCCGGTGATGTCCACGATCGGCAGGGTCTTGCCGGCCGTGTGCGGAACAAACCGCGCGCTGATGCGCCAGTCCGGACCACCCGGCCAGTAGTTCAGGCCGGTGAAGCCGGTGCGCGAATAGGCGTCGGCATGCTTGACCCGCAGCGCATAGCGCTCGCCACGGTGGATCAGGCTGAGCTGGCCCTTGCCATCATCGAAGCCGATAAGCGTAGGCGCCGGATCGCGGTCGCTCTGGAAACGGATCTGCCCGGTGAGCGGCTTCCCGTCCACGGTCAGTGCCGCACCGCGCTCGGGGGTGAAGGTGAGTATGTCGCCACGGTGCGCCACCATGCCCAGCTTGGCCGGGCCCACGGCCAGGCGGATGCCGCTGCCGGGGCCGCTGCCGATGTAGTGCGCTTTGTGCTCCAGCCAATGCAGGCCGACCAGGCTGGTCCAGCCATCGGGCGCGTGCAGCTCGGTGTAGCGCTGCTGTCGCCATTGCTGCTGTTCGGCGGCGAATGCCGGATCCACCGCCGCCGGCGCCGGCGCGGCTTCTTTATCGCCACACCCTGCCAGGCCCAGCGCCAGCACTGCCGCGCCAAGTCCCCATCCCCAAGTACGCATCGTGCTCCCCTTCAACGTCCGCGCAGGAACCAGCGGTCGATTTCCGCCAGTGAAAAACGGGCCCAGGTGGGCCGGCCGTGGTTGCATTGGCCGGACCGCTCGGTAATTTCCATGTCGCGCAGCAGCGCGTTCATTTCCGGCAGGGTCAGCCGCCGGTTGGCGCGCACCGCACCGTGGCAGGCCATGGTCGACAACAGTTCGTCGCGCGCACTGGCGATGCGCCGGCTCTGGCCGTGCTCGCGCAGGTCGGTGAGCACATCGCGCAGCAGCCCTTCCGGCTCGGCGTTGGCCAGCAGCGCGGGAATGCTGCGCACATGCAGCGAACCGGGACCGGACCGGGTGATCTCGAACCCCAGCGCGGTCAGCGTATCGGCTTCGCGCTCGGCGGTATCGGCATCGCGCTCGCCCACTGCCAGGGTGATCGGCACCAGCAGCGGCTGCGCATGCAGGCCGGTGGCATCGTGCGCGGTCTTCAGCCGCTCATAGCCGATCCGCTCGTGGGCGGCATGCATGTCCACCACGATCAGGCCTTCGGCGTTCTCGGCCAGGATGTAGATGCCGTGCAGCTGCGCCACTGCATAGCCCAGCGGCGGCACGCCACTGTCGGCCGCGGTGACCGGCAGGCCGTTCTCGCTGGGCATCGGCGGCAGCGAGGCATCGCTGCCGGCCGGGCGCGCATACAGCGCTGCGTAGGCCGACGGGGCATCGGCCACGCGCAGGCCCAGCGGCGACTGCTGCGGGCGCCAGGCCGTGTTGCCCATGCCACCACCGCCACCGCCCGCCAAAGCGTACCCCGTCCCGGCGGCCGCACTGGCATAGGCAGGCGCTGCAGCCTCGGCGACGCCCTCGCTGCCCGCACCCGTCGCGGTCATGCCCGCACGGGTTTCAGCCAGCGCTTCCTTCAACGTGCGGTAGACGAAGTCATGGATCAACCTCGAATCGCGGAAACGCACTTCATGTTTGGCCGGGTGCACGTTGACGTCCACCCGGGTCGGGTCCAGCTCCAGGAACAGCACGTACGCGGGTTGGCGGCCATGGAACAGCACATCGCCGTAGGCCATCTTCACCGCATGGGCCACGCTGCGGTCGCGCACCGAACGACCGTTGACGTACAGGTACTGCTGGTCGGTGCTGGCGCGCGAATAATGCGGCTGCGCGATCCAGCCATGCAGGCGCAGGCCGGCACCGCTGTGGTCCACGCGCATGGCCTGGGTGGCGAAGTCTTCGCCCAGCGTTTCGCCCAGCCGCGCATCGGAATACAGATCCCCCGGCTTGTAGCGCCGCGACGGCTTGCCGTTGTGCGATACGCGCAGCTCCACGTCCGGCCGCGCGAGCGCCAGCGAACGCAGCCATTCTTCGATGTGGCCCAGTTCGGTCCGCTCGGCGCGCAGGAATTTGCGGCGAGCCGGCACGTTGTAGAACAGCTCGCGCACTTCCACCGTGGTGCCCGGTGCATGCGCGCGCGGGGTGACTTCGCCCAGCTTGCCGCCTTCGATCTGCAGCGCCGAGCCATGCTCGTCACTGCGCCGGCGCGAGGCCAGGGTAAAGCGGCTCACCGACGCGATCGACGGCAGCGCCTCGCCACGGAAGCCCAGCGTGGCCACCGCTTCCAGGTCATCCAGACTGGCGATCTTGCTGGTGGCATGCCGCGACACCGCCAGCGGCAGTTCTTCCGGCGCGATGCCACCTCCGTCGTCACGGATGCGGATCAACCGCACCCCACCCTCTTCCAGGTCGATATCCACGCGGGTGGCACCGGCATCGAGCGCGTTTTCCACCAGTTCCTTGACCACCGACGCCGGGCGTTCAACGACTTCGCCCGCGGCGATCTGATTGATGAGGATTTCGGGAAGCTGGCGGATGGTCATGCGGGAATGATATCCGGATCGTGGGGATGGATTCCGATATCGATTGGCCAATGGGCCCATGGTCGATTGATCCCGATCCCCATGGGCCCGTAAAAATTCGTAGCCCCGGCCGTTGGCCGGACACCGCGCGCAGCGCGGCCCAAGCGTCCGGAGCCGACGATTCATCGGTTGCGGCCTTCCCCCCGGCGTTTACGCGTTCCGAAGACGCCCGTCAGGCGTTCATGACGCCTGATACGCGGTTTCTTTTCGGGTTTACACCCGGATGCATGGCCGCCATCGAGAGCAGGTCGAGCTCCGGACGCTTGGGCCGCGCTGCGCGCGGTGTCCGGCCAACGGCCGGGGCTACGAACCGTTACGTAACGTCCGGATACCCGGATCAATCAACCATGGGCCCCCAGTGGGTGCGTCGGGGCCGGGCAGACGCCACAAAAAAACCCGCCGAAGCGGGTTTTTATTTGCTGCCGCCGGCGACCGTACTGGCGGCGTCTATTTCGGCCTGGGCGCGGGCCGCGTAGAGCGTGCCTGGCGGAGGCTGGCGGCTGAAGAACGTATGCACGCCATCCAGCACCGCACCAGCGATCTGGCGTTGGTAGGCCGGGTCCATCAGGCGGCGCTCTTCGTCCGGGTTGGAGATGAAGGCCGTTTCCACCAGCATCGCCGGCATGTCCGAGGTGCGCAGCACCGCGAAGTTGGCCCGTTCAATTGCCGGCTTGTGGTTCTTGCCGATCCGCTTCAGCCCGCCCAGCACATGCCCGGCCGCGTCTTCGGAGGCCTTCATGTAACCGCTCTGGGCCAGGTCGAGCAGCACATTGGCCAGCGTGCCCTCGGTCTGCTGCAGGCGCACGCCACCGACCAGATCAGCCGCGTTTTCCTTGTCCGCCAGCCAGCGCGCACGCTGCGACGACGCACCCTTGGTCGACAGCACGTATACCGACGAACCCGTCGCCGCGCGGTTTTCCGCAGCATCGGCGTGGATCGAGATGAAGATGTCAGCCTTGGCCGAACGCGCCTTCTGCGCGCGCATCGGCAGCGGAATGAATACGTCGGTATCGCGGGTGAGGAACGCCTTCAGGCCCGGCGTCGCATTGACCTGGCGAGCCAGCTCACGGGCCACCGCCAGCGTGATGTCTTTTTCGCGCTTGCCGGTCGGCCCCACCGCACCCGGATCCTGGCCGCCGTGGCCGGGATCGATCGCCACCACCAGCGGGCGCATGCCCGACTGCATCTTGACCCGCGACGCATCGCTGGGCATTACCGGGCGCGGCGGCTGCGCCGGCACCACGGTGGCCGGCACCGGCACGGTGGCCGCCGTCGGCTGGCCGGCCAGGATGGCGGCGGGCGACGCGGAATTGCTGGCCGCGTTGGCGGTGCCAGCCGCTGCCACGTTGACGGTGGTCGCGGTCGGCGCGGCCGGGGTCGGCACCGGCGTGGCGGCGCTGGCGCTGGCCTGTTGCCGCACCGACGCGGTCAACAGCGCCGTGGCGCGGGCGGCGTCATTGCGCGCCTGCGCCGCTTCGGCCGGCGTCGGCGGCAGGGTCTGGGTGGTTGCAGGCACCGGCGCGGTGTTGGTCTGCGCCGCCATCGGCGCAGGCGCAGGCACGCTGCCTGGCACCGTGCTGTTCGCTGCAGTGAGCGGTGCCGGGGTAGCGGGCACGGGCGCGCGGGCCACGCTGGCCGGCGCATCGCCCGGCCACTCGATCACCAGCCGCGCATCCTCGCCCTGCTTGACCAGCTGCGGCTTGAACGGCGCCACCGATTCGGCCAGGTCGAACACCACCCGGAACGTGCCGGGCACCGGCTGCCCGGTGCGTACCGCCGTGACCACGCCCTTGGGCGCAGGCAGCTTGAGGTTGCGCACCGCGCTGGAATCGGGGAAATCGACCACCAACCGGTTCGGGCCGGCCAGGGTGAGGGTCTTGTAGCCGCCGCTGCCGGACAGCGCGATCTCGGCGCGGGTGCCGGTCGAACCGGTCTCCAGGGCCACCTGGCGGACTTCGCCCGCCCACGACATCGCGCTCGCCAGACAGAGTCCGACGGCGGCGCAGATGGCAGTGAGTGGCTTCCCCATTGGCATGGGTACGGATTCAATCACTGCGCTGAATGAAAAGCAACACCTTTTCCCTTAATAATCCGTAACCTGGGGGTGTTTCCTACTGTCAGCCGACAGAAAGGGCCTGCAAGTCGCCCCCTTGCGGAAGCCGTTCCAGCCATTCATGTCCTGCCGCACTGGCCGCGCCCAGCCGCGCGCGACGGCCCTGCCCCTCGATCTCCAGCGCCACGATCAGGTCGGTGGGCGGCAGTGCGCCGGCCCCGCGCTCGGGCCATTCCACCAGCCACAGCGAGGCACTGCCCTCGTCCAGGCCGAGGAAATCCAGTTCTTCAGCCTGCCCGATCCGGTACAGGTCCAGGTGCCAGGCTTCATGACCATCGCTCAGCGGATAGCGCTCGACCAGCGTGTAGGTGGGGCTGCGGACGTTGCCCTGCACGCCCAACGCGCGCAGCAGCGCCCGGGCCAGGGTGGACTTGCCGGCACCCAGGTCACCTCTCAACTCAACCACCGCGTGCGGGGGTCGGGTGGCCGCCAGCCATTGGCCGAGCAGGTCGGTGTCCTGCGGTTGTGCCAGGAAGAACTCAATCATGGGCGTCACGGTTCCGGGTTCACCCGCCGGCGCAGCGGCACCAGCAGGTCGGTGGGGAGCAGGCCACGCTGGCCTTCGCTGGCCGCGTCATCGCCGGCCAGGCTGTGCAGCAGCGCACCGCTGCTGGCCGCGTCGAACGCGTCCAGCCCCTGCGCGCGCAGTGCGGCAATGATGCCGGTGAGCAGGTCGCCCATGCCACCCACCGCCATGCCCGGGTTGCCGGCGGCGATCACCCGGGGGCGTTGATGCGGTGCGGCCACGATCGTGCCGGCGCCCTTGAGCACCACCACGGCATTGAAACGCGCGGCCAGTGCCGCAGCGGCAGCGAAACGGTCGGCCTGTACCTGGGCGGTGTCGGTACCCAGCAGCCGCGCCGCCTCGCCCGGGTGCGGGGTGAGAATCGCGTCGTGCAGCGTCTGCGGCGTGGCGGCCAGCAGGTTCAACGCATCGGCATCGATCACCAGCGGCTTGCCGCTGGCCAGCACCTGCCGCCACAGCTCGTGGGCCCAGTCGTCCTGGCCCAGCCCGGGGCCGATCGCGATCACTTTCGCGCGCGGCAGCAGCGCCTGCAGGTCCTGCGCCTCCTGCACCGGGTGGGCCATGGCTTCGGGCAGGCGCGCCAGCAGCGGCGCGATGTGCTGCGCCTGGGTGGCCACGCTGACCAGCCCGGCGCCAGCGCGCAGCGCCGATTCTGCGGCCAGCATCACCGCGCCTCCACTGCCGGCGTTGCCGCCCACGCACAGCACATGGCCGGATTCGCCTTTGTGCGTGTTGGCACGGCGCGGCGGCAGCTGCGTGGACAGCCGGGAAGGCAACCACAGACACGCTGCCGGAGCGATGCCCCGCTGCGAACCGTCGGGCACCGATAGCGGTGCCAGCCGGCGGCCACCGATGTATTCCAGCGCATCTGCGGTGTACAGGCCCTGGTGACGGACGATGAACTGCAGGGTGATCGTGGCGCGCACCGCAACCCCGGGCACCGCGCCGGTACGCGCGTCCACGCCACTGGGCACATCCAGCGAAAGCACGGGCAGCCCGCTGTCGTTGATCGCCGCGATCAGGCGCGCCGCATCGCCGTTCGGCGCGCGGTTCAGGCCGATGCCGAACAGTGCATCGACCACGATGTCAGCGGCAGGCAATTCCTCTGCGAACGGGGTTTCCTGCCCGCCCACAGCGAGATACGCCGCGCGGGCCCGTTCAGCCAGCTCCGTCCGCGCGCCGGCATCGGCCAGCCGCAGCACCTGCACCTGGCGCCCGGCCTGCCGGGCGAGCCGCGCCAGCACGTAGCCGTCGCCGCCGTTGTTGCCCGCACCGGCCGCCACGCACAGCCGCTGCGCCTGCGGCCAGCGCTCCAGCAGGCACTGCCAGGCGGCCGTGCCGGCCTGCTCCATCAGCCCGGCGCCGCCATCGCCCAGCAGCGCGCTGGCCTGGGCATCGAGACGGCGCGCGGCGGCGACATCGAACAGTTCATCGAGTTCGTGCATGCCGGGATTCTATACTTGCTGCATGTCCGCTGTTCCCCTGCCCGCCCCGCTCGACCTGGCCCGTGCCGCCGAACGGGTGCGCGCGCTTGCGCGGCAGCATGGCTTCCAGCGCTGCGGCGTGTCCGGCATCGACCTGACCGACGACGAAGCGCACCTGGCCGACTGGCTGGGCCAGGGCCTGTACGGCACCATGGACTGGATGGCACGCCACGGCACGCTCCGCGCGCGCCCGGCCGAACTGCTGCCCGGCACCGTGCGGGTGATTTCAGTAGGCATGGATTACGGCCACAAGGACGACACCGAGGCCTGGAACACGCTGCATGACGGCAACCGCGCCTACGTGGCGCGGTATGCGTTGGGCCGCGATTACCACAAGCTCATGCGCAACCGCCTGCAGAAATTCGCCGATGCGCTGGCCGCGGAGATCGGCACGTTCGGGTACCGGGTGTTCGTCGATTCGGCGCCGGTGCTGGAGCGTGCGCTGGCACGCAACGCCGGGCTGGGCTGGATCGGCAAGCACACCTGCCTGATCGACCGCCAGGGCGGTTCGTGGTTCTTCCTGGGCGAGATCTACATCGACCTGCCGTTGCCGGTGGATGCGCCGGCAAGCGCGCACTGCGGCACCTGCACCCGCTGCATCGATGTCTGCCCCACCCAGGCCATCATCGGCCCGCAACGGCTGGATGCGCGGCGCTGCATTTCCTATCTCACCATCGAACACGATGGCGCCATTCCCGAAGACATGCGCCCGCTGATGGGCAACCGCATCTACGGCTGTGACGATTGCCAGCTGGTGTGCCCCTGGAACAAGTTCGCGCGGCGCACTGACGAGCCGGATTTCCGCGCCCGCAACGCGCTCGATACCGCCACGCTGGCCGAGCTGTTCGCGTGGGAGGAAGACGAATTCCTGCGCCGCACCGAAGGCAGCCCGATCCGCCGCAGCGGGCATGAGCGCTGGCTGCGCAACATCGCGGTGGCACTGGGCAATGCGCCAGGCCATCCGGACACGCTGGCCGCGCTGCACGCCCGCGTCGGACATGACTCCGCGCTGGTACGCGAACACGTGCAGTGGGCACTGCAGCAGCACGCCCGGCTCGACAACGGCGGCTGAGCGCCGCACACACGCACCTCGCCCCGGCATGCGACCATGGGCACCCGTTCGTACTGTTTGACCGTCCATGGACCGTAGCGCGCAGATCCTCACGCCCAGCCAGCTCAACATCCTGGCCCGCGACCTGCTGGAAGGCACGTTCCCGATGGTGTGGGTGGAAGCCGAGCTGGGCAGCGTGACCCGCCCGGCCTCGGGCCACATGTACTTCACGTTGAAGGATGCACGTGCGCAGATCCGCGCGGCGTTGTTCAAGCCCAAGAGCCAGTGGCTGAAATTCGTGCCGCGCGAAGGCATGCGCGTGCTCGCGCGTGGCCGGCTGACCCTGTACGAAGCGCGCGGCGAGTACCAGATGGTGCTCGACCACATGGAAGAAGCCGGCGAAGGCGCACTGCGTCGCGCCTACGAACAGCTCAAGGCACGGCTGGAAGCCGAAGGCCTGTTCGCCGCCGAACGCAAGCGCGCCCTGCCCGCCCATGTGCGCCGGCTGGCGGTGATCACCTCGCCCACCGGCGCAGCCGTGCGCGATGTGCTCAGCGTGCTGGAGCGCCGCTTCCCGCTGCTGGAAGTGGACCTGCTGCCCAGCCTGGTGCAGGGTGACAGTGCCGCTGCGCAGATCACCGCGCTGCTGCGCAGCGCCGACGCCAGCGGCCGTTACGATGTGATCCTGCTCACCCGCGGCGGCGGCTCGATGGAAGACCTGTGGGCCTTCAACGACGAACAACTGGCGCGTGCCATCGCGGCGAGCCATACCCCGGTGGTGTCGGCGGTGGGCCACGAAACCGACTTCAGCCTGGCCGATTTTGCCGCCGACCTGCGCGCGCCCACGCCATCGGTGGCCGCCGAACTGCTGGTACCGGACCAGCGCGACCTGCAACTGCGCCTGCGCCGGCTCGCCGCGCGGCTGGTGCAGCTGCAGCGGCATGGGTTGGGCCAGGCCATGCAGCGTGCCGACCGCGCCCTGCTACGGCTGAACGCACAGAGCCCGCAGAACCGGCTGCAGCTGCTGCAGCGTCGGCAGCAGGATCTGGCGCGACGGTTGGCCGGCGCGTGGCAGCAGCAGCATGAGCGTCGCCTGGCGCGGCTGCGGCATGCGGCGGTGGTGCTGCGCAATGGCCACCCGCAACGCCAGCTGGATGCACTGAAACAGCGCCTGCTGCGGGTGCAGCCACGCGCGGAGGCGGCGATGGCGCGGCAACTGCAGCGCGATACGTTGCGCCTGCGCGCGTTGGCGCGTTCGATGGAAGCGGTGAGCCCGTTGGCCACGGTCGCGCGCGGCTACGCCATCCTGACCCGCGAGCAGGATGGGCGCCTGGTGCGGTCGCCGCTGGATGTTTCACCCGGCGATACGTTGAAGGCCCGGGTGCAGGACGGGGTAATCGATGTGGTGGTAAAAGACACCCGCGGGTAAGCCTTGTAGGGACACGCCATGCGTGTCCAAGCAGGCCGCATACGCGTTTCGCCCACGTTATTGCGTCGCCGGGGCGCCTGCAGATTCGCAGTAGCGTTGGCGGTATTCCATGGCCTTGGGCATCAGCGCCTGCAGGTTCTGGATGCGGGTGCCCGGGTTGGGATGCGTGGACGAGAACTCCGGCGGCGCCTGGCCGCCGCTGGCCTGGCCCATGCGCTCCCACAGCGGCACCGCTTCGCGCGGGTCGAAGCACGCCGCCGCCGCCAGCATCAGGCCCACTTCATCGGCCTGGGTTTCGTGGCTGCGCGCGTACGGCAGCAGGTAGCCGTAGCCCATCGCCGACATCACCATCTGTTGCTGCTGCGGATCCATGCCGCTGGCAGCACCGGCCATCTGGCCGATCTGGGTGAGCTTCTGCTGGGCCATGCGCTGGGCGCCATGGCGGAGCAGTGCGTGGGCGATTTCATGGCCCATCACCACCGCCATCGCATCCTGGGTCTGTGCCACTGGTACCAGCCCGGTGTAGACCGCCATCTTGCCGCCCGGCAGGCAGAACGCATTGGCCTGGTCGGACTGGATCACGTTGACCTCCCATTCGAAGTCGCGCGAGAAGTGCGCCGGCTTCAGGCCGTGCTCTTCGGCCAGCGCGGTTTCCACCACGTCCACTTTGCGGATCAGCCGTTCGGCGATCGCGCGCACGTCGCGCGATATCTGCGCGTTGGGATCCAGCGGGCGCTCCTCGGCCAGGATCTGCTGGTAGGCCTGCAGACCAAGCGCCTTTTCCTGGTCGGCATCGAGCGAACTGTCGATCAGCACGTTTTCGCCGGTGTAAGGGTCGACGCTGCGGTTGGAGAACCAGTAGAAGGCGGCATAGCCGGCAAACGCCAGCAGCACCCACCAGCGGATGTTGCCGAACAGCCCGGGGCGGCGTGCTCGTTGCTGCTGACCGCCATAGGGATTGCTGCTCATCGTCCTGGTTCCTGATGGGGCCGGCACGCCGTGCCGGCATTGGGGGCAATCCTAGCGCCAAGCCGACGTATCAGATACCTCGAACCAGGCGGAACCCGATCCTGGCGCTGGTCGTGTCCGAATCCTGTGATTGCCGCCAGGCCGCGCGGGTCTGTTCGGGGGCATTGGCCCAGTTGCCGCCGCGGATCACCCGCTGCCGGCAGCCCGGGTTGAACCAGGCCACGCCATCGGCCGGAGCCCGGCGGTAGCTGGCGTGCCAGCAGTCGGCCACCCATTCGCTGAGGTTGCCGGCCATGTCGTGCAGGCCCCAGGCATTGGGTTCGAAGGTGGCCACCGGGGCCGGGCCCCACCAGCCATCGCCATAGCCGACGAAGGCATTGAACCAGCGCCGGCCGGAAGGCGATACGTCTTCGCCGCCGGTGAAGTTGCCCGACAGCGGCGGCGGCGTGCCCTCGTTGCCCCACGGGTAGCGGCCACTGGTGCCGGCACGCAGCGCGTACTCGAATTCGGCCTCGCTGGGCAGCCGGTAGGAACGCCCGGTCTGTTCGGACAGCCACATCGCATAGTGCTCGGCATCACGCACGCTGACGTGCATCACCGGCGAATTGGCGATCGCCGGGGTACCGTCGTATCCCGAACGCCAGTCCACCCCGCTGCTGCGGGTGAAGTTGCCACTGCGTTCGTCGTAGATGATCGAATGGCCACGCCGGGTGGCGCGCGGCCGGGCGTTGCTGGCCTGCACGTAGCGGCGGTAATCGGCCACGGTTACTTCGGTGATCGCCATGGCGAAGCCGCGGTCGAAGCGCACGTAGTGCGAGGGCTTTTCCGCATCGCTTGCGCCCGGTTCCGCTTCGCCGGCGCCCATCTGGAAGCCGCCATGCGGCACCACGATCATCTGCGGCCCACGCCCGCCATCGCGCAGCGCATCGCTGAACACCTGGCGCGGGCGGAAACTGCCGTAGTGGGTGGCCAGTTCGATGCGTTCGCGCAGCTGGCCCACCACCGGGTCGCCGGGCATCGCGATGCGCAGCGCGTCTTCCAGCTTCTGCCGCGCTGCCTTGAGCCCCTGCGGGCTGGCCAGGTCGCGCAGGCCGTCGTCGCGCAGGCGCACCAGCGTGGCGGCGCGGATTGCCTCGATCCGTTCGAACGCATCGGCAATGGTGGGTGCCGAATCGCGCACCTTTGCCGCTTCGGCCAGCCAGGTGCCGGCGGCAGCGAAATCGGCGCTGCGGGCAGCGGCTTCGGCGCGGCGGATCAGCGCGCTCTCGGCGGCGGCCAGGCCCTGCCGGGCCCGCGGCTCGTCCGGCTGCAGCGCCAGCGCCTCGCGGAAGTTGGGAATGGCACCGTCGCCGTCTTCACCAATGCGGTCGGCGCGCAGGTCCTCCTCGCCGGCGCGGTTGTACGCCACCACCCGCTGGGCCAGCTCCACGCGCGACTGCAACTGGCGCACCTTGGGGTCATCCGGGGCCAGGGCCAGCAGCACCAACGCGATCTCGCCGGCCTCGGCCAGTGCCTCGCGCTGCTGCAGCGGCCGCTGCAACAGCTCCGCGGCGTCCTTCAGCAGCTGCTGGCGGGCACGGGTGAGTCCGGCCTGGGCCTGGCGGTCGTTGGCGTCGCGCTGGCGCAACGCCAGCCAGATCGGAATGGCATCGGCGGCGGTGGCGTACAACCGCCCCTCGTCGAAGGCCTTGGCCGCGTCGCGACGCGCCTGTGCCACGCCGTCGTCGGCAATGACCACCGCCGGCGGCTGCCAGCGCTGTTCGGTCTCCGCTTCATCCTCGCCGCCAATGGTCACCTGCCCCGGTAAAGGCTCGACCCGTTTGGCCGGCTCGGGCGCGCGCGCCGCCGCCGGGCGTGGTGGTGGCGCGTCGGGCGAGCAGGCGGTCGTGGCCAGCAGCAGCGCGGCCAGCAACAGCGGGACAGGGCCTGGAGTACGCAATTCGGGTTCCTTCGGCGGGACGGCCTCGACGTTAGGCTATTCTCCCTCACCTGAGCAAACCTGCAGTAGATGGAATCCCTACGTGGCCTATTGGATCAAAACCCCGGCGGAACTGGACGAGCGCTACCGCCAGCGCCCCACCCGCATCGGGCTGGACACCGAATTCATCCGTGAACGCACCTACTGGCCGCAGCTGGCGCTGGTGCAGATGGCGGTCGGCGATGAAATCCTGATCATCGACCCGTTGATTCCGGGCATGACCGAGGCGCTGGCGCCGTGGCTGACCGATACGTCGATCCTGAAGGTCATGCACAGCGCCAGCGAAGACCTGGTCACCTTCAAGGTGGCCTGCGGCGTGCTGCCGCGGCCATTGTTCGACACCCAGATCGGCGCGTCGCTGGCCGGCATCGGCGGCGGGATGGGCTACCAGAAGCTGGTCACCGCCATCACCGGGGTGACCCTGGCCAAGGGCGAGACCCGCTCGGACTGGATGCGCCGCCCGCTGACGGATTCGCAGCTGGAGTACGCCGCCGACGACGTGGAGTACCTGTTCGCGATCCACGATGTGGTGGATGCGAAGCTGGGCGAGCTGGACCGCCGCCAGTGGCTGCAGGACGATGCCGAGCGCCTGCTGGCCAGTGTCGAGCAGGACGAAGAGCGCTGGCCGCACGTGGCGATGCGCTCGGCGCAGTTCATGGATGCGCCCGCACAGCGCCGTCTGTTGCGCCTGCTGCGCTGGCGTGACGTGCAGGCACGGGCAAGCGACAAGCCGCGCAGCTGGATCCTGGACAACGAACTGGCCGCGCTGCTGGCACGCACGCCGCCGGCCGATGCCGGCGCACTGGGCAAGCTGATGGAAGGCTTCCCCAAGGCTCCGCGCAAGCTGGCCGCGCAGGTCTGGGAAGCCCTGGAAACGCCGCTGCACGATGAGGCCGAGGCTCCACTGGCGCTGCCGGCCAACGATGCCAACAAGCAGGCGTTGAAGCGGCTGCAGGACGCGGTAAGCGCACGTACCGCCGAGCTCGGCCTGCCCGATGGCGTACTGGCTTCGCGCAAGCACCTGGAAAGTTATCTGGAAAGCCGCACGTGGCCGCAGGCCCTGGTGGGATGGCGGCAGGCGGTGCTGGAACCGGTGCTGGCGCCCTTGTTGCCCGCCGCAGGTTGATACCGCGCAGCCACGCAGGACCGCAACGAAAAGGCCCCGCTTGCGCGGGGCCTTTGTTTCAACCGCTTACCAGTTGAGGTTCAACGAAACGCCTACAACGCGCGGTTCGTTGTACACCGCCGCCATGTAGTTCTCGATCACGCCCTTGAGGTTCTTCTCGTTGGTGATGTTGCGCGCGAACAGCGCCGCTTCCCATGCCCCGTAGTTGCCCGAGTAACCCAGCTTCAGGCCACCTTCGAAGCTGCCCTTGGAGTTGAACTCGGCCGAGTCATACAGCACGAAGCTGGTATAGCCCTGCTTGTTCCAGTCGGTGGACACGAAGAACACGTCGCTGTCGTTGACCGGGAAGTCGTAGCGCGCAGCGAAGTTCAGGTTGTACTTCGGCGCGTTCGGCAGCGGGTTGCCGTTGATCTGGGCGAACGTGTTGGCGCCTACCTTGATGGTCGGGTCATTCACGGTGCACACCACCGCGCCGTTCAGCGCGCAGACCTGCGCATACACGCGGTCATCCTGGATTTCGCTGTGCAGCAGGCTCACGCCGGCGCTCAGGCTCAGGTTCGGGATCGGGCGCAGCTCCATGTCCGCTTCCAGGCCGTAGGCCTTGGCTTTGTCGGCATTGAACAGCACGCCGTTGCCGTTGGAATCGTTGCCGTTGAGCTGGATGTCGTTGACCACGTAGGTGAACGCGGTGGCGTTCATGCGCAGGCGGTTGTCCCACAGGCTGCTCTTCACGCCCGCTTCCCAGGACAGGATGGTTTCCGAATCGGCGGTGGTGAAGTCCGCGTTGAACACCGCCGAACGGCCTTGGATGGTCGGGCCGCGGAAGCCACGCGCCACCTTGGCGTACACGCTCACCTGCGGGTTGAACGCGTACATCGCGCTCACGTCCCAGCTCGGGGTGGTGTCGGCCATTTCCACGTCGGTACGGCCACGGTAGGTGACCACCCCGGCGGCCGTATCAGCGGTCTTCAGCAGCCGGGTACGCTTCTCGTCGCGGGTCTGGCGCAGGCCGGCGGTCAGGGTGAACTTGTCGGTCACGTCATAGCTGACCTGGCCGAAGCCGGCCCACGAGGTATTGGTGTTGCGCAGGCGCACCCAGTTGTTCGGGTTACGCGCAGCGCCCTGCAGGAACCAGGCGCGCTGGTAGAAATCGGTGGTGTCGCGGCCATCGAAGTAGAACGCGCCCACCTGCCACTTCAGGCGGTTGTCATCGGCATTGGCCAGGCGCACTTCCTGGGTCCACTGGTCCAGGTCGCGGATCTGCCCCATCGACTGGCCATACCCGTTGGGCACGCCGTTGACCGGGAAGTTGGCCGCCGCGCCACCGTCGGTGTCACCGCGGCTGTAGCCGGAGGTGGTCTCGTAGGCGGTGATCGAGGTCAGCGAAATGTTGCCGAAGTCGTACACGGCCTTGACCGAGCCGCCGTAGGTCTTGTACGCCTGCGGGTTGTTGTCGGCTTCGTCGTAGGCCACCTGGTCGCGCGGCGCATCGGTGGTGTTGGAACCCTTGGTGATCGCGTTGCGCAGGAACAGGGTCGAGGTGCCTTCGTAGTCACGGGCGTGCGCCGAGGCCAGCACCGAGAACGCATCGCTGGGCTGCAGCAGCAGCTGGGCACGCACGTTGCGGTCGTCGAAGCCGCCCATGGCGTTCTTCTTCGGGGACACCGTGCCATCGGCGCTGGGGCCGGAGTAGGTGTTGTCTACGTAGTCGTCGCGGTGCTGGTACAGCGCCGACACGCGGAACGAGGCGATGTCGTTGATCGGGCCGCCGAAGCCGCCGTCCACCGACACGCTGCCGTAGCTGCCGTAGCTGGCCTGCACGCGGCCGCTGTAATCCTGGCTGGGCTTGATGCTGTCGAACTTGACGATGCCGGCGGTGGTGTTGCGGCCGAACAACGTGCCCTGCGGGCCACGCAGCACTTCGATCTGGTCCACGTCATACACCGGGTTGGACTTCAGCACCACGTGCTCCAGCACCACGTCATCCTGGATGATCGACACCGGCTGCGACGCACCCAGGTAGAAGTCGATGTTGCCCAGGCCGCGGATGTAGAAGCGCGGGAAGATGCGGCCGGTGGTGGTCTCGGCGTAGAAGCTCGGCACCCGGCCACTCAAGGCCAGCAGGGTGTCATCGCCGCCGGCGGTGTAGTCGCGCAGGCGCTCGCCCTGGACCACGCCGACCGAGACCGGCACTTCCTGCAGGTTGCGCTCGCGGTGGTCGGCGGTGACGGTGATGGCGTCCAGCGAGGTCGGGCTGGCGTCCTGCGCCAGGGCGGCGCCGCTCAGCCCGAGCAGCGAAATGCAGGCCAGCGCCAGCGCGTGGGGGCGCGGCTGCCGGGCGGTGCGGAAGGAAGCGGTTGCGGCCGAAGCGGTGGTGGTGCGATGGGCGGACATTCAGGGGTCTCAGGCGTTGCGGATCAAGGTGGCGCACGCGGCGCGCGGATGAACACCCACGGCACCGCCGTTTGCGCGGCGATGCGGCAAGGTATTGCGTTCGTGTTGCAAAGGAGTTTCAGGGCGCTGCGGGGGACGGCCTTCCGTTCCCTACCCTGGTGTGCTGGCTGAGCCGCCGGAGTTCGTGCGGCGGATTATGCCGGATCCGTTGCAGACCCGGCCATACCTGTTCCATTTGATCCGGCGGTGGCGTCTGCGACTCCCCATCGCAGACGCCACCGCACCCGATCAGGCCGCAACGCGCTCCCTGCGCGCGGGCTGCGCGTCGGCCAGGCGGAACTGCCCGACCGATTGCTGCAGCTCGGACGACTGCGCGTTCAATGCACGCGCAGCGGCCGAAGCCTCCTCGACGAGGGCAGCATTCTGCTGGGTCACACCATCCATCTGCACGATGCCCTGGTTGACCTGCTCGATCCCTGCCGCCTGTTCCTGGCTGGCGTTGGCGATCTCTTCGATCAGCCCGCCCAGCTCCCCAACCGATGCCACCACGCGCTGCAGGGTCTGCCCCGCCTCGCTGGCCAATGCGCTGCCGTCGGCCACCTGGGTCGCCGACGCGTCGATCAGCGCCTTGATCTCCTTGGCCGCACTGGCCGAGCGCTGCGCCAGCGCGCGCACTTCCGAGGCCACCACGGCAAACCCTCGGCCTTCCTCGCCCGCGCGCGCCGCTTCCACCGCGGCGTTGAGCGCCAGGATGTTGGTCTGGAACGCGATGCCATCAATGACGGTGGTGATGTCGGCGATGCGGCGCGACGACGCTTCGATGCCGCCCATGGTCTCCACCACCTGCGCCACCGCGTTGCCGCCCTGCACCGCCACCTCGGCCGCCTCCGCCGCGAGGCGGTCGGCGCGACGTGCGTGGTCGGCGTTCTGCTTCACGGCAGCGGTCAGCTCTTCCAGCGACGCGGCCGATTCTTCCAGGCTCGCGGCCTGCTGCTCGGTGCGCTTGGACAGGTCGTCGTTGCCGGCGGCGATCTCCGCCGACGCCGTGGCGACCGACACGGCCGCCTGCTGGATCCCACCAACGATGCGGGTCAGCTGTGCCACGGTCGCATTGGCATCGTCGCGCATGGTCGCGAACACGCCCTGGAACTGACCCTCGATACGGCCGCGCAGGTCGCCTTCGGCCAGCGCACGCAGCAGCCCGGACAGCGCGCTGAGGTTGCGGTCGGCCGTGACCATCAGGGTATTGAGCCCTTCGACCATCACGCGGAAGTCGTACTGGTAGGCCTCGGCATTGCCACGCACGCTGAAGTCGCCGGCGGCGGCGGCCGCCACCAGGTGCTTGATCTCGCCATTGATCGCCTGCAGGCGGTCGCGCACGCCATTCACCGCCTCGGTGATGCGCGCCTTTTCGCCCGGCAGCTGCTCCATCGACTGGGACAGGTCGCCATCGGCGTAGCGGCGCACCAGGTCCACCATGCGCATCTTGACCCCGATATGCGCGGCGACCAGTTCATTGGTCCCGGTCACCATGGTGCCGAACTCGCCCTCGAAGCGGCTGGCATCGATGCGGTGGCTGATCGCCCCTTCGGCATGCCGCTGGCTCATTTCGTTCTGCGCCTGGATGATCTCGCGCAGCTTGGCCTGCATCTGCTGCAGCGCGCCCATCAGGCGGCCGACCTCGTCCTGGCTGTGCACCACGATGCGCTGGTCCAGGCGGCCCGCCGCGACGTCGCGCGCGACCTGCCCGGCCTGCGCCAGGGGGGCGCTGATGACACGACGTACCACGACGATGAGCGCCACGATCACCGCGAGCAGGCCCAGGCCGGACACCACGCCGATCTGCAGCATCAACTTGTGCAGCACGGCCTGCAGCACCGAGGTCGGTTCCAGGCCGAGTACCGTCCACTGCCACGGGCCGTAGGCCTGGGCGCTGACGAAATAGGTCTGCGGCGCGGCGTCCTTGGCGGTACGCAGGTGCAGCGTTGCCTGGCTGGCCTTGCCGGCCAGCAGTGCCTCCAGCGTGGCCTGGTCGGCCGGGTCCACCAGCGAGGACAGGAGCTCGCCTTCGCCGGCGAACGACGCCATCACCGTACCGAACTGGTCGCCGGCCTTGGTGTTGACTGCCAGGAAGTGACCTTCCTTGCCCAGCTTGGATTCGCGCAGGCGCGCCTTCAGCGCCGCCAGGCCTTCGGTGTAGTTCTGGCCGACGAAGGCGATCGCGGCAACCTCACCGGCGGCATCCTTGATCGGCATGTAGTGGGTCATGTAATCCACCCCGAACAGCCGCACCGGACCGGTGTACCCCTCACCTGCGATGACCTTGGCATAGGCCGGGCTGGCGTGGTCGAGCACCGTGCCCATGGCACGTGCGCCTTCGGCGTTGCGCACCGAGGTGGACACGCGCACGAAATCGTCGCCATCGCGCACGAACACCGTGGCGACGCCGCCGCCAGTGGCTTCGGCAAAGCGGTCCACCGTGGCCTCCTGCAGGTTGAGCACCTCGGTGCCGAACTGCAGGGTCGGGGTCTGCCGTTCGCCCACGGTCACGGTCTTGGCCGCGTCTACGCTGACATCGCCGGCGGGCAGCATGCCGCGGAAGATCCCGGCCATGCGCTGGGTGCTGTCGCTCAGGCTGCGGTCGTACAGTTCCACCGAGTCGCGCATCAACTCGGTGGACGACTGCAGGCCAGCTTCAACACGCTGCTGGTAGCTGGTTGCGGCCTGGCGGTAGATCAGCACCGCCAGCGCCACGAAGGCGACGGTGGTGATCAGGCCCATCAACAGCGCCAGGCGCGCGCCGATGGAGGTAGAGAAAACGGTGGCGGCACGGGTCGTCATCGTCGGTACTCGAAGGTGGGGGTTGGATTGAGAGATACGTCACAGTTCTTATCGGCACCGAAGTGGTCCTCTTTACGTAAAAAAAGACAGAAACATTGGAGCTTTCGTTTTGCCTAAGCGATTGATTTCAAAGCGATGTCTCCCGAGCGCATCTTCACAAAGCCGGACATTCGTTCAGATAAGGGGTCAATTTCCTCAAGTTCAGTGGGGTGCTGCCGCCAACGGCACTCCCCTGCCGGGCCTTAGGCCGGAAACCGCCTTCCTTGAACAAGGCGCCGGGGTTGCGCAGATCGCGGCCGGCTGCACTGGGTTGAGTAATGCAGGTTCGCAGATGCAGTGCTGGGCCTTGGCAGCCCGGGGTGCGCAGCGCTACACTTGATCGCATCGCGGTTCCCAAGCCGTGTTGCAGTACACCGGGGCCATAGCTCAGCTGGGAGAGCGCGTCGTTCGCAATGACGAGGTCAGGAGTTCGATCCTCCTTGGCTCCACCACATTCCTGCCGCCGTCCTCTGGATGGCTGCCAAACGAAAAAGCCACCCATCGGGTGGCTTTTTCGTTTGTGGGTCTCCGCGCAGCCACGCAGGGCGTGGCTCTACCATCAAGGCACCTCAGCGGGGCCGTCACCCGCGCGCTCTGCGATGGGGCGTACCTGCTGTACGAGGGTGAGCAGGGTCTTGCCCGGTTCTTCGATCATTACTTCGTGCGCGGACTGCTCGAACCAGACCAGCTGCTTGGCCGGCGCCTTTACGCCCTGGAGCCACTCCGCCGCGAGCTCGGACGAGACGTTGTGGTCGTGCCGGCCTTCGAACAGGAACACCGGAACCTTCAGTTCCCGAACCGTGGTCATATCCAGGGTCAGCACCTCGCTGAGCAGGTGCTGCATCGAGAAGTCGTTGCCCTTCCACACCTGGGCCACGTCATGGTCGGTGTACTCCGGCGAAAGCCTGATTGCGGCCGCCTCCGCATCGCCGCCCCTGCGGTTGTGCACCATGCCGCCGTAGTGGTTGAGCCACTTCCGCTGCTTGAACAGCTTCTCAAGCGGCACGGGTTGGTTTCCCTGTGCGTAGGGCGCCAATGCTTCCAGCTCGGCCACCGCTTCGGCGTTGCCATCGGTCCGTGCCTGCTGGAGGGTCCACGCAAAACCACGACGCTCGCTTTCCGGCGCATTGGAGATCTGCCCGATGCCGATGTAGGCATGCAACCACTCGGGCCGGCGCTGGGCCAGCTCCAGACCCAGGTAGCTTCCCCACGATTGGCCCAGCACGAAGATCCGCTCCTTGCCGAACTCCCTGCGCAGCCAGGCCACCATTTCCTCGCTGTCGGCGATCATCCGTTCGCGGGTCATGGTCGGAGCGACCACCTCAGGGTCATTGGCCGCGTAGGTCTTGCCTGCACCGCGCTGGTCCCACTGCACGACCGTGAAGTACTCCTCCCAACCGCGCTGGAAATACCAGCTGGTGGGCATCGCCACCCAACCGGGTCCGCCGTGCAGCATCAGCAGCACCGGGTTGCGGCGGTCGTTGCCGCGGATGGAGACCCACTGGTCGATGCCGCCGATGCGGACCTTCTGCAGCCGCTCAATGCCGTTGTCGGCCACGACCTTGCGCAGGTCGGCAATGACCTTCACTGCCTCGGCGCGGTTGTGGGGCGCGGGGCCCGGCGGCTCAGCTGCCTGCGCCGGGACGCTGAACCCTGTTACAGCAAGCCAGAACAAGCCGGCAACCCAACATTTCATCGGCGTAGACACCTTTGCAGGAGCGGAACGCCGATTGTGTCATGCGTCCGGATTGTCCTTGATCGGCGGGCGCCGGCTTTCGGACTGACGGACGCTCTCATCGGTCTGGCCCGGGCGGGCCTTGGCCGCATCTTCCTGCTTCCGGTCCTGCTTGGCTTCGTCAACGCCCTGCTGCTTGCCGGGCTGCTTTTCGGTGTTCATGTGCGTGCTCGTGGTGGCCTGCCCCCTTGGGCATGCCTGCACCCTAGCGGCGGTCGCGTGATGCAGTGGTCATGAGGTGATCGCCTCCTCGATACAGCGCAGCATCGCCTCGCCGTCCACCGGCTTGACCAGGAACGCGCGACCGCCCCGCTCCATCACCCGCGCGCGCAGCGCATCGGTGGGAAACGCGGTCATGAAGATCATTGGAAACGCGCACCCGCGCGCCAGCAGTTCGGCCTGCAGCTGGTCGCCACTCACCTGCGGCATCTGCATATCGGTGAGCAGGCAGTCGGGTGCGTCGCCCTCATCGGCCAGGAACGCCGCTGCCGAAGCATAGGTGCGCGCTTCGTGGCCCAGCGAGCGCACCAGGCTGGACAACGACTGGCGGACCCCGTCGTCGTCATCGACGATCGCAATGCGGTAACTCGGCTTCATGGGGCCTTTATGCCCGATCCGGCCGCGCGCCGGAACCATACACAGGTTTGTGCTGGCCGGTTCAGGCGGTGCCGGTGCCCACGCCCAGTGCCTCTGCGTGCCGTACCAGGTCGGCCAGCGAGCGCACGCCCATCTTGCGCATCACGTTGCCGCGATGGATTTTCACGGTGATCTCGCTCAGGTGCAGCACGCCGGCCACCTGTTTGTTCATCAACCCGGCCACTACGTGCGCCATTACCTCGCGCTCGCGCGGGGTCAGGGTGGCGTAGCGCGTTTCCAGCGAACCGCGCGCGGCCATGTCCTGGCGGCGGCGGGTGTCGCGCTCGATCGCGGCGCTGACCGCATCCAGCATGTCCTGGTCGCGGAACGGCTTGGCCAGGAAATCCACCGCGCCGGCCTTCATCGCGCGCACGGTCATGGGAATGTCGCCGTGCCCGGTCATGAACACGATGGGCAGGTGGATGCCCTGCGCGGCCAACTGGCCCTGCAGATCCAACCCGCTGATGCCCGGCAGGCGCACGTCCAGCACGATGCAGCCAGGCACGTCCGGCAGCACCGCCTGCAGCAGGTCCGAAGGCGCGCCCAGCACACGGGTCTGCAGCCCCACCGAACGCAGCAGACTGTCCAGCGCATCGCGCACGGCGGCATCGTCATCGACCACCACGACCAGTGGCGGTGAGGGTAGGCTCATCAGGCGCGTGCTCCTGGGGGATGGGTGGCCAGCACCAGCCGGAAGGTGGCGCCGTGGCCGGGTACGCTCTCCACCGACAGCCGCCCGCCATGGGCTTCGGCGGTGGACCGGCAGATCGCCAGGCCCATGCCCATGCCGTCCGGCTTGGTGGTGAAGAAGGGTTGGAACAGGGTGTCCAGGTGCGCGCTGTCGATGCCCGGGCCGCTGTCGGCAATGCTGATGGCCACTTCGCCGGGCGCGCCGGGCTGCGCCTCCACCACCAGCTGCCGCGCGTTGGCCTGCCCGGCCATGGCCTGGCTGGCGTTGATCAGCAGGTTCACCAGCACCTGCTGAAGCTGCACCGCATCACCGTGCACGGCGGGAAGGTCGGCGGTCACTGCCACGTGCAGCTGCACTGCCTCGCGGTTGAGTTCGTGCTGCACCAGCCGCACCGCGTCTTCGATCAGCAGGGAGGCATCGAGCGGTTCGCGCGGCGTGCTGCGTTTGGCCAGGAACGCGCGGACGCGTTTGACGATCTCACTGGCACGGCGCGCTTCTGTCACCGTGCGGGTGATGGCGGCCTCCACTTCGTGCAGGTCCGGTGGGTCGCGGTGCAGCCAGCGCAGCCCGGCCTCGCCGTTGGTCACCACCGCCATCAGCGGCTGGTTGACCTCGTGCGCCAGCGAAGCCGTCAGCTCACCGAGCGTGGCCACGCGCGTGGCGTGCGCCAGTTCGGCCTGCGCGCGCAGCGCGGCATCCTCGGCCCGGCGGCGCTCGGTGACGTCGGTGTGGGTTTCCATCACGCCGGTTGCGCGCCCCAGGCCATCGCGCTGGATCACCCAGCGGCTTTCCAGCACGCGCCAGGCGCCGTCGCGGGTGCGCTGCTCCAGCGTGCCTTCCCAGCTGCCCAGTTGCAGCAGGGTGGCCTCCACCTCTTCGCGCGCCCGCGGGTAGCGGGTGGACAGCAGGACATCGGCCACGCGGCCGATGGATTCCTCGGCCGACCAACCGTACACCTGCGCGGCCGTGCGGTTCCAGAACGTGATCACCCCGCTGCGGTCACGCACGAAGATCATGTCGTGCGACAGATCCAGCAGCGTTGCCTGCCCGCGCAGGCGCTGCATCGCGCCCTGGTACTGCAGTGCCAGCAGCGCGGTGATGATGATCGCCGCGAGGCTGACCAGCGCGCGGAAGGTCTGCGCGCCGACATGGTTCACCCCGTGCGAATCCAGGTAGGCGATGAGGGTCAACCCGATGCCGGCCACGGCAGTGATGACGATGTCGGCGCGGCGCCCGGTGCGCGCCACCAGCAGCACCGCCACCACGTACAGCACCGCTACTGCACCTTCCAGCGTGGTGAGCACATCGACCAGGAAGATCCCCAGCGTGAGCAGCGCGGCAGCGGCGCGGAACACGGTGCGGCCGCGCAACGTGGACGCCGCGGCGGCGCGTGGGCGCGTGGGAGTCGAGCTGGGCACCACGGTCTGGCCTCCTGGCGGGGGCGCAGTCACCTGCGCCGGGGTGAGCCCAGTATCCCCCGCACCCGGGGGCGGCAGATCCCCCCAAAGAGGGATGCGCCGGCAGGTGGCCCAAACCAAGGTATGAGCCGGGGAAACGATGGCGCAATGTTCCCGCCGGCCCCCGCTGCCTAGTCTGGATCCATCGGCTCCCCCGCAGCACCTGCGGCCCGGGCCGCCTTCCCCCGCTACCGGAGAGCCGCCATGCACGATGTTGTCGCCCCATCCCGCCAGACCGCCCCGCTGCGCACGCCGTCCGACCTCAGCCTGCAGGCCGGCAAGGACATCGCCGGCGCCCTGACCGTGCTGCTGGCCGATGTGTTCGCGCTGTACCTGAAGACCAAGAACTTCCACTGGCACCTGTCCGGCCCGCACTTCCGCGACTACCACCTGATGCTGGATGAACAGGGCGAGCAGATCTTCGCCACCACCGATGCCATCGCCGAACGGGCGCGCAAGGTCGGCGGCACCACGCTGCGCTCGATCGGGCAGATCCACCGCATCCAGCGCCTGCTCGACAACGACGCGGACTACGTGACCCCCGAGGACATGCTGGCCGAGCTGGCCGACGACAACCGCCAGCTCACCCGCTTCCTGCGGGCCACCCATGGGGTGTGCACCACCCACAACGACGTGGCCACCACCAGCCTGATCGAGAACTGGATCGACGAGGCCGAGCGCCGCAGCTGGTTCCTGTTCGAAAGCACCCGCCCCATCCGCTGATCCACGCGCTGTTTCGTTCCAGCAGGAGGCTGTCATGTCCGCTGCATCCCGCATTTCATTGCCGATTGGCGCGCCCGCGCCCGCGTTCCAGTTGCCCGCCACCCCGGACCAGCGCGTCAGCCTGGACGAGCTGCGCGGCCACCCGGTGATCCTGGCGTTCTACCCCGCCGACTGGAGCCCGGTCTGCGGCGACCAGCTGGCGCTGTACAACCAGCTGCTGCCCGAGTTCCACCGCAGCGGCGCGCAGCTGGTGGGCATCTCCGTGGATGGAGTGTGGTGCCACGCCGCGTTCGCCGAGCAACGCCACCTGCACTTCCCCTTGCTGGCCGATTTCGAGCCAAAAGGCGAGGTAGCCCGCCGCTACGGCGTGTACCGCGAACAGGACGGCGTCTGCGAGCGCGCGCTGTTAGTGATCGATGCCGAGGGCATCGTGCGCTGGAGCTACATCTCCCCTTTGGGCATCAATCCCGGCGCCGACGGCATCCTGGAAGCGCTGTCGCAACTTCCCTCCACCGCAGGAGCAGCGTCATGAAAGGTCTGTCGATTCCCGTCAGCGCGCAGGACCACAGCCAGGGTCCGGCCGATGCGCCCATCACCCTGGTCGAGTACGGCGACTACCAATGCCCGTACTGCGGCGAGGCGTATCCCATGCTCAAAGCGGTGCAGCAGGCACTGGGCGACCGGATGCGCTTTGTGTTCCGCAACTTCCCCATTTCCGAAATCCACCCGAACGCGCTGCCGGCTGCGCGTTTCGCCGAAGCGGCCGCTGACGCGGGGGTGTTCTGGGAAGCGCATGACCTGCTCTACCAGAGCCAGGATGCATTGAGCGCGCGCGACCTGCAGGCCTACGCCAAGCAGCTTGGAGTGGACCCCGCGTTGCTGCAGGCCGCCGACAACGGCGCATTCGATGACCGCATCGAACGCGACTTCATGGGCGGCGTGCGCAGCGGCGTCAACGGCACCCCGTGCCTTTTCATCAATGGGGTGCGCTACGACGGCGCCCGCGATGTGGACAGCCTGGTTGACGTATTGACCGAACGCGCGTGATCCGTTCCGCCGGCGCGCCGGGGTCTCCCCTCCCCCACCCCGGGCGCGCCGGCACCTGCCGGGGACCGGCCGCTGCGCTCAGCCCGGTTGTCGTGCCCTTCGCCATTGCAACGGGCTCATGCCCGTCTCGACGCGGAACATGTAGTTGAACGCGGATGCCGAGGCATAGCCCAGCTCATGCGCGATCGCCGTCGGCGAACGCCCCTGCGCCAGCCACTCGATCGCGCGCAGCAGGCGCAGCCGCGTGCGCCACGTGCGCAGGCTCATGCCGGTTTCGCGCTCGAAATGCCGCGCCAGCGTGCGTGGCGACGCGCCCAGCACCCGCGCCCACTCGTCCACGCCGCGCGCATCACCGGGCTGTTCATGCAGGGCCTGGCACCAGCGCTGCAGCCGCGCATCCTGCGGCCACGGCAGGTGACGCACATGCTGGCGCTGGCGGCGCAGCTGCGTGGTGACCAGCGCGCTCAGATGCGCGTAGTAACCTGCATCGTCTTCCGGCCGCACCTGCCCCAGCTCCACGATCAACTCGCGCAGCAGCGGCGACACATCCAGCACCGCGCACCGGTCGGGCATGCCCAGCGCCGGATCATCGGCCACGTAGAGGTTGCGGAACGCAGCCGCACTCAAAGCACCGGTGTGATGGACCATGCCGGTAGGCACCCACAGCGCCTGCTGCGGGGTGATCACGTGCCGCGCATTGCGCGCGGTCACCTGCAGCACACCGTGGGTGGCGAACACCACCTGGTTCCAGTCATGCGCATGCGGCGGGAAACGCTCGCCGGCGGCCAACTCCTGGCTGCGTGCCATCACGGGCCAAGGCAGCGCGCGCAGCGGCGGGACCGGGACTTCCTTCCAGGGGCCGGCGGCGGACGAGCCTTCGTGGCGACTGATCGACATGATCCGACATTCTATCGAAAGACAGCCGCCGCGCACCTGATCGACCATGGACGCGTCCCTTTCCGGTTCCACGCATGTCCACTTCCCTCGCCTCCTCCACTGCACGGAAACCCTGGCAGGTCATCGCCGCCGGCATCTGCGCGCTGGTGCTCACCGTCGGGCTGGCCCGCTTCGCCTACACCCCGTTGCTACCCTTGATGCGGGTGGATGCCGGCCTCAGCGCGGCGCAGGGCGGCTGGCTGGCCACCTTCAACTACCTGGGCTACCTGCTCGGCACCCTGCTGGCGGCGCGCGTGGGCGACATGCAGCAGAAATTCCGCTTCTACCGGATTGGGCTGGTGCTCGCGGTTGCCGCCACAACGCTGATGGGGACCACTACGCAGCCCTGGCTGTGGAGCCTGCTGCGCTTCGTGGCGGGTATGTCCAGCACCGCCGGCCTGCTGCTGGCCTCCGGGCTGGTGCTGAACTGGCTGCTGGGCAACCGGCAACGCCCACGCCTGGGCCTGCACTTCGCCGGGCTGGGCCTGGGCATCGTGGTCTCCGGGCTGGCCACCGGCCTGCTTGCCGGGCACGCCGACTCCAGCGCGCAATGGCGCTGGCTGGGCCTGCTTGGCCTACTCTTCCTGGTTCCCGCCTGGTGCTGGATGCCGGCCCCCACCCCGACCTCTGCCGCACAGGCCGCACAAGCGCCGCCCCCGCCCAGCCGGCGCTGGCGCCAACTGCTGGTGGCGGCCTATTTCTGCGCCGGCGTCGGCTTCGTGGTCAGCGCCACCTTCATCGTGGCCATTCTCGAACAGACCCCCGCCTTCCGTGGCCACGGCAGCGCGGTGTGGGTGCTGGTGGGACTCGCGGCGGTGCCATCCACGTTCGCCTGGGACCGCATCGCCGCGCGCATCGGCCTGATCCGCGCCCTGATGCTGGCCTTCGCACTGCAGGCCGCGTCATTTGTGCTGCCGCTGCTGGACACTGGTCTGGCCGCCGGACTGGGCAGCGCATTGCTCTTCGGGCTCACCTTCGCCGGCATCGTCAGCCTCACCCTCACCGTCGTCGGCCGCCACTATCCACACAACCCGGCCAAGGCGATGGCCAACCTCACCCTCAGCTATGGGGTAGCGCAGATCCTGGCGCCGGCGCTTGCCGGCACCCTGGCCCGCAGCAGCGGCAGCTACCAGGCGTCGTTGCTGCTGGCGGCCATCTTCATGGCCTTGGGCATCGTGCTGCTGGCCGCCATGCCCGGTGACGCTCACGACCACGCGCGCTGATGAACAGCAATTCATGCGCGGCCCACGCCTGCGATCAAGCACTTAACGCGCCATACCAAGGCCGCAGCAACGAATGTGAAATTTTTTTGTCGAAACGCTTGCCGAACCCCGTAGACCTCCGTATTATTCGCGTCCTCGCCAGCGGCAACGCAGCGATGAAGTGGCCGAGTAGCTCAGTTGGTAGAGCAGGGGATTGAAAATCCCCGTGTCGGCGGTTCGATTCCGTCCTCGGCCACCACAAATCTAAAAGACCTGCAGAAATGCAGGTCTTTTTTTTTGCATTGCTGTAGTGGCATTGCAGGCAGCCACATGCACAATGCGGACACCGTCATTGAACAAGGATGTCCCATGCGTGTTGCTTTGCTTCTGCCGTTCCTGCTGCTCAGCGTTGGTTGTGCGCACCAGACGGCGATGACCGCCCCCAACGCGCCGATGCCGACGGTGACGCCAGGCTGGATCACCCCCGCCGAAGCCGTCTTCGCCGCCAACGAAGATCCGCAGCGCGGCATCAGTGGCACCTTCGTGTTCACCGTCAAGAACACCGACGTCACCGAAGACCGCATCTACCTCAACAGCGAACGCGACTACCGTCATCAGCTTGCGTTGAACGTGTCGCTGGATGCCAAGCAACGCGAAGCACTGCAGAAGCAGCTGGGCATGCCGCTGGAATACCTGGTCAACCGTCGCCTGCTGGTACAGGGCACGGCCCGCCGCACCACCATCGCGTTCACCCACGACGGCAAGCCCTCCGGCAAGTACTACTTCCAGACCCAGCTCCAGGTAAGCGACCCGCGCCACGTTCGTTTCGCACCCTGATCAGCACCGGCTGACAAAACCTTTACACCCGCCAACGTCCTCCCCCCTAAGCTCGGGCCTCCTGCCGGGAGACACCCATGCGCCTTCGCCCTGCCCTGTTTGCTGCTGCACTGTTGTTGACCTCCGTCACCACCCACGCGGTGGAACCGGTGCGTTCAGTGCCTGCGTTGGACATGGGCCGCTACGCGGGCCAGTGGCATGAAATCGCGCACCTGCCGGTGTCGTTCCAGAAGAAATGCGTGGGCGACATCACCGCTACCTACGCGCTGCGCGCCGATGGCCGCATCAGCGTGCACAACGCCTGCCGCACCGGCGATGGCGAGCGCATCGCAGCCGAGGGCGTGGCGCGGCCGGTGGAGGGCGAACCGGGCCAGCTGCAGGTGCGCTTCGTGCCGGACTGGCTGGCCTGGGTGCCGCTGGTATGGGCTGACTACTGGGTGATCGCGCTGGACCCGGATTACCAGTGGGCGGTGGTGGGCGACCCGGACCGCAAGTACCTGTGGATCCTGTCGCGCTCGCCTACGATGGACAAGGCACTGTTCGCCAGCCTCAAGGCCCGGGCCGAAGCGATGGGGTATGACCTTGCGCCCCTGAAGGTGATGGCCCCGGTGGATTGATCACCGGCGCGCCTGAAACCTGAATGCACCTTCGCTTGTCTTAGGATGCGTATCGACCAACGGTCGATACCTACCGGCCTGTGTCCCACGGCCGGTAGCAGCCGCACCCCCTACACCCGCACAACTACCATACGCCGTAGTATGCTCTTACTTACGCGGCACCTGCACGAGGATTTGCGCCCATGTTCCACCGCCTCCGTACCGTCCTTACCGTTGCCCTGCTGGCCGGCACCGCCGTTGCGCTGACTGCCTGCAACACCAACGTCAAGCGCGTCTCGCCGCCGGCTGCCAGCGTGCAGCAGCTGACCGTGGGCGCCAATGGCAACTGGACCCTGGCCCTGCGCCTGCAGAACTTCAGCTCCATGCCCATGACCTTCGACAGCGTGGAGCTGCAGATGCAGGTGGGCGACCAGGATGCCGGCAAGGTGAGCGCACGCCCGGCCATCTCCATCGGCGGCGTCTCGGCCGATGTCATCAACGTGGAACTGCAGCCCTCCTCGGCCGCGCGCATCGTGGTGGCCGACGCCCTGGCCGGCAACCGCACCCTGGGCTATTCGCTGAAGGGTTCCGTGGCCGCCACCCCGCAGGAAAAGAAGCAGCGCAGCTTCGAGATCGACAGCCGCAGCACCCTCAACCAGGCCCCCGGCCTGCCCGGCGTGCTGCGCTGACCCCAACACCGCTTCCACCTGAATCCCGCATCTGATCGAGACCTGACGATGAGCAGCTACACCGCCCCGCTTTCCGATATCCGCTTCGCCCTGCATGACGTGTTGAAGGTGGAGCCGCTGTTTGCCCGCCTGGGTTTCGCCGATGCCACCACCGACGTGGTCGATGCGGTGCTGGAGGAAGCCGGCCGCTTCAGCACCAGCGTGCTGGCGCCGCTCAACAGCGTGGGCGATGAAATCGGCTGCGTGCTCGACCAGGCCAGCGGCGAAGTAACCACCCCGCCCGGCTTCAAGCAGGCTTACGCGCAGTTCGTCGATGGCGGCTGGACCGGCCTCACCGCTGCCCCCGAACTGGGCGGCCAGGGCCTGCCGCATACGCTGGGCGTGCCGCTCAACGAAATGATCAACGCCGCCAACCTGGCGTGGGGCAACTTCCCGCTGCTCTCGCATGGCGCCATTGAAGCGCTCAAGCAGCACGGCGAAGCCTGGCAGCAGGATGCGTTCCTCAAGCCGCTGATCGAAGGCCGCTGGACCGGCACCATGTGCCTGACCGAACCGCATTGCGGCACCGACCTGGGCCTGCTCAAGACCAAGGCCGAACCCAATGCCGATGGCAGCTATTCCATCACCGGCACCAAGATCTTCATCACCGCCGGCGAGCACGACCTCACCGACAACATCGTGCATCTGGTGCTGGCCAAGCTGCCCGACGCGCCGGCCGGTGCGAAGGGCATTTCGCTGTTCGTCACCCCGAAGTTCAAGGTCGACCGTGACGGCAACGTCGGCGAGCGCAACGCGCTGCGCTGCGGCTCGATCGAACACAAGATGGGCATCAAGGGCTCGGTCACCTGCGTGATGAACTTCGACGGCGCCGAAGGCTATTTGGTCGGCCAGCCGCACAAGGGCCTGCAGGCGATGTTTACCATGATGAACACCGCGCGCCTGGGCGTAGGCCTGCAGGGCATCGGCCTGTCCGAGCGCGCCTACCAGAACGCACTGAAGTACGCGCGTGAACGCCTGCAGTCGCGTTCGCTGAGCGGCCCGAAGAACCCGGACAAGCCGGCCGACCCGATCCTGGTCCACCCGGACGTGCGCCGCATGCTGCTCTCGATCAAGTCGCTGGTCGAAGGCAGCCGCCTGCTCGCGCTGCACGCGGCGACCCTGATCGACGTGGCCCACCACGCCGACGATGCCGGCGAACGCGAGCGCGCCGAGACCTTGGTGAGCTTCCTCACCCCGATCTCCAAGGCGTGCCAGACCGAATGGGGCATCGAGAACACCTACAACGCCCTGCAGTGCTTCGGTGGCCACGGCTACATCCACGAGCACGGCATGGAGCAGCTGGCCCGCGATGCACGCATCACCACGCTGTATGAAGGCACCACCGGCATCCAGGCGCTGGACCTGATCGGCCGCAAGACCGCCGCCAGCCAGGGCGCCGGGCTGAAGCTGATGCTGGCCGAGATCGAGGCCTTCGCCAAGGCCAACGAAGGCAACGAAGCGCTGGCCGAATTCATCGCCCCGCTGCGCGCCAAGGCCCAGGAATGGGGCCAGTTGACCATGGCGACGCTGCAGCGCGCGGCCACCAACCCGGACGAACTGGGCGCGGCCAGCTTCGATTACCTGTTCTATTCCGGCTACGTGGTGCTGGCGTACTGGTGGGCCCGCAGCGTGGCCGCCGCTGATGCGTCCGCGCAGAGCGAGGCCTTCAAGCAGGCCAAGCGCGAAACCGCCCGCTTCTACTTCGCCCGCATGCTGCCGCGCACGCTCAGCCATGCGGCAGCAATCCAGGCCGGCGCGGAATCGCTCATGGCCATGGAAGACGCCCGTTTCGGGGAGTGAAGGCCCGAACGCCCCCTTGTGATCAAGGGGGCGTGGGTAGGGACGCTCGCGCCTATACACAAACCGTAACCAATCCGGTATAAGCTGTTTTCCCGATGGAGACAGACACTACGAGCTTAGGTCTGATCGATACCGGAGCCTCGTCCGCCCCGGTCGCCGAGGTATCGCCGATCGTTTCCCTGCATCGGCCCGGCAGCGTCCGGTTATTGTCCCTGGACGCCCATGGGCGCGTACTGGACTGGATCAACTGGCAGGACGCCGCCTGCCTCTACTCGCGCGATGCCGTTGCCTGGACCCTGGGCGATCCCTGCCTGCACATCCACGGTGGTATCAACCGCTTGACCGGCCTGCAGAGCGGGGTTGACCTGCACCCGATCATCGCCGCGCGCGGCCACGCCCGTTCCCGTGCCATCGATCCCACCCCGAACCTGTCCAACCAGGCGCTGTTCGCGCGTGATGCGCATCTGTGCCTGTACTGCGGCCAACAGTTCCACCGCCCGCAGCTGACCCGCGACCACGTCATGCCGCTGTCCAAGGGCGGCCTGGACGTGTGGGAAAACGTGGTCAGCGCCTGCTTCCACTGCAACTCGCGCAAGAGCGACCGCACCCCGCAGCAGGCCGGCATGCCCTTGCTGGCCGTGCCTTACCGGCCCAGCTGGATCGAACACATGATCCTCTCCAACCGCAACATCCTGGCCGACCAGATGGCGTTCCTGAAGGCGCAGCTGCCCAAACGCTCCAAGCTCGCCGCCTGAACCTGCGACACGTTGTCGCAGGAAACCCTCACCTTTTGCTCACCGGCGGAGCGGTTTGCTTGCCCCACCCCGGTTTGGGGGCGAAAATAGGCGCTTGAGAAGAAGCGCGATAAAAATGATCGATTCCGCACGCTATCCCCGCCTGTCGCGCATCCAGAACCCGGATGACCTGCGCAGGTTCGAAGAATCCGAACTGCCCGCCATCGCGGATGAACTGCGTGCCTACCTGATCGAATCGGTCGGCAAGAGTGGCGGCCATTTCGGCGCAGGCCTGGGCGTGATCGAACTCACCGTGGCCCTGCACTACCTGTACCAGACCCCGGTCGACCAGCTGGTGTGGGACGTGGGCCACCAGACCTACCCGCACAAGATCCTGACCGGTCGCCGCGACGAGATCCACACCGTCAAGCAGAAGGACGGCGTGGCGCCGTTCCCCAAGCGCGAGGAAAGCGAGTACGACACCTTCGGGGTCGGCCATTCCTCCACCTCCATCTCGGCCGCGCTGGGCATGGCCATCGCGCGCCAGCTCGAGGGCGACGACCGCAAGGTGGTGGCGGTGATCGGCGATGGCGCGATGACCGCCGGCATGGCCTATGAGGCACTCAACCATGCCGGTGGCATGGAGCAGGAACCGAACCTGCTGGTGATCCTCAACGACAACAACATGTCGATCTCCGAAGCCGTGGGCGGGCTGACCAAGATGCTCGGCCGGGCCACCGGCAGCCGCACGCTCAATGCACTGCGCGAAGGCGGCAAGCGGATCCTGGGCGACAAGAAGAAATCGCCGTCGGCGCGCTTCGTCAAGCGCTGGGAAGAACACTGGAAGGGCATGTTCGTGCCGTCCACCTTCTTCGAGGAAATGGGCTTCCATTACACCGGCCCCATCGATGGCCACGACGTGCCTGCGCTGGTGGCCACGCTGAAGACGCTCAAGGGCCTGAAGGGCCTGAAGCTGCTGCACGTGATGACCACCAAGGGCAAGGGCTACGAGCGCGCCGAGGGTGACCAGATCGGTTACCACGCGGTGGGCCCGTTCGACCCGGACAAGGGCCTGATCGCCAAGGGCGGCGCCAAGAAGCCCACCTACACCGATGTGTTCAGCGACTGGCTGTGCGATGCCGCCGCCGCCGAACCGCGCCTGCTGGGCATCACCCCGGCCATGCGCGAAGGCTCTGGCCTGGTGCGTTTCAGCAAGGAATACCCGGAGCGCTACCACGACGTAGCCATTGCCGAGCAGCATGCGGTCACGCTGGCCGCCGGCATGGCCACCCAGGGCGCCAAGCCGGTGGTGGCGATCTACTCCACCTTCCTGCAACGCGCCTACGACCAGCTGGTGCATGACGTGGCCGTACAGAAGCTGGATGTGCTGTTCGCCATCGACCGCGCCGGCGTGGTCGGCCCGGACGGGGCCACCCATGCGGGCAACCTGGACCTGAGCTTCCTGCGCTGCGTGCCCCACATGGTGGTCATGGCCCCGGCCGACGAAGCCGAATGCCGGCAGATGCTCAGCACCGGCCTGCAGTACGACGGCCCGGCCGCCGTGCGCTACCCGCGTGGCAGCGGCACCGGCGTGGACGCCGGCAACGACCTGTCCACACTGGAGATCGGCAAGGCCGACCTGCGCGTGCAGGGCAGCCGCATCGCGCTGCTGGCGTTTGGCAGCACCGTGCCGGCAGCCGAAGCGGTGGGCCGCGAGCTGGGCCTGAGCGTGGTCAACATGCGTTTCATCAAGCCGCTGGACCGCGCGCTGCTGCTGGAGCTGGCCAAGACCCATCAGGGCTTTGTGACCATCGAAGACAACGTGGTGGCCGGTGGCGCCGGGTCCGGCGTGGCTGAGCTGCTCAATGCAGAAGACGTGCTGCGCCCGTTCCTGCACCTGGGCCTGCCGGACAGCTTCCAGCACCATGCCAGCCGCGAAGACCTGCTGGCCGAAGCGGGGATTGATGCTGCGGGTATCCGTGCCGCGGTGTTGAAGCGTTGGCCGAATCTGGGCAGCCAGGCGCTGAGCGCCTGACCCCAAATGCCGCGCGGGGGCGTTACGCCCTTACCGGATTTCGAATTCCGCGCGGCAACCGCCGTTGACCCAGACGCCATCGCGGTTCCAGCCCCAGGTGCGGCCTTCCACGCAGGCACTGCGTGAGGTCTGGCGGATCAGCCGGGCCTCGCGGCGGATGCTGACGTTGCAACGGCGCATGCGGTTGTCGTTGGAATCGCAGCTGATCACCTGCCCGCGCCCACCATTGCCCCAGCCACCGCCGTTGTTGCCCCAGCCGTTACCATTGCCATGCGAGGGCCGCCGGCCTTCGGCCACGAACTCCGCGCGGCACCCCCGGGTGACCCACACGCCGTTGCGTGCCTGGCCCCAGTTGTCGCCCTCGATGCACTGGGTTCCCGACAGCTGGCGCACCAGCCGCGCGCGGCCCTCAATCGGGCACTGCTGGGTGCGGCCCTTGATCGATTCGCAGCGCACCGGGCCATCGTTGTAGCCATCGTCACGGTAACGGTCGTACTGCTGCGCTTGGGCAGCAGCGCCTGCAGCCAGCAGCGCCGGCAGCAGCGCCCACACCCACTTGTGCGTTCCATTCGCCATCGCGTTGTTCCTCATGCCTGCCTCGATCCGTTTTGTGAATAGGCACAGGATCAGGCAAGCGAGGCCCTTCGCCTATAGGCCGAAGGTCGCTCATTTCAGGGTCGATTCAACTAGCCAACGCGCAGCTGACCGGTTCCGGCGGGCTCAGCCGTAGCGGACCACATCGACAAACGCGTCTTCCACTTCCACCCGCACGCCAACGCTGCGCCCGGTTTCCGCGTGTTGCTCACGGGCCAGGTTGTCGGCGAAATCGAAGGCCACCGCGCCTTCGGCGAAGGCGGCGGCTTCATTGCGGCTGGGGTCAAGAACGCACCAGCGGTGGTCAGCGTGCTTCACGGTAATGTTCATGGTGCACTCCGGGGGGGTTATCCCTGACCCGCACCATACGGGTGAAGCCGATACCGAACTATCGGATTAGTCTGATATTGGTATCCGCCCTATACCCGGCACCGCACTTTCCCTATACCACCGGCAAGGTCATCACAAACCGTGCACCGCCGCTGGCCGCCTCTTCGGCCACGATGCTGCCGCCGTGGCGCAGCATGATCTCGCGCGCCAGGTACAGCCCCAGCCCGCTGCCGCTGCCACTGGGGCGCAGCCGGTGGAACGGTTCGAAGATCGATTGCCGGGCCTGCTCGGGCACGCCATCGCCCTCGTCACTCACCGACAGCACCCCGCCCGCCTGCAGCTCCACCACCACCAGGCCACGGCCGCCGCCGTGGGCGATGGCGTTCTGCAGCAGCCCGCTGATCACCCGGTGCAGCGCATCGGGATCGCCCAGCACCCACACCGGCGCCTCCGGTGCCTCCACCGCGAATTCGTAGCCGGCATCGATCAGAAGTGGCGCCACATCGGCGGCCACCTCCCCGGTCAACGCGGCCAGGTCGATGCGCTGGTGCTGGCTGCGGTGGTGATCCAGCCGCTGCAGGTCCAGCAGCTGTTCGGCGATGTTGCTCAGCCGGCCCAGGTCGCGCTGCAGGCGCGAACGCACCTGCCCCGGCGGCAGGTCGGCAATGCGCGTGGCCAGGATCGCAATGGGCATGCGCAGCTCATGCGCCGCGCCCACCAGGAAGCGATCCTGCGCATCGTAGCTCTCGCCAATGCGCCGCACGGCTGCATTGAATGCATCCACCAGCGGCACGATCTCGCGCGGTACGGCATGGGTATCCAGGCCGCGCCCGCGTTCGGTGATCTGGATCGCCGCGGCCTGCGCCGCCACCCGGTTCACCCCGCGCAGCGAGCGATGAATTGCCCAGGGCGCCACCACCAGCGTGATCACGATCAGCGGCAGGGTGATCCAGCCGCCCAGGTAGCCGATCACCACCAGCATCTGCCGCCACAGGCCGCGATGCGGAATGCCGCCCAGCATCACGTGGATGCGGCCGCCATCGGGCTCGGTCACCCACACCCGCATCGCCAGCTCCACCCCGTGCGTGCGCGTGCGCACATCGGTGGGCTCCACGTGCTGCAGCTGTTGCACGAGTGGGCGGAACGCAGCCGGTACGTTGCCCTGCTCCAACGTCCGGCCCTGCTCATCGGCCGCGGCAAACCAGAACGTGGCCGGGCGGTCAGGTACCGCCTCGTTGACCGCATCCCAATCCACGCGCAGCGCATCGCCTTCCACATGGATCGCCTCGGCCACCGATTGGCTGGTTTTCCAGTCGATATACGCCGCACCGCGGTCGCCGTACATCAACACCATGCCGGTCAGGCCCACCGCCACCATGGTCATCTGGATCAGGCAGATCTTCCAGGCCAGGCTGAAGGACAGCGAGCCGGGTTTGAGGAATTTCATGCCGTTTCCTTGAGCAGGTAGCCAATGCCGCGCATCACGTGGATTTCCACCTGCGCATCGGCATCGGCCAGCGCGCGGCGCAGCTTGGAAACGTGTGCATCGAGCGCGTTGGACTGGATCTCATCATCGAAGCCATACACCGCTTCCTGCAGCGCCGCGCGCGCCACCGTGCGGCCTTGGCGCAGCGCCAGTGCTTCCAGCACCAGCAGCTGGCGGCGCGGCAGTGCCAGCAGCGCACCGGCCACGCTGGCTTGGCGTGCCACGAAATCAAACTGCAGCCGCCCCAGCGCCAGCACCGGCAGGGTGATCTGCGCCGGCCGCCGCGAAATCGCGCGGATCCGCGCCAGCAGCTCTTCCACTGCGAACGGTTTGGTCAGGTAATCGTCGGCGCCCACGTCCAGCCCGACCACGCGGTCGGCCACCGAATCGCGCGCGGTGAGCATGATCACCGGCAGGTTGGGAATGTGGCTGCGTGCCACCCGCACGAAATTGGCGCCATCGCCATCGGGCAGCTGCCGGTCCAGCAGCAGCACCTGGTGTACGCCCGATTTCAGCGCTTCGGCGGCCTGCGCCATCGACACCACCAGGTCCACCACCATGCCATGCCGGCCCAGGCTGGCCTGGATGGCGCCTGCCAGTTCGGGGTCGTCTTCAAGCAGCAGGATGCGCATGGCAATACGGGCAACAGGGGTGATGGGCGCCGATGGTACCGCGCTGGCCGGCGCAACGTTCCCACAATGTCCGGGGGACATCATGGGGGTTTGATCGTCCCCCCAGGAGCAGTACCCATGCAGATCGGTTCACGGAAGGCAGCAACGACAGGCATCGCCCTGCTGGGCCTGCTGGCCAGCGGCAGTGTGCTGGCCCAGGCCGCCCCCGGCGAAAGACCCCGCAGCAGCCTGGGATTGGCCGTGGTAGCGCAGAAATCTCCCTACGCCGGCTATGACACCGACGTGCTGCCCGTACCGGTCATCAATTACGAAGGCAGGAAGTTCCATTTCCGCGGCGGCAGCATCGGCTACACGCTGTTCGACAACGAGAAAACCGAAGTCTCGCTGCTGGCCCAGCCGCACGTGATGCGCTTCAAGCGCAAGGACACCGATGACCTGCAGCTGCGCCAGCTCGACAACCGCAACCTCTCGGCGATGGCCGGTGCCGCCGTGCGCCATACCGCACCGTGGGGCGTGCTGCAGGGCAACGTGCTGGCCGAAGTGAGCGGCCACGGCGGCGGCGTGGCGGCCGATGCCAAGTACGCCTACCCGATTCCAACCGGCAAGGTCGTGCTGATTCCCGGGGTGGGCGTGAACTATGCCAGCAGCGCGCTCAACGATTACTACTTCGGCATCAGTGCCGAGGAAGCGCAGCGCAGCGGCCTGGCCCGTTACAGGGCCGGCAGCGGCGTGGCGCCGTACATGGATGTCACCGCGCTGATGCCGCTGGGCGCGCACTGGACCGCCACCGCATCGCTGCGCCGCACCCTGCTTTCCAGCGCGGTGAAGGACAGCCCGATGACCCGGGGCGACCACATGGATACCGCGCTGCTGGCGCTCACTTACGGATTCTGACCATGCGCGAAGGCATCGTACGCCGTGTCGCCAACGTAGCGCTGCAGATCGAGCCGGACCGCACCCAGGTGCTGCAATGGATCCTGCATGCCCCACTGGCCGCCCTGGGCGGCCACACCACCTTCGAACTGGCCTGCAACGGCCAGGGCGAACGGGTGATTGAACTGCTGCATGGGGTGCTCGCGCAGGCGGGCACCACGCCGCCGCAACTACCGCAGGCCCCCACATGAGCCGACCTTTCCCGATGCTGAGCACTGAAGACCCTGCAGATGCACCGGCGCTGGTTGCCGCGCTGGTCTCGTTCGACCAGGCCGTACAGGCGCTGATCGAACAGGATCCGGATCGCCATGGACGCTTTTCCCGCGCCTATGTCACCGCGATTTTCCGTGCGTGCCTGCTGCCGCCCGAACCGGGTGCCGGTGTACCGCGCGGACGGCCGGATCCGGAAATCGCGCAGGCCCTGAAGCGGTGGATCCAGGAGCAGTTGCTGCGCCACCCCGGCGAAGGCGACGACCACCGCCTCACCGCCGCGCGCCGCGCCGCGCACGGCTTCTGGCTGCAGTCCATGGCGTGCCCGATCGACGATGACGGGCAGCCGCGTGCCGCCAGGTTGCTGGAAGGCCTGCTGGCGCTGACCCGCCCGGCGTAGTCCGCACGGTTGGGCAGTTTGCGACTTGTTGCGTTGAAAACCGGCGTGGGCGGGATCACTGTCCGGTTTCCCTTCCAGCGCAGCGGACGCACTGCCCATGCGAGTTCCTTCCGATATCCCACCGCCCCTCCCACCGCGCATTGAATCGCCCACCCCGCTCGCCGAGGCGGTCTGCGCCGATGCGCCGGGCTGGCAGGACGCCGCCGACGCGTTGGATGCGATGACGCCTTCGGCCGCGGACGACCACGACAGCGCGCACGACCATGAGCATGAAGAAGGCGGCAGGCGACAGGGCCTGCAGTGGTTTGATCCGGAAGAGGAAGAGCCCACCCCGCCGTTGGACCACGAGGTGGCACGCCGGCCGGAACTGAGCAATGGTTTCTGGGTGCTGCCCGATCCGCGCACGCCCCTGCCGCGCGTGCATGTGCAGGGCCGCAGCCCATTGGTCGCCGAACCCTCACGCGTCCTGTCGGCGGACCTGCCCGGCCAGCGCCACATGCGGCAAGGCCTCGATGACAGCGATGACGATGCTCGCCGTGAGAAAGACGCAGGCCAGGATGACGGCCGCGCTCCCGACTGACCGGCGCGACATCCTCACGGCGCGTTGCCGGCGCCTCGCTAGGCTGCAGCTGTTTCCAACAGCAGGTGTGGCGATGCGTGGTGTGATGGCGGTGGTGTTGCTGGCGCTGGCCGCGCCCGCGTGGGCGCAGCAGGACGATGCGGAAACACCGGCGTTCGACCGCCCGGGGTTGGGTTTCTCCGCCTCGGTGCTGCCGCGCGGCGGCGCCGCACTTGAACTGGGGCTGCCCAGCTACGAACGCGACCGCGATGACGACGGCACGCGCACCACGCAATACGGCACCGACCTGCTGCTGCGCGTAGGCCTGGGCGCCAACCTGGAACTGCAGGCGTTCGGCAGCCCTTGGAACCGCCTGCGCGAAGCCCCGCGCAATGCGCCCTCCACCACGACGCGTGGCGCAGGCGACAGCGGCCTGGCACTGAAGTTCGCTCTTCCCCTCGATTCGGACACCCATGCTGTCGCACTGCTGGCCAGCACCAGCTTCGATACCGGCTCACGCGACTTCGGCGAAGGCGGCACCCAGTACAACCTCGGCGCCAGCTACGAATACACCTTCAACGACCAGTGGAGCGGCGCGCTGTATGCCAATGCCACGCGCGGCGCGGGCGAGGACGAGTTCAGCTGGTCGCCCAGCCTCAGCCTGGCCGTAAGCGACACCGTGAGCACCTACATCGAGGCCGGTTTCACCCGCACCCACGGCGAATCCTCGACCTCGGTGGCCGGTGCAGGCGTGACGTGGATGGCGGCCCGACGCGTGCAGCTGGACGCGTCGTTCGACCTCGGTCTGGACAGCAACAGCCCCGATGTACAGGCGGGGCTGGGCGTTTCGTTCTATTTCGAGTGAACCAAAAAAGCCTGCGCATCGCTGCGCAGGCTTCTTCGGCGGTGTTGCACGTTACGACCCTGGGGGTCAGGTCACCTTCTTGGCGACCGTCATGCCCAGCAGGAACAGGACGACGGCGATGATGATGCCGGCCCAGAACAGGAACTTGGCCACGCCAATGGCGGCACCGCCAATGCCGGCGAAGCCGAGTGCGCCGGCGATGAGGCCGATGATGGCGAAGATGATGGCCCACTTGATCATGTTGTTCCTTTGCCCGGAATGCGGGTTGACTGACAGGACTCCACGCTAGCGATTGGCGCGTGCCGCAATAGTGAATGGGGCGCGTGAACGGCGTGAAATCGCTACCTCGCAGGTGAAGACGCCCGCTACGTATTCAGCCGCACTTGTAGGAATTTTCCGACGAACGGTAAAGAGCTTTTCGGACCCTGCCATCGCAAGTTATTGATTTTTAAGCTCGCTCACGCAGCCTCTCATCACCGCACTGAATGTGTGACCGTTGCCTCAATTTCACCGGCTGGTCACAATGCTGACGTCCCACTACGTCATCAATGCCATGCGCGCATTCGTCACCAAGCAGCATCCCGCCCTGCTCAAGGTCTACTTCGTGGCCTGCTACGTCGTGCTGATTGAAGAAGTGATTCGCGCCGTCGGCTGATTTCGCCGCGCCGTCATCACTGGCCCAGTGTGGGGCGATGGGCAGGCGCGTTGCCGCCACGCTTGCTTCCCTGCAGTTTTTCCAGCGCCTGCTGCAAGGCTGACATCCGGAACGGCTTCTGCAACCCGAACCGATGTTGGAACGCCAGCGGAAGGCTGGACCTGTCATAGCCGGTCAGGAACACGTACGGAATGCCGCGCGACTCCAGCGCCTCGGCGATCGGGAACGACTGCTTCCCGCCCAGATTGATGTCCAGCAGCGCCAGGTCAAAGGGCGTCTGCTCCACGATCCGCAGCGCCGCATCGACGGTGCCCACCGGGCCCACCACTTCGTAGCCCAGCGTCTCCAGCCCGTCCTCGACAAGCATCGCGATGAGCGATTCGTCTTCGACTACCAGGACGCGCGGGCTCACAGGTGCACCTGGACCGCGTCATCGCCGTGCGGTATCGATACCCGATAACGCAGGCCTTCGGGCTCGAACGTGAGCTCCACATCGCCGCCCAGATCATGCTTGAGGCCGCGCTCGAGCAACCGCGAGCCGAACCCGCGCTGCGCCGGCGGCTGCACCGGCGGGCCATCGCGCTCCTGCCACTCCAACTCGATCATGTCCTCCCCATCGACCTGACGCTGCCCCCACTCCACCCGCACACGGCCATCGGGCCCGGACAGCGCACCGTGCTTGACCGCGTTGGTGCCCAGCTCATGCAGCGCCATGGCCAGCGCCAGGGCACGGCGGGGATCGAGCCGAACGGGTTCGCCCTGGATATCGAAGCGCTGCCCGCCTTCGCCGTGCAGATCAGCCGTGGCCTGGACCAGATCGTGGATATCGGCGCTGTGCCAGTTTTCCCGGGTCAGCACATCGTGCGCTCCGGCCAAGGCCAGCAGGCGCTCTTCGATCTTCTCGCCAGCGTCGATGATGTTCTGCGCGTTGCGGAAGGTCTGGCGGGTGATGGACTGCACCATGGCCAGCGAGTTCTTGACCCGGTGGTTGAGCTCATTGATGAGCAGCTGCAGGTGCTGCTCGTGGCGCTTGCGCTCGGTCACATCGCGGGTGCTGCCGGCAATGGCCTCCACTTCGCCATCGGGACCAATCACCGGGGTAAAGATGTAGTCATAGATGCGCACGCCCTCGGTGGCGTGCGGAAACGGCACATCACCGCGGATGGGCTGCTTGGTGGCAATCACCCGATCGATTTCCGCATCGTGCATCGCCGCATGCCAGGGCTCGTAGCCGATCTCCAGGCAGGTCTTGCCCATCGCCTCATCCCAGGTCATGCCCCACATGTTCAGCAGCGCCTTGTTGGCGTAGATGAAGCGGTGCTCCAGGTCAAAGACGTAGGACAGATCCGGGGTTGCCTGCAGAAGGGCTTCGTAGATCCGCCACTTGGCGCTGTTGTCTTCCTGTTCCTGCAGCACGGGATAGAGCCCTGTTCATTTAGGGGAAGCATAGGGGCGGCCGCGTGAAAGTGGGATCACGTTAGCGCTTTGTGAGCGAAGGCGGCAGACGCGCCCGGTAGAGCGGACTGGTAGAGCGGACTGTTAGTCCGCTAGCCCCTCAGCAATCACACATTCCATCGGCTGATAAACCAGCCCCAGATACTCCCCCACCTCCCCCGCAATCCGGAACCCAAACCGCTCATAAGCCGGCACCGAGCTCAACGACGCCCGCACCGTAACAACCTCGCCCCGCGCGCACTCCAGCACCGCCGCCATCAGTGCCCGCCCAACCCCCTGCCCCTGCCACCCCGGCGCCACGAACAGCGTCGCCACGTGCTGGCCGCCCATCAGCTCGGCCACCCCGACAACCCGCCCGGCGGTCTCGAAGACAAACATGTCGTTGTCATCGGACATGCGGTCGGCGAACCCGTTCATCGACACGATGCCGGTAAAGGTCTCAATCCCCAGCGGAGACAGCGACGGCGCCACCGCCTCCAGGAAGGACGCCATGCACACCGCACTGGCCTGCTCCAGATCTGTGGCCCTTAGTCGTCGCACTGCCATTGGGGTGTCCTCCATGAAAATCGGTTTGAAACTGACATCTGGATGGTAGCTGGCGCGACGCAGCCAGCGCAGCGCGCCCACACAGAATGCACCCGGCGCACAAACCAAGCGCGTCCTGAGACACAGTTTGATTAAGGAAAAGGTTCCTACCGCACAGTTCGTCGCCCCAGCCATTGACGGCCTGCCTCATCGCACGCAGCATCCGTCGGTCGCCGCACATCCGGCGACCGGAATTGGCGTTCCGAAGCCAAAGGCGCACCAGCGCCCATCGGCATTCCGCAGGGCGGTGGATCTCACTTCTCCTGAGGAATTCCGCAATGTCCAATGACTCCCTCGCAGCCCCGACCCGCGTCACCGTCCACCTCGCTCACTACTTCGGCGATATCTCCGACTCGCTGGAATGGAACAGTTCGGCATGGGTCGAACTCGAGAAGCGCTTGGCTGCCACCACGCGACCGCTCGATTCGCTGACTATCGGCGAGATCATGCAGGCCCTCGCTGAGACCCGCTGCGGAAGCTCCCCTGCTGCGGGCAACTTCGTCAAACGCATGATCGGCCAGCACGACCCCTCTCGACACGACTTGTTTCGCGTCATACGCAAGCTGTTTCGTATCTACGATCTGCGAATCATCGAACTGCTGGAGCTGATCGATGTGCTCGAACGCTGCCCTGGCACGCTTGAGGACATGCCGATCAAGAATCTCCTCGCACTGATCGCCATCGTGGATATCGATGAAGAACCGCTGGCGCCGGTCGACACAGACACGGGCACCCCGCCAACAACTCACTAGAACCACACGCGCAAGAAAAAGGCCCTCAATGGGCCTTTTTCATTTCCAGATCAATCACGTCCAACTGCCATCCTCAGGCAACATTGGCGCTGCTTGACTCCAGCAAGGTGGGGATGAACGCGATGGATGCGGCGCCGGAATCGATGACGGGAAAGCTCTCATCAACCAAGACTCCACAGAACTCCCATTCCGCATCCCAGCACACATCAGGCTCAGCTTGAACTATCAGCTGAAAGTGCATTGAGCTTGGACCGTCGAGGTGGGGAATGAAAGACGACCTCACAGCAGCCACCTTCAGCCCTCTCCGGCGAAGAAAGCGAAGTGCACAGCCGATGGGCTCCGACCATGCGTCAATGCTCAACCCTTGATCTGTAAGAATCTCCTCGGCGTCCGCCAGTGAGAACCTGTAAGAGCTCAAGGGCCACGGGTCGGGATACTGCTTCGAAGCAGGCGGCTTGGCGATACCTAGCTTGGGGGGTGCCCCTATCCAGAACTCGCAGCCAATTACGTCTGGGCAAGGATTTCCACCCAATACGACGAGGCGCTCTCGAAGGTGGAAGGCATCATGCAGCAATCCTACGAACCCAAGCACGTGGATCACCGCCCCCATTGCAACGTGATCTCCATCCAAGCTGGATCGGAACTCGGCGAACTTTTCCTTCACCCTGCTTACCTGACCAGTGACACAGAGCATTTCCAGCCAACGAACGATGACATATGGATCACCGGGCTTCAGGCGACGTGCGCAGTCGAAACTTTCGTCCGCATCATCAAAGGAGTCATCGATAGCAGATACATATGCGCGCCACTCACAAGTCGTCGCTGCATCTATCGACGCGAGCTGATTCGCCCGCTCTTGAAGTCTGCGTTTCATTGCAAAGCCACTGGCACCAGATTTGAGTGTCTCAAGTACCTCGATCCGCGTTCCACTTAAGATAGTGTCGGGAGTGGCGCTGGAGGACATGAAGGCGCATCCAGAAATTCGGGGCGTAACCGTACCACTCGACTCAATCGTGAAAAGTGCGGCCTGTCCCAATGTTCCATCTCGGAGCAATGTTCCAGGCATGTAAATTTGAAACCTTGATGATGTTATCTAGATTGGTCGCATTGAACGGTTTAAAACCGACATTTGAGCGACTGAGGCCTGCATTGCCGAACGGGCGAACTCCGACCCTTCCCGACTCGATTTAATCCAATGAGCCATCGCACAGGAAGTTCTCAGCGATGATGGCAAAGGCATTCATTACTGCTCTCTCCTTCGCTGTACGCATCAGTGCGACACGGTGCGCGTCTGGCTCATCCAGTATGTAAATCAGTCCAAAGTTGCCGTTGTCATCCCCGACGTAAACTAGATGGCGGTCACTCGTCTTGCGACCGCGGCGCCTGAGCACGTCGAACCAGCGCTTACGCGAGTGGGTATTGAACGGAACTATATGTACGTGTCGCAGCCGGTAACGCTCCCCGTCCACCAACGGAGCAACGTAAGCACCATCTTTGCCGAAGAGTTGATGGGAGAACTCCCGCTGCGGCCAATCCGCCTTCCACAAAGTAAACTCCTTTGCGAACGCTTCTGGCTGAACGCCACTGTCAATGAGCTGGGCATGCAACGCTCGGGAAACCGCTACCGTCAAACCACGCCCCCCGCATGGCTATGCTACGAAGATCAACCGCGTCGAGGGCGAACGCCGCCAAGGGCGTTGAAGGCGCCATCCAAGCTGAACGACTTGGAGGGCTTACGATACAGCGCCTCGGCGATAGTCTCGGCTGACGTGGCCAGCTTTTCAGCCCGTTCCTTGCCCTTGGGGACAGGCGTGCCAAACGTAGCGGCATCAGCGCACTTGTTTTGCATGGCCATAGGAAGGTCCTGATTTACGAGAAAGTTTACTGCGGGTTGATTGTATCAACGAAGATCTGAGTTAGTGTCAAGCCCAGTGGGACACCCCATGATGCAGCGCTCGGGCATAACCAAATATTGCGTTATCTATCAATTGGTTACGCGATAATCAGACGTAAGGCAAACGACCACTCTCCTCTTGGACCAGCGGCACAGCAGTGGTCGCTTTCCGCACAACAGGCTGCGAGGGCAGCCCTTTTCGGGCCGCGAACTGCGCCTGCGGCAGGAAGCAGCAAACCATCTCGTCGATGGCGAGGCGATCCTCCGGAGCCAGGAAACCATGGTCGCGTCGACGGCAATGCGCCAGATCTCGATGACGCGTTCGCCCTCCTCGGGCCGCGAACGTCGAATCGTCAACATGCCCTTCTCCCGCACAATGCAACACCGCCAAAACAAAAAAGGGCCCGCACCAGAAGTGCGAACCCTTGATCGTGTCACCAACAATGGTCGGGACGGCCGGATTTGAACCGACGACCCTCTGCCCCCCAGGCAGATGCGCTACCAGGCTGCGCTACGCCCCGATGTTGCTGGTGTTGTCCCCGCCTCTCAGCGGGCCGACGAGTATAACCGGTTTGATCGAAAAATGGTTCAGCGACGCAGCAGCTGGAGCACTTCTTCCAGCTCCATCCGCGTCTGCTTGATGATCTGGTTGCTCAGCGCCGATTCGTCGCGCGCGCCTGCACCTTCCAGGCGCAGGCGGGCACCGCCGATGGTGTAGCCCTGTTCGTAGAGCAGGCCGCGGATCTGGCGCACCATCAGCACGTCGTGGCGCTGGTAGTAGCGGCGGTTGCCACGGCGCTTGGCCGGTTCCAGGCTGGGAAATTCGGTTTCCCAGTAGCGCAGCACGTGCGGCTTTACATCGCACAGCTCGCTGACTTCACCAATGGTGAAGTAGCGCTTGGCCGGTATCGGCGGAAGTTCGCGGTTACTGCCCGGATCCAGCATATGCCTCTACCCTTTCCTTGAGCTTCTGGCCCGGACGGAAGGTGACCACCGTACGGGCGGAAATCGGAATTTCCTCGCCGGTCTTCGGGTTGCGGCCCGGGCGCTGGTTCTTGCGCCGCAGGTCGAAGTTGCCGAAGCCGGAAAGCTTCACCTGACGTCCCTGTTCCAACGCTTCACGCAGTACATCGAAGAACGCGTCGACAAATTCCTTGGCTTCGCGCTTGTTCAGACCCACTTCGTCGAACAGCTTTTCGGCCATCTCAGCCTTGGTCAATGCCATTGCCTGCTACCCCCCATGCTGCCCGCTCAACCGCGGATCCGGGCGTGGTGTTCACGCTCCATTGCGGCCACCGCCTCGGTGACCACCGCATCCACGTCGCGGTCCGTCAGAGTGCGCGACTTGTCCTGCAAAATCAAGCCCATAGCGAGACTCTTGAAGCCCGGCTCGACCCCCTGGCCGACGTAGCGGTCGAACAGGGTCACCTGGCGCAGCAGCGGGCCCACGGCCCGGCGCAGGGTGGCTTCCAGGTCCGTCCAGGCGGCCGCTTCGGGCACCAGGAAGGCCAGGTCGCGGCGCACGGAGGGGAAACGGGACAGCTCGGCGGCACGCGGCAGGCTGCGGGCGGCCAGCGGGGCCAGGTCCAGCTCAAGGCCGAACACGTCCACGTCGATGTCCATGGCCTTGGCCAGGCGCGGGTGGATCTGGCCGATCCAGCCGATGCTGGCGCCATCGCGCAGCACCTCGGCCGAACGCGCCGGGTGGCCGTACGGGCGGGTGGAGGGCACGAAGCTGAGTGCGGCGCCCGAGGCGGCGGCCAGCGATTCCAGGTCGCCCTTGAGGTCATGGAAATCGACCTTGCGGGTGGCCAGGCCCCACTGCTGCGGGGTGGCATCGCCACACACGGCCACGGCCACGCGCTGGGTTTCCAGCGGGGCGGCGCCCTGCCCGGCCTGCGGGTGGAACACGCGGCCCAGTTCGAACAGGCGCACCGTGCCCTGCTGGCGCGCGGCATTGCGGCCCAGGGTAGCGACCAGGCCCGGCAGCAGCGCCGGGCGCATCACCGCCAGCTCGGCCGACAGCGGGTTGGCCAGGGCCACCACGTTGTCCTGCAGCTGCCACTGGGCCAGCAGGCCGGCGTCGACGAAGGCGTAGTTGATGGTTTCCTGCAGGTCGCGGGCCACCAGCTGGCGGCGCGTGCTCAGGTCGTCCAGGCGGGTTTCGCTGGGCATGGCGATCCGCGCGGCACCGCCCGGCAGGGTGGTGGGAATGCGCTCGTAGCCGTGGATGCGGGCCAGCTCTTCGATCAGGTCTTCTTCAATGGCGATATCGAAGCGGCGGCTGGGCGCGGTAACCTGCCAGCCATCGGCGGCGGCGGCCACGTCCATGCCCAGCGCGCGCAGGATGCGCTCCACGTCGGCATCGGCAATCTGGATGCCCAGCACGCGGGCGATGCGCGCACGGCGCAGACCGATGGTCGCCGTGGCCGGCAGGTCGCTTTCGCGCACCGCTTCGGTCACCGGAGCCGGGGTGCCGCCGGCCAGGTCCAGCACCAGGCGGGTGGCGTATTCAATGGCAGTGCGCGGCAGCGCCGGGTCCACGCCACGCTCGAAGCGGTGGCCGGCGTCGGTGTGCAGGCCCAGCTTGCGGCCACGGCCCATGATGGCGGCCGGCGCGAAGTGCGCGGCCTCCAGGAACACGGCGGTGGTGTCGTCGGTGACGCGGGTGTCATGGCCGCCCATGATGCCGGCCAGGCCCACCGGGCGGTCGGCGTCGGTGATGACCAGGAAGCCGTCATCCAGCGCGGCGTCGCGGCCATCCAGCAGCTTGAGGGTTTCGCCGGCGCGCGAACGGCGCACGGCGATGCTGCCCTGCAGGGTGCCCAGGTCGTAAGCGTGCATCGGCTGACCCAGTTCCAGCATCACGTACTGGGTGATGTCGACCAGCAGCGACACCGGGCGCACGCCGCTGCGGCGCAGGCGCTCGGCCATCCACAGCGGGGTGGCGGCGCGCGGGTTCACGCCTTCGATCACACGGCCCAGGTAACGCGGCGCTTCGGCGCCGGCGTCGAGGGCGATGGTCAGTTCGCGGGTGCCCACGGCGGCGATCGGCGCGGCATTGAACGGCACCACTTCACTGGCGCACGCGGCGGCCACGTCGAAGGCGATGCCGCGCACGCTGAAGCAGTCGGCGCGGTTGGGGGTGAGCTTGATCTCGATGCTGGCGTCGGGCAGGCCCAGGTACTCCACCAGCGACTGGCCCACCGGGGCGTCATCGGGCAGCTCGAACAGGCCCGAGGCGTCGCTGTCCAGGCCCAGTTCCTTGGCCGAGCACAGCATGCCGTTGGAATCCACGCCGCGCAGCTTGGCCGCCTTGATGTTGAAGTCGCCGATCTTCGCGCCGATCATCGCCAGCGGCGCAACCAGACCCGGGCGCGCGTTGGGCGCGCCGCACACGATCTGCAGCTGCTCGCCCTGCCCGGCATCGACCTGGCAGATCTGCAGGCGGTCGGCTTCGGGGTGGCGCTCGGCGGTGACGATGCGTGCCACCACCACGTGGTCCAGGCTGGCGCCGAGGTCGGTGACCTCTTCAACTTCCAGGCCGATGGCGGTCAGTACCGCGCTCAGCTCGTCGCGCGAAGCGGTGGTGGGAACGTGGCTGCGCAGCCAGTTTTCAGAGAATTTCATGGTGTCACCCTGGTGGGCCCGGCGCATGCGCCTGGGCCGTGATGAATGTCGTTCGGCGTTACGCGAATTGCTTGAGGAACCGCACGTCGTTCTCGAAGAACGCGCGCAGGTCGTTCACGCCGTAACGCAGCATGGCAAAGCGCTCCACGCCCAGGCCGAAGGCGAAGCCGGTGTAGCGCTCCGGGTCGATGCCCACGTTGCGCAGCACGTTCGGGTGGACCATGCCGCAGCCGAGCACTTCCAGCCAGCGGGTGCTGCCGTCGGGCTGCTGCCAGGCGATATCCACTTCCGCGCCCGGTTCGACGAACGGGAAGTAGCTGGGGCGGAAACGCATCTCGAAATCGCGTTCGAAGAACGCACGCACGAACTCAGACAGGGTGCCCTTGAGGTCGGCGAAGGTCGAATGCTCGTCCACCAGCAGGCCTTCCACCTGGTGGAACATCGGCGAATGGGTCTGGTCGCTGTCGCTGCGGTACACCTTGCCGGCCGCGATCATGCGCAGCGGCGGCGCGTGGTCGCCCATGTAGCGCACCTGCACACCGGAGGTATGCGTGCGCAGCAGGCGGCCATCGCCGAAGTAGAAGGTGTCGTGCATGGCACGCGCCGGGTGGTGCGGCGGGAAGTTCAGCGCTTCGAAGTTGTGCCAGTCGTCTTCGATTTCCGGGCCTTCGGAGAGCTCGTAGCCGAGGCGGCCGAAGATTTCGGTGATGCGCTCCAGGGTACGGGTCACCGGATGCAGGCCACCGCGTTCGGCGCGGCGCCCCGGCAGGGTGATGTCGATCGCTTCGGCGGCCAGGCGCGCGTCGAGCGCGGCGTTCTCCAGCACGGCCTTGCGTTCGCCCAGCGCGCGGGTCAGCGCGTCACGGGCCTGGTTGATGGCTTCGCCGGCGGCCTTGCGCTCGTCGGCCGGCAGAGCACCCAGCTGCTTGAGCTGTGCGGTGATGCTGCCGCTCTTGCCGAGCAGCGCCACGCGCAGGGCTTCCAGCGCATCGGGGCTCTGGGCGGCGGCCACGTCGGCCAGCGCCTGGGTGGTCAGGGATTGGATGTCACTCATGGATAGCCTGGACCTCGCGTCGGTATGCCTTCGCGATGCGCGCCGGGCCGACCCCCGTCGCCACCGCTGTCGGGACGGCACCCGGTTGGGCTGCCGCCGCCACAAAAAAGAATGGGGAAGGACTTGCGCCCTTCCCCATGCATTGCCTTACCCGCAGCCGTTGCGTTTGAACGGCAACGGCGGGGAGAGGACTTATGCCGCCAGCGCGCCCTTGGCCTTTTCGGCCAGTGCTGCAAAACCAGCTGCGTCGTGCACGGCGATATCGGCCAGGACCTTGCGGTCCAGGGTGATACCCGCCTTGAGCAGGCCGTTCATGAAACGGCTGTAGCTCAGACCATTGATGCGGGCAGCCGCGTTGATGCGGGTGATCCACAGCGAACGGAAATTACGCTTCTTCTGCTTACGACCGATGTAGGCGTACTGCTGGGCCTTGATGACGGCCTGCTTGGCAACGCGGAACACCTTGCGGCGGGCGTTGTAGTAGCCCTTGGCCAGGGTCAGAATTTTCTTGTGGCGGCGACGCGCCTGTACGCCACGCTTTACTCGTGCCATGGGTCAGTCCTCAGAGGTAGGGAAGCATACGGTTCAAACGGCCTGCGTCTTCTGCACGAACATGGTTCGTCTGACGCAGATTGCGCTTCCGCTTGGTCGACTTCTTCGTGAGGATGTGGCTACGGTTGGCGTGGCCAGCCTTGAACTTACCGGAGGCGGTCTTGCGGAAACGCTTGGCCGCCGCCCGGTTGGTCTTGATCTTGGGCATTGCAATGTCCTTGATGATGTTTTGTCACTGACCAGGGCGGTGGCATTGCCACACTTTCCGTCCGTGCCCTTGCCTGCTTGTAAGCCCGGGATCCCCGTTGGGAACCAGGCCGGTCCTGTTGCCGTTGAAAAGCGTGAAACCGTTCAAAACAGCAGCCCCGCGAAAAAACGGGGTCGCCCATTATGCATGGGTTGGGGAACGGGTGCAAGCTGTTGATCAGGCGGGGTTTGCCGGGTCTTGGGTCCGGAACCTGAACGGAACGGACGGCATTGCCGTCACAGCGACTGGGTGTCGCTGACTGGGTGTCGACGGCTGGGTGTCGCCGGCTGGGTAGAGCCGACTGTTAGTCGGCTGCCCTTGGCGGCATGGCGGGAAAGCAGCCGACTAACAGTCGGCTCTACCCCGTCGTACCCGGTCGTACCCGGTCGTACCCGGTCGTACCCCGTCGTACCTCCGTCGCCACCCCGCCGCCTGCCCAGGTGCCGACGAACCAGGGGTTCCGCGCGGCCACGTTCGACGTGGCGCGCGTCGCGCCAGAGCGCGACTACTTCTTCTTCGGCGCGATCATCATGACCATCTGCCGGCCTTCCAGGCGCGGGCGGGACTCGATCACGATGTCCTCGCCCAGATCGGCTTCGATCCGGTTGGCCATTTCGCGACCCAGTTCCTGATGGCTCATTTCACGACCACGGAAGCGGATGTTCACCTTGATCTTGTCACCCTCTTCCAGGAAACCGCGCATCTTGCGCAGCTTGATCTGGTAGTCGCCTTCATCGGTGACCGGGCGGAACTTCACTTCCTTGATCTCGACCTGCTTGGTCTTCTTCTTGGCCTCGTTGGCCTTCTTCTGCGCTTCGAACTTGAACTTGCCGAAGTCCATGATCTTGCACACCGGCGGATCAGCCTGCGGCTGAATCTCGACCAGGTCCAGACCTTCGTCTTCGGCCATCGACAGCGCTTCGTCACGCGTCAACACGCCAATCATTTCACCGTCACTGCCGATCACGCGTACGCGCGGCACCCGGATTTCCTGATTCTTGCGGTTCTGTTTGTTGTCAGGGGTACTGATATTGCAATCTCCCAGAGGAATCAAACCGGCCCTCGCGGATCATCCGCAGGGCCGGGACTTTCTTACACAGACTGTTCTGCCTGCAACCGCTCGACGAACGCCTGGACGGACATGCTGCCCAGATCCTCGCCCGAGCGCGTACGCACGGCTACGGCGCCATTTTCCTTCTCACGGTCGCCCACCACCAGCAGGTACGGGACCCGCTGCAGCGTATGCTCGCGAATCTTATAACCGATCTTCTCATTGCGCAAATCCGACGTTACCCGGAAGCCTTGATCTGCAAGGGTTTTCGTTACTTCCTGCACGTATTCAGCCTGGGCGTCGGTGATATTGGCCACCACCGCCTGGGTCGGGGCCAGCCAGGCCGGGAACTGGCCGGCGTGGTGCTCGATCAGGATGCCGATGAAGCGCTCCATCGAGCCCACGATGGCCCGGTGCAGCATGACCGGGTGCTTCTTCTGGCTGTTTTCGTCCACGTACTCGGCGCCGAGGCGGCCGGGCATCATGAAATCGACCTGCATGGTGCCCAGCTGCCAGGTCCGGCCGATGGCGTCCTTGAGGTGGTATTCGATCTTCGGGCCGTAGAAGGCGCCCTCACCCGGCAGCTCCTGCCATTCCACGCCACAGCTGGACAGCGCCGAACGCAGCGCGGCTTCGGCCTTGTCCCAGGTGGCATCGTCGCCCAGGCGCGATTCGGGGCGCAGGGCGATCTTGATCTGGATCTCCTCGAAGCCGAAGTGCTGGTACACCGCCAGCGCCTGCTGGTGGAACGCGGTCACTTCCGATTCGATCTGCGATTCGGTGCAGAACACGTGGCCGTCGTCCTGGGTGAAACCACGCACGCGAAGGATGCCGTGCAGCGCGCCGGAGGGCTCGTTGCGGTGGCACGAGCCGAACTCACCGTAGCGGATCGGCAGGTCGCGGTAGCTGTGCAGGCCCTGGTTGAACACCTGCACGTGGCCCGGGCAGTTCATCGGCTTGACCGCGTAGGTGCGCTTCTCCGATTCGGTGAAGAACATGTTGTCCTGGTAGTTGTCCCAATGGCCGGACTTCTTCCACAGGCTCACGTCCAGGATCTGCGGGCAGCGCACTTCGCCGTAGCCGCTCTTCTGGTAGACCTTGCGCATGTACTGTTCCACCACCTGCCACAGGGCCCAGCCCTTGGGGTGCCAGAACACCAGGCCCGGGGCCTCTTCCTGCAGGTGGAACAGGTCCTGCTGCTTGCCGATGCGGCGGTGGTCGCGCATTTCGGCTTCTTCGATGCGCTTGATGTAGGCCTCAAGCTGCTTCTTGTCGGCCCAGGCGGTGCCGTAGATGCGCTGCAGCTGCTCGTTCTGCGCATCGCCACGCCAGTAGGCGCCGGAAATGCGGGTCAGCTTGAAGGCCTTCAGGAAGCGCGTATTGGGCACGTGCGGGCCGCGGCACATGTCCACGTATTCCTGGTGGTAGTACATGCCCATGGCCTGGATGTCCGGCGACATGTCTTCGATCAGGCGCAGCTTGTAGTCCTCGCCACGGGCCTTGAAGATTTCGATCACTTCCGCGCGCGGGGTCATCTTCTTGACCACGTCGTAGTCCTGCGCGATCAGCTCGCCCATGCGCTTTTCGATGGCGGCCATGTCGTCCGGGGTGAACGGGCGCTCGGAGTGGATGTCGTAATAGAAGCCTTCGGCGATCACCGGGCCGATCACCATCTTGGCGTCCGGGTACAGCTGCTTGACCGCATGGCCAACCAGGTGCGCGGCCGAGTGGCGGATGATCTCCACGCCTTCCTCGTCCTTGGCAGTGATGATCCGCAGGCTGGCGTCGTGGTCGATGACGTCACTGGCGTCAACCAGCCTGCCGTCCACCGAACCGGCGATGGTGGCCTTGGCCAGGCCGGCGCCGATCGACTGGGCGACGTCCATGACACTGACGGGGTTTTCGAACTCACGGCGGCTGCCGTCGGGAAGCGTGATCGCAATCATGGCTGGGGCTTTGTGCTGGTGGGCCTGCGGCGCAGGCCAGGGAAACGGGGTCGAGGGTGTCCGGGGCGCGCGGCCGGATAAAAGAAAAGCGCCATGAAGGCGCCTGGGCAAGGGGCCGTCATGACGTTCAGCGCTGGGCGGTGGTAGTGCTCATGTCGCACGCTGGACCGGCGCTGGGCGCGGGTCACCTTGTTGCCTCGAGGTGGATGCCTCGATCTTAAACCAAACGGCCGGGGAAGCCCAATCCCGACGGCATTCGCCCGGTGGCCAGCACTACTGAACAGGCCGCTGTGGCGATTGAAAACGGCAATGATTACCATGCGCAGGTTGCCGCACCGCCCGGCCCGTCTTCGTTTCCAAGGATTTCCATGCCCTGCGCCGCCCCTTCGGCCCGCACGCCCCTGCCCCGCGCGGCGCGCCCATGCTGAGCGCCGATGCCCTGGCCCTGCTGTATTGCGCGCTGGCCGGCGCCGCCTCGGCCTTTTCGGCGCTGGCCTTCTATGCTGCCTCCCCGCACTGCCGCTGGCCCCGCCTGCGCCGCGCGGGGCGGCTGGGCCGCCAGCTCGGGCTGGTGGCGGCAGCCACCTCGCTGTGGCTGTGGATGGGCCAGCTGGGCTTTGCCACCGGCTTCTGCGTGACCCTCGGCGGCTGGATGCTCACGGCGATGGTGCTGCCCTATGTTGCTGCCTGGACGCGGCCGGATGCGGAGGCGCGGCGCTGATGTGGGCACGTGCACTGGCCGGCCTGCTGGCGGGCTTCTTCGTGGCTGCGGCCGTCACCGGGTTGATCACCTGGCTGCCGCCGGGTCCGTGGCAGTCGGTGATCGTGCCCGGCATGATCGCCTTCATTCCATTGTGGATGCTGGCCGCGCTGTGGGCCTTCGCATTCCGCACCGGCCCGCGCGCGTGGGGGTGGCTGAGTGCCAGCGCCGCGTTCGGGTTCGGCCTGCTGTGGCTGCTGCGCCACTTCCATTGGCTGCAGTGAGGCCTATTCGATGAAATTCAGTTCGCTCACCCTGCGCACCTTCACCACCGTGCACACCTGGGTTGGCCTGGTGGCCGGCTTTGCGCTGTTCGTGGCGTTCTATGCCGGCGCCATCACCGTGTTCCACCACGATCTGCCGCTGTGGCAGTCGCCGCAGGGCATGGACCAGCCAGCGCAGACCCTGGACGATGCACAGCGGCTGCTCGATGGCGTGCTGGCCAAACACCCCGATGCGCGAAAGCACGTGGGCATGACCTTCCCGGGCGCGGAAACGCCGCAGTCCATCGCGTATTGGCAGGATGCCAAAGGCACCTGGCTGTTTGCCTGGGCCGACCACGTGGATGGCAGCCCCACCCCGCCACAGGCCGGCCTGGCCGAGCTTGTCAACGAACTGCACTACACGCTGGGCCTGCCGGTGGCCGGCATCTACCTGATGGGCGTGGTCAGCCTGCTGTACGGGTTGGCGCTGCTGTCCGGGCTGGTGATCCACCTGCCCAAGCTGGTGGGCGACCTGTTCGCGCTGCGTCCGGGCCGCAACTTCAAGCAGATGTGGCAGGACGCGCACAACGTGATCGGCGTGCTCAGCCTGCCCTTCCACCTGCTGTTCGCGGTCACCGGTGCGCTGCTGTGCCTGATGTTCCTGCAGATGGCCGCGCTGAACCCGCTGATCTACGACGGCAAGCTGCTGGCGGCGCTGCCGGGGGCAACCGATACCGCGCCGATCCGCGCGCCCGCCAACGAGCCGGTGCGTGCCGGCAGCCTGGCGATGCTGCATGCGCGGGCGATCGCGGTGGCCAATGACAAGGGCCAGGCGGTGTTCGAACCGGCCTACCTGAAGCTGGCCAATGCCGGTGACCGCAACGCCGTGATCGAAATCACCGGCGATGGCGGCGTGTCGCTGGGCCCTCTGGGCGCGGTGGCGATGGATGCCAATACCGGCGATGTGCTGCACACCCAGCTGCCGGGGCATCGCGATGCCAACCACGCCACGTTGGCGGCGGCCTATGCGCTGCACTTCGGCGAATTCGGCAACGGGCTGGTGCCGTGGCTGTACTTCGTGCTCGGCCTGGGCGGGGCGTTCCTGTTCTATTCGGGCAACCTGCTGTGGATCGAGTCGCGCCGCAAGCGCCGCCAGGCCACCCAGGGACGCGCGCAGGTGAACATGGCGCGGGCCACGGTAGGGGTGTGCATCGGGCTGTGCGTGGCGGTGTCGGCGGCGTTTGTCAGCGTGCAGTTGCTGGAGCACCTGGCCCCGGCACATGCGGATGCGGGCATGCGCTGGACCTGCTTCCTGGCCTGGGGCGGCTGCGCCTTGTGGGCAGCGCTGCGCGCGCCGTCCAGGGCGGCGGTGGAGCTGCTGTGGGCTGCGGCGGCGGTGACCGCGCTGATCCCGGTGGTGCACGGTGCGATGAGCGGGCTGTGGCTGTGGACCAGCGCCGCGCGCGGCTACTGGCCGCTGTTCTGGGTGGACGGGGTGGCGCTGGCGATGGCGCTGGGCTTTGCCGCCATGGCGCGCGCAACGCAGCGCCGGGCCGTAAACGGCGACCCCAACAGCGTGTGGGCGCACACGCGGGCGTAACGGACAAAGCGCGTGGCCCGCTTTGCATCGCCAGATGCAGGCTGGGTGCCGCTTTCAGAATTCTTCAGGCGTTCTTCCAGCACTTCAGACGCGGTGCTGGCGTAGTGGCAGCTCACTTCCGAGGAGCGCCACCATGCCCCACCCCGCCCGTCGTTTCGCCGCACTGGTCCTGTCCATCACCGCTTGCCTGCCCATCGCGGCTCAGGCCGCCCCGCCGCGCCTCGACCCTGCCCCGCTCGCCGCGCTGGAGGCAGCCGTTGCCAGCGACGAGATCAAACAGGTCACCAGCGTGCTGTTGCTGGTCGATGGCACGGTGGCCTACGAACATTATTTCAACGGCGCCGATGCGCAGACGCTCAACGACGTGCGCTCGGCCAGCAAGAGCGTGACCTCCTTGCTGGTGGGTGCGGCCATCGGCGACGGGCACCTGCCGGGCGTGCAGGCGCGTGTCTACGACTACTTCCCGGAGTTCACCGCGCAGCACCCGGTCGACCCCCGCCTGCGCGGCACCACGCTGGAAGACCTGCTCACCATGAGCAGCCTGTGGGAATGCGATGACCAGAATCAATTTTCCGCCGGCAACGAAGAGCGCATGTACGTGACCGAGCGCTGGCTGGACTTCGCGCTGGCGCTGCCAGTCAAGGGCTTCGCGCCCTGGATGAGCCGGCCCGAGGACAGCCCGCACGGCCGCGCGCACGCCTACTGCACCGCCGATTCGTTCGTACTGGGCGCGGTGCTGGAACGGGCCACGAGGCTGCCGCTGGCCGACTACGCCGCGCAGGCACTCGAACGCCCGCTGGGCATCACCCGCAGTCACTGGAACCGTTCCCCCGAAGGCATCGGCATGGGCGGCGGCGGCACCCGCTACCGCACCCGTGATCTGGCCCGGCTGGGCGAGCTGGTGCTGGCCGGGGGACGCTGGCAGGGCAAACAGCTGGTGCCTGCCGACTACATCGCGGCAATGATCCGCCCGCAGGCGCAGACCGACGACGGCAGCGATTACGGCTACCAGTGGTGGGGCCTGAAGCTGCCGGTGGACGGGAAGGAAACCACGGTATGGGCGATGTCGGGCAACGGCGGCAACTATGTGTTCGTGATGCCGGAGAAGAAGCTGGTCGCGGTGGTGACCAGCAAGGCCTACAACCGCAGCTACGCCCATCCCCAGTCGCGCCGCGTGCTTACCGGGTTCCTGCTGCCGGCGTTGCGCTGAGGCCCTTCAGGTCATCGGGGCGCCAGGACGCTGCCAGTACCTGCGCACGCTGCGCGGCCACGTCCACCTCGATCCGGGCCAGCAGGCGCTCCCATCCGGGCGCCTGCCGCAGCGGGGCGAACAGCGGGGTGACGCGCAGCCACGCGGCGTCGCGGAAGCCTGCATCCACCGCGCGGTGCAGGTCGGCGATGGCCGCGCCTGCATCACCCTGCGCCTGGTGCAGCAGGGCCCGTTCCACGGCCGCGTCCGACCAGCCGTCGTCAGCCTGCGCGGTCACCTCGCGCAGGCGCGCGGCAATCCATTCCGGGGACGGCGTGCCACTCCCCTGCTGCAGGCCGCCCAGGGTCTTTCCAAGCGACTGCAGCGGGCGCAGCAGGCGTGCCTGCTCGAAGGCCTCTGCCGCACCTTGCCGGTCGCCACCCATCAACAGCAGTTCGCCGTGCAGGCGCAGCAGCTGTGGATGCGGGGTGCCGCGCGCGAGCGCCTGATCCAGCGCTTGGCGTGCCTTGTCCTGCTCGCCCATGTTCATCAGCGCACGCGGCCACGCAATGTTGCTGAAGACATTGTCCGGGTACAGCTGGAAGTTGCGCGCATGGCGGCGTGCGGCGGCGTCGGTGAAGCCAAGCAGTTCCAGCTCGCGGGCGACCTGCACGTCGCGGAAGCGGATCCGCTCCGGCGCGCGCAGGCTGAGGTTGGCCTTGAGCGCCTGCGCCAGGTGGCCCTGCTCCTGCTGCAGGTAGGCCAGCGAGGCGCGGGTGCGCTCATCGTCGGGATCGCGCAGCAGCGCCTGCTCGTAATCGGCAATCGCCTGCGGCATCGCGCCAAGGCAATCATGCGCGTACCCGCGCAGCGCATGTGCGGCTGCGTCGTCAGGGGCCGCCTGCAACACCTGCCCGGCCAGCTGCAGTGCCTCCTGCGCGTTCCCCGGCCTGCCGTTGAACAGGCAGGCATCGGCGGCCAATGCTCGCGCCAGGCCACGCCGTGCGGCGCTGGAATCCGGGTCGATCTGCAACGCCTGGCGGTACAGGGTGATCGCACGGTCATTGTTGCTGGCCTGGCCGATGCCGGCGTAATACGCGGCGCGTTGCAGCACCGGGTCTGCGGGTGAGTGCGCCGCGTTGTCCGGCCGCTGGACGATGACGGCGATGATGCCGCCGGCAGCAGCCACGCCCGCCGCCAGCCACGCCCACCGCGCATGTAGCCTCCGTTGCGGCCCCTCCGGCGCCGCCGTAGTTGCGGCAGTTGCGGCAGTTGCTGCGGATGGCTCTACCGGCGCTGGTGGCGCCATCGGTGCGCACGCCTGGGGCGGCGCGCATAACTGGTAGCCCCGGCCACGTACCGAGCGCACGTAGCGCGGCCGGCGGCTGTCATCGCCCAAGGCCTGGCGCAGCAGCTTCACCCGCTGGCTGATCGCATCTTCACCCACCACGGCCGGCGCCCAGACCTGCCGTGCCAGCGTGTCGAAGTCGACCACATCGGTGCCGTGCTCCAACAGGCAGTCCAGCAGCCGCCAGCTGAGGCCGCTCACCGGCAGCGCCACATCACCGCGCCGCACCTGCTGCAAGGCGCGGTCGATGTGCAGGTCCAGCAGCTGAACGCTCGTCATGCCGGCAAGCATAGTGCAGGCTCGGCCCGGACGTTACACCCGATCACCGGGGAGCAATCCAGCGGTAGGGTCGGTTCCCGAACGACCGCCGATAGGGATGATCGGCAGGGCGACGAATGACCAACGAACGGAGAAATCCGGAAACGCGCGACTCCGTTTGAAGGTCATGCGTCAATCGAGCAATCTCCGCTATCGGCAGTCGTTTGGGAACCGACCCTACCTGCTATCCCCCATCGGCATGCTTTCAGCGTGTAGCCGGCTTCACTTGAACGGTGCAGCCATGGCCTTCAGCAGGCTGGCCTGGTCGTCATCGCCGGTCAGTTCCCAGGTGAACACGCCGCGTAGCTTCTGGTCCCTGGCGTAGTCCGCGCGCAGGCGAATCGAGTCCGGGTCTTCGTAGCTGATGAACACCTTGTCGGCGGCGTTGTACAACCATGGTGTCTGCGCCACCGGGTGCCAGTGCCGCTGCCAGCCGGGCTTGTCGAGGAATTCCTGCTTGATGCGGCGCCAATCGCCGGCATCGAACGGAGCGCTGTAGGGCTGGTACAGGCCATCGGCAGATTCGGTGGTGACCTTGAAGCCGCGCCCGTAGAACGGCACGCCCAGCACCAGCTTGTCGTTGGGCACGCCATGCTGGCGGTAGTACTGCACGGCGCCTTCCACGCTGTTCCAGCGGCGCTGCTCCGGTGCGAGCGGGTCCTGCGGCACTTCCTGCAGCGGCGCGTTGAAGGTGGACACCTTGGAAAAGCCGGTGCCCATGTCGTAGCTCATCAGGTTGATGAAATCGAGCGCCTGGCCCAGTTCCTTCAACTCGTAACTGAGCGCCGGGTCGTAAGGACCGTCGGTCTGCACGCGGCCGGCCGGCAGTGCGGCTGTCAGCAGCCGATGTGGACCCTTGCCGCCATCCAGCGCATCAAGCTGGCGGCGGAATTCCTGCACCAGCAGCGTCATGTTGCGGCGATCCTGCGGGCGATCAGTGATCTCGAGTGGGCCACCGAAGACCGGGAATTCCCAATCGATATCCACGCCGTCGAAGCTGCCGCGATGCTGCTCGAAGAACATCGCCACGCACGAGCGCACGAAACGATCGCGGCTCTGTGCCGTAAGCGCGGCATCGGAGAAGCCGCCGGCGTTCCAGCCGCCGATGGAGATCATGGTGTGCAGCTGAGGGTGTTTGCGCTTGAGCGCGGCCAGTGCCTTGAAGTGCGCTGCGGCGCCGTCGTCCACCACGCACTTGCCGTCGTCGATGCGCGCGAACGCGTAGAACAGATGGGTCAGCGTATCGGCGGGAATGGACGCCACCGGATAGCGCTCGGCCGAACCGCCCGGATAGTAGGCCCCGATCACCGCATTCGGCGCCGGGGCGGCAAGGCTGACGAGCGGAAACGCGACCGCGAGGGCAGTAGCCAACAGGGAAGCAGACAGGCGGTACATGGCAACTCCGTGGAGAGGAATGGGCCAACGTTAACAAGGCGCAGGCCGTCATGGCCGGATGTCCTGCGAATCTGTCCGGCGGACACGTCCTGTTGCTGTGGACGGGAAACGCAATGACTGCACAAGAGCCCTCGCGGTAAAGCAGACGCCGCTGCCGGTGGGGCAAGCGACGGGCCGCAAGCCATGCCCCGTCGCGGCCGGTAGGTCCCTGGCAAAGTAAAGGAGGAGGCCGTCGCCGCCAGGCGGCGGCCGGGGGACATTTGCACAGGGGCCTACCGGCCGCGGCGGGGCTCTGAACGCTCGCGACGACCGTGATCGAAGATGGTGCGCCAAGCAAAAAAAAACGGGCCCGAAGGCCCGTTTTTTTTCAGGGAGTGACGACCAACGGTCGTCACCTACCTTGGTGTTGCGGTCGATTACTCGGCCGAAGCGCCTTCGCCTTCCTCGACGGCCTTCATCGACAGGCGGATGCGGCCCTGCTTGTCGACTTCCAGCACCTTGACCTTGACCACGTCGCCTTCCTTCAGCTTGTCGCCGACCTTCTCGACGCGCTCGCTGGAGATCTGCGAGACGTGGACCAGGCCGTCCTTGCCCGGCAGGATGGTGACGAACGCACCGAAGTCCATGATCTTGGCGACCTTGCCTTCGTAGATGCGGCCCGGCTCGACGTCCGAGGTGATCTGCTCGATGCGGGCCTTGGCAGCCTGCGCAGCGATGGCATTGACCGAGGCGATGACGATGGTGCCGTCATCCTGGATGTCGATCTGGGTGCCGGTTTCCTTGGTGATGGCCTGGATGGTGGAACCACCCTTGCCGATCACTTCGCGGATCTTGTCCGGGTGGATCTTGATGGTCAGCAGGCGCGGCGCGTAGTCCGACAGCTCTTGGCGCGGAGCGGTCAGGCCATGGGCCATTTCACCCAGGATGTGCAGACGGCCAGCCTTGGCCTGCTGCAGTGCCTGCTTCATGATTTCTTCGGTGATGCCTTCGATCTTGATGTCCATCTGCAGGGCGGAGATGCCCTCAGCGGTACCGGCCACCTTGAAGTCCATGTCGCCCAGGTGATCTTCGTCACCCAGGATGTCGGACAGGACGACGAAGCGCTCGCCTTCCTTGACCAGGCCCATGGCGATACCGGCAACCGGCGACTTCACCGGCACGCCGGCGTCCATAAGGGCCAGCGAGGAACCGCAGACCGAGGCCATCGACGAGGAACCGTTCGACTCGGTGATTTCCGAGACGACGCGGATGGTGTACGGGAAGGCTTCCAGCGACGGCATCACTGCCAGCACGCCGCGCTTGGCGAGGCGGCCGTGGCCGATTTCGCGACGCTTCGGGCCCATCATGCGGCCGGTCTCACCCACCGAGTACGGGGGGAAGTTGTAATGGAACAGGAAGTTGTCCTTGTACTCACCGGACACGGCGTCGATCACCTGGCCGTCGCGGGCGGTACCCAGCGTGATGGTCACGATGGCCTGGGTCTCACCACGGGTGAACAGCGAGGAGCCGTGCACGCGCGGCAGGATGCCGGTCTTGACGGCGATCGGGCGGACGGTGTCCAGCGCGCGACCGTCGATGCGGACCTTGGTGTCGAGCACCGAGTTGCGCATGGTGCTGTATTCCAGCTCGCCGAATTCCTTCGACAGCTCGGCCGGGTTCCAGCCTTCAGCGGCCACGCGGCCTGCCAGCGACTCGACCACGTCCTTCTTGATCGCCGAGATGGCGTCACGGCGCTGCAGCTTGTCGCGCACCTGGAAGGCTTCGCCCAAGCGCGGGCCGATGGCTTCCTGCAGGGCGCTGATCAGCACGTCGTTCTTGGCCGGGGCGACCCAGGTCGACGGCTTGGTGCCGGCTTCCACGGTCAGCTCGTTGATGGCGTTGATGACCTTCTGCATTTCGCGGTGACCGAAGGTCACGGCGCCCAGCATCACGTCTTCGGAAAGCAGCGCGGCTTCGGATTCAACCATCAGCACGGCGTTGGCGGTACCGGCCACAACCAGTTCCAGCTCCGAATCCTTCAGTTCGGTCACGGTCGGGTTGAGGATGTACTCACCGTTCTTGTAACCCACCTTGGCAGCGGCGATCGGACCCTTGAACGGGGTACCGGCCAGCGACAGTGCAGCCGAGGCGCCGATCAGCGCGGCGATGTCGCCGTCGATGTCCGGGTTCAGCGACATGACCGTGGCGATGATCTGCACTTCGTTCTTGTAGTCTTCCGGGAACAGCGGACGGATCGGACGATCGATCAGGCGCGAGATCAGCGTTTCCTTTTCGGTCGCACGGCCTTCGCGCTTGAAGAAGCCACCCGGGATACGGCCACCGGCGTAGAACTTCTCCTGGTAATCACAGGTCAGCGGGAAGAAGTCCTGGCCCTCACGCGCGCTCTTGGCAGCCACGGCGGAGACCAGCAGCACGGTGTCGTCGAACTTGACGATGACGGCGCCACCGGCCTGACGGGCGATTTCGCCGGTTTCAAGCGTGACGGTGTGCTTGCCGTACTGGAAGGTTTTGGTGATTTTTGCCACGGGGGATGTCCTTGGGGAAATGCTGTCTTCGAATGGACCGCGGGCGACCCTTGCCGCCGACGGGTGACCGGAAGTCCGGTCCTGGCGTTTGATGCGGTACTACCAAAACAAAACCGCGGCGCATTCCTGCGCCGCGGTCGGGATTCTTGCTTAGCGACGCAGGCCGAGCTTTTCGATCAGGGCCTTGTAACGAACGGCGTCTTTCTTCTTCAGGTAGTCCAGCAGGCTGCGGCGGCGGTTGACCATCTGCAGCAGACCGCGACGGCTGTGGTGATCCTTCTTGTGGGTCTTGAAGTGGCCGGTCAGCAGTTCGATGCGGGCGGTGAGCAGGGCAACCTGGACTTCCGGGGAGCCGGTATCGGCCGAGCTGCGCTTGTTGTCTTCAATGACCTTCTGGGTGTCGATCGACATATCTGTTTTCTCTTGGATGCGTGGCCCGCAGAAACGCCCCATTGGCGTACCGCGCGACTCGCCGTTAACGAAAGGATGAACCCGCAGACGCGGGAAAGCCTGAAAAGGCCGCGAAATTGTAACGGTCGCGGCCTCCCGGGACAAGCGCCGGGTGGGTCCGGGTCAGAGGTTGAAGCGGCGCTGGGGGGACAGCCGGCCGGTCGGGTCGACCTCGCCAAGCCCCTGGATCCGGTCCTCCGGGCCATACACGGCCACGGTACCGGGCGGCCAGGCCGGATCGCGCAGGCGCTGGCCCACGCAGAAGCGCGGCGCCTGTTCAGCATCCAGATCGACCCGAGGATAGTCGGCCAAGCCGGCCGCCAACGGCAGCAGCAGCGCCTCCATGGCAGCTTCGTCGCCCTGCTCCGCCAAGGCGCGCAGGGTGTCCAGGCTGACCATGGGGGCGTCGCGGAAGGGGTCCACCCAGAGCCGGCGCAGGCCGGCAATGTGCGCACCACAGCCCAGCGCTTCGCCCAGGTCGCGGGCCAGGCTGCGGATGTAGGTGCCTGAACCGCAGGTCACGCGCAGCGACAGCCGGGTCGGATGCTGGTCCAGGACCTCAATGGCATGGACCTCCACATCGCGCTCGGGCGCGTCGATGGTCTCGCCCCGGCGGGCCTTCAGGTACAGCGGTTCACCCCCCTGCTTGAGCGCCGAGAAAATCGGGGCGCGCTGACGTATCCGGCCCTTCAGGGGGGCCAGGGCCACTTCAAGCTGGTCGCGGCTGATCGACGGTACCGCGCGCTCCAGCAGCACGCTGCCGTCGGCATCGTCGGTATCGGTGGTCTGCCCCAGCACGATGTCGGCGTCATAGGCCTTGGCCGCGCCCAGCAGCAGGCCGGCGATCTTGGTGGCTTCACCGAAGCACAGCGGCAACAGGCCGGTGGCCAGCGGGTCCAGGCTGCCGGTGTGGCCGCCCTTCTCGGCGCGGAACAGGCGGCGGGCCACCTGCAGCGCGGCGTTGGAGCTCATGCCGGTGGGCTTGTCGAGCAGGAGGATGCCGTCCAGGCGACGGAAGGTGATTCGGGTCATGGTGTTTCGCCGGGATTGGTCGTGCAGGCACGCAGGGCGGGCCATACAGGACAACAGCCCTTGCGGGCTGTTGGTTTATTCGGGTTTGTCTTCGCCGTCGTCGCCGTCTTTGGCGTTGCGGCTCTTTTCGGCCGCGAGCGTGTCGGGCAGGTCGCGCAGGAGGTTGTCGATGTGCTCGCCACGGTCGACCGAATCGTCGTAGTGGAAGTGCAGCTCCGGCACGTGGCGCAGCTTCATGGCCTTGGCCAGGTCCATGCGCAGCTCCCAGGCCAGCTCCTTGAGCCCCTTCATCGCTTCGGCCGAACGTTCCGGCATCAGGGCGGTGACGAAGATCTTGGCATGGGCCATGTCACGGGTGACTTCGACGTCGGAAACGCTCACCGAGGGCAAGCCGTGTACACGCACGAGGTTATGCACGAGCGTACCCAGCTCACGGCGGATCTGGGCGGAAACACGGTCGGTTCGATGGAAGGTTTTCGGCACAGGGAACTCTTCAGTATTCGAATTGGTAGGGCCCGACCGTCTGGTCGGGCCCTCTTTTACATTACAGGGTGCGCGGCACTTCGATACGCTCGAAGCACTCGATCTGGTCGCCCGGCTTCACATCGTTGTAAGCCTTCACGCCGATACCGCATTCGGTACCGTTGCGGACTTCGTCGACGTTCTCCTTGAAGCGACGCAGCGATTCCAGCTCGCCTTCGAACACCACCACGCTGTCGCGCAGGACGCGGATCGGCTTGCTGCGCTTGACCGTACCTTCGATGACCATACAGCCGGCCACGGCACCGAACTTGGAGCTGCGGAACACGTCGCGGACCTGGGCGATACCGATGATCTCTTCGCGGATTTCCACGCCGAGCAGGCCGGATGCCACCTGCTTCACCTGATCGATCACGTCATAGATGATCGAGAAGTAACGCAGGTCCACGCCGTTGGATTCAATGATGCGACGGGCCGAAGCATCCGCACGCACGTTGAAGCCGATGACAGTGGCCTTGGAAGCCACGGCCGAGTTGGCGTCGGATTCGGTGATGCCACCCACGCCGGAGTGGATCACGTTGATGCGGATGTCGTCGTTGGACAGCGCGACCAGTGCCTGGCTCAGCGCCTGCACCGAACCCTGCACGTCGGCCTTGATCACCAGGTTCAGCACCTGCTGGCCATCGCCCTTGCCCAGGGTTGCCATGATGTCTTCCATGCGGCTGCCGGCCGACTGCACCAGGCGCGATTCACGGCGCTTGGTTTCGCGCTGCTGCGCGACGTCCTTGGCCAGGCGCTCGTCCTCGACCACCACGAAGTCATCGCCCGCATCCGGCACGCCGGACAGACCCAGCACCTGCACCGGGATGGACGGGCCAGCCTGGTCGGGCTGCTTGCCGGTCTCATCGAACAGTGCGCGCACGCGGCCGTACTGGATGCCGCAGACCAGGTAGTCGCCCTTCTTCAGCGAACCCTGCTGCACCAGCACGGTGGCGATCGGGCCACGGCCCTTGTCCAGCGAGGACTCGATGACCACGCCGCTGGCGCGGCCATCGGCCACGGCCTTCAGTTCCAGCAGTTCGGCCTGGATCGAGATGGCGTCCAGCAGTTCGTCGATGCCCATGCCAGCCTTGGCCGAGATCTCCACCATCTGGGTGTCGCCACCGAAGTCTTCGGCCACGACCTGCTCGGTGAGCAGTTCGTTCTTGACCCGCATCGGGTCCGCGCCGGACTTGTCCATCTTGTTGATCGCCACGATCAGCGGCACACCCGCCGAGCGGGCGTGCTGGATCGCCTCCTTGGTCTGCGGCATGACGCCGTCGTCAGCAGCCACCACCAGCACCACGATGTCGGTCAGCTTGGCACCGCGGGCACGCATCGAGGTAAACGCGGCGTGGCCCGGGGTATCCAGGAAGCTGATGACGCCCTTGGGCGTTTCAACGTGGTACGCACCGATGTGCTGGGTGATGCCGCCGGCTTCGCCGGTGGCCACCTTGGTGCGGCGGATGTAATCCAGCAGCGAGGTCTTGCCGTGGTCGACGTGGCCCATGATGGTGACCACCGGCGGACGCGCAACGGCTTCGCCCTGCTCGCCTTCGTTCAACGCCAGCAGCGCGTCTTCGGCGTCGTTGGTGTTGGCACGGATCACATTGTGGCCGAGTTCTTCGGTCACCAGCGCGGCGGTGTCGTGGTCGATGGTCTGCGTGATGGTGGCCATCACGCCCATCTTGAACAGCGCCTTGACCACATCGCCGCCCTTCACGGCCAGCTTCTGGGCCAGGTCGGCCACGGTGATGGTGTCGCCAATGGTGACGTCACGCACGATCGGTGCGACCGGACGTTCGAAACCATGGGCACCACCGCCACTGCGCGACTGGTTGCTGTCACGGCGGCCGCCGTGCTGGGTGCGACCGGTCGGGCGGCCACGCGAGTTGCTGTTGTTGCCACGGCGCGCGCGATCAGCGGCCGACAGGTGCAGCTGACCGGCAAAGCGGTTGCCACCATCGTCGTCGCGCTTGGCGCCCGGGCGGTTGTTGTTGTTCGAGTTGCGGTCGTCCGCACGTGCGGCCGGACGTGCCGGTGCCGGCGCAGACGGACGCGCGGCACGGGCCGGCGCTTCGCTGGCGGCCGGGCGCGGCGCCGCTACCGGTGCCGGCGGGGCGTTCTTCGCCGCTTCCGCAGCGGCTTCGGCAGCCTTGCGCTCGGCTTCGGCGCGTTCCTTGGCGTCGATCTCTTCCTGGCGCTTGCGTGCGATTTCCTCATCGCGCGCACGGTCCTTCTCGGCCAGTGCACGCTGCTCGTCCAGATTGCGCTGGCGGGATTCCTCCAGCTTGCGCAGGATGTCGGCGCGCTCCTCATCCGGCGTCATCGCCTTGCCACTGGCGTCCTTGGTGTAGGTACGCTTCTGGCGCACTTCAACATTGACGGTGGTCTTGCTGCGGCCGGCGCTGACGGTCACTTCCTGCAACTTGCGACGGTTGAGGGTGATCTTCTTTGCAGCTTCGTCGGCACTTTCGACGGGCTGCTCGGTCTTGCCATGCGAACGACGAAGGAAGCCCAGGAGCTTCACCTTCTCGGTGCTGGTCACGACCTGGTCGGGACCGCTGAACTTCATGCCGGCTTCGGCAAGCTGTTCAAGCAGTTTTTCGACCGGCGTATTGACCAGTTCGGCAAGCTTGCGGATGGTGGTTTGCTGCGACATTCGGATCCTATGATCTGGTTGGCGCTCCTCCGAAACGGGCGAAGGCAGCGCGGAGTCTAAGCCCTGATCGGGTCAGGGCACTGTTCATCGCTGGCTCATTCGCCGCGCTCCAGGCGGGCGATCTCCTCGGCTCGGGCGGCAAGGATCAGGGCGGCGGCGCGCTCCTGGTCCATGTCCTCGATACCGAACTCGAGGATCTCATCGGCGGCCAGGTCCGACAGGTCCTCACTCGTACGCACACCGTGGCCGGCCAGGGCGTAGGCGGTTGCCTCGTCCATGCCTTCCAGGGCGAGCAGGTCTTCGGACGGCGAACCATCTTCCAGACCCTCTTCCACCGCAAGCGCTTCGTTGAGCAGCGCATCGCGGGCACGGGCACGCAGCTCTTCGACGATGTCTTCGTCGAAGCCTTCCACGGCCAGCAGTTCGCCGACCGGGACGTAGGCGATTTCTTCCACGGTGTTGAAGCCTTCGGTCACCAGGATGGCGGCGATTTCTTCATCCACTTCCAGCTTGTCCATGAACAGCTGGCGGGCAACGCCCTGCTCTGCCTCGGACTTGGCGGTCACCTGGTCCTGGGTCATCACATTGAGCTGCCAACCGGTCAGGCGGCTGGCCAGGCGCACGTTCTGGCCGCCCTTGCCGATCGCCTGGGCCAGGCGCTCTTCAGCGACGGCCAGGTCCATGGAGTGCTTGTCTTCATCGACGATGATGGACTGCACTTCCGCCGGCGCCATCGCATTGATGACGAAGTTGGCGGGGTTGTCGTTCCACAGCACGATATCCACGCGCTCGCCATTGAGCTCGTTTGATACGGCCTGCACACGCGAACCGCGCATGCCGATACAGGCGCCGATCGGATCGGTGCGCGCATCGTGGGCGAGCACGGCGATCTTGGCGCGGTCGCCCGGATCGCGTGCACAGGCCTTGATCTCGACCAGGCCCTGACCCACTTCCGGCACTTCGAGCTTGAACAGCTCGATCATGAATTCCGGGGCGGCGCGGCTGATGAACAGCTGCGGGCCACGCGGTTCCGAACGGACTTCGGCCAGGTAACCGCGCACGCGGTCGCCAGCGCGCAGCACGTCGCGCGGAATGCCCTTGTCCTTCGGGATGAAGGCCTCGGCGTTGCCGCCCAGGTCTACGTAGATGTTGCCGCGCTCGGCGCGCTTGACCACGCCGGTGACCAGCTCGCCCACGCGGTCCTTCCACGCATCGACCACCTGCTGGCGTTCGGCTTCGCGCACGCGCTGGACGATCACCTGCTTGGCGGCCTGCGCCGCGATGCGGCCGAAGTCCGGGTTTTCGATCTGCTCTTCGATGTAATCGCCCACTTCCACGCCTTCGGCTTCGTCGATGGCATCCATCAGACGAACCTGGCGGTCGGGCGATTCCATCACCACGTCATCGGCCACCACTTCCCAGCGGCGGAAGGTTTCGTAGGTGCCGTCCTTGTGGTCGATCGACACGCGCGCCAGCACTTCCTCATCGGGATAGCGCTTCTTCGCGGCCGACGCCAGTGCTGCTTCGATCGCATCGAAGATCACTTCACGCGGAACGCCCTTTTCATTGGCGACCGCATCCACTACCAGCAAAAGTTCCTTGCTCATTGTTGGCTCACTCCGCGCGCGGCTTCTTGGCCGCCGGCTCGTTGGATGGTTTCTTGTTCGCCTTGCCACCCTGCTTGGGTGCCGGGCCAGTCGGTTTGGTCGGAGCCAGGCCGAGGGCGGCCCAGTCCGGCATGATGCGTGCCTTCTCGATATTCTCGACGTCGGCGGTAAACGGGGAATTGTCGACCTTGAAGGTGACGGTCTTCTGCTCGGCATCGACGCCGAGGATTTCGCCCTGCAGGCGACGACGGCCGTCCTGCGGCAGCTTCAGGGTGACCTTGGCCGACTCGCCCACCGCACGTTCGAAATGGTCGAAGGTGAACAGCGGACGATCCACGCCGGGCGAGGACACTTCCAGCGTGTAGTTGGCAGTGATCGGGTCTTCCACGTCCAGCTGGGCCGACACTTCGCGGCTCACGCGTTCGCAGTCGTCGATGTTGACGACACGCTCGGGCTGTTCTGCCAGCGGCACGTCGATATAGAGGCGCAGCGTTGCGCCGCCCGGGGCGGTCAGGTACTCCACACCCAGCAGCTCGAGACCCAGCGACTGAACGGTGGGGGCGAGCAGATTCGCGATTTCGGTTGCCTTGTCGCTCACAGTCTGCCTTGGTTCGTTGAAAGAGGTGCTGCCCCGGCGCACGGCCTGGGGCCCGGAAACAACAAAGGGCCCGCTGGGCCCCTTGTCCGGTACGACTCCGGTCATGCTGGATTCCGGTTGCAGATCACGCGCGGTGCGTGAAGCTGCGAGCCCAGCCTTCCGGGGGGTCACGACTACCTGAGGGGAAGTCGCACGGCCCGGAAGCCGGTCGCGGGACGGTCCGCATTCCAGGGAATGGGTCCAGTCAGGTAGTCCGCTAAGCCGTGGATGATAGCGGTTGCACCGCGCTGGTGCAACGGGCGCGGGCGCCAGATGGCCGGATCCTCCCCTGCATTCAGCTTCGTTGATGCCCCTGCCCGTCCCAACGAAAAAAGCGACCCCGTTGCCAGGATCGCCTTTTCGTCCACTGCATCTGCACTGCAGATTTTCTGTGGTAGCGGGGGCAGGATTTGAACCTGCGACCTTCGGGTTATGAGCCCGACGAGCTGCCAGACTGCTCCACCCCGCAGCAGAAGCGGAATTGTAATGCACGTTTGCCGCCACCGCAACCCTTGGAGGGCATCGGAGAATCATCTGCGGGCACTAGTCCTTCGCGGCTGCGGGTTTGCGGGACGCTGCCACATCTGGCGATTCAGCGACGTATTGCGGATGGCAGTCACCTCCCTCTGGGCTTCCGGCTGCGGACGGAAGATGACCTTCCGGTAGTTCCCAACCGGCTTACCCGTGTAGTTGCTTACGAAGACCTTTCCGCTGTACGCCTTCACATGTTGTCCCGTGGCATTCGCCAGCACTTGACCCTGCGGGACGGGTCCGTCAGCCGACCGGCACGAAAGCAGATGGATCGGCCTCTTCCCCAGACCCTTGTCGCTGACCAGCGCCGCAAGCTGGGTACCATCCAGGTTCTCCGCTCCCACCCTCGACGAATTCTCCCCACCATGCACATTGACCACATCCCGGTAGCGGCCGTGGCGGAAACGGACTTCCCCCATCCCCAACGGGGGCGAGTTACGTATGAGTACGCGGTGCATTCCCGCCACCATCCCGGCACCTATCGCAAGCCCGCCGGCGATGACGCCGAAGAGGGCCGCGCCCTCTCGGTCATCGGCCACCCCCTTGGAAATCGCCAGCCCGGCCATGGCCATCGCTCCAAGCCCCATCATTGCGGCGACCGGCAACAGGTATCGCCCACTCGGATCCACGTTGTTGATCGGGTCGGCTTCGCAGTAGGCGTAGCAGTTCACTCCCCCCGCACCGAACGGACTGGCCTGGTCCGGACTGTGGAAGCGCATCAACACCGGGTTATAGATGCGATACCCATTGCCCAGGAACTGCCAGGCTGCGCCCGGCTCATGCAGTTGGCCGTTGTAGCCCAGCCAGCCACGGGTCTCCCCTTGGTGGCCGGCGCGCGGCCAGGTTGTGGGAAGTGACGGCATGGAACCCCCTTCGGCGCGCGGTCCGCACCAGGATTGTGTCCCCCGACGCGCCGATCATTGGTCCAGCAGAATTAAAACGTGGTGATGACCTCTCCCCGGCCCATTGCAGTCTCAGCGAGACCGCACCGCCTGCGCCGCACGGGCAAGCACACGCATGCCCCGACCGACCGGGTGCAGCGCGGTGTTGAGCACCGAGGTGAACGTCCTGGCGACGCCGGTCTGCGGACGGAACACGGTGGATATGTGGTCGTCGGGACCCCCATTGGAGTTCCGTGCCTGCATTCCATGGGTGCGCCCCCTGTATCCCCTGACCGGAACGTTGAGTTTGTTGGCCAACCGCTGCGCCTGCGACGCATAGCGTCCGCCGACGGCGGAGTAGCAGGACAGCATGTTGATTGGTTTGAAGCGATAGCCTGGGCCCACCGCCGTGCTCACCTGCCGGCCCAGCGCGTGCCCGCTCACCGCACCCGTGGAGCCGGTGGCGAAGGGAAGCCCATGGGCGACCAGCTCATCGCCGCGCGCTCCCGAGGCAAAGCGCAACTCGCCGATGCGCACGGTCCGGCCGGGCTGCACGGTTGGCACCGGTGGCGTGGTTGGGGGCACGCCGACTGCGGTCACGCGCGAGGACGCCCGCAGCATGTGCATTCCTCCTGCCGCCGCCACGCCCACGCCCAGCGCAACTGCGGCCAGGATACCGGCCGTGGTGCCCTCCCCCTTCGTCCCGGCCGCGGCCGAGCCCACCAGGGCCCCAGCGCCCGCCAACACGGCTGCGCCCACCACAAGCTGTGCGAAATGACCGCTGGGGTCGGCCAGGTTGATGGGATCGCAGCCGAACGCGGCATAGGCATTGAGGCCCCCTTCTGCAAACGGACTCAGACTGTCCGGGCGATGGAACCGCCTCAAAACGGGACTGTACACGCGATACCCGTTACCCAGGATCTGCCAGTGCGTACCGGCGCCATGCAGTTCACCGTGAAAGCCAATCGACATGGCCGCATGCCTCACCGCAAGCCCGACAGGCGCTGCATCACGCCCGCCCGGGTTCTCCGGTTCAGCGCGGTATTGCGGATGGCCGTGTTGACCCGTGCAAGTCCGGTCTGGGGATGGAAGACCCTGGCGTGGTACACGCCCATGGGCCTGTGGGTGAACGCATTACCTGCGACCGGGCCCACGAAGCCGATGACCGGCTGCCCCAGGCCATCGGCCACCACCTGCGCCTGTGACGCCGGCCCGGTCCCCGAGTTGCACGACAGATAGATCAGCGGCTTGTCGCCCAGCCCCTTCGACCTGAGAAACGCGGTCATCTCAGTACCGTCCATGGGCGTGTTGCCGACCAGGGACCCGTTGGAACTTCCATGGACGTCGAGCCAGTCCTTGTTCTTTCCGCGGTGGATGCGCACCTCTCCCAGGCGCGAACTCGATTGCCTGCGGACCAGGGCGCGGGCCCCGATCGCCGCCAGCCCCGCGACAGCAAAGGCGCCTCCCAGCACGGCCAGGAACTTTGCACTTTTGCTGTCGCCGGTGATGGCGACTGCACCGGCCGCGCCGAACAACGCCACCGCGCCACCTCCGAGTAACGTCGCGATCGGCATCAGGAAGTGGCCAGTGGGATCGGCATGGTTGATCGGATCGCCAGCGCAATAGGCATAGGCGTTCATGCCACCACGGCCGAAGGGGCTGCTGTCGTCGGGACTATGGAAGCGCCCCAGCCGCGGGTTGTAGATGCGGTAGCCGTTGCCCAGGAACTGCCAGCACCGGCCCGGCTCGTGCAACAGGCCGTTGTAGCCGAGTCGCACGCGAACTGCCGGCAGGGTATGACTGGCCTGCCGGCGGCTGAGGCCTGCAAGGCGAATGGCACACGGCACCGTCATACAGGGTAAATCGGCGTCGCCTGGTCCCACCGTGCCGACCCTTCGCGGATGGTCGCCTGGCGCACACGCAGCGACACCCGGGGCGGCTCGCGTGCAGTGCGCAGGACAGATGGCGGCGGCGGTGGTGGGGGCAGGTCGGACGAAACCACGGCACGACGTCGAGGCTGCGCGCGCCGGATCGCGACTGTCGGCGGCGGGCTCGACGGCGCCACGCGGCTGGACACCGTCGGCGTGCCCAATCGCGCGGGGGGTGAGAGCGGAACGGGCGCGGCCGGTGTTGTCGGCGTGAGTGGTGCCATGGGCGGCGCCGACGCTGTAAAGGGGGTAGCTGCTGGCGTCGGCGTGGTTGGCGTCGGGAGTATCTTGCGCTTCATCCAGACGTGACGGCCCGTCGTGAGCGCACCAGCAGCCAGTATCACCGCCCCGGCTATCGCAAGTTTCCGCTGCGTATCGTTGTTGGATGCCACCGCCAGACCCACCGCTGCCAACGAACCCGCCGTGGTGACGAATACCGGCGTCAGCAGCGGGGTCCGGAACTTGAAGCCGACCAGGTTTGCGAACACATTGAGCGACCAGTGGCCACTGGGATCCACCTGATTGATCGGATCAAGCCGGCAATAGGTGTAGGCGTTGAGACCGCCCTTGCCAAACGGGCTCAGGTCGTCGGGGCTGTAAAACCGCATCAGCACCGGGTTGTACACGCGGTACCCATTGCCGAGGATCTGCCAGGACCCGGGGGCCTCATGCAAAACCCCGTTATAGCCAAGCATGGAAGACGATGAGGACACGGTCACCCCTGGCCTGTGAGCCGACTTATGCGTGTGTCCCCCGACAAGCCCACGAAATACGCCCACCGCAATTAAAAGGGCGTGTAGAGCGGGGCCCTGCCCCGCTGCCCCTGCCCTGCACCACCCAACAAAAAAGCGACCCCGTTGCCGGGATCGCTTTTTCGTCCACTGCCGCCGGCATGCACCGGGGCTATTTGGTAGCGGGGGCAGGATTTGAACCTGCGACCTTCGGGTTATGAGCCCGACGAGCTGCCAGACTGCTCCACCCCGCAGCAGAAGTGGTTGAGTTGATCCGTACCGCAACGATGTTCTGGCGAAACCGCTGCATCAACAACTCAGGAAACGAATATTACACTAATTGCGCAGCTTTGTATCGTTTTTCAGGCGAGATGCGCAAAAGCCTGCTGGCACCACACCATGATCGGGTTCCAGGCCAGGCCGAGCGCCAGCAGCGCCAGGGCATTCACGCCCAGCACCACGCCCAGCACGCGGTCATTGTTGGCCGGCAGCGGCTCGCCCACCGGCTCATCGAAGTACATGACCTTGATGACGCGCAGGTAGTAGAAGCAACCGATCACCGCACAGATGACACCCAGGATGGCCAGCCACAGCATGCCGCCGTTGATGGCCGCGCCCAGCACCGCCAGCTTGGTCCAGAAGCCCAGGAACGGCGGAATGCCGGCCATGGACGCCATGATGCACAGGACCAGGCCCGCCATCCACGGGTTGCGGGCGTTCAGGCCCTTCAGGTCATCGATCTTCTCGGCTTCGAAGCCGTTGCGCGACAGCGCGATGATCGCGCCGAAACCGGCGGTGGACATGATCGCGTAGCTCAGCGCGTAGAACAGCGCGGCGGCATAGCCCCGCTCGCCGCCACCGGCGATGCCGAGCAGCAGGAAGCCGATGTGCGACACGGTCGAGTACGCCAGCATGCGCTTGAGGTTGCTCTGCGCAATCGCCATCAGGTTGCCGATCACCAGCGACAGCGCGGCCAGGCCACCAATGAGGTACTTCCATTCGTCCGACAGCGGGCCCACGCCCACTTCCAGCAGGCGGTAGGCCATGCCGAACGCGGCCAGCTTCGGGGCCGAGCTGATGAACAGCGCAACCGGGGCCGGGGCACCCTGGTACACGTCGGGCAGCCACATGTGGAACGGTGCCGCACCGAGCTTGAAGGCCACGCCGGCGATCATGAACACCGCGCCGGTCAGCAGCAGCATCTTCTCGTCGGAGTTCGGGATGGCCGCGTTGATGGCATCCAGGTGCAGCGAACCGGTGGCGCCGTAGACCAGCGACATGCCGTACAGCAGCAGGCCCGAGGCCAGCGAACCCAGCACGATGTACTTCATCGCCGCTTCGGTGGCCAGGCCGTTGTCACGGTTGCTGGCGACCAGCGCATAGGAGCACAGCGCCAGCAGTTCCAGGCCCAGGTACACCATCAGCAGGCTGCCGGCCGAGACCAGGATCATCATGCCGGAGGTGGCGAACAGGATCAGTACCGGGATTTCGCCCTGGAACAGATCACGTTCGCGCAGGTAGCTCCAGCCATAGACCAGGGTCAGGCCGCTGCAGAGCACGATCACAGCTTTCATCACATCGGCCGCGGTATCGCGGACGAACATGCCGTGGAAGACCTCGCCCTGCCCGCCCACGCCGGTGGCGAGCATGAACAGCACGACCGCCAGTGCAGCGACCGAAAACAGGTGGGTCCAGATCTTGTTCTGCTTGCTGATGAACAGATCGAGGATCAACAGGGTGAACGCGCTGCCGATCAGCACCAGCTCCGGAGCGAGCGGCGGCAGGTCAGCGGCGGTCAGTGGCAACAGCGGCGAGGTGGTCATCATCAAATCCTGGAATTACAGCAACTTGCTGGATGCGATCTGCATCGCCAGCTTCGCGATCGAGGGTTCCATCAGGTCGGTCAGCGGCTTGGGATACAGACCCAGCGCCAGCGTACCCACGGCGAACACACCCAACACCAGCCACTCACGGCCGTTGATGTCCTTCAGTTCGGCCACATGCGCATTGGCCACTTCACCGAAGAACACGCGCTTGTACAGCCACAGCGTGTAGGCAGCGGTGATCACCAGCGTGGTTGCGGCGGCCAGGGCCAGCCACGGATTACGCTGGAAGCTGGCCATGATGATCATGAACTCGCCCACGAAACCGCTGGTGCCCGGCAGGCCGGCATTGGCCATGAAGAACAGCATCGCGAAGGTGGCGAACCACGGCATCACGTTGACCACGCCGCCGTAATCGGCGATGCGGCGGCTGTGCATGCGGTCGTACAGCACGCCCACGCAGGAGAACATCGCGCCGGACACGAAGCCGTGCGAGACCATCTGCACCATCGCACCCTGCAGGCCCAGGCGGGCTGCATCGGCATTGCCGGCATCACGCACCAGCCACAGGGCGATGAAGGTGCCCAGGGTGACAAAGCCCATGTGCGCGATCGACGAATAGGCGATCAGCTTCTTCATGTCGTCCTGGACCAGGGCCACCAGGCCGACGTAGATCACCGCGATCAGCGACAGCGCGATCACCAGACATGCCCATTCCTGCGAAGCATCCGGCACGATCGGCAGGTTGAAGCGCAGGAAGCCGTAGCCACCGATCTTCAGGGCGATGGCGGCCAGGATCACCGAACCGGCGGTCGGCGCTTCCACGTGGGCGTCCGGCAGCCAGGTGTGGACCGGGAACATCGGCACCTTGACCGCGAAGGCGATCAGGAACGCGAAGAAGATCCAGGTCTGCTCCTGGGCCGACAGCTGCAGCTGGTACAGGTCGGCCAGCTGGAAGCTGCCGCCCTTCAGGTACAGGTAGATCAGCGCCACCAGCATCAGCACCGAGCCGAGGAAGGTGTACAGGAAGAACTTCAGCGCGGCGTAGATGCGGCGCGGGCCGCCCCAGACACCGATGATGAGGAACATCGGGATCAGCATCGCTTCGAAGAACACGTAGAACAGCATCGCGTCGGTCGCAGCGAAGATGCCCACGGTGACGCCTTCCAGGATCAGGAAGGCGGCCACGTACTGGTTGACCCGCTTGTCGATGGCGCTCCAGGCACCGATCAGCGCCAGCACCGAGACCAGGGTGGTCAGCAGGATCAGCGCGATGGCGATGCCATCCACGCCCAGGTTGTAGCCGATGTCGTAGGCCGGGATCCAGGCGCGGGTCTCGACGAACTGCAGTGCGTCGTTGGCCACGTCGTAGCCGCTGAGCAGCGACAGGCTGATCACGAAGGTCAGCACCGCCACGCCCAGCGACGCCCAACGGGCGGTCTGCGCATCACGGATGGCAAGGATCAAGGCACCGCCGAGGATCGGCAGCCAGATGAGAACACTGAGTAGAGGCCAGTTCGACACGTCTTCTTATTCCGTACAGGTCATCAACGCAGGTAATGCATCAGGACGCCCAGGAGGGCAATCAGGCCGATGATCATCGCGAAGGCGTAGTGATAGAGGAAACCGGATTGGGTGCGACGCAGCAGGTTGGCCGCCAGATCGATCAGGCGTGCCGAACCGTTGACCACCACACCATCGACGATGTTCGTGTCGATCGCGCGCGAAACCTTGCCCAGCTTGATGCCGCCACCGGCGAAACCGCCGATCCAGAGCTTGTCGAACCCGTACTTGTTCTCCAGCACCGACACCAGCGGCGCAAAGGTCTTGCGCGACTTCGTGGCCAGTTCCGGCTTCCACAGGTAGAACAGGGCCGCCAGCAGGAAGCCTGCCACGGTCAGGAAGAAGGCCGGGGCCATCATGCCGTGCAGGGCGAACGCCACCGGACCATGGAACTCTTCAGCCAGGGCACCAATGGTGTTGCGTGCCGGGTCGTAGAAATCGACCACGCCGGTGAAGAACGAATGCACCTGGCCCGGGATGCCGTGCTCGGCATGGTGACCGGCCCAGTCGGTGCCGTACAGCATCGGACCGATGCTGAAGAAACCGATGAAGATGGACGGAATCGCCAGCAGGATCAGCGGCAGCGTCACCACCCACGGGGTTTCGTGCGGCTCATGCGGACCGTGGCCATGGCCGTGGTCGTCATGGTGCGCGTCACCGTGGTGGGCGTCGGCATGATGGGCGTCTGCATGCGCATCAGCGGCATGGTGATCGTCATGGCCATGATCATCATGCGCATCGCGGAAGCGTTCCTTGCCATGGAAGGTCAGGAACAGCAGGCGGAAGCTGTAGAAGCTGGTGACGATCACGCCACCCAGCACGGCCCAGTAGCCATAGGTCGCCACCCAGCTCGACGACACGTGCGCGTGGTGCTGCGCGGCCTCGATGATGGTGTCCTTGGAGTAGAAGCCGGAGAAGAACGGCGTACCGACCAGGGCCAGGGTGCCGATCCACATGGTGATGAAGGTGATCGGCATGTACTTGCGCAGGCCGCCCATCTTGCGCATGTCCTGCTCGTGGTGCATGGCGATGATCACCGAGCCCGCGCCGAGGAACAGCAGCGCCTTGAAGAAGGCGTGGGTCATCAGGTGGAACACGGCCGCCGAGTAGGCCGACACGCCCAGCGCCACGGTCATGTAACCCAGCTGGGACAGCGTGGAGTACGCGACCACGCGCTTGATGTCGTTCTGCACGATGCCGATGAGGCCGGTGAAGAACGCGGTGGTGGCACCGATGAACAGCACGAAGTTCAGCGCGGTCTGCGACAGCTCGAACAGCGGCGACATGCGGGTGACCATGAAGATGCCCGCGGTGACCATCGTCGCGGCGTGGATCAGCGCCGAGATCGGGGTCGGGCCTTCCATCGAGTCCGGCAGCCACACGTGCAGCGGAACCTGGGCCGACTTGCCCATGGCGCCAATGAACAGGCAGATGCAGATGATGGTGGCGGTCGCCCAGATGACCGGTGCCTCGGTGATCTGGAGGGAGCTGCCAAACAGGCTGATCGCACCGGACCACACCTGGATGTGCGAGTACTGGCTGTTGACCAGCATGTCCGAGGCATTGGCGAACACAGTGGCGTAGTCCAGCGAACCGAACACCCACAGCACGCCGGCGATACCCAGGATGAAGCCGAAGTCACCCACGCGGTTGACCAGGAACGCCTTCATGTTGGCGAAGATCGCGGTCGGGCGCTTGAACCAGAAGCCGATCAGCAGGTACGACACCAGGCCCACCGCTTCCCAGCCGAAGAACAGCTGCAGGAAGTTGTTGCTCATCACCAGGGTGAGCATCGAGAAGGTGAACAGCGAGATGTAGCTGAAGAAGCGCTGGTAGCCCGGGTCATCCTGCATGTAGCCGATGGTGTACACGTGGACCAGGAAGGACACGAAGGTGACCACGACCATCATCATCGCGGTCAGCTTGTCGATCATGAAACCGACATGCGCCGAATACTGGCCGACCTCGAAGAAGGTGTAGACGTTCTGGTTGAACGGCTGCGCGCCACCCCACAGCAGCTGGTAGAACACGTAGCTGGACAGCACGCAGCTGACCGCGACACCCAGGATGGTGACGGTCTGCGCGCCGATGCGCCCTACCTGACGACCGAACAGGCCAGCGATGATGCTGCCGACCAGCGGTGCAAGCACCACTGCGATCAACAGACTCTTGGAGAGAGTAATTTCCATCTACGGATCAGCCCTTCAGCGAATCGACTTCGCCGACATTGATGGTGCGGCGGGTACGGAACAGGGTTACCAGGATCGCGAGGCCGATCGCGGCCTCGGCCGCGGCCACGGTGAGGATGAAGAACACGAACAGCTGCCCGGCCGTGTCACCCATTTCGCGCGAGAACCCGACGAAGTTGATGTTCACCGACAGCAGCATCAGTTCGATGGACATCAACAGCACGATGATGTTCTTGCGGTTGAGGAAGATGCCGGCAAGGCTGATGCAGAACAGCAGCGCGCCGAGTGCCAGGATATGACCGAGGGTGATCACGGGGCAGCCTCCTCGTTGCTGGACGGCTTGGTGTTGGTGTGGACCACCGGGGTTTCCGACGCCATCTTGACCACGCGCAGGCGGTCGCGGCCCTTGACCATGGTCTGCTCGGTCGGGTTCTGGGTCTTCAGGCCGGTGCGGCGACGCAGGGTCAGCATCACGGCGGCGACCACGGCCACGGTCAGGATGACGGCGGCGAACTCGAACGGCAGCAGGTATTCGGTGAACAGGCTGCGCGCCAGCCAGGTGATGTTGGAGCTGTCGGCGGCCAGCGCGGCGGCGTTGTCGGCCGGCAGCGGGTTGACCGCCCTGCCCTTCACGCCGATCAGGATCAGCATCTGCACCAGCATGGTGACCGCGACCACCAGCCCGAGCGGCAGGTAACGGACCCAGCCTTCGCGCAGGTTGGAGGCGTCGATGTCGAGCATCATCACCACGAACAGGAACAGCACCATTACCGCGCCGACGTAGACCAGCACCAGCGCCACGCCGAGGAATTCAGCCCCGACCAGGATCCAGATGCAGGCCACGGAGAAGAAGGTCAGGATCAGGCACAGCACGGCGTAGACCGGATTGCGCACGCTGATCACCGCCGCAGCGGAAATGCCCGCCACGATGGAGAAGACCCAGAAGAAGATATTTACCCAATCCATCATTCAACCTCAGCGGAAAGCGGCATCGGCGGCACGACGCTCGGCGATTTCGGCTTCAAGCCGATCACCGATGGCCAGCAGCTGCGGCTTGGTAACGATGTTTTCGCCACGGTTCTCGAAGTGGTACTCGAGAATATGGGTCTCGACGATCGAGTCCACCGGGCAGCTTTCTTCACAGAAGCCGCAGAAGATGCACTTGAACAGATCGATGTCGTAGCGGGTGGTACGGCGGGTGCCGTCTTCGCGCTTGGCCGAATCGATGGTGATGGCCAGCGCCGGGCACACCGCTTCGCACAGCTTGCAGGCGATGCAGCGCTCTTCCCCGTTGGGGTAGCGGCGCAGCGCATGCAGGCCACGGAAACGCGGCGACTGCGGGAACTTCTCCATCGGGTACATCAGCGTGTACTTGGGCTTGAACGTGTACTTCAGGGTCAGCCACAGACCGCCGAGCAGCTCGAGCAGGAGCAGGCTTTTGAAGTAATGGGTAATTCGATTCATCACTTAGACGCCCTTCTGGATCACGCCGTAGAACACCATCACAGCCGTTACCGCAATCCACGCGATGGTGAGCGGGATGAAGACCTTCCATCCCAGACGCATGATCTGGTCATAACGGAAACGCGGGAAGCTGGCACGGAACCAGATGTAGGCGCTGGCGAAGAAGAACACCTTCAACAGCAGCCACGGGGCACCGCCCTTCCAGATCCAGTCGATCCACGGCGAGATGTCCGCCGTGATCCAGCCCTGGAACGGGCTCAGCCAACCGCCGAGGAAGAAGATCGAGATCAGGAAGCTGATCAGGATCATGTTGGCGTATTCGGCCAGGAAGAACAGCGCGAACGCACCACCGGAGTACTCGACCATGTGGCCGGCGACGATTTCCGATTCACCTTCCACCACGTCGAACGGCGCGCGGTTGGTTTCGGCAACGCCGGACACCCAGTACACGATGAACAGCGGGAACAGCGGAATCAGGAACCAGTCGAAGAAGCCGGAGTTGCCGGCCTGCGCCATCACGATGCCACTCAGGTTCAGGCTGCCGGCCGCGATCATCACGCCGACCAGGGCAAAGCCCATGGCGATTTCGTAGCTGATCATCTGCGCCGAGGCGCGCATGGCACCCAGGAAGGCGTACTTGGAGTTGGACGCCCAGCCGGCCAGGATGATGCCGTACACGCCCAGCGAGGTCATCGCCAACAGGTACAGCAGGCCGGCGTTGGCGTTGGACAGCACCACCTGCGCATCGAACGGCACCACCGACCAGGCCGCGAAGGCCGGTGCCAGGGTGATCAGCGGCGCCAGCACGAACATCGCCTTGTGCGAGCTCGCCGGCTGGATGATCTCCTTGAACAGCAGCTTGAAGACGTCGGCGAAGGCCTGGAAGATGCCCATGCCCACGTACATCGGGCCGTGGCGGACGTGCATCCAGCCGATCAGCTTGCGTTCCCAGACCACGAAGAATGCCACCGCGATGATCACCGGCATGGCGATCACCAGGATCTTCAGCACGATCCAGAGCAGCGCGCCAATCTCACCCAGGCCCAGGAGCCATTGGTGGAGCGGGTCGACCGCGTTCAACAGCAATTCGTTCATGCAGCCACCACCGTTACGCGTGCGGCACCCAGCGGTGCGGTTGCACCGTGGCCCGATTCAATCCAGACCGAGCCCGCGGCGACGCGGGCGTCGACCACCACCGGCAGCGTGGCGCGACCGGCATCGGTGCCGACCTTGGCCATCTGCCCTTCGACCAGCTGCAGGCGCGCGGCGTCATCGGCATTGAGCACGATGCGCGGCGCGGCGTTGAGCGGGTGCGACTGCAGCGCCTGGGCGCGGCGGACCACTGCATCGGTGCGGTAGATCGCAGCGGTGGACGCCACTTCCAGGCCGTCGCCAGCCACCGGGGTTGCCGCCGAGGTGGACACGGTGACGCTGACCGGAGCCAGGCTGGCACGCAGGCCGGCCAGGTCGGTGAACTCGAAACCGGCCAGGGCCAGTTCGCCGCCCAGTGCACGCAGCACCCGCCAGCCTTCACGGGCCTCGCCCGGCAGCTTGCCGCCGGCACGGGCCGACTGCTCGCGACCATCGAGGTTGGTCAGGGTGGCTTCGATTTCCGGCAGCGCGCCAATCGGCAGGATCACATCGGCCACATCGCGGGTCGAGGCGCAGGCGAACTGGCTGAACGCCACGACCTGGGCACCGGCCAGCGCCTTGCGGGCGGCGGCGGTATCGGCGAAATCCAGGCCCGGCTCGATGCCGTACAGGGCATAGGCCTTGCGCGGCTGGGCCAGCATGGCGTTGACGTCCTTGCCGGCCGGCAGCACGCCGGCGCGGGACAGGCCCACGGCATTGGCGCCCTGCGGGATGCGGCACAGCTTGGCGCCGGTGGCGGCGGCGAAGTCACGCGCGGCAGCGCGGATCGCGGCAGCCTGCGGGTGGTTTTCGGCGATGCCACCAACGATCAGCACGGCGGTGCCGGTCACGGCCTGGCGCAGGTCGGCGTTGCCCAGGGCCTCGACGAACTTCGACGGGGCCACGATCTGCTTGCCGGCCAGCTTGAAGGCGAAATCGAAATCGACCGGGTTGATCGCGTGGATCTTCGCGTTGCGCGTGGTCTGCGCCTTGCGCAGGCGGGCGTGCAGCAGCGGCAGCTCGTGGCGGATGTTGCTGCCGAGCACGACGATGCTGTCGGCGCCTTCGATCTCGGCCAGCGACAGGCCGAAGATCTCGGCAGTGGCGGCGTCGGAGAAGTCGCGGTTGTTGATGCGGTGGTCGATGTTGCCGGTACCCAGGCCGCTGGCGAGACGGGCCAGCAGCGCGCCCTCCTCGTTCGAGGCCGAGGGGTGCACCAGCACGCCGAGGTCGTCGCCCTTGTTGGCCGACAGGATCTCGCGGGCAGCGGCCAGGCCTTCAGCCCAGCTCACTTCCTGCCATTCGCCGTTGACCTTGCGCAGCGGCTTGACGGCGCGGTCGGCGCTGTACAGGCCCTGGTGCGAATAACGGTCGCGGTCGGACAGCCAGCATTCGTTGACCAGTTCATTGTCGCGCGGCACCGAACGCAGCACTTCGCCGCGGCGCACGTGCAGGAACAGGTTCGAGCCCATCGCGTCGTGGTAACCCAGCGATTCGCGCGCGGTCAGCTCCCACGGACGGGCGCGGAACTGGAACACCTTGTTGGTCAGCGCGCCGACCGGGCACACGTCGACGACGTTGCCGGACAGCTCGGTGGTCAGCGGCTTGCCGTCGTAGGTGCCGATCTGCAGGTTCTCACCGCGGTACATGCCACCCAGTTCATAGGTACCGGCAACGTCGGCGGTGAAGCGGACGCAGCGGGTGCACTGGATGCAGCGGGTCATTTCGGTGGCGACCAGCGGACCGATGTCCTCGTCGGGCACCACGCGCTTGCGCTCGTTGAAGCGGCTCACCGAACGGCCATAGCCGAGCGAGACGTCCTGCAGCTCGCACTCGCCGCCCTGGTCGCAGATCGGGCAGTCCAGCGGGTGGTTGATGAGCAGGAACTCCATCACCGAACGCTGGAACTTCAGGGCCTTCTCGCTGCGGGTGGCGACCTTCATGCCATCCATCACCGGGGTGGCGCAGGCCGGCGCAGGCTTGGGCGACTTTTCAACGTCGACCAGGCACATGCGGCAGTTGGCCGCGATCGGCAGCTTCTCGTGGTAGCAGAAGCGCGGGATCGAAATGCCGGCCTTGTCGGCGGCCTGGATGATCATCGAGCCCTTGGGCACGACCAGGGACTGGCCGTCGATCTCGACGGTCACATGCCCTTCCGGCACGATCGCCGGGGTGCCACCAGGATTGTTGGGTTGCGCGCTCATGCGGCGGCTGCCTCCACCTTCTTGCCGTCAACCATCGAATGACCGTTGACGATGTAGTACTCGAATTCGTCCCAGAACTGGCGCAGGAAGCCCTGGATGGGCCATGCCGCCGCTTCACCGAACGCGCAGATGGTGTGGCCTTCGATCTGGCCGGCCACTGCCTTCAACTGGTGCAGGTCTTCCATGGTGGCCTTGCCGGCGACGATGCGCTCGAGCACGCGGTGCATCCAGCCGGTGCCTTCACGGCACGGGGTGCACTGGCCACAGGATTCCTTGTGGAAGAACTGGCTGATGCGGCAGGCGAACTTGACGCAGCACACGCTGTCGTCGAGCACCACGATGGCACCCGACCCCAGGCCGGTGCCCAGGGCACGCAGGGTGTCGTAGTCCATCTGCAGGCCCTTGAGCTCTTCGGCCTTCAGCACCGGCATCGAGACGCCGCCCGGCACCGCGCCCTTGAGGGTGCGGCCCGGCTTGAGGCCGCCGGCCATTTCCAGCAGCTCGTCGAAGGTGGTGCCCAGCGGCACTTCGAAGTTGCCGCCCTTTTGCACGCAACCGGAGACCGAGAAGATCTTCGGGCCGCCGTTCTTGGTCAGGCTCAGGCCCTGGAACCACTCCGGGCCGTTGCGGATGATCGCCGGCACCGAGGCATACGTCTCGGTGTTGTTGATCGTCGACGGCTTGCCGTACAGGCCGAAGTTGGCCGGGAACGGCGGCTTGTAGCGCGGCTGGCCCTTCTTGCCTTCCAGCGACTCCATCAGCGCGGTTTCTTCGCCGCAGATGTAGGCGCCGGCGCCGAGCGCGCCATAGATGTCGATGTCCACGCCGCTGCCGAGGATGTCCTTGCCCAACCAGCCATTCGCATACGCGTCGGCCAGCGCCTGTTCGAAGTTCTCGAACGGCTCGTGGTGGAATTCACCACGCAGGTAGTTGTAGCCCACGGTGCTGCCGGTGGCGTAGCAGGCGATCGCCATGCCTTCCACCACCGAATGCGGGTTGTAGCGCAGGATGTCGCGGTCCTTGCAGGTACCCGGCTCGGATTCGTCCGAGTTGCACAGGATGTACTTCTGCATGGTGCCCTTGGGCATGAAGGACCACTTCAGGCCGGTCGGGAAGCCGGCGCCACCGCGGCCGCGCAGGTTCGACTGCTTGACCATCTCGATGACCTGCTCCGGCGAGATCTTCTCTTCGAGGATCTTGCGCAGGGCGGCATAACCACCGGTCTTGAGGTAGTTCTCGTACGACCACGGGGTGTCGTAGTGCAAGGTGGTGTAGACCACCTGGTGCGGCAGCGGTGCGGGACCGACCGGACCCTGGGGTGCGTGATGATGTGCCATGTCTTACTCCAACCCGTCCAGCAGCTCGTCGACTTTCTCGACGGTCAGGCGCTCGTGGTAATGGCCGTTGATGACCATCATCGGCGCACCGGCGCAACCGGCCAGGCATTCTTCTTCACGCTTGAGGTAGATGCGGCCATCGGCGGTGGACTGGCCGGTCCTGCAGCCGAGCTTCTTCTCGGCATGCGCGACCAGGTCTTCGGCGCCGTTCAACCAGCAGCTGATGTTGGTGCAGAAGGCAACGTTGTGGCGGCCGACCTTTTCCAGCTCGAACATCGAGTAGAAACTGGCCACTTCGTAGGCCCACACCGGCGGCAGGTCCAGGTACTTGGCCACGCCGGCGATCAGCTCGTCGGTCAACCAACCGGCGTTCTGTTCCTGGGCGGCGTGCAGGCCCTGCAGCACCGCCGAACGCTTGCGGTCCGGCGGGAACTTGGACAGCCAGTGATCGATGTGCGCGCGCGTCTTGTCGCTCAACACCACCATCGGGTCGACGTCACGCGCCGCCTCGAAATTACCCGTCGCCTTCATCGGCCGACCTCAGCGAATACCAAATCGTTAAAAACCAGAACCTGCAGCGCCGGCAGCAGCCGGCGGGTGTCAGGCATCGTGCATGCGGTGGCCATTACCGGTCCACCTCGCCGAACACCAGGTCGTAGGTGCCGATCATGGCCACCACGTCGGCGAGCATGTGCCCGCGCACGACCGAGTCGATCGAGGACAGATGGGCGAAGCCCGGCGCGCGCAGGTGCACGCGGAACGGCTTGTTGGCGCCATCGGACATCAGGTAGCAGCCGAACTCGCCCTTGGGCGCTTCAACCGCGGCGTAGGTTTCGCCGGCCGGGACGCAGTAGCCTTCACTGAACAGCTTGAAGTGATGGATCAGCGCTTCCATGTCGTCCTTCATGTCCTCGCGGCTGGGCGGGGCGACCTTGAAGTTCTTGACCATGACCGGGCCGGGGTTGGCACGCAGCCACTGCACGCACTGCTTGATGATGCGGTTGGATTCGCGCATCTCGGCCACGCGGACCAGGTAGCGGTCGTAGCAGTCGCCTTCCTTGCCCAGCGGGATGTCGAAATCGACGGCATCGTACTTGGCATACGGCTGCTTCTTGCGCAGGTCCCAGGCCACGCCCGAGCCACGCAGCATCACGCCGGTCATGCCCCAGGCATGCGCCAGTTCCGGGCTGACCACGCCGATGCCGACCGTACGCTGCTTCCAGATACGGTTGTCGGTGAGCAGGGTTTCGTATTCGTCGACGCGGCCGGGGAACTCGACCGTGAAGTTTTCCAGGAAGTCCAGCAGCGAACCTTCGCGCGAGGCGTTGAGGTTCTTCAGGGCCTTGCCCTTGTGCCAGCGCGATTCCTTGTACTTGGGCATCTGGTCCGGCAGGTCGCGGTAGACGCCGCCCGGACGGTAGTACGCCGCGTGCATGCGCGCGCCGCTGACCGCTTCGTAGCAGTCCATCAGCTCTTCGCGTTCGCGGAAGGCGTACAGCATCACCGCCATCGCGCCCAGGTCGAGCGCGTTGGAACCCAGCCACATCAGGTGGTTCAGGATGCGGGTGATTTCATCGAACATGGTGCGGATGTACTGGGCACGCTCGGGCGCTTCGATCCCCATCAGGGTTTCGATGGCGCGCACGTAGGCGTGCTCGTTGCACATCATGGACACGTAATCCAGGCGGTCCATGTAACCGATGGACTGGTTGAACGGCTTGGATTCGGCCAGCTTTTCGGTACCACGGTGCAGCAGGCCGACGTGCGGGTCGGCGCGCATGATGGTTTCGCCGTCCATTTCCAGGATCAGGCGCAGCACACCGTGCGCGGCCGGATGCTGGGGACCGAAGTTCATGGTGTAGTTGCGGATTTCCTGGCGCAGTTCGGCCGGGTTGCTCGCAAATGCCTGGTGGGCTTGCTGGAACTCACTCACTTGCTTGCCTCCGTCTGCGCGCTTTCGCCGGCAGCGGTCTGGAAACGGGCGTCGTCACGGATCACGCGCGGCACGCCGACACGCGGCTCGACCGAGGTGACCGGCTCATAGACAACGCGCTTCTTTTCTTCGTCGTAGCGGACTTCGACGTTGCCGATCAGCGGGAAGTCCTTGCGGAACGGATGCCCCACGAAGCCGTAGTCGGTCAGGATGCGGCGCAGGTCCGGGTGGCCTTCGAAGATCACGCCGAACAGGTCGAACGCTTCGCGCTCGAACCAGTTCAGGCCCGGCCACACGTTGGTCAGCGAGGCGACCACCGGCAGTTCCTCGTTCGGCGCAAAGCAGCGGATGCGCATGGTGAGGTTGTGCTGGTAGGAACGCAGCTGGGCGACCACCGCGTAGCGCTGCAGCGGCACCGGCTGCGGCTGGGCGCCATCGCTGGTTTCGCGGGTGGGGAACTCGCCCCAGGCGAAACGGCCGACGGACTTGCCCTCGACGCCACGGCTGAAGCCCTGCGAGGAGACATCGGAGGTGTCCCACTCGTCGCTGCCGTAGCCGAGGTAGTCCAGGCCGCACAGGTCAACGGCCTGCTCGAAACCGAATTCGTCGCGCAGCGCCAGAGCGGTGGCATGCCAGTCAGCGGCGGGCACTTCCAGCGTCACTTCGCCGCGGGGTTCGACCACGAAGACCTGCGCACCAGCGAAACGTGCGGAAAGTCGGTCGATGAAGGATGCTTGCTCTGCCATGGGGGCTTGGCGTGCTCTTGTCAGGAGGAATGTCAGCGGGCGATGGTCTGCGTACGCCAGATCTTCTTCTGCAGCTGCAGGATCCCGTACACCAGCGCTTCGGCGGTAGGCGGACAACCGGGGACGTACACGTCCACCGGCACCACGCGGTCGCAACCACGCACCACTGCATACGAGTAGTGGTAGTAGCCGCCACCGTTGGCGCAGCTGCCCATGGAGATGACCCACTTCGGGTCCGGCATCTGGTCGTAGACCTTGCGCAGGGCCGGGGCCATCTTGTTGACCAGGGTGCCGGCCACGATCATCACGTCGGACTGGCGCGGCGACGGGCGGAACACCACGCCGTAGCGGTCAAGGTCCAGGCGCGCGGCACCGGCATGCATCATTTCAACCGCGCAGCAGGCCAGACCGAAGGTCATGGGCCACATCGAGCCGGTACGTGCCCAGTTCAACAGCGCGTCGACGCTGGTGGTCACATAGCCCTTCTCGAGCAGCGGGTTGTCGCCTTCGGGGCGCAGGATGTCATCGACCCGCCCTTCCGGGACCGGGTTGTTCATCAGGCCATCGAGAGTCTGAATTACTCCCATTCCAGCGCTCCCTTCTTCCAGACGTAAATGAAACCGAGGAAAAGCATGCCCACGAACAGGCCCATCGTGACCAGCGAACGTGCGCCCAGCTCCATGAAGACCTGGGTCCACGGCACGATGAAGATGATTTCCAAGTCAAATACGATGAACTGGATGGCGATCAGGTAGTAGCGCACATCGAACTTCATGCGCGCGTCCTCGAAAGCCTCGAAGCCGCATTCGTACGGCGAGAGCTTTTTCAGATCAGGACGCCGGGGACCGAGGAACCGGCCGACCAGCATCAGCGCAACGCCGATACCGGTGGCAACAATCAGAAACAGCAGAGACGGCAAATATTCGGCCAGCACAGCGATTCTCTCTTGCCTCTGCCGCCACGCCTGCAGGCGTCTTGGCATGGGGGAGTGGACGGAAAACGCTACTGGCGCTTTGCGCGCCAGACGTATCCGCTTACAAACAAAATGGTGCCCAAGAGGGGACTCGAACCCCTACGACCTAAGTCGCTACCACCTCAAGGTAGTGCGTCTACCAATTCCGCCACCTGGGCTTACGTATCGCGCCGGGAGTTCCAATCGAATCCCCCAACGCGCCGCATATTGTAACCGTCTTCAGGGAGTCTGGGAGCCTTCCGAAGGCTTTTCTTCACCCGATTTCGGCGTTTCCGCCTGAGCCGGCACAGTAGCCTGCGGAACCGGCTGCTGGACAGCGGCTTCCGGGGCCTTCGGCACGGCCGGCAGCTCACCTGCGGGGACCGCCGGGGCGCTGGGCGCAACCGGGGCAGACATCACGCCGAGGTCCTGCTGGACCGCCGGGCGCGCGCCATGGCTGGCGTACCAGGCCATGAACAGGCTGATGCCGAAGAACACCACGGCCAGCCACTTGGTCGACTTGGACAGGAAGTTGGACGCGCCGCGCGCGCCGAACACCGTGCCCGAAGCGCCGGCACCGAAACCCGAGCCTGCGGCCGCGCCGGAACCACGCTGCATCAGGATGAGCGCGATCATGGACACCGCGACCAGCACGTAGACCACATTGAGGATCAACATCAGCATTTCGAATCCGCCCTCGGGCATGTCAAATAGCGGCCGCCGCATGGGCGATGGCCAGGAAATCCGCGGCCACCAGCGAGGCGCCGCCCACCAGCCCACCATCGACATCGGGCTGCGCGAACAGTTCCGCTGCGTTGTCGGGCTTCACGCTGCCGCCGTACAGGATGGGCAACGAATCGGCAATTCTAGCATCGAGCTTGGCCACTTCGCCACGGATGAACGCGTGGACCTGCTGGGCCTGCTCCTTGGTGGCGGTGCGGCCGGTGCCAATGGCCCAGACCGGCTCGTAGGCCACCACGGCATGCTGGAACCCGGCCGGGCCAACCAGCTCCAGCACGGGCGCCAGCTGGCTGGCGATGACGTCTTCGGTCTGGCCAGCCTCACGCTGCTCCAGGGTTTCGCCCACGCACAGCACCGGCACCAGGCCGGCATGCACGGCGGCGGCGAACTTGCGGGCCACCAGCTCGCTGCTCTCATTGTGGTACTGGCGGCGCTCGGAATGGCCGACCAGCCCATAGCGGGCACCGACGTCGGCCAGCATGGCGGCGCAGACTTCGCCGGTGTAGGCGCCCTTTTCGTTGGAGCTGACATCCTGCGAGCCAAAAGCGACGGCACGGCCCTCGAAGGCCTCGACCAGCTCACCCAGGTACGGAAGCGGCGGCAGGATGACGACCTCTACCCCACCCTTCGGCAGGCTGGCGACGATATCGCTGACCAGCTCGGTCGCGAATTGACGGCTGCCGTGCAGCTTCCAGTTACCGGCGACGATCTTGCGGCGCATGGGGGGGCTCCTTTGGGGTATCAGCCGGCAATGATACCGGATGTAACGAATGCGCGTTTCCCGAAAACGCTTACATTTCAAATGGATATTGATTTCCAAGAGGGATCGGGCAGCCTGCGGGCCGGCCAACGGCCGGCGCTACCGTCGCGGGGCGACATTCCGACGGATACCGCAGGCACCTCGGTCGTCCACTGACTGGTTGATCCCGGCCTGCGGACGCTACGTAACAATTCGTAGCCCCGGCCGTTGGCCGGACACCGCGCGGAGCGCGGCGCAAGCGTCCGGAGACAATTACATGATGATTGCGACCCGGTTTCCGACGTTTACAGCGTCCGAAGCGGTAGTGCCGGCCGTTGGCCGGCTGCTTTTCGATCAAGGGTCATGACCACCCGACGTGCGGCTCCGGAATGTGTAAACGCCGGGGTGTCGGCCGCGATCGTTACGTAACGGTCGCCGGATGCGGTGTCCGGCCAACGGCCGGGGCTACGAATTGTTACGAGCCCATTGGGATCGGGATTAACCAACCACGGGCCCATTGGGATCGGGATCACCCGCTAAAGGCCTATTGGTTTCCGGATCGCCCAGAGCGGAGAAGGCCGCCCTTCGGCGGCCTTCTCTTACTTCAGCTTGATCTCACGCAGCCGCTCTTCGAGGAAGCCATGCGCGGTGATCGGCTCCGGGTAGCGGCTCGGGTTTTCCGGGGTGATGCAGGTCGGCAGCACGTCGATCAGGAAGTCCGGGTTCGGGTGCAGGAAGAACGGCACCGAGTAACGCGGCTGGCGGGCCTGCTCGCCCGGGGGGTTGACCACGCGGTGGATGGTGGACGGGTACACGTGGTTGGTCAGGCGCTGCAGCATGTCGCCGATGTTGACCACGATGGTGTCCGCGTCCGAGGTGAACGGCACCCACTTGCCCTCGTGCGACTGCACTTCCAGGCCGGCCGCGCTGGCGCCCACCAGCAGCGTGATGAAGTTGATGTCGCCATGCGCGCCCGCGCGCACGTTCGGGATGTCGTCGGCGGTGATCGGCGGGTAGTGGATCGGGCGCAGGATCGAATTGCCGTTGTTGGTCTTGTCCGCGAAGAAGTCGATCGGCAGGCCGATGTGCAGCGCCAGGGCCGACAGCACGCGCGAGCCCAGCTTGTCCAGTTCCTGGTACAGGCCGTAGCCCTTCTCCTTGAAGCCCGGGACCTCGGTCGGCCACAGGTTGGGGGCCATCACGTCACGGTACTTCGAGTCGTCCGGGATCTCACGGCCGATATGCCAGAACTCCTTCAGGTCGAAGTGCTTGGAGCCCTTCGCCGTTTCCACGCCGAACGGCGTGTAGCCACGCGCGCCGCCGGTGCCCGGCAGGTGGTACTGCAGCTTGGTGGCTTCCGGCAGCGCGAAGAAGGCTTTGAATACGTCGTAGGCCGCGTCGATGTCAGCCTGCGGGATGCCGTGGTTGCGGATACCCGCGAAACCCCATTCACGGTAGGCCGCCCCGAGCTCGGCGACGAAGGCATCGCGGTCACTGTCGAAACGGGTGATGTCGAGGGTGGGGATCTGGCTCACAGCGATTCCTGGCTTGTTCGTGGTGGGTATGCGGGGCCACGCCTGTGGCCCGGCTGAACATTGTGCCAGATCGGACAATCGACGCCGCCGATAGGTTGATACAAACCGATACAATGCGCCCGCCCACCGCGTCGACGCGGCCGGGCGGCACAGGACGCCGCCGCCACGTCTTCCGATTCACCCTATCTGACCGACCCTGCATGGACGTATCGCGCCCCGCCTCCCCTTCGCCCGCACCCACGCGCTGGACGCGACTGGGCTGGCTGAGCCTGTTCACCGCCATCAACGCCTGCGTGGCCATTGCCATCGCGCTGGGCAACACGCCCCTGCACGACAACCCCGGTGGCGCATTGGGGCTGGGCTACCTGGCCCTCGCCCTTCCGGGTCATTTCCTTGCCTTTGGCAGCCTGGTGTCGCTGCTGCCACTGGCCGTGGGGCTGTGGCCGCGCTCGCCGCGGCCGCTGGTGGTCAGCGCCGTGCTGCTGCAGGGCCTGTGGCTGTGCCTGCTGCTGGTGGATGCAAAGGTCTTCGCGCTGTACCGCTTCCACCTCAATGCCATGGTGATGAACATGGTGTTCGGGGGCGCGCTGCAGGACCAGGTGGCCCTGTCCTGGCAGAGCTGGCTGCAGTCGCTGGGCGTGCTGGCGGCCGTGGCCACCGCCGAAGTCCTGCTGGCCTGGGCCTGCTGGAAACTGGTGCCCGACCGCGCCCGGCGCCGCCCGGTGCTGTTGGCCTGGTCCGCCGGACTGGCGCTGATGGCTACCGGCCAGATCGCCACGGCCTATTACGACGCCCTGGGCGAGCGCGCCGTGACCGGCCAGTGGGCCTACCTGCCGTGGGCGCAGCCGATCACCGCCAAGCGCCACATGCACCGCCTTGGCGTACGCAGCCTGCCGCAGGCCAACCTGCCCGATCCGCGCCACAGCCAGCTGCAGTACCCGCTGCAGCCGCTGCGCTGCCAGAGCCACACCCGACCCAATGTGCTGGTGGTGGTGCTCGAATCGCTGCGGCACGACGCGCTGGATGCCACCACCATGCCCAACACCTGGGCGCTGGCGCAGCAATCGGAGGTGTTCGACCACCACTACAGCAGCGGTAACGCCACCCGTTATGGCCTGTTCGGCCTGCTCTACGGCCTGCCCGGCGGCTATTGGTCCAGCATGCTCAGCGAGCAGCGCGGCTCGATCCTGTTCGACGTGCTGCAGCGACAGGGCTACGACCTGCACCTGTACGGCAGTGCACCGCTGTACAGCCCCGAATTCGACCGCACCGTGTTCGCCCAGGTACGCGACCAGCTGCATACCGCGCCGTCGTCGTTGGCGGTCGCCGCGCGTGACCAGCACATCGTCGATGCGCTCGGTACGGACATCCGCCAGCCCGGCGGCGGCCACTGGTTCGGCATGGTGTTCCTGGACAGCACCCACGCGCCGTACCACCTGCCGGAGGCCTACCCTGCGCTGGCCACGCCGATGGCCACCGAAGTGAACTTCCTTGCCTTCGACGACGAGCACGACGCCACGCCCGAGCGCAACCGCTATCGCACCGCCGTGCATTACACCGATGCCTTGATCGGCCAGCTGCTGGCAACCCTTCGCGAGAGTGGCCAGGCCGACAACACCATCGTGCTGGTCACCGGCGACCACGCCGAAGAATTCAACGACCTGGGCCTGAACTACTGGGGCCACAACGGCAACTTCTCGGACTACCAGATGCAGGTGCCGTTCGTGCTGCACTGGCCCGGGCGTGACCCGGCACGGCACGACGCCGCCAGCAGCCACGAAGACTGGGTGCCGACCCTGATGCGCCACGGGCTGGGCTGCGAGAACGCACTGGCCGATTTCAGCACCGGCCAGGACCTGTTCGACGCCACCCGCCCGACGCGTCCCCTGCTGGTGGAAAGCTGGTCGCAGCGCGGCATCCGGGAAGGCGACCGCACCTACGTGTTCGACAAGTTCGGTAACGCCACCACCCTGGACGCCCACTACCTGCCCCTGCACGACCGGCCGCCGGACCCGGCGGCAGTGCGGACTGCCTGGAACGCGTTGACCCACTTCCGCAAGCAATGACGTTGATTGTCTAGACCCCTGGAACGTTCATGATGAACAAGCCCCTTAAAATCCTGCACACGGAAGCCGCCAAGGGATTTGGCGGCCAGGAGATCTACATCTACCGGCACATGCTGGCCATGCGCGAGCGCGGCCACGACGTGTCGCTGCTGTGCCAGCCCGGTGCACGCCTGGGCGAAGTGGCGCGCGAAGCGGGCTTCACCGTGCATGCGCTGAAGATGGGTGGGCTGCTGCGGTTGCTGCGCGGCATCTGGTCGGTGAAACGGCTGGTGCGTCGGCACACCTATGACGTGGTCAACACTACCAGCCGCCGCGACGCACTCATTGCCGCCGCCGGTGCGCGCCTGGCCGGCGCGCCGTTGGTGGTGCGCTCACGGCACCTGATGAGCCCGGTCAACTCCCTGCTCACCTACACCGGCCTGCCCCACCGGGTGCTGACCGTGAGCAGCTTCGTGAAGCAGCTGCTGGTCCACCGCGGCGTGGCCGACGGCCACATCGGCATCGTTCCGCCCATCGCCGTGCCGCCGCAGTGGTCGCAGGTGCACAGCGATGATGCCTGGCAGTGCCTGCAGGAAACCCGTGCCGAGGTTCGCCGCGAACTTGGCTTCACCGATGACCAGATCGTCGTCGGCTGCGTCGCGGTGCTGCGCGAAGCCAAGGGCCATGCCGACCTGCTGCGCGCCATGGCCCCGCTGTGCCGCCAGCAGCCGAACCTGCAGCTGGTGATCGTGGGCGACGGCCAGCCCGTGCTGGATCAACTCAAGGCGCTGCGCGAAGCGCTCGGCATCGCCGCGCAGGTCCACCTGCTCGGCTACCGCCACGGCGCCTGCCGGTTGATGACCGGCTTCGACATCTTTGCCCTGGCCACCCACAAGGAGGCGGCCGGCACGGTGTTCCTCGAGGCCGCCTACGTCGGCGTGCCGATCGTGGCCACCCGCGTCGGCGGCGTGCCGGAGATGCTGGTGGAAGGCAGCAATGCCCTGCTCGCCCCGCTCGGCGACCGGGCCGCGCTCACCCGCGCGCTGCAGACCCTGGTCGAGCAGCCGGAGCGACGCCGGCAGATGGGCCAGGCCGGGTGGGACTGGATGCGCAGCGCGCACCGCTTCACCCCGACCGGGCACACTGAAGCCACCGAACACTATTACCACCAGTGGTTGAAGGAACTGGGCCATGGCCAACGCTAGAACCGTGCCGGTGCTGATGCACCACCACGTGTCGCCCTCGCCGGGCATGATCACGGTGTCGCCGGAAAACTTTGAAAGCCAGATCGCCTGGCTGGCCGGCAACGGCTGGACCTCGCTCACGCTCGAGCAGTACGCCGGCTTCCTGGCCGGCAAGCCCGTCCCACGGAAGTCCATCGTGATCACCTTCGATGACGGTTACCTGGACAACTGGGTGTACGCGCACCCGATCCTGCAGAAGTACGGCATGCACGCCGTGGTGTTCGTGGTCACCGGCTGGATGGGCGAAGGCCCGGTACGGCCGCACGCCGGCCAGCCCGGTGCGGCACTGCCCGCCACGCCCGACCACCGCGGCTGTGAGGCGGCGATCCTGCGCGAGAACCGCCACGACGACGTGATGATGCGCTGGAGCGAAGCGCGCGCCATGATCGACGCCGGCACCTTCGAAGTGCACTGCCACACCCACACCCACACGCGCTGGATGAAGCAGGACATCAGCCGTGAACAGAAGCGCGAAGGCATCACCCGGGACCTGGAAATGGCGCGCGGCGTGCTGCAGGAACAGCTGGGCGAAGTGTCCGACACGCTGTGCTGGCCCTACGGCGATTTCGACGAGGACTACCTGCCCATCGCACGCGCGCAGGGCTTCCGCTACCTGCACACCACCCACCCGTTCGGCCGCAACGTGGTCGGCGGCGATCCGGAACACATCTACCGTTTCGCCATCCGCAACCGCCCCGCCAGCTGGCTGCGCAAGCGCATCGCGTGGAGTTACCACCCGTTGATCGCGCCGGTGTTCAACCGGTTCAAGGCCAGGCAGAAAAAAATGGTGCCGGGGCCGTAGTGCAAAAAAAACCCGGCCGAAGCCGGGTTTTTCATTACGCTGCGGCTGCTGCTTTCACCGCGCTGGACAGGCTGTCCAGTGTGGTCTGCATCAGCTCGGCGGTATCTGCTTCAACCGTGACGCGCACCACCGGCTCGGTGCCGGAGGGGCGCAGGAACGCGCGGCCGCGGCCCTTGACCGCCTGCTGCGCAGCGGCAAGTGCCGACTGCACGCCTTCGGACTGCACGATCACCTTTGCAGAAACACCCGCCAGGCGCACGTTGACCGTCTTCTGCGGTACCCGGGTCAGCCCGACCAGCGATTCGCGCAGGCTCTTGCCTTCGCGACGCAGCACTTCCAGCACCTGCAGCGCACTGACGATCGCATCGCCCGTGGTGGCGCGATCCAGGCACAACAGGTGCCCCGACGCTTCACCACCGAGCACCCCGCCACCTTCCACCAGCGCCTGGTGCACGTAGCGGTCGCCCACATTGCTGCGCTGGAACGGCAGGCCCAGGCGTTCCAGCGCCTGCTCCAGCCCGAAGTTCGTCATCAGCGTGCCCACCACCGGACCGCGCAGGCGCCCGCTGCGCTGCCACGACGGGGCCAGCACATACAGCAGGTCGTCCCCGTCGACCGGGTTGCCCTGGTCATCGGCCATCAACACGCGGTCACCGTCACCATCGAATGCGATGCCCAGGTCTGCACCCACCTCACGCACCTTGGCCGCCAAGTTGTCGATGTGCATCGAACCGACGCCATCGTTGATGTTGACCCCGTTCGGCTCGGCACCGATGGCCACCACCTCCGCACCCAGCTCCCGGAACAGCAGCGGCGCGATGTGGTACGTGGCGCCGTGAGCGCAGTCCAGCACGATCTTCAACCCGCGCAGGTCAAACCCGCGCGGCACGCTGGCCTTGCAGAACTCGATGTAGCGGCCCACCGCATCACGACCGCGCGCGGCCTTCCCCAGCCGATCCGAATCGGCCGTGGTGAAATCGGTATCCAGCGCCGCTTCCAGCGCCAGCTCCGTTGCATCGTCGAGCTTCTCGCCATCGGCGGAGAAGAACTTGATGCCATTGTCGTAATGCGGGTTGTGCGAGGCACTGATCACGATCCCGGCGTCTGCGCCCAGCGTACGGGTCAGGAACGCGACCGCCGGGGTCGGCATCGGCCCGAGCAGCTGCACGTCGGCCCCGGCCGCGACCAGCCCGGCTTCCAGCGCCGCTTCGAACATGTAGCCCGAAATGCGCGTGTCCTTGCCGATCACCACCACCGGCCGATGACCGTTACGCTCGGTCAGCACGCGGCCCAGCGCATTGCCCAGGCGCAGCACGAAGTCCGCCGAGATGACGCCCTGCCCGACCCGACCGCGGATGCCGTCGGTGCCGAAATACCTGCGCGCGCCCATCAGGCAGCAGCGTCCGGGGCGGGCTGGCGGCCCAGCATGGCCAGCAGGTCGGACAGGCGGTCACGCATCTCGCGGCGGTCGCAGATCTGGTCGATGGCGCCGTGCTCGAGCAGGAACTCCGAGCGCTGGAAACCTTCCGGCAGCTTCTCGCGCACCGTCTGCTCGATCACGCGCGGGCCGGCGAAGCCGATCAGCGCCTGCGGCTCGGCGATGTTGATGTCGCCCAGCATCGCGAACGACGCCGACACGCCACCGGTGGTGGGATGGGTCAGCACCGAAATGTAAGGCAGCCCCGCCGCGCGCAGGCGACCGAGCGCCGCCGAGGTCTTGGCCATCTGCATCAGCGAGAACAGGCCTTCCTGCATGCGCGCACCGCCACTGGCGGAGAAGCACACGTAGGGCGCGCCGATTTCCAGCGCCTTTTCTGCGGCCAGCGAAAAGCGCTCGCCGACCACCGAGCCCATCGAGCCGCCCATGAAGGCGAAATCGAAGGCCGAGGCCACCAGCGGCCGCCCCTTGAGCAGACCCTGCATGGCGATCAGCGCATCGTATTCGCCGGTGTTCTTCTGCGAGGCCTTGATGCGCTCGCTGTACTTTTTCTGGTCCTTGAACTTGAGCAGGTCGGTCGGCCCCAGGCGCGCGGCGATTTCAGTGGTGCTGTCAGCGTCGAACAACGACGCCAGGCGCGCCCGCGCGCGGATGGCCATGTGGTGGCCACACTTGGGGCAGACTTCCAGGTTCTCTTCCAGCTCAGGACCGTAAAGCGCGCTGCCGCAGCTGCTGCACTTCTCCCACAGGCCCTCGGGGACGCTGCGCTTCTTGCTGGGGACGTTGTCGGTGCGGATGCCCGACGGCATCAACTTGCTGAGCCAACTCATGCGGGATGACACTTCCGTTCAGGGCGGCCCGAGGGCCGCAAAGGCGGACAGTCTAGCTCACCCGTTCCACGGCCGGGACCCCCTGCCGGCGGGGTTATCCCGGCGTGAAAACCATGCTGGGCCGTACGTTGCGGCCTTCTCAGGCGTCCAGCGCGGCGCGCAGCGGCTGCAGGAAGGTTCGCGCCACCTGGGCGGCGCCGGTGGCATCGACCGTCTCGGCCAAGGCCGCCACCAGCGCGCTGCCGACCACCACGCCATCGGCCTCTACGGCCATGGCGGCGGCGCTCTCTGCATCCTTGATGCCGAACCCTGCCACCACCGGCACGGTCGAGCGGCTGCGCAGGTCACGCAGGCGGGTACCGGCAGCGCTGCTGTCGAGCCGTTCCGACGCACCGGTGACACCGGCAAAACTTACGTAATAGAGGTAACCCCTGGCCATCGACGAAAGCAGATCCAACCGGGCGTCGGCCGTGGTCGGCGATGCCAGCAGGATCAGCGCCAGGCCGGCAGCGGTGAAGATCTCCAGGGTTTCGGCCGCCTCTTCCGGCGGCAGGTCCACCAGCAGCACACCATCCACGCCCGCCGCGATTGCCGCCTCGGCAAAGCGCGCCGTGCCGTGGATCTCCACCGGGTTCAGATACCCCATCAGCACCACCGGGGTGGTGGTATCGTCACGCCGGAACGCCTGCACCGTGTCCAGCACGTAACGCAGGCCAGCGCCGCGCGCCAGCGCGCGTTCGGAGCTGCGCTGGATGGTCGGGCCATCGGCCATCGGGTCGGAGAACGGCACCCCGAGTTCGATCACGTCCGCACCGGCAGCGGCCAGCGCATGCATCACCGGCACGGTCGCATCCAGGCCCGGATCGCCGGCGGTGATGAACGGAATCAGCGCCTTGCGGCGACTGGCACGCAGGCGGGCGAAACAGGCGTCGATACGGGCAACAGGCATCTCAGGCACATCCTTCTTTCAATTCAACGGCGCCACTGGCGCCCCAGTACAGCTTCGATATCACCCCGCCGAAGATCTCCAGCCGGATCGCCAGATCCGATCCGGGGTCCTGCCAGGTCAGGTACTCACCCACGTCCGGGTCGTAGGCATGCGGTGTGCGGGTGCCGCCGGGGGGCAGGCGTTCGAGCGCGTCGGCCAGCGACATGCCCAGGCGCAGGCCGAACGGCCCCGGCTGGACAATGGCCTCGTAGGAACCGTCGATGGTGTCGAGGTCGAAGCGCTGCACGTGGCCATCATCGACCATCATCGACACCCCTTCGGGCAGGCTGCCTCGCTCGTAGTACTCGCAGGCGCGCGCACCATCGCCTTCGCTCAGGCCGGCCGAATGCCATGCGCCGTCCGCTTCGACTTCGCTGAAACGCTGGCCGACCAGCACGTCGCCGGCATGATCCAGCGCGACCGAAACCACGGCCGGCGCATCGGTTTGGTCCGCAGGCGGTGCGTCCTGTGGTGCATCCTCGAACGGGCGATCTGCCACATCATCATTGCTCGCCGGCAGCCGGGCCGGCGCAATGGCCGCCGGCGTCGCCGCGGGGGCCAGCACCGGCGGCTCGGGCGGCTTGCAACCGGCCAGACCGACCACGATCAGCAGCGCACTTCCCTGGCGCAGCACTGGATTCACAGAACCAGGCCCTCGCGCGCGGCAATGGTGTGCACGTCCTTGTCACCACGGCCGGACAGGTTGCACAGCACCAGCTTGTCGCTGGGCAGCTCGCGCGCGATCTTGATCGCCTGGGCCACGGCATGGCTGGATTCCAGCGCGGCCAATATGCCTTCGCTGTGCGCCAGCTGGTGGAACGCGGCCAGCGCTTCATCGTCGGTGATGCCCACGTATTCGGCGCGACCGGCGTCGGCCAGGAACGCGTGTTCCGGGCCCACGCCGGGGTAATCCAGCCCGGCCGAGACCGAGTGGGTTTCAATGATCTGGCCGTCGTCGTCGCAGATCACATAGGTGCGGTTGCCATGCAGCACGCCCGGGCGGCCTGCCGCGATGGAGGCCGCGTGGCGCCCGGTCTCGATGCCGTCGCCGGCCGCTTCGGCGCCGACGATGCGCACGTCGCGATCGTTGAGGAAGGCATGGAACAGGCCGATGGCATTGCTGCCGCCGCCGACGCAGGCAGTGATCGCATCGGGCAGGCGACCGTAATCGGTGAGCATCTGTGCGCGTGCTTCGCGGCCGACGATGGCGTTGAAGTCGCGCACCATGCGCGGGTACGGGTCTGGGCCGGCGACGGTGCCGATGATGTAAAAGGTATCGCGCACGTTGGTGACCCAGTCGCGCATGGCTTCGTTGAGCGCATCCTTGAGCGTGGCCGAGCCCGACGTGACCGGCACCACCGTCGCGCCCAGCAGCTTCATGCGGTAGACGTTGATCTTCTGCCGCTCGATGTCGGTGGCACCCATGTACACCACGCATTCCAGGCCCAGCCGTGCGGCCACGGTGGCGCTGGCCACGCCGTGCTGCCCGGCACCTGTCTCGGCGATGATGCGCTTCTTGCCCATCCGCGCGGCCAGCAGGGCCTGGCCGATGGTGTTGTTGATCTTGTGCGCGCCGGTGTGGTTCAGGTCTTCGCGCTTGAGCAGGATCTGCGCCCCGCCGACCTGCCGGCTCAGCCGCTCGGCGTGGTAGATCGGGCTGGGCCGGCCCACGTAATGGGTGAGATCCTTGTCGTAGGCGGCGATGAAGGCGGGGTCACGGCGCGCTTCGTCATAGGCCGCCGCCAGCTCCTGCAGTGGCCCGATCAGCGTTTCAGCAACGAAACTGCCGCCATAGCGGCCGAAATGGCCGTTGGCGTCGGGGTAGGCGTGGAAATCGGTGATGGGGGGGACGGGCGATACGGACATGACGCGACAGCCGTTGGAGACAGGCTGACAATTTAGCGCACATGTGGTGACCGGAATATCGATATTATCTGCACAAACACGTCAGGAAAACTCACATGAGCCGTACGCCGTTGCCGCCCCTCAACGCGCTGCGCAGCTTCGAGGCCACCGCCCGGCTGGGCGGCGTGGCACGCGCCGCAGAAGCGCTGCATGTGACCCACGGGGCGATCAGCCGCCAGCTGCGGCTGCTCGAGGAGCACCTGGGGCTGGCGCTGTTCGAACGCGCCGGCCGCGGCCTGCGCCTGACCGCCGCCGGCCAGGCGCTGCAGGTTGCCTGCGCCGGGGCGTTCACCCAGATCCGCGAGGCGGTGGACACCCTGCAGCGCCGGCAGCGGCCGGAGGCGCTGGTACTGGGCTGCAGCGGCAGCATCCTGGCGCGGTGGATGATTCCACGCCTGCCCGCGCTGCAGGCCGACCTGCCGCAGGTGCCGCTGCACTGGTCGGCGCAGGACGGCAGCTTTACCGAACAGCAGCAGGCGCTGGATGCGGTGCTGCTGCTGGCGCAGCCGCCGTGGCCGCGTGGCTGGCAGGTGCGCGAACTGGCCCCGGAACGCGTCGGCGTGGTGGTCAGCCCGCAGCATCCGGCTGCGGTGCGCCTGCGCCGGCAGCCACCGCAGGCGCTGCTGCGCGAACCGCTGCTGCACACCACCTCGCGCCCGCAGGCGTGGCCGGACTGGGCGTTGTCGCATGATCTGGACCCGGCGCAGCTGCAGCTGGGCACCGGGTTCGAGCACCTGTACTACCTGCTGGAGGCGGCGGTGGCAGGACTCGGCGTGGCGATCGCGCCCGAGCCACTGGTGGCCGATGAGCTGGCAGCCGGGCGCCTGCTGGCGCCGTGGGGTTTTGCCGCAACCGGTGGCTTCTGGGTGCTGGCCACCCCGGAGGGTGGCCAGGATCCGCGGGTGGAATCCTTGGCCGGGTGGTTGGCCAAACAGCTGCGGTAGGGTCGTTCCCCCACTTAAACAGCAGTGGGGGCCGCCAGGCGCTGCTGAACGTCATCGCGCAGCTTGGCCAGTTCCACCTCGGCCTGCTGGCGTTGCTGCATGCCTTCGCGGTGGATGGTGCGGACTTCTTCCACGGTGGCGATGAGCTGCTCGTGGGTGTGGCGCAGGGTCGCCACGTCGATCACCGCACGCTGGTTGGCCTTGGCAGTGTCCACCGAGGTCTGCCGCATCAGGTCTGCGTTGCGTCGCATCAGCTCGTTGGTGGCGTCATCGATCGTGTTGGACAGCTCCGCCGCACGCTTCTGCTCGCTCAACGACAGCTGGATCGCGAACTGGCGCTTCCACGACGGAATGGTGATGTCGCGGACGGTGTTGAATTTCTCGATCAGCTGGATCGCATTGGCCTGGATCAGGCGGATCATCGGCAGCGACTGATCGGCCGCATGCTGCATCACGACCAGGTCGCCCACCCGCTTGTCGAGCAGCCGGATCGCGTTGTCCAGCTCTCCCTGGCGGATGCGCACCTGCGGATCTTCACTGCCGGCACCGGCCAGCTGTTCACTGCGCAGGCCGGCCAGCCGCTGCTTGCCGGCGGCGATGTGCAGGCCCAGTGCGTGACGTTCCTCGCGCACGATCTCGTGCATGCGGTCGAACTCGCCCACACGCTGGCCCATCAGTGCCTGCTGGCCGCCGACATCGCCGAGCAGCTGCTCGATCTGGCGGTTGGTGTCGCTGAACTTCTGCACCAGCTCGCCCTTGGAGGCGCGCAGCTTGTCGATCAGCCCCCCGATCACCGGCACCTTCGAACGCTGGGTGAGGCCATCCAGGTTGAGCGTGCGCGCGATGCGCACCACTTCGCCCAGCTTGTCACCACTGGCGTCCAGGTCGCGGTTGCGCACCTGGTCAAGCAGCTGGCTGGAGAACGCCGCGGTCTTGGCCGCCGCTTCGCGCCCGAACACCTGCAGGTTGCCCGGACGGATGTCCTCCAGGCTGCGGCCGATTTCCGCGATGCGCGGCAGGTCGTCAGCTACCAACCCGAGGGCCTGCAGGGTGGCGTCGTCGACGGCGGCCGGTGCCACGGCAAGCGCGGTGTTGTCCTGCGGATCCTGGGTCATGGCGTGATCTCCTTGAAGGGGGTCAATCGGGTCTGGGGGTCAGTCGAGTCTAGCCTGCGCCGAGGCCAGCTCGGCGGTGATCTGTGCCTGCAGCTGCGCGGCCTGCTGGTTGCGCTGCTGCTGGTCACCGGCGCGGCGCGCCAGTACCGCCTGCCGCCAGGCCGGCAACAACGTTTCGGTGATGCGCTGGCTGCGCGCCAGCAGGGCACTGTCCTGTTCGAACAAGAGCTGCCACTGCCCAGCTTCGAGCTGCTGCACGGCGGCCAGCCGGCGCAGGTGGTCCACACGCTGGGCCAGTACCGGTTGCAGCTGTGCCGGCAGCGTGGACAGCTGTGCGGCACCGGCATCCGCCCACCGCTGGATGGCCCGTGCCGCATCGAGCGCGGTGGCCTGCGCGGCGGGATATCTGCTGCTCTGTTTCCGCAGCGCCTGCGCCGCCACGTCAGTCTGGGCCAACAAGACGCCAAGGCGCGACTGCCAGTCGCGCGCGTCCAGCTCGCCTTCAACGTCGCGGCCAAGCAAACGACCCCACCAGCCGGTCTGCCGGCGCACGCCACCGGGCGCGGTCGCTTGCAGCACCAGTGCCAGTTGCCCCAACAGGTCAAGCAATGGGTGTGCTGCCCGTGCGGCTGCCGGGGTCGCTGCATCCCGCTGTCCCACTGCGGCCACCACCGCTTCTCCCCAATGCGCCAGATCGGCGGCATCGGGAGGCGGTGCTGTCGGAAGGGGCCAGTCTGCACTCATGCGTGCGCGTCGTCCGCAGCGGCCGCGTCACGCGGTGGCCGTGCCGATTCGCCGTAGAAATGGCGCATCAGCGCCTCATCCAGCGCGCGCTCTTCGGGCGTGCTGGCGCGGCGTACGCGCGGACGTGCGGCGGGTGCCGGCTCGCGCTCGGCCTGCTGGCGCACCCAGCTGGCCAACAACGCCAGCGTCTCTCCGGTGCGGACCTGCTGCGCATTGGACTGGCCCAGCAGCTGCAGCAATGGCGCAAGGCCCTGCTGCAGCCCTTTCGACAAGGGTTCGGCAAGGGGCGCCTCGGCGGGCGCGGCCGCAGGGGCCACGCTGGCGGCGTGGGCCTGGGCCAGCCGGTCCAGCGCGGCCAGCAGCGCAGGCCACGGTGCGGGTTCTTCCTCCACCACCGCCGCCGGGGCAGCGCTGGGCTGCAGCGCACTGGCGATATCGGCCAGCTGTGCCACCACCCGGCCGCCGACATCGGCGTCGCCGGCGCCCATGGCCTTGTTGCGCAGAAAATCGCGCTTGATCTGGGCCCAGCGCTGCTGTTCTTCGTCGCCCTGCATCCCGCGCAGCTCAGCCAGCTTGAGCAGGTTCTCTTCCGCACCGGTGGTAAGCAGCTGGGCCTCGCCCAGGTAGTGGTCGGAGACAAGCTGCTGCAGCTCGGCGTCGTTCATCACCGGCGAGATCTTCTCGGCCAGCTTGTTCATGTTGCGGTAGCTGCCCTGCAGGCGGAACGGCGGTTCGGTACGGTAGCGGTCGTCCTGCGCGGCACTGGCGATGTACTGCTGGTTGACCCGGTACACCACGTCGCGCACGCGCAGCATGCGCTGCAGGGTGGCGACGATCTCGTTGATCTCCGCACCGCTGTAGGCGTGGCTGAGCGCGTTGGTCGAGACCTCCTTGCCTGCAGCACGCTCGGCAAGCAGGTACAGATCGGCCATGTCGCGGGTGGCCAACGGGGCCAGCACCGGGTTGGAGGTCAGGCTGTTCTCGATGTAGCTCAGGGTGAAAGCATCTTCCATGCCGCCCAGCACATCGCCCAGGTTGTAGATATCGGCGCGGTTGGCCAGCATGTCCGGGATCTTGAACACTTCGCCGGACTCTGTGTACGGGTTGCCGGCCATCACCACGCAGAACTTCTTGCCGCGCATGTCGTAGGTGCGGGTGCGCCCGCGCCACACGCCTTCGATGCGGCGGGTGCCGTCGCACAGGGAAATGAACTTCTGCAGGAACTCCGGATGGGTGTGCTGGATGTCGTCGACATACAACATGGTGTTGTTGCCCATCTCCAGCGCCAGGTTGAGCTTTTCCAGTTCCTGCCGCGACGTGGCATCCGGCGCCTGGGCCGGATCCAGCGAACGCACCTCATGGCCGAGCGCGGGGCCATTGATCTTCATGAAGACCAGCCCCAGCCGATGCGCCACGTACTCCATCAGAGTGGTTTTACCGTAGCCGGGCGGCGAGATCATCATCAGCAGGCCCATCAGGTCGCTGCGCTTGTTCTCGCCGACGGTGCCCATCTGCTTGGCGAGGTTGTCGCCGATCACGCCCAGGTACACATCGTTGATCAGCTTGTTGCGCACGAACGACGACAGCGGCCGTGCCTTGAATTCAGACAGGCGCAGGGCATCGCGCTCGCGGCCGATGATGCGCTGGCGCACGCCCTGGTAGGCATGGAACGCCGGCACGAACACCTGCAGGTGGTCGCGCAGGCGGGCCAGGAAGTCGTCGAGCGACAACAGCAGGCGCCCCTTCTGCACGCGCGCATGCTCGCCCAGCAGGCCGTCAACCTGTACCAGCAGCGCCACGTCGCTGGGCCGGGTACGCAACGTGCGCGCAACCAGCAGCAGCGCCGCCGCTTCATCGGCATAGGCGAGGTGGTCGGTGAACGCAGGCAGCTGGCACAACGCGCGCAGCCACTGCCCGGCCAGTGCCCAGCGCGCCGCCAGGCCATCCTGTTCGCGCTGCAGGGCACGGTCGAAGGCCTCGCGCTGGCCGGCGGCCTGCAGCTGCTGGCCCAGTGCATCCAGCAGCGCCTGCGCATAACGGCTGGTACTGAACACCGGCTCGCCGGCGCCCAGTTCCGCGGCGAGATACGCTGCCGCGGCCTGTACCTGAACCCGGTCGAACGGCAGCTTGCGCTCTTCGACGAATCCGCACAGCGCAGCGTCGATGTCGGCCAGCAGCGCCACCTGGCCTTCGCGTGACCCGAACAGGCGCGCGATCGCATCGGCACCGGCCTGTCGTGCAGCCCACTGCATGACATCATCGCGGCGTTGCTGCGCGGACCAGAACAGCATTGCCAACGCGCGGGCGCTTGGCGCGTACCGCAGGGTTCCGGCAGCCTGCTGCAGCGGCAGCAGTGCGTGCAGGATCAGGCCGGCGTCGTGGTCATGGATGCCGCGCTCGTACCCTTCGCGGTAACGCGGGGCGGCGAAGTCGCGCACGATCCGTTCCAGCGCGTCGGGCTCGGCGGCACTGCGCTGCAGGGTGGCCAACTCAAGGCCGTCGCGGCCTTCCATCGCCGCCTGCAGCAGGCTGCCGGCCAGGTACTCGCCCCGATACAGCTGCGCCGATTCGGAATCCAGCCCGACCTGCCAGTATGCCTTCAGGCCGGCCAGCTCCGGGTCGTGCAGTGTCTCCAGGAAGTCGGTGCCGGTCAGGTGGATGGCCAACTCATCCCCGCGCGGCAGCAGGGTCAGGTCCAGCGCCTGGGTGTTGACGCTGAAGCGGTGGCGCGGCCCCAGCCGGACCACATTGCCCCCCTCCTCGAACAACTCGGTACGGTCGCGCAGCGCGCGCACGGCCTGGTCGCGCACGCCCTTCAGGCGCGCTTCGACATCGTCGGCCTTGACGCTGTCGCGCAGCTCGCGCAGGCGCCCGGCCAACTCGCGCAGCTTGAGCACCAGCGCGTCGCCGGCGAAGAAGGCGTTGAGCTCGTCGGCACTGGCAAAGCGCTCGGTGCGCTTGGCCAGGCCATCGAGGATGCGGGTGGCGGCGTCCAGCACCGAACGTGCCTTGCGCTGGCGCTCGTCCTGCAGCGCCTGCTTGTGCGTTTCGAAGGCTTCGATCAGTTCTTCGCGCTTGGCCAGGATGTCGCCCAGGAACTGCTCGTGCTCGCCGAACTGGCTTTCCAGTTCTTCCAGCTGCACCAGCAGGCGCGACATCTGCTCATCGGCCCGCTCCGGGTCGGTGGCCATGGCCAGCGCGCTGGTGATGGCCTGGGAGAACAGCGCGAACTGCGCGGCGAACTGCGCCACCGCCTCGGCCGACCCCAGCGTGCGCCGACGCTGTTCGGCGCGCACCCGGCTCTGGTTGAGCCGGGCGTACACCGCGGAGATGGATTCCACCACGCGGGTGCGTGCGCTGGCGTCATCCACCTTCAACCCGGCCATCAGCGTCGACAGCATGTCCAGGTCGGCCGCCATCGCACGCATGCCAGCCAGCTGCTCGTCCAGCACGCGGGCGCTCTCGGCCTGTTGGGCCGCTTCGTCCAGCACCTGCAGGCGCGCGCCCAGCGGCGCCAGTGCCTGCTCGCCGCCCAGGAACTGGCCGGTGGCCGTACCGATACGATCGTGGGCCTCCTGCAGGGCGGCGGTCATCGCATCGATCACATCGGTGTCGATGTAACGGTAATCGCGGATGGTCAACAGGTGGCCACGCTGGGTGGAGATCGCGTTCAGCGCCTCCACGAAGGCCTGCACTTCGGTCCAGTTTTCCGGCTGCAGGCGGGCCAGCAGGGCCTTCTGGCCGGCCTGCGCCTGGGCCATGGCCTGCGCCGACTGCTGCCGGATCGACTGTACCTTTTCGTACTCGTCCAGCACCGACTCACCGGTGGCGCTGATCTCGCGCAGCAGGCCCGCGGCCCCGTCGCACTGCGCGTCGTCCAGCCAGTGGTGGGCGTCGAACAGCCGCCGGGTGTCCTGCACCAGGCGCTGGTAGCGCTGCACCGACACATCCTGGCCTTCGATGGTGCGGGCCAGGTCGAACAGGTTGGAAATGCCGCGCACCAGTTCGGCATTGCCGATCCGGCCCATGAAGGTGTTGCCGGGTGGCCGGCTCGCGGCGAACTCGTCGCTGCTGAAGGGGGTCTGCCACACCTGCATCGGGTGGATGCGGGTGGGCTCGGTGCCTTCGGCATGGAACAGCACCATCCGTCCATCGTGCAGGAAGGCGTAGCCGTGGCCGAACACCGGCGTCTGCAGCACGCGCTGGATGGTGTTGTACACGAACAGCGCCGAGCGCCCGCCTTCACGCTCATAGAAGATGTACAGCACATCTTCGCCGTTCGGCGAGCGGATGGCGCGCTTGAACTGCATGCCCTGCATGGCCGCGTCGAACGCCTTGTGCTCGCCGCTCTGCAGGTAGTAGCCGCCAGGGAAGATGATGCCGTGGTCTTCGGGCAGCTGCACGCAGGCCTGCACGATCGCATCGTTGCGCGTGATGGTGCCGGTGAGTGTGTTGTAGATCAGCCCGCGCCAGGTGGTTTCGCGGTACGGCAATACCTTCAGCAGCACCAGCGAACCAACCCGGACGAAATCGAACTGCGCGTCATCCAGTGACTGGGTGCTGTCGTCGACCGGTTCGCTGTAGATGCCCTGCCCGCTTTCGGTGTTGTTCTCCACCTTGATGGTGAGGTCGCCACCGGTGGTCTCGACGAACAGGGTATCGAGGATGTTCAGGTGCGAATGGCGGCCACTGACCGCCATGTCGCGGGTGGCCCGGGTCCATTCGAAATCAAACGGTGGCGGCAACGCGATATCGCGTTCGCCGCGGGCGTCCAGATAGGTCAGCGCGCCATCGCGGGCGACCGCCCAGCGGAACACGCGCACGTCGGTGCTGCGCTCGCCGATCTGGAAGGACGCCAGAAGCTTGTCGCCGACCTTGATCAGCTGCAGCAGGCGCGCGTGCTTGTAATACGCATACAGTTCGCCGAAGTCGTGCACGAAGGCGGCCTGCGCCAGGAAGCTGCCCTTGGCTTCCACCGGCACCACGTCGTAGCCCTCGCCCGCCTGTACCAGCCGGTACAGCCCGAACACGTCTTCCACGCGGGTCTGGGTCTTCAGCCCCAGGAAAACGTTGTAACCGAACAGCAGCAGGTCGGGGCCGACCTGCACGATGTCGCGGCCCACGCAGTTGTTCTCGCTGCGGATGCGGAAGCGGCCGGTGACCTCCAGGCGGCTGTCGCCGAATTCGGCCAGGCGCTGCTGGTTGAGCGCATCGGCCAGGCCGCGCAGGCGGCCGCCCTGGTCACCCAACCGGCGGCGCAGCACTTCATAGGCACCCCCTTGGGCAACGGCCTGGTCGACGGTGGTGGTGGCTTCCGGCGGCGACGGCTCGGGACGTTGGGCGGTATCAGACATCGGCTTCCTTCCGGCTCACGGACAACCGGCCGGACAGGCCGGCCAGTGAGAGGGCGTCGACGGCGCGCGCGCGGCGCGCCATCGGGGGCTCAGCGGGCGTCGACCACGGTGGCCGACACGGTTTCGACCTCGGCCAGGTGCTGGTCTTCGATCTTGCGCGGGCTGTCCTCGCGCGGCGCGACCCCCAGGTAGCGCTGCATGAGGTCCTGCACGATCGGGCTCTTGCCGGCCAGCCCTTCGATCGACTTGCCCAGCGACACCGCCTTGATCAGGTTCTCGAACATGCCACCGTCGCCCCCTACCAGGTCGATGTCGGCATTGCGCAGCGCGCTGGCGATGACGCCGGCGTTCTCGCGCGAGACTTCCTTGCCCGCTTCGATCGAGGCCAGGGCCTGCTTGAGGCTGTTGTCGAGCATCATGCGGAACTCTTCGTGGCCGCGCGCGGTATCGCTCAGCGACGCGATGGCCTCGAACTTGCGCACCAGGCCTTCGGCCTCCGCCAGCAGCTTCTTCTGCACCACGCCCGCTTCGGCGCCCCCCACCGATTCGGTGGCGCTGGCGCGGGCACGACCCATCTGCTCCTCGCCCTGGGCCTGCGCCTGCAGGGTCTCGGCCAGCACGCGGGCGTCGTTGGTGCCCTGCTTGAGGCTCGCTTCGGCCTTGGCCTCGATCACGCGGGCCTCGGCGATACCGACCTTTTCGATGGCCAGCGCGGACGCTTCACGCACCTGCGCTTCGGCCAGGCCCGGTGCGGCCTGTTCGGCGCGGGTACCGTCGGCCAGCAGGCGCTTGGCTTCGGCCTGCTTGCCTGCGGCTTCGTGTTCGGCCTGGGCCAGCGTGGTGATCTCCACCGCGCGGTGCTTGGCCGAGGTCTCGGCTGCCTGGGCTTCCTTGACCTGGCGCACCATCAGTTCCTGCGCCTTGGCTTCGGCCTCCAGGATCAGCACCTGCTTCTGGCGATCGGCCTCGGAGACTTCACGCACTTCCTTGATGCGCTCTTCTTCCTGCGCCACGGTCTTGTCGATGGCGATGCGCTCACGGGTAATGTTGGCCACGTCCATCTTGCCGGACTCGACCACCTTGTCCCGCTCCACGCCCTGCAGCTGCACTTCGCGCTGGGTGGTGACCTGTTCCAGCTGGCGCGCACGTTCGACCCGTTCGGCTTCGATGGCGACGGCGCGCTGGCGGTTCTGTTCGGCCACCTCGACCTCGCGCATGCGGTTCTGCTCGCGGATTTCGATGACTTCCTGCGCTTCGATGCGGGCCTGCTCGGACAACTGGCGCTGCTCTTCCTGCACCTTCGCGGTTTCCGCCTGCTCGCGGGCCTGGATGGTTTCAATCTCGCGCTTCTGGCGGGCTTCGGCCTCGGCCTGCTGGCGTTCCAGCGCCAGCAGCGCTTCACGTGCTTCCACGTTTTTCTTGGTGATGGCGAGCTTTTCGTTCTGTTCCAGCTCGTTGGTCACCACGTTCTGCGCGGCGGTGAGCTCGGTGATCTTGCGGATGCCCTGCGCATCCAGGATGTTGTTCTGGTCCAGCAGCAGCTTGGGGGTCTGCTCCAGGTAATCGATGGCGACGTCTTCCAGCGCGTAGCCGTTGAGGTCGTTGCCGATCACCGCGATGATCTCGTCGCGGAACTCCTGGCGCTTCTCGAACAGTTCGGTGAACTCGAACTTCTTGCCCACCGTCTTCAACGCTTCGGAGAACTTGGCATTGAACAGTTCATCGACCGCATGCTTGTCCGAGGCGCGGTCGGCGCCAATGGCCTTGGCCACGCGCAGCACATCGGCCTGGGTTTCATTGACCCGCAGGTAGAACGCCACCGCGATGTCGGCGCGCATGTTGTCGCGGCAGATCAGGCCTTCCTTGCCACGGCGGTCGATCTGCAGGGTGATCAGGCTGATCCGCATCAGCTCGGCGCGGTACAGCACGGGAATGATCAGGGCGCCGGTGAAATGCACCTTGGGCTGGGCGCTCATGTCGTTGACGATCAGGGCCACGCCCTGGTCCACCTTGCGGTAGAACGCCTTGAACAGGCCGGCCAGGCCAAGCATCAGCACCAGCAGGGCGCCCACCCCGATCAGGAAGGGGGCCATGGTCGCAAAACTCATCGGTGGATCTCCTTATCGCCCGGAATCAGGCTGTCTTGGAACGAAAGCGCGGGGTGCCCGTGTTCACGGGCCACCAGGTAGTGGTTGGTCTCGGGCAGGTAGTCGAGCAGGACGATGCGTTCGCCGCGCGGCAGCGGCACGCCGTCGCGCACGCGCACCTGCAGGATGAGTCCGGCACCGCCGTCGTCGACGGTGGCATGGCCGGCCTCGGCGGTTACCTGCGGCGAGGCGACCACCCCGACCCGGCCGAGCAGCGACCGCTGCGGCACCGGGCGCAGCCGCAGGAGCAGGCGACGGATCGGGCGCAGCAGCCAGGCAGTGACCGGTACCGCCGGCACCAGCGCCAACACCGCAGTGGCGCTGCCGGCCAGCCAGCGCATCGGCGCCGGCAGCGGCTGCAGCAGGAAAAGGTGGACGAAATAGGTGGCGGTCCAGCCGAAGAAGGCCAGCAGCGCGATCACCAGCATGACCGGGGCGCCGCCGAGGCCAAGCCGGGCGAACATGCCGGAAAGCCCGTGCAGGCCGTCATCGCCCAGCTCAAGGTCCACGCCGTCGCCGCCGATACCGTCGTCCACCACCCCACAGGCGGCCAACAGCCAATAGACCATGGCGAACGCCAGCACGATGCTGTAAGGCAGCGTGGGAAACGTAAGCGCGACAGTGAGAAATTCCGCCATTCCACTACTTCCCTGCATCGGTGCCGCCCCCGCGGCGTCCTGCAGGAGACACTCCGGCCTCCCGCGACTACGCGCCGGGCTGGCCGCGTCCTGTCCTGTCGATGCTACGTGAAATCGGCGGATACGCACATAGGCGTTTCCGACGCAGAAGGGCTCCCGGCCAACGGTCGGGAGCCGTCGCGGATTGGCCCTTGGGCCTAATCGGCTTCGTGACAGTCCGCGCGGCGGACTTCTTCGACGAACTTGCGCATCTTGTAGCCGTCCTTGATGCCCGGCTCGCTTTCAATACCGCTGGAGACGTCCACGCCCCACGGCAGGGTGGCCACGATGGCGTCGAACACGTTGTCCGGGGTGATGCCGCCGGCCAGCAGGAACGGGCGGTGCAGGCCGGTCGGCAGGCGGGTCCAGTCGAAGGCCACGCCGGTGCCGCCACCGCCGCCCGGGGCGTGGCTGTCGAACAGGAAGCCGGCCGCGCTGGGGTAGCGCAGCTGCAGCTGGCGGGCATTGACCTCTTCACGGCCGCCCATCGCCACCGCCTTCAGGTACGGCATGTTGAAGCTGCGGCAGAACGATTCGTCTTCGTCGCCGTGGAACTGCAGCAGGGTCGGCCGCACGGTGCGCAGCACCTCACGCACTTCTTCCTTGCTGTTGTCGCGGAACAGCGCGACTACGTCCACCATCGGCGCGATCGCCTGGCGCATGGCGCGGGCTTCGGCCGGGGCCACGCGGCGCTTGCTTTCCCGGGCGAAGATGAAACCCACCGCATCCACGCCCAGTTCGCCGGCCAGGCGCACATCGCCGGCGCGGGTCATGCCGCAGAACTTGATGCGGGTGCGGTAGAAGGAGCGGCTCATAGGGTGACCTCGGCGGGCAGGTGCCAGTTGTCGGGGTACAACGGGCCAACGAATACAAGGCCCTGCGGCGGTGCGGTCGGGCCGGCCACGGTGCGGTCCTGGCCGGCCAGCAGCTCGGCCATCCACGACACCGGCTTTTCCCCACAGCCAATCAGGATCAATGAGCCGACGATATTGCGCACCATGTGATGAAGGAATGCATTGGCCTGAACGCAGACCTCCACGATCTCGCCCTGGCGGGTCACGCTGATCGCCTGCAGCTCGCGGCGGGCGTGCAGCGCCTCGCACTGGGCGCTGCGGAAGGCGCTGAAGTCGTTCTCGCCGAGCAGGGCCTGCCCGGCCTGGTGCATCAGCGCGGCATCGAGCGGCCGGCGCTCCCAGCTCAGGGTCTGCCGGTGCAGTGCCGGGCGGATCTGCCGGTTGAGCAGCCGGTAGCGGTAACGCCGGGCGCGGGCGGAGAAGCGCGCGTGGAAGTCATCGGCCACCGGCACGCACCAGCGCACCGCGATCGAGCGTGGCAGCCGGGTGGTGGTGCCCAGGGTCCAGCCGCGCGGATCACGCGCCACATCGGTCTCGAAGTGCACCACCTGGCATTCGCCGTGCACGCCGGCATCGGTGCGCCCGGCACAGACCACCTGGATCGGCGCAGCGGCCACCGATGAAAGGGCGTCCTGCAGGCTGGCCTGCACGCTGGGGCAGCCGCTCTCACCGAGCTGCTGCCAGCCCTTGAACTCGCTGCCGTCGTATTCCACGCCCAATGCGTAACGCATGTTCAGGACTTCACTTCAAATGCGGGAGGGCGGCCGACGCGGCTCATCCGAGCCGCGACAGCAGCTCGTGCGCCTGCTGCTGGCTGTGCGGGTCGCCCGCCTGGGCAACCTCCATCAGCAGGATGCGGGCGGTTTCGGCATCGCCCAGGTCGAGGTAGGCGATGGCCAGTTCAAGGCGGTCGCGACCGGGTGCACCGAGCGGGGCCGGGTCGTGGTGGACCGGCACGGGTGCTTCGGCCGCAGCAGCAGCGTCCTCGGGGAATTCAAACACGCCACGATAGGACGGCTGCGCCGCCGCTTCGAGCGCATGCGGCGGAACGACGTCTTCGGCGGCAACCGGTGCGGCCGGCACCACCACCGGGGGGGCAACCGTCTCCTCGACGTCCTGCACCGGGCGGCCCGGCTGCGGCTCCAGGGTGAACACCGGCTCGCGTCGCCCCGCGTCGAGCCCATCCGGCTCGGCCAGCACGTAATCCGGCGCATCGCGCAGGTCGGGCTCGTCAGCGGCCACGTCCTGCTGGGCCGCCAGTTCGTCCACGTAATCGGCGGCAGGAACAGCTGCGGCCAGGCTGGCTGCATCCAGTCCCTCGCGGCGCAGCGGCGGCAGCGGGGACGGCTTGCGCCGACGGGCCACGGCCCAACCGGCCACGATCAACAGCAGCACCGCCAGCCCCAGCCAGGCCCAGCCGCCACTGCCCGCCTCGCGCGTGGCCGGGGCTTCGCCCAGTCGCTGCTGGGCGGCGGCGAGGTCCGTGTCTTTCATGGCAATCAGCGAGGCCTGCTGCTGCTTGAGCTTCTCCAGTTCGGCCACGCGGTTGCGCAGCTCCTGGATCTCGGCATCGCGGGTTGCCACGTCTTCCTTGGCCTGCCGCAGTTGTTCGTTGCCCAGCATGTCACCCTCGCTGCCGGCAGCGGTGCCGGTGGTTGTACCTGCGTTGTCATCGGTAGCGGCGACCGCGGGGGCGATCTCCAGGCGTCCACCTGCGGCGGCTGCGGTGGCCGCAGGTGCAGGCGCCGCCGTGGCGGCCGGCGCGGCGGCAACGCCACTGGCGACCGGCTGCGGAATGGCCGAGCGCGACTGGCGCCATTGCGCCGCGTGCTCGCGCACCATGGCGGCCGCCTGGGCGGCATCGACCGGAGCGTCGGTCCCCGCGCTGCGCAGCACCGCGCCCTGCTTGAGCAGGTTCACGTTGCCACGGATGAAGGCCTCCGGATTGGCACGCAACAGCGCAATCATTGCCTGGTCGCGGCTGATGCCCTGCTCGCGGGCCACGCTGCCGGCGATCTGCGACAGGGTCTGGCCGCGCTGCACGGTGATGCTGCCGTCGGCGGCGGTGGCCGCTGGCGCCGCGGACGGAGCGGAGCGCGATGGGGCGGCGGCCCGTGCGGGAACCGGCGCGGTGCGCGACGGCGTGGGCTCGGCCTGCGCTACCGGCGGCTGCACTGGTGCAGGTTCGGGCTCGCGCACGATGGCGTTGGACATCGCACCGGCCGGCGCGACGATCTCCGGTTCGGCCACGGCCAACGCACTGTCCGGCGCGTCGACCAGCGCCGAGTACTCGCGGACCAGGCGGCCCTGCCCCCAGTCGGCTTCAATCAGGAAGTTGAGCGACGGCGTGGTCACCGGCGCCTGCGAGCTCACCCGCACCACGGCACGGCCGTTGGCATCGCGGGTCAGTTCGAACTGCAGCTCGCTCACCAGCCCGGTCGGGCGTTCCAGCCCGACGCGCGCAAAGGTCACCGGCGAGGCCAGCGCAACGCGCAGGTTCTCGAGTTCGGCCGGATCGGCCGAAATGACCGGGATCTCCGCCAGCAGGGGTTGCCCGGGCTTGGACAGCACCCGGATGTCGCCGAGCCCGAGGGCCATGGCGGAGCTGCTGGCCAGGGCCAGCAGCAGGGTCGAGACATACTTGAGCGGGCGCGATGCGCCCGGAACCCGGTTCTTCATGCGGGCAATATAGCGATTCCCGACCAATACAGCCACGAAGGACGTGGCAGGTGCCACGCCCTGCGTGGCACCTCCATCTCAGCCTTCGGCTGCCACCAGCTCGGCCAGCTGCACCGCATTGAGCGCGGCGCCCTTGCGGATGTTGTCCGACACGATCCACAGGTTCAGGCCGCGCGGGTGCGACAGGTCTTCACGGATGCGGCCGACATACACCGCATCGGTGCCCGACGCGTGGGTGACCGGGGTCGGGTAACCGCCGGCTTCGTGCTTGTCGACCACTTCCACGCCGGGCGAACGCGACAGCAGCTCGCGTGCTGCATCCGGCGTCACCTTGTCGCGGGTTTCGATGGTGACCGCTTCGGAGTGGCCGTAGAACACCGGCACGCGCACCGCGGTGGGGTTCACCAGGATGCTGTCATCGCCGAGGATCTTGCGGGTTTCCCAGACCAGCTTCATCTCTTCCTTGGTGAAGCCGTTGTCCTGGAAGTCGTCGATGTGCGGGATCAGGTTGAAGGCGATCTGCACCGGGAAGCGCTGCGGGTCGATCTCCTGGAAGCTGAGCAGCTGGCCGGTCTGCTTGCCCAGTTCTTCCAGCGCCGAGCGACCACCGCCGGAGACCGACTGGTAGGTGGCCACGTTGATGCGCTGGATACCGTACTGGCGGTGCAGCGGGGCCAGCGCGACCAGCATCTGCATGGTCGAGCAGTTCGGGTTGGCGATGATGCCGCGCGGGCGGTTCTTCAGCGCCTCGGGGTTCACTTCGGACACCACCAGCGGCACGTCATCGTCGTAACGGAAGGCCGAGGAGTTGTCGATCACCACCGCACCGGCGGCGGCGAACTTGGGGCCGAACTCCTTGGAGACGCTGCCACCTGCGGAGAACAGCGCGATATCCACGCCGTTCGGGTCGAACGTGGCCAGGTCCTGGACCTTGATCTTCTTCCCGTCGAATTCGATGTCGCCACCGGCCGAACGCGAGGAAGCGAGCAGGCTCAGGGTGGCGATCGGGAAGTTGCGTTCGGCCAGGATGGCCAGCATGGTTTCGCCGACGGCGCCGGTGGCACCGACGACTGCGACGTGGAAGCGACGGTCTTGATTGCTCATGGAATTCTCTTTGATGATGTACCGACCAACGGTCGGTACCTACCGTGGTGAAGAAGGGGACACGCGTTGCGGATTGGGCTCGGGGAACCTCACGTGATGGCCGCGCGGTTCCCTATCGTTTGGCGTCGTCGGTTTTTTTGCCGCCCACGGTGGCGGCGCCGGTTTTCACGGCGGCCACGGCGTCGGCGTTGATCGCGCTGGGCGGGTTACCGGCGTTCGCGCCGAGGCCGAGCGCGGCCAGCAGGTTTTCCACGGCCAGCTGCACCATCGCCCGGCGCGTGGCCTGGCTGGCGCTGCCGATATGCGGGGTAAGCACGATGTTGTGCAGGGCCAGCAATTCGGGGCGCACTGTCGGTTCGCCTTCGAACACGTCCAGCCCGGCGGCGGCCAGCCGGCCATGGGCCAGCGCATCGGCCAAGGCCAGTTCGTCGACGATGCCGCCACGGGCGATGTTCACCAGGGTGGCGCTGGGCTTCATCTTCGCCAGTGCGGCGGCGTCGATGATGTGGTGCGAGGACGGGCTGTACGGCAGCACCAGCACGAGGTGGTCGGCCTGCGCCAGCAGCGTGTCCAGCTCGACATACTGCGCGCCTACCTCGGCTTCGGTGGCTTCGGGCAGGCGCGAGCGGTTGTGGTACAGCACGCGCATGCCGAAACCGAGCGCGCCGCGGCGGGCAATGCCCTGCCCGATCCGGCCCATGCCCAGGATGCCCAGTGTGCTGCCATGGATATCGGCCCCGAGCATGGTCTGGAACGACCACTGGCCCCACTGGCCGTCGCGCAGCCAGCGTTCGGATTCGGTGATGCGCCGCGCGGTGGCCATCAGCAGCGCGAACCCGAGGTCGGCGGTGGTTTCGGTCAGCACATCCGGGGTGTTGCTGGCCAGGATGCCGGCCGCGCTGAGCGCGCTTACATCCAGGTTGTTGTACCCCACGCCGACGTTGGCGATCGCGCGCAGCTGCGGCGCGTTGGCGATCTCGGCCGGGCCGATGCGTTCGTTGAGGGTGATCAGCGCGCCATCGACCTGGGCCAGCTGGTCGGCCAGCATCGCGGGCGTGTAGCGGGTGACCTCGTGGGTCATCGCGAGCTCGACATGCTGCCCGAGCTGTTCGATGACGTCATCGAACAGCGGTTGGCTGACCCAGACCCGGGGGCGCGTCTCAGCCATCGATGGAGCCGGGAATGCGTGGCGCGATCTCGCCCACGTCACCGCACTGGGCGCGGTGGCGCAGCGCCTGGTCCATCAGCACCAGCGCCACCATCGCCTCGGCGATGGGCGTGGCGCGGATGCCGACGCACGGATCATGGCGGCCGGTGGTGATCACATCGACGGCCGCACCGCTGGCATCCACCGTGGCGCCGGGCAGGCGCAGGCTGGAGGTGGGCTTGAGCACGATCGAGGCGGTGACCTGCTGGCCGGTGGAAATGCCGCCGAGGATGCCGCCGGCATGGTTGCTGGCGAAGCCTTCGGGGGTGATCAGGTCACGGTGTTCGGTGCCCTTCTGCGCGGCGCTGGCAAAACCATCGCCGATCTCCACGCCCTTGACCGCGTTGATGCTCATCAGCGCCGAGGCGAGTTCGCCATCGAGCTTGCCGTAGATCGGCTCGCCCCAGCCCGGCGGCACGCCATCGGCCACCACGTTGACCCGCGCGCCGACCGAATCGCCGGACTTGCGCAGCGCGTCCATGTAGCTTTCCAGCGCGGGGACCTGTTCGGCCACCGGCCAGAAGAACGGGTTGTCTTCCACCGCCGACCAGTCATGGCCGGTCGGGGTGATCTCGCCCAGCTGCGACAGGTAACCGCGCACGGTTACCCCGAAGCGCTGCAGCAGCCACTTCTTCGCAATCACGCCGGCGGCCACGCGCATGGTGGTCTCGCGCGCGGACGAGCGGCCGCCACCGCGCGGGTCGCGGATGCCGTACTTCTGCCAGTAGCTGTAGTCGGCATGGCCCGGGCGGAACTGCTGGGCGATGTTGCTGTAATCCTTGCTGCGCTGGTCGGTGTTGCGGATCAGCAGCGCAATGGGCGTACCGGTGGTGCGGCCCTCGTACACGCCCGAGAGGATTTCGACCTCATCGGCCTCGCGCCGCGCCGAGGTGTGCCGGCTCTTGCCGGTGGCGCGGCGCTGCAGGTCGTGGGTGAATTCGTCGGCACTGATCTCCAGCCCCGGCGGGCAGCCGTCGATCACGCAGCCGATCGCCGGACCGTGCGATTCGCCGAAGGTGGTGACCGAAAGCAGCTTGCCGAAGGTATTGGAACTCACGGCCGCTGCGCTGCCAGTTCGGTGATGCGGGCGCTGTGGGCGATCAGCTCGCGGCACTCGACCGCGAAGATGCCCATCTGGCCGACCTTGAATTCAACCCACGCAAAATCGACTTCCGGCAGCAGCTTGACCAGGTGCTGTTCGGATTCGCCCACTTCGCAGATCAGCAGGCCGTCTTCGCTCAGGTGCAGCGGGGCGTCGCGCAGGATCTTCAGTACCAGGTCCAGGCCGTCGTCGCCGGCACGCAGGCCCATTTCGGGCTCGTACGAGTATTCCTTCGGCAGCGCGTCGGTTTCGTCGTTGGTGACGTACGGCGGGTTGGTCACGATCAGGTCGTAGTGGCGGCCGGTGAGGCCGTTGAACAGGTCCGACTTGAGCAGGGTGACGTTGTGCGCCTGCAGGCGTTCCTTGTTCTCTTCAGCCAGCGACAGGGCTTCATCGCTGAGGTCCACGCCGTCCACTTCCCAGTTCGGGTAGTAGTGACCCATGGCGATGGCGATGCAGCCCGAACCGGTGCACAGGTCCAGCGCGCGGTGTACGTCGCGGCCGGCCAGCCACGGCTCGAAGCCGGTTTCGATCAGCTCGGCGATCGGCGAGCGCGGCACCAGGGCACGGCGGTCGCTCTTGAAGCTCAGGCCGGCGAACCAGGCTTCACCGGTCAGGTAGGCGGCCGGCAGGCGCTCGCTGATGCGGCGCTCGAACAGCGCCAGCACGTCGGCCTTCTCCGATGCGAGCACGCGGGCGGCGCCATAGGCCGGGCCCAGGTCGTGCGGCAGGTGCAGCGCGTGCAGGACCAGCTGGGTGGCTTCGTCCAGAGCGTTGTCGTAGCTGTGCCCGAAGGTCAGCCCGGCGGCGTTGAAACGGCTGGTGCCGTAGCGGATCAGGTCGATGATCGTATGGAGTTCGGCGGCCGTTTCGGCGGTCATGGCAGGGCAACAGACAAAGTGGCCCCAGATTATAGGCGCTGCGGCGCAGCACGGCATCCGTTGCAGCGGAAACGGAAACCGCCGCCCCCCATCCCCTATCATGGAGGCCCCTTCGGGTACGGGCCTTTCATGTTCAATCGCAATGTCGGCATCATCCTGCTCATCGCGCTGGCCGCCGGGCTGGGCCTGGTCGTCGCCCAGAAGGTGTTCGCGCCCAAACCGGCCGGCAACCGCCCGGCCACCGAGTCGATCACCTTCTACCCGCAGCCGCGCCCGCTGCCGGACTTCAACCTGGGCCAGTCCGACGGCACCCGGCTGATTCCCGGCGAGCTCAAGGGCCACTGGACCCTCGTGTTCCTGGGCTTCCTGTCCTGCCCCGACATCTGCCCGACCACCCTGGCCGACCTGGCCCAGGCCCAGAAACAGTGGGAAACCCTGCCCGAGAGCCTGCGCCCGCGCCTGGTGTTCGTCTCGGTGGACCCCGAGCGCGACACCCCGGCACGCCTGGGCGAATACGTGCATGCCTTCCACAAGGACACCCTGGCGGCCACCGCCGACGTGCCTTCACTGGAGCGCTTTGCCACTGCGCTGGGCTTCGTGTTCCAGAAGGTGCCGGGCAAGGGTTTTGAAGAGAATCCGCAGGACTACACCCTGGAACATTCGGCCAGTCTGGCCGTGTTGGACCCGGACGGCAGGCTGGCCGGCCTGATCCGCCCCCCTTTCAACCCGCAGGCCATTGCCCGCGACCTGAACCTGTTGACCGAGAAATCCGCCCCATGAGCCTGACCACCACGCTGAGCTACGTCCTGCCCCACCGCCTGCTGTCGTCGATGGCGCGGCGCCTGGCGTATTCCAGCAACCCGCGGATCTCGCGCTGGCTGATCGACACGGTGACCGAAAAGTTCGGGGTGAACCTGGCCGAGGCGGCCAATCCCGACCCGCGCAGCTATCCGACCTTCAACCAGTTCTTCACCCGCGCCCTGAAGCCCGGCGCCCGCGTGCCCGACGCCGGCGCCCGCACCCTGGTGATGCCGGCCGACGGCCGGATCAGCCAGCTGGGCGCCATTGAGGACGGCCGCATCTTCCAGGCCAAGGGCCAGTCGTTCACCGCCGCCGAGCTGCTGGGCGATGCAGCCGACGCCGAGGTGTTCCACCACGGCCTGTTCGCCACCGTCTACCTGTCGCCGAAGGACTACCACCGCGTGCACATGCCGTGGACCGGCACCCTGCGCGAAACCGTGCACGTGCCCGGCCGCCTGTTCAGCGTGGGCCCGGCGGCAGTCAACAACGTCCCGGGGCTGTTCGCCCGCAACGAGCGGCTGGTCTGCCATTTCGATACCGACTTCGGCCCGATGGTGCAGGTGATGGTGGGCGCGCTGCTGGTGTCGGGCGTGGAGACGGTCTGGGGTGGCGAAGAGATTCCCGCCTATGGCGATTCCATCACCCGCAAGGATTACCGCGGCAAGGGCATCACCCTGGAACGGTTTGCCGAGATGGCGCGCTTCAATTACGGCTCGACGGTGATCGTGCTGCTGCCGCCGGGCGTGGCGGATTTCGCCCCGCACCTCGATGCAGAACATGCCGTGCAGCTGGGCCAGGCGTTGGCCACCCTTCGGTGAGGGCAGCCGCGCAGGGCGCGGCTCTACACCCCAGGCGCAATGAAAAACGCCCCGTTTCCACGGGGCGTTTTTTTTCAAGCATTACCCGGATCGTGCGCGAACTCGACGGGCCCTACATCCATCCCGTCGTAATCCTCGACCCCGTTGGCTTCGGCCAGCGCCTGCAGCTCGTGGTTGCGCTTGTCCAGCGACGCTTCGCTGTGGGTTTCCACCCGCTCCACGTGCAGCACGTGGTACTCCGCTTCGCCTTCTTCCAGCTCCGGCTCGAACACCTCGACCACGGTGTAGCCCTCCCCTTCCAGCACCCTGGCCAGCCCGTGCAGCGGCTCCGGCGTGGTGTTGACGAAGAAGTAACCCCACACCAGGTTTCCGTTGAGGTCCCAGTCGGTGTTTTCACGGATGTTGGCGAACATCTCGTTGATTGCGGTGATATCCATCAGTGTTCCCCGGAAGTTATTTACCGCAGCCCTGCAGCTTGATCGACTGGCCTTGGCGCAACGCATACGCGGGCGCCTTGAGCCCATTGGCCTTGGCCAGCTCACGCACATCGCAATCGAACTTGTCGGCGATCCGGCCCAGGGTCTCACCCTTGCCCACCTTGTGGCTGCGCACCGGCTTGGCCTTCGGCTTGGGCGCCGGTACTGCCACCGGCGCAGCCGGGGCGGTGGCCACCGGGGTGCTGGCCTGCAGGCCGGCCACCGGCACCACGCTGCCCACCGCCACGTTGCCGGTGTAGCTGGCCACGGTCGGACGGACGATGGCCGCATTGAGATCGGCGGTGATCAGCGTGCGCGCCAGGTCCGCGCGCGGACCGCTGACGCAGTAGCGGTTGTACAGCCCGGCAATGCGGGTGGTGGCGTTGATCAGCGTGCCGGCCGGGATCCAGCCGTCGGCTTCATAGCGCGGGTTGAGGTTGCGCAGCGCGCGCATGTAGCCGTCGCGGGTGCCAGTGCTGCCCAGGCAGATGGTCAGCTCATAGATGGTGGTGGACTTGGCCAGGCGGATGGTGGCCGGCTGCGCACTGACCTTGGGGAAGTCCACGCCGTACTGCTGCGGGTGCAGGTAGATCCACGCGGCGGCGATCACCATCGGCACGTAGTCCTTGGTTTCGGCCGGGAACTGGTTGTAGACGCTGTCCACCCAGAAGCTCTGCCCCACGTTCTGGCGATACACCCGCCCGGCACGGCCTTCGCCACCGTTGTAGCCGGCCAGCGACAGCTCCACGTTGTTGTTGAGCTCGCGCATGCGCTCGTTGAGGTAATTGGCACTGGCTTCGGCGGCGCTGCGCGCGTCGAAGCGGGTGTCGAAGCCGGTGCCGTCCGGACCCAGCCCGAAGCGGCGGCCGGTGGCCGGCATGAACTGCATCAGCCCGGCGGCGCCGGCGCGGGAGGAGGCGTGCACGCGACCGTTGGACTCCTTGGCCATGATCCCGAACAGCAGCGCCTCGGGCAGGCCGCGCTTTTCCCACTCCGGCCACATCACCGCGCGCAGGCTCTGGTAATTCTCGTAGGAGTTCATCAACGCCGGGCGCATGTCGGTCAGCCAGCGGCGGATGCCGGCCTGCACGGCCGGGTTGTATTCGACCATGCTGTCGAAGGCATGGCGCTTGTCGTTGAGCAGCGCGGCCGCACGCGCCGCTTCGGGCACATCGGCGGTCAGCGGGCCCACATGGTCCGGGTCAGCCTCCAGCAGGCCGCCATCGACCGGGATCGCATCGCTGTCGTCACCATCGCGCGCGTCTGCATTGTTCTTCAGCAGGCGCTTGTAGGTCACCAGCAGGTTGCTGACCTGGCAGCCCTTCTGCGCAATGCAGGCGCTGATGACATCTTCCATGTCCTCCAGCGCGGCATCGCCCTCGTTCTTGCCCTTGGGGTCGGCGTTGTTCACCAGCACCAGCGCATCGGCATAGCGCTTTTCGGCCGCGGCCATGCGCTGCTCCAGGGCTTCGACCTTGACCTTGTCACGGGCGGAGACCCGCTGGGCATGGGCCTCGGGCACGAACGACAGCAGGGAAGCGAGCGCCAACAACGGCCAACCGCGGGCAAGCAGGACAGGAACGGGCATTTTTGGCACTGTGGGCGAAAGACAGGGCAGAGTAGCCGTGCCACTCGCATCGGGGCAACCCGGTCAGGTGGCCGATACCCGCCGACGTTTAGAATCCTGCCCATTCACATAGCCCGTCCACAGAGCGAGTTGACCATGGATCCGATCCTCCTCGGCAAAGGCATTACCGACGATGTCCCCGTCACCCTGCAACCGAAACTGGGCAACCGCCATGGCCTGGTGGCCGGGGCAACGGGTACGGGCAAGACCGTCACCCTGATGACCCTGGCCGAAGGCTTTTCGCGCATCGGCGTGCCGGTGTTCCTGGCCGACGTGAAGGGCGATGTCTCCGGCCTGGCCGTGCCCGGGACCGGCACCGAGGCGCTGCTGCAGCGCGTGAAGGACATCGGCGTGGCCGACTACGCGCCGGCCGGCAGCCCGACGATCTTCTGGGACCTGTACGGCAAGCTGGGCCACCCGGTGCGCACTACGGTGAGCGAAATGGGCCCGACCCTGCTGGCGCGCATCCTGGAGCTCAACGACACCCAGTCGGGGGTGCTGGACATCGTGTTCAAACTGGCCGACGACCGTGGCCTGTTGCTGCTCGACCTGGACGACCTGCGCGCCCTGCTCGGCCTGGTGGCCGACGAGCGCAAGGACATCTCCACCGAATATGGCCTGGTCAGCGCGCAGACGGTGGCGGCGATCCAGCGTTCGCTGCTGCGGCTGTCGCAGGACGGCGGTGAATCCTTCTTTGGCGAGCCGGCGCTGGAGCTGGCCGACCTGATGCGGGTCAATCACGACGGCCGCGGCGTGATCGGCATCCTGGCCGCCGACCAGCTGGTGCTCAAGCCGCGCCTGTACTCGACCTTCCTGCTGTGGCTGCTGTCGGAGCTGTTCGAGACGCTGCCGGAGGTGGGCGACCTGGACAAGCCCAAGCTGGTCTTCATCTTCGACGAGGCGCACCTGCTGTTCGACGACGCGCCGGCCGCGCTGGTGCAGCGCATCGAGCAGGTGGTGCGGCTGATCCGCTCCAAGGGCGTGGGCGTGTATTTCTGCTCGCAGTTCCCCGACGACGTGCCGGCCAACATCCTGGGCCAGCTGGGCAACCGCGTGCAGCACGCGCTGCGGGCGTTCACCCCGCGCGACCAGAAGGCGGTGAAGATCGCCGCCGAAACCTTCGTGCCGAACCCGAAGCTGGACGTGGTGGCGGCCCTTTCCCAGCTGGGTACCGGCGAGGCGCTGGTGTCCACGCTGCAGGACAAAGGCATCCCCTCCCCCGTGCAGCAGACCCGGATCGCCCCGCCGCGCTGCCGGATGGGCGCGATCACCGAGGCCGAGCGTGCGCAGGTACGCGCCGGCAGCCCGGTCGGCAGCCGCTACGACACCGCAGTGAACCGCGAATCGGCAGCGGAGCTGCTGGCCCAGCGCGCGGCCAAGGTGGTGGAACAGCCCGACGCGCCCAAGGCGCGTACCCGTGAGCAGGATGAGCAGCAGGAAGGCGGCTTCGGGCAGTCGATCAAGGATGCGATCTTCGGCACAAAGCGCCGCCAGGGCATGATCGAAACGATGGCCAAGCAGACTACCCGCACCATGGGCACCAAGCTGGGCAACCAGATCGTGCGCGGCATCCTGGGCGGCATTTTCGGGGGCAAGCGCTGACCGATGTCGCGTTGGCGTCCCCCTGCGGAAAAGAGCACGGCCCTGATCACCGCACAGGGCCACCAGCGGCTGAAGAGCGAGCTGGACGAGCTGTGGCGCGTGCGCCGGCCGGAGGTGGTCAAAGCATTGGCCGCGGCCGCGGCGGAGGGCGACCGCTCGGAGAATGCCGAGTACACCTACCGCAAGAAGCAGCTGGGCGAGATTGACCGGCGCGTGCGTTACCTGACCAAACGGCTGGAGTCGCTGCGGGTGGTGGATACCGTGCCGACCGACCCGCAGGCGGTGTTTTTTGGCGCGTGGGTGGAGCTGGAGAACGTGGACAGCGGCGATGTCAGCCGGTATCGCATCGTGGGCCCGGACGAGACCGATGCGGGTGCCGGGTGGATCAGCATCGATTCGCCGTTGGCGCGTGCGTTATTGAAGAAGCGCGTGGATGATGAGTTCGAGGTGGAACTGCCGAGCGGGCGGACCGGGTTTGCGATCCTGGCGGTGGAGTATCCGGGTGGATGATACGAAGGCGGTTACGACGTTGGTTGCAATGCGTTACCGGGCGTTGAACCGTTACGGGCGGTTGTTTGGGAACCAACCCTACCAGTGCATGCACGGCTGGTAGGGTCGCATCCCGATCGACTGCCGTGGAACATGCCGCGTTCGATGGTGGCATGAACGTCGGCGAAGAGCGCGTTTGAGGTTGCTTCCAGTGCGCTACCGGACGGTTAAGGGGTACACCCTGCCCGCTCGGGCTGGCCGGAAATACTCGATCCGCTGATAGAACGCGTGGTCCTGATCGGCATGCCAGCCGGGAATGCCCATCAACGGGAGCGGACGCAGCTCCAGCGGGTCATTGAGCACGTCGGCACGCGCGATCGCCTGCGCTACCTGCTGCACCACCAGCGCATCATCATCGCCCTGCACCACCACACATTTTCCCACCAGCAATCGCGAAGGCAGCAGCGCCTGTTCCATCAACGCATGGCCGAACACGGCAGACACGGCGATGTCGCCGCTACGCCACTGCGCCGCGCCGTCGACGAACAGCGCCTGCCAGTCGTGGTGATCCCAGGCGTGCAGCAACGACGCATCGCGCACCCGCACGATCACGCCGGTTTCGTCGAACTGGGTCAGCGCGGCCTGCGCGCGGGTGCGCTGGCCGGGCGGGTGGCGCCCGATGTCCTGGCATTGGCGCGCATTGAGCGCGATCTTCACTGCCGGGTAGCGCGCCCACACCAGTGCATTGAACAGGTCATGCCAGTTGCACGGCCGCGTGGCGATCCGCCCGCGTGCGATGCGTTGTTCGTAGTGCAGGCCGTCGGCCAGCAGTTCGTCGTCCTGCGCCACCAGCTGCTTTCCCGATAAAGCGAGCTGCCGGTTCAACGCGGAAATGGTTGGCCAGTCGGCGGCCACCAGCAGGCCCTGGTAATCCGCGAACGCGGCGAACAGCGGATGGGCGAAGCTAGCCCGATCCACGTCGGCGCGCGCCGGCGCGATGAAACGCCGGCGGCCGACCGCCCCGGGGGCGGCCGCGTCGGTCACAGCACCTTGAGGTCGAGCAGTTTCTTTGCCGCACTCTCGTCGATCAACGCGTCGCCGTAGAGGTCGTGGTCGTCGCTCTCGGTGATTTCCACGTCCACGAACTGGCCCACGCGCAGCCTGGCTTCATCGGCGTTCTGGATATGCACCAGGCCGTCGATCTCCGGCGCATCGGCCTTGGAACGGGCCACCGCGATGCCGTCTTCGATCGCATCGACCAGGCACTGCTGCACCCTGCCGATCTTGGCTTCCAGGCGCGCAGCGGAAATGTCGGCCTGGCGGGCCATGAAGCGCGCCAGGCGCTCCTGCTTCACTTCTTCGGGCACCGCGCCGGGCAGGTCGTTGGCGGTGGCGCCGGTGACCGGCGAATACGCGAACGCGCCCACGCGATCCAGCTGTGCCTCATCCAGGAATGACAGCAGTTCTTCAAACTCGGCTTCGGTCTCGCCGGGGAAGCCGACGATGAAGGTCGAGCGCACGGTGATGTCCGGGCACAGCTGGCGCCAGCGCTGCACGCGTTCCAGGGTCTTGTCGACCGCACCCGGGCGCTTCATCAGCTTGAGGATGCGCGGGCTGGCGTGCTGGAACGGGATGTCCAGATACGGCAGGATCCGGTTTTCGGCCATCAGCGGGACCACGTCATCCACGTGCGGGTACGGGTACACGTAGTGCATGCGGGTCCACGCATCGAGCTCGGACAAGCCTTCGCACAGCGACTTCATGCGGGTCTGGTAGGCCTTGTCGCGCCACATGCGCTCGGCGTACTTGACGTCCACGCCGTAGGCCGAGGTGTCCTGCGACACCACCAGCAGTTCCTTCACGCCGCCACGCACCAGCCGCTCGGCTTCACGCAGCACCTCATCGACCGGGCGCGAGACCAGCTTGCCGCGCATCGAGGGAATGATGCAGAAGCTGCAATGGTGGTTGCAGCCCTCGGAAATCTTCAGGTAGGCGTAGTGGCGCGGGGTCAGCTTGATGCCGTAGTCCGGGACCAGGTCCACGAACGGGTCATGCTTGGGCGGCAGCGCGGCGTGCACCGCCTCCATCACGCTGGTGTAGTCCTGCGGGCCGGAGACCGCCAGCACGTCCGGGTAGGCCTTGCGGATCTCTTCCGGGCGCTTGCCCAGGCAGCCTGTGACGATCACCTTGCCGTTGGCGTTCATCGCCTCGCCGATCGCATCCAGCGACTCGGTCACCGCCGAATCGATGAAGCCGCAGGTGTTGACCACCACCACGTCGGCCGAATCGTAGGAAGGAACGATGTCGTAGCCCTCGGCCCGCAGCTGGGTGAGGATGCGCTCGGAATCGACGAGGGCCTTCGGGCAGCCAAGGCTGACGAAGCCGACTTTGGGGTTCAGCTGGGACATGGATCGCGGGACTCTGGGGGCCTGGGCCCACGCCGGAATGGCGCGGGGACCTGGGGCCGGAAACGGCGGCAAGTATACCGGCGTTGTGGCTCGAGCCCTGAATGCACCGGCTGCCCGGGCAACGCCAACCGCCAATCCGTGCATGCCCGCGACACCCCGCTAACCTGCAGCACGCCGATAATGAACGCCTGAACCAACAGGAGTCTGGCAATGGGTGAGTGGGTCACGCTTGATACGCATCACGGTCCGGTCCGGGCCTGGCAGGCCACGCCGGAGGGCAAGCCCCGCGGGGGCCTGGTGGTCATCCAGGAGATCTTCGGCACCAACGCGCACATCCGCGAGGTGGCCGAGGGCTTCGCTGCGAAGGGCTACGCGGTGCTTGCCCCCTCCTTCTTCGACCTGGTCGACGGGGCGGATTCCGACCCGGATGCCCTGCCCTATGACCCGGACGGGGTGAAGCAGGGGTTGGAACACGTCAATGCGCTGGGCGTGGAGAAGGCGCTGGAAGTGGTCCGCGCGGCCGCCTCGCGGCTGGCGCCGGCCGGCAAGGTCGGCACCGTGGGCTACTGCTGGGGCGGCAGCATCGCGCTGCTCTCGGCCATGCGACTGGGCCTGCCGTCGGTCAGCTACTACGGCGCGCGCAACGTGCAGTTCCTGGATGAGACGCCCAAGGCCCCGGTCATGTTCCACTTCGGCGCGCAGGACAAGAGCATTCCGCCCGAGGCCATCCAGGCCCACCGCGAGAAGCTGCCCAAGATGGCCACCTTCGTCTATCCGGCCGACCACGCCTTTAACCGCAGCGTCGGACATGCGTATGATCCAGACAGCGCCGAGCTGGCGCTGACACGCACCCTGGACTTCTTCTCGGAGCATCTTGGATGAGCGATTTTGAACTGGATTCACGCCTGGCCGCCAACAGTGTGCTGGTGGACCAAGGCCCGTTGTCGCAAGTGCGGTTGATGAACGACGAACGGTTCCCGTGGCTGGTGCTGGTGCCGCGCGTGACCGGCATCACCGAATGGCTGGAGCTCGACGGCAACCAGCAGGACCAGCTGCGTACGGAATTGAACCGATGCTGCCGGGCGCTGAAGGGCACCGACGGGGTGGAGAAGATCAACTTCGCCACGCTGGGCAACATCGTGCCGCAGCTGCACTTCCACGTGGTCGGCCGACATGTGGGCGATCCGGCGTGGCCGGCGCCGGTGTGGGGGCATGGCCAGGCCCATCCGTTCGACGCGGCCGTGCTGCAGGAGCGTGTCGCGATGTGGAAGGAACGGCTAGGATATTCGCCCCAGCCCTAAGCGGACCCTGCCCCTGATGCGCTCCAACCTTGTCGCCGCCATCGTCCTGATCCTCGTCGGCCTGTTCCTGCTGGCCAGCAACCTGGGCTGGACCAACATGAACCTGGGTCGCCTGATCCTTACCTGGTGGCCGGTGATCCTGGTGGCAGTGGGGATCGGGTTGTTGTTCGGACGCGGGAAATAACCCCAAAAAAAAGCGCGGAGAGATCCGCGCTTTTTTATTTGCCCTGCCGGTCAGGTGCGCGGCAGGGTCACGCCGGTCTGGCCCTGGTACTTGCCGCCGCGATCCTTGTAAGAGGTCTCGCAGATGTCGTCGCTATCGGCCTGGAAGAACAGCATCTGGGCGACGCCTTCGTTGGCGTAGATGCGCGCCGGCAGCGGCGTGGTGTTGCTGAATTCCAGGGTCACGTGGCCTTCCCACTCCGGCTCCAGCGGGGTCACGTTGACGATGATCCCGCAGCGCGCGTAGGTGCTCTTGCCCAGGCACACCACCAGGGTGTCGCGCGGAATGCGGAAGTACTCCACGGTGCGCGCCAGCGCGAAGCTGTTGGGCGGGATGATGCACTCGTCGCCCACGATGTCCACGAAGCTGCCCGGGTCGAAGTGCTTGGGGTCGACGATGGTGGAGTTGATGTTGGTGAACACCTTGAACTCGCGCGAGCAGCGCACGTCGTAGCCATAGCTGGAAGTGCCGTAGCTGACGATGCGCTGGCCGTTGGCCTGCTTGACCTGGCCGGCTTCGAACGGCTCGATCATGCCGTGCTGTTCGGACATGCGGCGGATCCAACGGTCACTCTTGATGCTCATGGGGAGTCCTGGGTGCGGGAATGGGCGATTCTAGGCGATCAGAGCAGCGAGGACAGGATCGGAATGCTGGCGCGCGGGCGCTTGGCCACTTCCTCCACCAGCCGCTCGGCGGCGCGCAGGTAAGCCTGCGCGGCCGGCGACTCCGGCGCGGCGGCGGTGATCGGGGTGCCGGCATCGCCCTGCTCGCGGATGCCGATATCCAGCGGCAGCGAGCCCAGCAGGGGCACGCCGTACTGCGCAGCCATGCGTTCGCCACCGCCATCGCCGAACAGGTGTTCGATGTGGCCGCAGTTGCTGCAGGTGTGCACGGCCATGTTCTCGACGATGCCCAGCACCGGCACCTCGACCTTTTCGAACATCTTCAGCGCTTTCTTCGCATCCAGCGTGGCGATGTCCTGCGGGGTGGTGACGATGACCGCGCCGGCCAGCGGAATCTTCTGGGTCAGGGTCAGCTGGATGTCGCCGGTACCCGGCGGCAGGTCGATCAGCAGGTAGTCCAGGTCATCCCAGAGGGTGTCGTTGAAGAACTGGGTCATGGCCGAGGTCGCCATCGGACCGCGCCAGATCATCGGCGTCTCGTCCTCGATCAGGTAGCCGATCGACATGGTCTCCACGCCGAACGCGCGCAGCGGCTCGATCGACTTGTTGTCCGGGCTTTCGGGGCGGCCGCTCAGGCCCAGCATCATCGGCACGCTGGGGCCGTAGATGTCGGCATCCAACAGCCCGACCCGTGCGCCCAGGCGGGCCAGCGCCACGGCCAGGTTCACCGCCGTGGTGGATTTGCCCACCCCGCCCTTGCCTGACCCGACCGCGATCACGTTGCGGACGCGCGGATGAAGGGTCAGGCCCTTCTGCACCTGGCTGGCATGGGGACGTCGAGACGGGCTGGCACTCACTGCGGGAACTCCGGAAAAGCCGAACGGGACAGCCCGCCACTATACAGGGCGACCCTGCGCTGCCAGGCCGCTGTCCTGCCCTGTCCCGGGTGCTGTCCCGGAAACGGCTTTCACGACATTGGCACGTCAGGAACGGATTCCGTGGTGCGGTGCGGCCAAAAAATGAACCGTGCATCCGTCACGGCAAGGAGGGAATGGTTTCATCACAAACCATTATTAAGTTATTACTTTTCAACATGTTACAGCCCAAATGAGAACGAAAGCTGGTGTTTGCTTATCTTGTCTTTATGACCTCTTGATGAACAGTTGACAGGGCGCGTTAAGCCCGTGTTAACCTCGAATCATCAGCTCGTGAAGCTGGTGAACAGGGGGGCAGCCATTGCCAAGACCTGATCCGAGGGCACACGGAGACGCCTGCTGGTCCATGTCACCGGTGTTTGACGCAATCGATCGTTCCAAGGGGATCCACACATGATGAATCGCAAGTCGCTCAGCCGGAATCCGCTGAGCTTCGCCCTGGCCACCGCGATGGTGTTCGCGGCCGCGCCGGCATTCGCGCAGGACACCACTTCGACCAAGACGGCCGAAGAGGTCGCCGCCGAGAAGGCCAAGGCCACCACGAACTTCGACACCGTGACCGTGACCGGTTCGCGCATCGGCCGCGATACCTTCAACTCGGTGTCGCCGGTGCAGGTCGTGACCCGACAGGAGTCGGTGCTCGCCGGCTTCAACTCCACCACCGACGTGCTGCAGAGCACCGCAGTGACCACCGGCAGCTCGCAGATCAACAATGCGTACGGCGGCTACGTCACCGACGGCGGCCCCGGTGCCAACACCCTCGGCCTGCGCGGCCTTGGCCCGACCCGCACCCTGATCCTGCTCAATGGCCGCCGCGTGGCGCCCGCCGGTTCGCGTGGCGCGGTCGGCTCGGCCGATCTGAACGTGCTGCCGAACGCGATCGTGGACCGCATCGAAATCCTGAAGGACGGCGCCTCGTCGATCTACGGCTCCGACGCCGTGGCCGGTGTTATCAACATCGTCACCAAGACCAAGGTCGACGGCGTCTCCTTTGAAGGGCAGCACAACGCCACCGACGGTGGCGGCGGTGACCAGCGCCGTTACTCGATCATGTTCGGCACCACCGGCGAGCGCTCGCACTTCTCCGGTTCGTACGAGTACTACACCCGTAACGACCTGAGCCTGCGTGACCGCGACTGGACCCGTTGCGCCACCGACAAGTACCGCGACATCGACGTGGGCGACTACTGGGGCAGCGGCGACTTCATCGACCCGCTGACCGGCAAGTCCAAGTGCTACACCCTCGATGCGGGTGGCGTGACCATCAACACGATCGGCACCAACACCCGCACCGGCGTTGCCGCCCCGGGTGGTGCCGGTACGCGCTTCAACCGCTGGCGTCCGAACGCGGCCGTCACCACCGGCCTGGTCGGCTATGAAGGCGTGGACACCTATACCCGCGATACCTTCGACGACGCGATGCTGAACCAGTCGCTGATCTCGCCGGCCAAGACCCACACCCTGTTCCTGCAGGGCGGCTTCGACACCGGCGTGCTGGGCGACGCCGAGCTGTACTACGAGTTCCTGGGCAACAAGCGCAAGTCGACCCAGACCGGTTACCGCCAGCTGTCGCTGGACTATGCGGTAGGCAGCCCGCTGATCCCGGCCAACCTGCGCGACAGCGTGGCCGGCCCGGCGACCAACCTGACCAACGGCGCCAACATGGGCGTGCGTGCGTTCATTGGCTTCGGCAACGACCAGAACAAGCAGAACGTCGACTACTACCGTTTCAACGCCGGCCTGCGGGGCAACCTGACGGCGGACTGGAAGTACGACTTCAATGTCATGCACTCGGACAATGACGCCGACTACACCTTCCAGAGCTTCCTGACCAGCCGCCTGGCGCAGAGCCTGAACGTGGTCTCCAACGGTGCCGGCGGCTATTCCTGCGTCGACCCGTCGAACGGCTGTATCGCCGCACCGGCCCTGAACACCAACACCATCGGCGGCAACCTGCCGGCGGACTGGAAGAACTGGGTGTTCGTGCCGGTCACCGGCAACACCATGTACAAGGAAGACACGGTCAACTTCAACGTCAACGGCCCGCTGTTCGACATGCCGCACGGCACGGTCCGCGGCGCGTTCGGTGCCGAATACCGCAAAGCCAAGATCGACGATAGCCCGTCGCAGTACTCCATCGACGGCGACCTGTTCAACTTGACCTCGGCGGCGCCGACCCGCGGTAGCGACTCGGTCACGGAAGTCTACGGCGAACTGGAATTCCCGCTGCTGTCGGGCGTCACCGCTGCCGAAGAGCTGACCCTCAACCTGTCCGGCCGCTACACCGACTACGAGTCGTACGGTTCGGATGAGACCTACAAGATCGGCGGCCTGTGGACCCCGGTGAAGTGGCTGTCGTTCCGCGCATCCTACGGCACGTCCTACCGCGCTCCGGCGCTGTACGAACAGTTCCTGGGCGGCACCACCGGCTTCCTGGGCAGCACCTCCGATCCCTGCAACGAGTACAGCGACCGCGATCCGTCGTCGATCCGTTACCAGAACTGCGCCGCAGAAGGCCTGCCGGCCGACTACATCGCAACCCAGGGCGTGACCGTGATCACCCAGGGTGGCGCGGAAACCGGCCTGAAGGCGGAAACCTCCACCGCCAAGACCCTCGGCGTGGTGATCCAGCCGGAGTTCGGCAGCGGTTTCGGTGACCTGTCCTTCGCCGCCGACTACTTCGACATCAAGGTCGAGAACGGCGTGCAGGCCGCAGGCGGCGCCGGCATCCTGAACGCATGCTACGGCAGCGCCACCGCCGACTTCCTTGCCGGCAACGGCCTGTGCCGCCTGGTCGACCGCAACCCGCTGAACAACGCACTGACGGTCACCAACGGCTTCATCAACGTCTCCACCGACAAGGTGCGCGGCGTGGACCTGACCCTGCGTTATGTCCGTGACATCGGGCCGGGCGAGTTCCGCACCACCACCCAGTTCACCCACTACATCGAACAGTCCAGCAAGATCTTCCAGGACGATCCGCTGGTGAACTACGCGGGCATGCTGGGGACCCCGGCGAACACCGCCACCTTCGACATGGCCTACAAGTGGAAGGAATGGCAGGTCCGCTACGGCCTGGACTGGATCGACAAGATGGACAGCTACGCGTACTACGAGGAGCGCAATCCGGGTCTGTTCGAGCCGGACACCTCGCCGTACAAGATCTACACCCCGAACTACTTCCTGCAGTCGTTCTCGGTGCAGTACGAAGCGGACAAGTGGTCGGCCACCGTCGGCGTGCGCAACCTGGCGGACAAGGAACCGCCGACCATTTCCCAGGGTGTGTACAGCACCGTCGGCAATGCGTTGCTGTACAGCGGCTTCGACTACTGGGGCCGCCAGTACTTCGCAAACGTCACCTACTCGTTCTGATCCCGCTTCGCGAGCCGCCGCCCTTCGGGGCGGCGGTCTCGTTTCCGGCCCTGGTAAACCGGTGGTCGGCCCGCTCCACGAACAGAGGTCATCAATGAAACGGATTCTTCTGCTGGCCGCCCTGGCCAGTGCTTCCTCGCTCCTGCACGCCAAGCCGGTGGCACCGACCATCGAGCAGATGGCCGCCTTCCCGGCCATTTCCAGCCTGTCGCTCTCGCCCGATGGCAAGCACATCGCCGGCCTGCGCGCCAACGGCGAAGAGCGCGTCATCGTGGTCTGGGAAACCAACGCCCTGGACAAGGCGCCCACCGTCATCGGTGCCGGCCGCATGAAGTTCCAGAGCGTGAGCTTCATCAAGAACGGCCTGCTGGCGGTCACCCTGTGGCAGCCTTACGACCTGCGTACCGACCGGGTCAACAAGACCTTCATCAGCAAGTTCTTCATCACCGACATCGAAGGCAAGCAGTGGAAGGAGCCGATCAGCCCGGCCCGCGCCACCAGCCGCAACGAAGAACTGGAGCAGGCCCTGTCCAACTCCACCGTGCTCGATACCCTGCCCAACGACCCGGACCACATCCTGGTGGTGAACGGTTCGGGCAGCAATTCCGGTGACGTGTACAAGGTCAACCTGCGCAGCTTCACTTCCCAGCGCATCCAGAAAACCGAAGAGCGCGTGGCCGGCTATGTCACCGATCTCAACAGCGAACTGCGCGCGCGCCTGCGCCAGGACGTGGATGGCACCGGTGCGTATATCGCCACTGAATTCCGCAACCCCGCTACCGGTTCCTGGGAAGAACACTTCCGTTCGCACGTGAAGGATCGCGACATCAACCAGGTGGTCGGCTTTGCCGATGACCCGAACATCGCGTTCATCCAGAGCAACGTGGGCCGCGACAAGACGGTCATCTACGAATACGACATCGCCGCGCGCAAGCAGAAGGAAGTGCTGTTCGAGCACAAGTTCTTCAATGCCGGCACCGTGGTGCTGAACCGCTACAAGAACGTGGACGGCGTGCCGTTCGGCGCACTGCTCGGCGTCGGCTACAGCGGCCCGCGCGAGAACGAGATCCAGTGGACCGATCCGACCTTCAAGGCGCTGGAACAGGGCCTGCGCCAGGCCCTGGGCATCCAGGCAAGCGAGGTCACCCTGGTCGATCCCAGCACCGGCCAGCGCGCCACCACCCAGCTCGATGGCGGCAGGTCGATCCGCCTGCTGGACTACAGTGCCAACCTCAAGACGTTCCTGGTGGTGGTGTCCGGCCCGTCCGACCCGCCCACCTACTACCTGTTCAACAACGGGCAGCTGACCGAGCTGGCCAAGTCCTACCCGCAGATCGACCCGGCCGCGCTGGGCACGACCAAGCTGGTCTATTACAAGGCGCGCGACGGGCTGGACATTCCCGCCTTCCTGACCACCCCGAACACCGATCTGTGCGGTGCCGGTCCGTGGAAGGCCGTTGTGCACCCGCACGGCGGTCCGTGGGCGCGCGATGGCATGGACTTCGACGGTTCCATGTGGGTGCCGCTGATGGCATCGCGCTGCATGGCGGTGCTGCGCCCGCAGTTCCGCGGTTCGGCCGACTGGAGCCGCAAGCTGTGGATGGCCGGCGATGCCGAGTGGGGCCAGAAGATGCAGGACGACAAGGATGATGGCGCCAAGTGGATGATCGACCAGAAGATCGCCCAGCCCGGCCACATCGCCATGTTCGGCTTCTCCTACGGCGGCTATTCGGCATTCGCCGCATCGGTGCGGCCCAACGGGCTGTACAAGTGCGCCATTGCCGGTGCCGGCGTGTCGGACATCAAGAAGATCTGGTCGCGGTTCTACACCAACCCGTTCTTCCGCCAGGCCCAGGCCAAGACGGTGGACGGTCTGAACCCGCTGGACAAGGCCGGCGAGATGAAGATCCCGCTGATGGTCTACCACGGCGACCGCGACCGCACCGTGCCGATCGAACAGTCCGAATGGTTCGTGGCCAAGGCGAAGAGTTCCGGCCAGCCGGTGGAGTACCACGAAATCGCCGATTACGCGCATGGCCCGGCCTGGACGCGCGCGATCATGGGCGACCAGCTGCGGCTGATCGATGATTACCTGGGCAAGGGGTGTGGTGGCGGCGGGTTGTAATCGCCGCTGAGGGGCACCCGACCCACGGTCGGGTGCTCCCGATGATTATCGGCCACCTTCGGGTGGCCTCTTTTTATTCGCGAAGAATGGCCTGTGCCGCGTTGTGTCCCGGCGCGCCGGTGACGCCGCCACCCGGATGCGTCCCCGAACCGCACAGGTACAGGCCCGGCAGGGCACCGCGGTAGTCGGCCTGTCCCAGCATCGGCCGGGCGCTGAACAGCTGGTTGAGGCTGAGCGCGCCATGGAAGATGTCGCCGCCGATCAGCCCGAAGGTGCGCTCAAGATCCAGCGGACTGAGCGCCTGCCGGCCCAGCACCAATGCGCTGAATCCCGGCGCGTGCTTCTCGACCGTTGCGATCATCAGGTCGGCCACTTCGTCGCGGTGGTCATCCCAGCTGCGCCCGCCGGAAAGCACCGGGGCCACGTGCTGGCAGAACAGGCTGGCCACGTGCTGGCCGGGCGGCGCCAGCGAATCGTCCAGCGTACTCGGGATCAGCATTTCCACGATCGGTTCGCGTGACCAGCCGTGCTGGCGCGCATCGCGGTAGGCGCGGTCCATGTAAGCCAGCGTGGGCGCCATGATGATGCCGGCCGTGAGGTGGTCCCCTGCCCCGGGCAGCACGGAGAACGAGGGCAGGCCGGACAGCGCGACGTTCATGCGGAACGTGCCTGAACCGCAGCGCCAGTTGGCCATGCGCTCGCGCGTGGTCAGTGGCACCTCCCCAGGCGCCAGCAGCTGTTCGTACAACAGCTTGGGATTGACGTTGGCCACCACCCTGCGGGCGCGGATGACATCGCCCTGCAGCGTTTCCACCCCTACCGCGCGCCCCTGCTCGACGACGACCCTGCGCACGCCGCTGTCGGTACGGATGTTCGCCCCGGCGGCGATGGCCGAGCGCGCCATCGCCTGGGTGATGGCGCCCATGCCGCCGATGGCGTGGCCCCAGGCGCCCTTCACTCCGTTGCTCTCGCCAAAGGCGTGGTGCAGCAGCACGTAGGCCGAGCCGGGCGCCTCCGGGCTGGCGTAGTTGCCCACGATGCCGTCGAACCCGAACAGCGCCTTGATCGGCTCGCTTTCGAACCAGCGGTCCAGGTATTCCGAGGCCGAGATGGTGAACAGGTCCAGCAGTTCCTGGCGCAACGCCGGCGCCAGCCCATGCAGCCGCCTGCCGAGCTGGCCGGCCTGCCACAGCGCCGGCAGCTGGGTCAGCCAATGGCCTTCCCCCACGTTGGGCGGCGCCTGCAGCGCAAGATCGCGCAGCACATCGGCGAATGCCTCCAGGCGCTGCTCGAAGGCCGGCAGGCGCTCCGCATCACGTGCGGAAAAGCGCGCCACCTCCGAACGGGTCAGCCCGGCACCGGCCAACAGGTAATCCCCGTCCAGCGGCAGGAAGTTGTTGATCCGCCGCGGCACCACCCGCAGCCCGTGCTCGGCCAGCGCCAACGCCTGGATGATGCGCGGCTGCAGCAGCGACACCGTATAGGAAGCCACCGAATTGCGGAAACCGGGATGGAACTCCTCGGTGACCGCCGCCCCGCCCACTACCGGCCGCCGTTCCAGCACCAGCACCCGCTGCCCGGCCCGGGCCAGGTAGGCCGCGCAGACCAGGCCGTTGTGCCCGCCGCCGATGATGACTGCATCCCAAGCACGCGTCGTTGAAGTGTCCATGCTGGCTGTATACATGACCTTCGACACCCTTGCAGGCCGGGCCAGCGGCGTATCGTCTGGCCCACGGCCCCCATCAGGGGGCCTTCCTGAAAGATTCTTCGGCCCGGAGGCCATACTAGTGATCTCTCGTACTCCCAAGATTGTCCTGCTGACCCTGGCCGTTTCGGCCGCGCTGGTCGGCTGCGGCAAGAACGAAACCCCGGCTACGGACAGCGCGGCCTCCACCGCCACCCCGACCGCCGCCGCCCCGGCCGCCACCGAGTTCAAGCTCGACGAAGCCAAGCTGCCGGCCTACAACGCCTTCCACCCGTCCGACCTGGACAAGAGCCTGGACGCCTGCACCGCGTTCGGCGATTACGTGAACAGCAAGTGGCTGGCCGCCAATGAAATCCCGGGCGACCGCACCAGCTGGGGCGCCTTCACCATCCTGGACGAGCGCTCGGTCGCCGTGCAGCACCAGTTGGCCGAACAGGTCGCAGCGGTGAAGAACCCGACCGGCATCGAAAAGATCGTCGGCGACTTCTGGGCCACCGGCATGGACGAAGCCAAGATCAACGCGCAGGGCATCGAGCCGATCAAGGCCGACCTGGCCGCCATCGACGGCCTGCAGGACAAGGACGCCATCGCCAACTACCTGCGCACCACCGCCGCCAAGGGCGAAAACGTGCTGTTCGGGTTCGGTCCGGAAGCGGATTTCAAGAACTCCAGCATGAACATGGCCTACGCCAGCCAGGGCGGCCTGGGTCTGCCGGACACCACGTACTACACCGACGCCAAGAACGCCGACAAGCTCAAGGCCTACCAGGCGCACGTGGCCAAGGTGCTGGAACTGTCCGGCGTTGCCGCTGCCGACGCCGCCAAGCAGGCCGCGGACGTGGTCAAGTTCGAAACCCGCCTGGCCAAGGCCTCCAAGTCCAGCGAGCAGCTCTCGCGCGATGTCTCGCTGTACTACAACCCGGTCACCGTGGCCGACGCCGACAAGCTGACCCCGAACTTCAGCTGGAGCCGGTTCTTCGAAGCGCAGGGCATTGCCGCGCCTGAGAAGTTCTCGCTGGCCATCCCCAGCTTCCACCAGGAAGTCAGCAAGGCGCTGGGCGACACCGACCCGTCGGTGTGGCGTTCGTACCTGCGCTTCCACACCGTGGATTCGGCGTCGCCGTTCCTGGCTGACGCCTTCGCCCAGGAGAACTACGAGTTCTACGGCAAGACCCTCAACGGGCAGAAGGAAATGAAGCCGCGCTGGAAGCGCGTGCTGGGCACCATCGAAAACGATGCCGGTGAAGCCTTCGGCCAGCTGTACGTCAAGGTCGCCTTCTCGCCCGAGTCGAAGGCCAAGATGGAAGAGCTGGTCAAGAACCTGGCCGCCGCGCTCAAGGAGCGCATCCAGGGCCTGACCTGGATGAGCGATGAGACCAAGGCCAAGGCGATCGCCAAGTGGGAAACCTTCACCCCGAAGATCGGCTACCCGGACAAGTGGCGCGACTGGAGCGGCCTGAGCACCGGCCGTGACAGCTACTTCGGCAACGTGCGCGCGGCCAACGAATTCAACTACAAGTTCGCGCTGGGCAAGATCGGCAAGCCGGTGGACAAGACCGAGTGGGGCATGACCCCGCAGACGGTCAACGCCTACTACAACCCGCTGCAGAACGAGATCGTGTTCCCGGCCGCCATCCTGCAGCCGCCGTTCTTCGACCCGAAGGCCGACGACGCGCTGAACTACGGCGGCATCGGTGCGGTGATCGGCCACGAAATGACCCACGGCTACGACGACCAGGGCAGCCGCTTCGGGCCGACCGGCAACTTCGAGAACTGGTGGACCGATGCGGACACCAAGAACTTCAGCGGGCTGACCGGCAAGCTGGTGAACCAGTTCGACGGCTACAAGGTCGGCGACCAGGCGGTCAACGGCAAGCTGACCCTGGGCGAGAACATCGCCGACCTGGGCGGACTGGCCACCGCCTACGACGCCCTGCAGAAGGCCAGCGCCGGCAAGGAAGACCCGAAGGTGGACGGCTTCAGCCGCGACCAGCGCTTCTTCTTCAACTGGGCCACCGTGTGGCGCACCAAGTACACCCCGGAAAACGCCAAGGTCCGCCTGGCCACCGACCCGCACGCCCCGGCCGCGTTCCGTGCCATGGGCGCGCCGTCGAACCTGCCGACCTTCGCGGCCGCGTTCGAGTGCAAGCCGGGTACGCCGATGGTGCGCGCCGGCGACAAGCAGGTGGTGATCTGGTAATCGTTCACGCGGTGGCGTGATGCAGAAAGGCCCGGGATTTTCCCGGGCCTTTTTGTTTGCCCGGTTGCTGGCCAGCGGCCGGGGTTACCGTGGGCGTCGGTGAATGCCGCGTTTTCATGCGGGCTTGCTATAGTTCCGCGGTCTTCAATCCTCCTGGATTTGTTTCGCATGCCCAACCTTCGTCCGCTTGCCATCGCCCTAGGCCTGGGCCTGGCCACCCTGGTCGTCACCGACGCCTCCGCCGCCCCGAAGAAGAAGGCCGCCAGCCGTGCGCCCGCCGTGAGCGCGCAGTGCAGCGACTTCCATGACGTCACCAATGCCGGCTGGCTGAAGGCCAACCCGGTGCCGCAGACCGGTGCCACCACCGCCATTGGCCAGCTCGCCGAGCGTACCCGCGTGCAGCAGCGCGAGCTGCTGGACGGCGCGATGAAAGCGCCGCAGGGCAACGTGCAGAAGCTGCTGGGCGACTTCTGGGCCAGCGGCCTGGATGAAGCAGCCGTGGAAGCCGACGGCTCGGCCCCGATCGCGCCGCTGCTGACCCGCATCAACGCCATCAAGAAGGCCAAGGACGTGCCGGCCTCGATTGCCGCGCTGCACCAGGTCGGCATCCCGGTGGCCTTCAACTTCGCCCCGGACGTGGACCTGAAGGCGCTGGATCGCCACATCGGCTACTTCATGCAGGGCGGCATGGGCCTGCCCGACCCGGCCTTCTACACCCGCACCGACGCCGATACCGTGGCGCTGATGGGCCGTTACCGTGCGTACGTGAAGCAGATCCTGGCCCTGACCGGCACCCCGGCCGACAAGCTGGAGGCCGAATCGCAGGCGGTGATCGCGCTGGAAACCGAGCTGGCACGCAAAGCGCAGTCGCTGGCCGGCATCAACAATCCGTTCAACAACTACGCGCCGATTTCCACCAAGGAACTCAACAGCCGCTTCCGCAACCTGCAGCTGGATGCGTTCCTGAAGGCGCAGGGCGTCAACGACGACCTGGTCTCGCTGTCCGACCCGGAGCTGTTCAAGGCGCTCGACGGCATGGTCACCCGGATCAAGCCGGACCAGTGGAAGGCTTATCTGCGCTGGCGCGTGGGCGATGCCATGGCCCCCTACCTGTCCAAGGCCTACCGCGATGCGGAGTTTGAATTCCGCGGCCGCGTGATCCGTGGCGAAACCATCGCCCCGGCCCGCTGGGAGCAGGTGCTGGATGCGATGAACGTGGCCGCCGGCCCGATGGTCGGCCGTGAATATGCCGCACGTTACCTCGCCGCCGATGACCGCCGCCAGGCAGCGGTGATCGTCGACAAGATCCGCGAAACCCAGATCGAGGCGGTGAAGGCCAGCAGCTGGCTGAGCCCGGAAGCCAAGACCGAAGCGCAGGCCAAGCTGGCCGCCTTGAAGATCGAGATCGGCACGCCGCTGCGCGACCTCGATTACAGCGTGCAGCCGATGGGCCGTGGCAGCTTCGGCGGCAACATGCTGATCGCCTCCACCTGGCGCCATCGCGAAGAAATGAAGCGCATCGGCAAAGGCAACGCCGACCGCCGCTGGGATGTGTTGCCGCAGCAGCCGGCATTGGCCTACGACATCGCGCAGAACCGCCTGATCGTCACCGCCGCCGTGCTGCAGGGCCCGGTGTTCAATGCCAAGGCCGACAACGCCGACAAGTACGGCAGCTTCGGCGCGCTGGTTGCCCACGAACTGAACCGTGCGATCGATGCCAAGGGTGCCCTGGTCGATTCCAAGGGCGAACTGCGCAGCTGGTGGACCCCGGCCGACAAGACCGCCTGGAACCTGCTGGGCAACCGCGTGGCTGCGCAGTACAGCAGCCTGGACTTCCCCGGCGTGAAGGGGGCCAAGGTCAATGGCGAACTGACCCGCGAAGAGAACCTGGCCGATCTGGCCGGCGTGGAACTGGCATGGGCGGCCTACCAGTCGGCCGAACCTGCCGCCAAGCCGGCCGCGCAGCAGGGCTTCTTCCGCGCCTGGGCCAGCCTGTGGCCGCAGCAGCTCTCGCCGGGCGAAGCCGCGCAGCGGCTGACCGCGGACACGCTGGCCCCGGGCAAGTGGCGCACCAACGTGCCGCTGTCCAACCTTCCCGCCTTCGGTGCCACCTTCAGCTGCAAGCCGGGACAGCCGATGCAGCGCGTGGACAGCGACCAGATCAGGATCTGGCGCTGAGCGAAACGTTGATGGATTGAATGAGGGCGCCCCCAGGGGCGCCCTTTTTCATGCACGTAGAGCCGCGCCCTGCGTGGCTGCACTTCGCCACGCACCGCAAAGCCACGCAGGGCGTGGCCCTACGCGTCGGGCTGCAGCCAGCCCCGGTAATTCACGATCAACCCCACCCCGGGTGCGGCGATCTCCACATTGAACACGAACCGGCCGTCCACTTCGGTTTCGAACGTGGTGCCCCTGGGCAGCAGCGCCTTCGGCAGCGGCACGCCCAGGCAGGACCACCGCCGCGGCACCAGCAGCAACCGTTCGCCTTCCACCACCAGCGCCAACGCGACCTCGATCACCCCGAAGCACTCGACCAGCAGCGCATCGTTGCGCCCTGCCCCGCGCCGTTGCCACGAGGTGAACCGGCGACCGCCAAAGTCACGCGTCCAGCGCTCGATGCCCTGCTCCGGCATGAAGGTCACGGTGACCGGTACATCGGCGCCCGCTTTCGGAAAACCGATCACCGCCGCCACCAGGCGTGACACCAACCCGGTGCCACGACGCACCTGCGCCGTACCGCTCCAGCGATGCTCCCCCGAAGTGTCGTGCAGCGCCTGCACCTGCGCAGGCAGCGCATCGTAGGCACTGCCCAACACCTGCCGATACAGGCTGGCGGCGGCGCGAACGTCGCGCAGTTACTTCACGCTGCGCAGGTGGTTGGGCCGCTTCGGGCCACCCGGCGGGCGCCGGTTGAATGGCGGCTGCCCCCGCCAGTAGCGGATCAGCAGCCAGCCGAACAACATGCCGCCCAGGTGGGCGAAGTGGGCCACGCCCGGTTGCCAACCGGTGGCGCCGAGCACCAGTTCCATCACGCCGAACACGATGACGAAGGTGCGCGCCTTCATCGGAATGGGCGGGAACAGCAGCATCACGCGCTGGTTGGGGAACAGCATGCCGTAGGCCAGCAACAGGCCGAACACGCCGCCGGATGCGCCCAGCACGGTGGCCGGGTCGGCGATCATCGCGCCCACGGCCAGCTGGCACAGGCCGGCACCGGCCACGCACACCAGGTAGTAGGTCAGGAAGCGCTTCTCGCCCCAGGTCTGCTCCAGCGGCGCACCGAACATGAAGAGCGCCAGCATGTTGAAGAACAGGTGCCCGAAGCTGCCGTGCAGGAATCCATAGGTCAGCAGCTGCCACGGCTGGAAATTGCCACCCGGCGAGAACGGGTCGAAGCCACCGCGCAGCGGTTGCAGCATGAACGGCTCGAACGTGCCGTTGCCGAGCAGGAACGGCTGCTGCAGCAGGAACAGCACGATGTTGGCGATCAACAGTGCCTTGGTGACGGTGGGCAGTCGCGGGAACATGGGGGCATCCTTTGGAACCGCGCCCATCATAACGGGCTAGCCCGGTCCCCACACCGCCGCGTCCAGGTCATCGCCGCTGCCACGCGGCATGTGCTTGACCCGCCCGCGCTCCATCACCACCCCTTCGGCGCGCAGCCGCTGGTTCTGCTCGCGCCAGCCACGCGAGCCTTCCGGCATCGCGATGCGCCCGTCCGAGCGCAGCACCCGGTGCCAGGGCAGGTCCGGATCGTCGTTCATGCCCAGCACCCGTGCAGTCAACCGTGCCCGGCCCGGCAGCCCGGCCTTGGCGGCCACCTGGCCATAGCCCATCACCTGCCCGCGCGGAATGGCACGGATCACCGCCAGGATGCGCTCGCGCGCCTGCGCGGCAGCGTCCACCGCGTCGTCGGCTGGCGACGCGGATTTTTTCACGCGCGCACGCGGCTGACCAGCAGCACGCCGACCAGCACCAGCGCCGTCCCCAGGATCTGCCAGGGGCCCATGGGTTCGTCGAGCAGCCATAGACTCATCACGATGGTGGATACCGGCCCGAGCATACCCACCTGCGCAGCCAGCGACGAGCCGATCCGCTTCACCGCCAGCATGATCGCCAGCACCGGCAGCACCGTGCAGACCGTCGCGTTGACCTGCGACAGCCAGTACACCGGTACCGGCTGCTGGAACAGCACCGGCAGCGGGTGCAGGACCGCGAAGTGCAGCGCGCACAGCACGCAGGCCACGCAGCTGGCATAGGCGGTGAGCCGGATCGCGCCGATCCGCGCCACCACCTGGCCGCTGCCGAACAGGTACAGCGCGTAGCTGAGCGCGCTGGCGAACACCAGCGCACTGCCCAGCACGATGCGCCCGCCTTCCAGCTGCAGGTCGTGGCCGAAGGCCAGCAGCACGCCGAGATAGCTGAGTACCAGCGCGGCCACCTGCCAGCGCCCGGGCTTCTTTTTCAGCAGCACCAGGCTGATCAGCAGCACCAGGGTGGGATTGAGGTACAGGATCAGCCGTTCAAGGGTCACGCTGATGTACTGCAGTCCCTGGAAGTCGAGCAGGCTGGAAAGGTAGTAGCCGGTGAAGCCCAGCCATACCACCCGGCCCCGGTCGGCCCAGGACAAGGCGGCGGCGCGGCGGGCCGACCACACTGCAAGCAATGCGAACAACGGGAACGCCATCAGCATGCGCAGTGCCAGCAGCGTGGTAGCGTCCACGCCGTGGCGATAGGCCAGTTTGACGATCACGGCCTTGCCGGAGGCGGCTACCGCGCCGACGGCGGCGAGCAGGATGCCGGAGGTGGCAAGGCGTGGGGAAGAGGTGGGAAGCGCGTGCGACATCCCACGCATTGTCGCATCAGCGGATGTCTACCGACCAACGGTCGGCAGCTACCCAGGGGGTGTTGATACGCCTCAGCGCATCAACACCACCTCTTCCGACGATGTCGGATGGATGGCGACGGTGTCGTCGAGCTGGGCCTTGGTGACGCCCATTTTCACCGCGACCGCGAAACCCTGCAGGATCTCGTCGGCCGATTCGCCGAGCAGGTGTACGCCTACCACCCGCTCCTCTTCGCCCACGCAGACCAGTTTGAACAGGCTGCGCTGGGTGCCGTCGGCCAGCGCCTGCAGCATCGGTCGGAAATTGGTGCGGTAGATGCGGACGTCACCGTGACGGGCGCGTGCCTCTTCTTCGCTCAAGCCCACCGCGCCCAGTGCCGGGTGCGAGAACACCACGCTCGCGATGTTCTGGTAATCCATCTTCGCCTGCGGCTGTCCGCCGAACAGGCGGTCCATCAGCTTGCGGGCGGCGGCGATGGCCACCGGGGTCAGGCCCACCTTGCCCGCGATATCGCCCACGGCGTGCACGCTGGGCACCGCCGTGGTCTGCCAGTCGTCAACCTCGACCTCGCCCTTGTCACCGACCAAGATGCCCAGTGCCTCCAGTCCCAACCCGGCACTGTTGCCACGCCGACCGGTCGCGAAGAACACCTGGTCGAAGTGCGGTTCGGCCGGGCCATCGTGGCCGTAAGCAATGAGATCATCGCCCTCGCGCCGCAGTTCGCGCAGCCGGTAATTGAAGTGCAGCTGCACGCCTTGGTGGCGCAGGTTCTCGGCCAGCTGTGCGGTCAGCTCGGCGTCGAAGCGCTCCAGCAGGCGTTCGCCGCGCACCAGCAACGTCACGCGGCTGCCCAGTGCCTGCAGCAGGCCGGCCAGTTCCACGGCGATGTAACCGCCACCGACGATCGCCACGCGCCCGGGGGCGCCGCAGAGGTTGAAGAAGTCGTCCGACACCGACCCCAGTTCGGCGCCGGGAATGTCCGGGCGCTGCGGGTGGGCACCAGTGGCGAGCAGCACGTGTTCCCCGCTGATGCGGATGCCATCGCTGCATTCCACCGTGTGCGCATCCAGCAGCCTGCCCTTGCGCGGCACGCGCACCACGTTGCTGTCGTTCAGGCGCTTGAGGTAACTGGCATGGATGTTGGCGATGTAGGCCTGGCGATGCACCACCAGTTCCTTCCAGTCCAGCGCCGGTCGTGCCGGCACATCGAAGCCCATCGACGCGGCCAGGCCGATCCGCCCGGAAAGGTCGGCCGCCAGCCACATCGCCTTCTTCGGCACGCAGCCGACGTTGACGCAGGTACCGCCCAGTTCGCCCGGTTCCAGCATCGCCACCCGCTTGCCGTGCTGCGCTGCGCGGAAGGCGGCGGCCAGGCCACCGGAGCCACCGCCCAGCACGATCAGATCGTAGTCGTAATGCGTTGTCATGGGCACCAGCATGCCATGCCACGTCGCGATTCAAACGTGACGACGCGGCCCGAATCGTTTCATCGGCGCAACGCTGGCCAACGCCCGTAGGTCATCGCGCGCCAGATCCACTCCAGCGGCCCGAACCGGAAATGGCGCAGCCACGCATGGCTGAGCAGCACCTGCAATGCGAACAGCGCCACCGCGAACGGAACCTGCCAGGCACGCGGCATCGTTTCAAACGCACCCAGCCCGTAGCCGTAGAACAGCCAGGTGCAGACCAGTGACTGCAGGATGTATTGGGTCAGCGCCATCCGCCCCATCGGCGCCAGCACGCGCAGGCGGTCCCGCCAGCGCACGATCCAGGCCAGGTAGCCCAGGCACATCAACAGGCTGGCCACCGACGACAGCGCATACGCTGCGCCGGTGGTGGGGGTGAACGTGCCGGGCGCCAGGTACGGCACCCAGCTCGCGCTGATGAGCATCAACAGCAGTCCAACCGGCAGCGCGCCGCGCCGCAACCAGCGGTAGAGGCGCTCGAACCGCGCCGGGTCGGCCAGCGCGCCACTGCGTGCGAACCAGCTGCCGAGCAGGAACATGCCCAGCACTTCCGGGCCGATGATCAGCGCCCCGGACAGGGCCGTGCCCAGATCGCTGGCCCGCTGCGCAACCGCCTGGCCGAAGCTGCCATGGCCATACGCCTGGCGCTGCAGTTCGACGGTCTGCTGGCCCTGCGCCATGGCCGAGCCGAGGGCGCCGCCATCGCCTTCGACCTGTCCGACCAGGCCCAGCATCGCGCCCAGCAGCAGCATCATCGCCGCCGCACACAGGTAGGTGGCCACGCCCATCGCAGGCAACCAGCGTTGCGGCGCTTCGCGCGTGGCCAGCAGCGGCAACGACACCAGCGCGTAGATCACCAGGATGTCGCCGGACCACACCAGCAACGCATGGCACAGGCCGATCAGCAGCAGCCCGCCGCTGCGGCGCAGGTAGAAGGTCGTGAAGTCGCGGCGCGCCGCTTCGGCACGTTGCGCCATGATCGCAAAGCCGGCGCCGAACAGCAGCGAGAACAGGGTGAAGAACTTGCCCTGCACCAGCACGTAGACGGCGGCATCAACCCAGTAGTCCAGCCCCTGCCAGTGCGGGTCGATGCCGGTGAAGGCCAGGTCCAGCGGGGCGCTCAGCGCTTCCATGTTCATCAACAGGATGCCCAGCAGCGCCACTCCGCGCAGGATGTCGATGACTTCGATGCGGTCGCCGGCAGCCACCGGCTGCAGCGTGGGGGAAACAGGCTTCACGGGCGACTCGCTTGGCAGGGCGGACAGTATGCCGCCGCAGCACGCAGGCCGCCCGGCATTTCGGGGCTGCAGATACGCAACGGCCCGCCGAAGCGGGCCGTTGCCTCAGGCGGTGGCCTGCACTCAGTGCTGGTGGCCGCCGTCGCCGTGCACGTGGCCGTGCTCGAGTTCTGCGGCAGCAGCTTCACGCACGTCGACGATCTCGACCGAGAAGTGCAGGTCCTTGCCGGCCATCGGGTGGTTGAGGTCCACGTCGACCACGCTCATGCCGACCTTTTCAACGGTCACGGCGCGCGGGCCGAAGTTGGTCTGCAGCACGACCTGCTGACCCTTCACCAGGCGGGTTTCACCGAAGTGCTTCTTCGGCACGCGCTGGCTCAGGCCTTCCTTGCGCTCGCCATAGGCGTCGGCGGCCTTCACATCGACCTCGAAGGAGGCGCCGGCTTCCTTGTCGAGCATGGCGGCTTCCAGGCCCGGGATGATGTTGCCGTGGCCAATCAGGATCGCCAGCGGGTCACGGTCCCTGGAGCTCTCGATCGGCTCCTGGCCCTGCTCGGCGACGGTGTAATGGAAGCGGACGACGCGGTCTTTTTCGATCTTCATGCGGAACTCTTGTGCTGAGGCTGCCAGGGCAGACGGGTGGGACGGGTTGTCGCCCGCCAAGTACGCCGCCATCATGACGGCCTTCTGAGGCCGCGCATTATCCGGACATCACGCACATGACGCCAGTTCCGCGCTTGAACCGCTCTGTTGCCCGGGTTGCCGCCGTGCTTGCCCTGGCCCTGCTGGCCGCCTGCGGCGGCGGCAAGACCACCCGCCCGAGTGCGCCGGCCGCCTCCACCCAGGTCTGGCCGACGGTGGTGCCCAATGACCCGCAGGCGGCCAATGCGGTGCTGATGCGCGCCATCGGGCTGGTCGGCACGCCCTACCGCTACGGCGGCAACACCCCCGAGTCGGGCTTTGACTGCAGCGGGCTGGTGGCCTACGTGTACCGGGAAATGCTGGACCTGAAGCTGCCGCGGACTTCGCGCGACCTGGCGGCGGTGCAGGGACCGAAGATCGATCCGCAGCGGCTGGCACCGGGCGATCTGGTGTTCTTCGGCGACCGCGGCAACGTCTTCCACGTCGGCATCTACGTGGGCGAAGGGCGCTTCGTGCATGCGCCGAGCACCGGCGGAACGGTCCGGCTGGATTCGCTCGGCGGCACCTATTGGAAGCAGCACTACACAGGCGCGAAACGTGTCCTTCACTGAAATGAACAGGGCAAAGGTCTAAAAATGTGACCTCCATCACGTTCATATAAACGAAACTTTAACGAAATTTGTACCAAATCACACGTCTTACACGGCATCATCACCCATCGTTTTTATTCAGTGACCGCCGCGTGACGACAGCCGACCTGACGTGCCAAGGCCAGACCGCCACTTTCCGGCGCACTGCCCGCCCCGCTCTTATCGCTTTCGCCCTCTGCCTGGCCAGCCTTCCGGCCTGGGCGCAGACGGCACCGACGACCGCCGTCGATGCTGCTCCGGTTGCCACCGCAGCCGCCACCGAGATCCCCGCCGCCGCCAAGCCCAAGGCTGAAGCGCCGGCCCGCAGCAAGGCCGATGCCGCTGCCAGTGCCACCCTCGCCGCCCTGCTTCCGCACCTGGCGGCCAACGACACCATTCCGCTCATGGACCGCTCGGCGATGTTCGCCGGCGACCTGAGCCGCCTGCTGGCCAACTACGATGCCAGCTCCGGTGCCAATGGCGTCGTGGTCGGCGGGGCCGCCGACAATGGCAAGGTGCAGTCGCTGCTGCGCCGTGCGATGACGCTGCTGGGCACCCCGTACCGTTGGGGCGGCACCTCGCCGGACAGCGGTTTCGACTGCAGCGGCCTGGTCGGCTACGTGTTCAAGACCGCGCTGGGCATCGACCTGCCGCGCGTCTCGCGTGAAATGGCCCATGACGGCGAAGCCGAGCTGATCAACGACCGCAACGCGCTGGCGGCCGGTGACCTGGTGTTCTTCGGCCGCAGGGGCCGGGTCGACCACGTGGGCATCTACGTGGGCGAGGGCCGCTTCCTGCACGCCCCCAGCACCGGCAAGGACGTCCGCGTGGACAGCCTGGTCTCGGGCTACTGGAGCGGCAAGTTCATGCAGGCCCGCCGCGTCGAGCTCTGAGCCGGCCGGCCCGCCCTGCCGCCTGAAGGCCGCTGCCCCGTGCAGCGGCCTTTTTCGTTATGGGCTCCGGTGGCCGGTAACGGGGGCAACTGGCGTTGTCCCTACTGTCGTCCGAGCAATTCCAAGTGCGTGCGACCAGCCCAGGCCGGCTTCGGCAGGGGTTGTTGACTCCGGCGTGGGGCGGCTCGCCGGGGTCACGCCGACCAGTAGACACCGCCCGGGATCTTTCCAGTAAAGGTGACGCATGGCGGCAGTCCCTGAATTTCCGGCCCGGTGTGTGATCTGGTTTGGGCAACCACACGCGGCCGAGCGCGCCGCATTGGCAGCGGAAGGGTGGCAGGTGCGCGGGGTGGCCAGCGATGCATGCGTGGCCATCGGCATGCGCGGCAGCGACCTGGTGGTCGGGCTGCTGGACCTGCGCGGGGCGGCCCCCGGCAACGTGGAGCACCTGCAGGCGCTGCTGGAGCAGCACCGGCACATGCGCGTGCTGGCGATCCTGCCGCCCGGACCCTACCCCACGACGCCGCCGCTGCAGTCGCTGCTGGCGGGGTGTGTGGAGACGTTCACGGCGCCGTTTGATCTCTCCAGCCTGGTACAGCGGCTGCAGCACCTGGCGGACGGTGACGAGACGCGTTCGCCGGCCGGTGCGCAGGCGCTGGTCGGGAACAGTGCGGTGCTGCAGGTGGCACGGGCGGCGTTGCGCAAGTTCGCGCCGGTGGAACTGCCGGTGCTGGTCACGGGCGAAACGGGCACGGGCAAGGAGCTGGCGGCGCAGGCACTGCATGCGCTGTCACCGCGCCATGCGCGGCCATTCCTGGCGGTGAACTGCGGGGCGATTCCGGCGGCGCTGGTGCAGTCGGAACTGTTCGGGCATGAGCGCGGGGCGTTCACCGGTGCGGCGACGCGTCGGCTGGGCCTGTTCGAGACGGCCAGCGGGGGCACGGTGTTCCTTGACGAGATCGGCGACCTGCCGCTGGATGCGCAGACGAACCTGTTGCGGGTGCTGCAGGAAGGCACGATCGAGCGGGTGGGCAGCAATCATCCGCTGGCGGTGGATGTACGGGTGGTGGCGGCAACGCACATCGATCTGGAGCAGGCGGTGGAGCGCGGGCAGTTCCGCCGCGATCTGTTCTACCGGCTCAATGTGCTGCGCTTGCCGATGCCGGCGCTGCGTGACCGTGGCAGCGACATCCTGCTGCTGGCGGAGCATTTCCTGGCCAGTTTCCGCCGCCGGCACGTGACGCGCGCGCGCGGGTTCACGACGGAGGCGGCGCAGGCGCTGCTGCGGTTCAACTGGCCGGGCAATGTGCGCGAGCTGTTGAACCGGGTGCAGCGGGCGGCGATCGTGAGCGAGGCCGAGCTGATCAACGTGGCCGATCTGGAGCTGCTGCCACCGCAGGTGGAGATGCCGCAGCGGCTGCTGCACGATGCGCGCCAGGCGGCCGAGCGCGATACCTTGTTGCAGGCCCTGCGCGATAACGCGTTCAATATCACTGCGTGTGCCCGCACCATGCAGGTTTCCCGCGTTACCGTGTATCGCCTCTGCCGCAAGCATCAACTCGCTCTGCCTGAGTTGCGCTGAGAGCGAAAAGCCTTGGTTTGCGAACGTACGGGCTTTGGGCCGGCGGGGGCGGGTTTGCGGGGGACGCCGTAAACCCATCCATGGGGGCTTGGTCGCCGCATCCATGCGGCTCACACCCCCGCAAACCCACCCCCGCCGACCCTTCGACATCGGGTCGGTGGCCATGGGAAAAGCTGGGACTTCGCTGACGCCGGCCATTGGCCGGCCCTCCGCGTTGCCGGCCGCGGTAGGTATCGACCGTTGGTCGATACGCGCGCTACAGGATGTACGGCACCTTGAATGCCAACGTGAAGTCCGGCGAATCCGGCGTCAGGCCAATGCCCAGCAGACTCACGATCGTGGTGTTCTGGTTGAGTGCGTAGGTGATGCCCAGGTTGAGCGTGGCCGCGTTGGCGTCGCTGCCGACGATCTTGACCCACTGCCCGCCCTTGAAGCGGGTGGAGGCGCGGGCGCTGAGCTTGTCGCTGAAGGAGATGCTCAGGCTGGTGCGTTCGTTGAAGGCGAACGCGACGCCGGCGCCGAAGTAATACGAGCCGCCGAGTTTGACGTCACCGGGGTTGACGGTATCGGGGTTGGCGTCGAGGTCGTCGAAGCTATTTTCGAACGAGTGGATGTAGCCGATGTTGGCGAACAGGATGGCCGGGTCGGCGGTCTTGACCGCCGAGAGGCCGACGTTGGCCTGCCAGACGCCGTTGCCGGTGGGTTGCTGTTCGGGCACGGCGAAGCGGATGAAGTCGTCGTCGTCGCGCTCGAGCACTTTCCAGCTCAGGCCGTAGGGTTCGCGGCCGGTGGGGGCGGTGGCGCCGACGGTCAACACGGTTTCGGGCCAGCGGCCTTTTTCGGAGAACAGTTTGTAGTTGGCACTGAGGCTGATGTCGCCGATGCCGTTGCCGGTGGTTTCTTCCTGGGCGATGGCGGCAGCCGAGCCACCGGCGCCGCCCTTCTGGAAGACGGTCTTGCGGGCCAGGTAGGGCACGTCCAGGTTCAGGGCCAGGCGCGGGGTGAGGCCCCAGCGTGCGGCGAGGTTGTAGGTGAGGGTGTCGGACTCGACGTTTTCGATGGCGATGTTGCCGAGGAAGATCGCGTCGAGGGCGAGGAAGCCGTTGAGGGTCAGCTGCTTGCGGTCGTAGCGTGCGTAGCTGAGGCTGTTCTCCAGCGTGAAGCGGCGGGTGAACAGGGTCGAGGTCTGTTGTTTGACGTCGTCGACGCTGCGGCGCGAGGCTTCTTTGGCCTGCTGCGCTTCGGCGGCGGTGCTGGCGTAGCCATCGCCGGTCGGGGGTGCGGCGGGGGTGCTCGAGGGCAGCGGTTCGGGCGGGGCGGCGCCGGCCAGCGGTGCGGTCTTGCCGCTCAGGCGGGCCTGCATGGCCTGTACCTGCATGTCCAGTTCGCGCAGCCGGCGCACTTCCTGGGCGTAATTGGCTTTGAGCGTTTCCAGCTGCTGGATGAGCGCTTTTACGTCTGCTTCGTCTGCCGGGGTGGCCGGTGCGTCCTGGGCGTTTGCCGCAGCTGACGCGGTCAGTGCCAGCGCCGCCAGCGCCAGCGGTGTCGTGCATATCGAGGTGTGCATTTCCTTGCCCTGCGTTCTGGTGTCGTTCCCCCCACCCGGCCGGTGTTACTGGCCGGGCCCCATGCCTACGCCGCGTACCAGGTTCATCGCCTGGGCCACGTTCTGGTTCAGCGACGCGCTGTTGGCCAGGGTCTGCCGCACCAAGTCGATCTGCATGCGGTTGCTGGCCGACTGCCCGTCACTGGCCACGGCGATGCTCTGGCCGACGCTGCCGTTGCGGATCCATTGCTGCACCTGGCCCACGCCCTGGATCTGCAGCTGCACGCTGGCGCCGTTGCCGTCCTGCTGGGCCACGGCGCTCACGCCGCCCTGCTGCGCGCTGGCCTGCGGGGCGCTCTGTTCGGTGGTGGTGGGTGCGGTGCCTTCGCGCACGTTCAACTGGGTGGCGTTGCTGGCCACGTTGTTGTCACCGGCCACTTGGATGCTCTGGGTAAGCCCGGCCACGTTCTGCAGGCCGCTCGAATCCACGCTGCGCCCCGGGGTTTCCGGCAGCGGCGCGTCGGCCGCGGTGACGGTGACGCTGGGCGTGAAGCTCACTTTGGGCGTGTTGCCGCCATGGCTGAAATCCATGCCCAGGGTCAGCGCGCTCTGTGCGGACTGGTTGCCGGCCTGCCATTGGGAAATCATGGTCACGCCGAACCAGGCCACGGCATTGCCGTTGACGGTGTAGCGGCCACGCATCAATTTCAGTTCCGGGTCGGGGATTTCGCTCAATCCCTTGCCGGGGCGTCCCTGCTCCTGCGCGTTGGGTGCATCGGCGGCGTGTACCGGGGCGACCCCGAGCAGCGCGACGAGCAGTGCAGTGTGCGTCCAGTTTGCGATGTTCATGGTGCCTCCTAGAACAGATCGGCATGGGTGAAACCGAAATCCACCAGTTCCGCGTCGGTGATCGGGCCCTGCCGTGCATACAGCGAACGCGCACTGGGCTGTTCGCCGGGCTGCAGCAACACGGTGTTGCGGTCGAAATCGGTACCGATGACGACGAACACGGCGCGCGACGGCCATGATTCGAGAAATTCGTTGACGGGTATGCTGCGGTTGCCCAGGATCGGATCCGCTACGTCGACCACGTCACCGCGGACCTGCTTGAGGACCACGAAGTGGCGGAATCCACGCACATCCATCAACACCAGCCCGGGCACGCGCAGCGAGCGCAGGCGCTCTTCGTTGACGCGGTAGCCGCGCCCACGCATGCCCATCGATTCCACGTAACGCTTGATGTCCAGCAGCGAGAAGCCACGCTGGTGGACCAGTTCAGGGTCCGAGACCCCCATCATTCCTTCGATCACAGTGCCTTCGTCCGCGTCCAGGTGGTAGGCATAACGCAGGATCGTGGCCAAAGCGGCCGCGCCGCAGCTGTAATCGGTGTGTTGGCGCACCACGTTGCGGAAGCGCCGTTCCTGCATGCTCTCCACGCGCTGGGAGTACACCGCGCCATTGGGCAGCACGCCGCTGAAGGACACATCACCGGCGCGCGAGGCGCCCACCGGCAGGATCAACAGCGACAACGCGCAGCACAGGGCTCGGGTCGACCACATCGGCATGGCTCCGGAAGAAGGAAGGAGCCCCTGCCCCAAAGGGGGAGGATGGAACAGGGGCTCCCGGGGAACCCGGCCATTGGCGGATGGCCGGGTTTGTTGCGCTCAACGCGTGTTGCCTGCGAAAACGGACAGCGTTACTCGCCGCCACCGCCGCCCGGGTTGCCGCCAGTGGACGGCTGGGCCACGGCCAGGGCCAGGCTGTTGGCCTGCAGGTTGCCGGTGCCGGCTGCGACGTTCACGCCGATGTTGCCGCTGGCGCCGCGGAACGAGTCACCCGACAGCGAAGCGTTGTTTTCGGCACGTTCCACGACCCAGCGGGTGGTGGCCACGGTACCGCTCAGGCTGGCCTGCAGATCGGCATAGCCCACTTCACCGTACGCCAGAACGCCGCGCTCGTCGGTGTCGAAGGCGAGACCGCCTGCACCTTCGTTGTACGGGTTGTCGGTGGCGCCCTGGGCGTCAGCATCCAGGTCGATGTGCCCGGTCTGGTTGCCACCGGTATGCGACGAGCCGCTCCAGGTATCCGGGTAGAAGTTTTCCTTCTGGTAGGCATTGCCGCGACCGGCGTAACCACCCACGCCGATGGCTGCAGTACCGCCCCGGACGTTGCCACGCAGGGTGACCTGGGTGGTGTCACGCATGGCCTTCACGTAGCCCTCGTTGGACACGCTGTTGCCGGTGGACACCTGGTTCGAGCTGATGCTCGCGGTGGCCATGCGGGCGGTGGACACCGACGCAGCCAAGGCGTTCTTCTGCTCGTTGTTGTTGCCGGCGGCGCTGTTCACGCCGATGTTGCCGGTGGCGCCGCGGAAGGCGTTGCCGCTGAGGCTGGAGTTGTTGACCACGCCTTCGTTGGTGGTGGTGTTGCCGGCGCCGTACTGGTTCACGTACACCTGCGCATCGGACATGCCGAAGGTGAACGAAGCATCGGCGGCGGACAGCGATGCGGCGTTGTCCTGGGCATTGTTGTCACCGGCGGCGGTGTTGAAGCCGAGGTTGCCCGACGCGTCCTGCGCCACGTTTTCGCTGATCGAGGAATTGTTCTCGAGCAGCTGGTTGTCGCCTTCGTTGTCGGTGATCGACTGGCGGTTGTCGATGATGGCAATCGCGGCCGAGTCCACTTCCAGGTCACCCGAGACGGTCGGACGGCCGCGGAACTGCACGTCCGCCCCCACCTGCAGGTCCGATTCCAGGTTCACGTCCACGCCGTGGTTGTTCTTTTCCTTGCGCTCGTCGGCCTGGATGTTGCTGTTCTTCTGCACGTTTTCGTTGACCGAGACATTGCGCGTGTGGTTCACGTCGCTGGTGTCGCTGTAGCTCTTGGTCGTGGTCCTGGTGCTGGTGTCGGAGCTGGTGTTGGTGGTGCTGTTGTTGCGTACGCGGGTGCGGGAATCCCAGTCATTGCGGATGTTGGTATCGATATTGGTATCGATATCGGTATCGATGCTGGTGGTGATGTCGGTGTCGACATCGGTATCGATATCGGTGTTGATGTTGGTATCAACATCGGTATTGAGGTTGGTGTTCGTGTTGGTATTGGTGTTGGTGCGGGTTTCCCACACGTTGTGGATGTGGTTGATGAACGCGCTGGCGTTCTGGTTGTCCTGTGCGGAGGCAGATGCGGTAGCCGCAACTGCGATGGCCAGCGCAAGTACCGTCTTGTTCATGGTGTTCATGGTGCCCTCTCTCTTCACGGTCAATCGGGTGGATGGAACTGCTCACGGGGTGGACTGCACCGAAATGCCCAACTGGTTGGCGGTGGTGTTGCCGGTACCCGCGATTTGATTGAGTTGCAGAACGCCGTCGAATCCCTGCAGTGCGGTGTCCTCCACGGCGACACTGCGGGTTCCGGCGGAACCACCGCGACGTGCGGTGCCCTGCCCCCCTGCTGACGCGAGTGCCCCCGACGCGGCCAAGGCCTCGTCGTTCGTCTCGCGTATGCCCTGTTGCGCCAGCGTGGCCGTGACGACGTTGAGCGTCGCGTTGCCGATACCGCTGGCCTGGTTGATCATGGCGACGCCGCTGGCGCCGTTCAGTGCCTGGCCGCCGATGCTGGCGCTGGCATCCAGCGCGCCATCGGCGCGCACGCGGTTGCCGGCGAGGCGTTGGCGTGCATCGATGTTGACCTGTGCGTTTTCGCCGCTGGCGATACCCAGCAGGTTGGCCTGCAGGTTGAGGTCGCCGGCGGCCATGTTGACCACCATGGCGCCGTCGGCGCCGCTCAGCGCGCGGCCCTCCAGGCGGGTGTTGTTGAGGTAGCCCAGCATGCCGGCGTAGTCGTCTGCCTGCTGCGCGTACAGCGGCAGTGGCAGCACCAGCGAGAGCCCCAGCGAGAGCAGCACGGTTGCGCGCTTCATTTGCCGGACCCACCTGCGGGCGCACCGGCCGGCTGGCCGAGCGGGAACTGCGCCAGCGCACCGCGCACCTGGTCACCGATACCGCGGGTGGCGTTGCCCACCGCGCCCATCGGCCCGCCGATGCTGCGGCCGAGCGAGCTGCCCGACAGCACACCGCTGCTGGTGGCCTTGCCCAGGGTGCTGTTGATGGTGCTGGTGGTGACGCGCTCCACGGTGGTCTGCGGGTGGCCCGCAGAGAGGCCGGTGTTGGAGCCCAGCGAGGCGTAATCGTCGTCGCTCAGTTCGTCCATGCCGGTCGAGGTGCCCAATGCGCCAGCGACTTCGCGCTTGGGCGAGGGATCGGCGATCAAGGCCACGCCCGGGGGAGCGGGCCGATACGCCGGCCGCGCGGATACATCCCGCAGCAGCACGATTTCACCCGGTTGCTGCTTCACGCCCTGCCGTGCGCCTGAGGCCTGCACCGCTGCCGGTGCCAGCACCATCACCAGCAGCAGCCACGTCACCGCCGTTGCCTTGCTCCGTACGCGAACGCTGTCCATTGCGACCTCCCGATACATGCGGAGGGATGGAGCAGCAATCGTGCCAAGTCCGAAAGGCCCTGTTTGCGGGCATGTTGCCGGCAGCGACCGCTGTCACTGCAACGCAGGTGTTACACCCGCGTGGCGTTCACGCGTCCTGAACACGAACGTGCAGGCGTCAGGAAGGCGGATAACGCTCACTTCACATGTGGGTGTATCAGCGTTGTTACACCGCCGGATACAGATGTCACAGTGCGCAGTCATCAAACGCAGACGGGCCGGCAATCGCCGACCCGCTGCATGACGACCTTACCGATCGTGCTGAGAGGTGCGCTCTTCGCCCTCGTCCACGCCCAGGTTGGTGGACGGGTTGTCGTAGACCTCGCGGTCGAGCAGCCCGGTTTCCTTGGCCACCAGCACCGGCACCAGCATCTGGCCGGTGACATTGGTCATGGTGCGCATCATGTCCAGGATCCGGTCGATCGCGTACAGGTAGCCGATGGTCTCCAGCGGCAGGTTGGCTGCGCTCAGCACCACCGTGGCCATCACCACCGCCGTGCCGGGCACGCCGGCAGTACCGAAGCTGCCCAGCACCGAAGCGATCAGCACCACCACGTACTGCTCGGGGGTGAGCGGCACGCCGGTGTACTGCGCGATGAACACCGCGCACAGCGCCGGGTAGATCGCGCCGCAACCGTCCATCTTGATGCTGGCGCCCAGTGGCACCGCGAAGGACGCGTAGTCCTTGTTCACGCCAAGGTTGTGGGTGATCGAACGCATGGCCGCCGGCATCGCCGCGAAGCTGGACGAGCTGACGAACGCCACCTGCATGCCCGGCGCGGCACCGCGGAAGAACTTGAGCGGGTTCAGGCCGTGCACCAGCAGCAGGCTGCCGTACACCAGCACGATATGCAGCGCGCAGGCCACGTACAGCGCCAGCACGAAGCTGCCCAGCGGCAACAGCTTTTCGAAGCCGTAGCTGCCCACCAGCCCGGCGATCAGGCCGAAGGTGCCCAGCGGGGTCATCTCCAGCACGAAGCGGGTGACCTGGATCATGATGTCGCTCATCTGCCCGGTCAGCTTGCGCGCCTCGGCGACCTTGTCGCCCAGCTTGACCATGGCAAAGCCGAGCAGGCCGGCGAAGAAGATCACCGGCAGGATCGAACCGCGCCCCGCCGCCAGCACCGTCTCGCCGGCCGCGTTGACCTTGGTGCCGATGCCGGTGAGCGCGTAGAACACGTTGGACGGCACCACGTCCATGACCACCTTGACCACGCTGGGCACTTCGCGCGGCGTGTAGCCGTGGTCCATGCTCAGGCTGAGGTTGCCGGTACCCGGCTGCATCAGGGTGCCCACGGCCAGGCCGATGCCCACTGCCAGCGCGGCGGTGATGATGAACCACAGGAAGGTGCGCCCGCCCAGCGCGGCCACCGATTTCTGCCCGTGCAGGGAGGAAATGGCGTTGATCACCGCGAAGAACACCAGCGGCACCGCGATCATCTTGATCAGCGTGACGTACAGGTCGCCCAGCGGGCCGAACCAGGTTTCGGCGGCGGGGCCAAGCAGCCAGCCGGCCAGCGCGCCGAGCACGAAGCCGCCAAGTACGCGCTGCCAGAACGGGATCCGCAGCCAGGCAGACACCAGCGTCATGAGCATTCCAGGGAGAGGGTGACAGCCCCTCACCTTAGCCCAACGCGCTCCTGCGGACGAGGCGCACAGAAACAAATCAGCGTGTCATCGGCGTGCCTTGCGGCGTTCTGCATAATGAACGCCCGTTTCACCATTGAGATACGCGCGTCCATGTCCCGTTTCACGCCTCTTGTGGCGGCCCTCGCCACCACCCTGCTGCTTGGCGCCTGCGCCGCTTCCGCCCCCGCTTCCCGCGCCAACGCCGGCGCCGTTCAGGTCGATGTACCGGCAGTGGCCCACCCGGCCGGTGAAACCCCGCAGTGGTGGTACCGCAGCGGCGCCGCCCGTGCCGCCGGCAGTGGCGCGATGGACGGCCGCGCGAAGAACGTGATCCTGTTCCTGGGCGATGGCATGAGCCTGACCACCGTGGCTGCCGCACGCATCTTCGAGGGCCAGCGCAATGGCAACCCGGGCGAAGAGAACCTGCTCTCCTGGGAGCGCTTCCCGGCCACCGCGTTCAGCAAGACCTACAACACCGATTCGCAGACCCCGGATTCGGCCGGCACCATGACCGCCATCACCACCGGCGTGAAGACCCACATGGGCGCCATCGGGGTCAGCGCCGGCAGCCGCAGCGACTGCGCCGACAGCCTGGGCAAGGGCCTGCTGACCTGGCTGCAGCTCGCCGACAGCGCCGGCATGGCCACCGGCGTGGTGACCACCGCGCGCCTCACCCACGCCACCCCGGCCGCCACCTACGCCCATTCGCCGGAGCGCAACTGGGAAAACGACGCGGACCTGCCGGAGGCGGCCAAGGCGGCCGGCTGCAAGGACATCGCCCAGCAGCTGCTGGATACCTCGCGTTACGGGCGAGGTCCGCTGGTGGCACTGGGCGGCGGTCGTGCCCAGTTCACCAACGTGGAAGAGACCGACCCGGAGTACGACGACAAGGTGGGCCTGCGCCTGGACGGGCGCAGCCTCGTCGGCGAATGGAAGCAGGCGCACCCGCAGGGCGCCTATGTCTGGAACGCGCAGCAGCTGCAGGCCGCCGCCAACGCCCCGGCGATCCTGGGCCTGTTCGAGCCGGACCACATGCGCTATGAGATCGAGCGCAAGGACGACCCGTCCGGCGAGCCCAGCCTGGCCGAACTGACCAAGGCGGCCATCGCCAACCTGTCGCGCCACCAGGAAGGCTACGTGCTGATGGTGGAAGGCGCGCGCATCGACCACGCCAACCACAGCGGCAACGCTTACCGTGCGCTCAGCGATACGGTGGCGCTGTCCGACGCGGTGCGTGCGGCGGCAGAGGCCACCTCCGACCAGGACACGCTGATCATCGTCACCGCCGACCACTCGCACACGCTCAACTTCGTGGGCTACCCGGCGCGTGGCAACCCAATCCTCGGCAAGGTCAAGGACAAGGGCGGCGAAGACGGCGCCGGCGCGCTCGACCTGGCCCGCGACGGCCTCGGCCTGCCCTACACCACCCTCAGCTACGCCAATGGCCCCGGCTTCACCGGCGCCACCAACCAGCAGCCGGCAGGCCCCAAGGCCTACCCGCACAACCCAAGCAGCTTCGACCCGGCCAAGGGCCGCCCGGACCTGACCCACGTGGATACCGAGCACCCTGATTACATGCAGGAAGCGCTGGTGCCGATGAAAAGCGAAAGCCACGGCGGCGAAGATGTCGGCATCTGGGCCCGTGGACCGGGCAGCAAGGCAGTGCGCGGCACCATGGAACAGAATGCGATCTACCACATGATCGTGCAGGCCACCCCGCGCCTGCGCCAGCGCCTGTGCGAGGCCGGCACCTGCGACGCCAAGGGCGTGCCGGTGGAACTGCCCGCACCCAAGGCGTTCGAGCGCAAGGACGCAGGCAACTGATGCAGCGTGCCTGCGGCCCCATCACGCGGTTGAAGCCGCGTGATGGCGTCGGCTTCCGGCAGGGCCGATACTGGCCCTCTGCCTGACATGTCCCATTCGATGCCTACTGCGCTGCCCCCTGCCCCCGACCTGCCCGCACCCGTATTGGTGGGTTTCAGTGGCGGACTGGATTCGACGGTGCTGCTGCACTGGCTGGCCCAGTCACCCGCGCAGCGCGCCGCCGGTCTGCATGCGGTGCACGTGCACCACGGCCTGCAGGCTGATGCAGATCACTGGGCGGCGCACTGCGAGGCGATCTGCGCGGCCTGGTCGATTCCGCTGCAGGTGATCCGCGTGGCGGTGCCGCGCGACAGAGGTGCGGGCCTGGAAGCCGCGGCACGCCACGTCCGCCGCGAAGCGTTCGCCCGCGTCCTGCGCGAAGGCGAACACCTGGCTTTGGCGCATCACCGCGATGACCAGGCCGAAACCTTTCTGCTGCGGGCCCTGCGTGGTTCCGGGGTGGATGGCCTCGCGGCGATCCGGGCCCATGCGCCGTTCGGCGCCGGATCGATCTGGCGGCCGCTGCTGCAGGTCCCGCGCAGCGACCTGCGGGCGCATGCCGGGACGCACGGGCTGGAGTGGATCGAAGACCCCAGCAATGCCAGCGACGTGGCCGACCGCAACTTCCTCCGCCTGCACGTGCTGCCGCTGCTGCAGCAACGCTGGCCGCAGGCCGATGCGGCGTTCGCACGCAGCGCCGAATTGAGCGCGCAGGCGCAGCGCCTGCTCGATGCCTCCGACCACGACGCGTTGCGGCGCTGCACGGTGTCGCCCGGCGTGCTCGACTGCGCCAAGCTGCAACGGCAGCCGCGCGAGCGCCGCGCGCGGCTGCTGCGGCAGTGGGTGCGCAGCGCGGGACAACCGCCGTTGCCGGCCGCGGGCGTCCAGGCCATCGAACGCGAACTGCTGCCTGCTGCCCAGGATGCCGATGCGCAGTTCGCCTGGCAGGGCGTGCGCATCCGCCGCTGGCGCGGCCACCTGTACCTGCTGCCGATGGCCTTGGCACTGCCGCTGGACTGGAGCGTGCATTGGGATGGCGCCAGCCCGCTGGCACTCCCCGATGGCGGGGAACTGGCACTGATCGGCGCCCAGCGGTTGGGTGAACCGGTGCAGGTCAGCGCACGCCGGGGCGGCGAGCGCATCCAGCTGCGCGGGCGCAGTCATTCGCACGCGCTGAAAGATCTTCTGCAACAGAGCGGGTTGCCTCCGTGGCAGCGCCGCCAGGTGCCGCTGCTGTATGCAGACCAGGTGCTGGTAGCGGCCGGCGACCAGGTGATCGCGGCACCGTTGCAGCAGTGGCTGGATGAACAGCACGCCCGACTGCGCTGGACGCCGGGCGCGGCGTGAATTGACCCCTTGGGGCTGGCGCTTCACACTTGCCGCATGGCCAAGAAATCCCCCACTGACGCCTCCCCGGTCGCCCACTTCGAGCATTCGCTGGAAGAACTGGAGCAGCTGGTGGAGAAGATGGAAACCGGCGACATGAGCCTGGAGCAGTCGCTGAGCGCCTACGAGCGCGGCGTGGGCCTGTACCGCCAGTGCCAGCAGGCGCTGGAGCAGGCCGAGCTGCGCGTGCGCCTGCTCAGCGACCCGGCCCGTCCGGAAACTGCCGAGCCGTTCGACCCGCCCAGCCATGACGGTTGAGTCCACGTTCGCGCGTTGGCGCGACCGCATTGAAAGCCAGCTCGACGCCAGCCTGCCCTCGCCGGAACAGGCGCCCAAGCGCCTGCACCAGGCGATGCGCTATGCAGTGCTCGGTGGCGGCAAGCGCATGCGTCCGCTGCTGGTGTACGCCAGCGGGCAGATCTTCGGTGCCGACGAACACGCGCTGGACGCACCGGCGATGGCGGTGGAGCTGATCCACGCCTATTCGCTGGTGCACGACGATCTGCCGGCGATGGACGACGACGCCCTGCGTCGCGGCCGCCCGACCACGCACATCGCCTTCGACGAGGCCACGGCGATCCTGGCCGGCGATGCGCTGCAGACGCGCGCGTTCGGGCTGCTGGCCGATGCGGCGTTGCCGGCACTGCTGCGGGTGCACTGCCTGCAGGCGTTGACCCACGCCTCGGGTGCGGCCGGCATGTGCGGCGGCCAGGCGTTGGATATCGATGCAACGGGCCACGCGCAGCCGCTGGCCGACCTGCAGCACATGCATGCATTGAAGACCGGCGCGCTGATCCGCGCGGCGGTCCGCATGGGCGCGCTGTGTGGCGATGCACCGCACGCGGACCTGCTGCAGCTGGACGATTTCGCCAACGCCCTCGGCCTGGCCTTCCAGGTGCGCGATGACATCCTGGACGTGGAAGCCAGTTCCGAACAGCTCGGCAAGACGGCGGGCAAGGACCAGGCGCAGGCCAAGTCCACGTTCCCGGCGTTGTTGGGAATGGACGGTGCGAAGGCGGAGTTGGCCGCGCTGAGTGAGCGCATGCACGACAGTCTTTCTGGGTATGACGAACGCGCTGATGCGTTGCGTGCGCTGGGGCGGTTGGCGGTCGAGCGCAACCACTAACGTCCAAAGCCCTGGTCTGCGAACGTCTCTGCGCAGGGCCGGCGGGTGTGGGTTTGCGGGGGGCGCCGTGAATCCATCCGTGGAGGCTCTTGCGAAACATCCATGTTTCGCAAAGCCCCCGCAAACCCACCCCCGCCGGCCCTCTGACGGTTGGTTGGTGCGCACAGGCGATCAAATGCAATTGAACCGCTTTTGCCTGAACAACCGATCCACTGTCGGGGGCAGGCGACGGCTTTTGCTTTCGCTCTTGCTCCAAACAAAAAACGCCCGGCAATGCCGGGCGTTTCTGCATTCCCGGAAAACAGGAATTATTTGATCAGGCGCAGGGTGAACGGATAACGGTAAGCCTCGCCGTTGTTCGCCTTCACCGCCGCGATGATGCAGAACACGAGGTTGAGGATGCCCACCAGCGGCGCCAGCAGGCCGCCGATGATCACGATCATCAGGATGAAGCAGATGATCATCGCCAGGGCGATGGTGATCTGGAAGTTCAGCGCTTCCTTGGCCTGGTCGGTGACGAACCCCTTGCTGGCGTCGTCCTTGCTGATCAGCCAGATGATCAACGGGCCGATGAACCAGGTGAAGATGCCCAGCAGGTGCGCGGCAAGCGCCATGGTGCGCTGGTCGCTGGGAACCGGGCCGGCGCTGGTCGGCGGCGGCGGCGGGGCGGTGATGTTGTCGAATTCGCTCACGTGAAACTCCTTGTCCAGTGTATGGGTGGTGCATGGCAGGCTCCCCGCCTGCCGAGGCAGCGGGCACAGGATACGTCAATCGATGCCGTCAATCGTTACCGGCAACGGTCATCCGCCCGACCAGGATCGAGCCGACGTGTACGTGCGAGCGGCGGTCGATGTCGCTGCCCACCGCCTCGATCGCCGCGAACATCTCCTTGAGGTTGCCCGCGATGGTGATCCCGTCGACCGGGTACTGGATTTCGCCATTCTCCACCCGGAAGCCACCGGCACCGCGCGAGTAGTCGCCGGTGACGCCGTTGACGCCCTGCCCCATCAGCTCGGTCACCAGCAGGCCGTTGCCCATCTGACGTGCCAGCGAGGCCAGATCGCCCGCGTTGGATTGCACCCGCAGGTTGTGCACGCCGCCGGCGTTGCCCGTGGTCACCAGGCCCAGTTTGCGTGCCGAATAGCTGCCCAGCACATAGCGCTGCAGCACCCCGCCTTCGATCAGCGACGAATCGCGGGTGGCCACGCCATCACCATCGAACGCGGTCGAACGCAGGCCACGGCGCAGCAGCGGCCGCTCCTCGATCGCGAACCAGTCCGGGAACAGCTGCGTGCCCACGCTGTCGAGCAGGAAGCTGGCACGGCGGTACAGCGCCCCGCCGGACACCGCACCCAGCAGGTGGCCGATCAGCGACCGCGCCACTTCCGGCGAATACAGCACCGGCATCTGCGCGGTAGCCATCGAACGCGGGTTGAGCCGGGCCAGGGTGCGCTCGGCGGCGCGGCGACCGATCGACGCCGCATCTTCCAGGTCTTCGCGGGCCAGCGCGCTGCTGTACCAGCCGTCGCGCTGCATGCCGTCACCCTGCCCTGCGATCAGCGCACAGCCCACCGAATGATGGCTGCTGCGGTCACGGCCGATGAACCCATGGGAGTTCGCATAGACCGACAGGCTGGTGGCGGTGGACGCCGATGCGCCGTCGGAGTTGCTGATCCGCGGGTCGGCCTCGCGCCCGGCCGCTTCGCAGGCCAGCGCCAGATCCACCGCCTGGTCGGCCTGCAGCGCCCACGGGTGCCAGCTGTCCAGGTCCGGGAACTCGCGTGCCATCAGTTCCGGGTCGGCCAGGCCGGCGGCCTCGTCGTCCTCGGTATGCCGGGCGATCGCGCAGGCCTGGGCCACCGTCGATTCCAGGCTGGCCGGCTGCAGGTCGGCGGTGCTGGCGCTGCCCTTGCGCTGGCCGAAGTAGACCGTGACCGCGATTCCACGATCGCGGGTGGATTCCACCGTTTCGACCTCGCCCAGGCGCACGTTCACATCCAGCCCGCGCTCCTCGCTGCAGCTGACTTCGGCCTGGGTGGCGCCCAGCGCCCGGGCCCGGGCCAGCAGCTGCTGGGAGATATCGGCCAGCTGTTCCAGCCTCGGCAGGCTGTCGTCGGCGGAATGGGCTTCAGGGGAGATCACGTTCAATGCTTTATCCTGTACGGGTGAGTGCCTGGCGCAACGCCGGGCACAGTTCTGGATGTGGAAAGAAGACGATGCGCGGACGCGACGAAGAAACCGGTGAATTCCTTGATATCAGCCGCAGCCAGAACCGGCGCGACGCGCTGGACGTGCTGGCCCTGGGCGAGAAGCTGGTGTCGCTGACCCCGGCCCAGCTGGCCCGCGTGCCGGTGCCGGAAGACCTGCTGCCGCACATCGCCGAGGCCAAGCGGATCACCGCCCATATCGCCCACAAGCGCCAGCTGGCGTTCCTGGCCAAGCATATGCGCCGCGAGGACGATGCCACCCTGGACGCGATCCGCGATGCGCTGGACGCCAACAGCGATACCTCGCGCCGCGAAGTGGCCGCGTTGCACCGCGCCGAAGACTGGCGCGAGCGCCTGCTCAAGGACGGCGACACCGCGCTGAGCGCGCTGCTGGCCGAGTACCCGCAGGCCGACCGCCAGCAGCTGCGCACGCTGGTGCGCAATGCCCAAGCCGAGCGCGCCAAGAACAAGCCGCCGCGTGCCTTCCGTGAAATCTACCAGGTGCTGCGCAACCTGCTGCTGCCGGCCGCGCTGGGCCTGGAAGCGACGGCGGCCGACACCGACGACGACGACATCGGCGACGCCGACAGCGCCGAAGACTGAGCCGGGCTGGCAGGACGGGCGCATCCGGCGATCAGGCCTGGGTGCCGCCCACGGTGATGCCGTCGATCAACAGCGACGGCTGGCCCACGCCCACCGGCACGCTCTGGCCATCCTTGCCGCACACGCCCACGCCCTCGTCCAGGGCCAGGTCGTTGCCGATCATGCGCACCTTCTGCATGGTTTCCGGGCCGTTGCCGATAAGGGTCGCGCCCTTCACCGGCGCGGTTACCTTGCCATCTTCGATCAGGTAGGCCTCGGTGGCCGAGAAGACGTACTTGCCGCTGGTGATGTCGACCTGGCCGCCACCGAAGTTCACCGCATACAGGCCACGCTTGACCGAACGGATCATTTCTTCCGGGTCATGCTGGCCGGCACGCATGTAAGTGTTCGTCATGCGCGGCATGGTCATGTGCGCGAACGATTCGCGGCGGCCGTTGCCGGTCGGGGCCACGCCCATCAGGCGTGCATTGAGCGAATCCTGCATGTAGCCGACCAGGATGCCGTCCTCGATCAGCGTGGTGCATTGGGTCGGGTGGCCTTCGTCATCAATGTTGAGCGACCCGCGGCGACCGTCCAGGGTGCCGTCGTCGACGATGGTCACGCCCGGGGCGGCCACGCGCTCGCCAATACGGCCGGCGTACACGCTGGTGCCCTTACGGTTGAAATCACCTTCCAGGCCATGGCCGACCGCCTCGTGCAGCAGCACGCCGGGCCAGCCCGGGCCGAGCACCACGGTCATCACCCCGGCCGGGGCCGGAATGGCTTCCAGGTTGACCAGCGCCTGGCGCAGCGCTTCGCGGGCGAAGGCTTCCGGGCGCCCGTCAGCGAACAGTTCCTCGTAGCTGTAGCGCCCGCCACCGCCGGAATAGCCCGATTCACGGCGACCGTGCTGCTCCACGATCACCTGCACGTTCAGCCGCACCAACGGGCGGATGTCGCCGGCCAGCACGCCGTCGCTACGCGCGATCAGGATGGTATCCACGCCACCGGACAGGCTCACCATCACCTGCTGCACGCGCGGGTCGGCCGCACGCAGGAAACGGTCCAGGCGCTTGAGCACCTCCACCTTGGCTTCGTTGCCCATGCCATCGATCGGGTCCAGTGCGGGGTACAGCGCGCGTGCATTGCCGCGCACCAGCGACCGCGCCGGCTGCGCCCCGCCCTCGCGGGAGATCGCGCGCGCCGAGCGCGCCGCGCCCAGCAGCGCATCGCCATGGATGTCGTCGGAATAGGCAAACCCGGTCTTCTCGCCGGCAATGGCGCGCACGCCCACGCCCTGTTCGATCGAATGGGCGCCGTCTTTCACGATGCCATCTTCCACGCTCCAGCTTTCGCGGCGGGCGTGCTGGAAGTAAAGATCGCCAAAATCGATACCCGGCCCCAGCAGGGTGCCAAAGGTGCGTTCCAGGCCACCGGCATCCAGCCCGGCGGGCAGCAGCAGGCGGTCTTGGGCAAGGGTGAGTGCGTTGTCGGTCATGGTCTTGATCTGTGGGCGCGGGCCGATATCGCAAGCCGTGCGCGGGACATTGTGGGGGGTAACGGCCGGGATCAACGTGGCGGCGCGTCGTCGCGGTCGATCACTTCGACCTTGGGTTCGGCCCAGGGGCCGGTCACGCGGTAGGTCTTGGCACCGATCTCGCCCAGCGGTTTGGACAGCACCGCATTGGCGGCCGCGCCCACCGCCGCGCCAACCGGACCCCCGGCGACGGCGCCAACCACGGTGAGCAGGTTGCCGGCGCGCGGATTGACGTCGATGGTCTGGTCGAACTGCTGGCGGCGCAGGTCGGTGCGGCCGCGGATGCTGATGTTGGCGGCCGGGCCTTCGATCAGCACCTTGTCGGTGGTGGCCATGCCGTCGGCGAACGCCAGCGTGCCCTCCACCTGGTTGAAGGCGAAGCCCTTGGAAAAGAAATCGCGGAAATCGAACATCAACCGGCGCGGCAGCTGGGTCACGCTGAGCAGGCCCAGCACGCGGCCGGCGCCCGGCTCGAGCTCCAGCAGCTGGCCGTTGCGTGCGTGCACCTGCATCTGGCCCTGCAATGCGCCCAGCTGGAAGTCCGATGGACCGCCCTGCCAGCCGGCATCCAGGCTGATCTGGCCCTGCCCGCCGCGCAACTGGCCGCCGTAGTCCAGGTTCTGCATCAGCCCACCCAGGTCCTCACTGTCGACCTTGACCTGGAACTGGGTACGCGCGGCCTCACCCATGCCCAGCCAGCGGCCCTGGATGTCGATCGCCTGCTTGGGCGCGCGGAACTGCAGCTGGTCCACGCTCAGCCCGTTGCCGAACGGACGCGTGCGCAGCACGGCCTGGCCCAGCCGCGCCTTGCCGAACTGCAGGTCGTTGATGTCCAGCGACAGCGGCGGAATCTTTGCCGGGTTGGTGTCGTTGGCGCTGGCTTGGACCCGCGCCGGCAAGCTGGCGTCGGCCGGCAGGATGATCGGCGCGCCATCGGCCGGGGCTTTCACGGGGGTGGGCAGCGACTGCCAGTGCACCCGGTCCAGCTTGCCGACGATGGCCGCGCCATCGGCGTTGGGCACGCTCAGGTCGCCCGACAGCGACGGGCCGTCCAGGCGCACGTCCACGCCGGTGGGAGTCGGACGCAGCTGCAGGCGCGTCTGCGCGAACACGCCGCCAGCCAGCAGCAGCTGCCCGACCTGCACGTCCACCTGGCGCAGCGGCATCGGGTCCGCACCGGGCGTCCCGCCCGGCGAACGCGCCAGCGCGATCCAGTCCAGGGCATCCAGCGAGCCGCTGCGGCCGTTGACCACCAGCCCGCTGGCGGGCGGGTCGCGGTCAACGGTGGCGCTGCCCAGCGTGACCTGCACGCCCGTCTTGTTGTCGTGGGTGCGCGCGGCCAGGGCCAGGCGTTCGCCGAAGGCAACGTCCACCCGACCGGCGCCCATCGGCAGCTGCGCCTTCACGGCGGTGGCCAGGGGCACCTCGGCTGGCTTGTCCAGCGGTGCCGGCAGGTCCAGCCGGGTGCCGACCAGGTCCGAGTGCAGGGTGAGCAGGGTCGGCGGCGCGGTCTTGCCGCCCGGCGCCAGCTTGGGCAGCGTCACCCCGATCGTCCAGCGCGACGTCCCCTCGATGTAAGGCTTGAGCCAGCCCAGCTCGGGCGCACGGTCCAACAGCTGACCGGCATCCAACCGCGCGGCCAGCTCGGCTTCGAACGCATGCTGCGGGTCACGCGCATAACCGCCGGCGCGCAGGCTGAGCTGGCCGTCCTGGCCCAGGTGGCGCACGGCCAGTGCCTCTGCACCGAACCCGTCCTGGCTGTACCTGGCCTGGCCGCGCATCGCCTCGAAGGTCAGGTCGAAGCGTTTGTCCGACAGCGTGGCGCCGTCCAGATCCACCGTGCCCTGCAGGTGCCCGCCGCCCTCGGCGTGGTGCAGCGGCTGCAGCAGGTCGAAGGTCACCGCCGCCGGGCCCTTGGCCGCCAGGTTGTCCAGCGAATCGGCATAGGTCCTGTGCAGCGGGCTCTGCTTGAGCATCGCCAGCAGCGCGCCGGCGTCGCTGCGGCTGGCCGCCTTGACGTACAGCTGGGAGGCGCCGAAATCGGCGATGCCCGCATCGAAGTTGTCCACCGCCACGCCGGCCAGGTCGCCACGGCCGTGCAGCTCGAAGCCCGGACCGATGAAGGCGATATCGCCTTCGACCTTGTCCATGGTCGGCCAGTCACGCTGGAAGCGGATGTTGCCGTTGTCGATGCGGCCGGTCGCCTCGAAGCGCCCGTTGTGGTCCTTGAACGGCCAGTCTTCCAGGTCGCCGGTCACCAGGCCGATACCCCCGCGGATATGGCCCCCCACCAGCGCCGCATCCAGCCAATCGGTGGCCGCTTTGCTCATCTTGGAATGGATCCAGAAGCGCTTGGCCGCGGTCATCGGCACGTCGTCGAGCTTGGCCGCCAGCTGCATCCACGGGCGCGTGCCATTGCCCTGGAACCACATCGTGCCGCGCACGTCGGCGGCGTAATCGGTGCCCTGCACGCGCAGTGCCGGGGTGCCGATGCGCCAGCCGCCGCCTTCATCGCGCCAACCCACCATGCTGCCGGCCAGGCGCACGTCATGGCGCACGCCGAACCCGGTGGGCCAGTCGAAATGCATCACCCGGGTCGGCTGAAGGTCGAGCCGGAAGCCGTTGGCATCACCTTCGAAATGGCCACCCACCCCACCCAGGCCGGGTGCGTGGCCGGCGGCGGCGAACTGGATCTCTTCCAGCTCGCCTTCAAAACCCAGCGGCCCGTCGCGCTCGCCGGCGAACCGCACGCGGCTCATGCGCACCTTCGGCGCGGCGTCGTGCAGCCAACGGCGCAGCCCGGCATCGATCCGATCGGTCAACGCCAGCCCGCGCAGCAGCGCGGTGGCATCGATGTTGTCGCCGGCCAGCGCCATGTGCTGGCCGCCTGCCACCAACAGCCCATCCAGCGTTTCGGTGCGTCCTTCCAGGCCGATCCGCAGGCGCGGTGCATCGGCACGCCAGCCGCCCTGCACCCAACGCCAGCGCGCGCGAAGCTGCAAGGTATCGAGCTTCAGTTGCGGGCGCCCGCCATCGGCCAGGCGCGCACCGCGCAGCTGTACGCCAGCCAGGTCGGCATCGGTGGTGATCATCACCGGACGGCGGTCGCGCAGGTCCACCCAGGCATTCAACGTGCCGGTACCCTGCTGCAGGGCCACGCCGCCGAACTGCAGCAGCGACGACCACGCACGGAAGTCGGCCGGGTCGGCGGCCAGCCAGGCCTGCCCGTTGCCGTGGGCACGGTCGAAATCCACCACGGCCGTCAGCGGGGCGCCCTTGAGATCGGCCCACGCGCGCGCGCCCACCGCCAGCCGCTGCCCGTTCACCCGCAGCCGCAGGTCGATGCGCGGCAGTTCGGTCTGTACGTTCAACGACGGCGCATCCACCCGCAGCCGGCCGCCGATGACCTGCAGTTCGCCCAGCCGGCGCAGGGTATCCAGCGGATCGCCGCCGGCCTTGGGTTGCGGCAGCCCCTGCACCGACCAGCGGCCATCGGGCGCACGCTGCAGCACCAGCGCCAGGCCGCGCAGGCGCAGCTCGGTCAGCGAACGGCCGGGCAGCAGCCCCGAATACATCGAGACCTGCACTTCAGCCTCGCCGATGCGCAGTCCCTCGCCTTCACCGATGCGCAGGCCCTTCAACGCCAGCACCGGGCCGCGCCGGGTCCAGCGCGTCTGCAGCTGGTCGAAACGCACCGGCTGGCCGGCACGCGCACTCAACCACCCGGCCACCTTGTCCGGGTGCCGTTCGGCCAGCGGCAGCACCTGGCTGAGGCTGCCCACCAGCACCGCCACACAGACCAGTACGATCGCCATGGCATAGACAGCATGGCGGCGAATCCTTCGCAGTCGCAGGCGCAGCGGCGCGCTCATCGGGTCCCGCAGGCGCCGGCGCACCACTGCGCGGGCCGGCTCAGGTCACAGCAGCACGACATCGAACTGCTCCTGCAGGTACTGCTCGTCGGCCTGGAAGCGGATCGACTTGCCGAGGAATTCCTCCAGTTCGGCCACCGCCGAGGATTCCTCATCGGTGATCCGCGCCACGACCTTGGACGAGGCGATCACCAGCAGGCGTGCGGCATCGAACTGGCGCACGGCCCGGGTGATCTCACGGAAGATTTCGTAGGTGACCGTTTCCGCGGTCTTGATCGACCCGCGCCCGCTGCATTCCGGGCACGGCTCGGACAGCTGGCGCTCCAGGCTTTCCACGGTGCGCTTGCGGGTCATTTCCACCAGCCCCAGCGGCGAGAACTCATACACCGTGGTCTTGGCATGGTCGCGCGCCAGCGCCTTCTCCAGCGTGCGCAGCACCTGGCGGCGGTGCTCGGCGTCATCCATGTCGATGAAGTCGATGATGATGATCCCGCCGAGGTTGCGCAGGCGCAGCTGGCGCGCCACCGACTGCGCGGCCTCGAGGTTGGTGCGGAACACCGTTTCCTCCAGGTTGCGCTGGCCCAGGAACGAGCCGGTGTTGACGTCGATGGTGGTCATCGCCTCGGTCTGGTCGATCACCAGGTAGCCGCCGGATTTGAGCGGCACCTGCTTGTCCAGCGCGCGGCCGATCTCATCCTCCACCCCGAACATGTCGAAGATCGGGCGGTCGCCGCTGTACAGCTCCAGCTTCTCGGCCAGCACCGGCATGTACTTGGCCACGAAGGCCTGCAGCTGGGTGAAGGTCTCCTTGGAGTCCACCTTCACCTTGTCCACGTCCTTCCGGATCAGGTCGCGCACCGAACGCAGCGGCAGGCTCAGGTCTTCATAGATCACGCTGCACGGGGCCGCCTCGCGGCCACGGCGCTCGACCACGTTCCAGACCCGTGACAGGTAGGCGATGTCTTCGGCAATCGCCTCGGCCGGCTGGCCTTCGGCGTTGGTGCGCACGATGTAGCCGTAACCGCCGTGCTGGGCCGACAGCTCGGTGACCAGCGTCTTGAGCCGGGCACGCTCGGCCTCGTCCTCGATCCGCGCCGATACCCCGACCACTTTGGACTGCGGCAGCAGCACCATGTAACGCGAGGGAATGCTGATCTGGGTGGTCAGGCGCGCGCCCTTGGTGCCGATCGGGTCCTTGACCACCTGCACCACGATGTCCTGGCCGTCGCGCAGCAGCTCCACGATCGGCACCGACGACGGCGGCGGCAGCGTGGTGCCCTCGGTATCGGGGCTGGCCACCGGGGCCGGCCGTACCACGTCGTTGGCGTGCAGGAACGCGGCGCGCTCCAGCCCGACCTCGACGAAGGCCGCCTGCATGCCGGGCATCACCCGCTGCACCTTGCCCTTGTAGATGTTACCCACCACCCCGCGGCGCCAGCCACGTTCGATGTGCAGCTCCTGCAGCATGCCGTTTTCGATGACGGCCACGCGGGTCTCGCGTGGGGTGACGTTGACCAGGATTTCTTCAGACACCGGCGACTCCCTTCGATTCAAATGCCTGCAGCAACTGCTCGGTCTGTTGCAGGGGCAAGCCCATGACACCCGAATAGCTTCCCGCCAGGTGGCGGATGTAACGCTCGGCCCCGCCCTGGATGGCGTAGGCCCCGGCCTTGCCCATCGGCTCGCCGCTGGCCACGTAGGCGGCAATGGCCGCCTCGTCCAGCGCGATGAAACTCACCTCCGACACGACCATCACCGCCTGCTCGGCGCCGGCGGCGACCAGCGCCGCCGCGGTCATCACCTGGTGGGTGCGGCCGGCCAAGCGGCGCAGCATGGCGGCGGCATCGGCGGCATCGACCGGCTTGCCGAACACCTCGCCGTCCAGCACCACTTCGGTGTCCGCGCCGAGCACCAGCGCGTCGGGGTCGTGGGCCACCTGCGCCAAGCCGGCACGGGCCTTGTCGATGGCCACGCGCTGCACGTAGTCCTGGGCGGTTTCCCCGACGGCCCGTACTTCGGGCACATCCAGGTCCAGCGCGCGGAACGGTCGGTCCAGGCGCGCCAGCAGTTGGGTTCGTCGGGGCGAACGAGAGGCGAGATAAAGCATCGCGGAAGCATAACCTGCGGGCCCTGTCTGAATCGCGAGCAACGCCTCCGAATCGTCATCAACCCCGATAAACCTCACCAGACGTTCATCGCTCCGACACCAACCTCAACGCCTTCACATGGAGATGCATATGCGCCGCCCGACCCTGTCCCCGCTGCTGCTTGCCCTGTCCCTTGCCCTGGGAACCTCGATGACCGCCCACGCCCAGACCCCGCCCGCCATCGCCGTCCCCGCCGACAGCACCCTGCTCAACATCTCGGCCAACGCCGAAGCCCGCCGCGTGCCCGACGTGGCCACGCTGTCGGCCGGCGTGGTCACCCAGGCCACCGATGGCAACACGGCCATGCGCCAGAACGCCGAACAGATGGTCAAGGTGCTGGCCGCGATCAAGGCCGCCGGCATCGCCGAGCGCGACGTGCAGACCAGCGGGGTCAACCTCAGCCCGCAGTACCGCTACGCCGAAAATGAAGCGCCGAAGATCACCGGCTACCAGGCCAGCAATACCGTCAGCCTGAAGGTGCGCGACATCGCCAAGCTGGGCAAGGTACTCGACGCACTGGCCGCACAGGGCGCCAACCAGATCAACGGCCCGCAGTTCGAGATCGACCAGCCCGAACCGGTCTATGACGAAGCCCGCCTGGCCGCACTGAAGAAGGCCCAGGCCCGCGCCGAGACGTACGCCAAGTCGCTGGGCCTGCGCGTGCGCCGCATCGTCAGCATCTCCGAAAGCGGCGGCGGCAACTTCCGGCCGGTGATGATGCGCGCCGCGGCCGCGCCGATGGCCGCCGATGTTTCCACCCCGGTGTCGCCGGGCGAATCGACGGTGTCGGTCAACCTGGACGTGGTGTTCGACCTGGGGCGGTAAGCCGCGCCTGGCGGTAGCGCCGGCCGTTGGCCGGCGCATTCCTGACTGTCAGCCAAACATCCTGGCGCCCCCTGACTTCCGGCCCGTGCCGGCCTCGGGTATTGCTGTCATTGCGGGGCCCCGGCCCCTGCACGTTGATGTTCCCGCACGCACATCTGGCAAGGAGAGTGGCGCATGGTCCGTACGCATCCCCCGGTGGTCCCGCTGCAAATCGACGTCCCGCGCGTGCTTGGCTGGAGCACCGCGCTGGCCCTGCACCTGCTCGCCCTGATGCTGCTGCTGATTCCCGCCGCCTACGTGGCTGCCCCGCTGCCCCGCGAGCGGACGGTGGTGAACCTGATCGCCCCACCGGTGCCGCAACCGGAGCCGCCGCTGCCGATCCCCCCACAGGAACCGGTGCCGGTGCGTGCGCCGACCACGACCCCGCGCGTGGCCCCGCTGCCGCTGCCCACCGCCAGCGCGGACGACGTACTGGCCGTGCCGCCTCTGCCGGCCAGCGACGTACAGACGCCGACCCTGGCGCCGGTCGAGCCGGCGCCGGCGGCTTCCGGTGACGGCGCGCAGCTGCAGTACCGCACCGCACCGCCGCCGAGCTACCCGATCGCCGCCATCCGGGCCGGGGAGCAGGGGACGGTTACCCTGCGGGTGCAGGTCGACGCCGACGGCAAGCCGACCTCCGTCTCCATCGAACGCAGCAGTGGTTCGCGGGCGCTGGACCATGCTGCGCGGCAGCAGGTGCTGCGCAACTGGCGCTTCGTGCCGGCCCAGGTCAACGGGCAGGCCGTGCCGGCCGTGGGCCTGGTCCCGGTGAGCTTCTCGCTGCCGCAGTAACGTCAGGGATGCGGGGTCCCGAACCCGGGGCCCCGCACTTCTTTGACCGCCGTCACCAATTGCGCGAATTAAGCAATTTTTCACGTTTACGTCACCTGTTGGAAACCTAGATTGGCGCCGACGCGTCAATCCGTTGACGGCGCCCCAGCCCAGACCCCAGGTTGTCCAGTCAGGAGAGAAGCTGTGAAACACCCGATCCAACAACGTTACAGCGGCAATCGTCGCAACCCGCTTGCCCACTCCATTTCTTCGGCCCTTGCTGGCGGCGTGCTGCTGCTGGCCGGCGCCTTCGCCTCCTCCTCGGCCCTGGCCCAGGACCAGGCCACCAACCTGGACCGCATCACGGTCACCGGGTCGAATATTCCCCGCACCAACACTGAAACCCCCTCGCCCGTGCAGGTAGTGACGCGCCAGGACATCGACCGCAGCGGCAAGACCACCGTGGCCGAGTACCTGCAGACGCTCACCTCCGACGGCGCCGGCTCCATTCCCAAGACCTTCGGCAACGGCTTTGCCGGCGGCGGCGCGGGCATCTCGCTGCGCGGCCTGGGTGCCGGCTCCACGCTGGTGCTGTTGAACGGCCGCCGCATGGCCACCTACGGCCTGGCCGATGACGGCCAGAAGGTCTTCACCGACCTGAGCACCATCCCGCTGGACGCAGTCGAGCGTGTGGAAGTGCTCAAGGATGGCGCGTCGGCGATCTACGGCTCCGACGCCATCGCCGGCGTGGTCAACATCATCCTGCGCAGCGATTTCGAAGGCGTGATCCTGCGCGGTTCGTACGGCCTGTCCGGCGACAGCGACGGCGACGCCAAAAAAGCCACCTTGACCGCCGGTACAGGCGATATCGCCACCGACGGCTGGAACGCGTTCTTCAGCCTGGACGTCGGCAAGACCGATGCGATCAAGATCAGCGACCGCAAGGACCGGGAGTGGATCGGCACTGGTGACCTGCGTCGGTGGGGCATCTCCGCGCCGGATTCGCAATTCCTGGGCGGCGCATTCCTCGGTGGCGGCACCAGCGGCGGCGCCGGTCCCAACGGCTCGGTGTTCGATGACCGTGCCGTGACCGCCACCAGTCCGGCGTTTCTGGTTCCCTTGCCGGGCTGCGAAGGCCTGACCACCATTCCCGGGCAGACCGCCGCGTCCATCGCCGAAGACGGCTGCCTGTGGAACCCGGCCCAGCTTTACCGCGACCTGAGCCCGAAGGAGGAATACGTCAACGTGTTCGGCCGCGCCAGTTTCGCCTACGGCGAAGGCGGCGAAATCTACACCGAAATCGGCTACTCGAAGAAGGAAACGGTCTTCAGCAACACGCCGTCCGGCGTGTCCGGCAGCTGGGGCTACCCGCTGGGCCCCGTCAACGCCAACAGTGGCCCGGACGCCACCGTGCTAGGACCGACCCATCCGGACAACCCGATCCCCGGGCAGGCATCGCGCCTGCGTTATTCGGCCTGGGACGTCGGCCCGCGCGTGACCACCAACACCAACGAGTTCATCCGCTTCCTTGTGGGCACCAAGGGCAACTGGGGCGAGTGGGGCTATGACACGGCCTACCTACACTCGAGCACCAACCTGGTCAACAAGCGTGACGGCTTCCTGCGCTACAGCGCCGTGCAATGCGCGCTGGGCGACCCGGCCTGCGCGGGCGGGGTCTGGCGCATCGGTGACAACGCCGGCCAGAACTCGCAGGCGCTGTACGACTACATTTCGCCGCAGATCCAGGCCAACGCCAAATCCAGCCTGGACATGTTCGATTTCACCGTCTCGCGCAGCCTGATGGACCTCAAGGGCGGCCCGCTCGGCTTGGCGATCGGTACCGAATGGCGCAAGACCAGCAACAGCCTGACCCCGCAGACCTACACCGACGAGGGCGACATCATCGGCCTGGGTTACTCGGCCTATGACGGTACCCAGAATGTCTATGCCGGCTATGTGGAATTGTCCGCGCCGGTGCTGGAGCAGTTGGAATTGTCGGGTGCCGTGCGTTACGACAAATATGAAAGCGGCGAGGGCAAGGCCACTCCGAAGTTTGGCGTGAAGTGGACCCCGGTGGACTGGGTGGCGCTGCGTGCCACCTACGCGGAAGGCTTCCGCGCGCCGAATCCTGCCGAAAACGGCGACGGCGGCCTGGCGGCGTTCTCCACCGCACGCGATCCCGTGCGCTGCGCTGTCAGCCCGCCGGATAGCGTGACCACCAATTGCGGTGCGCGCCCGGTGGCCATCATCACCAGCCCGAACCCGGACCTGAAACCGGAAGAGTCCAAGAGCTACTCGTTCGGCATCGTGCTGCAGCCGACCTCGACCACGTCATTGACGGTGGATGCATGGGAAATCAAGCGCACCAATGAGATCGCGCAGGGCAGCACCGCCGACGCGATCGCAGCGGGCAGCGTGCTGCGCGACACCGACCTGATCAACGGCATTCCCGGCACCGGCACCATCCTGGCGGTGAATACCGCCTACGTGAACGCCAACTCGTCGCGGGTGCGCGGTATCGATACCGATATCCGCCAGACCTTCGACGTCGGCCCGGGCCAGCTGGAGATGGACCTGCAGTGGAGCCACGTGCTGAAGTTCGAACGTACTGAAGGTGACAACACGGTCGATTACGTGGGCACGCACGGCAACTGCGACGTGACCAACTGCATCGGCACGCCCGAAGACCGCATCAACTTCGGCACCACCTGGAAGCAGGATGCGTGGAGCGTGAGCGGCGTGGTCAACTACATCAGCAGCCTGGAGAACAAGGACCGCCGCGGTGGCGATTACCTCGCGTTCTATGCCGATGGCACGCCGGTGGAGAAGATCTCCTCGTTCACCACGTTCGACCTGTCCGGTCGCTACAACATCACCGACGCGTTCGAACTGAACGCCTCGGTGCAGAACGTGTTCGACCGCACTGCCCCGCTCGACCCGACCACCTACGGCGGGGTGAACTACAACCCGCTGCACTTCAGTGGCGCGATCGGCCGTTACTTCACGGTGGGTGCGAAGTACACCTTTAACTGATCCATGCTGGTGTGAAACGAAAAGCCCGGGCATTGCCCGGGCTTCTTCGTTCATGGGTCACAGGCAAAAAAAAGCCTCGCATCGCTGCGAGGCTGTTAAAACTTGGCGCCCGAAGTTGGACTCGAACCAACGACCCCCTGATTAACAGTCAAGTGCTCTAACCGGCTGAGCTATTCGGGCGGGGTGCAAATTGTAACCAGTTTTTCGCAGCTTGTAACCCGTCTGCGCAGAATTTCTTCACGCGCGGTGATACGGATGGTTGGCCAGCATCGCCGCTGCGCGATACAGCTGTTCGGCCACCACCAGCCGCACCAGCATGTGCGGCAGGGTGAGCGGGCCGATCGACCACTTCTCGTCGGCCAGCGCCGATACCTCCGGCGAATGCCCTTCCGGGCCGCCAATCAGGAACGCCAGGTCCCTGCCCTGCCCGCGCCAGTGCTCCAGGCGCTGCGCCAGCTGCTCGGAGCTGAGTTGCTTCCCCGGTACATCCAGCGCCACCACATACGCGTTCTTGGGCAGCGCGGCGATCACCCGCTTGCCTTCGTCCTCGGTGGCGCGACGCGCATCGCGTCCCTTGCCACGCAGGCCCGGCTCGATTTCCACCAGCTCGAACGGCAACCAGTGCGAGAGCCGCTTCTGGTACTCGGCAAAACCCTGCGCCACCCAGCTGGGCGCGCGTTCACCGGTGGCGATCAGCCTGGCTTTCATCGTCATGCTCCTTCAAATGACAACGGCGCCACCCGGCGCCGTTGTCGTCACCACGTGCGCAACGCTCAGCGCGCAGCGTAGTCGTCTTCTTCGTCGCCCTCGTCGAGCAGGCTCGGCGGCTGGTCGCCCACCGTCCACAGGCGCTCCAGCGCGTAGAACTCGCGCACGCGCGGCAGCATCACATGCACCAGCACGTCGCCCAGGTCAACCAGCACCCACTCGGCTTCGCGCTCGCCTTCCACGCCCAGCGGCATCATGCCGAGGTTCTTGGCGAACTTGACCACTTCGTCGGCAATCGACTTGACGTGGCGGCTGGAGGTGCCCGAGGCGATCACCATGAAATCGGTGACGCTGGACTTGCCGATCACGTCGATCTCGACCACGTCCCTGGCCTTCAGTTCTTCGGTGGCCTGGCGCACGCACTCCAGCAGCTGCTGGGTGGACGGTGCCGGGTTCGGCATGGTGACCTTGATGGTCTGGGGCTGGGCTTGGTCGCTCAAAGCAGGGAGACTCGATAAATGTGGGGCCGATTATACGGGGCGGAGGAGCTGAACGTGTTCACGGCGTAGGGACCCCGTACAGGCCATGGCGGGCGATGTAATCGGCGACCGGCGGTGGCAGGAGCCCGCGCCAGTCCCCGTCGGCGGCGATCCGCTCCCGCACGGCCGTGGCGGATTCGTTGCGCAGCGGGGCGTGCAGGCGCAACACTCGCCCTGCGGGGGCGCTGAACAGCGCCTTGTCGGTGTCTGCCCAACGCCCCTCCAGCGCCTGCTGCAGCGGGGCCGGCAGGGCCTGCTCCAGCGAGCTTCCCGGGCGGTCGGCCACGATGAAGTGCGCCAGCTCGAACAGGTCCTCCCACTGGTGCCAGCTGGGCAGGCCCAGCAGGCTGTCGGCGCCTACCAGCCAGGCGATGGGCTGGCGCGCGCCCAACTCGGCACGCAGCTCGCGCAGCGTGTCGACGGTGTAGGAAGGGGTCGCCGGCTGGCGCTGGGCGCGTTCCAGCTCGCGCCGGTCCAGCAGCAGTCCCGGCTCATCGCCGATCGCCAGCGCCAGCATCTCCGCCCGCTGGGCGGCATTCGCACCGGGGGCCTGCCGGTGCGGCGGATCGGCCGCCGGCAGCAGGCGCACTGCGACCTGCAACTGGTCGCGCGCCGCCCGCGCGATGGCCAGGTGCCCCAGGTGCACGGGGTCGAAGGTTCCACCGTAATGGATGCGCAGGCCCACGGGGCTCAGGCGCGCGCGAGCAGGCGTACCGCGCGCGCTTCGGCCACGGCCACCAGCAGCCGCTCCAGGCCCAGCCACGCATCGCCGTCGGCGCGCCCCTTGGCCATGCGGTCCACCAGCCCGGCCTCAGCGACGAAGCGCTCCCAGCGTTTGGCTTCCGGGTGCCGCTGCAGCGCGCGTTTGAACGGCGCCTGGCGCGATTCCCAGATGCCGCGGCTCTTCATTTCGGCCGCCAGGTTGCCACCGCGCGCCTGCACCCTGGCCAGCGCGGCGGTGGACAGCATCTCGCGGATCACCATCGGCATCAGCGCGGCCACCGCCTCGCCTTCGCCGCGCAGCCCGGCCAGCATGCGCAGCACCGCCGCCGGTTGCCCGGAGAACGTGGCTTCCAGCAGGCGGAACACGTCGTAGCGGGCGGCGTCGGCCACCAGCGATTCCATGGTGTCCACATCCAAGGTCTGGCCACTGGCCAGCAGCGCCAGCTTGTCGATTTCCTGCGCGGCCGCCAGCAGGTTGCCCTCCACCCGCTCGGCCAGCCGCTGCACGGCGGCCGGGTCCGCGCGCAGGCCCTGCTGGCGCAGGCGGCGTTCGATCCAGTCCGGCAGCTCGTGCGGCTTGATCGCCCAGGCCACCGACAGCACGCCGACGCGGCTCACCGCCTCGGCCCACTTGCCCTGGTGCGCCTTGCTCCATTCGTTGCAGGTGATCAGCAGGATCACGTCCGGCGCCGGGTTGGCGCAGAACTGGCTGATGACCTCCCCACCCTCCTTGCCCGGCTTGCCGGTCGGCAGGCGCAGCTCCACCAGCCGGCGCGCACTGAACAGGCTGGGGGCATTGAAGGTGGCGTCGAGCTGGTTCCAGTCGAAATCGCGGCCGTCGGCATCGAACACTTCGCGTTCGCTGATGCCGTCGGCGCGGGCCCGCGCACGCACTGCATCGGCCGCTTCCAGCACGCGCAGCGTTTCCGGCCCGGCAATCAGGTACACCGGCGCCAGGGCCTGGCTGGCCGGCTGGCTGGCAAGCTGTTCGGGGCGCAGTTCCATCGTGCGGCCGGTCCGCCAGGCGGGCCGGTCAGCCGCCCTGCGGCGGCTTGACGGCCGGCACTGCGGCCGGAGGCGTGGTCGACGGCGTGGTCGACGGCACGCCGGCAGGCGCCGCTGCCGGATCGGCGGTCGGCTTGGCCGGCGGGTTGAGCCGCCCGCGCTCCAGCTCGGCACGCACAACACTGTCAATGCGGCGCATGATCGACGCCGACATCTCACGGCGCAGCTCGTCGGCCAGGATCTCGCGTTCGGTGGTGGTACCGGTGGAATCGGTCGGCGGCGAGACGTAGTCGCGCGACAGCTCGATGACCTGCTGCGGGACCAGGTCGCTGCCGTCTTCGCGACGGAACACGAAGATCACCGCGTAGCGGAGGCTGAACTCCTGTGCGCGGCCCTGGGCATCGATCGCGATGGGCAGGTCGCCCCAACGCTCGGACAACACCTGCAGCTGCGCGGCCGGTTCCTTGCTGTCGGCGTCGGCAAGCGTCGCGCCCGATGCCTGCAGGCCACGCCGGAGCAGCTTGGCCAGTTCGCTGTAGGGCGCCGTGGAGACCACCTTCACCGCCGCCGTATCGGCCGGCAGCATCAGCTTGTTGCGCAGGTGGAAGCCACAGCCGGCGAGGGTAGCGGTAAGAACAAGGGCAAGCAGGAATCGGGTCATGTTCACAGTCTGGAGGAGCCGGGCGAAGCCGGCAACAGAAAAATGGATGCCGATACGATGCCCGACCCTGCGTGAACGAAGCACGTAGAGCGGGGCTTACCCCGCCACGATGTTCACGATCTTGCCCGGCACGATGATGATCTTGCGCACGGTCAGCCCGTCCAGGAACTTCGCCGCATTCGGCTCGGCCAGGCCCAGTGCCTCGATCTGGTCGCGCGCGGCATCGGCAGCCACCTCGATGGTGCCACGCAGCTTGCCATTGACCTGCACGGCCAGGGTCACCGCATCACGCACCAGCGCGCCGGCATCGGCCTGCGGGAACGGCTGGTCTTCCAGCAGCGTTTCGCCATGGCCCAGCAGCTGCCACAACGCATGGCTGGCATGCGGGGTGATCGGGTTGAGCAGCAGCACGGTGGCCTGCAGCGCTTCCTGGCGGACCGCACGGCCCTGGTCGGAGCTGTCATCGAACCTGGCCAGCGCGTTCATCAGCTCCATCACCGCGGCGATGGCGGTGTTGAAGCTGTGGCGGCGGCCGTAGTCGTCGCCGACCTTGCCGATGGTTTCGTGGGTCTTGCGGCGCAGCGCCTTCTGTTCGGCGGTCAGCGCCGCCAGGTCCAGCGCCGGGGCAATCCCCTCGTCCGCATGCTTCTGCACCTGCGTCCACAGCCGGCGCAGGAAGCGCGCCATGCCGTCCACACCCGCTTCGTTCCACTCCAGCGACTGTTCCGGCGGTGCGGCGAACATCGAGAACAGGCGCACGGTGTCGGCGCCGTAGCGGCTCACCATGGCCTGCGGGTCCACGCCATTGTTCTTGGACTTGGACATCTTCTCGGTGCCGCCGATCTCCACCGGCTGGCCATCGGCGATCAGCACCGCGCCGGTGACGCGGCCACGCTCGTCGCGCCGCACGTCCACGTCGGCCGGGTTGATCCAGTCCTTGGACCCGTCCGGGTTCTGGCGGAAGTAGGTATCGGCGATGACCATGCCCTGGCACAGCAGGTTCTGCGCCGGCTCGTTGCTGTCCACCATGCGCGCATCGCGCAGCAGCTTGTGGAAGAAACGGAAGTACATCAGGTGCAGGATCGCGTGTTCGATGCCACCGATGTACTGGTCCACCGGCAGCCAGTAGTTGCCGCGCTTGTCCACCGCGTCACGGGCACCCGGGGAGGTGTAGCGGGCGTAATACCAGCTAGATTCCATGAAGGTATCGAAGGTATCGGTCTCGCGCTCGGCAGCGCCACCGCAATCGGGGCAGGTGGTCTTGCGCCATTCCGGATCGGCCTTGATCGGCGAACCGGTGCCGACGAAGTTGACGTCTTCCGGCAGTACCACCGGCAGCTGTTCTTCCGGCACCGGCAACGCGCCGCACTTGGGGCAGTAGATCACCGGAATCGGGCAACCCCAGTAACGCTGGCGGCTCACGCCCCAGTCGCGCAGGCGGTAGTTCACCCGGCGCTGGCCCTGGGCCTTGCGCTCGAAGCGTTCAGCCAGCGCCTCGAAGGCGCCCTGGAAATCCAGGCCATCGAATTCGTCGGAATTGACCAGCTCGGTCTCGCGGGTCTTGTCGCCGTACCAGTCCTGCCAGTTGCGCGGGTCGTAGGCGGTTTCGTCCTTGCGCGGCGACTTCAGCGCGATGACCTGGCGGATCGGCAGGTCGTACTTGTTGGCGAATTCGAAGTCGCGCTGGTCGTGCCCGGGAACGGCCATGACCGCGCCGGTGCCGTAGCCCATCAGCACGAAGTTGGCCACCCACACCGGCACCTGGGCGCCGGTGACCGGGTGCACCGCGCGCAGGCCGGTGTCCATGCCGCGCTTTTCCTGGGTTTCCAGCTCAGCCTCGGACACGCCGCCCTGCTTCATCTCGGCCAGCAGCGCGGCCAGCGCCGGGTTCGACTTCGCCGCATGCAGGGCCAGCGGATGCTCGCCTGCGATCGACACGAAGGTAACGCCCATCACCGTGTCCGGGCGGGTGGTGAACACGCGCACCGAATCCAGCGCGCTGCCGTCGGCATCGCGCACGTCGAACTGGATCTCCAGCCCTTCGGAGCGGCCGATCCAGTTGCGCTGCATGGTCTTGACCGATTCCGGCCAGCCCGGCAGTTCATCCAGGCCGTCCAGCAGTTCCTGGGCGTAATCGGTGATGCGCAGGAACCACTGCGGAATCTCGCGCTTCTCCACCAGCGCGCCGGAGCGCCAGCCACGGCCGTCGATGACCTGCTCATTGGCCAGCACGGTCTGGTCGACCGGGTCCCAGTTCACCACCGCGTTGCGGCGGTAGGCCAAGCCCTTGCGCATCAGCCGGGTGAACATGCGCTGTTCGTGCACGTAGTATTCGGGCGTGCAGGTGGCGAACTCGCGCGACCAGTCGATCGCGTAGCCCATCGACTTGAACTGCCCACGCATGTGTTCGATGTTGGCGTAGGTCCACTTGGCCGGCGCGGTCTTGTTCTTGATCGCCGCGTTCTCGGCCGGCAGGCCGAAGGCATCCCAACCCATCGGCTGCAGCACGTTGTGCCCGGTCATCCGCTTGTAGCGGCTGATCACATCGCCAATGGTGTAGTTGCGCACATGGCCCATGTGCAGCGCGCCCGACGGGTACGGCAGCATCGAAAGGCAGTAGTACTTCGGCTTGTCCGAGGCCTCGCTCACCTCGAAGGCGCGCGTGGCGTCCCAGAACTTCTGGGCGGCGGATTCAACCTGCTGCGGATCGTATACGTTGGGTTCGACGCTGGTCATGGAAAACACAGTTGCGGCGGCAAAGCGGCACAGCGTACCGCAGTGCGGCAAAGGGCTCCAATCATCGACGCTACGGATACGGGACTGGAATGGCATCCCGTTGATAAATCAAGGAATTACCCATTTCCGGATTATCTACAACGGTCATCCCGCGCGCGCACCCGCGTGGATTGCGGCCGAATCCGCCAGTTCAGTCGTGGCGGACCTTGCTGGCCACTGGCAGCGCCGCCGCCAGCCACACCGCCCAGGCAACGAAGGCTACGCGCTGCGCGACCGGCGCCGGAATGACCGCCTGCAGCACGAAGGCACCCACCAGTACGGCCAGTCCCGCAGACACGTGCAGTGCCGCCAGCCGCCCCCAGCCCGGCAGGCGCCGCGCTCCGAAGCCGGCCATCAGTGCGCCCGGCACGAACGCAAGCACCCAGACCATCCACGCGCTGGCGTGGAACTGGCTGGCCGGGCTCTGGATGTCGGTGGGATCCAACGGCAGCACGCCCATCGCGGCGAAGGCCAGCCCGGACAACACCAGCATCTGCCCGCCCACCCGCATCGTCCACGGCGCGGTGACCGGCACCCGCGCCAGCAGGCGCACGGCCACCACCGCGGCCAGCAGCCCGGGCAACACGAAGCCAAGCAGGTCGAAGGCCACCGCGTGCGGCACCCCGGTCGCACCCAGCAGCGCCACCGGGTGCCCCAGTGGCAGGTAGCCCGGCAGTAGCGCGCCAAAGCCCAGCACCGAGGCCAGGAACAGCACCGCAGCCAGGGCGCCCAGCAGTGGATCGAAACGTTGCAGTGTCTTCATGCGGCCATTCTCCGCCAGCGTGGCGCCATCGCCTATAGGGCAACGCCGACCGATTGGGGTTGCTTCTCGATATCGCCGGCACCATACACTGCGTACATCTTTATCGTTGATCTTCCGACCATGAGCGAACTGCCCCACGTCTTTGACGCCACCACCGAAACCTTCGAAGCACAGGTGCTGCAGAAGTCGCTGCAGACCCCGGTACTGGTCGATTTCTGGGCCACCTGGTGCGAGCCCTGCAAGACCCTGGGCCCGATGCTGGAAAAGCTGGCCGGCGAGTACAACGGCGCGTTCGAGCTGGCCAAGGTCGACGTGGACAAGGAGCAGCAGATCGCGGCGGCCTTCCAGATCCGCTCGGTGCCCACCGTGTTCCTGGTCAAGGGCGGCCAGCTGGTGGATGGCTTCCCCGGTGCGATCCCCGAAGGCCAGCTGCGCGAGTTCCTCACCCAGCACGGCATCAGCCCCGCCGAAGCTCCGGAAGCTGCGGCTGATGAGCCCGCACCCCTGGACCCGCAGGCCCGCGTGGACGTGCTGCGCGCCGGCATCGCCGCCGAGCCGGACAAGGAGGAGCTCAAGCTCGACCTGGCCCTGGCCCTGCTGCAGACCGGCGGCACCACCGAAGCCAGCGCGTTGATCGATGCCCTGCCGGCCAACCTGTCCACCGACGACCGCGCCGTGCGCGCCCGCGCCCGCCTGGATTTCGCCAAGGCCCTGCAGGACGCCCCGGCACCGGAGCAGCTGGACGCGCGCATCGCGGCCGATGGCGGCGACCTGCAGGCCCGCCACCTGCGCGGCGTGCAGCAGCTGCTGGGCGGTGAAGACGAAGCCGCGCTGGAGCAGTTCCTGGCCATGTTGCGGAAAGACGGCAGCTACAGTGACAACCTGCCGCGCAGACTGCTGATCGATGCCTTCAAGGTCATCGACGACGCCGCGCTGGTCGGTCGCTACCGCCGTTCGATGGCCGCGCTGCTGTTCTGAGCGCGTCCGCCGTTCAGAATCCCTGCACCGGCAGCGGTCAATAATGTGATCGCGGTCTAGTTTTCGACCGCGATCCATTCGGGGGGATGCGGTCTGGCCATGGGGGCCCTACGGCTCGGCCCCGCCTCCAGGGGCACAGATGACCGTGAGTTCGACCCGCTTCCCGCGCCTGCGCGCCCGTTCGATCCGCCTGCTGACGCTGCTGGCGCTGCTGCTGTCCGCCTGCCCCGTGCTGGCCCAGGACTGGACCTACCGGGTCCGCCCCGGCGACACCCTCTGGGACCTGGGCGGGCGTTACCTCAAGCCGGATGTGCCCTGGGCACGCCTGCAGGCGCACAACCGCGTCGCTGACCCTTACCGGCTGCCCCCCGGCACCCCGCTCCGGTTTCCCATCGCGTGGCTGCGCGTGCAGCCTGCGCCCGCCCGGGTGCTGGCCGTGCGCGGCGCGGTGCAGGCCCGGCTGGGCGACAGCGGTGCATTGCGCCCTGTGGTGGAAGGCGAACGGCTGGGCATCGGCACGCACCTGATCACCGGGGCAGATGCCAGCGTGACCCTCGCCTTCGCCGACGACTCGCGCCTGCAGCTGCGCGAGCACTCGCACCTGCGCCTGGACCAGCTCAGCCGTTACGGCCACACCGGCATGGTGGACACCCGCCTGCGCCTGGACCAGGGCCGCAGCAGCAACCGGGTCACCCCCGCCAAGGGCCCGGCCTCGCGCTACATCATCGATGCCCCCACCGCGACCAGCAGCGTGCGTGGCACGCAGTTCCGGGTCAGTGCCGGCGGTCAGGGCCGCATGGCCGCCACCGAGGTACTGGAAGGCAGCGTGCAGGTCGGCAACCGGCGCGGCGAGCGACGGGTTACCCACGGCCAGGCCACCCGCAACCGGGCGCTGGACGCCCGTCCCGACATGCCCGAGGCGCTGCTGCCCGCCCCTGTCCTGGTCCGCACTGGACTGCGCCTGGACCCACTACCGGCCCAAATTGCGTGGGAAACAGTAGCGCAGGCCACCCAGTACCGGGTAGAAGTAGTGCGCGCCGATCAGCCGGAGATCCTCGTGTTCGCCAGGGACACCGCCGACACCACCATGACCGTGCCCGACCTGCCGCCCGGACTGCTGCGGCTGCTGGTGCGTGCGGTCAGTGCCGATGGCGTGGAAGGCCTGGATGCGCAGGCCGATTTCGAAGTGCGCGACCAGCCGGCGCCGCCGCTCACGGTGCGCCCGGTCAATGGCGAAACGATGGCCAGCCCGCGCCCGCGCTTCGAGTGGAGCCAGGTGGAAGGCGCCGCCAGCACCGTGCTGCAGGTTGCCACCGAGCCGCAGTTCCTGCAGCCGGTATTGGAGCAGGAAGGACGCGGCACCCGCGTGCGTGCTGCCGAAGACCTGCCCCCCGGCGACTATTTCTGGCGCGTTGCCTCGCGCGACGGCAACGGACACCGCGGCCGCTTCGGCCAGCCGGTGGCGCTGGGCATCAGTGACGCGCCGGTGGACCCCGGCCTGCAGCCGCCGCAGGCAGCCAGGGGCCAGCTCACCCTGCGCTGGCAGGCAGGCGAACCCGGCCAGCGCTACCGCGTGCAGTTGGACAAGCGTGGCGACTTCGCCCAGCCGCTGCTCGACCAGCAGGTGGACCAACCCGAGGTCACGCTCAAGCGGCCATGGCACGGCACCCTGCACGTGCGCGTGCAGACGATTGATGACGACGGCTACGGCGGCCCGTTCTCGCCTGCGCAGCAGGTCGCGCTGCCCTGCCGTACCTGCTATGGCGCCGGTGCCGGCGCGCTGCTGCTGCTCCTGCTGCTGTGAGGCCGCTCACGCTCTCCTGGCCCCGGCGCATCGTGCTCGCGGTGCTGGTGGGCGCGTTGGCGGCGGCAGCCAGCCACGGGCAGTGGTTCTGGAAGCAGGATGAAGCGATCTACGACGCCTACGTCGGGTCCTGGGAATACACGCCCGATCCGCGCCTGCTGGTGGTGGCCATCGACGACAGCAGCCTGCAGCAGCTCGGCCAGTGGCCGTGGCCGCGTTCGACCCATGCGCGGCTGCTGGACCGCCTGACCGCAGCCGGCAGCCAGCGCGTGGTGCTGGACCTGCTGCTGTCCGAACCGGACCGCCAGGACAGCGCGCAGGATGCCGAACTGGCGGCGGCGATCCGCCGCAATGGGCATGTGGTACTGCCGGTGTTGGCCGCGCCGTCGAGCGGGCCGCGCATGGCCGAGGAACTGCTGCCGATCCCGTTGATCGCCGCCAACGCCTCGATGCTGGGCCACAGCGATGTGGAGGTTGAGGCCGACGGCGTTACCCGCGGGCTGTACCTCACCGCAGGCATCGGCTCACCGCACTGGCCTGCGCTGGGCCTGGCGCTGGCCAACACGCGCGGACCGCTGCCCGGGCTGATCGATACCCGCCCACCGCATGACGCGCCCTACCAATGGCACCGCAACCACTACGTGCGCGTGCGCTTCGCCGGCCCGCCCGATCGCTTCCCGCAGGTGTCGTACGCGGATGTGCTGAACGGCGATGTCGCGCCGGAAATACTGCACGACCGTCTGGTGCTGGTGGGCATGACCGCCAGCGGCATCACCCCGCGCCTGCTTACCCCGACCACCCGCGAGCGCTGGATGAGCGGCACCGAATACCAGGCCAACGTGGCGTCGATGCTGCTTTCCGGCAATGTGATCGGCGTACTGGCGCCCTCGTGGCAGGCAGCCTTGAGCGGGCTGCTGGTGGCGCTGTGCGCGCTGGGCCTGACCCTGCCGCGTGCCGTCGCCAGTGCCCTGCTGGCCCTGCCGCTGGCGCTGCTGTCCAGCTTCGTGCTGCTGCGCGCCGGCGACCTGTGGTTCGCGCCCGCTGCAGCGCTGACCTGCATGCTGGCGGTGATCTGCGCGTGGGTACTATGGCGGATCGGCGCGTGGCGCCGGCAGGCCAACAGCGATGGCCTGACCGGGCTGGGCAACCGCGTGCGTTTCGAACAGACCCTGCAACAGGAACATGATGCCGGCCGCCGCAGTGGTCGTCCGCTGACCCTTGTTCTGATCGACGTGGACCACTTCAAACAGCACAACGACCTGCATGGGCATCATGCCGGCGATGCGGTGCTGCGCCGGATCGCCAACGAGATCCGTGCGCATGCGCGGCGCCCTCGCGACATGGCCGCGCGCTTTGGTGGCGACGAGTTCGCGCTGGTGTTGCCCGATACGACGTCGGAAGGCGCGGTCCAGGTCGTCGAAGACCTGATCGCCGCCGTGCGCGGCATGCACCTGTCGCCCGCCACGCAGCCGCACGCGCAGATCACCCTCAGCGTGGGCCTGTACACCCACATCCCCGATGCCGGCAGCGAGCCGCGTCATTACTTCGAAGGCGCCGACGCAGCGCTGTACCGCGCCAAGGCCGCAGGTCGCGACGGCTACGCCACCGGCGACATGGAAACCGACAATAGCGCGTAGAGCCACGCCCTGCGTGGCTGCTCTACGTTCCGGCACCGCACAACCACGCAGGGCGTGGCTCTACCGTTCCAGACGCGATCAGCCATTCAAGCATGCACTTCGTCACACTCATTCCGGCACTGCGTTGCCGAAGTGATTTCACGACACGCGCGTTCGTTGAATTCCTATACCGCGCCATCACGCCAGCTGCTCCACTTCGCCTACCCCGCGTGTGCGGGTTGGCAAGGAGCTGGACCATGAAAAAGGTGCTGTGGTTGTTGCTGGCGGCGATGCCGATGCAGGCGGTCGCCAACGACGAAGATCCGATTGCATACAAGTGCTACTACTGCACGCCGGATGAGATGGAGGATGTGGCGCTGGCGCAGGGGGTTGGTAGGCACTATGTGTATGACGCGCAGAAGCTGACGATTGTGGGGTACGACGTTGATCTACGGGACGGCGCGCTCAAGGCGGAGTCTTTCGTGGCGGAGGGCTGGCTGCAGACGCAGTTCCTGGGAATGATGTCTCTTTACGATCCCCGCGATGGGGAGATGCGGCATTTCATCAGTGACGTCGCCCTTTTCGCCCCCAATACTGAGCATGGGAGGAGGTATCGTCACCTTTGGGGCCAAGACCTCACAGCCCTCAACCCTCATCACACACAGGCCAGAGAGTCGGTCCGTCGCTACCTCTCCGAGCACAGCGAACTCTCGTTCCTCGACACGTCCAAGAGTGGGGGAAGACTCCTCAAGTTCCACTACGCGGTGAACGGTGATCGCCCAATCGTAGCTTCTATGAACTTCAGAGGTAACGAAAGCAGCTACTCGTACTACTACTTCGATCATGATGCTCGTCGTTGGAGCTATCTCCACAGTTCTCTTCCCCAGGGCTACTCGCTTAATCCGATTCAGGAAAGGAGGCTGGACTTCGCACCGTCAGAGGGCGACACCATCTTTGACTACCGAGCTGGGGACAGCCCCTGGACCGAAGCGTTCATCGAGCGGGCAACATGGGCGAAAATTCCTGTCCATGGCCAGTTGCCCATTTACCAAGCCGTTCGGTTTACATGCAAACGAGCAGCGGATGACATTCAGTGCTACATCAATTGACTGAAGGTCTCAGCTCCTAGAAGCAGCTCGCGCTTCGTCGTCGGTCATGCCTCATCCGGGTAATCACCTTGGTCGGCGGTCGATCGGGATGCGACCGCTACCGGCGGCTCGGCCATTCCGCCATTTCGGCCACTCGGCCATTCGGCCGTTTGGCGGAGTGGCCTATTGGCCGGCCGGGAGGCAGGGCGGGAAAGCGGATTGCGCACCATACGGTTGCGGATGGTAAGCTTTCCGTACCTCCCCTGCCCCTTGCCCGCGCTATGAAAGCCAGCCTGTTCCGCCATGGACTCAATCTGTGGCCGCCGTTTCTGTTTGCCGGCATCCATGTTTCGCAGGTCACGCCCGACTACCGGTTTGTTCGGGTGGAGCTGCGGATGCGGCCGTGGAACAAGAACTATGTGGGGACGCACTTTGGTGGCAGCCTGTTTGCGATGACCGATCCGTTCTGGATGTTGACCGTCATGCAGAACCTGGGGCGCGACTATTACGTGTGGGATCGGGCGGGTGAGATCGAGTTCCTCAAGCCTGGCCGTGGGACGGTTACCGCCGAGTTCCGGCTGGATGAGGCGCTGCTGGATCAATTGCGGGCAGCTACCGCCAGTGGGGAGAAGTATCTGCACTGGTTCAGCAATGACATCGTCGATGCGCAGGGTGAAGTCGTGGCGCGGGTGCGCAAGCAGGTGTACATCCGGTTGAAGCCACAGGCGCGCGTTTGACGTGCAGCCGGTGGAGCGGCAATCGTGATCCAGCCCGTTTCACTGCGGTCAACACAGCATTTCCCGGCAGGACGCGTTCTGTGGTGGCTGGCCGCGTAAACCGGGCCCGGGCCCCGCTACAATGCGCCGATGTCAGCCGAAGCCCCCCATCTCGTACCGCGCCCTTCCCTGCAGCGCCTGTTCCTGACCGGCCTGCTCACCCTGCTGCCGATCTGGTTGACCTGGGTGGTCATCAAGTTCGTTTTCGTGCTGCTCTCGGGCATCAGCAGCCCGGTAGTGGTGCCGTTGTCGGCACAGATCGCCGCCTCGTTCCCGCATTACCTGGGCTGGGTCAAGGTCGAGTGGATGCAGAACGTGTTTGGGCTGCTCGCTACGCTGCTGGTGATCCTGAGCGTGGGCGTGCTCAGCCGGCGCGTGATCGGCCAGCGCCTGCTGCGCTGGTTCGGTGCGGTGATCAAGCGCATTCCACTGGCCAGCATCATCTATGAAAGCGCCAAGAAACTGCTGGACATGCTGCAGACCGAGCCGGGTACCACCCAGCGCGTGGTGCTGATCGACTTCCCGCACCGCGACATGAAGGCGGTGGGCCTGGTGACGCGAGTGATCCGTGAACAGGGCACCGGCCGCGAGCTGGCGGCCGTGTATGTGCCGACCACCCCCAACCCGACTTCCGGGTATCTGGAAATCGTGCCGGTGGAGCTGTTGACCCCGACCGACTGGACGGTGGACCAGGCGATGAGCTTCATCATCTCCGGTGGGGCTGTGGCACCTGAAACCGTGCCGTTTACGCGGGCTGGGGAGCGCTGAATAGGGGGTTGCGGGCTTCGGCCTGCGCTGCGTGGCACACGCATGGCGTGTCTCTACGCTGTATGGGCGGGGCGCTGAGGTGGTTGTGTCCGGCTGAATCAGGCAAGCTCCCGGGTCTGTATAGGATTTACGGAAGCATTCGATGCCCCACCCCGCCCGTGCCCTGGCGCTCGTGATTGCCTCACTGCTGGTCTTCACTGCCGCTGCCCCGGCCGAAGCCGCCAAGAAGAAGGCCAACCGGCCCGCCGCCGCACAGACGCGCCAGGCCAAGCCCAAGGCCAAACCCCGCGCCCGCCCCGCCGCCGCGCCCGCGCGGCAACCGCTGGTGCGCCAGCAGACCAAGGCCGCCCAGCTCGAGCGCATCTACGACGAGTACTGGGACGCCTCGATGCGGCTCAACCCGCTGCAGGCCACCTTCCAGGGCGATGCCCGCCACAACGACCAACTGCCGAACATCCTCTCGGCCGCCTACCGCCAGCAGTCGCATGACTTCACCGAACAATGGCTGGGCAAGGTCGAGAAGATCGGCCCGGACGGCCTCACCGGCCAGGACCTGCTGAGCTACCAGATCTTCGTGCGCGATGCGCGCATGTCGCTGGCTGCCGAGAAGTACCCGGGCTGGATGCTGCCGGTGAGCCAGTACTACAACCTCGGCAGCATCATGGCGATCCTGGGTTCCGGCTCGGGCGCGCAGCCGTTCAACACCGTGCAGGACTACGACACCTGGTCCAAGCGCTCGCTGGGCATTCCGCCGCTGTTCGACCAGGCCATCGCCAACATGCGCGAGGGCATGCGTGCCGGCGTGGTGCAGCCGCGCGACCTGATGGAAAAGGTGTTGCCGCAGCTGGATGCGGTGATCAAGCCCACCGCCGAAGAGAGCATCTTCTGGGCGCCGGTGCGCAACATGCCCGACGATTTCCCTGAAGCAGACAAGGCGCGCATCACCGCCGACTACAAGCGCATGATCGAGTTCCGGCTGATGCCGGCCTACCGCGCCCTGCGTGGCTTCATCGCCACCGAATACCTGCCGGCCACCCGGAAAACCGATGGGCTGTCCGCGCTGCCCAATGGCATGGCGTGGTACACCCAGAACATCGTGCAGAGCACCGCCAGCACGCTCACCCCGCAGCAGATCCACGCGCTGGGCGAACAGCGCGTGGCCAGCCTGCAGGAACAGATTGCGGCGGTGATGAAGGAAAACCGCATCCGTGGCTCGCAGCAGAAGCTGCTGCGCAGCATGCGTACTGACAAGAGCTTCCAGTACGCCACGCCCGATGCGCTGTTGATGCGCTACAAGCAACTGCAGCAGCAGGTAGGCGCGCGCCTGCCTTCGTTGCTGGATACGCTGCCCAAGGCACCGCTGGAAATCCGCCCGGTGGAAGCCGACCGCGCTGCCAGCGCCGCCGCCGTGAGTTACCAGCCGTCGCTGCCCGACGGCATGCGTCCGGCCGTGCTCTACGTGAACACCAATGCCCTGCCCAGCCGCCGCACCTGGTCGGCGCCGGCGCAGTACCTGCACGAAGGTATCCCCGGCCACCACGTACAGCTGGGCCTGCAACAGGAACTGGACAAGCTGCCGCGCTTCCGTCGCCTCGGCGGCGATGTTGCATTCGTCGAGGGCTGGGGCATGTATGCCGAATCGCTGGGTGAGGAACTGGGCGTCTACCAGGATCCCTACGCGCGCATTGCCTACCTGCAGGGTGCACTCACCCGAAGCGCCCGCATGGTCGCCGACACCGGCGTGCATGCGCAGGGCTGGAGCAAGAAGCAGGCGGTGGATTATCTGGTCAAGACGGCGGACATGCCGGCAGAGGATGCCACCGCCGAAGTGGAGCGTTTCATGGCCCTGCCCGGCCAGACCCTGGCCAATGGCCTGGGCGAGCTGAAGATGATGGAACTGCGCGACAAGGCCAAGGCATCGCAGGGTGCGGCGTTCAACCCGCGCCGGTTCCATGCCGAGGTGCTGCGCGATGGCTCGATGCCGCTGGATATCCTGGAAGCGAAGATAGAGCGCTGGCTGGCCGCGCCGGCCACCAGCGAGGCACCGCCGTCGCGTTGAAACGAAGTGCGGGCCGCACTTGCGGCCCGCACTGCAGATCACACGTCGTCGGGCTTGGCGCCGAGCATGTCCTCATCGCCGAAGATCATCAGCCGCATGAACTCATCGCGGAAGAACTTCGCGGCCATTTCCCGGGTCACCTCCGCCATGTCCGGCGCGATCGGCTTGATGTCGTGACCGGGCTCCGGCGGGTTGATGCCGGGCTCCGGTGGGTTGATGGACGGGTCGTCCACCGCGGCCAGCATGCGCTGCATCAGCGTCTGCTTCTGGCCCTCCACCGTAGCGGTGTTGAGGGGCGCCATCGCCCCCAGTTTTTCAAGCATCATCAATCTACTCCAATCGGGGTCAGGGGTAAGGGCAACCGCTTGAGGCGGGCGTCGATCCCGCTCACATAGGCACCGGCGCGCTGGCGCGCGGCCGCTTCCAGTGCATTGGCATCCACGCTGGCTTCCACGGCGGCGGCCATGGCGCCTACCGGGTCCAGTTCAAACAACAACGGACCGGCTTTGAGCATCGGCAACGCCGACCGGGACGCTACTACCTGCACAGGCGGAGCGTCGGCCTTCGTCGCCAGCTGCGCCAGCACGGTTTCGCCCAGTGCGGGCATCAGCTCAGGCACGTACAGCACCAGTCCCGCCTCGGCCGTACCCAGCAACTGCTCGCAGCGACGCACCACCAAGGCCGCGTCCACGCCTTCGGCGGCAAGACTTGCGGAGATCACCTCACGCACCTGGCCGAGTACCGCTTGACGCGTGGCCTGTACGTCGCCCAGCGCGGCCGCCAGCAATGGCACCGCCTCGGCAATGGCGTCGGCGTAGCCCTGCCCATGCGCGCACACGCCGCGAGGTTGGCCGCCTGGGTGGCCTGGGCCGGTGTCAGCGTCGAGAAAGGCCATCGCCGCGCGTTCATGCGTGGCCCTGGCCGCCGCGGCGGCGCCGTTCGTCGGTGGCGCTGTCGCTGCTTTCCACGGCGATCTGCAGGTCAGCGCCCGGCGGCGCCAGCGCGGAAGACAGTGCCTGCCCGACCCGTGCCGAGGACGGCTGCAGGACCAGGCGGTTACCGTCCACGCGTCCACTGACCGAGTGACCCGCACCCGCGCCCCAGCTCTTGAAGGACACGTTGAAGTGGCTGGCGGTGTCGGCGCGCTGGGCCATGGCCGTCTGCAGGGCTTCGGCCTGGCGCACCGCGCGGACATGCTGGCGGGTGAGGTTGGCTTCGGCACGACGCGCGTCGGCCATTGCCTGGGCGTCGGGCGCGGCTTCGCCGGTGTGCGGTTGCGGCATCACGGTGGCACCTGCGGCAACTGCGGCCTGCGCGAGGTCCGTCGGGGCGGGGCGGCCGGCGGCTGGCAGCAGTTCCGGCGCTGACCGTTCGGGAGCTGCCGCAGCGACCGGGACATCCCTTGCAGGCGCTGTGCGCATCATGCCGGCACTCACCGGCGCGCCACGCGATGCATCACGCGCGGTCCGCTCGCCCTGCCCCGGCTGCACCCGCGAAGGCAGTGCTGATGCCGTGGTGGCGGTGGCAACCTGTGCCAAAGCGGCAGCCGGGCCGGGCTTTTCTGCGGTATCGGGCACCGCGCCAGCGTTCAGGGAGGCGGCGTGCAGGTTGGCGGTGGCGTTGCTGGGCGCCGTGGCGGCCGGCGCCTTGGCGCCGGGCAGGACGCTGCCCTCCACCGCTGCTGGCAGCAGCGCCGCGGGTTCATTGCCGGGCACGCGCGGTGCCGCAGGACTGGCCACCGTCGGCAGTGGCCGTGAGGTGATGGCCGGCAGCACGGGCGCTGCAGCCGCCGCCTGCGCGTGTGCGGCCATTCCGCGCCGATCGCGGTGGGCGATGTCCTGCCCGTCCCTGCCGCCCTCGCGTTGCACCGTCGCCAGGATGTGGACCTCACGCTGCGGCAAGGGTGCGGAATCACGCGCCCACTCCTGCTCAACGTCTCTGTCCGACTCGTCCGGCGCCCACATCGCGACGTCGCCGGGGAAAGGCGACTGTTCCCGCGCTTCTTCAGCGGTGGGTTCGGCAGTGGGTTCAGGAGTCCGCTCGGCCGCCTGCTGCGCGGTCGGCTGGGGTTGCCTTGCCTGCACGCGCTCGCTCAGGGAGACCGCGTCGACGGGGCTGGCCGCCATGACGGCAGCCTGCGGTTCTTGGATCTTCAACGACATGTGTATTCCTCTTGGATCTGGCGCTCCTGGCGGCGCAGGCGCGCCTGCCGGTGCTTCTGGTCGATATGCGCGCCGACGGCCTGCAGCCGGCGCGCGCGCGAGTGGTTGCCGGCGGCGGCATGGCGCAGTTGCTGTTCCTGCTCGCGGGCGTCGCCGGCCTGCTCCTGCAGGTGGCCGGCGCGCAGTTCGCATTCCAGGACATGCGCCCGGGCAATGGCGACGCCGCGCAGGCGCTCGAACAGGCGCTGGCGGTCGAGCCCGTGTTCCTCGCCAAGCTGCGCGGCCTGCAGGCGCTTGTCTGCCGCGCTGCGCAGGGTCTGCGCTTCGCGGTCCCGTTGCGCAGCCTGCTCTGCCTGCGCGCTGGCGTCGCGACGCAGGCGGTGGGCGCGATGCTCCAGCAGCGTGGCCAGCCGCGCGGGGTCAGCGGGCGAGCGCATCAAGTGCCTCCACCGCCGCATCAAAGGTGACCGGTTCGTGCAGCGGCTGGCGCAGGAATGCCAGCAGGCGCGGTTCGCGGGCCACGGCATCGTCCTGCTCGGGCTGCGCACCGGGGCGGTACTCGCCGATGTCGCGCAGCAGCTGCAGGTCATCCAGACGGCCCATCACCGCGCGCACGCGGGTGGCCGCGGCGGCCTGGCGCTCGCTGGCCAGCTGCGGGTACAGCCGGCTGGCGCTGCGCAGCACGTCGATGGCCGGGAATTGGCCGCGCTGGGCCAGGCGCGGGCTGAGGTACACGTGGCCGTCCAGCAACGATTTGACTTCCTCGCCGACCGGGTCGGGGTCGGCGTCGTCTTCCAGCAGCACGGTGTAGAACGCGGTGATGCTGCCGGACTGTGCGTTGCCCGGGCGCTCCACCAGGCGTGGCAGTGCTTCGAACACCGACGCGGGGAAGCCACGCCGTGCCGGCGGTTCGCCGGCCGACAATGCGACGTCACGCAGCGCGCGCGCGTAGCGAGTGGCCGAGTCCATGACCAGCAGCACCCGGCTGCCCTGGTCGCGGAAGTATTCGGCAATCCGGGTGGCCACCATCGCCGCGTTGACGCGGGTGGCCGGCGAGGTATCGGAGGTGGCCTGCACGATGATGGTGCGCGTGGCCGCCGGACCGTGGCGGATGGCATCGACGAAGGAGGCCACTTCACGGCCGCGCTCGCCCACCAGCGCCACCACGCGCACATCGCAGTCGGCGTTGGCCAGCAGCATCTCAACCAGGGTGGTTTTGCCGCACCCGGCTGCGGCAAAAACCCCCATGCGCTGTCCTTCGCCTACGGTGAGCAAAGCGTCCAGGGCACGGATGCCGGTGGCGAACGGGGTCTGGATGGCACGGCGCTGGCGATAGTCCAGCGGCGCAGCCTGCACTGGTGCCGATACACCGGCTACGGTCACGTCTTCGCCATCGCGCAGCCGCTCCACCACTTCACCGAACCCGTCCAGCACGCACCCGAGCAGATGCGTGCCCAGTGCCACCTGCAGCGGGCGACCGGTGGCAGCCACCACCACGTCGGCTGCCAGCCGCACCGGGGCACCAATCAGCGCCAGCGTGGCCACGCCATGGTCGACCCGGGTGACCACGCCATGGGTGAGCACACGGTCGTCGCCCGCCGAATGGCGCACGTGGCAGTGCTCGCCCACCGCGACATCCGGCAGGGGCACCCGCAGCTCGCCGGCCCGCATCGCGACCGGCGTGGCACAAGGGCGCCAGCAGGGCGTGGCCGCTGTCACCGCAGCAGGGCCTGAAGTTCGATCACGCGCGCGTGGAACCCTTCGATGGCAGCGGCAAGCAGGCTCGATTCGTGGCGACAATCCGGCTGCAGCGCGCCGCCGACCAGGCAACCGTCTTCAAGCTGGCGAAGCGCCAGGCAACCATTGGCGAAGTGTGCGGCCGGTGCGGACAGCGCGGTGAGCAGCTCATCGGCACGGTTGCTGAAGCGCTCGGCCGGCGAGGTATCCAGGCGGCCCCACAGGTACACCATGTCGTCCACCGGATCGAGCAGAAGCTCGCCCACGTCGGCGAAGCCCATCACCACCGAGGAGTGGGTGTCGAACTGGAACCGCGATGGGTCGCAGCCCAGTTCCTTGAGGGCGGAGTTGAGGGTATCCAGCAGGGAGGTCATAAGCTTCTCATCACATCAAGGGTGACCGTGTCGGAGATCTCGGCGAACGAGAGCACCGCGGTCGAGGGGAGGCGGGTTTCAATGAAGCGCTTGACGAAGCGACGGATGTCCGGCGCGACCATCAGCACCACGTCGGGGCGGTGCGCGGCGACTTCGCCGACATGCAGGGCGAAGCGATCCATCAGCTCACCGGCTTCGGCCGGCTCCAGGTTGAGGTAGGCCGCACCCTGGCTCTGGCGGATGCCGGCGCGGATCTGGTCTTCAACCGGGCTGGACACCAGGATCGCGGGAATGCGCCCATCGCGGGCGAAGCGCGCGGAGATGTAGCGGGCCAGTGCGCCACGCACGTGCTCCACCAGCAGGATCACGTCCTTTTCGCGCTGGCCCCACTGGGCCAGGGTTTCCAGCACCACCTTCATGTTGCGGATGGAAACGTCCTCGCGGAGCAGGCGCTGCAACACTTCGGCCACGCGCTGGATCGGCATGTGCCGGTAGGTTTCCTTGACCAGTTCGGGGAAGCGCTTCTCCAACGCGTCCAGGACATGCTTGGCTTCCTGGATGCCGAACAGCTCACCGATGTTGCGCTGTACCGCGCCGTGCACCAGCCGGCGCAGTTCCTCGTAGTCGCTGGAGACATCGCACCCCAGTGCGCGCACGTCTTCGTGCGCGTCGGCCAGCACCCAGCGCGCGGTGCCGCCGTCGTGCGGTACCACCAGGCCCATGTCGAGTGCTTCCAGTTCGTCCTGCCGGCCCCAGACCCGCACGTGCCCGCTGACCACGTGCGAGGACGCTGCCGGAATCTCGTTGATCAGCACCTTGACCTCGTGGTCCTTGGCCGGGGTGTGGCTGCGCAGGACCAGCGGTGCGAGCTGCATGCCGGTGTTGACGAAGGCGTCGTGACGCAGCTGCTCTTCCCATTGGCCGGCAACGCCCGCCTCATGCAGCGACGGCGGCATCAGCAGGATCAGCGGCAGGGTTTCGCTGGTGAGGCGGGCGTTGGCGGTGTCGCCCTTGGCCGCCGGCGGCGCAGCGCCGCCCTGCCCCGTCCCCGGGGTGCCACCGGCATCGGCGGTCTTGGCGCGGCGCAGGCGCCACACCAGCATGGCCGCCAGGCCCACGGCCAGACCGGCGAACACCGGCAGCGGGAAGCCGGGCAGCAGGCCCAGCAGCAGCACCAGCACCGCGCCGGTGCCGAGTACCACGTTGCTGTTGAACAGTTCGCCCAGGATGTTGGCACCCAGGTTGTTGCTCTCGCCGCTCACCCGGGTGACGATGAAACCGGCGCTGATGCAGATCAGCAGTGCGGGAATCTGTGCGACCAGGCCATCGCCGATGGTCAGCAGGGTGAAGGTGTTGAGCGCCTGCGAGAAGGCCATGCCATGCTGCAGCATGCCCACGGCGATACCGCCGAACAGGTTGACGAACACGATCACGATGCCGGCGATGGCATCGCCCTTCACGAACTTCATGGCACCGTCGTACGAGCCATAGAGCTGGCTTTCGCGTTCCACGTCGCGGCGGCGGCGCTGTGCTTCTTCCGAGGTGATGGCCTCGGCGCGCAGGTCCGCGTCGATACTCATCTGCTTGCCGGGCATGCCGTCGAGCGAGAAGCGCGCCACCACTTCACCGATACGCTCGGAACCCTTGGTGATCACGATGAACTGGACCAGGGTGATGATGGCGAAGATCACCGCACCCACAACCAGGTTGTCGCCCACCACGAAGTCGCCGAAGGCACTGATGATGTGGCCGGCATCGGCGTCGAGCAGGATCAGCCGGCTGGTGCTGACCGACAGCGCCAGCCGCATCAGCGTGGTGAACAGCAGTACCGAGGGGAAGGTGGAGAAGTTGAGGATGCGCTCGACGTAGAACGAGCTCAGGAAAATCACGATGGCCACTGCCATGTTCAGGCCGATCAGCAGGTCGACCAGGAAGGTCGGCAGCGGGATGATCAGCATGGCCACGATCACGGCCATCAAAACCACCAGCGCCATTTCCGGCCGCAGGATGCCGCGCGCGCGGGCACCCAGCCCGCGCGTTGCGGTGTTGGCGGTGGCGCTCATACGCTCACCCCGCAGGCGTGGCCGGCGTGCCAGCGTTCGCGTTTCATGCTTTCCACCACCATGACCTCCAGGGACTGCGCCGCGCGTTCGCGCGCGACGTCATCGCTCCACACCGCATCGGGCAGGCCGCCCAGGGCACGACGCAGGGCCTGCACCAGGCGCGCCCGCTCCCGTGCCGACAGCGCGACGCGTGCGTCGGCCAGCGGGCCGGTAAACAACCCGGCCCAGTCCTGCAGTCCGCGCACCACATCCAGCAACCCGCCGACCACCGCTTCGGCGGTGGTGGACAGCCGCGCCAGCAGCCGGTCGCGGGTGGCTTCCTGGACCAGCAGGTGGTCGGTCGAGCGCAGCACGGCCAGGTTGCGCACCTGGCGCAGCAGCCGGCCGAACTCCAGGTGCGAGGCACTGGGGTCGAGTGAGTACATGTCCGCGCCGAGCGCCTGCTCCATGAAGTCGACCACCTGCGCGCGCCGCTCGAATCCGTACAGCGCTATCCAGCCGGCGTATTCGCCCACGCAGTCCTGGTGGTTGCCGATGAAGTCGCGGTAGCTCTGGCGCAGCGCGCGGGCCGAGAACTGGCTGCCGCGCGCGGCCAGCCGCGCCTTGATCGCCACGTTCAGGCCACCGCGCGTAGCCGCGCCATTGCCCTGCGCGGCCTCGTCGGCGAGCAGCTGCTCCAGCGACTGCTGCAACAGCTCGCGCAGTTCCTCCAGTTCGTCATCGGCGATCAGCGAGCGCAGCACCGCCAGCATGTCGCTGGGATCGGGGAACAGCTGCCGGAGCAGGGCCAGCAACTGCACGGGGCTGCGCATGCCGTCCAGCACTGCGCGCAGGTCCGTGACCTTGCTGTGCACCTCATCGTCCAACACATGGTCGATCCACGCCTGTGACTCGCCGGAGCCGACGCTGCGCTGGCCATCCCGACGGCGCTGCAACGAGGCGACCAGCGCAGCCAGGTCATCCTGCATCGACATGGCGGTGGCCAGGGTCCCGGGGCGGGATGGCTTGCCCGCTCCGGCCAGCAGGTCCTTCGCCGCGTCATCGCGATCGCCCTGCACCGTCGCCTGGCGCGAGGTGACCGGCAACGGCGTGGTCATCGGGCGGTTAATGGCCGGCAGTGCCATGCGCGGCCTCCGCGGAGTTGAACTGCGGATGCACCGCACGCAGCGAATCGTGCACCGAGTCGCCCACGCCGGGGCCATATACCTCGGGCATGCGGTACGGGTCGACCGGGTCACTGCCGGTGAGCAGGCGCGGCTGGATCAGGAACACCCGCACGTGGCTTTCGGCCGAGCGGCTGTCCTGCCCGAACAGCCGGCCCACGCCCGGGATGCGGCGCAGGCCGGGAATGCCGCTGTAGCCGTCGTCGGCCGAGGAACGGGTGTAACCGCCAACCAGCAGGCTGAGCTGCTGCGGCACCCGTGCAACGGTGTCGATGACCGTGCGGTTGACCAGCGGCAACGCATCCACCGTGCGGGTGGCGTCGGCGGCGCCATCCTCGATCTTCAGCTGCATTTCCACGTCATGACTGCTTGAGATGCGCGGCAGCACGCTGATCAGGGTGCCGTAGGTCACCTGCTCCAGCGACACAGCGCGGTCGCCGACCAGCTGTGCATAGAAGGTCTGGTTGCTGTCGAAATAGGCCGGGATGTTCTCCTGCGTCAGCAGCACCGGGCGCGAGATGATGTGTGCATCCCCCTTGCTGGCCAGTGCCTGTACCGAGGCCAGGAACCGCGTGCCATCCAGCGTGCTGACCGACTTGCCCTGGTTGATGCCGATGGACAGGCGGTTGCCGATGTTGATGCCACCGCTCCAGTTCACGCCCAGGCGATCGAGCTCGGTCTTCTTGATGTCGATGATCCACAACGACAGTTCGATCTGCTTGCGGGGAACGTCCAGTTCGCCGACCAGTCGCTTGACCTGTTCGATCTGGGCCAGCGTGCCGCGCACGATCAGGCTGTTGGTTTCCGCATACGCCATCACCACGGCCGGCGCGGGGCCGGTCGGCACCGACGGGGACACCTGGCCCGGCTGCGCCAATGGCGCGGTGGCGGGCAGGAGCTCTTCGGCGATGGCGGCCGGGTCAAGCGGGGCCGCCGGCTGCTTGACCACTGCACCGAAATCGCCCAGTTTCAGCACGCCGGCCAGCACCTCGGCCACGCCCGGCAGCGCGATTTCCGCGCTGCGCAGGCCATAGCGGCGACCATTGACAAAGCTGTGCTCCAGCTTGATCACTTCCACGTGGTGCGGGCTGGCGTCGGCGCCTTCATACAGGTCGTCCAGATAGCGCGCCGCATTCATCACGATGTCCACGTACACCGGCGGGCCGGCCACGTAGAAGGTGCCATCGGCGCCGCCGCCGCGCACCGGGTAGCGGGTATCGGACAACCGCGCCTTGCGCAGAAAGTCCGACAACGTGGCGATGGAGGTGTGCCGCAGGCGACCCACGGCGTTTTTCTGCTCGTCGGCGTCGTACACGTAGATGGACTGGCCGTCGCTGTACCAGACCAGGCCCAGTTCGGCGGAGACCTTGGCCAGCACGTCAAGCGGGCGGGCCAGATCGAAGCTGCCGCTCACCTTTTTCTTCAGTGCCCTGGGGCTGATCACCACGGCCTGGCGTGCACGCGCGCCGATGGCATTGAGCAGGTGGCTGGCGCTGTCGGCGCGGGAAACGAAGCCGGAGGCATGCGGCAGGTCGGCGCGATCCTGGATCGCGGTGCCTTCCAGCGGGGTCTGTGCGAAGGCGAAGGAAGGAACGGTCAGCAACAACAAGTACAACGTCAGGGAACGCATGGATCACTCGTTGGGCGTCGAGACGGCCCGGTAGACGGAAAGGGGCGAACAACCGATCAGCGATTTCACGTCGGTGCAGAAGTGCGACAGCGACGCGTAGCCGTGATCGGCGGCGAGGTAGGTGAACGAGCGCGCGCGGCCGGGATAGGCCAGCAGCGCGCGCGCGGCGCGCTGGATGCGCAGCTCGCGCTTGAGCGGGCGGCCCAGTACCTGCCGGCAGCGCCGGTGGAACTGCGCCGAAGACAGGCCATAGCGCTGGGCCAGGGCGGCCACGGAGTTTTCGCCGCCTTCGTCCAGCAGGAAACGCATCAGGCCGTAGCTTTCGCTGCGCGCCAGGTGGCGCAGCAGCTGGGCGGCCTGGCCGTCGTCCGGCTGGCCGGCCCCGCGGGCGAGCTGGTCAATCAGCCAGGCGGCCGCCACATCGGGGTCTTCCAGCGCGGCCTGCGCCACCCAGCACACCGGCTGCGGCTCACCGGCCGGGCGCAGCACGTTGCTGGCATGGTCGAAGTGGGCCAGCGCCCGTGCCATGCCACTGCCGGCCAGCGCGACAGCGTTCAGCGCGCTGTTGCGCGGCAGCGGCACGCCGGCCAACAGCAGGCGGTCACCGGGCGCAAGCTGAATGACCTGCCCAGCGACGGTGAGGTCGATGGGGTCCTGCCCTGCATTGACGATGACGTGCATCCGACCACTCCCGTTCAGGCATTTGCCGAGGCGGGACGCGGTCTGCGGCCCTTCTCGATGAGGGCTGCATGTTGGAGACGGCCGGGGGGCAAGGCTCTACAAGAAGTTAGAAAGGCGGCGCGAGTTGCGGTATTTGTAGCGACCCCACTCAGACGGTTGTGCCGATGCGCCACCAGGAATCGATCCCATGACACCGCTGCTCGGCATCCACCATGTCGCTCTGATCTGTGCCGATTACGACCGCTCGCGCGACTTCTACGTCCGCGTGCTGGGCCTTGCCGTGAAGGCCGAGCACCACCGCGCCGCGCGCGATTCGTGGAAGCTGGACCTGGCCCTGCCTGACGGTGGCCAGCTCGAGCTGTTTTCCTTCCCGTCGCCGCCGCCGCGGCCCAGTCGTCCGGAGGCACAGGGCCTGCGCCACCTGGCCTTCCGGGTGGCGGCACTGGAACCGATGATCGAGCGGCTGGCCGCCGCCGGCGTGGCGTGCGAGCCGATCCGGGTCGACGAGTACACCGGCCAGCGCTTCACCTTCTTCGCTGACCCCGACGGGCTGCCGCTGGAGCTGTACGAAACCACCTGAATGCGTTGTGGCTGACCGCCGGGATGCGTTCCGTACCAGAGCGAATGGGTATACAGTCCAGCTGTCCCGGCCCCCGCGCCGGCATTCACGTACATCCCTGGGAGGGGAACATGCGCAAGACCTTCAAGACCCTGCTGCTGGCACTGCCGCTGGTGATGGCCGCGATGTCGGCCTCGGCGGCCGACGGCGCGGTAGGCCGCTGGAAGACCATCGATGACAAGACCGGCAAGGTGAAGTCCATCGTGGAGATCACCCAGGCCACCAATGGCACGTTGAGCGGGAAGGTGGTGGAAGTGCTGCACTCGGACAAGGGCCCGAACCCGGTCTGTGACGATTGCAGCGGCGCCAACAAGGGCAAGCCGGTAAAGGGCATGACCATTCTGTGGAACCTGACGCAGGACAAGGGCACCACCAACAAGTGGTCCGGCGGTACGGTTCTGGATCCGGCCAACGGCAAGACCTACAAGTCCAAGCTGGAGCTGCAGCCGGGTGGCAAGAAGCTGGACATGTCCGGCTGCGTGGCGTTCATCTGCCGCGCCCAGACCTGGGTACGCGAATAAATCCCGCCGCGTAAAGCGCTGGCAGATCAACGACATGGGGCTGGCGCGGGATGACCGCGCCGGCCCTTCGTCTTTCCGGGGAGCATGCGATAATCCCGCGTTCCCCCCGCACCCGCGCAGATCATGACCCGCACCGCTCTTGTCACCACCGCACTGCCCTACGCCAACGGCCCGCTGCACCTGGGCCATCTGGTTGGCTACATCCAGGCTGATATCTGGGTGCGCGCGCGGCGAATGAGCGGCGGCAAGACCTGGTTCGTATGCGCCGACGACACCCACGGCACCCCGATCATGCTGGCGGCCGAGAAGGCCGGGGTGACCCCGGAAGCGTTCATCGCCAACATCCAGGCCAGCCACGAGCGTGACTTCGCCGCCTTCGGGGTCGCGTTCGATCACTACGACTCGACCAACTCGGCCGGCAACAAGGCCCTGACCGAGGCGTTCTACCTCAAGCTCGAGGCGGAGGGCCACATCACGCGCCGTTCCGTGGCCCAGTTCTACGACCCGGCCAAGGGCATGTTCCTGCCCGACCGCTACATCAAGGGCATCTGCCCCAACTGCGGCACGCCTGACCAGTACGGCGACAACTGCGAAGTATGCGGCGCCACCTACGCCCCTACCGACCTGAAGGACCCGCGCTCGGTCATTTCCGGCGCCACGCCGGAAATCCGCGATTCGGAGCACTTCTTCTTCGAGGTCGGTCGGTTCGAGAGCTTCCTGCGCGAATGGCTGGCAGGCGATGTTGCCCTGCCGGGTGTGAAGGCCAAGCTGGGTGAGTGGCTCAATGCCGAAGGCGGCCTGCGCGCCTGGGACATTTCCCGCGATGCGCCCTATTTCGGCTTCCAGATCCCGGGCCACCCGGGCAAGTACTTCTACGTGTGGCTGGATGCGCCGATCGGCTACCTGTCCAGCTTCCAGGCCCTGTGCGCGAAGAACGGCGAGGATTTCGACGCGCACCTGCGCGCCGGCACCAGTACCGAACTGCACCACTTCATCGGCAAGGACATCGTGAATTTCCACGGCCTGTTCTGGCCGGCGGTGCTGCACGGCACCGGCCACCGCGCGCCGACCCGCCTGCACGTCAACGGCTACCTCACCGTGGATGGCGCGAAGATGTCCAAGTCGCGCGGTACGTTCGTCATGGCCCGCACCTTCCTGGATGCCGGGCTGGAGCCGGAAGCACTTCGTTATTACTTCGCGGCCAAGTCGTCGGGTGGCGTGGACGATCTCGACCTGAACCTGGGCGACTTCATCGCGCGGGTCAACGCCGATCTGGTCGGCAAGTTCGTCAACCTGGCCAGCCGCTGCGCCGGCTTCATCAGCAAGCGCTTCGACGGCCGCCTGGCCGACGCGCTGCCCGATGCCGCGCAGTACGACCGCTTCGTGGCCGCGCTGGCGCCGGTGCGCGAGGCGTACGAGCGCAATGATCCGGCTGCCGCGCTGCGCCTGACCATGGCACTGGCCGACGAGGCCAACCGCTACATCGATGAACAGAAGCCGTGGGTGATCGCCAAGCAGGAGGGCGCCGACGCGCAACTGCAGTCGGTGTGCACCCAGGGCCTGAACCTGTTCCGCGTGCTGGTCACCGCGCTCAAGCCGGTGCTGCCGGCCACCGCCGCGCAGGCCGAAACATTCCTGGCCGCCCCGGTGCTGCGCTGGACCGACATCGCCTCGCCGCTGCTGGCCCACACCATCGCCGTGTACAGCCCGCTGTTCACCCGTATCGACCCGAAAATGATTGACGCCATGACCGACGCTTCGAAAGACACCCTCGCCGCCCCCGCACCTGCAGCCCCGGCCAAGCCCGCCAAGCCGGCGGCGCCTGCGGCCGCGCCTGCCGCCGCTCCCGCTGCGGCGGCGGAAGGCCCGGCGTATATCGGTATCGACGATTTCGCCAAGCTGGACCTGCGCATTGGCAAGGTGCTGGCCTGCGAGTTCGTCGAAGGCTCGGACAAGCTGCTGCGCTTCGAACTGGATGCCGGCGAGCTGGGCAAGCGCCAGATCTTCTCTGGTATCCGTGCCAGCTATGGCGAACCCGAAGCGCTGGTCGGCCGCAGCGTGGTGTTCATCGCCAACCTGGCCCCGCGCAAGATGCGCTTCGGCGTGAGCGAAGGCATGATCCTGTCGGCGGGCTTCGACGGTGGCGCGTTGGCGCTGCTCGATGCCGACAGCACCGCGCTGCCGGGCATGCCGGTTCGCTGATGCCTGCCGGGAGGGCGTAGATGGAATTGGCCCTTGTCGACTTCGATCACACCGTCACCGACTGCGATACGTACGCGCGTTTCCTGCGCCGGGTGGCCACGCCCGAGCAGCTGGCCCAGGCGTGGTGGAAGGTGGGTCCGTGGCTGTTGGCCTATCGGTTGAAGTTGATTTCCGCCGAACGCATCCGTGCGCGCGTGACCCGGTTGACCCTGCGCGACCGCCACGCCGACGATATCGCCACCCTGGCGGCCGGGTTCTCCCGCGAGGTGCTGCCCGAGGTGGTGCGCCCGCAGATGCTGGAGCAGATCCGCTGGCACCTGCAGCAGCGGCATACGGTGGTGATCGTGTCCGGCTCGCTGGACCTGTACCTGCGCCCGTGGTGCGAGGCGCTGGGGCTGGACCTGATCTGCAACCGGCTGGAAAGCCAGGACGGCCGCTTGACGGGGCGTTATGCCGAGGGCGACTGCGCGCCGCACAAGGCCGACCGCATCCGTGCGCGCTATGACCTGTCACGCTACGCGCGCATCCATGCGTACGGCGACAGCCGCGAAGACCGGCCGATGCTCGCATTGGCGCAGGAACGCTGGTACCGCGGAAAACCCCTGAAATGAAGCTCCCGCGCAGCCGACGCCACGCATGACATCGTCTTCCCTGCCCCTGGTCGAACGCCTTGACCGCCTGTTGCCGCAGACCCAATGCGGGCAGTGCGGCTACGACGGCTGCCGCCCCTACGCCGAAGCGATGGCGCGCGGTGAGGCGAGCGTGGACCATTGCCCGCCTGGGGGTGACGAAGGCGCGCGCGCGCTGGCACACGTGCTGGAAGTGCCGGCGCTGCCGTTCGACCGCAGCCGGGGCGAGCACAAGCCCGCGCAGGTCGCGCGGGTGATCGAGGCCGACTGCATCGGCTGCACCAAGTGCATCCAGGCGTGCCCGGTGGATGCGATCGTGGGCGGCGCCAAGTACATGCACGCCGTCATCGCCGATCTGTGTACCGGTTGCGAATTGTGCATTCCACCGTGTCCGGTGGACTGCATTGAACTGGTGCTTACGGCAACGCGGCCGTAATCACGATCTCCACTTTCCAGCTCGGGTCGGCCAGCTTGGCTTCCACCGTCGCACGCGCCGGGGTCATGCCCGCCACTACCCATTCGTCCCACGCCGCGTTCATGCCGGCAAAATCGCCGATGTCGGCCAGGTAGACCTCCGCGCGCAGCACGTGCTGCTTGTCGCTGGCCACCAGCGCCAGCAGCTTGTCGATCTCGGCCAGCACCTGGCGGGTCTGGCCAGTGATGTCCTGGCTGGTGTCTTCGGGGATCTGCCCGGACAGATAGGCAACCTTGTTGTGCACGGTCATCTCGGACATGCGCGGACCGACGTCGAAACGTTCCAACATGGCGATGGCTCCTCTGTGATGGTGCAGGCATTGTCGCCGAAGCGGGGTCACGCTGTCGTTGCGGCCGATCCAAGCGGCCACAGCGCGCACAGCCACCCGGCTTGGCAAGTCCCCGGCGGAAGCGCACGATGCGCCGGCGAGGCACGCTGGCGTGCTTTGACCTCTTCATCGCCTGCCCCGGAGCACGCTGTACCGATGACCGATCCTGCACCTGCCCCCTCGTCCCGCGTCGGCTGGCGCCGCGCGGCGACCGTCGTCTTCAGCCTGGGCATCCTGGCGCTGGCCCTGCGTGGCCTGGCCAACGAATTCGACGACCACGGCTATCGCGCCATCCGTGAGGCCTTCCACCAGCTGGGCGCGGGCCAGATCGCACTCACGGTCATCCTGGGCCTGGCCAGCTACGCCTGCCTGATCGGGTTCGATGCGATCGGCCTGCGTCGCAGCGGCAAGCGCCTGCATCCAGCGCGGGTGGGCATTACCGCCTTCCTTGCCCACACCCTGGGGCAGACGCTGGGTTTTGCGGCGCTCACCGGCGGTGCGGTGCGCCTGCGCGGCTATGGCGGCGCCGGGCTGAGCCTGGCCGAGATCGGCCAGGTGGTACTGATGAGCACGCTGGGCTTCGTGTTCGGCGCCTGGCTGCTGTTGGCGCTGGCCTTCCTGCTGGAACCGGGCGCCGCCGCACTCGCACTGCCCGTGTCGGCGCAGGCCGTACGCGTGCTCGGCGCGGCAGGCCTGCTCGCCTACGTGGGCACGGTGCTGCTGGTCGGGCGCGAGGGCCGCAGCTTCCAGATCCGCGGCCACGCGCTGTGGCTGCCCGATCGCCGCACGATGCTGGGCGTGACCGCGCTCAGCGTGGTGGAACTGGTGCTGGCCAGCGCGGCGTTCTACGTGCTGCTGCCGATGGATACCCCGACCGGGCTGCCCGGGTTTGTCGGCCTGTATCTGGTGGCCGTGCTGGCCGGACTGATTTCCAGCGTGCCGGCCGGGTTGGGCGTGTTCGAGTGGAGCCTGCTCAAACTGCTGCCGCAGGTGGCGCCTGCGGCGGTGCTTGCAGCGGCCCTGATCTACCGGGTCACCTACTACGTGCTGCCGTTGCTGCTGGCCACCGTGCTGGCCGTGGCGCCGGCGCTTCGCCGCCCACTGCGCGTGGGTGCCGGCGCCACCCGCGCGGGCTGGACCGCGCTTCGGCCCTGGCTGCCGCAGATCATCGCGCTGGCGGTGTTCAGCGTGGGCGCAGCGCTGGTGATCGACGGCACCCTGCCCACCCCGCGCCGACACCTGCTGCACGCTTCGCTGCCGATCCTGGAAACCTCGCACCTGCTCGGCAGCCTGGCCGGCGTGGTGCTGCTGCTGATCGGCCAGGGCCTGCAGCGGCGCAGCCATGCGGCCTGGATACTGGCATTGGCGATCTGCGTGATCGCGCCGCTGCCGATCTGGCTGCGCGGCGGGCAGGTGCTGATCGCGCTGGCCTCGGTGCTGGTGGCGATGGCGCTGTGGGCGTCGCGTCGCGAGTTCTACCGGCAGGGCGCGCTGCTCGACGAAGCGTGGTCGTGGCCGTGGATCCGCAACCTGGGTCTGGTGCTGGTGGCGGTGATCTGGCTGCTGTTCTTCGTCTACAGCCATGTCGAATACCAGAACGAGCTGTGGTGGCAATTCGCCGCGCAGGGCAACGCACCGCGTGCGTTGCGCGCACTGCTGGTGGTGGCAATCGCGTTGGCCATCTTCGGCCTGGCGCGGCTGCTGCACAGCACCCGCACGCCCCTGCCGGCAGCCGACCCGGCCACGCTCGACGCGCTGGCGCCGATCCTGCAGGCGGCGCAGGACACCCAGGCCTGCCTGGTGCTCACCGCCGACAAGGCCGTACTGCGCGACGATGCCGGGCGCGGCTTCGTGATGATGCAGCGCTACGGCGGTTCGCTGATCGCGATGGGCGATCCGGTCGGGCCCCCGGACGTCGCACGCGCCTTGATCTGGCGCTTCCGCGAGGAGGCGGATCGCCTCGGCCTGCGCCCGGTGTTCTACCAGGTGGGCGAAGCGTACTGGCAGACCTACCTCGACCTGGGGCTGACCCTGGTGAAACTGGGCGAGGAAGCGATGGTGCCGCTGCAGGACTTCGGGCTGGAGGGACGCGAACGCGCCGACCTGCGCCAGGCCTGGAACCGGGGCAAGCGCAGCGGCCTCAGCTTCCGCGTTGCACCGCCCGACGAGGTTGCCGCGTTGATTCCCGCACTGGCCGAGGTATCGCAGCAGTGGCTGGACGACAAGGCCGGCGACGAGAAAGGGTTTTCGCTGGGCAGTTTCGATCTGGACTACCTGGTGCGCTTCCCGGTGGCCGTGGTCGAGGCCGAGGGCCGCATCGTCGCCTTCGCCAACCTGTGGCAGGCACCGGCCGGGCACGAGCTGTCGGTGGACCTGATGCGGCACGTCGACGATGCACCGAAAGGCACGATGGATTTCCTGTTCATCGAGCTGTTCCTGTGGGGGCGCGCGCAGGGCTTCCACCGTTTCTCGCTGGGCATGGCGCCGCTGTCGGGCCTGGCCCAGCACCGCCTGGCCGGCCGCTGGAACCGCTTTGCCAACGTGGTCGCACGGCACGGCGAGCGCTTCTACGGCTTCAGCGGGCTGCGCCGCTTCAAATCCAAGTTCGCGCCGCAGTGGCGCGCACGTTATCTGGCGGCGCCGGGCGGCATGCACCTGCCAGCGGCGCTGCTGGATGCGACACGGTTGATCTCACTGGCGCCGCGGAAGACGTAACGCGGCAGTCAGGACCCGGGCTTCATCTGCGCGAACGCCGCAGTGAAGCCGGCAATGCTCTCGCTGCCGTGCACGGCGTTCAGCGCCTGCTCGGCCAAGGCACGCTCCTCCCATATCCACGCGAGCTTGGGGTCTTCGCCCAGCTCGCGCCACACGGAGTCGAGCCCCTCGACGGCCGGTTGCGCGCCGTCGAACAAGGCCTGCGCGTAATCCAGGCTCGCAGGGCGCCAGGTGAGGTAGGCCACTGCACGCTGCGACAGCGGGATGCCGGCAACCGCGTCGGGCAGGAAGTACCGCGCGCTGGCAGGCCAGGTGGGCTGGACGTCCGGCGCATCCCCTGGCGCTGCCGCCAGCCGCTTGAGCGACTCCCCGCTGACCTGCAGTTTGCCCTTTCCGCCGACGTCCACCGAACGCTTGTCGCCGCCCAGGGTAAACGCGTAGGCCCTGTCCTGCTGCGCGCGGGCGGCCATTTCCACCACCGCGTTGCGCAGCTTCAGGCAATCCGCGCCGATCGCGGTCGCGCCACCGGCCTTGGTTTCACCCACCAGCACCACGTCGTTGCCGTGCATCAGCAGGAAATCGAGCTCTCCCTTGACGTGCCTGCTCTCCGCCGGGCGCAGCGCAGGCGGGACGTTGGCACCACGGACGATGCGATAGCCCGGATCCTCACTGGAAGCGGTCGCCTCGTTCATTGCGTTGCAGAGCTGTGTCAGTGCGGTGCCGACCCGATCTTCCACGTCCCGCCCGCGCGCGCCGCCTCCGCTCCGGGACTGATGCGTTGCCCGCTGCGCCAGATACTCGATCACGCTGGCCTCCCGTTCCAGTTCCTGCTTTTCGGCCAGCACGTCCGCATGCGGCGCGAAGTCGGCCGCGATTTTTTCGCCCAGCGCGCAGGCGCCTGCCGTCACGCTGGCCCACTCGCCCGTGCCTGCCCGGGCATCGTCCACGGCGGCGGCGAGCGCTTCCAGGTGTGTCTTTCTGGCTGGATCCGGTTCGCGCTCAATGCGCGCAGGATGCGCGAGGTTCCTCAACTTCTTCGCGGCCTGCAGCGCGGCCTCGCATTTCGGGGAAGCGACAAGCAGGCGATAGTCCTTCACCTTGGGAAAACGATGCTGCAGGATTGCCTTGCGCAGGTCGACGTCATTGTCCCTGACCAACCGCTCCAGCGTTTCCTTCAAGCCTGCGCAGAACTGCTCGCGGGTGGAGGCATTACGGTCGCCCGAGCGCCAGAGCGACAGGGCGTCGGCCATCTTCTGCGCGGAAGACCCATCCCCCGCCCGGGCCGCGGAGCGGTCATCGGCCATCAGCGCGTACAAGCGCCGCTCGATGGGCGCATTGGAGATCATCGCGGGCGCCTGCAGGCGTCCCACCGAAGGCCGCTCATCGGACACCTCGACAGGCGGAGACTGGCGCGTCGGCGCAACGGATGAAACTCGAAACACTCAACACCCCACGCAGTAAGATCCGCGTGGATGGTGTACGCAACGGAGATGACGCGGCTTCCATGATTCCATCAACGCGTCGGCAGATGATCGAGCAGCGTCTTCGCCAACCGGTCATAGTCGCCCTTGAAATGGTGGTCGCCCGGCAACGCAATCACCGTGGCGACCCCCTTCGGCAGCCCCGGGCACAGTGCATCGCCATCGTCCTCGCCGTACAGACACACGGTCCGGTCCGCCGGCAACCGGGCGATCTCCGGGGCAATGGGCAGGCCATCCGCGCCGCCGCCCAGCCAGTTGCTGACATGGAATTCGTAATCCGCCTTGCGCCCTACCGACATCAGGCCGATCAATGCGATGGACCCGCGCGTGGCCGGATCGAGCTGGTTGATGGCCGCTGGCAGGACATCGGCGCCCTGCGAGAAGCCCACCAGCAGCAGCCGCTTGCGCTGCCACTGGCTGCCGTAATGGCGTGCGATGCGTTCCAGGTCGCGGGCGAAGCCTTCCGGCGTGCGCGCCGTCCAGAAATAGCGCAGCGAATCCAGGCCGACCACCGAAATGCCGTTCTTGCTGAGCGCGGCGGCCACATCCTTGTCCAGCCCCGCCCAGCCGCCGTCGCCGGAAACGAAGATGGCCAGGGTGTCGCCGCCTTTCTGCGCGGGTACTTCCACCACCGGCAAGCCGTTGAGGCCATCCGGCGGCGGCGCCAGGCTGACACCCTTCTGCGCCCCGATCACATTGGCTGCTGCCAGCAGTCCGGGCAGGTCATCGCCCCGCGCGGTGCGTTGGAACTGCCGCCCCATCTCCACCTTGTGCACGAATGCTGTGGCGTCACCTGCCGCGCACTTGCGGTCACCGGCGGCGTTCAGCCACGGAAACGCCAACTCCGCCGGCTGCAGGCGGCCATGGCTGACACCGGCGCCGCACACCGCGCGCTCGCGCGCCTGGTCGGGACAGAACCCGGTGGTGATCAAGCCGGCGAAGACCTGCGTATCGGCCTGCGCCGCCACTGCATAGGCCAGCTCGGCGCCGCTGCCATCGCCGCCGATCAGCGGCAGGTGGTAACCGGGCACGTGCAGGTACGCCTGGAACCAGCGCGAAAAATTCTCCACGTCGCCTGCGCCAAAGCTGCAGTTGCCGCCCCCTTCGTGGGCCAGACCGGTGCGCAGCCGGGCCACATCGACCTGGGCCACCAGGGCGCCCTGCGCGCGCAGGGCTTCGATGCGCTCGCGCGTGCGCTGGGGTTCGCTGCCACCATCGAACCAGACCACCACGCGTTGCGGGTGGCCTTCCGGCGCGTGGATCGGGACGTCATTGAAGCGCCCGTGGCTGACCTGCTGCGGCGCCGCCGGGGCCGCTGCGGCCCCCATCATCGACACCAGGCCCAGCACCACTCCCAGTCCCCTGCCCACACTGGCTCGCCGCATCGTCACGCATCCCGGAAAAGTCGCCCCACGATACGCCTTTTTATTTTCGTGCAGCCTCTTCACGTCGCGCCTGCCGCCACAGCTGCAGCGCGGCCACGAACAACCACAGCACCACTGCGGCGATCACCAGCTTCTGCCCGGCCCCACGCGGCGGGCCCCGCCACAGCACGTGCAGCCACAGCAGCGCGAAACACAGCCAGGCCCACCACCACGCGGCGCTGGCCCAGCGCGCCCACTGCGGGTCGGCACGCAGGTACCAGCTCTGCAGCAGCATCGCCACGCTTACGCACAGGAACGCGGTGTTGGCCGCCAGGCCATGGACCAACGGGGCCAGCAGCGGCGCCTGCCCGGGCAGCCAGCTGTCGCCGATGGCCACGCCCATCAGCCCCAGTCCCGCCACGCAGAACAGCAGCGGCGCCGCCGCGCTGCGCCGCGGCGAGCGGCTGGCGGCGTGCAGTGACCAGGCCAGCAGCATGACCGCCACGGCCAGTACGCAGTAGGCGGTCCGCAGCGCAAGGCCCCAGGGGCCGTGCAGGTACACGCTCAGCGTGGCCTGCACCCAGTCAAGGTCCTGGCGCACCCATTGGGTCCACAACGCGGTCAGCACGAACCCCGCCAGCGCCAGCAGCGTCAGTGCAGCCACGTGGGCGTGGGCAGGCAACCGTGCAGGGGTATGGGCCGGTCGATCCATCGCGATCGGTGCTCAGGGCGCGGCGTCGGGGTGGCGCAGCCGCCAGGCCGCGAGGGCGGCGCGATAGCGCTGCAGCTCGTCGCTGTACAGGTCCAGCACACACAGCGGGCAGCCGCTGCCGCAGCACTCGTTGGGGCCGGGTTCTTCCGGCGCTTGCGGGCGCGGATCTGGATCGGGCGTGGCGGATGGGAGGGGAACGGGCATGGCGTGAGCGACGGATTTCAACCGGTGCAGTGTAATCGACCGCTGTCAATGCCCGAGTCGCCGGCGCAGGTTGGCCCGCGCCGACGCATCCAGGCGCTGGTGGAAGAAGTCGCTCAGGAAGATGCGCGGGCTGCGCAGCAGGTGCTTGAGGAACCGCCGCCGGTTGAGCCGGAACAGGAAGCCCGGCACATGCCCGGCGTACTCCTCGGCAATGCCACGGTCGTAGGCATCGAACACGTCGGGCGGCGCGCCCAGGATGGCCATGTCGCAGTCCAGGAACAAGGCCGCTTCGGGGTCAACGTCGGCGGCGCCCAGGGTGCCATGGCGCGCGGTCAGCAGGATCAGCTGTTCGATCCGGGCCACATCCACGCCGGCGCCCGGCAGCCAGCGCTCCACCTGCGCACGTGCCAGCGCGGCTGAGCGGGCTTCGTTGTCGTTGCGCCCGGCTTCGTAGATCGCATCGTGGTACAGCGCGGCCAGCTGCACTTCGCGCGGGTGCGCCCAGCCCGGGCCCTCCGCCACCGCCTGGCAGTGCAGCAGCACCGCGCGCACGTGGGGGTAGCCGTGATAGGCCCGCGGGGGCGTGGCGTAGGCGGCTTCCAGGTCGGCCTGCATGGCCGCCGGCAATGAAAGCGGGGAGAAGGTCATGGCGGCATCATTGGCCGGCCCTGCGGTGAATGGCAAGGGCGGTGGCTGGTGCAACAGGCCGACAAGCGGTGCGCCGGCTGCCGGGCGTCGGCCTAGACTGCAGCAACGAAGGCTTCGTCATGCCCGCGAGGTGACCGCGATGAACGGCTGGAAATCCCTTGCCCTGTTGGCCCTGTTGGCCGCCGCACCGACGCCGGTGCTGGCCGCGCCCGTGGATACCGCTGCCACGCAGGCCCCGGCGGTCGAACCCATTCCCTCTCCCCAGCAGATCCTGGCCATTCCGCCGGATCTTCGCGCGTTGCTGCAGGAACGGGTGATCGCCCCGGTCAGTTCGCGCGAACAACGGCTGGTGCGCTTGGTGCACCTGATCTTCGACGAAGACGCGATGCACCTGGAGTACGACCCGTACGCCACCCACACCCTGGCCGAAACCTGGAAAACCCACCGCGCCAACTGCCTGTCCTTCACCCTGATGTTCGTCACCCTGGCGCGCGCGGCGGGCATCGATGCCCGGGTACAGGAGGTGGCACAGGTGGTCACCTGGCACCAGGACCAGGGCGTGATCTACAACGTGGGCCACGTCAACGTGGGGCTCAACCTCAACGGACGCACCGCCGTGGTCGACCTGGACCGCAACGTGCTGTATGACCGCTACGGGCCGCGCCCGATCACCGAGCAGCGCGCCCTGGCGCACTTCTACAACAACCGCGGCGCCGAACACATGGCCGAGGGAGACACCGCGCAGGCGCGCGTGTACCTGGACGCCGCGCTGGCGATGGCACCGGCCTTCCCTGCCGGCTGGAACAACCTGGGCGTGCTTGATACCCGCGAAGGCCGCCTGGACCAGGCCCGGAAGGATTATGAGCAGGCCCTGCAGCTGCAACCTCGACACGCGGCGGCGCTGACCAATGCCAGCGCCTTGTATCGCAGGCTGGGCGATGCGCGCCGCGCTGACGTGCTGGCCAAGCGGCTGGAACAGGTGCAGAAAAGCGATCCCTTCGCGCAGTTCCGGTTCGGCAACGAAGCCGAACAGCGCCACGACTATGCGCAGGCCATCGCGTACTACCAGCAGGCGGTGCGCCTGTACAGCAGTGCGCACCAGTTCCATTTCGGGCTGGCACGCGCCTATTTCCTGGCCGGCAACACCCGCCGCGCCTCGCTTGAAATGCTGCGCGCCCGCGACCTGGCCGGCGAAGATGCCGACGTGCTGCGGGCGACCTACCAGGCCAAGCTGGACAGCCTGCAGAAATGGCGGGAACGCACGGCCAGCAATTGAATGGCGGCTTGCCGCCGCTGATGCGTAACGACCAACGGTCGTTACCTACGCTTTCTTCAAAAAACAGGTCTTCAGGACCAGGCCCTTGATCTTGTCCGAGTTGCCTTCGATGTGCTCGGCATCGTCTTCGACCAGGCGGATGTTGCGGATCACGGTGCCCTGCTTGAGCGGGATCGACGAGCCCTTGACCTTCAGGTCCTTGATCACGGTGACGGTGTCGCCGCTGGCCAGCGTGTTGCCGTTGCTGTCACGCACGACCAGGCCCTGGCCGCCTTCATCGCCGGCCGCCCACTCATGGCCGCAGTCGGCGCAGATCCACAGCGCGCCATCGGCATAGGTGTTTTCCAGGGTGCATTGCGGGCAGGCGGGTGCGGCGGACATGATGAAGCCTTCAGGTTCGGAACAACCCCCATTGTAACCGCCCGGCCCGGGCAGGCCTTGCACCGGCGGCCCGCTTGCCGCACAGTGCGCGCCCCCTGACCTCCGGCCCGGCCCCGCATGAAAATCGGCATCGACTTTGGCACCAGCAACTCCGCCGCCGCCGCCGTGGTGGACGGCCGGGTCGTGCCGATCCGGTTTGGCGAGGCCGAACAGTTCCGCACCACGGTGTACTTCCCCGAGGTGATGCGCGATCCCAACGACTTCGAACTGACCCCGGCGCTGGAGCACGAACTGGCCCGATTGATCGACGCGGCCGCGCGCGACGCCCGCGCCGCCGGCCAGGAACGCGCGCCGGATGCGCTGCGCCGCGAGGCCCTGCGCGTGGTGCGCCGGCAGTGGATGGAAGAGCAGATGCGCGCGCCGCTGAGCTCGACCAAGCTGCTGCAGAACGCGGTGTACGGGGACGAGGCGCTGGAAGCCTACTTCGAGGAGAACGAAGGCAACCTGGTGCAGAGCCCGAAATCGATGCTGGGCTACAACCTGCACCCGCGCGCGCGCCAGACCATCACCGGTATCGCCACGCACATCCTCGAGCACATCCGGCTGACCGCGTCGCGCCAGCTCGACGCGCCGGTGCGCACCGCCACGCTGGGCCGCCCGGTGCAGTTCCGCAGCTCGATCGGCGCGGCCGGCAACGACCAGGCGCTGGACATCCTGCACACCGCCGCGATCGCCGCGGGTTTCGACAGCGTCGATTTCCTGGAGGAACCGGCTGCCGCAGCCATGCATTACCACGCCGAGAGCGCGCAGGAACATGACGCGGTGGTGGTCGACATCGGCGGCGGCACCACCGATGTGGCGCATGCGCGGGTGGGCGGCGTACAGGCCCCGAAGATCCATCGCGCATGGGGTATCGCGCGCGGTGGTACCGATATCGACCTGGCCTTGAGCCTCGGCGCCTACATGCCGCTGTTCGGCCGCGGCCACAGCCGCGTGCCGGCGCACCACTACGTGGAGGCCGCGATGGTGCAGGACATGACCCGCCAGCGCGATTTCCGCCAGCACAACTACCGCGAGGCCGAGGCGCCGTGGGGCGCGCGCCTGCAGGCGCTGCAGGACACCGGCAACACCGCACGCCTGTACCGCGAGGTGGAGCGCTGCAAGATCGCCCTGAGCAGCGCGCCAGAGCACACCAGTGCGCTGGACTTCATCGAACGCGGCCTGGGGGTGGATGTCGACCCGTCCCGGCTGGAAGCGGCGGCAGGCAGCTACCTGGGCGAACTGACCGGGTTGCTGGAACAGGTCCGCGCCGATATCGGGCACGACCCGGCGGCGATCTTCCTGACCGGCGGCATGTCACGCGCGGGCTATCTGCAGGCGGCGGTGGCCGCAGCCTTCCCCGGCTCGACGCTGGTGCGCGGCAACCCCTCGTTCGGCGTGGTGCACGGCCTGGCGTGGGCCGCGGCAGCTTGAACCTTCGGCCGCGAAGCCCCGTGGGACAAGGGTTTCCGGCCGTGAAACCCTCGCATTAACAAAACGTTACGCCGAAAGCGCTATCATCTTTCGGCTTCGATGCGCAATGCGCATGTCGTACCCAGCCTCGAAGAGGCCACCATCCTCGCCGATACCGCCGCCGTCCGGATCCGTCCGCGGCGCTGGGATCGTCTATCGCTGTGATCCGGCTCGTTCCCAGCATGCAGCACCCCCTGAGCCGCCAAGAGAGATTCGATTGGGCGAAATCGCCAAGGCCGACCCCATCGACTGCCGCCGCTGCGACGCAGTCTGTTGCCGGCTGTCGGTCACCGTCATGCCTGACGACGCGGTACCCGGCTACCTGCTGGATACCGACGAAGCGGGCCGCACCGTGATGGCGCGCAACGACGAAGGTTGGTGCGCCGCGATCGACCCCTATCACCTGCGCTGCACCATTTATTCGCAGCGTCCCGCGATCTGCCGCCAGTTTGCGATGGGCGGCGATGACTGCCGCCTCGTGCGGCAGGACTACCGTCGACAACAGCACGATGCGTCGACGATTTTTTCCACGCTACACCCATGACAGGAGCATCCATGGCCCGTTCGCCAAAGACCTCCCCCAAGGCAGGCAACACCGTTCGCGTTGACCGCAAGCAGGGTTCCAACACCGCACTGAGCAGCGCCAGCATCGCTGCCGATCTGGCTGCGTTCCGCAAGAGCGGCGGCAAGATCGAAGTACTGGGCAACACCCTGGCGCTGAAAAAGGCCGGCTGACGCCGCTGCCGTCCGCACCGGCCCCCGGCCGGTGCGGGGGCCGCACTCAGCGGCCGCCCAGCGAGACCCGCACGTTGCCCGAATGGGCATTGATCGAAATATCGCCGTCACCGCCGCCCAGGCGCGTGTCCAGGCTGCGACCCGGGCCATAACGCGGCCGTTCCACCTGGCCGGCATCGGACTGGATGTCGCCACTGAAGGTCTTCACGGCCAGCTGCGCCGAAACCTTGGCCGGCAGGCGCAGGGCGATCGACCCGCTCACCGTCTGCAACGTCACCTTGCCACCCGGCGCCAGGCCGGACGCTGCCACGGTGAGGTTGCCGGAGACCGCTTCGGCGGCCAGGCGCTGCACCTGCGCCGTGTCCAGGCGGATGCTGCCCGATACCGTTTCCGCCGAGACCTCACCGCCCATGCCGCCGCCGGCCTGGATCGAACCGCTGACCGCGCGCAGGGCCATGCGCTGGCTCTGTACCTGCGCGCGGATATCGCCGCTGACGGTACTCAGGCTGGCTTCGGCCGTGCGCCCGGCGGCCGAGACATCGCCACTTACCGCATTGGCCTGCAGGCGGCGCAGGTCGACCTCGGCCACGTCGATGTCGGCACTTACCGTGCCCAGCTGCACTTCCACCGAGCGCGGCACCCGCAGCTCCAGCGTGGCGCCACCATTGTTGCCGTTGCGCGGGTAGATCACTTCCCAGCGCACCCGGTTGGTGCTCTTGTCCTGCTGCAGGCGCAGGCCATCGGCCATGCTGCCGGTCAACGCCACTTCATTGCGGTCCCAGCCCCGCACGGTGACCTTGCCGGCGATGTTGCTCACTTCCACGCGCCCACCCGCGGCCAGCGGATGGCGCTCGTCGACGCGGGTGGCGGCCTGCGCGGCCAGGGGCAGCAGCAGGACCAGGGCTGCGGTGAAACGCAGGGTGTTTCGCATGGGACTCTCCTTCAGGATGGCAGGCCAGCGGCGTTGACGGCCTGCTGGGTAAGTTCAAGGCGCAGCGCGTAGGTGCGCTGCAGCTGGGTAAGCAGGTAACCCGAGCGCGGGTTTTCGGCGATGGCCGCGCGGATGTACACGGCACTGGTATCCAGTTCGTGCAGCGCCGGCTGCCAGTCCGCGCCGATCGGGGCCGCCGGCAGCGTGGCCATCGCCTGCTGGTACTCGGCGGCGATCACGTCGGCCTGCCGTTGCAGGGGCGATGGGCGCGGCGTGGGCGGTGTGGAGGTGGGTACCACCACCAGCACCGCCAGCGCGGCGGCCAGGCCCAGGCCGATGCGCAGCGACCAACGGCGCGCACGCGGTGCGGGCGCAGCGGCTGGCAGCGCAGCCACGCGCGGCGGAAGCTGCGCAGCGATGCGTTGCCAGGCATCCGCTGGCGGCAATCGTTCGGAGGGCAGCGCGCGCAGGCGCGACCGCAGATCGGAATCGAGGTCGTGGTTGTCGTTCATGCCGGTTCTCCCAGACGCGCGCGCAACAGGCCGCGCGCGCGGTGCAACTGTGCCTTGGAACTGCCCACCGCCATCTGCAGCTGGTCGGCAATCTCCTGGTGTTTCCATCCTTCGATATCGTGCAGCACCAGTACCGCCCGGGCGCGCGGCGGCAGGGTCTCCAGCGCGCGCTCCAGGTCCAGGCTGGTCCCGGCGCAGCGATCCACTGCCGGCACTGCCGCCAGCAGGTCCCAGCCTTCTTCGCCGCTGTCGCCCGCGTCGCGGGCGGCATTGGCGCGAATCTCCATCAGTGCCGCGTTTACCCCCAGCCGGTGCAGCCAGGTACCCAGGCTGCTGTCGAAGCGGAACCCCGGCAGTGCGCGCCAGGCCTGCAGGAACGCTTCCTGGAGGGCATCCTCGGCACGCGCGGCATGACCGCCGCACAGCCGCCACAACACCGCATACAGGCGCGGCGCGTGCCGATGGTAGATGCGCTCGTAGGCGGCGGTGTCGCCGGCCACCGCCGCCCGCACCCACGCCCACTCGTCGGTGGAATCGGCGTCGTTGGCAGCGCGGAGGGCGGGCATGGTCGTATCGAGCATATCCCTTGGATGCGGGGTCGATCGAAAAGGTTTAAACCTTTCCGGCACCCGCGGCATCCAATCTCCTGTCACCACGCCGGGCGTGGTCCCAGGAGTCGCCCATGTCCCCCAGTTGCCTTGCCCTTCTGCTGTCGCTGGCCAGCGCGTGCACCCTGCCGGGAAGCCCGGTGACGCTGCGGGTGGCACTGCCGCCGCAACCGGACCTGTGCGTGCAGTACCAGGACCATGCGCCGCTGTGCGTTTCAACGCTGGTCGGTGTGCTGGCGCAGCCGGACACGGCCCGGCTCTAGCGCGCGGGGTAAACTGACGCTCCCACGTCGACCCCCGGTTTCCATGAAAGACCACCTGCCCGCCTGGACCCATGAGTGGCTGCAGTACGGGGCGCCTGCCCTGAAAATCCTGCTGACCCTGCTGGTGGCGTGGCTGCTGCGGCTGATCGCGCGCCGGCTGCTGCGCCGCGTGGGCGAGCACTACACGCTGCCACCGGAGATGGTGATGGGCGCGCGCCGGGTGTTCACGTTCGTGGTGTATTTCACCGTGCTGCTGGTGGTGCTGCAGATCATCGGCGTGCAGGCCAGCGTGCTGTGGACCGCGTTCACCGGCTTTGCCGCAGTGGGCGCGGTGGCATTCTTTGCCGCGTGGAGCGTGCTCTCCAACATCTTCTGCACCCTGTTGATCTTCACCACCCGCCCGTTCCGGCTGCACGACTACATCGAGGTGCTGGAGAACGGCGAGAAGCCCGGACTGAAGGGCCGCGTCATCGACGTCAACCTGATCTACACCACCCTGCAGGAAAACAGCGGCGGCCACGAAGGCACGGTGCTGCAGATTCCCAACAACATGTTCTTCCAGCGCACGGTGCGCCGCTGGCGTGATCCGTCGCAGGCGCCGGGCGGCATCCAGGGCGACGGGTGATCCGGCGTCAGCGCAGCTGACTGTCCTTGCTGCCCCGGCGGTTGTACATGCCTGCATCGTGCTGCGCGGCATCCTCGGCCTCCTGGCAGCGCACGCACAGGCGCACGCCGGGCACGGCACGGCGCCGCGCTTCGGGGATGGGCGCTTCGCATTCCTCGCAATGGGTCAGCCCGGGACCGTGGCGCAGCTGCGCGCGGGCGCGCTGGATCGCGTCATCCACGGTCGCGTCGATCTGGTCCTGGACGGCGCCGTCGCCTGCCCACCCTGTGGCCATGCCGCATCTCCCATACCGTTGCCGGAGCGCCAGCATAGATCCGGCCGGGCGACGTCGGTTTACGGCCGGCTGAACATCCCCCGCTTCCAGTGAACCGTTCAGCCCGGCATCACCAGATCAGGTCGTCGGGCACCTGGAACTGCGCGTAGTAGGCATCGTCCTCGGCATTGCCGGTGCTGGGCTCGGCGGACGCGGCGCGATCCTTGCCGTTGTCGAGCACGATCACGGCCGGATCGCGTTCACGGATCTTGTCGGCGGCCGCACGCGGCACCAGCTCGAAGCCCTCGCCCAGCCGCACGATCACCAGGCTGCCCACGGCCAGCTGGCGGCGCAGCATCTCGTTGACCAGCATCGTGCGGATCAGGGTGCCGTCGTTGAAGCGGTACTCGCTTTCGCCTTCGCGCTTGACCCGGTTGCTTTCGATGATCTGGCGCACCTGGGCCTGCAGCTCCTGCAGGCGGTTCTTTTCCTTGCGCTCGGCTTCCAGCGCGCGGTCGCGCTCGGCTTTTTCCGCCCGCAGGCGCTCGGCTTCGCGCTGGCTGTCGGTGGGCGCCAACGGGGCCTTGCCGTGGCGGGCCTTCACCTGCTCGCGTGCGGCCTGGGACACCTGGGATTTCTTGACCAGCCCGGCCTTGAGCAGCTGTTCCTGCAGGGGATTTGCCTTCGCCATTGCCTTTGCATCTGTTGGTGCGGGATTCCAGGCGTCATCATAGCGGCATGACCGCCCTGAAGTACCTTGCCGGCTACCCCGACGCCCTGCAGCAGCAGGTGCGCGAGCTGATCGCGGCCGATCGGCTGGGCCCCTGGCTGGAGCGCCGCTATGCCGAGCTGCACACGGTGCGCAACGACCGTCAGCTGTATGACTACACCCAGGCACTGAAGGAGCGCTACCTTCGCCAGTCGGTGCCGTTGTCCAAGGTGATCTACGACAGCCGCCTGCAGGTGCTCAAGCACGCACTGGGCACCCATACCACCGTGTCGCGGGTGCAGGGCAGCCGGCTCAAGGCCAGCCGCGAGATCCGCATTGCCAGCGTGTTCCGCGAGGCACCTGCCCCGTTCCTGAAGATGATCGTGGTCCACGAACTGGCGCACCTGAAGGAATCGGACCACAACAAGGCGTTCTACCAGCTGTGCACCCACATGGAAGCGGACTACCACCAGCTGGAGTTCGACCTGCGCCTGTACCTGACCCACCTGGAGCGGCCCAGCGGCTGACGCTCAGCCGATACCGGCCCAGCGCAGCGCGGCGGCCGCCGCCGCACCCAGCACCACCACGGCCAGAAATGGCAGGCGCAGCAGCAACGCCACGGCCGCCACGGCCAGCGCGGCCAGGCGGGCATCCAGCGCCACCGACGCACCGGCAGCCACCGCATTCATGGCGGTCAGCGACGCCAGCAGGCCGATCGTGAGCGTGCCGGCCACCCGGGTCATGCGCGGTGACTCCAGCCAGCGCGCCGGCACCAGCCACCCGGCCAGCTTGATCGCATAGGCCGCCACGCAGCCCAGCAGCAACCATGCCCACAGGCTCATACGCGCTCCCCCGGCGAACGCGGCTCAACGTCCGGCTCCAGCCCTTCATCGCGTGGACCGGGCACGAACGCGCCCCACACTGCCGCCACTGTTGCCGCCAGCAGGATCGGAATGCCCGGTGGCACCCAGGGCAGCGCCAGCACCGTGACCAGCGCGGCCACGATGGCGATGGCCACCGCATCACGCTGGCGCAGCCGGGGCCACAGCAACGCCAGGAACGCCGCCACTGCGGCACCGTCCAGGCCCCACCGGCGCGGATCGCCCAGCGCGTCGCCGGCGATGGCGCCGACGGCGGTGAACAGGTTCCAGAGCAGGAACACGCCGACGCCGGCGGTCCAGAACCCGCGCCGCTGCTCCAGCGGCATGGTCTGGCTGGACGCGGTGGCGGCCGATTCGTCGATGGTGATCTGCGCACCCACCCCGCGCCGCCAGCCGCGCAGCCCGAGCATCCGGTTCATCTGCATGCCGTATACCGCGTTGCGCACGCCGAGCAGCGTGGCGGCGGTGAACGCGGCGGAGCCGGCACCGCCGCCCGCGATCACGCCGATGAACGCAAACTGCGAGCCGCCGGTGAACATCAACAGGCTCAGCGCCTGCGCCTGCCACGGGCTCAGCCCGGCCGCCACCGCCAGCGCACCAAAGGAAATGCCATACAGGCCGGTAGCCACGGCAATGGAAAGGCCGACTTTCACGGCAGGGGACGCACGCCAGTTCATCATCGGATCATGCCAGCAGCGGCGCGGGGCCGCAGCCCTGTCACGCGCAGCCCCGGCCCCGAGCCAGTACACTCCCCGCCCGCGTCCCGCTTTGTGCTGCCTGCCTGATGACCGATCCGATCCGACTCGACAAACACCTGACCCGCCTGATCGGCTGCTCGCGGGGCGACGCCCAGCGCTTCATCGAGGGAGGCTGGGTGACGGTCAACGGTGTGGTGGTCGAACAACCGCAGGCGATGGTCACCGATGAAGTGGTGGTGCTGCGCGAGAACGCCGAGGCGACCCGCGCCGAGACGGTCAGCATGCTGCTGCACAAACCGGCCGGCATGCGCGCTGATGAATTGTGCGCGCTGGTCACGCCGGAGACCCGCAGCGAACTGGACGCCACCGGCGTGGCCCTGCTGCAGCGGCACTTCCACGCGCTGCAGCTGGTGATGCCGCTGGCCGATGAAGACAGCGGCCTGGTGGTGGTCAGCCAGGACGGCCGCGTGGTGTCGCATCTGAAGGACCGCGGCGCGACGCTGGAGCAGGAATACCTGGTCGAGGTCAGCGGCGAGCTGGTGCCCTACGGCATGAAGCGGCTTGCGCACGGCCTGAGCTTCCGCAACTGGCCGTTGCCGCCGTGCAAGGTCAGCTGGCAGAACGAAACCCGGCTGCGCTTTGCGATCAAGCCGGTGGCCCCCGGCCAGCTGCGCGACATGTGCCGGCAGGTCGGGCTGGAGGTCATCAGCGTGCGTCGCCTGCGCATCGGCCGGGTGGCGATGGGCAAGCTGGCCCCGGGCCAGTGGCGCTACCTGGCGCCGGACGAACGCTTCTGATCCGCGCACGCAACCCGCAGAAGCCACTGTGGCGCCGCGTGCTGCGCGGCGCGGGCATCCTGCTGGCGATCGTGATCCTGCTGGTGCTCAGCGGGCTGCTGCTGGGCGACCACCTCACGCCCAAGGCGATGGGACCGCGCAGCAGCGTGCTGCCGCTGCAGCCGGCACAGAGCGCGATTGATCGCGAGGTGGTGCGCCTGCAGGCCGAGCACCCGGACCAGTCCGGCGTGGCGTTCCTGTCCGAAGGGCTGGACGCGTACGCCGCGCGCGCGGTGATCACCCGCCATGCCGCGCGCAGCCTGGACCTGCAGTACTACATCTGGAAGGACGACCTGATCGGCCACCTGATGGCGCAGGAGTTGTACCAGGCCGCCGAACGTGGCGTGCGCGTGCGCCTGCTGCTGGATGACATGAACGCGCAGGACAAGGATGCGTTGATGATGGCGCTCGATGAGCACCCCAACATCGAGATCCGCCTCTACAACCCGTTCCGCAACCGCGATGGACTGTGGCGGCTGGTGGAGATGGTGCAGCGCTTCTTCAGCGTCAACCACCGCATGCACAACAAACAGTGGATCGCCGATGGCCGGGTCGCCATCGTCGGCGGGCGCAACATCGGCGAGGAATACTTCAGCGCGCGCAGCGATGTGAACTTCCGCGACCTGGACCTGATCGTGGCCGGCAAGGCGGTGCAGCAGGCCAACACCATCTTCGATGCGTACTGGAACAGCGACGCGGCGGTGCCCGTGGCCGCCCTCGCCTTCCACACCCCGGCCCAGCTGCGCCTGCTGATGCTTGAATCGGCACACGAGGCCAAGCTGGCGGCCGCCCGACCCTATCTTGAGCGCGTCGAGCGTTCACCGGCAGCGCGTTCGTTCTACACCGATGCGGTAGACCTGCACTGGTCGCCGGGCGTGGAGATCGTGTCCGATCCGGCGATGAAGCACCGCCGCGACGACCCCGCCAACTGGCTGGTCACCCGGCTGGTGCGCGAACTTGAGGCCACCCGCCACAAGGCGCTGTTGATCTCGCCCTACTTCGTGCCGGGCGGGGAAGGCACGCGCGGGATGGCCGCGATGGTGCAGCGCGGCGCCTACGTGGGCGTGGTCACCAACTCACTGGCCGCCAATGACGTGGCGGCCGTGCACAGCGGCTACATGCATTACCGTGCACCGCTGCTGCGCGATGGCGTGCACCTGTACGAACTGCGATCGCGCGGCGCGGGTGGCGGCAGCGGCGGCCTGTTCGGCAGCAGCGGCGCCAGCCTGCATACCAAGGCCTTCATGATCGATGACCAGCGTGGCTTCGTCGGCTCGTTCAACCTGGACCCGCGTTCTGCCTACCTCAACACGGAGATGGGGGTGCTGTTTGATGATCGGGAACTGGCCGCGCAGTTGCGCGCCGAATACCTGCGCCTGGCCGATCCGAAGCAGAGCTATTGGGTGACGCTGGGTGCCGATGACCAGGTGCGTTGGCTGGATCGGGCCGAGCAGCCCCCGCAATTGCTGGATCGAGAGCCGGACACCTCGTTGTGGCAGCGCGCCAGCGCCCGCGCCATCAGCTGGTTGCCCTTGGAGTCCCAACTTTAGGAGCAGCCACGCGGGGCGTGGCGCTACGCGTCGGCCGACTCGTCCGCCTCCAGCGTTTCCACCGCGCGACCATGCAGGCGGCGCCAGATCCACTGCAATGCATGCGCCGGGGTGTCATGCAGCTGCTCCAGCAGCGCCAGCGCCTGGGCCTGGCTGATCCGGCCATGCCGGCACAGCAGGCTGGCCGATGCCCCGGCACGCGCGAAGTGCAGGCTGGCCGCCAGCCCACCGCCTGTCGCATCGGCGTCGCGCAGCAGCGCCTGGTGCACCGAGGGCGGAAGTTCCCAGGCCGCCGCGATGCGGCTGGCTACCGGCAGGGTCCAGGCATCCAGCAGGGTGCCGGCCAGCTGCGGTGACGGCAACACAGCCTGGTCACGGGCAACGTCCAGCAGGTGTCGCATCACCAAGGCCGCGCCAAGGCCCTGGGTCAGCCCCATCCACTGCGCGGCGAAGCCGTCTTCATGGGTCACCAGGCGGGCGTGATCAGCTGCGGCCCGCGAGGCCAGCAGCGCGTGCTCCCAGACCACGGTTCCGAACTGCGGAAAGGCGTCGCTGTGCAGTTGCATCACCGGTTGCACCAGCACCGCGCTGATGATCTGGCGGATGCCCTCGGTACCGACCAGCGTGACCGCACGCTGCAGGCTGTCCACCGGCTTGGCCTGCAGCCGGTAGACCGGGCTGTTGGCGATGCGCAGCAGGTTGCCGGTCAGCACCGCATCCTGGCTGATGATCGAGGCCATGCTGCGCGCCGAGGCGTCGCTGTCGTTCACGGTCTGGATCAGCTGTGGCAGCAGCTGCGGCCGGCGCGGCAGGTGCCGGGCCGACCAGTCCTGCGCCTCCAGCGCTGCCGCCACCGCCGCCAGCAGGGCCGCGTCCTGCGCGACGGTGGCCGGCGCGCTGCCGCCGCCCGGCTGCAACGCCAGTGCGTGCAGGCCGGCCTGCAGCACCTGGTCCGCATCGCCACTGCAGGGCTGAGTCGGGGTCGGCGGCTGCGGCTGCGTACGGGCCCGGCCGCCGGTACTACCCGGCGCCGGTCCCGCCTCCGCCGGGCGGCGATACCAGCCCCACCCCAGAAATGCCACGACCAGCACGCCGGCCCCCGCCAGGATCACCATCATCGGGCCGCGCCCCTGCCGGTGCGGCACCGCACCCGAATTGTCGCCACTGCACCCACGTGTTCCGTCCTGGCTTGCCGGTACTGCGCACCGTTGCCACGGCATCGGCCCGGAACGGGGCAACTTTAGCGGGCAATGGTCACCCGGCCCTGACAACACCGTCCGGCGGAATGCACTAGAATGGCGCCGCGCGACCCGTCCCGACCAACCGACGACGTCGCTTTTTTTGTTTTACACCCACCTTTTGCTGGTGCGTTTGCCGGCGTTTGCCGTCGTTCGCAGCATCGGAGTCACCATGTTATTTGAAACCCTCGAAACGTCCGGCCATGAACAGGTGGTGTTCTGCCACAGCCGCGATGCCGGTCTGAGGGCCATCATCGCCATCCACAACACCACGCTGGGTCCGGCGCTGGGCGGTGTGCGCATGCGCCCCTACGCCAGCACGGACGACGCGCTGGCCGACGCGCTGCGGCTCAGCCGCACGATGACCTACAAGAACGCGCTGGCGGGCTTGAATGTCGGGGGTGGCAAAGCGGTGATCATCGGCGACCCGCGCAAGGACAAGACCGAGGTGCTGTTCCGCGCGTTCGGCCGCTACGTGGATTCGCTCGGCGGGCGCTACATCACCGCCGAGGACGTCGGTACCGACGTCAATGACATGGAAAACATCTACCTGGAAAGCGAGTACGTCACCGGCGTTCACCAGGTCCACGGCGGCTCGGGCGACCCGGCCCCGTTCACCGCCTACGGCGCGCTGCAGGCGCTGATGGCGGCCATGCAGCACAAGCTCGGCCACGAGGAAGTGGGCAAGGTCAGCATCGCGGTGCAGGGCCTGGGCCATATCGGCATGGAACTGGTGAAGCTGTTGCGGGATCGCGGCGCCAAGCTGTTCGTCACCGATCTGGACCCTGTGCTGGTGGAGCGCGCGGTGACCGAGTACGGCGCCGAGGCGGTCAAGCCCGATGACATCTACGACGTCAACGCCGATGTGTTCGCGCCCTGCGCGCTGGAAGGGGCGATCAATGCGCAGACCCTGCCGCGCCTGAAGTGCAAGATCGTCTGCGGCACCGCCAACAACCAGCTCTCCACGCCCGAGATCGGCGATGAGCTGCATGCCCGCGGCATCCTGTATGCCCCGGACTATGCGGTGAATGCGGGCGGGGTGATGAATGTGTCGCTGGAAATCGACGGCTACAACCGCGAACGCGCGATGCGCCTGATCCGCAGCATCTACCACAACCTGGGCCGCATCTTCGCGCTGTCCCAGCAGGAAGGCATTGCGCCGCAGCGCGCCGCCGACCGCATCGCCGAAACCCGCATCCAGTCGATCGGCAAGCTGAAGATGCCGTTGGGTCGTGCGCGCCCGCGACTGGGCACGCTGCGCGGCGGGTGATCCCAACGGGCAGATGAAAAAAAAGGGCGCGATCAACTCGCGCCCTTTTTTGTTGCCTGTCGCGCCTGGATCAGAACGCGGCGGAGTACCGCAGCGCGACCTGGCTGAGGTCGCCTCGCGGGCCGAAGCGCTGGTCGTAGCCGAACGAGAGCTGCGAGTTGCGCGTCAGCCAGGACTGCACCGACAGGCCGAACAGGCCGCCGGAGCGGGCCGGCTGCAGCCCGGCCACCGGCGCCCAGGCATCCACGCCCACGAAGCTGGCATCGAAGGCCAGGCCATCGCTGGACAGCGTCTGCTGCCATTCGGCATAACCGCGCAGCGACCAGCCACGCAGACGCGTTTCCGCGCGCAGGCCGGCCAGCGCCTGGCTGCGGCTTGACGCGCGGCTGTCCGCACGCAGGCCAAAACCGAAGCCGCCGTCTTCGCTGAAGCTGTCGCTGTCCAGGCGCGCGTAGTCCGCACCGAGGTACGGCGTCAACGATGCCCCGGCACCGCCGAAGCGGTAGCCCGATTCCACGCTGGCGGTGCTGAAGTTGCCGCCGTAACGGGCATTGACCCCGTACTGCCCCGCGCCCAGCAACAGCTGGCGGTCGATCTCGCGGGTGAACTGGCCGGCGCCCAGCTGCGCCAGGGTGTAGGCCGCACCACTGTTCCAACCCGCGTACAGCTGGGCCTGCGACTGGCGGTCACGACCGCTGTCGCCGCCCCACTCGCGGCTGCTGTTGCTGCGCGTTTCGCCAAAGGCAAAGCCCATCACGCCGTTGCTGCCCAGCGCCATGTCCTGGCCCATCATCCAGCCCTGGGTCTGGAAGCCGCTGCCGGCGAAGCTGCCCTGCCCGGCCTCGCCCAACGCACTCTGCCAGGCGCCGCGCAGGCGCGGTGCGGCGGACACCGCATCGAAGCGCGTCGACAAGGCGCGGCGATTCATGTCGAGGTTGTCGAAGGTCATGCCGTTGGCCAGGCTGTGCGACTTGCCCGACAGGCTTTCCAGGCTGGCCTCCAGGCCGGCCGCGCCCTGCACCCGCTGCAGCTCGCCGGCCGCATCGGCAAAGCCCGGCGTGCCAGGACCGGTGCCGGTATCGAGCAGGTCGAACGCCTGTTCCACGCGCAGGGCCGAGGCGGCCGAAATGGCACCCAGTCCGGCCGACGCCGCAGCGCCGGAAACGCTAACGCGGTTGATGTTCAACCCGGCCGAGTAGTGGTCATAGGTGAACGTCGCATCCAGCAGCACGACGTTGCCGAGCGCGGTGTAGCGATCGAACGTGCCGGTCAGGCCCTGGGCGGCGGTAATCAGCTCCTGCCGGACACCCGTCCGCGGGACATAGCCTTCCACCGCGCGGTCGATCAGCACGGTACCGCCGTTGAGCTGGGCGGTGCCGGTCACCTTCAACGCCTGCGCACCCAGCGCCGTCGAGAACACGCCGGTGGCCTCGTGGGTGTAGTTGCCCTGGATCACGGCGGTAACGCCGGCCTCGAACAGGTACAGCGTGCCGCGGTTGACCACGTTGCCGGTGACCCCGGTGGTACCGGCGCGGAACTGCAGGCCGCCGGCCTGCAGGACCTGGACATCGGAACCCAGCGACGCGCCGTCGGCCAGCGAGAGCGCGCCCGAACGGACGGTGGTGCCGCCGGTGTAGGTGTTCTTGCCACCGAGGATCAGCGTTCCCGCGCCGGACTTGTCCAGTCCGCCGGCACCGCCGATGTTGTTGCTCCAGGTGCTGAAGTTGGACGAACCCGGCAGGTCGACCACCATGGTGCCCCAGTCGAACCGACCAGGGCCGTTGACCGCCTTGCCCACGTTGAGCAGGCCGTACCCGAACACGCTGTCCACGCCGGCCGCGCCGAGGTCGGTGGCGGTGCCGAGCAGGGTCTGCCGCACCTGGTCATTGCTGAAGTACGGGTACCTCTGCCAGACCAGCGCCGCCGTACCCGAGACCAGCGGTGCCGCGTAGGAGGTACCGCCGCCCCAGAGGTAGCTGGGGGTACTGCCCGTGGTGCTTGCGGGGTCGACAAACACCGCTTCGCCCGGCGCGGCCAGGCAGTAATTGGCCGCCACGCCACAGGCGTTGGCGTAGGACGCCAGGGTGTCGGGCTGGTTGGAATTGACCGCGGTGACTGCCAGCCAGCCACGCTCCAGGTCCGCGGCCGGGCGGGTACCGTTGGGACCGGCCTGGCTCGGCAGCGCGGCCATGTTGGACGGGTCCGCCTTGCTTTCGTTGCCGGTGGCAAACACCACCAGGCCGTTGTTGGTGGTGATGAAGGGGCGGTACTCGGCCGCAATTGCAGCGGTCGCAGCCGGGTTGGTCCAGTACAGCCCGCCCCAGGAGTTGTTCATGATCTTCACGCCGTCGGCGATCAGATCCTGGTGCACGCTGGCCAGCCCCAGCGCACCATCCACCTGGTTGCCGTTGCCGGTGCCGTCGTCGACCGGCGCCTTGTCGGCGATGATGCGCGCCGACACGATCTGCGCCCTGGTGGCCACCCCGCCAGGCCAGTCGCCGAATGCGGCGCCAGCGGCCAGCGATGCCACGGTCGTACCATGGCCGACCACATCGTCCACCGCCAGGTTGTTCTTGGTCGGATCGACATAGCTGTGGCTGGCCACCACCCGGCCCGCCAGGGTCGGATGGGCCCGGTTTACTCCGGAATCGACCACGCCGATCCGGATCCCCTCGCCACTCCAGTCCTGGTCCTTGCCGTTGATGATGGCAAGGTGCGCGTCGATGGCCGGCTGGGTCGGCTTGACCGGCGGCGGAGTCACCGGCGGCACCACCACGACCGGTGGCGTGACCGGCGGCACGACCGGCGCTACCGGCAGGTCCCCCTTGCTGTTGCCGCTGCCGCCACCGCACGCGCTCAAGGCCACGGCCAGCGCGCCGGCCAGCACGTTCCTGCTGAAAACTACCTGATTCATCCCTGCTCCCCAAAACGTAATTGAAACCACGCGTGGCGTCCCGCCTGTCCGGCCGACACCGGTGGTAAATGCTGACCCTCTATACTGGGCCACCCCCACGCAGTCTGCCGGGAAACGCGCCGCTATACCATGCCCTGCGTTCCCTTTTCGTAAATCGCTCACGCAATAACGAGATTGCCATGCCCAACATTGTCATCGCCGCTGCCAAGCGGACCGCCATCGGTTCCTTCCTCGGCCAGTTCAACGGCGTGCCCACCCCCACCCTGGGCGCCACTGCCATCGCCGCCGCCCTGGAACAGTCCGGCGTGCCGGCGGCGGAGGTCTCCGAAGTGATCATGGGCTGCGTGCTGCCGGCCAACCTGGGCCAGGCCCCGGCCCGCCAGGCCGCCGTGGCCGCCGGCATCCCCTACGCCACCGGCGCAACCACCCTGAACAAGGTCTGCGGGTCGGGCATGAAGGCCATCATGCTGGGCCACGACCTGATCAAGGCCGGCTCGGCCAGCATCGTGGTCGCCGGCGGCATGGAATCGATGTCCAACGCGCCGCACCTGCTGCCCAATTCGCGCACCGGCAACCGCTTCGGCAACTTCCAGGCGGTCGACCACATGGCCCACGACGGCCTGGTCAATGCGTACGACGGCAAGGCCATGGGCGAATTCGCCGAATGCGCGGTGGACAAGTTCCAGTTCAGCCGCGAGGAACAGGACGCGTATGCGATCGAATCGGTGCGCCGCGCGCAGGCCGCGCAGGCTGCCGGTGCGTTCGATGATGAAATCGTGGCCGTGAAGGTCGCGGGTCGCAAGGGCGAGGTGGAGTACAGCCAGGACGAACAGCCCGGCCGTTCGGATATCGCCAAGATCCCGACCCTGCGCCCGGCGTTCAAGAAAGACGGCACGGTGACCGCCGCCAGCTCGTCGAGCATTTCCGACGGCGCTGCCGCCGTCGTACTGCTGTCCGAAGACGATGCGGCCGCCCGCGGCGTGCAGCCGCTGGCCCGGATCGTGGCCCACGCCACCCACTCGCAGGAGCCGGAGTGGTTCACCACCGCGCCGATCGGCGCCATCCACAAAGTGCTTGAAAAGGCCGGCTGGAGCCTGGACCAGGTGGACCTGTTCGAGATCAACGAGGCGTTCGCCGTGGTGGCCATGGCGCCCATCCGCGAACTGGGCATCGACCCGGCGAAGGTCAACGTCAACGGCGGCGCCTGCGCACTGGGCCACCCGATTGGTGCCTCGGGTGCCCGGCTGGTGGTGACGTTGGTCAATGCCTTGCGCAAGCGTGATGCAAAGCGCGGAATTGCTACACTGTGCATTGGTGGCGGGGAAGCAACCGCCATCGCCATCGAATTGATTTGATTGGTTTTAACACCCGTTTCGCAAAACTGAATGCGGGATCGCTTGACAGCCCAACGTGGCTTGTCATCATGTTGCCGGGCGCGCAATAGCGCGTTGCCTAATCTAACGACGAGGATTCACACAAATGAGCATCAACAAGCTGCTGATCGCAATGGCCCTGGGCCTGGCTCTGACCGCCTGCTCGAAGCAGGAGCAGGCTGCTGACGCCGCCGCTTCGGCCAACGAAGCTGCTGCCGACGCCCAGGTCGCTGCCGACCAGGCCGCTGCTGCTGGCGCCCAGACCGCCGACGCTGCCCAGGCTGCCGCCGACACCGCCACCACCGCTGCTGACGCTTCGGCTGATGCCGCTGCCCAGGCTGGCGCTGCTGCCACCGACGCTGCTGCCGACGCTGCTGCCGACGCTGCCAAGGCCGGTGAAGCCACCGCCGAGCAGGCCAAGGACGCTGCTGAAGAAGCCAAGAAGTAATAACTTCTTTCTTCAAGCAAGTCTGAAGAAGCCGCTGGTTCGCCAGCGGCTTTTTCTTTGGCTTCACGGCAGGGTGAATAGGATCAGCGTCCCTGAAACCTGACGGAGAACGCCATGAAGATTCGTTCGATCACCACCCCGCTGATGGCCGCCTCCCTGCTGCTGGCCCTGGTGGCCTGCAAGGGCCCGGAAGCCGAACAGGCGCGTGCCGATGCCGCCCAGGCGGCCGACAGCACCGGCGAAGCCGCCCGTGTTGCCGTAGACAAGGCTGCGGCTTCCACCCGCAATGCCGCCGATGAAGCGGCTGCCGCCTCCGAACGCGCCGCGGCCGATGTACAGCCGGCCTTGGACCGTGCCGCCGACGCCAGTGCAGCGGCCGCTGCCGATGCCAAGGTTGCCGCGCGCGATGCGGCGGCACATGCCAGCGAGGCGACCGCCGATGCCGCCGAGAAGGTGGCCGACAAGGCGCGTGACGTGGCCGAAGACGCCAAGCAGAACGCAGACGCCGCCAAGCACTGATGCCACATGTCACGCCGGCCACCGGCCGGCGTGACCTCCAGCGGTAGTGCCAGGTCCTGCCTGGCAATCGATCAAGGCAACGCGCGCGCCATCACCGCGCCGACGTCCACCTCATCGGGCAGCGTCCCGAATGCCGCTCCATGCGCCCCGCCCAACCGCGAGCGCACGAACGCAGGGGCCATCGGGCTGCCCGCACGCAGCAGCACGGCGGCCTGCAGCAGCAGCGCCAGCCGTTCGGTCACCACCCGCGCCTGCGCTTCCGATGGCGTAGCGGCCAACAGCTCCCGCAACGACGCCAACGCGCGGTCGTAGTCCGCATCGCGCCCGGCCACCGCGTCCAGCTCCGCATCCAGCACCGGCAGCACCTGCGGCTCGCGCGCCAACGCACGCAGCACGTCCAGGCACTGGATGTTGCCGCTGCCTTCCCAGATGGAATTCAGCGGTGCCTGCCGGTACAGCCGCGGCAGGATCGATTCCTCCACGTAGCCCGCGCCGCCCAGGCATTCCTGCGCTTCGTTGACGAACACCGCCGCGCGCTTGCACACCCAGTACTTGCCCACCGCCGTTGCAACGCGTGCGAACGCGGCCTCCTGCGCATCCTGCGGCGCCTGGTCCACCGCGCGTGCCACGCGCATGGCGAAGGTGGTGGCCGCTTCGGATTCGATGGCCAGGTCGGCCAGCACGTTGGCCATCAGCGGGTGGTCGCACAGGCGGCGTCCGAAGCTGCTGCGGTGACGGGTGTGGTGCAGCGCCTGCGCCAGGGCCATGCGCATTTCCGCCGCCGCGCCCAGCATGCAGTCCAGCCGGGTCATCATCACCATGCCGATGATGGTTGCCACGCCCCGCCCTTCGGCACCGACCCGCCGCGCCCAGGCGCCGCACAGCTCGATCTCGCTGGAGGCATTGGACCAGTCGCCCAGCTTTTCCTTCAGCCGCATCAGGCGGAACGCGTTGCGGTTGCCATCGGCCAGCCGGCGTGGCATCAGGAAGCAGGTCAGTCCTCCCGCCGCCTGCGCCAGCACCAGGAATGCATCGGACATCGGTGCGGAGAAGAACCACTTGTGCCCCACCAGCGCGTAGCTGCCATCGTCGCGAAGTTCGGCGCGGGTGGTGTTGCTGCGCACGTCCGAGCCGCCCTGCTTCTCGGTCATGCCCATGCCCAGCGTGATGCCGGCCTTGTCGGCCATCGGCACGTCGCGCGGATCGTAGACCGGTGCGGCGGCTTTTTCAGCCCACTCGGCCAGCAACGGGTCCTGGCGCAGCACCGCCACCGCGGCGTGGGTCATGGTCAGCGGGCAACTGGTACCGGCATCGGCCTGGTGGTGCAGGAAACTCAGTGCGGCGCGGGCCACGTGCGCGCCGGGGCCGCCCTCGTGCCACGACAGTCCCGCCACCCCGTGGCGCTTGGCCAGCTCCATCAGCTGGTGGTAGGCCGGATGGAACTCCACGGTGTCGATGCGGTGCCCCTGCGGGTCGTGCGTTCGCAGCCGCGGGCGGTCGCGGTTGGCGTCGAAACCGAGCCGGTAGAGGGTGTCGCCCGCAATGGCGCCGTAGGCCTGCAGCGTATCGATGAACGCGGCACCACCCTCGCGACGCACTGCCTCGCTCAATGCCACGTCGTCGGCCCACAGGTTGCGGCCGCCGAACGGGGGCGGCTGGTTGGCCACTTCATGGGTCTCGAATACAGGCAATACGGACGTCATCGTGCGGGCCTCCTGGCGGACCCGATGATTCTGCCGCATCCGCATGCGGGCTGCTGTTCAGGCGGATTCTCACCTCGTGCACGAACCCGTCGGCACAGTGCAGGCATGACGACGCACGCGGCAAACAGCGACCTGGTAGTACTGCGCCCCGAGGGCCTGTACTGCCCAGCAGGCGATTTCCATATCGACCCGTGGCGACCGGTGCCGCGCGCGGTCATCACCCACGGCCACGGCGACCATGCGCGCAGCGGCATGGGCCGCTACTACTGCAGTACCGGCAGCGTGCCGATCCTGCGCTGGCGGCTGGGTGATGTGGCCCTGGAAGCACATGACTACGGTGAACGCTTCACGTTGGGCGGCGTGCAGGTGTCGCTGCATTCGGCCGGGCATGTACTGGGGTCGGCGCAGGTGCGCATCGATGACGGCCAGCAGGTGTGGGTGGCGTCGGGCGACTACAAGCGCCAACCGGACCCGACCTGCGCACCGTTCGAGGTGGTGCCCTGCGATGTGTTCATCACCGAGGCGACGTTCGCATTGCCGATCTACCGCTGGCAGGACACGCGCGAGGTCGCCGCCGAGATCGTGGCGTGGCGGCGCGAATGCGAACAGCGCGGCGAAGCGGCGATCCTGCTGTGTTACGCGCTGGGCAAAGCGCAGCGGGTGCTGGCCGAACTGCTGCCGCTGGATGACCGACCGGCCTGGCTGCACGGCGCCATCGCCAATGGGGTGGCGGTGTATCGCGAGGCCGGCATCGCCATGTTGGAAACCCACACGGTGGCCGAACAGGGCCGCGAACCCGACCCGGCCGGCAAGTTGATCCTGGCGCCGCCATCTGCCGCGGGCACCACCTGGCTGCGCCGCTTCGGCAAGCACCAACTGGGCTTCGCCTCCGGTTGGATGCGGCTGCGCGGCAACCGGCGCCGACGCAATTACGACCGTGGCTTCGTGGTGTCCGACCATGCCGACTGGCCGGCGTTGCTGCAGACCATTGAACAGACCGGTGCGCGCCGGGTGATCGCCACCCACGGCAACACCGATGCGCTGATTCCGTTCCTGCGCGAACGTGGTGTTGCCGCCGAAGCCTTCCGCACCGATTTCGGGAGCGAGGAATGAAGGCATTTGCCGCGCTGTATCAGCGCCTGGACCGCAGCACCGCCACGTCGGACAAACGCGCCGCGCTGGTGGCTTACTTCCGCGACGCGCGCCCGCATGACGCAGCGTGGGCGCTGTACCTGCTCAGCGGCGGCAAGGTCGGTGGCGCACGCCGGAAGATCGCGGCCAGCGGCGAGCTGCGCGCGTGGATCGCCGAGGCATCGGGCCTACCCGCGTGGCTGGTGGCCGACAGCTACGACCAGGTCGGCGACCTGGCCGAAACCCTGACCCTGCTGTTGGATGATCCTGCGGAAGGCGCGCAGGACCGCCCCCTTGCCGACTGGATCGAAGGCCACCTGCTGGCGGTGGCGAACCAGCCGGAACCGGTACGTCGTGTTGCGGTGGAGGCAGGCTGGAGGCAGCTGCCTGCCGCCGAACGGCTGGTATTCAACAAGCTGCTGACCGGGGCGTTGCGCGTAGGCGTCTCCCAGCGGCTGGTCCAGCAGGCGCTGGCGGAACTGTCGGGGATCGACATCGCCCGCATCGCGCAGCGCATGCTGGGCGAGTGGGTGCCCTCGCCGGGGCTGCTCGCCAACCTCCTCAGCGCTGAAGAACGGCCCGAAGACCGCCAGCAGCCGTATCCGTTCTTCCTGGCCTCGCCATTGGAAGCCGAGGCCGACAGCCTGGGCCCGATCGGCGAGTGGACGCTGGAATGGAAGTGGGATGGGATCCGCCTGCAGGTGCTGCGTCGCAAAGGCGAAGTCGCCCTGTGGTCGCGCGGCGAAGAGCGGCTGGATGGGCGCTTTCCGGAAATCGAAGCGGCCGCGATGGCGTTGCCGGATGGCACCGTGATCGATGGCGAGCTTCTCGCCTGGCGCGATGACGATGCACAGCCGCTGCCTTTCACCGCCCTGCAGACCCGGATCCAACGGCGCAGACCCGGCCCGAAGACGTTACGCGATACGCCGGTGCGCGTGCTTGCCTACGACCTGCTCGAACTCGACGGTAACGACCTGCGCCAGCAGCCGCTGGCCGAACGGCGCACCCTGCTCGCCGGATTGCTTGCCACGCTCGGCGATACGCGCATGGTGCTGTCGCCCACGCTTGATGCCACGGACTGGCAGGACGCCGCCGCTCAGCGGGCATTGGCGCGCGAACGCGGCGTGGAAGGGCTGATGCTCAAGCGCAGCACGTCGGTCTACCAGGGCGGGCGCCGCCGTGGCGACTGGTGGAAGTGGAAGATAGAACCGCTGACCATCGATGCGGTGATGATCTACGCGCAGGCGGGACATGGCCGGCGCAGCACGCTGTACACCGACTACACCTTCGGGGTGTGGGACGGCGAGCGGCTGGTGCCGGTGGCCAAGGCGTATTCGGGGCTGGACGACAAGGAAATCCTGGCCCTGGACCGCTGGATCCGGGCCAACACGATCGAACGCTTCGGGCCGGTGCGCAGCGTCCGTGGCGAGCAGGTGTTCGAACTCGGCTTTGAAGCGGTCAACCGCAGCAGCCGGCACAAGTCGGGCATCGCCGTGCGCTTCCCGCGCATCCTGCGCTGGCGCCACGACAAGCCGGCCGGCGAAGCCGACACGCTGGCCCAGCTGCAGGCACTGGCACGGTGACCCGACGCGACGCGATGGCGCGGCTGGCCGCGTGGTTCGCCAGCCGTGGCTGGTCGCCGCTGGCGTTCCAGAAAACGATGTGGCGGCACTACCTGGCCGGCGAATCCGGGCTGCTGCACACGCCTACCGGCAGCGGCAAGACGCTGGCGATGTTCGGCGGGCCGCTGCTGCAGGCGCTGGTCGATCCGCTGCCGCGCGCACCAGGTGCACGCGCCGGCAAGACCGTGCCGGCGCTGCAGGTGCTGTGGATCACCCCGCTGCGCGCGCTGGCCAGCGATACCGCACGCGCGCTGCGTGAACCGCTGGCGGCGCTTGGCCTGGACTGGCAGGTCGGGCTGCGCACCGGCGATGCCAGCGCGCGCGACAAACGCCTGGCCCGCGAAGGCCGGGTCGATGTGCTGGTGACCACGCCCGAATCGCTGGCGCTGCTGCTGAGCTACCCCGATACGCAGGAGCGCATGCGCCGGCTGCGCTGCGTGGTGGTGGATGAGTGGCATGAGCTGCTGGGCAACAAGCGCGGCGTGCTGCTGCAGTTGAATCTGCGTCGCCTGCGTGATGCGCTGCCGGCGCTGCAGGTGTGGGGCCTGTCGGCCACGCTCGGCAACCTGGACGAAGCGCGCGAGGTATTGCTGCCCGATGTTCCCGACGCGCCGCTGGTGTCGGGGGCGCGGCCACGCCCGGTGAAGGTGGAAACGCTGTTGCCCGCGCATGGCGAGCGCTTTCCATGGGCGGGCCACCTCGGCCTGTCGCAGCTGCAGCGGGTGCAGCAGAAGCTGTTCGCGGTCGGCACCAGCCTGCTGTTCACCAATACCCGCGCGCAGGCCGAACTGTGGCACCAGGCGCTGTCGGCGGTGTGGCCCGAAGACCCGGCCACGCTGGGCCTGCACCACGGCTCGCTGGACCCGGTGCAGCGCCGCATCGTCGAGCAGGGCCTGCGCGACGGGGCACTGCGCTGCGTGGTGGCCACCTCCAGCCTCGACCTGGGGGTGGATTTCCCGGCCGTCGACCAGGTCCTGCAGATCGGCAGCCCGAAAGGCATCGCGCGGCTGGTGCAGCGCGCCGGGCGCGCGCGGCATCGCCCGGGGGAATCGGGCCACATCGTCTGCGTGCCGTCGCACGCGCTGGAGCTGGTGGAATACGCCGCCGCGCGGCGTGCACTGGCCGCTGGCGTGATCGAAGCGCGACGCCCGCTGCGGTTGTCGCTGGATGTGCTGGCCCAGCACTGCGTGAGCTGCGCGCTGGGCGGCGGCTTCCGCGCCGACGAGCTGCTGGCCCAGGTCCGGCGCACGCACGCGTTCGCATCGCTGGAGCTGGCGCAGTGGCAGGGCGTCCTGGACTTCATCGTGCAGGGCGGCCAGGCGCTTGCGCAGTACCCGGACTTCCACAAGGTGGTGCGCGACGACGACGGGATCTACCGCGTGAACGACCGCCGCGTGGCACTGCGCCACCGGCTGTCGATCGGCACCATCACCAGCGATGGCAGCGTCATGGTGCAGTTCCTGCGCGGCGGCCGACTCGGCAGCGTGGAAGAACAGTTCGTCGGTCGCCTGCGCCCCGGCGACCGCTTCCAGTTCGCCGGCCGGCTGCTGGAGCTGGTACGGCTGGAGAACCTCACTGCTTACGTAAAGATGGCGCGTGGCGGCGATGGCGTGGTGCCGCGCTGGCAGGGGGGCCGCCTGCCGCTGTCGGAGGCGCTGGGCCACGAAATGGAAAGCGTGCTCGCGTCCGCGCCGGACAGCCCTGAAATGCACTGGCTTGCACCGCTGCTGCGCCTGCAGGCACGCGTATCCGCGCTGCCCGGCCCGTCACTGCTGCTGGTGGAAAGCGTGCGCCGCCGCGAAGGACAGTTCGTGTTCGTGTATCCGTTCGCCGGGCGCCAGGTCAACGAGGGGCTGGCGGCGCTGATGGCGATGCGCTGGACGCGCCTGCAGGCCAATACCTTCGGCTACGCCGCCAACGATTACGGCTTCGTGCTGGCACCGGCGCGCGCGGTGGAGGTGGATGCGGCGCAGGTGTCGGCATTGCTGCAGCCGGACGGTCTGTTCGAGGACCTGCGCGACAGCCTCAACCTGGGCGAGCTGGCACGCCGCCAGTTCCGCGATATCGCGCGCGTGTCCGGGCTGTTGATTCCCGCATTGCCGGGCCGCACGCCACGCAGCCTGCGCCAGCTGCAGGCGTCGGCCGGACTGCTGTATGACGTGCTGCGCCAGCATGATCCGGGGCACATCCTGCTCGGCCTGGCCGAACGTGAGGTACTGCATGAGCAGCTCGACCTGACCTGCCTGGCCGAAACGCTGCGCCGCTGCCAGGGCCGCACGTTGTGCGTGCAGCACCCGGCAACGCTGGGGCCCTTGTCCTTCCCGCTGTGGGCCGAGCGCCTGCGCGGGCAGCTCAGCAATGAAGACTGGAAGACGCGCGTGCTGCGCGCCGTGGGCCAACTGGAGAAACGCCATGCCGACTGACGTCGTGACCGAGATCGCGGGCGAGCAGGTCCGCCTGCTTGGCGCGCGCGCGCTGTACTGGCCGGCGCGCGAAGCGCTGCTGATTGCCGACCTCCACCTTGGCAAGGCCGATCTGTTCCGGCGCGCGGGCATCGGGTTGCCCAGCGGCGGCACCGGTGACGATCTGGCGCGGCTGTCGGCACTGGTGGTCGACCACCCCGTCCGCACGGTTTGGATCCTGGGCGACGTGCTACATGGCCCTGCGCATCGGGCCGCGTGGTACCGGCAATGGCAGGCATGGCGGGAGCAGCATCCGCGACTGGAGATCGGCGCAGTGGCCGGCAACCATGACCGCGTGCTGCCCAAGGCCGACCTGGGCATCACCCTGCTCGGCGAACGCGTCCAGGAGGGGCCGTTCCTGCTGCGCCATGATCCACAACCGCATCCCAGCCTGCATGTGCTGTGTGGCCACCTGCATCCACTCGCCCGCCTGCCAGGCATGCAACGCCGCTGGCCGGCCTTCTGGCTGCGCGAGCGCTTGACCGTGCTGCCGGCTTACTCGCGCTTTACCGCCGGCATCGCACCGGTCGTGGCCGCCGGCGAGCAGCTGGTCGCGTGCGTCGACGACGACGCGATCGCGCTGCCGGCACGTTGACGCCGGCAGGCGCGGGTGCGGCGGCTCAAGCTGCCGAAGGCAGCGCTTCCATCAACAGGATCTGCGGGGCATCGGGATTGCGCCGCACGGGACAGCGCTGCACCTCGACCAGCATGGAACGCGCTGCGGCGCGGATGCGGGCGTGGTGTTCGGGGGCGGCATGGGTGATCAGACTGGTGACATGGAAGTCGAACACATCTTCCATCACATCCGGCTGATCCTCGTGGAGCATCTGCAGCAACCCGCGCAGTTTGCGGATTTCAGAATCGAGAACGTCGGCCGGAAACAACATGTCTTTCTCCTTGGGGGCAACAACACAGCATTGTTCTTGTGCCACAAGGCAAGTGACCCTGCCGTCAACGGCTGCCATTCATGTGCTCATCGCCTCGATGAAACCCGGCGACAATCCCAGCGTGCCCCACCAGCCGCGCTGGGTGCCGCTGAGCACGCGCAGCATGTGGCCGCGACCACCCGGCAGCCGACCCATCGGCTGGAACAGCACATCGCGTGCGTGCGCGAGCAGGTCGCGCTCGGACTGGAACACCGGGGTCAGCCACCGGCTCCAGAACTGGTAGATGCCCACGTGTGCACTGCGCTGCGCCTGGTAGGCCTGGAGCGCGGCATCGGCAGCGTCGTGCGCGCGCAGCGCATCGCGCAGCGCCAGCGCGTCCATCAGCGCCATGTTCACGCCCTGCCCCAGCTGCGGGCTCATCGCATGCGCCGAATCCCCGGTCAGCACCAGGCGGTCGCGGTGCCAGCGCGTCATCACCGCATCGCGGTAGCCGGCACGCGCCAGCTGCGCGCCGTCACGCACGTCCTGCAGCCGCAGGTGGGCCTGCGGCCACAGCGCGGCGATCTCCTCCAGCCAGCGCTGCATGCCATCCCGTTCCCACTGCTCGAACTGCGCGCGCGGCAGGCTCCAGAAGAAGCTCAGGCGCGGCTGCGCATCATCGGGGCGGGTGCCGACCGGCAACAGCCCGATCATCTTGCGCGCCGCCACGTAGCGCTGCCGCAGCTCGTCGTGGTGCGGCCAGTCGCCGCGCGGCAACAGGCACCACAGCGCACCCCACGGGTATTCGCGGTCAAGCCGCGTGCCCTGCACCAGCGTGCGCAGCGACGAGGCCGACCCATCGGCGGCGATCACCAGGTCATACGGGCCGTGCCAGTGCCCGCGCGCGTCGCGCACGCGGCCATTTTCGGTATCCACATCGACGATGGCGGTGTCGGCCTGCAGGTTGCCCGGGTGCTCCCAGGCCTGGGCCAGCAGCGAGAACAGCGCGCCGCGCTGCATGCCGATGCCGTGCAGGTGCGCATGCAGCGCCGCATAGCGCATGTCCATCACCGCGCGCCCGCACGGCGTTTCACCGTACAGCCGGCGCACCGGCGCGCCGTGCCGCAGCACCTCTGGCAGCAGGTCCATCTGCCACAGCACGTCCAGACCGCTCGGCTGCAGCAGGAACCCCGCGCCTACCGGACCGGGCTTGGGCGCGCGCTCGAACACGTGCACATCGTGATGGTCGCGTGAAAGGAGAATCGAGAGCGCTTGGCCCGCCGTTCCGTAGCCAACGATGGCAATCGTACGTTTTTTCATCTGACGTCCTGTCCGGCATCAAAAAAAACCCCGCCGAAGCGGGGTTTTCCTTGCGCTGCGGTGGAGTTACTCCGCCGGCGCGATGTTCGAGGCCTGGGCGCCCTTCGGACCCTGGCTCACTTCATAAGTGACCTTCTGGCCTTCCTGCAGGCTGCGGAAGCCCTTGGAGTTGATCGCGGAGAAGTGCGCGAAGACATCAGCGCTGCCGTCATCCGGCGAGATAAAGCCAAATCCCTTGGCGTCGTTGAACCACTTGACGGTACCGTTCGGCATGGTAATGCGAGACCTTCTTCAATGAATGGGTGGTGTACGCTCAACCAGCGCACTGGCGGAGTATGCAAAGCTTGTCATGCAATGACAATCATCCGCGTGCCAATTCGCCAATCAGTTCCGGCAATCCGGCCGAAGCCGCGTCAACATTGGCCAGTACTTCGGCCATCGTGATCTCGTCGCCATCGCCACAGCCGGCCGCCCAGTTGGCCACGATCGCCAGGCAGGCGTAGTCCAGGCCCAGCTCGCGGGCGAGGCCGGCTTCGGGCATGCCGGTCATGCCGACCAGGTCGCAGCCATCACGGCGCATGCGCGCGATTTCCGCATTGGTCTCCAGCCGCGGCCCCTGCGTGGCGCCGTAGCAGCCGCCGTCCTGCAGGCGCACCCCGGTGACCTTGGCCGCCGCCAGCACCTTGCTGCGCAGCATCGGCGTGTACGGGTGGCCAAAGTCCACATGCAGCACCTCGGTGCCCGGCTCTTCGCTGAGCGTGGAGATGCGGCCCCAGGTGTAATCGATCAGCTGGTCCGGGCAGGCCAGCACGCGCGGACCGAACTGCTCGGTGATGCCGCCGACGGTGTTGAGCGCGAGCACGCGGGTGGCACCGATCTGCTGCAATGCAGCAAGATTCGCGCGGTAATTGATCTTGTGCGGCGGCAGCGAATGACCTTCGCCATGCCGGGCCAGGAACGCCACGCGCTGGCCGAGCAGCGTGCCGACCCGGATCGGGCCGGACGGCGTGCCGTAACGGGTTTCGACCACGTGGCTGTTCACGTCATCGAGCTGGGCCAGCTTGTACACACCGGTGCCGCCGATGACGGCCAGGGCAATAGGGTCCATGGGCGCTGCTTATTCCTTCATCGCGTAGATGGCCGGCACGCCGCGCAGCGCTTCGTTGACGTCCATGCCGAAGCCGAACACGTAACGGTCCGGCAGTTCGACACCGGCGTAGTCGGCCTTGACGTCGGGCAGCGCGCGGTCGTGCTTCTTCACCGTCATCGCGGCGATGCGCACATCGGTGGCGCCCTGCTCCAGGCACCAGGTGCGCACGCCCTGCAGGGTGAAGCCTTCGTCCAGGATATCGTCAACCAGCAGCACGCGGCGGCCGAACAGCGAGGTGGCCGGCTTGTGCTTCCAGACCAGCTCGCCGCCGGTGGTTTCACCGCGGTAGCGGGTGGCGTGCAGGTAATCGAACTGCAGGTCCTGGCCGCGCGCGCCCAGCTCCAGCGCCAGCTGGCCGGCGAACGGCAGCGCGCCGTGCATGATCGACAGGAACAGCGGGACCTCGCCCTTGTAATCCGCCGCGATGGCATCGGCGATGGCCGCGATGGCCGCATCAATGGTGGGGCGGTCGACCAGCAGGTCGGCCTGGGCCAGGGCCTGGGAAATGGTGAGGTTGGGCATCAGACGTTTCTTCCAAGGGTGTCGAGCAAACGGGATTGGGAGGTGCCATGGCGGGCATCGGCCAGCAGGCCGTCCCAGCCAAGCGCGCCCCGGCCGATCAGGCCGAGCAGCGCAGCAGTATTGAGGGGGCGGCCGTCGACCGCGCGCAGCGCCTCGTCGACCAGTTCCGGGTGGCAGACCAGCACCACGTCGCAGCCGGCATCCAGGTGCGCATGCACGCGCGCCTGGACGCCCCCGGCGGAGAACGAGGCGGCCATGCCGATGTCGTCGGAGAACACCACGCCGCGGAAGCCCATTTCCCCGCGCAGGATCTGCTGGATCCAACGCGACGAGTAACCGGCCGGTTCCGGTGCGACCTGCGGGTAGACCACATGGGCCATCATCACCGCGTCGGCGCCGGCATCGATGCCGGCGACGAACGGCACCAGGTCCAGCGCCCGCAGCGCGTCGAGATCACGCGGATCGCTGGCCGCCGCCACGTGGGTGTCTTCCAGCACGCTGCCGTGGCCGGGGAAATGCTTGAGGGTGGCGGCCATGCCGACGCTGTGCATGCCGCGCACGTAGGCGCGGGTGAAGGCGGCAACGACCTCCGGGTCGGCACTGAAGGCACGGTCGCCGATGGCGCGGTTGCCGCGGCCCAGGTCGACCACCGGGGCGAAACTGAGGTCCACGCCGCTGGCGCGCACTTCGCTGGCCATCAGCCAGGCGTGCTGTTCGGCAAGGGCCAGGGCTGCCTCGGGATCCTGTGCGTACAGGGAGTCGAAGCCCTGCAGCGGCGGCAGCGCGCTGAACCCGTCGCGGAAGCGCTGCACGCGACCGCCTTCCTGGTCCACGCAGATCAGCAGCGGGCGCGGCGCGGCGGCGCGGATCGCGGCCGACAGCTCGGCGATCTGCTGGCGCGAGGCGAAATTGCGCTTGAACAGGATGACGCCGGACACGGCGTCGTGCTGCAGCCAATCGCGTTCCTGGGCGGTAAGTTCGGTCCCGGCAACGCCGATCACGAGCATGGGTCGATCTCCAAAGCGGGGCGCCGTGATGGCGCACTGCCGCATTGTCGCAGAAGGCGTGTCCCCGAGGCCACGGGCGCGGCGGGCGTATTCAGGGCCAGCGGCGGTAGGGGTTCGCGGCCAGGGCGAGGTTGTAGTACCGGACCTGGTCGGTCACTTCCTCCCCGACCCAGGACGGCAGGTCGATGGCCTGGTCGGCCTGGTCCAGTTCGACCTCGGCCACCACCAGCCCGGCGTTGTCGCCCAGGAACTCGTCCACTTCCCACAGCAGCCCGGCGTGGTGGACCAGGTGCCGGCGCTTGTCGATCAGGCCGCCCACGCACAGCGCCAGCAGCGCGCGGGCGTCCTCCACCGGGATCGGGTAATCGAATTCCTGGCGGGTGTGCCCGATCTCGCGCGATTTCATGTTGAGAAATGCCTCATCGCCCTGGATGCGCACACGCACCGAGGCCTTCTGGGCGCCGCTGTCGATCGAGGCGGTGTCGTTGAGGTAGCCCTGTGCCATCGGAATGACCGCGTGCGCGGCGGCGCGCCAGTCATCGCCGGTGACCAGGAACTTGCGCTCGATCTCGATGCCCATCTCAACGCTTCTCGAAGACGGCGATGCTTTCCACGTGCGCGGTGTGCGGGAACATGTCCATCGCACCGGCCGACACCAGGGTGAAGCCCTGCTCGTTGACCAGGTAGCCGGCGTCGCGCGCCAGCGAGCCGGGGTGGCAGCTGACGTAGACGATGCGCTTGAACTGCTTGAGCGGCAACTGCTGCAGGACTTCGATCGCGCCCGAGCGTGGCGGGTCCAGCAGCAGCTTGTCGAAGCCCTGGCGCATCCACGGGGTCTGGCGCTGGTCCTGGGTCAGGTCGGCGGCGAAGAACTGCGCGTTGTCCAGGCCGTTGCGCGCGGCGTTTTCCCTGGCCCGCGCCACCAGCCCGGCTTCGCCTTCCACGCCCACCACTTCGCGCACGGTGCGCGCCAGCGGCAGGGTGAAGTTGCCCAGGCCACAGAACAGATCGAGCACGCGCTCGTCCGGGCCGGCGTCGAGCAGCTCGAGCGCCAGCGCGATCATCTTTTCATTGAGCTTGGCGTTGACCTGGATGAAATCCAGCGGGCGGAACGCCAGCTCCACGTTCCACGGCGCCAGCCGGAACGACAGCGGCACCTCGCCAGGCAGCAGCGGGTGCACCGATTCCACACCGCCAGGCTGCAGGAAGATCGCAAACCCGTGCTCAGCCCCGAACGCGGCCCAGGCCGCCTTGTCCGCATCGCTGAGCGGCAGCATGTGGCGGATGGTCAGCACGATCGCATCGTCGCCGGCAATGAACTCCACCTGCGGGATGTCGCGCTTGCCATCAAGGGACTCGATGAACGCCGACAGTGCCGCCACCTTCAGGCCGATTTCCGGGATCACGGTCAGGCACAGGCTCAGGTCCGCCACGAAGCGCGGGTCCTGTTCACGGAAGCCGACCAGGGTCTTGTCCTTCTTCTCCACCCGGCGCACGGAGAAGCGCCCCTTGCGGCGGTAGCCCCAGCTTTCGCCGACCAGCGGCGGCAGCACGGTGCCCGGGCTGACATGGCCGATCCGGGTCAGGTTGTCGAGCAGAACGCGCTGCTTGGCCACGATCTGCTGACCTTCTTCCAGGTGCTGCAGCACGCAGCCGGCACAGACGCCGAAGTGCGGGCAGCGCGGGGTGACCCGCTGCGGCGAGGGCTGCAGGACCTCCACGGTCCGCGCCTCGTCGAAATGGCGATTGCGGGCAGTGGGCTCGGCGCGCACCACTTCGCCCGGCAGGGCGCCGGAGATGAAGGTGACCTTGCCGCCCTCGCCTTCACGGCGGGCGACGCCCCGGCCATCATGGCTGAGGTCGAGGATGTCGGTCTGGAACGGCGTCTTGTCGAGGCGGGAACGGGATCGGGCCACGTGGCAACAGGCTGCGGGCAAAAAGGGTGCGTATTGTCGCAGATACGCACCGCGAGCTGCCGGATGACCCCATCGGGAGGCTTGCAGGACGCCATATCGTGTTTAATATGGGCATAGCTGACATGGAGGCAGCCCCAATGCAGATGACCCCGAGGGCTCCCATGCCCCGACTCCTGCTCGTCGAGGACGACACCATCAGTCGCGGCTTTTTCCGGGCCGCGCTGGAAACCCTGCCCGCGCAGGTGGAAACCGCCGATTCGCTGGTCACTGCCCTGGAACGGGGCCGCAACGGCGAGCACGATCTGTGGCTGATCGATGTGAACCTGCCCGACGGCAATGGCAGCCAGCTGCTGAGCGCCTTGCGGCTGACGCGTCCGGACACGCCCGCCCTGGCCCACACGGCCGATGGCGACACCAGCATCCATGCCCGTCTGCGCGATGACGGGTTCAGCGAAACCCTGGTCAAACCGTTGAGCCGTGAGCAGCTGCTGCAGGCCGTGCGCCGTGCGCTGGTCAACAGCCCCGGCAGCGCCGCCCGGGCCGTCGCCGTTGGCGGCAGTGAGCTGGAACGCGAGGACTGGGACGAAATCACCGCGCTGGCGGCCCTGAATGGGCAGCGCCATCACCTGATCGCCCTGCGCGAACTGTTCCTGGCGGAGCTGCCCGGGGTCCGCGACGCGGTGGCCCAGGCGGTACAGCAACATGATGTGGGCACCTTGAAGGGCCAGCTGCACCGGCTGCAGGCCAGCTGCGGCTTCGTCGGCGCCGCGCGCCTCGCACGCGCGGTACGCCAGCTGCACCAGGCCCCCGAATCCAACGGCGCCCACACCCAGTTCAAGGCGGCCGTGGAGTCCCTGTTGCATTGAAGGTCACCGCCGCCGCGCCAGATCCTCCAGCATTTCCCACGATTTCAGCCCGCGCCCACCCAGGTGGTGCAGCAGCACCGCACGCATGCCTCGCCGCAGGCTGGCCAGATCCTCCGCGCCGGGCAGGACGTCGCCAGCCAACGCCAGCAACGCACTCCCGGTCGCCGTCCCCCGCCGCGGATCCACCCCGCGCTCGCTGAGCAACCGTCGCGGCCCTTCCAGCGGGTCCAGCTCATAACGCGCGGCCGGGTCGACCGGCTCGCCATCGCTGCCATGGGTCAGGTCGAAGCCAAACCCCAGTGCCTCCAGCAGGTCGCGCTCGAACCGCCGCAGGGTCCAGGCCAATGGCTCGGCGGCTGCGAGCCGCTGGCGCACCTGCCCGTAGTGGTCGTAGAGGTCGGGCAGCGGGTCCTGGCGGGGCGCCAGCCGCATCACCAGTTCATTGACATAGAAGCCGGCCAGCATGGCATCGCCGCTCAGCCGCGGCGCGGCATCCAGGGCCTCGGCCCCACGCAGCTGGGCCAGCTCGCCGCGCTGCACGGCGGCCAGGCGGATCCATTGCAGAGGCTGGAGGGCGGCGCGCAGCGCCTGGCTGCGCGGGCTGCTCACGCCGCGCGCCAGCAGTCCGATCCGGCCGTGCTGCTCGGTCAGGACCTCGACCAGCAGGCTGGTCTCCCGCCAGGGGCGGGCATGCAGCACGAAGGCCGGTTCGTCGTCGATGCGCATGGCCGGGGGCGGTGAGCGGCAACCCTGCCGGGTTTACTCGTAGCCGAAGGCCTTCAGCGCAGCTTCGTCGTCCGACCAGCCTTCGCGCACGCGCACCCAGGTTTCCAGGAAGACCTTGGCGTCGAACAGGCGCTCCATCTGCATGCGCGACTTGGCGCCGATGTCCTTCAGGCGGCTGCCACCCTTGCCGATCACGATGGCCTTCTGGCCTTCGCGTTCGACCCAGATCACCGCACCGATGCGCAGCAGGTTGCCGTCTTCGACGAAGCGCTCGATTTCCACCGTGGTGGCGTACGGCAGCTCTTCACCGAGCTGGCGCATCAACTGCTCACGAACCAGTTCGCCGGCCAGGAAGCGCTGGCTGCGGTCGGTGATTTCATCTTCGCCGAACATCGCCGGGGCTTCGGGCAGCAGCTTCAGGAGGTCGCGCACCAGCGCTTCCAGGCCGTTGCGTTTCTGCGCGGAGATGGGGTGCACGGACGCGAACGTACGGCCTTCGGTGACCTGCTGCAGGAACGGCAGCAGGGCCGCCTTGTCCTTCAGTCGATCGACCTTGTTCACCACCAGCACCACCGGAATGCCCGCGTCGCTGAGCACGTTGAACGCCAGGGTGTCTTCTTCGTCCCAGCGGCCAGCCTCGATCACCAGCATGCCGGCATCCACGCCCTCGAGCGAGCCGCGCGCGGCGCGGTTCATCACCCGGTTCATGGCGCGCTTCTGCACGCGGTGCAGGCCGGGGGTGTCGACCAGCACCAGCTGGCCTTCCGGATAGCTGGCAATGCCCAGCAACCGGTGGCGGGTGGTCTGCGGACGGTTGGAGACGATGCTGACCTTGGCGCCCACCAGGGCATTGGTCAGGGTCGACTTGCCGACGTTGGGGCGGCCGATGACGGCCACGCTGCCGCAATGATGGGGGGTTGCTTCGCTCACTTGGAATCCAGTTGCTCGAGGGCGGCAGCTGCCGCCTGTTGTTCGGCCAGCCGTCGCGAGGCACCTTCGCCTTCGGTGCTGACAGCAGGATCGGCTACGCCGCAGCGTACCCGGAAGGTCTTGGCGTGATCGTCGCCTGATTCTGACACCAATTCGTACAGCGGCAATGCCTTCTGTCGGCCCTGCAGCCATTCCTGGAGCCGGGTCTTGGGGTCTTTTTCAGGCTTGCCGGTAGCCGGCAGCGCCTCCATGGAGGGGCCAAACCAGGGCAGGACCACTGCCTGGCAAGCGGCAAAGCCTGCGTCCAGGTAGATGGCGGCCACCACGGCCTCCAGCGCGTCGGCCAGGATCGAGTCCCGCCGGTGGCCGCCGGATTTCATCTCGCCCGGCCCGAGCGTGAGCCGCTCGCCCAGATGCAGGGTGCGGGCAATGACCGCCAGCGCGCCTTCGCGCACCAGCTCGGCCCGCGCCCGGGTCAAGGCGCCCTCGTCCGCCTTCGGCCAGCGCTGGTAGAGCGCTTGGGCCACCATCATGTTGACGATGCTGTCGCCGAGGAATTCCAGCCGCTCGTTGTTCGGCGTGCCGGCACTGCGATGCGTCAGGGCCTGCTGGAGCAGGCCCGGATCCTGGAAGGCGTGACCGATCTGGTCACCACGTTGATAGGTTTTAGTCGGCACCGCTGAGGGTCAATTCCTGGTGTGCATCAAATTTCCCAACCACGTCGAGGTTGCCCACCAGCGGGCGACGCACTTCGTAGTTGACCTTCATGTTCCAACCGCCACTGACGCGTTCGAACTTGACGTTGGCCGGCTTGACGCTCTCCGAATAGCTGATGTCCAGCCGGCGGAAGAACATTTCCTGCACCTTGCCCGGTTCCATGTTGGCCACGCCCGGTTCCTTGGCCACGCCCTTGAGCGCGGTCTTCACCGCGTAGAACTCGGAGTACATCGGGAACAGTTTCATGCCGATGTACAGGCCGAACCCCACGATGCACAGCACGACCAGGAACGAGGTCAGGGTCATGCCACGCTGCGTCTTCATCGTCTTCATTGCGTTCTCCCCAGATACGCGGTTGGAATCAGTTGATGCCGGTGCCGATGCGGGACGGTTCGAAACCATCCTTGCAGAACCAGCCCGAGCAGTTGAGCCAGATCAGGAAGGCCTTGCCGCGGAGGTTCTCCTCCGGCAGCAGACCCCAGAAACGGCCGTCATCGCTGTTGTCGCGGTTGTCGCCCATGACCAGGTACTTGCCCGGCGGCACGGTCCACTGGCCTTCGCCACGCGGATAATCGGTCTCCAGCACGGTATGGGTGCGGCCCGGCAGGTGCTCCACCAGCAACGAGGCGCCCTCCCCCTGGCCACGGTGCCCAGCATACAACCCCTTGCTGTCGTACTTGAGCGGGGTGCCGTTGAGGATGACCCCATCGCCCTGGAAGGCGATTTCATCGCCCGGGACGCCGATCACGCGCTTGATGAAGTTCTCGCCCTTGTTCGGGTCGTTGTCCGAATGGCCCGGGAAGTGGAACACCACCACGTCACCGCGCGCCGGCTCGCCGATCGGGACGACCTTGGCGTTGTTCAGCGGCAGGCGCAGGCCATAGGCGAACTTGTTGACCAGGATGAAATCGCCGATCAGCAGGTTCGGCATCATCGAACTGGACGGGATTTTGTAAGGCTCTGCAATGAAGCTGCGCACCACCAGCACGATGGCCAGCACCGGGAAGAACGCCCGGGAGTAATCCACCAGTACCGGCTCGCTGTCCAGCAGGCCGGCCCGCGCCGCGCGGCGCTTGGCGAAGTACAGCTTGTCGGCCAGCAGGATCAGGCCCGAGGCCAGCGTCAGTACGACCAGCAGGATTTCAAACAGTTTCATGCAGTGTCCTTGGGAACGGGAGCCTTACTTGTCCATCTGCAGCACGGCGAGGAAGGCTTCCTGCGGAATCTCCACGCGGCCGACCTGCTTCATGCGCTTCTTGCCTTCCTTCTGCTTCTCCAGCAGCTTCTTCTTGCGCGAAACGTCGCCACCATAGCACTTGGCCAGCACGTTCTTGCGCATGGCCTTGACCGTGGTGCGGGAGATGATCTGCGAGCCGACGGCGGCCTGGATCGCCACGTCGAACATCTGCCGCGGGATCAGCTCCTTCATCTTTTCGCACAGCTCGCGGCCGCGCCGGTCGGCATGGCTGCGGTGCACGATCAGCGACAGCGCATCGACCTTGTCGCCGTTGATCAGCACGTCCACGCGGACGAACGGACCGGCGTCGAACCGCACGAACTGGTAATCCAGCGAGGCGTAGCCGCGGCTGACCGACTTGAGCTTGTCGAAGAAGTCCAGCACCACCTCGGCCATCGGCAGCTCATAGCTGATCTGCACCTGGCTGCCCAGGTAGTTGATGCCGATCTGGCTGCCGCGCTTTTCCTCGCACAGCTTGATGATGTTGCCGATGTACTCCTCGGGGGTAAGCACGTTGGCACGGATGATCGGCTCGCGGATCTCGCTCACCATGTTCACCGGCGGCAGCTTGGCCGGGTTGTCCATGTTGATGATCGTGCCGTCGGTCTTCAGGACTTCATAGATGACGGTCGGCGCGGTGCTGATCAGGTCGAGGTTGTACTCGCGCTCCAGCCGCTCCTGCACGATTTCCATGTGCAGCATGCCCAGGAAGCCGCAGCGGAAGCCGAAGCCCATCGCTTCGGAGCTTTCCGGCTCGAAGCGCAGCGCCGCATCGTTCAGGCGCAGCTTGTCCAGCGCTTCGCGCAGGTCCGGGTAGTCTTCGGCATCGACCGGGAACAGGCCGGCGAACACGCGCGGCTGCATTTCCTGGAAGCCGGGCAATGCCGACGGCGCCGGGTCGGCGGCCAGGGTCAGGGTGTCGCCCACCGGGGCACCATGCACGTCCTTGATGCTGGCCGTGACCCAGCCCACCTCGCCCGCGCGCAGGGCCGGCAGCACCTTGCGCTTGGGGGTGAACACGCCGACGTTGTCGACCTGGTGGTTGCGGCCGGTGGACATCACCTGCAGCTTGTCACCGGCCTTGATCTGGCCCTGCATCACGCGCACCAGCGAGACCACGCCCAGGTAGTTGTCGAACCAGGAGTCGATGATCAGCGCCTGCAGCTTGTCGGTATCGCGCGGCTGCGGGGCCGGGATGCGATGCACGATGGCTTCGAGCACGTCCACCACGTTCAGGCCGGTCTTGGCACTGACCGGCACCGCGTCGCTGGCATCGATGCCGATCACGGCTTCGATTTCGGCCTTGGCGCGCTCGATGTCGGCAGTGGGCAGGTCGATCTTGTTGATCACCGGCACCACTTCCAGGCCCTGCTCCACGGCGGTGTAGCAGTTGGCGACCGACTGCGCTTCCACGCCCTGCGCCGCATCCACCACCAGCAGCGCGCCTTCGCAGGCGGCCAGCGAGCGGCTGACTTCATAGGAGAAGTCGACGTGCCCGGGGGTGTCGATGAAATTCAGGTGGTAGGTCTGGCCATCTTTGGCCACGTACGGCAGCGACACCGACTGGGCCTTGATGGTGATGCCGCGCTCGCGCTCGATCGGATTGGAGTCGAGCACCTGCGCCTCCATCTCGCGGGCCTGGAGGCCGCCGCAAAGCTGGATGATGCGGTCGGCCAGCGTGGACTTGCCGTGGTCGACGTGGGCAATGATGGAGAAGTTGCGGATGTTCCGCATCGAATCAGAGGACATAGGTGGCGGCGGCGCGGCGCGTCGTCAGGATAACGGCACATTATCGCATGGCCGACCCCTCCCCGCGTGCCGGGGCGCCAAATACGACCGGGCCCGCCGAAGCGGGCCCGGAAACGCAGCAGGGACGGGGTTTACTGCCCGGTTTTGACCGCCACGAAGGCGCTGTTGCTGCCCGCGCGCACCAGCAGCATCACCACCTCGCCCTTCTTGTAGCCGCCCAGCGCCTTGTTCAGCGCCGCCACGCTGCCGACCGGGGTGCGCCCGACCTGCAGGATCACCATGCCCGGCGACAACCGGGCATCGCGGGCAGCCTGGCCCTTGACGTTGGTGATGCGCACGCCTTCGCCCGCGTCCAGCCCCAGCTGCTGGCGCTGCGGGGCGGTCAGGTCGGCCACGTCCAGGCCCAGCAGGGCGTTGGCACCCACCTGCGGCGACGCGTCGGCGGCAGCCGGACCGGCGGTGCCGCGGGCGGCATCCTCGGCCAGCTCGGTCAGGGTCGCGGTGATCTCACGCTCCTTCCCTTCGCGCAGCACGCCCAGGCGGACCTTGCTGCCCGGCGCCTGGGCGCCGATCAGCGGCGGCAGATCGCTGAAGGTGTTGATCGGGGTGCCGTTGACCGAGCGGATCACATCGCCGACTTCCAGCCCGGACTTGGCCGCGGCACTGCCCGGTACCAGTTCGTTGACCAGCGCGCCACGGCTGTCGGGCAGGTTGAAGCCCTGCGCCACGTCGCCGGTGATGGCGCCCACGATCGCGCCCAGCTGGCCACGGCTCACGCGCCCGTTCTTCTTGATCTGCTCGACCGCACCCATGGCCAGGTCGATCGGGATCGCGAAGCTGATGCCCATGTAGCCGCCCGAAGCGGAGAAGATCTGCGAGTTGATGCCGACCACTTCACCGCGGGTATTGAGCAGCGGGCCGCCCGAGTTGCCCTGGTTGATCGCCACGTCGGTCTGGATGAACGGCACGTAGCGCTGGTCCTGGCCGCCGGTGCTGCGCCCGACCGCACTGACCACGCCGGCGGTGACCGAGTGGTCCAGGCCGAACGGCGAGCCGATCGCGACCACCCACTGGCCGGGCTTGAGCGTGTTGGAATCGCCCACGCGCACGGTCGGCAGGTTCTTCGCATCGATCTTGAGCAGGGCCACGTCGTACTGCTGGTCGCTGCCGATCACCTTGGCGGTGAACTCGCGGCGGTCGCCCAGCTTGACCTTCACTTCGCCGGCGTCGGCCACCACATGGTGGTTGGTCAGCACGTAGCCGTCGGGCGAGATGATGAAGCCCGAGCCCATGCCGCGGCCGCGGATGCTGGGACCTTCATCACCGCCACCGGGCTGGCCCGGCATCTGGAAGTCCGGGCCGAAGAAGCGGCGGAAGAACTCCGGCATCTCGTCATCGCCCGGACCGGGGCCGGCGCCGCGCGCCTGGCGGTTGCTGCGCACGATGGTGGTTTCAATGTTGACCACGCCCGGACCGACCTGCTCCACCAGGTTGGTGAAGTCCGGCAGGCCACTGACCAGCGGCGCGGCCGGCGCACGCGGGGCGGCGGCCACCTGCGCTGCAGGCGCGGTCGGGCTGGGCGACTGGGCACAGGCCACCAGCGGAAGGGTGATGGCCAGCAGGGCCATGGCGTGCGTGCGGATACGGGCGGTCATCAGACTCGAGCCTCCGGGTCAGGGATGTTCAGGGGAAGGGGTGGCGCTGCACGTCGCGTGCAGCGCCTGGATGTCGGGAATGGAGGCAAAGGTCAGTCGCGCTGGCGACGCACCGGCGGCGCGCCGGACGCGTCATCCTGCAGGCGCGGCTCGAACGGATAGAACGCCGCCTGGGGCTCCTGCGTGGAGAAGTTGGCATTGAGCGCCCCGCTGCTGCCCACCGTCGAGCGCGGCCACGGCCGGGCCTGCAGGTTGCCGACCTCACCGAACGGCAGGGCCCGGGCATCGGTGGCTGGCACCGACGGGGCCGGCGCCGGCTGGCTGGCCACCGCACGCATCGGTTCGGCGCTGCGGCCGGCCACGCTGCGCGCGGCGGCCTGCTGGGTGCGGGTGGCACTGCTACGCCGGGCATTGACGGCTGCGGCCGGCACGGCGGCCACGGCCAGGGCGGCATCGGCCACCACGGTGGCATTGAGCGGCGCGCGCGGCGGTGCCGGCGGCAGCTGCGCCTGGCTGGCGATGATCGTGGTCGGCTGCTCCAGCGGGGCCTGCCCGGGCAACTGCTCGCGGCTCATGAACAGTGCGATGGCGGCCACCGAGGCGGCCAGCGCGGCACCGCCACCCCAGCGCAGCAGACCGCCGCGGCGCTGGCGCGGGGCCGGCGTCGCGGCGACCACTGTTACCGGCTCGGCCGCAACAGCGACTTGGATCCGGTCGGCAAAGCCCAGCGGCGCCGGCGCACAGGCCTGCCCGCGCAGCACATCGCCCAGCAGCTGCCAGCGTTCCTGGCAGCGGGACAGGTCTTCATCGTGTTCCAGGCGGCGCAGCAGGAACCGCGCCTCTTCCAGCGGCAGCTCTCCATCCACCAGTGCAGAAAGCTGCTGGCGGTGGTGGGCATCGAATTTGTCAGGCATCTGGTGGCTCATACGCGGCTCTTCTCGCGGGTGGCGCTGCCGACATCCAGCAGCGGCCGAAGTTCAGTGTCGATCGCCTCGCGGGCACGGAAGATCCGCGACCGCACGGTGCCGATCGGGCACCCCATCTTCTGCGCGATTTCTTCGTAACTCAGGCCCTCAACCTCGCGCAGGGTGATGGCCGATCTCAACTCTTCCGGTAACGCCGACACCGCCTTCATCACCGTCTGCTCCAGCTCCTGGCGCATCAACTCGCGTTCGGGCGTGTCGGTATCGCGCAGGCGGGTGCCGCTGTCGAACTGTTCGGCGTCCCCGATCTCGATGTCGTCGGTGGGCGGGCGGCGGTTGTGGGCGGCTAGATGGTTTTTGGCAGTATTCACGGCGATCCGGTGCAACCAGGTATAGAACTGGGCATCGCCGCGGAAACTGCCGATCGCGCGGTAAGCGCGGACGAACGTATCCTGGGCAACGTCCTGACATTCACTCCAGTCGGCGATGTAGCGCCCGATCAACGCGACGATCCGATGCTGGTACTTGCGCACCAGCACATCGAACGCCGCGCTTTCGCCGCGCTGCACGCGCCGGACCAGCTCCAGGTCCAGCTCCTGTGGTGTTTCAACCTCGGCCATGGGGGGCCGCACTCCTGTCAGCCCAACCGACGTCGGGCAATGAGACTGCCAATCCCGGGAAAAGTTCAGCGCCGATCACCGCGCGCCGTACCAGCTTTTAACCACCGTTCCGTTAAGGTTCCAGACCACCGCCATGAACCGGGTGCTCCTCCCCCCAGCTATAGGGATTTGACGGGGAGGAAACAACCTCTGGATCATAGCCCCCTTCTCCATACACAACCGGATGGAACGCCTCCATGCTCTCAGGCTTCGATGGGCTCCGCTTCTCACATTGGCACCCCGAGATCCGTGACGATGGTGTCGTGGTGCTCAGCCTCGACCGCCACGACAGCAGCGTCAATGCGATGTCGCAGGACGTGCTGCTGGAACTGGGCGACCTGGTCGAACGCCTGGCGCTGGACCCGCCCAAGGCGGTGGTGGTGCAGTCGATCAAGCCGGCCGGCTTCATCGCCGGTGCGGACCTGAAGGAATTCCAGGAATTCGATCGCCGCGGCACCGTCAACGACGCCATCCGCCGTGGCCAGACCACCTACCAGAAGCTGTCCGAGCTGCCCTGCCCGACCGTGGCCGCCATCCATGGCCACTGCCTGGGCGGCGGCACCGAGCTGGCGCTGGCCTGCCGCTACCGCGTGGCCTCCAACGATCCCTCCACCCGGATCGGCCTGCCCGAAACCCAGCTCGGCATCTTCCCCGGTTGGGGTGGCAGCGCGCGCCTGCCGCAGCTTGTCGGCGCCCCCGCCGCCATGGACATGATGCTGACCGGCCGCAACCTGTCGGCATCGGCTGCCCGCAACATCGGCCTGGTCGACAAGGTCGTCGCCCCGGCGGTGCTGCTCGACACCGCTGTCGCACTGGGTCTGTCCGGCACCACCCGCCCGTTCAAACAACGCCTGACCGCCTGGGCCACCAACACCTGGCTGGCGCGCAGGCTGCTCGCCCCGCAGATGGCCAAGCAGGTCGCGCGCAAGGCCAGGAAAGACCACTACCCCGCCCCGTATGCGCTGATCAACACCTGGGCACGCACCGGCGGCGGCGGCATCCAGGCCCGCCTGGACGCCGAACGCCGCGCCGTGGTCAAGCTGGCCGGCACCCCGACCGCGCGCAACCTGATCCGCATCTTCTTCCTGACCGAGCGCCTCAAGGCACTGGGCGGAAAGGACCACGGCATCCGCCACGTGCACGTGGTCGGCGCCGGCGTGATGGGCGGCGACATCGCCGCGTGGTCTGCCTACAAGGGCTTCGAGGTCACCCTGCAGGACCGCGAACAGCGCTTCATCGACCCGGCCATCGAACGCGCCCAGGCCCTGTTCGCCAAGAAGGTGCGCGACGAGAGCAAGCGCCCCGCCGTCGCCGCCCGCCTCAAGGCCGACCTCGCCGGTGACGGCGTTGCCGTGGCCGACCTGGTGATCGAAGCCATCATCGAAGATGCCGAAGCCAAGCGTGGCCTGTACCAGACGCTTGAGCCGAAGATGAAGGCCGACGCCCTGCTGACCACCAACACCTCCTCCATCCCGCTGGTGGAACTGCGCGACCACATCCAGCGCCCGGCCCAGTTCGCCGGCCTGCACTACTTCAATCCCGTCGCCCAGATGCCGCTGGTGGAAATCATCCACCACGACGGCATGGCCCCGGAAACCGAACGCCGCCTGGCCTCGTTCTGCAAGGCCCTCGGCAAGTTCCCCGTGCCCGTCGCCGGCACCCCCGGCTTCCTGGTCAACCGCGTCCTGTTCCCCTACATGCTCGAAGCGGCCACCGCCTACGCCGAAGGCGTGCCCGGGCCGGTCATCGACAAGGCCGCCGTCAAGTTCGGCATGCCCATGGGCCCGATCGAACTGCTCGACACCGTCGGTCTGGACGTCGCCGCCGGCGTCGGCAAGGAACTGGCCCCGTTCCTGGGCCTCCAGATCCCCGCTGCCCTGCAGACCGTCGAACCGGGCAAGCGCGGCAAGAAGGACGGCCAGGGCATCTACAAGTGGGAAAACGGCCGCGCCCAGAAGCCGGACGTTCCGGCCAATTACCAGGCGCCGGAGGACCTGGAGGACCGCCTGATCCTGCCGCTGCTCAACGAAGCGGTCGCCTGCCTGCACGACGGCGTGGTGGCTGACGCCGACCTGCTCGATGCCGGTGTCATCTTCGGCACCGGCTTCGCCCCGTTCCGCGGCGGCCCGATCCAGTACATCCGCGCCACCGGCGCCGATGCGCTGGTAGAGCGCCTGAAGGTACTGCAGCAGCGCCACGGCGACCGTTTTGCCCCGCGCCCGGGTTGGGACGCGGCGGTGTTGCGTGAGCCGGTGATCTGACGGTTGATTGACCAAAACAGAAACGCCACCGCCCGGTGGCGTTTTTGTTTGCCGTTGGTTGGTTGATCCCGATCCCAATGGGCCGATAACGGTCACTGGCCTCTGGTTGGTTGATCCCGATCTGCGGACGTTACGTAACAATTCGTAGCCCCGGCCGTTGGCCGGACACCGCGCGCAGCGCGGCCCAAGCATCCGAAGGCGGTTGCGCAACGATCGCCACCATCCACCCGGCGTTTAAACGTTCCGAAGCCGTCCGTCCGGGGTCATGAACGCCTGAAACACGATTTCGGTATGGTCCAAACGTCGGGTGGATGGTCGCGGGCGATGAACCACGGTGTTCGCTGCGCGCGGTGTCCGGCCAACGGCCGGGGCTACGAATTCATACGGGCCCATTGGGATCGGGATTAACCCACCACGGGCCCATTCGGATCCAGGTCAACCCACCAACATGTAACGCGGGCGACCTGCGGTTGGCTGGAACAACCTGTTACCCGAACGGGCCATGAAACCGCCCTGCGCGCGTGCCATCCTTCCAACCTGTCCCCCGCCAGCGAGAAAGCCCGCATGACGACCATCATCGCCCCGCGCGTCCATGACATCGGCGGCCTTGAAGTCCGCCGCGCCGTGCCCAGCATCCAGGCGCGCAGCGTCGGCCCGTTCGTGTTCGTCGACCAGATGGGTCCCGCCGTCATGGGCGCCGGTGCCGGCATCGACGTCCGCCCGCACCCGCACATCGGCCTGGCCACCGTCACCTTCCTCTGGTCCGGCGCCATCGGCCACCGCGATACCCTCGGCTCCGACCAGGTGATCCGCCCCGGCGACGTCAACTGGATGACCGCCGGCCGCGGCATCGCCCACTCCGAACGCACCCCGCCGGTCGAGCGCGAACACGACCACCCCATCCACGGCATGCAGACCTGGGTCGCACTGCCGAAGGCGTATGAAGAAACCGCGCCCGCCTTCTACCACCACGCCGCCGCCACCCTGCCCGAGCAGCGCCGCAACGGCGCCTGGCTGCGCGTCATCGCCGGTCGCGCCTACGGCGAAGAATCCCCCGTGAAAGTCTTTGCCGACACCCTCAACGTCGCCATCGACCTCGACCCCGGTGCCGAACTCGACCTCGATACCGGCCACGTCGAACGCGCGCTCTACATCCTGGAAGGCGAGGCCCAGCTCGACGGCGTCGATCTGCCCGGCCAGCATCTCATCATTCCCGAAGCCGGCGCCCGTGGCCGGTTGCGCGCCAAGACCCCGTTGAAGGCCATGCTGCTCGGTGGTGAACCGCTGGACGGACCGCGCCACCTCTGGTGGAACTTCGTCTCCAGTTCCAAGGAACGCATCGAGCAGGCCAAGCACGATTGGGAATCGGGGGCTTTCGGCAACATTCCCGGCGACGACAAGGAGTTCATTCCACTGCCGGCGTAATGCGCGCGCGTTGCATCATCCGATTTCCGACGTGATTCCCCCTGGGCATCCGTGGAGATCTTCAATGAGCATGGGCAAGCGTCTGGCCGCCGAATTCCTCGGCACCTTCTGGCTGGTTCTCGGCGGCTGTGGCAGCGCCGTCCTCGCAGCGAAATTCGGCGGTGAGGGCAACCCGCTGGGCATCGGCTTCCTCGGCGTCGCACTGGCCTTCGGCCTCACCGTCCTGACCGGCGCCTACGCGTTCGGCCACATCTCCGGCGCCCACTTCAACCCCGCTGTCAGCGTCGGCCTGTGGGTCGGCGGGCGCTTCCCGGCGCGCGACCTGCTGCCCTACATCGTCGCCCAGGTGCTGGGCGGCCTGCTGGCCGGCTTCATCCTGCTGCAGATCGCCTCCGGCGCACCCGGCTTCCAGATCGACGGCAGCCAGGCAGGTGCCTTCGCCAGCAACGGATACGGCGCACTCTCGCCCGGTGGCTACAGCGTCGCCGCCGCCTTCCTGTGCGAAGTGGTGCTCACCGCCCTGTTCCTGGTCGTCATCATGGGCGCCACCCACGGCCGCGCCCCGGCGGGCTTCGCCCCGATCGCCATCGGCCTGGCCTTGACCCTGATCCACCTGATCAGCATCCCGGTCACCAACACCTCCGTGAACCCGGCCCGCTCCACTGCCGTGGCGGTGTTCGCCGGCAGCGGCGCGCTTGGCCAGCTGTGGCTGTTCTGGCTGGCCCCGCTGCTGGGCGGGCTGATCGGCGGGATCGCCTACAAATGGATCGGCGCAGACACCCCACCCCGCTAACCGGGTTCAGAATCATTTGAAACGGTTATTTGAAGAACCGGTCACATTCCGTTAAGGTCGAAATCACCAGACCGTCACCTGACGGGTCCTTCCGGTACGCGCATGGGGCATGCGCAGCACATCGGCCAGGGAACGCTTGGCCACCGGAAGCGCCCGCAGGGGACGGCACGGCTACTTGCACACTTGGGGGAACGCATGAAGATCCTGCACGCCTTGATATTCCTTGGCCTTTCACTGACGGCCGGCATCGCCACGGCGCAATCGGCCGCCAAATGCCCGGCACTGCCCGAATCCAGCGGCCTGCAATGGCAGGAACAGTCTGCGGCCACGTACGTGCTCTGCAAGGCCACTGCGGCAGACGGGCGCGAGGTCATGACCATGATGCTCACCGGGCGCGACCCGGATATTCCGCTGCCCCGCCCGCTGCGCCAGGAAAAGGGCAACTTCGCCGGTGAGTCGCTGTACTGGTACCAGCCTGACCTGGGCGGACAGCAGCCGCCGGGGTATGCCACCCGCCGCATGACCGTGGTCAAGTTCGACAAGAACCGCTACGCGCAGATTTCGCTGTATCCCAGCGACGCCAGCGAACTGCGCACGCTGCAGACGTTGTCGCAGGGCATGAACCTCAATCCGTCGGCAGTCGCCGCCGAGCGGTGACACCCGGTAGCGCCGGCCGTTGGCCGGCACCCGGATCGCCTGGGCCGGCCAACGGCCGGCGCTACCTTGTTTCAGAAGCGGCCTTCCTGGAAATCCACGAAGGCCTGCATCAGTTCCTGCCTGGTGTTCATCACGAACGGGCCATGGCGCATCACCGGCTCCCGCAACGGCCGCCCGGCGACCAGGATCAATCGCGCTCCACCGGCGCCCGCGCGCAGCTGCAGCAGTTGGCCGCCATCGAGCACCGCCATTTCCTGCCGGTCGACCGGACGCGCGTCATCGCCGTCTCCAATCGTCAGCCCGCCTCCGAACACATAGGCGAACGCGTTATGCCCTTCCGGCAGCACGTAGTCCCAGGCCGTGCCTGCGTCCAGCTGCACATCCAGGTACAGCGGATCGGTGGCCGGCTGCACGATCGGGCCGACCGTGTCGCCCACCTGCCCCGCGATCACCTTGACCTGCACGCCCGGCGCCGGCTGGGCCAGCGGGATGCGGTCCGGCGCGAACTCCTGGTACTTGGGATCGGTCATCTTGTCGCGCGCCGGCAGGTTCACCCACAACTGGAAGCCGCGCATCTGCCCCGATTCCTGCTCGGGCATTTCGGAATGCACCAGGCCGCGGCCGGCGGTCATCCACTGCACGCTGCCCGGGGTGAGCAGGCCTTCGTTGCCGTGGTTGTCCTTGTGCCGCATGCGCCCGTCGAGCATGTAGGTCACGGTCTCGAAGCCGCGATGCGGGTGGCTGGGGAAGCCGGCGATGTAGTCCTCGGCGCGGTCGGTGCCGAATTCATCCAGCAGCAGGAACGGGTCAAGGTCCGGCAGCGAGGGGCCACCGATGACCCGGGTCAGGCGCACGCCGGCCCCGTCGGAGGTGGCCATGCCACGGATGGTGCGCTGCACGCGCACCGGGGTTGGGCTGCTCATGTTGACTCCGGCGAAAGGAAGATGGATACAAGATGGGCGCAGCCCCCGGAGGCGCCAACCGTCATGCCCGCAACCGATTGTTCCAAGCGTGGTGTTCTGTACCCGTGTACGACCAAAGTACTAGCGGCAAGCCTCCGCAGGCGCATTGACCCGGTCACTGCCAGGGCGGACCCTTACGGAGTTCTTCAGGGAGACGCAATCTCATGAAAGGTTTTTCCAAGCTGGGTTGGGCGGCGCTCGCGCTGCTCGGCGCATTCTGTCTTGGCACCGTCGCATTGCGGCGGGGCGAACACATCAACGCGCTGTGGATCGTGGTCGCCGCAGTCTCCATCTATCTCATTGCCTATCGCTTCTACAGCCTGTTCATCGCCGACAAGGTGATGCAGCTGGATCCCACCCGGGCCACGCCCGCGGTGATCAACAACGATGGCCTGGATTACGTGCCGACCAACAAGCACGTGCTGTTCGGCCACCACTTCGCGGCCATCGCCGGTGCGGGGCCGCTGGTGGGCCCGGTGCTGGCGGCGCAGATGGGCTACCTGCCCGGCCTGCTGTGGCTGGTGGTGGGCGTGGTGCTGGCCGGCGCGGTGCAGGACTTCATGATCCTGTTCATTTCCAGCCGCCGCAACGGGCGTTCACTGGGTGACCTGGTGCGCGAGGAAATGGGCCAGGTGCCCGGGACGATCGCGCTATTCGGCGCGTTCCTGATCATGATCATCATCCTGGCGGTGCTGGCGATGGTGGTGGTGAAGGCACTGGCGGAAAGCCCTTGGGGCATGTTCACGGTGATTGCGACGATGCCCATCGCGATCCTGATGGGCATCTACATGCGCTACATCCGGCCGGGCAAGATCGGCGAAATTTCGGTGGTGGGGTTGATCCTGCTGCTGCTGGCGATCTGGTACGGCGGCAAGGTGGCGGCGGACCCGGTCTGGGGCCCGGCCTTCACCTTCACCGGGATCCAGATCACCTGGATGCTGATCGGTTACGGCTTCGTGGCGTCGGTGCTGCCGGTGTGGCTGCTGCTGGCCCCGCGCGATTACCTGTCGACGTTCCTGAAGATCGGCACGATCGTGGCGCTGGCCATCGGCATCCTGATCGTGATGCCGGAGCTGAAGATGCCGGCGCTGACGCAGTTCGCGGCCAGCGGCGATGGTCCGGTGTGGAAGGGCGGGATGTTCCCGTTCCTGTTCATCACCATTGCGTGCGGTGCGGTGTCGGGCTTCCATGCGCTGATCGCGTCGGGCACGACGCCGAAGCTGCTGGCCAATGAGCGCCACATGCGCTACATCGGTTACGGCGGCATGCTGATGGAATCTTTCGTGGCGGTGATGGCGCTGGTGGCGGCATCGATCATCGATCCGGGCATCTACTTCGCGATGAACAGCCCGGCGGCGGTGATCGGTGCCGATGCGGTCTCGGCGGCACACTACATCACCACGACGTGGGGCTTCACGATCACGCCGGAGCAGCTGGAGGCGACGGCGGCGGCGATTGGCGAGCCGACGATCCTGCACCGTGCGGGTGGCGCGCCGACGCTGGCGGTGGGTATCGCGCAGATCCTGCACCAGGCGATCCCGAGTGGCAGCAACGCGATGATGGCGTTCTGGTACCACTTCGCGATCCTGTTCGAGGCACTGTTCATCCTGACGGCGGTGGATGCGGGTACGCGTGCGGGCCGATTCATGCTGCAGGACCTGCTGGGCAACTTCATCCCGGCGCTGAAGAAGACCGAGTCGTGGACGGCGAACATCATCGCGACGGCGGGCTGCGTGGCGCTGTGGGGCTACCTGCTGTACACGGGCGTGGTGGATCCGTTCGGTGGCATCCAGACGTTGTGGCCGCTGTTCGGCATCTCGAACCAGATGCTGGCGGGTATCGCGCTGATGCTGGGTACGGTGGTGCTGTTCAAGATGAAGCGTGACCGCTATGCGTGGGTGACGGCGGTGCCGGCGGTATGGCTGCTGATCTGCACGACGTATGCGGGGCTGATCAAGATCTTCGACAGCAATCCGGCGCAGGGCTTCCTGGCGCAGGCGCACAAGTTCCAGGATGCGATTGCGAGCGGGACGATCACGGCGCCGGCCAAGACGGTGGGGCAGATGCAGCAGATCGTGGTGAACGCGTACGTGAACACGGGTCTGACGGTGCTGTTCCTGTTCGTGGTGTTCTCGATCCTGGCCTATGCGATCAAGACGATCGTGGTGGCACGCCGTACGCCGCAGCGCACGGACCGTGAGACGGAATACGTGGCGCTGCAGCCGCACCAGATGGCGGACCTGTGATGAGCACGGGTCTGGTTCCGGTCGGGCAGTACCAGGCGCACCGCCGCATCTGGCGGCGCCTGGTGCAGACGGCACGTCTGTGCTGCGGGATTCCCGATTACGACAACTACGTGCGGCACGTGCTGGAGAAGCATCCGGACCGCACGCCGATGGACTACAAAACGTTCTTCCGCGAGCGTCAGGAAGCGCGTTACGGCGGCCGCAATGGGGGGCGATGCTGCTGACATTGGCGCTATCGCGCTGTTGAACGTTAGGTCTCGACCGTTGGTCGAGACGGCTTCTAGAAACGAAAAGGCGGCGCATCTGCGCCGCCTTTTCTTTGGCTCTGATTTGATATCGGCTATGGCGGGACGGCGGTGGGGGTGCGGGACACGCCGTAAACCCATCCATGGGGGCTTGTAGAAAACATCCATGTTTTCTACAGTCCCGCACCCCCACCGCCGCCCCGCCATCCACAGTTCCGTGATGACGGAGCGGAAAAGCGGTAGCGCCGGCCGTTGGCCGGCCTTCCCGATGCTGATGGCGTCGTTATGCTCCGGCCATCCATTTAAGAATCAAGCCGGTTACGTATGCCAGACCAGTTCCCGTGGCGTATCCGACTGTTCCGAGGAGCACTCCCACCGGCGCCAGGCTGGGATGGAATGCCGCTGCCACCACCGGTGCCGATGCCGCTGCGCCGATGTTGCCCATCGAGCCGATGCCGAAGAAGAACAGGGGCGCTTTGACCAGCTTGGCGACGGTCCACAGGACGAGGATGTGGGTGAGCATCCAGATCACGCCGAGCAGGAACAGCCATGGGCGATCCAGCAGGGACAGCAGGTCCATCTGCATGCCGATGCAGGCGATCAGGAAGTACAGGAACACGGTGCCCAGACGGGATGCGCCGGCCGATTCGAGCCGGCGTGCGCGGGTGAAGCTCAGGCCCAGGCCGAGCAACGTGGAGAGCAGGACCACCCAGACGAAGGCGCTGTCGAGGCTGAACTGGCTGGCCCAGCTGATGTGGGCTTTGAACCAGGCGCTCAGGGGGGCGGCGATGGCGTGGGCCAGGCCGACGCCGCCGAGGGCGACGCCGACGATCAGCATGAGGTCGGTGAGGCTGGGAATGCGGGCGTTCTGGGCCTCATAGGCACTGATGCGCGCTTTCATTTCGTCGATGGCGCGGGTGTCGGCGCCGTTGCGGGTGTCGATCTGGGTGGCGCGGTTGGCCAGGAACAGGAGGACGGCCATCCACAGGCTGGCGCAGGCGACGTCGACGACGGCGAACTGGCCGAAGGTGGTGGCGTCGGTGCCGAATACTTCGCGCATGGCGACCATGTTGGCGCCGCCACCGATCCAGCTGCCGGCCAGTGCGGCCATGCCGGCCCAGGTATCGCCGGCGACGGTCTCGGGGTGGATCCAGGACATCAGCTGGAACGACACCACGGCGCCGAGCATGATGCCGAAGGTGCCGGCGCAGAACACGATGAGCAGCTTGGGGCCGAGCTTGAGGATGCCCTTGAGGTCGATGGAAAGGGTGACCAGCACCAGGGCGGCGGGCAGCAGCACGTCGCGGGCGATGGGGTTGTAGAGGGCGGTGTCGTGGCCGTCGATGAGGCCTGCGGTGTTGTAGATGGCCGGGATGAAGTAGCACAGCAGCAGGGCGGGCACCCAGGCGAAGATTTTCTTCAGCAGGGGGGTCGGGCCGCTGGCGGCCCAGAAAATCAGGGCCAGGGTGGCGGCGATCAGGCCAAGGCCAACGATGTCGTTGGTGATGAGAGCAGTACTGGGTTCGGTCGGCATGCGATCCTCTGTCGATCGAAAGGGCAAAAAAAAAGCGCCGCATGATGCGACGCCCTTTTGAGCTTAACACTGTCTTCACCGCATGCCACGTTGCGCTGCCGCGTACTGCCACGCCTACGCCGGCAGCGATGCGCTCAGATCGAGGATGACGCGGGTACCGCGCGGTTCGCTCTGTTCGATGGTGAGTGCCCAGCCGAGGTGTTCGCACAGGCGGGCGATCAGTTCGAGGCCGATGCCGCTCTGTCCGTTGCGGTCACCGCGGGCCATGCGTGCGTAAACCGCGGCGATTTCTTCGGGGCTCATGCCTTCGCCAGGGTCCTGCAGGGTGACCACGGCACGGTCGGATACGTTGATGGTGATGGTGCCGCGGCCACTGTTTTCGATGGCGTTGCGCAGCAGGTTGCCGATCGCGGCCTGGACCACGCCGAGCGGCGCGATGATGTCCACGTTGGCCAGGCCCTGCACGGCGATCTGCAGGTCCTTGTCGCCCATCAGGTGGCGGTGGTCTTCGATGATGTCCGGCACCAGCTGGTCCAGCGGGATGCGTTCCTTCAACGCGGCCAGGCGCGCCGGTTCGCGCGCGAGCACCAGCAGCAGCTGGATCAGCTGCTCCACGCCCTGGGCGGTGCGGTGCACGCGCTGCATCTGCTGGCGCGCACGGTCGGGCAGCGCGGGCTGCTCCAGCGCCAGTTCGGCGGCGCCGGTGATCACGGCGATGGGGGTGCGCAGTTCGTGGCTGGCGGTGCTGATGAACACCCGTTCGCGCTCGACGAACTGTTCGTTGCGGGCCAGGTAGTCGTTGAGCGCGGCGGCGATGACGTACAGCTCGGAGCTGCCGCGCGGGTCGACTTCGACGCGCTGGCCGGGCACGCCGGGCTTGAGACCGTCGATATGCCGGGCCAGTGAGCGCAGCGGGCTCACCAGGCGGCTGACGCCGAACGAGGCCATCACCACCGTCACTACGATCATCACCACGCTGGCCAGCATCACCCAGCGGGTGGCGAATTCTTCCAGGTCGTGGAAGTCGTTGATGTCCAGCACCAGTGCAAGCCGCCCCTGCCCGGCGGTGTCGCGCACCATCACCGCGCTGGCGCGGCCGGCGATTTCCACGCCGTCGTGCAGGCCCGGATGCAGGGTGCGCAGGATCGGCGGAACCTCGGGACTGTCATCGACGGTGAACAGCCGCAGCGTGTCCGAGTCCTGCCAGCGGTAGTGCGGTTCGTGTTCGATGTGGCTGACGATGCTGTCCAGTTCGGAGTTCAGCAGCGCGCGCCACGCCGAATGCTCGGCGTGTTCGTGCACGTAGTTACCCACGCTGAATACCGCCAGCGAGATCAACGCGAGGTAGCCCAGCAGCCACCAGACCAGCCGCCGGTGCAGCGGCGCGGGTTTACGCAGTTTCATCGTGGCCTTCGGTGGCCGGTGCACCCAGGCGGTACCCCACGCGCGGCAGGGTATGGATGAGCTTGCGCTGGAACGGGCCGTCCACGCTGCGGCGCAGTTCGTAGATGTGGGAACGCAGCAGGTCGCCATCGGGCAGCTCATCGCCCCACAGCGCGAACTCCAGCTGCTGGCGGGTGACCGCCGCCGGGCTGGCGCGCATCAGCACTTCAAGCAGCTTGCGGCAGGCCGGGTACAGGTGCAGGGCCTGGCCGTCGCGCTGTGCCTCCAGCGTGGCCAGGTCCAGGGTGAGATCGGCTACTTCCAGCACCTTGCGCGGGTTGCGCCCCTGCGCGCGCACGCGCAGCGCTTCCAGCCGGACTTCCAGTTCCGGCAGGGCGAACGGCTTGGTCAGGTAGTCGTCGGCGCCGGCGCGGAAGCCGGCGATCTTGTCGGGCAGTTCGTCGCGCGCGGTGAGCATGATCACCGGCACTTCGGAGCCGTGCTCGACACGCAGGCGGCGCAGCACGTCAGGGCCCTCCATGCGCGGCAGCATCCAGTCCAGGATCAGCGCGTCGTAGTTCTGGGTGGCGGCCAGGTGCAGGCCGGTGACGCCATCGGGGGCGACGTCGAGGACATGGCCACGCGCTTCGAAATACTCGAACAGGTTGGCGACCAGTTGACGGTTGTCTTCGATGACCAGGAGCCGCATGCGTCGAGAACTCGGGGGTGATGGCCGCCATGGTAGCCCCGGGAATGTCGGAATCCAGTCGCAATTACCCCGATTCGACGCTTTTCTTACATTGCTTCGGCGAAAGTGCCTGCTCTTCCGGGAAAGCCATGCCCCCTTGCCGACACTACTGACTCGCCAACGGTGGCAACTGCTCACCTGCCTTGCCCTGTTGCTGGCCCTTGCGGCGGGAATCGGACTGCGCGCCCCTACCCCGCCGGATGAGCCCCGTTTCGTGCTGGCCGCCCGGGCCATGGTCGAGACCGGCCAGTGGCTGCTGCCCCACCGGGGCAGCGAACTGTACGCCGAAAAGCCGCCGGTGTTCATGTGGATCCAGGCGGCGACCTACCAGGTCATCGGGAACTGGAACCTGGCCTTCCTGCTGCCCTCGCTGCTGGCCGCGCTGGCCACGTTGTGGCTGAGCTGGGATCTGGCGCGGCGCCTGTGGAACCGGCGCATCGCCTGGTGGGCGCTGCTGGCGCTGGCCAGCTGCCTGCAGTTCGGGCTGATGGCCAAGCGTGCGCAGATCGACATGGTGCTGGTCGCGCTTACCACCCTGTCGTTGTGGGCGCTGCTGCGCCACCTGCTGGAACGGCCGAACACGCGATTGCTGTGGGTGGCCGGGTTCGCCGCGGGTCTCGGCACGGTCACCAAGGGCGTGGGCTTCCTGCCGCTGCTGGTGCTGCTGCCGTGGGCGCTGTGGCGCTGGAAAGGCCAGCCGCGGCCTGGCGCTGCCCTGCCCCGCGCGCGTTCACTGCTGTGGCTGATACCGGCATTCCTGCTCGGCACCGCCGTATGGCTGGGCCCACTTGGGATCGCGCTGCTCAATGACCCCTCGCCGGAGCTGCAGGGCTATGCGCGCGAACTGCTGTTCAAGCAGACTGGCACCCGCTATGCCAGTGCCTGGCACCACGTGCAGCCGGCCTGGTATTACCTGCAGGTGATCGCCACGCTGTGGCTGCCCGGCAGCCTGCTGCTGCCCGCGCTGCTGCCGGGCTGGTGGCGGCGCCTGCGCCGTGGCGACAGCCGCTACTGGTTGCTGCTCGGTTGGGCGCTGCTGGTGCTGCTGTTCTTCACTGCCAGCCCCGGCAAGCGCGAGGTCTATATCTTCCCGATGCTGCCGGCGCTGTGCGTGGCCGCCGCGCCGCTGCTGCCCGGCCTGCTGCGCCGGCCCGGTCCACGCTGGCTGCTGCTGGCCTACGTGCTGGTGCTGGGCGCGGCGGCGCTGGGGATCGGCGCGCAGCTGCTGGGCGACGGTGCTTGGGCGCATGCGCAGCTGGCCAGGCGCGGCATGCCGGAAACCCTGCTGCCGGTACTCGGGGGGTGGCTGCTCGGCTTCGGCATCGTGGTGCTGCTGCTGGCCGCATGGCTGCGCCAGCGGCGTGCCGGCATGCTTGCCGTGCTGACTGCGGTGCTGCTGTGGAACCTGCACGGCTGGGGCCTGATACCCACCTTGGGTCCGTACAGTTCTTCGTCGGCATTGATGCAGCAGGTCGGCGAGCGGATCGGCCCGTCGGCCGAGCTGGGCGCGCTGGCCTGGCGCGAGCAGAACCTGCTGCAGGCCGACCGGCCGGTGACCGACTTCGGGTTCAAGCGCCCCTGGGACGAACAGTGGCATGACGCTGGCCCGTGGATGGCGCAGGCGCCGCACAACCGCTGGCTGCTGGTGCTGGAGCAGGCGATCAGTCCGTGCGTGGATCGCGCGCAGGCGGTGATGATCGGCAGTGCCAACCGCAACCGCTGGTGGCTGGTACCCGGCACGGCATGGAATGCAGCCTGCCACGCGGAACTGTCCAAGGATGCAGCCGCCGGCGTGGACGATGGTGACTGAATCGCAGATGCACGGCGCGGCCGATTAACGCGCGGGGAACATCGCTCCGACCGATCTCCGACACGCCGCTGACGACCATGGCGCCGGTTTCCCCGCCGGCCCTGCCTGATGCTTCCCGCTTCCCCTGCCCTTGTCCCGCTTGCTTCCGATGCGCCCGCGCAGGTGTCCGGTTTCCTGCGCCGCCATCTCGCTTGGCCGCTGCTGGCCGTGCTGGCCACCAGTGCCGTGCTGATGGTGGGCGGGGGCGACCAGTGGCTTGCGGACCAGCTGTTCCGCATGGAAGGCCATCACTGGCTCCTGCAGAACGCATGGGCCACCAGCCAGCTGATCCACAAGGGTGGCAAGTGGCTGAGCGCAGCGGCAACGCTGCTGGCCATCGTGCTGTGCTTCCACGCCTGGCGCCACGAACGCGCGGCCGCATGGCGCTGGCCGCTGCTATACCTGGTAATGGCCGTCGCGCTGGGCACCGGCGTGGTGTCGCTGCTGAAGTCGCTCACCAACATTGATTGCCCGTGGGACCTGGCGCGCTACGGCGGCCTGCGCGAGTACGTGGGCCTGTTCGCCACCCGCCCGCACGGCATGCCGCGCGGGGTGTGCTTCCCGGCCGGGCATTCCAGCGCCGGGTTTGCCTGGGTGAGCCTGTACTTCTTCGCGCTGCTGGTGCGCCCGGCATGGCGATGGCGCGGCCTTGCCGTGGGGCTGGTCGCCGGCGGCGTGTTCGGCGCCGCGCAGCAGCTGCGCGGCGCGCATTTCCTTTCGCATGACCTGTGGACGCTGGCGACCTGCTGGACGGTGTCGCTGCTGTTGTTCCTGCTGGTACGCCGCATCACCGCCCGCGGAGTCCGCGCATGAACACCCTCGCATCGCACATGCCGCGCCTTACCTCGCTGTCAGCCCTGCGCCACTGGCGCCCGACCTGGTCCACCGAAACCCTCATCGCGCTCACCAGCATGTTCTTCGCGCTGGCCTGCAACGGCCTGTTCTGGCACAGCGCGATGGCCACCCATCCGGGCAGCCTGCGCTTCGGCCTTTCGCTGCTGTTGCTGCTGGTCGGCGCGCACAGCCTGCTGATGGGCCTGCTGGTGTGGCGCTGGAACGCAAAGGTGATGATCGGCGTGCTGCTGCTGGGCACGGCGATGGCCGCCCATTACATGGGCAGTTACCACATCTACCTGGATGCGGACATGCTGCGCAACGTGCTGGCGACCGACCACAAGGAAAGCCGCGAACTGATCACTCCCAGCCTGATCGCCCCGCTGGTGCTGCTCGCGGCGCTGCCGATGGTCGTACTGTGGCGCGTGCAGCTGCTGCGCCGCAGCTGGGGCAAGGCACTGCTGTGGCGTGGCGGCTTCCTGCTGCTGTCGGCCGCCACCGCACTGGGCGGTTCGCTGCTGTCGTTCCAGGAAATGTCGGCGCTGATGCGCAACCAGCGCGAGGTGCGCTACTTGGCCACGCCGGGCAACTACCTGCTGGGCCTGCCCAAGGCGCTGCGCGGCGACAACCCGATCCAGCGCGCACCGAAGCTGCCGATCGGGCTGGATGCCAAGGCCACCCCGCGCGCGGCCGACAGCAAGCCGCGGCTGCTGGTGATCGTCATGGGCGAAACCGCGCGTGCGCAGAACTGGGGCTTGAACGGTTACGCCCGGCAGACCACGCCGCAGCTGGCGCAGACCAGCGCGATCAACTTCCCGGACATGCATTCGTGCGGTACCAGCACGGAAGTGTCGCTGCCCTGCCTGTTCTCGCCCTATGGCCGCCACGATTACGATGAGAAGAAGATCCGCGCGCACCAGTCGCTGCTGCACGTGCTCGACCACGCCGGCATCGGCACACTGTGGCGCGACAACCAGTCCGGCTGCAAGGGCGTGTGCGAAGGGCTGCCGATGCAGGCACTGGACGATGCAACGCATCCCACCCTGTGCGCCAACGGCCGTTGCATGGACGAGATCCTGATCGACAACCTCGCCGAGCAGGTCCGTGCAACGCCGGGCGACCGGGTGGTGGTGCTGCACCAGCTGGGCAACCACGGCCCGAGCTACTTCGAGCGCTACCCCACCCGCTTCCGCCACTTCACCCCGACCTGCGACACCCCGGACCTGGGCAAGTGCAGCCGCGAGGAAATCACCAACAGCTACGACAACGCGCTGCTGTACACCGACCAGCTGCTGGCCCACACCATCGGCACGCTGCAGGGCATGCAGGATTACGACACGGCGATGATCTACCTGTCCGACCATGGCGAATCGCTCGGCGAGAAGGGCCTGTACCTGCACGGGGTGCCGTACGCGATCGCCCCGCAGGAACAGACCCGGGTGCCGATGACGATGTGGTTCTCGCCCGGCTTCGCCGCCAGCCGCGGGCTGGACCTGGCCTGCGTGCGGCGGCGCGCCAGCCAGTACACGGACCATGACAACGTGTTCCCGTCGGTACTGGGCCTGATGCAGGTGAAGACCGCGCTGTACGAGCGCGACCGCGACCTGTTCGCCGGCTGCGGGCGCTGACGGGACCTGTGGCCCTTGCGGTGCGGCGGCGGCCCCACTAGCCTTCGCCGGTCTGTCACCACCCAAGGATGTCCCCGTGAACCACCGCCCGCTCCTGCTGGCCCTGGCTGTCGGTGCTGCCGCACTGACGCTGGCGGCCTGCCAGAAGGAATCGTCCCCCACCACCGCACCGGCCGCAGGCACCGCCGCGCCGACCGAGACCGCGGACCAGTTCATCGCCCGCGTCAACGCCGAGTACAAGGCCCTGTACCCGGAAATGACCTCGGCCCAGTGGCTGTCCTCGACCTATATCAATGACGATTCCGAGCGCGTGGCGGCCAAGGCCAACGAACGTTGGCTGACCATCCTCAATGGCTGGATCGCCCAGGCCGGCAAGTACGACGGCCAGCCGATGAGCGAGGACACCAAGCGCCAGATCCACCTGCTCAAGCTGATGACCGCCATGCCGGCCCCGCGCGACCCGGCCAAGCTGGGCGAGCTGACCCGCATCGCCAGCCGCATGGAAGGCGCGTACGGCTCGGGCAAGTACTGCACCGACGAGGCCAACCCGGCCACCTGCCGCCAGCTGGGCGACCTGGAAGAAGTGCTGGCCAGCAGCCGCGACTACGACAAGCAGCTTGACGCCTGGCAGGGCTGGCACGGCACCACCAAGCCGATGCGCGCCGATTACCAGCGCTTCGTCGGCCTGGTCAACGAAGGCGCCAAGGAAATGGGCTTCGCCGATGCCGGGCAGATGTGGCGCAGCGGCTACGACATGCCGCCCGAGCAGATCGGCCCGGAAACCGACCGCCTGTGGGAACAGGTCAAGCCGATGTACGAGCAGCTGCACTGCTACGCCCGTACCAAGCTGGACGGCACCTACGGCAAGGACAAGGCCGAAACCGAAGGCGGCCTGATCGCCGCGCACCTGCTGGGCAACATGTGGCAGCAGGACTGGTCCAACCTGTGGGACCAGCTTGAGCCCTACCCGGGCGCAGGCAGCCTGGACATCACCGCCGCGCTGGAAAAGCAGTACCAGGCCAACCTGAGCGGTGCGCTGGCCAAGGCCGGCGGCAGCAACGCGAACGTGGAAGCGCTCTACAAGGCGCAGCGTGAGGCCGAACTGCGTACCGCCAAGCAGATGACCGAACGCGCGCAGGACTTCTACGTGTCGCTGGGCATGCCGGCGCTGCCGAAGTCGTATTGGGACAAGACCCAGTTCATCAAGCCGCTGGACCGTGACGTGGTCTGCCACGCCAGCGCGTGGGACATGAACATGGAAGGCGACGTGCGCACCAAGATGTGCATCAAGCCGACCGAGGAAAACTTCACCACCATCTACCACGAGCTGGGCCACATCTATTACGACCTGGCCTACAACCCGCTGCCGCCGCTGTTCCAGGGCGGTGCCAACGATGGCTTCCACGAAGCGATCGGCGACACCATCGTGCTGGCGATGACCCCGCAGTACCTGAACTCGATCGGCCTGGTCGACAAGCCGCAGGAAAGCCGCGAGGCCACCATCAACGCGCAGATGCGCATGGCCCTGAGCGGCGTGTCGTTCCTGCCGTTCGGCCTGATGATCGACCGCTGGCGCTGGGGCGTGTTCGATGGCTCGATCACCCCGGACCAGTACAACAAGGCGTGGTGGGACCTGAAGGCCAAGTACCAGGGCGTGGCCCCGGCCTCGGCGCGCGGCGAGGAGTTCTTCGATCCGGGCGCCAAGTACCACGTGCCGGGCAATACCCCGTACACGCGTTACTTCCTGGCGCGCATCCTGCAGTTCCAGTTCTACAAGGGCCTGTGCGACGCGGCCGGTTACAAGGGCCCGCTGCACCAGTGCAGCTTCTACGGCAACAAGGAAGCCGGCCAGAAGTTCTGGGCGATGCTGAGCAAGGGTGCCAGCCAGCCGTGGCAGGCCACGCTGAAGGAAATCACCGGCGGCGACAAGCTCGATGCCGGCCCGATGATCGAGTACTTCACCCCGGTCAACGAGTGGCTGAAGCAGCAGAACCAGGGCCAGATGTGCGGGTGGCAGCCGCCGGCGGCGGCGGCGCCGAAGGCCCCGTAAACGAAAAAAACCGGCCAATGGCCGGTTTTTTTTTTTGCGCGGTCGGTTGTCAGGATCTTGGTTTCAACGACGCGGCCAACGCGGTCTTGAACTGCTCGAAATCCTTGCCGTCGGCCTTGGCTTCGGCGTGCGCGGCGTCTTTCAATGCATCCGAATACACCAGGCGCACCGGCGTTCCCTGGCGCTCGTGCAGTTCGGCGGCCTGCATGATCAGCGCCAGCACGCGGGCGGCGCTGGGGGTCTGCCCGGCGATACGGCCATCCATGCCCAGCACCCATTCGCCGTCGCGACGCACCACCCCGGCCAGCAGCGTGCGTTGCTGGTCGCGGAGCTCGGCGTGCGGCTCGACCGGCGAGGCATGGGCCTTTTCGCGGTTGGCTTCTTCGATTTCGCGGCGCCGGCGCAGGTCACGACGCAGTTTGGAGGTGGTCGACATCAGGGGGACTTCCGTACCGCAACAATGGTGAAAGAATACCGCACGGGGGCTCAGGCAAGGGCCGCCGCAGCCTCGCGGCGGCGTTCGCAGCGACGCTCCCAGAACCAGAAGCTGGCGCCGATGGCGAAGAAGCCGGCATAGCCCAGCGCCAGGTGCAGCGGGGTGTGGCTGAGCATCGGCGACACCACCCCGGCCACCACGGTGTTGATCATCAGCTGCAGGAACATCTGCATCGACGAGGCAAGACCGCGCTGGTGCGGGTACATATCCAGCACGGCAAGCGCCAGGATCGGGAAAATCAGCGCCATGCCCACGCCACCAATGAAGATCGGCAGCACCGCCCAGGGCAGCGCGATCTGGCCCACCGACAGCACATAGGCCAGGTTGACCAGCGCCGATACCGCGCACAGGCTGAAGCCGATCCCGACCTGGCGGGCGGCAGTCATCCGCCCGGCCATGCGCCCGGACAGGAACGAGCCCGTGGTCATGCCGCCGATGGTGGGAATGAACAGCCAGGCAAAACCGCCCTCGCCCAGCTGCAGGTGCTGCATCACGAACACCGGTGCCGAGGCGATGTACAGGAAGATGCCGGAGAAATTGAACGCGCCGGCTGCCGCCAGGCGCAGCAGGCGCGGGTTGGTGCCCATCTGCAGGTAGCTGCGCAGCAGCGCGCGGGTGGACAGCGGGGTGCGGGCTTCCACCGGGTGGGTCTCCGGCAGCCATTTGCCGGTGGCGGCGAGCAACACCAGCGCGAACACCACCAGGAACCAGAAAATCAGCGGCCAATCGCCGCCGCCGAGCAGGATCCAGCCGCCGATGATCGGCGCGATCGCCGGGGCGATGCCGAAGATCATCGAGACCTGGCTCATCAGCCGCTGCGCATCGGCGCCATGGTAGAGGTCGCGGATCACCGCGCGGCCGACGATCACGCCGACGCCGGCGGTGACGCCCTGCAGCGCGCGGAACACCAGCAGCGTGGTCAGGTCGCGCGAGAGCGCGCAGCCGATGGAAGCGGCGATGAACAGCACCAGCCCGCCCAGGATCACCCGGCGGCGGCCGAACGCGTCCGACAGCGGGCCGTGCGCCAGGCTCATCAGGCCGTAGAACAGCAGGTATACGCTCACCGTCTGCTGCACCGCGACCTGGTCGACCTGCATCCGCTCGCCCAGCAGCAGGAACGCCGGGAAGATGGTGTCGATCGAGAACGGGCCGAACATGGCCAGGCCGGCAAGCAGCAGGGCCAGGCGGCGGTTGGAGGGCGGAGCGGGTGTCATCGGGTCTTCCGTCAGCGGCCGTGCGGACGCACGGAAGGCGCCGGCCGCAGCCTGCGGTGGCGCCTGATGAATACGAGGATGCAGCCATGATAGGCCGTCCGCCTGCCTGGCACCATGCCCGGCGGCCGGTTATGACGCGGTCGGCGCCCCCTGTTCATGTGCCGGACGGGCGTTGCCGGCCGGGCCGCTGGGCTATAATTCCCACGCTACATGGTGGGAGAAGCGGCGCTTTGTATTGAAGCACCCGCTGCCGAAGGCGCAACGCCCGTAATCGCTCAGGCCCGATACCACCCGCACCAAAACTCTGGAGAGACCGGCCAGTGCCGGCGCCGAAGGGGCACGAAGCACGCAGCCGCGCGCTTTTAAACTCTCAGGCAAAAGGACAGAGGGGCACCCAGGAAGACCGCAGGGGTCCGGTGGATCGTTGTCGCCCATGACACGCCCCGTCCGCGCTTCCGAACGTGCGTGCCCACTCTTTTGGATGCCAGCCATGTCCCAGAACACCCCTACCCTGCGCGAGCTTGAACACCACCACGCGTTCGTTGAACGCCACATCGGCCCCAACGACGCCGAAATCGCGCAGATGCTCGACGTGGTCGGCCACGCCTCGCTGGACGCACTGACCGACGCCATCGTGCCGTCGGGCATCAAGTCGCCGGCCGCGCTGGCGCTGCCCAGCTCGCTGACCGAAGTGGAAGCGCTGGCCAAGATCCGCACCATCGCCGACAGGAACCAGGTGTTCCGCACCTTCATCGGCCAGGGGTACTACGGCACCCTCACCCCGAACGTCATCCTGCGCAACGTGCTGGAAAACCCGGCGTGGTACACCGCCTACACCCCGTACCAGGCCGAGATCTCGCAGGGCCGCATGGAAGCGCTGATCAACTTCCAGACCCTGTGCGCCGACCTGACCGGCATGGAGATCGCCAACGCCTCGCTGCTGGATGAAGCCACCGCCGCAGCCGAAGCGATGACCCTGGCCAAGCGTTCGGCCAAGTCCAAGTCCGACACCTTCTTCGTGCACGACGCCGTGCACCCGCAGACGCTGGAACTGCTGCGCACCCGCGCCGAGCCGATGGGCATCGTGCTGCGCGTGGGCACCCCGGCCGAAGCCATGGAAGCCGAAGCCTACGGCGTGCTGCTGCAGTACCCCGATACCTTCGGCCACATCGGCGACTACAAGGCGCTGGCCGATGCCGTGCATGCCCGTGGTGGCCTGGTGGCCGTGGCCACCGACCTGCTGGCGCTGACCCTGATCGCCGCCCCCGGCGAATGGGGCGCGGACATCGTCGTGGGCAACTCGCAGCGCTTCGGCGTGCCGTTCGGCTTCGGCGGCCCGCACGCGGCCTTCATGGCCTGCCGTGATGCCTACAAGCGTTCGATGCCGGGCCGCCTGATCGGCGTGTCGGTCGATGCGCAGGGCAACGCCGCCTACCGCCTGACCCTGCAGACCCGCGAGCAGCACATCCGCCGCGAGAAGGCCACCTCCAACATCTGCACCGCGCAGGTGCTGCTGGCGGTGATGGCCTCGATGTATGCCGTGTACCACGGCCCCGAGGGCCTGACCCGCATCGCCCGCCGCACCCACCGCCTGGCCGCGATCCTGGCTGCCGCGCTGCGCACGGCCGGCATCAACGTCGGCGAGCAGTTCTTCGACACCCTGCACGTCAAGGACATCGACGCGACCGCGATCCATGCCAAGGCCGCCGCCGCGCGCATCAACCTGCGCGCGATCGACAGCGAAGCGGTCGGCATCAGCCTGGACGAGACCACCACCCGCGCCGACATCGTCGCGCTGGGCCAGCTGTTCGGTGCCAGCGTGGATGTGGAAGCACTGGACGCGGCCACCGCCGATGCCCTGCCGGCCGGCCTGGTGCGCACCAGCGCGTTCCTGACCCACCCGGTGTTCAACACCCACCACAGCGAACACGAGCTGCTGCGCTACCTGCGCTCGCTGGCCGACAAGGACCTGGCGATGGATCGCACCATGATCCCGCTGGGCAGCTGCACCATGAAGCTCAACGCCACCGCCGAGATGATCCCGGTGACCTGGCCGGAATTCGCCAACATCCACCCGCTGGCCCCGGCCGACCAGGCCCTTGGTTACAAGGAACTGATCGACGGGCTGGAAGCGATGCTGGTCGAGTGCACCGGCTATGACGCGGTGAGCCTGCAGCCGAACTCCGGCGCGCAGGGCGAATATGCCGGCCTGCTGGCAATCCGCGCCTACCACCGCTCGCGCGGCGAAGGCCATCGCGACGTCTGCCTGATTCCCGATTCGGCGCACGGCACCAACCCGGCCTCCGCGCAGATGTGCGGCATGAAGGTGGTGGTGACCAAGACCGACGGCAATGGCAACGTGGATGTGGAAGACATCCGCATCAACGCCGAAAAGTACAGCGACCGCCTGGCCGCGATCATGATGACCTACCCCTCCACGCATGGCGTGTTCGAGGAAGAAGTGGTCGAGATCTGCGAGATCATCCACAAGCATGGCGGCCAGGTGTACACCGATGGCGCCAACATGAACGCCCTGGTCGGCGTGGCCAAGCCGGGCAAGTGGGGCTCGGACGTGTCCCACCTGAACCTGCACAAGACCTTCTGCATTCCGCACGGCGGCGGCGGCCCGGGCGTGGGCCCGTGCGCGGTCAAGTCGCACCTTGCCCCGTTCCTGCCGGGCAAGCTCGGCGATAACGGCCCGGTGGGCATGGTCAGCGCGGCCAGCTTCGGCAGCGCCTCGATCCTGCCGATCAGCTGGATGTACATCACGCTGATGGGTACCGAAGGCCTGCGCAAGGCCACCCAGGTGGCGCTGCTCAACGCCAACTACATCGCCAAGCGCCTGGCCCCGCACTTCAAGACGCTGTACACCGGCCGCAATGGGCTGGTGGCGCACGAGTGCATCCTGGACGTGCGTCCGCTGGAGAAGACCTCCGGCGTGGGGGCTGAAGACGTGGCCAAGCGCCTGATCGACTTCGGCTTCCACGCCCCGACCCTGAGCTTCCCGGTCGCCGGCACGCTGATGGTGGAGCCGACCGAAAGCGAGTCGCTGCACGAGCTGGACCGTTTCATCAACGCGATGATCCAGATCCGCGAGGAAATCGCCGCGATCGAAGACGGCCGCCTGGACCGCGAGGACAACCCGCTCAAGCACGCCCCGCACACCGCCACGGCGGTGTCGGCCAGCGAGTGGTCGCACGCCTACCCGCGCGAACTGGCGGCCTTCCCGCTGGCCAGCCTGCGCCAGCAGAAGTACTGGCCGCCGGTGGCACGAGTGGACAACGTCTACGGCGACAAGAACGTGATGTGTGCCTGCATCCCGGTCGACGCCTACAAGGAAGACGAGGGCGTGGAGGTCTGATCCTCCTGCCTGCATGAAACGAAGACGGCCCGCGAAAGCGGGCCGTTTTTGCTTGGCCCGAGTTGGGCCAGCGCTGCCTGGAACGAACCCACATGCATGAAACATGGAAGCGCGGGCGCTGGACGGTTCGTAGCGTACAGGTCCTCTCGCACTGGACCCGTTCCGCATGATCCCAAAACTCGATACCAGCACCCCAAGCTCCGCGCCCATGCGAAGCCAAGCGAGCCAAGCCAGCGAGCAGGCGCCGATCACCCACGTGAACAACGTAGCGGCGGCCATGGCATTCGCGGCGGCGCCGCTGTACCGCACCTATACATCCGAAGCCGACATGCCATGGTGCACCCTGGCGCAAAAATATCCGAACGTGAAAGAGTACGCTGTAGCGCTGAAAATGACCGAAGAGGCGCCCCCGGCGAAGTCATGACCCGGTAGTGCCGGCCATTGGCCGGCCCAGGCGGTAATGACGACCGCCCGCGCAAGCGGGCCGTTCTTTCATGTCCTGCGATGGCATTTTGAAAGCTGCATCGCATGATCGCGGTCACCCTTGCCCACCCAGCTGGACTGAGGCTTGGAGCAATGATGATTCCGAAAGAACTTTCTTCCCACTCCGTCGGCAGGATCATTCCGCCGCAGGTGTTCCGCATTGAACGACCGCACGGACCGGCGCCGGCGTCGGCAAGACCAAACCCGGCCACGATTTCCAACACGACCCTGCCAAGAAGCGACCAGACCACCAACGGATCGCAGAAGTGCGAGCGCGACGTAGACCCGGCACTTTATGCTCGCTCTGCCAACAGGCATCTGGACAATCGCTACTGACGGCGACAGTCCTACGCCTTGACGCTGACCGTTGAGCGGCGTGGCAATAGTGTGAACGGCCCGCAGATGCGGGCCGTCATTGTTATGGGTTCTGCCTGGCCGGTGTCGCGCGCGACCGCCGTCACGGGTCGCCTCGATCACGCAGGACACGCGTGGCGTGTCTCTACGATTATTCCGAGGAGCGGTTGCGGCGCACGCGGCGGGTGACTTCGCTGGTGATCGCGATCACCGCGGTCAGCGCGGCCATCGACAGGAACTGCACGCGGGTGTGCGCTTCGGACAGCAGCAGGCCGAAGATCAGTGCCAGCACGCACAGGCCCAGCACGGTCAGGTACGGGTAGCCGGCCATGCGGAACGGCAGGCGGGTGCCGTCGCGGTTGGCGCGGTGGCGCAGGATCAGCTGCGACAGCAGGGAAATCGTCCACACCAGCAGACAGGTAGAGCCCACGATGTTCAGCAGCACCGGCAGCACCTTGTCCGGGAACACCAGCTCCATCACCGTGGCAGCGAAGCCGAACAGCACGCTGGCCAGCACCGCGATGATCGGCACGTGGCGCGGGTCGGTCCATCCCAGCACCGCCGGGGCTTCGCGGCGGCGCGCCAGCGAATACATCATGCGCGAGGCGCCATACAGGTTGGCGTTGAGCGCCGACAACAGTGCGATCACCGCGATCAGGGTGATGGCCGTGGCCGCCCCCGGAATGTTGGCCACCTGCAGCACGGCGGCGAACGGCGACTTCAGCGCTTCGCTGGTCCACGGCACCACGGCGATGATCACGCTCAGCGAGCCGATGTAGAACACCAGGATGCGCCAGGCCACTGTGCGGATGGCACGGGCAATGCTGCGCTCGGGGTCTTCGGTTTCGGCCGCGGCCACTGCCACGATTTCGGTACCGCCGAAGGCGAACACCACCACCAGCAGCGCGGCACCGATCCCGGCCAGCCCGTTGGGGGCGAAACCGCCGTGCTGGGTGAAGTTGCTCAGGCCCGGCGACACCACGTCCGGCAGCCAGCCCATCAGCAGCGCCACGCCGATCAGGATGAACCCGATGATGGCGGCCACCTTGAGGATGGCGAACCAGAACTCGAATTCACCGAAGTTCTTCACCCCCAGCAGGTTGATCGCGGTGAAGAACAGCATGAATGCCAGCGCCGCCATCGGTACCGGGATCACCGGCCACACCGTGGCCAGCAGGCCCGCCGCACCGACCGCTTCGGCGGCGATCACGATCACCAGCTGCACCCACCACAGCCACCCCACCGTGGCACCGGCGGTGGCGCCCATGGCGTCGGCGGCATACACCGAGAACGCGCCACTGGTCGGTTTGGCCGCAGCCATCTCGCCCAGTGCGTTCATCACGATGATCACCAGCGCACCGGCCACCAGGTAGGACAGCAGCACCGCCGGACCGGCGGCCTGCACGCCCACCCCGGAGCCCAGGAACAGGCCGGCGCCGATGGCGCTGCCCAGGCCCATCATGATCAGCTGGCGGGGTTTGAGCGAGCTCCCGAGGCGGGTGTCGGCGGGTGCGGCGGCGGAGGCCGGAGTCTGGGATGCGGGCATCGGAATCGATTGGCGGGCAACAGGTGCGACACCATACCTTGTCCGGCCGGCGGACGGGATAGGGGCAGCGCCCCTGCCCCTGAAGTCAGGGCTCTGCGCGCTCCGCGATCTGGGCGCGATAGGCCCGCGGCGACACCCCGACCTCGGCCTTGAACTTGCGGGTGAACGCGCTCTGGTCGGTAAACCCGCAGGCCTGGCCGATGCTGGCGATGGTGTCGCTGCCATGCAGCAGATGCACGGCCATCTGGATGCGCAGCCGGGTCAGTACCTGCTGCGGGGTCATCTGGAACACCCTGCGGAAGGTGCGCTCCAGCTTGGACAGCGAAAACCCGGTGATATCCAGCAGGGTCTGCATGCGCACGTTCTCGGCGTAATGCGCGTTCAGGTGCGCCAGCGCCAGCCGCAGCTGCTCATACTGCGTGCCCAGGCTGTCTTTCTGCCCCAGGTCGCGGGAGATGCCGATCAGCCCGCGGATCTGCCCGTCCACCAGCAGCGGCCGCTTGCAGGTCAGGCACCAGCCCGGCTCGCGGTTGGCGAACAGGTGCAGCTCCATCAGGTTCTCGATCACTTTGCCGGCCAGCACCTGCGCATCCTGGGTGGCGTAGTCCGCGCCCAGCCCCGTGGGGTAGATCTCGGCAGCGGTGCGCCCGATGACTTCCTTGCGCGACTTCAGCCCCAGGCGGCGCAGCATGGTCTGGTTGATGTGCGTGTAGCGCCCGTCGCGGTCCTTCATGAAGAACAGCACATCGGGAATCGCATCGAACAGGGCTTCGATGTCGGCAGGTTCAACGCGCATGCGGGGGCGGCAGGAGGATGGACACGCCACCAAGGATACCTGCCTGGTTGCCGGCGTGAAGCGCAGGTGCATGCGCGACCGGGTTCTCCGACCGGCGATTAACGCCCCGCCCGCCACTGTGAGGCGTTGCATCCCCCCTGCCAGCCCGGAGTCGCCTGATGGCCACCAGCAAGCCCCGCACCAAATCCGCCCCGCCCGCCGATCGCCGTGGCGAAGGCGACGAACTTCACCAGCAGGCCGGCGGTGGCCATCCGGCACTGACCACCAACCAGGGCATCCCGGTGGCGGACAACCAGAACTCGCTGCGCGATACCCCGCGCGGGCCGACGTTGCTGGAAGACTTCATCCTGCGCGAAAAGATCACCCACTTCGACCATGAGCGCATTCCCGAGCGCATCGTGCACGCGCGCGGCAGCGCTGCGCACGGCTATTTCGAACTTACCCGTTCGCTGGAGGAATTCACCCGTGCGCGCGTGCTCACCGAAGTAGGCGTCCGCACGCCCGTGTTCACCCGTTTCTCCACCGTCGCCGGTGGTGCCGGTTCCGTGGACACCCCGCGCGATGTGCGCGGCTTCGCGGTGAAGTTCTACACGCCCGAGGGTAACTGGGACCTGGTGGGCAACAACATCCCGGTGTTCTTCATCCAGGACGCGATCAAGTTCCCCGACCTGATCCACGCGGTCAAGATGGAACCGGACCGCGCGTTCCCGCAGGCCGCCAGCGCCCATGACACGTTCTGGGACTTCGTTTCGCTGATGCCCGAATCGATGCACATGATCATGTGGGCGATGAGCGACCGCACCATTCCGCGTTCGCTTCGCACCATCGAAGGCTTCGGCATCCACAGCTTCCGGCTGTTGAACGATGCCGGCGAATCCACCTTCGTGAAGTTCCACTGGCGGCCCAAGCTTGGGGTGCAGTCTACCGTGTGGGACGAGGCGGTGAAGCTGCAGGGGGCGGACAACGATTTCCACCGCCGCGACCTGTTCGAGGCGATCACTGCCGGTGACTTCCCCGAATGGGAGCTGGCGGTGCAGCTGTTCACCGAAGAAGAAGCCGAGGCGTTCCCGTTCGACCACCTGGATTCGACCAAGATCATTCCCGAATCGCTGGTGCCGCTGACCGTGATCGGCCGGATGGTGCTGGACCGCTGGCCGGACAACTTCTTCGCCGAAACCGAGCAGGTGGCCTACTGTCCGGCCAACGTGCCGCCTGGCATCGATTTCAGCAACGACCCGCTGCTGCAGGGACGGCTGTTTTCGTACCTGGACACCCAGCTCAGCCGCCTGGGCGGGCCGAACTTCCACCAGATTCCAGTCAACGCACCCAAGTGCCCGTTCGCCAACCATCAACGCGACGGCCATATGCAGATGAACATCCCCAAGGGCCGGGTAGCATATGACCCCAGCTCGCTGCAGGGCGACAGCCCGCGCGAGACCGCTGATGGCTTTCCCAGCCATGCCACGCCGGCCGATGATGGTCGCAAGGGGCGCGTTCGTGCTGCCAGCTTCGCCGACCACTACAGCCAGGCGCGCATGTTCTTCCGCAGCCTGGAGGCGCCGGAGCAGGCGCACCTGGCCTCGGCGCTGGTGTTTGAATTGTCCAAGGTAGAAACGGTGCCCGTGCGCGAGCGCACGGTGAGCCACCTGCGCAATATCGACGAGTCGTTGGCCAGACGCGTTGCCGACGGCCTGGCGATGCCCGCCCTGCCCGCCCCGGCCCCTACCGCCACTCCGGCCAAGGACCTGCCCAAGGCGCCGGAAGTGCGCATCATCGGCCGCACCAAGGACCTGCTCAAGGGCCGCTGCATCGGCATCCTGTTCGACGAGGGCTCCGACGCGGGGTTGATCGCAAACCTGCGCAAAGCAGCCGAGAAAGCCGGCGCGAAGGTGAAGCTGGTCGCGCCCAAGGTCGGCGGCGGCAAGCTGAGCGACGGCAGACTGCAGCCTGCGGATGGCCAGCTGGCCGGCACGCCCTCGGTGGTGTTCGACGCAGTGGCGATCGTACTGAGCGCCGACGCCGCCAAGCGCCTGAGCAAGGAATCGGCCGCGATCGATTTCGCCGCGGACGCCTGGGCCCACCTGAAGGCCATCGCCGCCGATGAGGGCGCCCAGCAGCTGCTCAAGACGGCGCGCGTTGGCAAAGACAATGGCGTGGTGGAAGCCGAAGACGCCAAGGGCTTCATCGCCGCCGCCGCCACCCGCCAGTGGGCGCGCGAACCCAAGGTGCGCACCCTCGCCTGACCCGTCCCGGCAGGAGCGGACAGTGGATCCGCTCCTGCCGGGCAACGTGTAGAGCGGACCGTTGGCCCGCTGCTCCCTGAAGAGAGGACGATTCCCATGCCCCGCGGAGACAAATCCAGTTACACCGACAAGCAGAAGCGCCAGGCCGAGCACATCGAGGCAAGCGAAAAAGCCGAGGGCCGCAGCGACGAAGCTGCCGAACGCATCGCCTGGGCGACCGTGAACAAGCAGGATGGCGGCGGCAGGAAACGGCCGGCGAAGAAGGCCTCCAAGGCACCCCGGTAGGGTTGGTTCCCAAACAACCGCCGTACAGGTGCCACACGCATTGACGCATGGACCTGAGATCGAAACAGGTTTCCGCATCGCCACGCGTACGCCGGCGGGCCACCACCGCGCTTGGGTAAGCAGCCGCCATGACCCGATGCAGGGATCGGCGCGGCACCGCCTTGACGGCCTGCGCGGTGGATGGGCGATACTCGCTCATCACCGCAGGATGCGGACAGGGGAACCACTTACATGAAATCTGCACGCACGCTGGTCTTGTTGGCCCTGCTGATGCCGTTGTCCGCACTGGCGCAGACGGCCCTCCACGATGGCCAGGGAAACGCCCTGCCTGATACGTCTTCGGCGAAATCCAGCGAAGGCTTCTCGGCGTCGATGGTGGTTACCGCAGACCCGGAGTGGCAACAGAAGTGGGAGAACCCGGTTAACGGGGTGCCGCGCTTCGAGCTGGCCACCGAGGTCAAGGAAGGCAGCTCGCTGTACATCCTGTCCTTCCTGACCAACCCGAAGCTGGACGCCGCCGGCATGGCGCAGGTGCGCTGCGACCTGCGCATCACCCGTCCCGACGGCAGCCTGAGCGGCGACGAGCACGACTTGCCCTGCTTCGTCACCCAGCTCGATACCGATCCCAACAGTGTCTATCTGTCTTCGGTAGGAATGAAGTTCACTGCTGAAGCGGGCGACCCCAAAGGGACTTGGACAGTGGCGATCAACGTGCGCGACACGCTGCGCAACGTAACTATTCCGCTGCAGTCTTCGTTCGAGATGCGCTGACCGCATCGGTGGGCGTGCTTGGAATTGGGTCGCGCTTGCACCGGCCCCTTCTTCATTCCAAAGCGGTTCGCACCGCGTCACATGCCTCGATCAAATCGAGCACCAAACGTTCGGTCACATCGAGGTGATCCTCGTAATCTGCAATATGGGCATGTTCAACCTACCCAGGGAAAACGCAGAAGCCCCGCTTTCGCGGGGCTTCTGGTTGCCAGACAGGGCCTTGCACTACGCCGGATGATGTCTGGCGTGGCCCGGCATCTGAATTAGGCGAACGGGTCCTGCAGGACCATGGTGTGGTCGCGGTCCGGGCCGGTGGAGACGATGCTGATCGGGCAGCCGGCCAGCTCTTCCAGGGCACGCAGGTACGCACGGGCGGCCACCGGCAGCTTGTCCCACTCGGTGATGCCGTGGGTGTTCTCGTTCCAGCCCGGGAATTCCAGGTACACCGGGGTGCACTCTTCCCAGCCCTGCGCGTCCAGCGGCGCGTATTCGGTGCGCTTGCCACGGTATTCGTAGGCAATGCAGACCTTCAGCTTTTCCATGCCGTCCAGCACGTCCAGCTTGGTGATGCACAGGCCGCTGATGCCGTTGATGGCCACGGCGCGCTTGAGCGCGACGATGTCCATCCAGCCGCAACGACGCGGACGGCCGGTCGAGGCGCCGTATTCGGCACCGCGATCACGGATGCCCTGGCCGATCTCGTCGTCCAGCTCGGTCGGGAACGGACCGCCGCCGACGCGGGTGGCATACGCCTTGGCAATGCCCAGCACGTAGTCGATCGCATCGGCGCCGACGCCGGCACCGGCCAGCGCACCGCCCACGGTGGTGTTGGAGCTGGTGACGTACGGGTAGGTGCCGTGGTCGATGTCCAGCAGCGCGCCCTGCGCACCTTCGAACAGCACGCGCTTACCCTGCTTGCGCAGGTCGTGCAGGATGCCGGCCACGTCGGACTTCATCGGCTGGACGTATTCGCCGAAGGCCAGTGCTTCGTCGTAGGTCTTCTGGAAGTCGACCGCGTCGGTCTTGAGGTAATTGGCCAACACGAAGTTGTGGTAATCCAGCGCGGTGCGCAGGAGCTCTTCGAGCTGAGCCGGGTAATGCAGGTCGGCGATGCGGATGCCGCGACGCGCTACCTTGTCTTCATAGGCCGGGCCGATGCCACGGCCGGTGGTGCCGATCGCCTTGCCGCCGGCGGCGCGTTCGCGCGCCTGGTCCAGGGCGATGTGGTACGGCATGATCAGCGGCGCGGCCGGGGAGATCTTCAGGCGCGAACGCACTTCCACGCCGGAGGTTTCCAGCTCGGCGATTTCCTTCTGCAGCGCAGCCGGCGAGATCACCACGCCGTTGCCGATCAGGCACAGCGCGTCTTCACGCAGGATGCCCGACGGGATCAGGTGCAGCACGGTCTTCTTGCCATTGATGACAAGGGTGTGGCCGGCATTGTGGCCGCCCTGGAAACGCACTACGGCACCGATTTCCTCGGTGAGCAGATCGACGATCTTGCCCTTGCCTTCATCGCCCCACTGGGCACCAAGCACTACGACAGACTGACCCATGACGGGCTCCTCGAATTGTTGCGGCCATCGGGGCCGCGGACGGGTAAACCGTAGCAGGGCCGGCCGGCGCGGAAGTGACGGCTCCAATCGGGGAGCGGTCGGCGAAGGCAGGCCCAGACACGGAAAAAGCCGAACGGGGAGGCCCGTCCGGCTTTTGTGCATTATCCGGGTTTCCGGGGTCGACCGCCACCCCGAAGGGGGGCGGATTCAACCGACGGTCAGCGGTCGTTCTTCATGTACTGCAGGAACGGGTCGTTCTTGTCCAGCACGATCACCCCGTTGCCGTCGGTCATGGAGTTCCGGTAGGCCTCCAGGCTGCGGTAGAACGAGAAGAACGACGGATCGGCCGAGCCGGCCTGGCCGTAGATCCGGGCCGCTTCGGCGTCGCCGGCACCACGCAGGCGCTGGGCGTCGCGCTCGGCTTCGGCCACGATCACGGTGCTTTCGCGGTCGGCCTGGGCACGGATGGTCAGCGACTGCTCTTCACCCTCGGCCCGCAGCTTGGCTGCTTCCTGCTTGCGCTGGGCGCGCATGCGCTCGTACACGTCGTTGATCACCTGGCTGTCGGTCGGCAGGTCGATCTGCTTGATGCGCAGGTCGATGATCTGCATGCCCAGGCCCTTGACCGCCTCGTTGATGCCGGTCAGCTGGCCGGCAATCAGTTCGCTGCGATCGCCGGACACCAGCTGCTGCAACGAACGCGAGTTGATCTGGTTGCGCAGCGAGTCGGTGATGATCGGCGCCAGGCGGGCATCGGCCACGCTGGCATCGCCGCCGGTGGCGCGGTAGTAGGCGCGCACGTCGGAGATGTAGCCAATGGCGAAGAAGTCGACGCTGACGTCCTTCTGCTCTGCGGTGAAGTAACGCGCCGGGGCGGTGGCCAGCACCTGGAAGCGGCGGTCGAACACGCGCACCGTTTCCACCAGCGGCAGCTTGAAGTGCAGGCCCGGCTTGATGTCGGCACGGACCACCTTGCCCAGGTTCAGCACCATGGCGGTCTGGTCCTCACGGACCACGAACACCGAACCCAGCAGGCCCAGCAGGACAGCAACGGCCAGGCCAATCCAAAGCGGACTCTTCATCGGATGGCTCCTTCGCTACCGGTCGGTCGGGTGGTCGGGCGCGTGGTCGGGCGCTCGGCGTTGCGCACGCCGTCAACCGGAGTGCTGGCCGGCAGCGACGGCATCATCACTTCCGGGGTCACCAGCGGGGTGCCGCTGGTGCCGGCGGCAGCGCCGGCACGGTTGTCGGGCATGGGCACGTAGATCAGCTGGCGGCCATCGCCGCCGATGACCTTGCGGTTCTCGGCCAACACCTTTTCGACGGTTTCCAGCCACAGGCGCTTGCGGGTGACTTCCGGGGCGTCCTTGTACTGGGCCTGCAGCAGGCTGAAGCGCTCGGCGTCACCCTGCGCGCGAGCCACCACGGCCTGCTTGAAGCCTTCGGCGGTGGTGCGGGCGCGCGAGGCCTGGCCACGGGCTTCGGGCACGACCTTGGCCGCGTAGGCCTGGGCTTCGTTGATCAGGCGTTCCTTGACCTGCTGGGCACCGTTGACCTCGTCGAAGGCCGGCTTGACCTCTTCCGGCGGACGGGCATCGGGCAGGGTCAGGCCGGTCACGACCAGGCCGGTGCGGTAGGCCTTGAGCGCGGCCTGCAGGCGTTCCTGCGCGACCACGGCCAGCGGGCCACGGTTGTTGAGGACGGCGTTGAGGTCGGCACGGCCGACCTGCTCGCGCACCGCGCTCTGCGCGGACTGCTCCAGCACCTGGTCGGCCGACACCGAGCCGAACAGGTACAGGCGCGGATCGTCGATGCGGTACTGCACGTTGAGCGACACGCGCACGATGTTCTCGTCGCGGGTCAGCACCGGCACTTCGCTGCTGAAGGTTTTGATCTGGGTCGCGTTGACCTTGGTCACCGACTCGATCGGCCAGGGCAGCTTGAAGTTCGGGCCGGGCTGCAGGATGCGCGAGAACTGGCCGAAGCGCAGCACCACGCCGCGTTGCTGTTCGCCGATCAGCTGGAAGCTGGAGAACAACAGCAGCAGGACCACCGCCACCGCCACCCAACGCAGGATGCCGCCATCGAACAGGTCCTTGAGCGGTCCGGGCAACCCGCCCCAACCACCACCACCGCCGCCACCGCGCGGGCCAAACGGCCCTCGTCGATTCTCGTCGGAACCCTGTCCGCCCTTGTTGCCGCCGGGTGTATTCCAGGCCATGCACGCTCCATCAGTAAAGGTTGCCTGCGGGCCAGTCCCGCACCGTCAACCGTTCAATCCTGTCCGATTCTACTAGATGGGGCTGACCGACAGGATTGGAAGGGGCAACCCGGCGCAGGGCGCGATTCATCACGGTAAGGTGGAGCCCCCCATTCTGCAGGGCCACCCCCATGGCGATCCCCGAGCGGTTCACCGCCTTCCGCATCCACCAGGACGAGCAGGGCCACCACAGCGGCCTGGAGCCGATCGGCCTGGCCCAGCTCAACCCGGGCGAGGTGGTGGTGCGCGCCGAATGGTCGTCGGTGAACTACAAGGATGCCCTGGCCGGCGCCGGCAAGGGGCGCATCCTGCGCCGCTTCCCGCTGGTGGGCGGGATCGACGTGGCCGGCACGGTGGTGGCCTCGGCCGACCCGGCCTGGCGCGAGGGCGATGCGGTGCTGGCCACCGGTTGCGGGCTCAGCGAGACCCGCGATGGCGGTTACAGCCAGTATGTCCGGCTGGCGTCCAGCGCGGTCATCGCACGCCCCGCCGGCCTGGGCGCGCGCGAAGCGATGGTGATCGGCACCGCCGGTTTCACCGCGGCGCTGGCCCTGCTGCGGATGCTCGACAACCGGCTCACCCCGGCCCACGGCCCGCTGGCGGTGACCGGTGCGACCGGCGGGGTCGGTTCGCTGGCGGTGGATATCTTCAGCCGGGCCGGGTTCGAGGTGCACGCGATCAGCGGCAAGGCCGACCAGGCCGATTACCTGCGGGGGCTGGGCGCGCGCGAGGTGCTGCCGCGCGACAGCCTGGCCACGGACAAGCCGATGGCGTCCGCCCGCTTCGGGGGTGGCCTGGACAATGCCGGCGGGCCGATGCTGGCCGGCCTGCTGGCCCAGACCGTGCCCTACGGCAGCGTGGTCAGCGCGGGCCTGGCCGCCAGTCCGGCGCTGGACATGACGGTGATGCCCTTCATCATCCGCGGCGTGTCGCTGCTGGGCGTGTCGTCGTCTTCGGCCCCGCGTGCGCTGCGCGAGCAGGTCTGGGAGCGACTGGGCGGCGACTGGAAGCCGCTCCACCTGGACGCGATCTGCACCGGCGAGATCGGCCTGGAGGCATTGCCGGCCGCGTTCGAGGGGATGCTGGCCGGCGGCGCGCTGGGCCGCACCGTGGTGCGGATCGACTGAGCGTTGCAGCTGGGCGACGGACGGCGTGACGGACGCTTCTCTCTGACACGGGCGCGGCCCTACACTGCGGGCATCACTTGGGGAACAACATGGCACGCATTCTGATCGTCGACGATTCACAGTTGCAGCAGGTCGCAATCAAACGCATCGTCGAGAAGCTGGGTCACGAGACGTTGACCGCCGTGGATGGCGCCGACGGGGTGGAAGTGGCCAAGGCCGAGCTGCCCGACCTGGTCCTGATGGATGTGGTGATGCCCAACCTCAACGGGTTCCAAGCCACTCGCACCCTTGCGCGCGATGCCACCACCAAGCACATTCCCGTGATCCTGGTGACCACCAAGGACCAGGACACCGACCGCATGTGGGGCATGCGCCAGGGTGCCAAGGCCTACATCACCAAGCCGTTCTCCGAAGACGAGCTGTCCGAAGTGCTGGAACGGGTCTTCAGCGGGCAGCAGCCGCCTTCGGCATGATGTGAGTGCGTACCGACCAACGGTCGGTACGCCGGCTAGATCTTTTCGCCGAACGCCTTGGCCAACGCCTTGTAGGCCTTCATCTGCGCCTCATCGGTCGGCGCCGGGGCGATGATCTCGATTTCCACGATCTGATCGCCGTCCGGATTGCCCGGCAGGCCGCGGCCACGCAGGCGCAGCTTGCGCCCGGCATCCGAGCCGGCCGGCACCTTCAGCTCCACGGCACCGCCCAGCGTGGGGACGCTGATCGACGTGCCCAGCGCGGCCTGCCACGGGGTGACATCCAGCGTGTACAGGATGTTGCGGCCGTCGACCTCGAACTGCGGATGCGCGGCGTATTCCACTTCCAGCAGCAGGTTGCCGCCGTTGGTGCCCTGCCCGGTCAGCCGGATCACCTGGCCCGGACGGATGCCCTTGGGCACGCGCACGTCCAGCTGCTTGCCGTTGACGGTGATGCGCAGGCTGTCACCGCCGTAGGCCGCTTCCAGCGGTACCGACAGCTTGGCGCGGGTGTCGCGGACCGCCTGCGGGCCGGCGCCGGCGCCGCCAAAGCCACTGGCGCGGCCAGCCCCGCCGCCGCCGCGCTGGCGGGCGAACAGGCTTTCGAAGAAGTCGCTGAAGCCACCGCCACCGGCGCCGCCGCCGAACACCTCCTCGAAGTCGAAGCCCTGCGCTCCGCCATAGTTCGGCGGTGCATGGAACTCCTCGCCCGGGCGGTAGCCCTGCGCCTTGAGCTGGTCGTAGGCCGCGCGCTTCTGCGGGTCGCGCAGCGCTTCATAGGCCTCGTTGACCGCCTTGAACTTCTCTTCCGCGCCGGTTTCCTTGCTCACGTCCGGGTGGTACTTGCGCGCCAGCCGGCGGTAGGCGGTCTTGATTTCCGCATCGCCCGCGCTGGGTTCCACGCCCAGGGTGGCGTAGTAATCCTTGAATTCCATCCATACACCTCGAATAAGTTCGGCCGCCCGCGCCGGCGGGCCCCGTCAGCGCAATTCTAGCGGCTGGCAGCCCGGCTGCCGTGATCGGGCGGATGATCCTGCGCAATGCGGTACGCACGAGTCCCGCTCATGCTCGATATGGGAATGAACAGGCGGCTTTCAACGTTTTGACGCCGCCCTCCCACGCCCCTCACTACGCTTGCCCATGAACCAGGAGCTCCCATGACCATCCACGTTGGCGACCGCATTCCCGAAGTCACCCTCAAGCGCATCCGCCAGGGCATGGAGACACTGGATACCCATGCCCTGTTCGACGGCCGCAAGGCGGTGCTGTTCGGCGTGCCCGGCGCCTTCACCCCGACCTGCTCGGCCCAGCACCTGCCCGGCTTCGTGGAGCACTTCGCCGCGTTCCGCCACCGCGGCATCGACGTGTTCTGCATGGCGGTCAACGACCCGTTCGTGATGAAGGCCTGGGGCGAAAGCCAGCAGGTCCCCGATGGGCTGCAGCTGCTGTCGGACGGCAACGGCGACTTCACCCGCGCGCTCGGACTGGAACTGGATGCCAGCAGCTCAGGCATGGGCATGCGTTCGCGCCGCTTCGCGCTGTATGTCGAAGACGGCGTGGTCCGCGAAACCTTCATCGAAGAACCCGGCAGGTTCGAGGTCTCTTCGGCGCAGTACGTGCTGGAGCACCTCCCCAGCTGATCCCCCTCCCGCAACAAAGGAACCCGGCCAGCCATGTCAAAGCCAGCCAAGCAGCACCCGAACCCCTCCTCCAACGAAAGCACGCCGCAGCCCGCCAGCCGTCCGCCGGGCATCAGCGACACGGCCACCCTGCGCGCCAAGGCCCGCAAGGACATCGAAGATGGCGCCATCACCGACAGCTACACCGCCGACCGCGAAGCGGTGATCAAGCTGCTCAACGATGCGCTTGCCACCGAATACGTGTGCGTGCTGCGCTACTACCGCCACTACTTCATGGCCAAGGGCATGCTGGCCGATGCGGTCAAGGGCGAATTCCTCGAGCACGCACAGCAGGAGCAGGCGCATGCCGGCAAGCTGGCCGAGCGCATCGTGCAGCTGGGCGGCGAACCCGACCTCAACCCCGACACGCTGACCCGACGCTCCCATGCCGAGTACAAGGAAGGCAAGGACCTTCGCGACATGGTCCGCGAGAACCTGATCGCCGAACGCATCGCCATCGACAGCTATCGGGAAATGATCAACTTCGTTGGCGACAAGGACACCACCACCAAGCGGATCCTTGAAGAGATCCTGGCCCAGGAAGAAGAGCACGCCGATGAGTTCGCGGACCTGCTCGAGGGTTGGATCGGCGAATGATCGCCGTACCGACCAACGGTCGGTACCTACCAGATACGCATGCATGATCGGTAGGTGCCGACCGTTGGTCGGTACCGTGCAATGAATCGGCAATGCGTCGGCCATGGCACGGTGGTAAGGTCGGCGACGTCCTCCTTGCAAGGAATGCATCGTGACCATTGCCCGCCGTTCTGCCCCGCTTGTGCTTGCCCTGCTGGCTTCTGCCGGGGCCTTCGCTCAGCCTGCCCCCGCGGCGGGCGAGCGCTCGCCACCTTCACCGCACTGCCTGGATGCACGCGGTGTGCGCCAGGTCGAGCAGGCCAGCCCTGCGGCCATCGCCGTGCTGGGCGCCAATGGCCAGGCGTACCGGCTGGAGTTCACCGATGCCTGCCCCGGTGTCAACGAGGCCGAACAAGTCCGGCTGGACGCACCCGATGGCTGGGCGTGTGGCAGTCCCGGTGAGCGCCTGGTGGTCGACGGCCGCACCTGCGCGGTGGCGGCGGTCGGGCTGATGGACAACCGCAGCTTCGCCGAAGCCGCCCGCGAAAGCAGCCGTCAGTACGCGGCGACCCTGCCGACAGTCAATGTGACTGCCAGATCAGCGCGCAGCAACCGGGCCCAGGCCTTCCAGGGTTCTCCCGAGTTCTGCTTCGCCACCCGCAACGTGCGCGGCTGGAGCGAAGATCCCAAGGGCGTGGTGGTGGAAACCAATCCGAAGAAGAACGGCGGTCATCGCTACTACCACCTGGAGCTGGGCAGCAGCTGCAGCATCCTGGAGGGCGCCACCGCCGTGGACTTCCAGTCCGGTTTCCAGAACGGGTTGATCTGCGGCAACCCGGGCGACCGCATCGTCATGGCCGACAATGGCCTGGTCAACGATGGTGAGGGAGGCGATCAACGCGCCCACACCCCACGCTTCGCCCGCCCCGGCTGTTCGGTATTGGCCGTCTACCCCCGGGAATGACGGTTACCTAAGGATCCGGAACCGCACCTGGGTCCAGGCACCATCGGCGGCGAGCGCGGTGAGGGTGTGCTCGCCGGCTTCGTCGAAATCCCGCTGGAAGCTGCGCGCGCCTTCGCTGCGCGCGATCCAGCGGTCATCCAGCAGCCAGTCCACCGCGTGCTCACTGCCCAGCGCACGCAGCTGCAGGCGCACGCCGTGTTCGGCATTTGGCGCGCGTGCGAGCGTTGCGCGGTCGTTGAGACCCTCGATATGCAGGCTGCCTGCACTGCTGCGGCCATCATCGCGGCAATCCGGCGACAGCGCCGGCAGCTGCGCGGCCTGGCGCTGGGCCAGTGGCAGCCACGGCGACACCAGCGCCGGCCACCGCGCTATTTCACGGCGCTGGGCCTCGTGCGGTTCGCTGCATTCCGGTGACAGCCGCAGGCCGGTGCGGGCATCCACGTTGAATGCCTGCCGCCCCGCCTGCCACAGCCGCGCATCGCGTTCTGCGAAGGTGGGCGGCACCACATCATCGAGCAGGTAGGCCTGCAGGCGTCGCTGGCACAGTGCCGGCGGCGTGGCCTCGGCGCGTTCGCCGGTCGGCCAGCACACCTCGGCCTGGGTGACGTTGGCGGGCAGTGGCGCGGCGGCGGCGTCACCGCGCTGGCGTGGCAGGCTGTCCACCACTTCGAACATCAGCGGCAATGCGGTCACCGCGCCGTACTGGCCCGGCAACGGCGTGCCGTCCGGTCGCCCCACCCATACGCCCACGGTGTAGTGGCGGGTGGTGCCGATCGCCCAGGCATCGCGATAGCCGTAGCTGGTGCCGGTTTTCCAGGCCACGCGCGCGCGCCCGGTCACGTCGAACGTACCGGCGCCATAGCCCGGGCGCGGGTTGGATTCAAGTACTTCGCGGGTGATCCATGCGGCGCCGGGTGACATCAGCCGCCGTTCGATCACGGCATCATCGGGCGTGTAGCGCACGCGGCCGGCGATGCCGTTGCGGTTGAACGCGGCGAACGTGCCAACCAGATCCTCCAGCCGCGCACCGGTGCCGCCCAGGATCAGCGACAGGTTCGGCGCGCTGCCGTGCGGGAAGCGCAGGGTGATGCCGGCATGCGACAGGCGTGCGGCGAAACGTGCCGAGCCGACCCGGTCCAGCAGGTCCACCGCCGGTACGTTGAGCGACAACCGCAACGCGGTAGCGGCGCTCACCGGGCCATTGAACGCTGCATCGAAGTTGCCGGGGCGATACCCGGCAAAACTCTGCGGCGCATCGACCATCAGGCTTTCGGAATGGATCAGGCCGTCGTCGATGGCCATGCCATACAGGAACGGCTTGAGCGTGGAGCCCGGCGAACGCCAGGCCTGGACCATGTCCACGTGACCCAGCCGCTGCTTGTCACCGAACGCCACCGACCCGACGTAGGCACGCGCCTCCAGCGTGCGGTTGTCCACCACCAACAGGGCCGCCGAGGTGCGTTCGGGCAGCTGCGAGAAATACGACGCCACGCGCTCTTCCAGGGTGCGCTGCAGCCCGCTGTCCAGCGTGCTCTGGATGCGCGCGGCGCGCGGCTGCGCGGCATGCAGGCGCTGCGCCAGCAGCGCCGCATGCAGCGGCGGCTGCAGCGCGCGGGTCACCACCGCTTCGATACGGGCGTCGTCCACTTCCTCGCGTGTCCATACCCCGAGCGCCACCATGCGCTCAAGCACCTTGTCGCGCGCAGCCTGTGCCGCCTCCGGGTGGCGGTCCGGGCGCAGCCGGCTGGGTGACTGCGGCAACACCGCCAGCAGCGCGGCCTCGGCATGCGACAGCTGCGCTGCCGGCTTGCCCAGGTACGCCCAGCTGGCCGCTTCCACGCCTTCGATGGTGCCGCCGTAGGGTGCGCGCTCCAGGTACAGCGCCAGGATCTGCGCCTTGTCCAGGTGCAGTTCCAGCTGCACCGCGCGCAGCAGCTGCTTGGCCTTGCCCCACGGGGTGCGGGTGTGCGGGTCGAGGATGCGGGCCACCTGCATGGTCAGGGTGGAGCCGCCGGACACGATCCGCCGTTCCAGCACCCATTGCTTGCCCGCGCGCAGCAGCGCCCAGGGGTTGACCCCGGGGTGCCGCCAGAACCAGCGGTCTTCGTAGTTCAGCAGGGCCTGCAGGTACAGCGGCGACACGCTGCTGGCGGAGGCCGGGTAACGCCACACGCCATCGGCGTCGGCAAACGCGCGCAGCGGCGTGCCGTCGCCGGCCACCACCAGCGTGCTGGTATCGCGCTGCCGGGGCAATGGCGGCGGGAACGCCAGGTCCAGCACCAGCAGCAGAGCCAGCAGCCCGGCCGTGCCCCAGCGCAGCACCGGCCACAGCCAGGGACGCCAGCGGTTCCAGTGCAGTCGGGAGCGAAGGGTCGTCATTGCAGTACGGCCGGCATCGCGGGCCCCGGCGTCGGCCGGGGCCCGCCCTGGGTCACGGCTGGACCACCGTCAGCGTGGTCGGGTTGCTGCGCCCCACCCCGCGCAGGTCGGGCCGGTACATGTCCTCGACCAGCGGCGGTGGCACCGTGTAGGTGCCGGGGGTGACCGCACGCACCAGGTAGAACACCTTGGCGGTGCTGCCGCGCGAGAGCTTGAGTGCGGCCACGTAGCGGTCGTCGCGGAACTCCTCATGGCGCAGCGTCGCCGCCTCGCCACGGTCTTCAACGCGCAGTCCATCGACCACCACGTCGGCCCACTGCTTGGCATCGCCCAGGTTGAAGTTCTCGATCTCCAGCCCGGCCGGCAGCAGGTCGGTCAGCAGCGCGTCGGGCATGTCCACGTTCGGGGTCACGCTGACCCGCACGATCAGTGCTTCGCCTTCCTTCAGCGCACGCGGGGTCCACGGCTTGCCGTCGGTGGTGAACCAGCTGCGTTCCACGCCGAGGGTGCGGCTGTCCGGTTCCGGCGCGGTGCGCGGAATGCCGGCCACTTCCAGGCTGGCGAACATCGGCGGCTCGCCCTTGGGGCTGAACCGCACGCCCTTGGCCAGTGCGGCGTAGTCGAAACTGCGGCCGAACATGCGGCGCGCGGCAATCGCTTCCACTTCGCTCCCGACGGCCAGCTCACCGGATACCTGCCTGGTCTGGTTGGCCGCCAGCGCCTTGCCCAGGCGCGCGATGGCCACCTGTTCCTGCGTGCTCAGCCACATCCAGCCGTTGTTGCGGCGGGCATCCAGCGCGCGGCCCAGTTCCACCGCGCGTGCGTCGTAGGCCGGCTTGGACAGCTTGCGCTCGTGCAGCAGCGCGATCATCAACGCATCGTCGCGCACCGCGCTGCCGTAATCGCCGAAGTACTGCGGGCGCTCGCTGCTGGGCTTGGCGAAACCGGCCGCAATGGCCGCATCGCCCCGCTTGTGGTCACCCTGCAGCGACAGCGCGATGCCCAGGTGGACCAGCGACAGGCCGGTGAGCGACTTGCTGCGTTCGTTGTCGTACAGCGCGCGCAGGGTACCCAGCGGGGCCCGGTTGACCCGCGCCAGCACGTAGCCCGAATACGCCTGGTTGGCGAATTTCAGGTTCTCGCGGCGGTCCTCGCCGTAGAACTGGTTGCCGCCGGACAGCAGGTCCTCGCTGAGCCGGTTGAGCGCCTTCTGCAGCACGCCGTCGGGCACGGCGAAGCCGGCGTCCTTGGCATCGAGCAGGAACTCGGCGATGTACGGGGTCAGCCACGGATTGACGTAGCCGTCGTCGCCCCACATCGAGAAGTTGCCGTTGGCTACCTGCATCGACGCCAGGCGGCCGAACGCGCCTTCCATGCGTTCGCGGCGGGTCCTGGCATCCAGCCCATCGGCACCGAGCATGGCCGAGGTGGCTTCATCCAGCATCAGTGCGGCGTAGCCCTTGCTGGTGGTCTGCTCGGCGCAGCCATACGGATACTTCAGCGCACCGTCGAGCGCACTGGCGAAGGGAATCGGCGGCAGCGCGCTGACCAGCATGCGCGCGGTGACCGAATCGCTCATCAGGCCATCGGCCAGGCCGGCGCCCAGCTCCACGTCGGCCAGCGGGTCCAGCGTGCGGGTCTGCGCGCGCAGCACCTGCGGCCACGCCGCGCGTACCGGCAGGTCATAACGGCGGTCGACCTTGAAGCCGTTGCCTTCCACCCGCACCCGCACCTTGGCCACCGTGTAGCCCTCGCGCGCCACCAGCGGGAAGCTGAGCGTGCTCTTGGCATCGGCATTGAGCTTGAGCGCCCGGCTGGGCTCGCCGAGGGTCAGCGGGCCGATCCCATCGACCTGCACGTTGAACTCGCCCGGTTTGCCGGTGAAGTTCTGCACATCCAGGGTGACCGTGCTGCGGTCGCCCGGGGCCAGCACGCGCGGCATGCTGGCTTCAGCCAGGATCGGCGCACGCACCACGGTTTCCACGTCGCGCTTGCCGTACTGGTCATCGGCGTAGACCAGCGCGGAGACGCGCAGGGTGCCGTTGAAATCCGGCACCTTCAAGGCGATCCGGGCAATGCCCTTGGCATCCAGTTTCACCGGGCCGGAGAACAGGTCCACGGTCTGCACGCGCGCGGTGGGGCGCTTGGCCTGCGGCAACGCGGCCAGGGCCATGTCACCACCGAACTTCAGTTTGCCGCTGCTGCCATCGAAGCTTTCGATCACCCGGCTGTAGATGTCGTAAGCATCCACGCCAAGGCGACGCTGGGCGAAGAAGTGGCCGGCCGCATCGGGCACCGGGAAGCGGGTGATGTTGAGGATGCCCACGTCCACCGCCGAGACCGTGACATGCGCCAGCTTGCCCGCCAGCTGCGGCGCGCTCACCGTCACCGGCAGGGTCTGCTCCGGCCGCATCTGCTTGGGGGCGGACAGGCCGACCGCGATCTGGCGTGCCTTGCGGTCCATCGGCACGTGCACCACGCCGACCGCGCGGGCCGGGGTGATCTTGCTCGGCGCACTGCCACCGCGGAACACCAGCGCGGTGATGTAGACATCGTGGCGCTCCCACTCGGCGGTGACCGGAATGTCGAAGGTGCTGCCCGGCTTGGCGTCGATCTCCTGCACGTACAGCATCTTGTCGCTTTCAACCATCAGCAAGCCCTTGCCGGCGTGCGGCGGGGTGACGGTGACGCGGACCTTGTCGCCGGCCTTGTAGCCGGTCTTGTCCAGGCCCAGCTTGATCTTGTCCGGGCGTGCATCCAGGCCGCGGTTTTCGTCGTTCCAGCTCCAGCCGGCGTGGAACGGGTAACGGCTGGTCAGCCCGGTGGCCGGGTCGAACACATCCAGGCGGTACTCGCCCCATTCCACCGGGAAGTCCACGCCCACCGCCGCGCTGCCGGCGTCCAGGGTGCGGCTTTCCTTGTTTTCGAAGCGGCGGCTGAAGTCGTAATCCCAACGGTTGTCGTTGAAGGTCCAGTGGTAATCACGCAGCTCGCGCACCAGGGTGACCTTCAGGCCCTTGCCGGGCTGTGGCTTGCCGGCCGCATCCACGCGCAGGACTTCAAAGCGCGCGTTGCTGTTCGCATCGGCGCCGTCATCGGGGTTGAACAGCGGGCGCACGCCGACCAGCACCGGGGCCGGCCACAGCACCCGCTTCAGGGTGCGGCTGACCGTGCGCCCGCCGGTTTCATACACGCTGCCCGACAGCACCACCGCCACCGGCGCGCTGGCCTTGACCTCGGCCGGCAGCTCCACGTCCTGGCGCAGCGTGCCGTCGGCGGGGAACTCGGTATCGATCACATCGCGCGCCTCGCGCGGCAGCTCCAGGGTCGGGTCGCCGAAGAAGTAGCCCGGCAGCGAGTCCACCGGCGACTGCTCGGCCGCCACCGCCAGGCGCGCGGTGAAGCGGTTGCCATCGGCCGGCGCACCGTACAGGTAGGCCGCATCGGCCTGCAGCTTGAGCGGCTCGCCCGGTTTGAGGGTCTTCTGCGGGCTGTCCAGGTCCAGCTTCATGCGCTCGGGCAGGAACTCCTCGATGCGCAGGGTCATGCCCTGGATCGCCTCCTTGCTGGCCGGGTTGGTGCGGAACTCCACCTGCCAGCGCCCGGTCGGCGCTTCCACCGGGATGGTCTGTTCGAAGCTCAGGTAGCCCTGCTCGCCCGGTTGCAGGCGGGTTTCGCGGAAGGTCTTGCCGTCAGGCTGCTTCAGGCGCAGGAACACCGGCTGCCCGCCCTTGCCAGGGCCGCTGACCGGCTTACCGTCGTTGTCGCGCAGCAGCGCGGAAATGCGCACGGTTTCGCCGGGGCGGTACAGGTCGCGACCGGACCAGGCGAACACGTCGAACCACGCGTTGTCGCGGCCGGCCACGGCAAACTCGCTCAGGTCCAGCGCCGGCTGGTTGAACGGCAGCATCGAGGTATCCGCACCGCTGCTGGCAATCAGCACATGGCCCGCATCCAGGGTGTAGTTGAGCAGCGCGTTGCCGTTGCCGTCGGTACTGCCCTTGAGCACCACCTCGCCCTTCGCGTCGATGATGCGCAGGTCGATCTTCTTCAGCGCCGCGCCGCTCTGCAGCGAGGCGGTGTGCACGAACAGGGTGTCCTTGTAGGCGCGGGTGTGCAGGCCGATGTCGCTGACGGTGAAGAAGGCGGTGTCGAACTCGCTGTCGAACGAGCCGCTGCGCTTCATCACCGCGAAGTACAGGCCCGGCTCCTGCAGTTCCTTGATGTCCTGGGTGGGGAGGTAGGTCAGCACGCGCTCGTTCTGCTTGCCGCCCAGCACGAAGCGGTTGACGTAGACCGGCTCGGCCAGCTGCGACATCGGGGTCTTGTCGCCGTATTCGCTGTCCAGCTCCCAGCTGCCACGGCGGCCGCCGCGCTGGTACTGGCTGAAGAAGCTGGACAGTTCCTTGTCGCGCACGCGCAGGAACTCCACGTCCACTTCCTTCACGTTGACCGACACCACCGGCAGGCCGCGGCTTTCGCGCGCCGGCAGCACGCTGCCCTGCGAGGCGAAGCCGGCCACCGGCTTGAGCTCACCGCTGAAGACCTTCTGGCGCAGTTCCTTGCCGATCCGGCTGCCGTCGGCGGCCAGCAGGTCCGGCGAGACGATCAGGGTGTACTCCTTGGCCGCCTCGACGAACGGGTAGCGCAGGGTCTTGCCGTCGTCGGACAGGGTCCAGCTGCTGTCCTCGGTGCCGACCTTTTCGCCGAAGCGGACCAGCTTGTCGAAGTCCTGGGTGCCGACCAGCGGCCGCGAGAACTCGAGGGCCAGCGACAGACCATCACTCTTCTGGTCGGGGAAGGCGCGTACCAGGGTGAACTCGCTGACGGCCTCGGCCTTGGCGGCAATCGGCGCACCCGACGGCGTCGGCAGCTGGCCGCTGTCGTTGCGCTTGCAGCCGCCGATCCCCAGTGCCAGGCCGGCGACCAGCGCCATCCCCAGGATTCCCTTCCAGCCCCACCGCCCGACCGTTGCCATATGTCGCTCCTTGAACAAGGGCTTCATTATGCACCCGGGCGTTACGGGCTGCCTGGACACGCATGGCGTGTGCCAGGTGGTGCGTACGGGGCGGTCAGACGGTCCCGGCCGGGACCCTTACCGCGCCTTCCATCAGCACCCGTGCGCTGCGACTCATGATCGCCTTGGTTACGGTCCACTGGCCATCGACCTGCGCCGCCTCCGCGCCCACACGCAGGGTTCCCGACGGATGTCCGAAGGTGACCGCACCGCGCTCGCCCCCGCCAGCCGCCAGGTTCACCAGCGTGCCCGGAATGGCGGCAGCCGTGCCGATGGCTACCGCCGCGGTGCCCATCATGGCGTGGTGCAGCTTGCCCATCGACAGCGCGCGGGCGTGCAGGTCGATGTCGCCCGCCGCGATCTGCCTGCCACTGGAGGACACGTAGTCCTGCGCCGGGGCGACGAACGCAACCTTGGGCGTGTGCTGGCGGGTCGCAGCCTGGTCGATGCTGTCGATCAGGCCCATGCGCACTGCGCCGTGTGCGCGGATCGCCTCGAACCGGGCCAGCGCGGCCTTGTCCTCGTTGATCGCCGGCTGCAGCTCCGTACCGGTGTAGCCCAGGTCCGCCGCGTTGAGGAAGATGGTGGGAATGCCAGCGGTGATCATCGTCACCTGGAAGCTGCCCACGCCGGGCACGTCCAGCGTGTCGACCAGGTTGCCGGTGGGAAACATAGAACCGCCCTCGCCTTCGCCATCGTCGGACGGATCGAGGAACTCCAGCGCGATCTCAGCGGCCGGGAAGGTCACCCCGTCCAGTTCGAAGTCGCCGATCTCCTGCACCTGCCCGTCTACCACCGGCACGTGGGCCAGGATGGTCTTGCCGATGTTGGCCTGCCAGATCCGCACCGTGCAGATGCCATTGCGCGGAACGCGGGTCGGATCGATGAAACCGTTGCTGATCGCGAACGGTCCCACGGCGGTACTGAGGTTGCCGCAGTTGCCGCTCCAGTCCACGAACGCGGTGTCGATCGAGACCTGCCCGTAGAGGTAATCCACATCATGGTCGGGCACCGATGGCGCCGAGATGATCACGCACTTGCTGGTGCTGGACGTCGCCCCGCCCATGCCGTCGGTGTGCTTGCCATAGGGATCGGGCGAACCGATCACGCGCATCAGCAGCGCATCACGCGCCGGACCTGGGACCTGCGCGGCAAACGGCAGGTCCTGCTGGCGGAAGAACACACCCTTGCTGGTGCCACCGCGCATGTAGGTGGCGGGAATGCGGAGTTGGGGAAGATAGGTCATTGGGTATCCAATAGGGCATCAAGGCCACGACGTGCATTCCAGATCCTGACGACACGGATGTGGTCGGCCAACGCTATGTAGTAGATGAGGTAGTCATCAAAACGACGAATGGGAAGGAAGCGCAGCGATCCTTCAGGAAGGTCCAGGACACCATCGTGTCGGGTTGAGCCTGCTTCCGGGTGCCGCTCCAACAGTTCAACGGCTGCCTGAAGGGCGTCGATGAAAGCCAGTTCCAGCGCCGTTCCGCCTGCGCCGGCGAACCACTGGGCCGCCTCGTCGGCGTCCTGGAGCGCGCGTGGATACCAACGGGAGGGCTTCATTTCCCGCTGCGCTCCTTGGCCCGTTCACGCATGCGATTGAAATGATCGGCTTCCAGCGGCTCTGCGGTTCCTGAGGCAAGGCCCTCTGCAACCAACTTGCGGAGCAGGTCTTCCGATTTGCTCCGCTGACGCTGGCGGATCAGGTCACGCACGTAGTCGGAGGTACTGGAGTAGCCGCCTTCGCTGACTTCTTCGTCGACAAACTGCTTGAGCGGGTCACTGAGCGAGATGTTCATCGTGGCCATGGGGGCCTCCTATGGCAATTCTTGCCATGAATGGTGCGCCTACAGCCCCATGGCTGCAAGCGCACCCCCATTCATCCTTCATATTCAGTAGGACAGACAGGATTTCACGCCACCTGCGAGGATTCGAGGAAGTCCTGCGCAAAACGCTGCAATACCCCGCCCGCTTCGTAGATCGAGACTTCTTCCGCGGTGTCCAGGCGGCAGGTGACCGGCACCCGCAGCTGTTCGCCGTCACGGCGGTTGATCACCAGGGTCAGTTCGGCGCGCGGCACGCGCTCACCGACCACGTCGAAGGTTTCGGTACCGTCGATACCCAGCGACAGCCGGTTCACGCCCGGCTTGAACTCCAGCGGGAGTACGCCCATGCCGATCAGGTTGGTGCGATGGATGCGTTCGAAACCCTCGGCGGCGATGGCTTCCACGCCGGCCAGGCGCACGCCCTTGGCGGCCCAGTCGCGCGAGCTGCCCTGGCCGTAATCGGCGCCGGCGATGATGATCAACGGCTGCTTGCGCTCCATGTAGGTTTCGATCGCCTCCCACATGCGGGTGACCTTGCCTTCCGGTTCGATGCGCGCCAGCGAACCCTGCTTGACCTGGCCGTCGACCACGGCCATTTCATTGATCAGCTTCGGGTTGGCGAAGGTGGCACGCTGCGCGGTGAGATGGTCGCCGCGATGGGTGGCGTAGGAATTGAAGTCCTCCTCGGGCAGGCCCATCTTCGCCAGGTACTCACCGGCGGCGCTGCTGGCCAGGATCGCGTTGGACGGCGACAGGTGGTCGGTGGTGATGTTGTCGCCGAGCACCGCCAGTGCACGCATCCCGGTCAGCCCGCGCTCGCCGGCCAACGCGCCCTCCCAGTACGGCGGGCGGCGGATGTAGGTGCTCTGCGGGCGCCAGTCGTACAGCGGGCTGATCGGCGCACCGTGTTCGACCTTGAAGGTGAACATCGGCTCATAGACCTGGCGGAACTGTTCCGGCTTGACGCTGGCAGCCACCACCGCGTCGATCTCGGCATCGCTCGGCCACAGGTCCTTCAGGGTGATCGCGCTGCCGTCGTCGCGGAAGCCCAGCGCGTCCTTCTCGATGTCGAAGCGCACCGTGCCGGCAATGGCGTAGGCCACCACCAGCGGCGGCGAGGCCAGGAAGGCCTGCTTGGCATACGGATGGATGCGCCCGTCGAAGTTGCGGTTGCCCGACAGCACGGCGGTGGCGTACAGGTCGCGGTCGATCACTTCCTGCTGGATCTTCGGATCCAGCGCACCGCTCATGCCGTTGCAGGTGGTGCAGGCAAAGCCGACGATGCCGAAGCCCATCTGTTCCAGGTCGCCGATCAGGCCGGCCTCTTCCAGGTACAGCTGGACGGCCTTGGAACCAGGCGCCAGCGAGCTCTTCACCCACGGCTTGCGGCTCAGCCCGGCACGGTTGGCGTTGCGCGCCAGCAACGCGGCGGCAATCACGTTGCGCGGGTTGCTGGTGTTGGTGCAGCTGGTAATGGCGGCGATGATCACCGCGCCGTCAGGCATCAGGCCCTGCTCCTGCTCGAGCTTGCCGGAGGCCAGCTTGGCTTCGTCGGCAATGCCGCGCGCGGCCAGTTCGCTGGTGGCCACCCGCTTGTGCGGGTTGGACGGGCCGGCCATGTTGCGCACCACGCTGGACAGGTCGAACTTCAGCACGCGCTCGTAGCGCACCTGGCCCAGGTCGTCCGACCACAGACCGGTCACCTTGGCGTAAGTTTCCACCAGCTTCACCTGGGTCTCTTCGCGGCCGGTCAGGCGCAGGTAGTCCAAGGTCTGCTGGTCAATCGAGAACATCGCCGCCGTGGCGCCGAACTCGGGGGTCATGTTGGAAATAGTGGCGCGGTCGCCGATGGTCAGCGCGGTGGCGCCTTCACCGTAGAACTCGATCCACGCCCCCACCACGCGCTCCTTGCGCAGGAACTCGGTCAGCGCCAGCACCAGGTCGGTACAGGTAATGCCCGGCTGCGGGCGACCGGTCAGCTCGACACCAATGATGTCCGGCAGACGCATCCACGAGGCGCGGCCGAGCATGACGTTCTCCGCTTCCAGGCCGCCGACGCCGATGGCGATCACGCCCAGCGCGTCCACGTGCGGGGTGTGGCTGTCGGTGCCCACGCAGGTATCGGGGAAGGCCACGCCATCGCGCACCTGGATCACCGGCGACATCTTCTCCAGGTTGATCTGGTGCATGATCCCGTTGCCGGGCGGAATCACATCGACGTTCTTGAACGCCTTCTTGGTCCAGTTGATGAAGTGGAAGCGGTCTTCGTTGCGGCGGTCCTCGACGGCGCGGTTCTTCTCGAACGCGGCCTTGTCGAAGCCCGGGTATTCCACCGCCAGCGAGTGATCCACGATCAGCTGGGTGGGTACCACCGGGTTGATCTGGGCCGGGTCGCCACCGGCGTCGGCAATGGCATCGCGCAGGCCGGCCAGGTCGACCAGCGCGGTCTGGCCGAGGATGTCATGGCACACCACGCGCGCCGGATACCACGGGAAATCCAGGTCCTGGCGGCGCTCGATCAGCTGCCGCAGCGAGGCCTCCAGGGTGGCCGGGTCACAGCGACGCACCAGGTTTTCGGCCAGCACGCGCGAGGTGTACGGCAGCGTGGCATAGGCACCCGGGGCAATCGCATCGACTGCGGCGCGGGTATCGAAATAGTCCAGCGCGGTGCCGGGCAGGGTCTTGCGGTAATCAGTGTTCATGGCTGGCGGTAGCTGCTTCTGTTTGGCGGGCCGTGCGGGAAATGCGGAAAGGCCGGCCCGTGGGCCGGCCCTTCGTTCAGCGGCGCTGGTCGATCGGCACGAAGGCCTGGTCTTCCGGGCCGGTGTAGTTGGCGCTGGGGCGGATGATCTTGCCGTCGATGCGCTGTTCGATCACGTGTGCGCTCCAGCCCGAGGTACGGGCGATCACGAACAACGGGGTGAACATCGCGGTCGGCACGCCCATCATGTGATAGCTGACGGCGCTGAACCAGTCCAGGTTCGGGAACATCTTCTTGATGTCCCACATCACCGATTCCAGGCGCTCGGCGATGTCGTACATCTTCAGGTTCTGCTGCTCGCTGGACAGCTCGCGGGCCACGTCCTTGATCACGTTGTTGCGCGGATCACTGACGGTGTAGACCGGATGGCCGAAGCCGATCACCACTTCCTTGCGCTCGACGCGGGCCTTGATGTCGGCCTCGGCTTCGTCCGGGGAGTCGTAGCGCTTCTGCACTTCGAACGCCACTTCATTGGCGCCGCCGTGCTTCGGCCCGCGCAGCGCGCCGATGCCGCCGGTGATGCAGCTGTACATGTCGCTGCCGGTGCCGGCGATGACGCGGCAGGTGAACGTCGAGGCGTTGAACTCGTGCTCGGCGTACAGGATCAGCGACGTGTGCATCGCCTTCACCCACGAATCCTGCGGCTTCTCGCCGTGCAGCAGGTGCAGGAAGTGGCCACCGATGGAATCGTCGTCGGTTTCCACGTCGATCGCGCGGCCGTTGTGGCTCCAGTGGTACCAGTACAGCAGCATCGAGCCCAGGCAGGCCATCAGCTTGTCGGCGATGTCGCGGGCACCAGGGTGGTTGTGGTCGTCTTTTTCCGGCGACACGCAGCCCAGCACGGAAACGCCGGTGCGCATCACGTCCATCGGGTGCGCCGACGGCGGCAGTTCTTCCAGCGCGGCCTTGACCGCGGCCGGGATGCCGCGCAGCGACTTCAGCTTGGCCTTGTAGGCGACCAGCTCGGCGCGGGTGGGCAGCTTGCCGTGCACCAACAGGTGGGCGATTTCCTCGAACTCGCTGGTGTTGGCCAGGTCCAGGATGTCATAGCCGCGGTAATGCAGGTCGTTGCCGCTGCGGCCGACGGTGCACAGGGCAGTGTTGCCGGCGGCGGTGCCCGACAGGGCGACGGACTTCTTCGGCTTGAAGCCGGGGGCGGTGGTTGCTTCGCTCATGATCCCTCCAGAAAACAATGGTGCGACGTTACTTCTTGGCGGCGAACAGCGCATCGAGCTGCTGCTCGAAGGCGTGGTAGCCGATACGGTCGTACAGTTCCTCGCGCGTCTGCATGCTGTCCACCACGTTCTTCTGGTGGCCGTCGCGGCGAATGGTCTCATACACGTTCTCGGCAGCCTTGTTGGCCGCACGGAACGCCGACAGCGGGAACAGCTGGATGGCCACGCCGGCAGAGGCCAGTTCATCGCGGCTGAACAGCGGGGTCTTGCCGAATTCGGTGATGTTGGCCAGTACCGGCACCTTCACTGCGTCCACGAAGCGGCGGTAGGTGGCCAGGTCGTAGGCGGCCTCGGCGAAGATGCCGTCGGCACCGGCCTCCACGCAGGCGATGGCGCGCTCGATCGCCGCATCCACGCCGTCCACCTGGATGGCGTCGGTGCGCGCGATCAGGAAGAAGTCCGGATCGGTCTTCGCATCGGCGGCCGCCTTGACCCGGTCCACCATCTCGCCCTGGGTGACGATTTCCTTGCCCGGCCGATGCCCGCAGCGCTTGGCGCCGACCTGGTCTTCGATATGGCAGGCGGCTGCGCCGGCCTTGATCAGCGATTTGACCGTGCGCGCGATGTTAAACGCGCTCGGGCCAAAGCCGGTGTCGATATCGACCATCAGCGGCAGGTCGCACACATCGGTGATGCGGCGCACGTCGATCAGCACATCTTCCAAGGTGTTGATGCCAAGGTCGGGCAGGCCCAGCGAGCCGGCCGCGACGCCGCCGCCGGACAGGTAGATGGCACGGTAACCGGCGCGCTGCGCCAGCAGGGCGTGGTTGGCGTTGATCGCCCCGATCACCTGCAGCGGCGATTCGGCGGCCAGCGCGGCGCGGAAACGGGCGCCGGCGGAGGAAACTGGGGTGCTCATGGGCAACATTCCATCGTGGTTGACGGGTAACAGGCGCAAGGTGCGTGCCAACTCGCAAGTGATTGATTCCACTCGCTTGGCTGCCGCCCCGGCTTGTTTCACTTTGAAACATTGAAACGGATGTAACATGGATGTAACTGAAACACGGTGCCCGACGATGTCGATCCGCCTGCCCCGCCCTCGCCTGCCCGACCTGGACCCCGGTGCCCTGCCGGTGATCTGGACGGTGAGCGTGTCGCGCCTGACCGGCCTGCTCGGCGACGTCATCCCGGAGTTCGACCGCCGCGCGCGCATCGTCCCCATCAATCTCGGCTTTGAAGAGGCGGTGGACGTGATCGGCCAGCGTCTGCGCCGCGAGCATTGCGATGTGGTGATTGCGGGCGGCTCCAACGCGGCCTACCTGCGCAGCCGCCTGGAGGTCCCGCTGGTACCGATCCAGGCCAACGGCTTCGACCTGATGGAAGCACTGGCGCGGGCGCGGCGGATCGCCCCCAGGATCGGGCTGGTCACCCACGCCACCGACGTGCCCAGTTTCGGCAGCTTCCAGCACAGCTTCGGGCTGGATATCGAACACCGCCGCTTCGTCACCCGCGAAGATGCGCGCGACTGCATCGCCGACATGCGTGCCAACGGCATCGAGGTGATCGTCGGCACCGGCATGGCCATCGACCACGCCGAACGCGTCGGCCTGCCCGGCGTGCTGTTGTACTCGGCCGATTCGGTGCGCCAGGCCTTCGAACACGCGCTGGAACTGACCCAGACCCTGGCCCGCTCCGGCGTGGCCGCACCGCGCCAGCGTGCCCCTGCCCGCTCACGCCCCACCGAGCATCGCCTGCTCGGCGAAAGCCCTTCGATGCAGCAGGTGCGCGAGCGCATTGCCTTGTATGCCCCGCACGACAGCACCGTGCTGGTCACCGGCGCCACCGGCACCGGCAAGGAACTGGTCGCCCGGCAGCTGCACGCCGCCAGTGGCCGCGGCGGCCGCTTCGTGGCGCTCAACTGCGGGGCAATCAGTGAGTCGCTGCTGGAAGCCGAACTGTTCGGCTACACCGAAGGCGCCTTCACCGGCGCACGGCGTGGTGGGCGGGTCGGCCTGGTGGAAGCTGCCGATGGCGGCACGTTGTTCCTGGACGAAATCGGCGAGCTGCCGTTGCCGCTGCAGACGCGTCTGTTGCGGGTCCTGGAAGAGCGCGAAGTGCTGCGGGTGGGTGCGACCGAACCCACCCCGGTGGATGTGCGCGTGGTGGCGGCCACCCTGCAGACGCTGGAATCGCTGGTGGACGCGCAGCGCTTCCGGCGCGACCTCTACTACCGCCTGGCCGCGCTGCGGATCGCACTGCCTACCCTGCGCGAGCGCCCGCAGGACGTGCCGATGCTGCTGGAGCACTTCTTCCGGCAGTTGGGCCAGCGCCCGTCGCCGCTGGATGCAGCCGCCACCGAGCGCCTGTGCGGGTATGCCTGGCCGGGCAACGTGCGCGAACTGCGCAACCTGGTTGACCGCCTGCGCATCCATTGGCGGATCGACCAGGGGGCATTGGGCCTGGCACAGCTGCAGTCGTGGCTGCCCGAACTGCTGCCGGCCACGGGCGGCGCTGTCGTGCCCGACAGCGCCACGTTGCATGCCGGACCTGCGCCCGCACGCCCCTCGCCAGCAACCCTGCAACAGTGGCTGATCGAACATCAGGGCAACCGGGAGCAGCTGGCCGCACAGCTGGGCGTATCGCGCACGACGCTGTGGCGTTGGCTGCGGCACCCCGTTGACGAACGCCGCTGACCGCGCTTTGCGCATCCCGCGCCTGCAACGACATCCCTGATACGCAGAGCAGGCTTTAACCGACAACGCATTAGGGAAACTCCTAAAGCCAAATGCGGATATCCGGTTGTGCGACATGTTCATCATTTCGTCTGCTGCACGGGCAGGAACTGACAGCGCGGGACATGGAGGGTGATGGCATGCGTCCGGCCGCGACATCACCGCGCAGGGCGCGTCGGGCGGTTTGAAGCCCGGATTTCCCGCCATACCAGGCCTTCCCGCCCGATTCCGCCGCACGCGGACCGATACACGCCATCGATGAGGTCAAGAGGAAGAAAGTTTCGATGGCCCGCGCAGGAGGTTCATCAACGGAAACACCGGGTGAACTGTCTGCGATCACGGCAATGTCCAACGGCCCGCCGCACGGCTAGGTTCCAGAGCGAGGATCCGCCCACCACCGAGGACAGTGCATGTTCCCAGCCACCCACGCCAGGCCCCTTTCCACCCTCGTCGCCCGCACCACCGCGCTGGCCCTGCGCAGGCCGCGCGATGCCGCGGCGGGCCCGACCCGGGCCATCCCGCTGACTGGTATCAGCAACCACGCGAACCGGCCGCAGCCCGCCCCCGTCCGCGTATCGCGGATGCCCGCGTCAGCGTCCAACACCGACCAGGCGCGGGACGATGCACCCAGCGCCCCCGGCCCCACCGAGCATGCACTGGTGGTGCTCAGCGGCCAGATCCATGCCCTGCTGGCGCAGTGCCGCGCCGAAGCGCCTGCGGATGTTGCCAACGCACTGGAGGTGCTGGACCTGGACCCACGCGAGCCGTTGGCCCGCAAGCAGAGCAGCGCGCTGCTGCGTGCGATCAAGCGCCTGCCCAACGGCCGCCATGTCCCCGAACGGCAGAAGGCACTGCGAGCGGCGCTGTACGACCTGACCCGCGCAGCACGCGCCGAGGCGATGCTGCACGAGCAGATCGCACGCCACACCGAGCGCGAACGCATCAACGCGCTGCCGGGTTCGCAGCGCAGCGCCGGCACCGGCGGCATGCTGGGCGTGCGCTTAGGGTTGCCCAGCGGCGTGCATGCCGGCGCGGCGGCCGGTGCACGCCAGGAATCCAGCGTGGCCACCTTCGACGACCTCACGGTCGCCACCATCCGCAGCGCGACGGTAAGTGCTGAAGCCAGCGTCCAGGCCAGCGTCGCTCCCGGGGTAGGCGTGGAAGGCAGACTGAGCGGCTACTCGACCGAAGGCGATGCGGACATCTCCATGTCGATGCGCACCCGCGTGCTGCGCCTGGCCCATGCATCGGTCGCCCGCCGGTTGGGCGGCAACGTCCTGCAGCGCGCGTTCAAGCGCGTGACCGAGCCACGTCGCGACCGCTACGACGAGCGCACCAGCCGCGCGATGGCCTTGCAGTCGACGCTGCCGCTCCTGCTCGGCAAGCAGGCCGTGGCGCAGCCTCTGGCATTCGGCAAGCGCGGCCTGTTGATCACCGCCGGCATGACCACTCATGGCGGCGCGCTGGCCGCCAGTGCCGGCTATGGGCTGGGCCAGCTCGGCGCCACCGCTGCGGCCAACCGCACGGTACTGCGGGCGGCGCTGCCGACCCGGCTCACCGAGCTCGGCGAAGACGGCCTGCCTGCCAGCAAAGATCCCGGCATCCGCGCCGTTCTGGAAGCGCGCGTGGCGCATCTGGTGGGCAACCAGCCCCGTTCGCAGGCGCTCCAGATCGTCCAGGAGGTCATGGCGTCGCCGCGGGACCCGGACACCATTGAAAAACGACAGAAGGCCGTGGCACATGTCAGCGCCGCGTTCGATCACCTGCAGGCACTGGCCGACCTGTCGTTGCGTGCGCCGGCACAGGCACGCGCGCCGCTGGCGTCGCTGGCACGCGACTGGGGCAGCAGCTCTGCAGCGCCCGAACCGGTGATGATCGCCCTGCTCGACACGCTCGCCTGGCTGCAGGCGGTGCCGGCACCCGACACCCGCGCAGCGGCAGCGCATGCGGGTTGGGCCCGCCTGCAGCGCAGCGTGCAGTCCGAAGCCCGGCGCATCCATGACACCACGCTGCCGCACGACCGCGCGTGGGTGTACCGGGCGACGCATGCGTTCCGCGAGCAGATCCAGCGTATCGCCACCACCCGCGGCAGCCTGTCGCTCTCTGCATCGTTGCCGTTGCTGACCGCCACCGGAGAGATCGGCGTCGCACGCCACGTGCGCCAGGATCCGGATCCGCTGCGCAATGGCGACTATCTGGAGCTGACCGTTGCTGCCCATCTCGCGCCCGCGTTGGGCACCATCCTGTCCGAGGTGGAGCGGCAGTTGCCGGAGTGGGGCGCGCTGCCCCTGCACGAAGCCGAAGCATTGGTCGCCCCGCTGTCGGCCGACCTTGGGGTCAGCGGCACCAGCCAGCTGCTGGTGCGCTTCTTCCGGCCTTCCTTCCAGACCGATCCAGACTTCCCCCCGTCCGCGCGCGGCAACCACCTGCATGCGGTGCGTCTGGCCACCGGCACCGCACAGTCGGTGGGCGTGACGGTACCCGTGCCGGTGCTGCCGGGGCTGGCACCGACGATTCGTGTGGAGCACAACCGCGCAACCCAATTCACCCGGTACGACCGGCTGGGCGAAGGCACGCTGACCAGCCCGCTGATGCGCTACCTGTCCCTGTGTTCGGCCACGCAGCCCCGTGCTGAGACGTGGGCCGCGCTGCTGGATTCGCATGGTGCCGACCTGGACCGGCTGGCCGAAGCGCTCACCGACCCCGGTTCCGTACCTTCGCTGGAAGCGCGCTACTGGCTGCAGCGCGAGCCCACCACCACTATCGGTGGTGCCACCACGCGCCGCGAAAATGCCGACACCAGCACGCTGGACGCGTTCACGCAGGCAGCCGATGCCGAAACCCGGCGCGCCCAGCTGTATGCGCTGTTTGAAGCGGTCGGGGCCATCACCACCCGGCAGAAGGCGATGTCGTCGCTGATCGGGGCATTGACCCTGCCGGTGGTCGGTTGAGCAGCGCTTACGGGTACAGCAGGCGCTTGCACCACTGCCCGTTGGCATCGATCTCGTAGCACCAGCGCTCGTGCAGGCGGAACTGCGCGCCGTACCAGAACTCGATCCGGCGCGGCACCACCCGCAGCCCGCTCCAGCCGTCCGGCCGCGGAACATCGCGGCCGGCGAAGCTGGCTTCGGCAGTGGCCACGCGCGTATCGAATTCCTCGCGCGAGGCCAGCGTGCGTGACTGCAGCGACGCCCACGCGCCGATCTGGCTCAGGCGCGGACGCGAGGCAAAGTACGCGTCGGCTTCTTCGTTGCTGACCTGTTCCACGGTGCCTTCGATGCGCACCTGGATGCCGGCCTCGCGCAGGCTGCGCCACAGGAACAGCAGCGCGGCGTGCGGGTTGGCCTGCAGCTCGCGGCCCTTGTGGCTGTCCAGATGCGTGTAGAACACGAAACCGCGGTCATCGAAGGCTTTCAGCAGTACCGTTCGCGCCGAGGGGACGCCGGTGGCGGTGGCGGTGGCCACGGTCATTGCGTTGGGTTCGATTTCAGCGCTGCCTTTGGCTTCGTCGTACAACGCGGCGAAGGTGGACAGGGCTTCAGCGTAGAGATCGGTCATGGTCGGCTTCTTTGCGGCTCGGTTTGGGTTTATTGTCACCGCATGCCCGTTGCTGCGTACATTCCCCGGAACAAGGGTTTCCCCGATGCACTGGTCGCGCAGGCGCTGGATGATGCGTTGGCCGTGACGGCCACGGTGCCAGTATTGGCCATCAGCGGCCTGCAGGGCAGCGGCAAATCGACGCTGGCCGCCCAAGTGGTGGGCCTGGCCCAGCAACGCGGGCTGCGCGCGGCGGCATTGTCCATCGATGACTTCTACCTCACCCGTGCCCAACGCCAACGCCTGGCGCGCCAGGTGCACCCGCTGCTGCTGACCCGTGGGCCACCCGGCACGCATGACCTGCCGCTTGCCCATGCCACGCTGGAGGCGATCACCGCGCGACAGCCGGTGGCGCTGCCGCGCTTTGACAAACTTGCCGACGAACGCGTGCCGGCGGCGCAATGGCCGCAGTGTCACGAATCACTGGACCTGCTGGTGTTCGAGGGCTGGTTCCTGGGCACGCCGGCGCAGGCCGACAGCGAACTGGACACCCCGCTCAATGCGCTCGAACGTGAGGCCGACGCCGATGGCCGCTGGCGCCGCTGGTGCAACCAGGCCCTTGCCGGACAGTATCCGGCGTTGTGGCAGCGCTGTGACCGGCTGTGGTTCCTGCAGCCGCCGGATTTCGCGGTGGTGCCGCGCTGGCGCTGGCAGCAGGAGCAGAACCTGCAGGCCGCCCAGCCCGAGCGCAGCAGCATGAGCCGCGCCCAGCTGGAGCGGTTCGTGCAGTACTACGAGCGGGTCAGCCGGCAGGCGCTGCGCACGCTGCCGGCGCTGGCCGACCGCGTGGTGGTGCTGGATGAACAGCGCCGGATCGTCAGCTGACCAGGAAGGTCACGCGCAGGTTGACCCGCCACTCGGTGATGTTGCCCTGGCCGTCGGTGACCACCTTGGTCTCGTTGATCCACGCCCCCTGGATGCCCTTGACCGTTTCGGACACTTTCTTGAGGCCGCTGCGGACTGCGTCTTCGACGCTGGTGGGCGAGGAGGCATTGATCTCGATGATTTTGGCCACTGACATGGGCGTACTCCGGCTGCGCGCGGGACATTCCGCACCGCCCACCATGGGGTCCGGGACGTAAAGGCGGCGACACGGAGGTGTTAGCATTCCGGGTAATGAATCCCGCTCCGAACCTGATCCTGATTGGCCCGATGGGCGCCGGCAAGACCTGCATCGGCCGCCGCTTGGCCGAGCGCTTCACGCTGGAATTCGTCGATGCCGACCAGGCCATCGTCGACGCGGCCGGGGCCAGTATTCCGACCATCTTCGAGCACTCGGGCGAGGCCGGCTTCCGCCAGCACGAACGCCAGGTGCTGCAGCAGCTGCTGGCCGGGAAGGGGCAGCTGATCTCCACCGGCGGTGGCGCCGTGCTCGATGCCGGCAACCGCGAGGCGATCGCACTGCGCGGCTTCGTGGTCTACCTGCGGGTGAGCGTGCCGGCCCAGCTGGAGCGGCTGGCGCGCGACCGCGGCCGCCCCCTGCTGCAGCGGCCCGACCGCGAGCAGGTGCTGCACGAGATGGCGAGCCTGCGCGACCCGCTGTACCAGGGCCTGGCCGACCTCACCCTCGATACCGATCTGTACACGCCCAGCGAGGCAACCGCGCAGCTGGTGCTGCGCCTGGCCTCGCAATGGCAGCGACTGGAACCTTCCGCATGACCGCGTCCCCCCGCACCGTTGCCGTTGGCGGCGGCACCCCCTACACCATCCATATCGGCCCGGGCCTGCTTGGCCAGGGCGAACTGCTGGCGCGCCACGTGCGCGGCCGCCACGTGCTGCTGCTCAGCGATTCGTCCGTCGCCCCGCTGTATCTGGCCGGGGTCAAGCAGGCACTGCTGGATGCACGCGCCCAGCTGCTGATCGGCGAACTGGTGCTGCCGGCTGGCGAAGCCTCCAAGACGCTGGCCAACTTCGGCGCGGCGATCACCGCGCTGGCATCGCTGGGCGCCACCCGCGATGCGTGCGTGATGGCCCTGGGCGGCGGCGTGGCCGGCGACCTGGCCGGGTTTGCCGCAGCCTGCTGGATGCGCGGGGTGGACTGCGTGCAGCTGCCGACCTCGCTGCTGGCGATGGTCGACTCGTCGGTCGGCGGCAAGACCGCGGTGGACATTCCCGAAGGCAAGAACCTGGTGGGCGCCTTCCACCCGCCGCGCGCGGTGATCGCCGATACCGCCGCGCTGCGCACCCTGCCGGCGCGTGAACTGCGCGCCGGCCTGGCCGAGGTGATCAAGTACGGCGCGATCCGCGACCCGCTGTTCTTCCAGTGGCTGCAGGCCGAACATGCCGCGCTGCTGGCCGGCGACGATGCGGCGCTGGCCCAGGCCATCGCGCGCAGCTGCGAACACAAGGCAGAGATCGTCGCGCGCGATCCGCTCGAGCGCGGCGAGCGTGCGCTGCTGAACCTGGGCCACACCTTTGGCCATGCGATCGAGACCGAACAGGGGTACGGCGCGCCAGGCAACGACAACCTCAACCATGGCGAAGCGGTGGCGGTGGGCATGGTGCTGGCTGCGCGGCTGTCGGCCCAGCTGGGCATGAGCCACGACGACGACACCACCCGCCTGCGCGAGCTGCTGCTGCGCTACGAGCTGCCGGTTGCCATTCCGGCCGGCCTGGCGCCGGAGGCACTGCTGGCGCGCATGCGGCTGGACAAGAAGAACGTGGCCGGGCGCCTGCGCCTGGTGCTGTGGCGGGGCATCGGCCGCGCCGAGGTAGTGGCCGACGTGGACGAGGCCGACGTGCTGCGCGTGCTGGCCACCGGCTGAGCCGCGACCGTCTGTCGCGCCCGCCCCGCGGGCCGGTGACGGCCGTGTTGCCGGTTCGCGGCTACAATCGCGGCCATGCGCATCTTCCTGCAGCAACCTGTCAACGGCACCGATCCGACCGGCTACCTCCAGCTCACCCTGCAACCGGACCTGTTCGGCGGCTGGGAGCTGCTGCGCGAGTCGGGCCAGGTCGGCAGGCACGCCAAGCTGCACCGCCAGTTCTTCGCGGAACAGGCCGAGGCAGAAGCCGCGTTTGAAAAGGCGCGCGACACCGAGCTCAAGCGCGGTTACCAGATCACCTATACCAGCGGTGTGCCGCCGCGCTGAGCGGCCCGCCTCCCCCTGGCCCTGCGCCACCCGATTCCAAGGAAGCAACCCGTGACCAGCCCCTCCCGCCACGATCGCCTGCTGCGCGCCCTGCGCCGCGAACCGGTGGACTGCACCCCCGTCTGGCTGATGCGCCAGGCTGGCCGCTACCTGCCCGAATACCGCGCCACCCGCGCCAAGGCCGGCAGCTTCCTGGCCATGGCCAAGAACCCGGAAATCGCCTGCGAAGTCACCCTGCAGCCGCTGCGCCGGTTCGACCTGGACGCGGCGATCCTGTTCTCGGACATCCTGACCATTCCCGATGCGATGGGCCTGGAGCTGTACTTCGTCGAAGGCGAGGGCCCGAAGTTCCGCCACCCGGTCCGCGATACTGCCGCCATCGCCAGGCTGGCGGTGCCGGACATGGAAACCGATCTGCGCTACGTGATGGATGCGGTGCGCGTGATCCGCCGTGAGCTGGACGGCCGCGTGCCGCTGATCGGTTTCTCCGGCAGCCCGTGGACGCTGGCCTGCTACATGGTCGAAGGCGGCGGCAGCAAGGATTTCGCACGCATCAAGGCGATGGCACTGAACGAGCCGGCCGCACTGCACCAGCTGCTGTCGGTGGTGACCGATGCGGTGGTTGCCTACCTGGCTGCCCAGCGCGCGGCCGGCGCGCAGGTGCTGCAGGTGTTCGATACCTGGGGCGGCGTGCTCAGCCCGTCCATGTACCGCGAGTTCTCACTGCGCTACCTGACCCGCATCGCGCGTGAACTGGAGCGCGGCGACGGTGACCAGCGCACCCCGCTGATCCTGTTCGGCAAGGGTACCGGCCTGCACCTGGCCGACCTGGCCGACACCGGCGCCGATGCGCTGGGCGTGGACTGGACGCTGGACCTGGCCGACGCGGCAGCGCGCACCGGCGGCCGCGTGGCGCTGCAGGGCAATCTGGATCCGGCCACGTTGTACGGCAACCCGGAGGCGATCGAACGTGCCGCCGGGCAGGTGCTGGACAGCTATGCGCGCGGCAATGGCGGTTCCCGCGAGGGCCACGTGTTCAATCTTGGCCACGGCATGTCGCCGGACATGAATCCCGAACACGTGCAGGTACTTGTCGAGGCGGTGCACCGGTTGAGCGCGCGCTGACGGCCCGGCATACACACCCCCCGTGCGATCATGTGCACCTCGTTGATGAAGGTGCACACGATGACGACCCCCAGCTACGCCTCGTTCCGGCCCCTGTTGTGGCTGGTGTCGCTGGCGATCTTCATGCAGATGCTGGATTCGACCATCGTCAACACCGCCCTGCCCGCCATGGCCCGCAGCCTGGGTGAAAGCCCGCTGCAGATGCAGTCGGTGGTGTTCAGCTACGCGCTGGCGGTGGCGACCTTCATTCCCGCCTCCGGCTGGATCGCCGACCGCTTCGGTACCCGCCGCACGTTCCTGGCGGCGATCATCCTGTTCACCCTCGGTTCGCTCGCCTGCGCGTTGGCGCAGACTCTGCACCAGCTGGTTGCCGCCCGCGTGCTGCAGGGCGTGGGCGGCGCCATGCTGCTGCCGGTCGGGCGCCTGGCGGTGATGCGCTCGGTGTCCCGCGAACAGTTCCTGCGCGCCATGAGTTTCATCGCCATCCCTGCGCTGGTGGGGCCCCTGATCGGCCCCACCCTGGGCGGCTGGCTGGTGGAAGTGGCGTCCTGGCACTGGGTGTTCCTGATCAACCTGCCCATCGGCGTGATCGGCTACGCGGCCGCGCTGAAGATCATGCCCGACCACTACGCCGAACACCGTACCCGCTTCGATATCGCCGGCTACCTGATGCTGGCGTTCGGCATGGTGGTGCTGTCGCTGGCGCTGGATGGCATCTCCGGCATGGCCACCCCGCACGCGCTGGTGATGTTGATGACCGTGGCCGGGCTGGCTGCGCTGGTCGGCTACTGGCTGCATGCGGCCAACTCCACCGCGCCGCTGTTTTCGCTGGCGCTGTTCCACGTGCCCAGCTACCGCATCGGTATCCTCGGCAACCTGTTTTCGCGGATCGGCAGCAGCGCCATGCCGTTGCTGATCCCCCTGCTGCTGCAGGTGGGCATGGGCATGAGCCCGATGAACGCCGGGCTGTTGATGATTCCCGTAGCAGCCGCCGGCATGCTGTCCAAGCGCTACGCGGTCAAACTGGTGGAACGTTTCGGCTATCGCCGGGTGCTGATGGTCAACACCGTGCTGGTCGGGTTGGCCATGGCCAGTTTCATCTTCATGGTGCCCGGCCAGCCGATGTGGCTGCGCGTGGTGCAGCTGGCGGTGTTCGGCGCGGTCAATTCGCTGCAGTTCACCGTGATGAACACCGTGACCCTGCGTGACCTGGACCGTGATTTCGCCAGCTCGGGCAACAGCCTGCTGTCGATGGTGATGATGCTGGCCACCGGCTTCGGCGCCGCGGCCGCGGGCAGCCTGCTGGCCGCGTTCGAGCACCTGGACACCCTGCACGGCGCCACCGCTGCACTGCACGCTACGTTCGTGTGCGTGGGCGCGATCACGCTCACCTCCACCGTCATCTTCTGGCAGCTGCCCGACACCCGCCCCTCCCCCCGGGACGTGGAAGAGGTCGCCGAATAGGCGACCCCGGTAGCAGCGGACCGTTGGTCCGATGACATGTTGTGGCCGGCAACACCGGCCATTGCTGTTACCCACGCCCCTCCACCACCACCCGCGCGATCGCCTGCTCCAGCAGGTCACCGGTCACCGGCTTGCGCAGGAAGCCCTGGAAGCCCGCCTCGCGCACCCGCTGTTCGATGCCCGGGTCGGTCCGCGCCGTCACCGCCAGCAACGGCATCGCATAGCCCTGGTTGCGCAGGTGCCCGGCCAGTTCCATGCCGCCCAGGCCGGGCAGGTCAAGATCCAGCAGCACCACGTCGAACGGCGCGTCGCTCACTTCACGCAGCGCCGCCAGCGCGTGCGCGGCGTGCACCACCTCGTGTCCGCGCGCGCTCAGCAGGCCGATGATCACGCTGGCCACGGTGTCGTCGTCCTCGACCAGCAGCAGGCGCAGTGGCGGCAGGGGGTGCCCCTCGGCAACGCCGGCACTGCCGACCGTGGCGTCGGCCATCTGCAGCGGCAGCGGCAGGGTCACGCTGAAACGCGTGCCCACGCCCAGCTGGCTTTCCACCCCGATCTGGCCCTGCATGGCCAGCGCCAACTCGCGGCAGATCGCCAGGCCCAGGCCGCTGCCACCGTATTGCGCAGCGGTGCGCGCACCGTCGGCCTGCTCGAAGCGCCGGAACAGACGCTGCTGCTGGTCGCTGCTGATGCCGGGCCCGGTGTCGGAGACTTCGAAGTAAAGCCCGCGCGCGGGCGCCAGCGCACGCACCTTCAACCGCACTTCGCCGTTGCTGGTGAACTTCACCGCGTTGCCCAGCAGATTGAGCAGGATCTGCCGGACCCGCACCGCATCACCCACGCTGCACAGGCCAGCGGCCAGTTCGTTGTCGACCACGAAGCGCAGCCCCTTCTGCTCGGCCAGCGCCGCCATCAGGGTGCATGCATCGTCAATGACACCCTGCAGCGCGAACGGCTGCGCCTGCAACTGCAGCCGCCCCGATTCGATCCGCGCCAGGTCCAGCGCGTCGTTCACCAGGTGCAGCAGGTGCTCGCCGGCATGCCGGATCGATTCGGTGTAGCTGCGCTGCTGCGGGTTCAACGGCGAGCCCAGCAGCAGCTCGCTCATGCCCAGCACACCAGTCATCGGCGTGCGCACTTCATGACCCAGGTTGGCCAGGAAGCGCGTCTTGGCGGCCGATGCCTGTTCGGCCAGTTCCTGCTTGTGCAGGGCCAGCTGGTAAGCGTGGCGGCGTTGCACGCGGCGCCGGTACAACCAGGCGAACAGGCTCATGAGCAGCAGGGCGATCGAGGCCATCACCAGCAGCCCCGATACGCTGCGCCACCAGGGCGGCATCACGCGGAACTCCAGCACCTGCACCCGCGACCAGACCAGGTCGGCCGAGCGCGCCTGCACCTCCAGTCGATAGCGCCCGGGCGGCAGTCGCGAGAACACGCGTTCGCCGCCCGGCCCCACTTCCACCCAATCCGGATCGTAGCCGGCCAGGCGGTAGCGATAGCTGTTGGACGATGAGTCGGCGAAGGACAGCAGCCGCGCCACGATGCGAAGGTCGCGGTCGGCGTCGGCGATTTCCAGCGGCGCCAGGTGGGTCAGGTCCAGCACCCGCTCGCCACGGCGCACCTCGACACGTTCAATCACCAGCGGTGCGCGCCGGGTTGCCGGTCGCACCTGGTCGGGATCGAAGAGCACCACCCCGGCCGGCGTGCCGCCGGCAATGTGGTTGCTGGCCGTGCGCACCAGCGTGCCGCGGCGGAACTCCTGGCTGGGCAGCCCGTCGCGCACGCCGTACTGGCGCACGCTGCCCTGGTTGGGATCGACGCGGATCAGGCCACGCGAGCTGGCGGCCCACACGATGTCCTGGGCGTCCACCACCAATCCCGTCGCCGACAGCTGCGGGAAGCCTTCTTCCGGCCCGACCTGGGCCTCGCGCTCGAGCCGCTTCCCGTTCCAGCGGTAGCGGATAAGGCGGCCTTCTTCCGATACCCACATGGAGCCGTCGTTGGCCGGCGCCAGTGCATGACTGGCGACAGCTGCCGCGCCGGGCACTGCCTCGAACCGCGCACGCGCGGGCACCCACTGCAGCAGGCCCTGGTTGGTGGCCACCCAGAGATGGTCCTGCGGACCGCACATGAGATCCAGCACCAGCTGTCCGGGCGCAAACCCGCCCGTGCCCGCCGCGATCCGCTGCCGCACGCCGCCGTCCAGGCCGCGCTGCTGCAGCCCGCCGGACGCAGCGCTCCAGACCCCGCCACCGTCGCAGAGCGCCAGCGCATCCACGTCGCCTTCCATCGCGGCATCGGCACCGGCATCGCTGCCCCACCGTTGCAGGGAGCCGGTACCCGGGTCGTAGCGCAGGAGCGCTTCGTGCGATCCGATCCAGACATGGCCACGCGGGTCTTCCAGCACCGACAACAGCCACTGGGGACCATCCACCCAGGTCCGGTGCTGGTCCACCTTGCCAGTGACCGGATCGAAGCGGTCCAGTGCGCCATGGGTGCCCACGGCCCACACACCGCCATTGGCCGAAGCGGCCATGCCCAGCACGTAGCCGTTGCGAAGCGAGGCCGGGTCATCCTCCAGCCGCGACAGCACCGAGAACTGCCACCAGCGCGGCAGCAGATGCCACAGGCCACTGTTGGTACTGGCCAGCCAGATTCCGCCTTCGCGGTCTTCGTACGCGCCGGTCCAGTTGGGCCGCACCTGGCCGCGGGCCACCGCGCTGTACAGGGGCACCTGCTGGAAGCGGCCCTGGTAGGCACGCCCGAGACCCGACCGGGTGTCGAGCCAATAGCCGCCCTGCTCGTCGCGCAGCATCATGCCCAGTACCTGGTCGCCGGCATCCACCTTCCAGGGCGCCGGGGCGAAGCTGCCGTCTGCCCGGCGAACCACCGTACCGGCATTGGTACTGATCCACAGGCTGCCATCCAGCTCGGCGGTCAGCCCGTTGACCAGGGGCGTGGGCAGCTTCGACGCGGGCACCCGCTCGAAGTCGCGCCCGGTCCAGCGCGCCAGTCCCGCCTTGGTACCGACCCACAGGCTGCCGTCACGGGTGGTAGCCATATGCGTGACCGACGCGGCCGGCAGGCTGCGCCGGTTGCCGGGTTCCGGCATGAAGCGGGTGATCACGCCATTGCGGTCGAGCCGGTGCAGGCCGCCTTCGTAGGTGCCGAACCACAGCGCCCCGTCACCGGTGGAGGCCAGGCTCCAGATCGTATTGCTGCCGATCACCGGGTTGCTGGCACGGTCGAAGAAGCGAAGTTCGCGGCGGTCGGCCGACATCATCGCCAGCCCGGCATTCTCGGTACCGATCCACAACTGGTTGCGCGCATCCACGTGCACGCTCCACACCATGTTGTCGCGAAGACCATCCTCGGCGCGCCAGACCCGGTAATTGCGGCCGTCGAACCGGGCCAGGCCATCGTTGGTGGCCAACCACAGGTAGCCGTACCCGTCTTCGGCCATGCGGTTGACGGTATTGGACGGCAGACCATCGAACACGGTCAGCTGGCGCGGCGTTGGCGGAACAGGCTGCGCTGCCACCAGCCACGGCCACATGTACAGCATCCCGAACAGGAGCAGCCAACGCGTAGGCAACACCAAGCAATCTCCTGGAGCGGGTCGGGATCAACCGATGACGTGCAGATGGGGCCGGACTTGTCGCAGAAAGCCCAAGTCATGGGATGGATGGTAAACGGTTCGCCGGATGGGAACGAACCATCAGGGCACGCCCGCCTGCTGCAGTGCGCGGCGCAGCGACGCGGCCGTGACCGGCTTGGCCAGGAGCCCCGCGCCCCCGGCAGCCCGCACCCGCCCGGCCAAGCCGGCGGAGGGTTGCCGGCTCATCGCCAGCACCGGAGCGGACACGTTCCGCCCGGGCAGCAGGCCTATCAGGGTCAACCCATCGATGCCGGACAGGTCCAGGTCCACCAGCACCAGGTCGAACCGGCCCGCCGCCAGTTCGGTCAACCCTGCCAGCGCGTGCGCCGCATGCACCGGCTCCCAGCCCTGCGCGGTCAGCAGTGCACCGCCTGCAAGGGCAGCGGCGGCGTCCTCGTCCACCAGCAGCACCCGGCCACGGTGCAGCGGCGCCACCGCCGGCATGGGTATCCCCACCTGCACCTGCCATTGCCTGCCGGCCGTCGCATGCACGTGCAGGGTGCCGCCGAGAGCGCCGGCCAGGCGTTCGGCAGTGGCCAACGCGAGGCGCAGGGACGCGACGGACGGCGTCGGCGCGGCGCTCCCGGCGCCGCGGCCCGGCGGGTACGCAGCGCGCCCGCCGGCGGTGAACCGCCACAGCAGCCCCTCGCGCCCGGGTCGCCAGGCGACCTCCAGCACCACGTGCCCCGCGCCGGTGTGCCGGCCCAGCACGCGCGTGACCGCATCGAGCAGTTGCCCCAGTCGCAGCGCATCGCCGTGCGCGCGTGCGTCGCCCGCCACCTGCAGGCACAAGGCCAGCGCGGTGCCACGCCGGCAGGATGGCAGCAGCTGGCGTGCCAACCATTGCCGGTGGACGGCGCCCACCTCGAAGTCGGCCGCCTGCAGGGGGGTACTTCCGGCCTCCAGGCGGGCCTCGTCCAATGCGTGGTTGACCCGCTCCAGCAGCGCGTGTCCGCTCCGCAGGATCCGTTCCAACGGCTGCCGCTGGGCCGCATGCAGGGGCGATGACAGCAGCAGTTCGGCCATGCCCAGGATCCCCGTAAGCGGTGTGCGCACCTCATGGCCGAGGTTGGCCAGGTAGTGCGATTTGGCCTGCGCCGAGCGCAGCGCCAGCGACAGGCCCTGTGCGGAGACCTGCGCCCGCCGCCCGCGCGCGACACGGCGTACCGCCGCCCATGCCCCGCCGCCAAGCAGCAGCGCGCCCGCCGATATCCGGGCGCCCACCAGCGCCGGGTGGTGCCAGCCGCTGCGCTCCACCTGCAGCAGCAATGACCGGGTTGACGACCAGCTGCCGTCGGGCAAACGTGCCTGGAACTCCAGGCGGTGCTCGCCGGGTGGCAGTCGCGGGAAGCCGCGGGTCCCGCTGCGGCCCACCCGGATCCATTCCCGGTCCAGGCCGCACAGCCGGAACCGGTACTGCTGGCGCGCCTGCATCGCAGCGCCCAGCAAGCGGACGCTGACCTGGATATCCCGATCGTCCGGCTGCAGGTGGAGCACCGCCTTGGAAGGCAGCACCTGCAGCAGGCCACCGCGGTGCAGTTGCACACGCTCCACCACCAGCGCCGGCTCCCCCCTGCACGCGGCCAGGCCCACCGGATCGAACCGCACCCTGCGGCCGTGTGCATCCACGGCCAGCATGGTCGATCCGTCGACCTGCAGCTGTGCATTGAACACGGCATCGGGTACCCCTTCGCTTCGCGTGTACAACCGCACCTGGCCCTCGCGGGGGCGAAGACGCAGCAGGCCACGCGCGCTGCTGGCCCACAACGCGCCCTGTGCGTCGCTGGCCAGCGACGCCAACCGCAGCGACGGCAGTCCCTGGCGTGCATCAATCTGCACGCCGGGCCGGGCCACGCCGTCCTGGATGAGATAGCGCCGCACCGTACCCGCACTGGCCACCCACAATGCGCCGTCCTCGGCCAGGTGCAGCGCGCTCACCTCGCCCTCGACACCGGCAACGGGATGGAAGCGGCCGTCAGCCCACCGCGTCAAGCCATGCCGGCCTCCCCACCAGATGCCGTTGCCTGTATCGCAATGCAGGGCCAGCGGACCGGGCGGAGGCGCCTGGTCGGTCTCACCCCAGCGCCACTGCCGGGTTTCGGTGCCGCCAGGCGGCTGCAGTTGGATCCCCTTGCCGTCCAGACGCCAGCGGCTGCCATCTGCGCAGGCCAGCGCCAGCGGCGGCGCGTCAGGATCGAGGCGCACCCCGCTCATCGCCGGCATTTCCTGCGGCGCCGCGTCGAGCGACATGAAATGCTGCCAGTGCGGGGGCAGCCGCCACACCCCCATATGCCGCCCCAGCAACCAGAGGCTGCCGTGGCGATCTTCCAGGGCCGTGCGGAACCGGGGCACATCGGCGCTGCCCAACGGTGCGATGCCCACCCCGGGCCGCTGAGTGCCTCCGCTCTTCCACACCCGGGCGTCCTCGCCCAGCCACGGACCGCCGCTGCGCGACGCGCCCAGCGCGCGCGTTCCCGCCGGTGCATCCACCGGTTCCAGCCGACCCTCGTCCGAGGCGCGCCACGGGCCTGCCGCGCCGGCTACCCACAGCCGCTGCCCGGCATCCACCAGCAGCGCGCTGACCGGCGCAGTGGCCAGCATCGTGGGCGGCGGCAGGAAGCGACCGTTCCTCCAGCGGGCCAGGCCGCGCGGTGTTCCCACCCAGAGCGTGCCGTCCGCCGCCAACGCCAGGTGGTCGACGCGACGGTCCGGCAGGCCGTCCGCGTTCACGGTGGGCAGGAATTGACGCAGCCGGTGGCCCGTGTCCAGCCGGAATAGACCCGCGTCGCGCGTACCGAACCACACCACGCCCTCCGGCGTTGGCAGCACGACACCAATTGCCACGCCCGCCAGGGCCGGAAAACGCGCGCTGTCGAAGCGCTCGATGTGGCTGCGGTCGGCCGACATGCGCATGAGGTGGCCCTGCCCCGTCCCGATCCACAACCGGTCCTGCGCATCCGCCGCCATCGACAGCAACTGGTTGTCGGCCAGCCCCTGCTCCATCCGCCAGATCCGGAAGCGCTGGCCATCGAAGCGGGCCAGGCCATCATCGGTGGCGAACCACAGGTAGCCGTCGCGGTCTTCCACCACCTGGTGCACCGCGTTGGACGGCAACCCGTCGGCGGTGGTGAAGCGCAGCGCCATGGGGGGCGCCGCGCGTACCGATGACGCAAGCAGCAGCAGCGCCAGCAGCAGGCCCCGCAAGGGGCCGATCATGCGCCCGCCACGGCGGCAGCCAACCGCGCCCCGGTCACCGGCAGGCGCAGGAAACCATCGAACCCGCCCGCGCGTGCATCGCGCTCGGCGCAGGCATCGGCGCGTGGCGTGAGCGCCACGCGCCGCACCCCCGGCCACAACCAGGGCAGGCGTGCACTCAGCCGCCCGCCCGCCACCAGCATGTCCGGATCAGCCGCGATGAGATCCCAGGGCCCGGGATCGACGTCGCGTACCCACGCGTCTGCATTCTCGACCGCCACCACCCGGTGGCCCTGGGAACGCAGCAGCGCACACACCACCTCGACAGCGTCCGGTTCGGTCGCCGGCAGCAGCACCATCACACGCAAGGCGCGCGATGGCACGGCAGCGCACGCGGCGCGGCGCGGCGCGGCGGGCGCCGCGGCGGGTGCAAGCGCCGGCCACGGCAGTGTCAACTCGAACTGGGTGCCACGCCCGCGCTGGCTGTCGACGTCCAGGCGCCCGCCCATGGCATGTGCCAGGTCCCGGCTGATGGCCAGTCCCAGCCCGCTGCCGCCAAGGTGGGCGGCGGTGTCTGCCGTTTCGACCTGGCTGAAGCGCTGGAACAGCCCCCGCACCTGCGCCGGGCTCATCCCCGGACCAGTGTCGGACACACACAGCACCAGCCCGCGATCCTCCGGCCCGGTGCGTGCGCTCAGGCTGACCTGCCCATGCGCGGTGAACTTGAGGGCGTTGCCCAGCAGGTTCAGCAGAATCTGGCGCAGGCGCTGCACGTCGCCGTGGAAGCAGGCGCCCGCCGGCAACGTGCTGGTCCAATGCAGCAGCAATGCCTTGCGCCGCGCCACCGGCAGCAGCAGCGCATGCAGCTCACGCATGACCTCCACCAGCACGAAGGGCGCTGGGTGCAGCCGCAGGCGGCCTGATTCGATACCGGCCAGGTCCAGCGCATCGTCCATCAACTGCAGGAGGTGGTGCCCCGCCTGCTGCAGGCTGCCGACCTGCTCGCGCTGCACGCGCGACAACGGCGACTGCAGCAGCAGCTCGCTCCAGCCGAGTACCGGCGTCAACGGCGCACGCACCCGGCGGCCCAGTTCGGCCAGGAAGCGGGTGCGCTGCATCGAATCCTGCTCCGCCCGCAGGCGGCGCGCACGCGCTTGGCGCCGCTGCGCGCGTCGCCGCTGCCGGCGGTAGTGCAGCCGCGCTCCCCCCATCAGCGCTGCGCAGATCGCGGCAGCCAGGGCGATACGACCGGTTGTTGTTTCCCACCACCGGGGCACCACGCGCAACGGCAGCTGACGCACCGCCGACCACGGCCCCCCGGCGTGCCGCGCCTTCACCAGCAGGGAGTGCTCACCGGCCGGCAGGCGGGTGAAAAGGCGCTGCGCCACGGGGCCGGTGTCGACCCATCCCGGGTCGTGTCCCAGCAGGCGGAAGTGGTACTGGATGCGATCAGGATCGCCACGACCGAGCAGGTTCACCGCGACCCGCACATGGCGGTCCCCGGTGCCCAGGATCACCGGCGGTGCGGCGATCGGCACCTGGATCACCCGTCCATGCCGACGACGGCTCATTGCATCGAGCACCAGAACCGGCACCGTTGCCGGGGCGCGAAGCGCGCGCGGGTCGAACGCCAGCAGTCCGCCTTCGCGCACGCCAGCCACCAACGCGCCCGAGCCCAACCGAAGCAGCCGCTGCGGAAGCACCTCCTGCACGGGCAGGCCCTGTGCGGTGTCCAGCACCCCCACCTCACCCGCGTGCGGATCCACCCGCAGCACGCCGCGCGCGGCCCCGGCCCATGCCACGCCATCGGCGCCCACCACCAGTGCGTTGGCACGCACTTGCGGGTAGCCCTCGGCGGCGCCAATGCGGCGTACTCGATGCAACCGTCCCTGCGCCAGACGGTACTGCTCCAGGGATGCCAGGCGGCTGACCCACAGCGTGCCATCGTCGGCTTCGGCGATGGCCGACACGGGCCCGTCGCCATCGCCCGGGACCGGCTCGAAGCGCTCGCGTGCAACAGACCAGCGCATCACGCCTTGGGGATCGGTGGCCCATACCTCGCCATCCCGGGTGCACAACAGCTGCCGTAGCAGGACGTCCTGCCTCAGCCCCACCTGCTGCGGTGCCGCACTGTGCAGCCGCTTGCCGTCTGTCGACCACCGTTGGATCGCCCCGGGGTGCGCGAGCCAGACATCGCCGTTCGCGCATATCTGCAGGTGGACGGGCCCTTGGTCCGTACCCAGTCCCAGCCCCCATTCGCGTTGGCTGCGCCGCTGCGGGTCATGGCGCAGCAACCGGTCGGCACTGGCGACCCAGACCCGTCCCTGGGCATCTTCGGCCACGCCCACCGGGAGCGCGCTGACGCCGGCGTGTGGAAACCGGAGCACGTCACGGCGGCGTCCGGTACGCAGGTCAAGGCGCTGCAGGTCCCCTCGACTGCCCGCAACCCACGCATGGTGCATTCCCGATGCGGCCAGGCCCAGTACGTAGTGACTGCCGGTTCCCGACCCACTGTCGGCGGTGGCCGGCAAGGCCGTGAACTGCCGCCAGCGGGCCGACAACCACCATACGCCGTGCTGCTCACTCACCCACCACAGGTCACCGTTGCGGTCTTCCAGCGCCTGGCGGATCACCACCGGCCCCGGCGCGGTGCCCGGCGCGGGTTGCAGCGTCCACGGCAGCGCGGCGCCGGCTTCCTGCCGCAGCAGCGCCGCGCCTTGTTGCTGCCAGAGCACGCCGTCCGCACTGCGCAGCACGCTGCGTGCCCCGAGCGGCCGAACGTGGGCACCTGCTGCGCTACCCGTCGCCCAGGTGCCATGCGCCGAGGTGACTTCAATTCCCCCGCGTGGATCGGCCCAGAGCGAACGGATCGGCGCTGCGGATCCGGCCGGCAACGCCATCCGGGCCAGCCGTGTGCCATCCCATCGCCAAAGCGATGCGGCCTGGGCCACCCACAACGCACCGGCGCTGTCGCGCGCGAGTGCCATGACCGGGCCAGCCTCCTGCGGAAGCGGCTGCAACGCCCACTGCGGGTCGCGTGGTGCCCGCCGATAGAGCCGATGGTCGCTTCCAATGGCCCAGATCCGGCCGTCGCCGCTGCTGTGCACCTGGCGCAGCAGCCCCTGGCGCAGCGCCGACGGGGCCGATGCGGGGAGCCGCTGGAACCCACCACGATCAGCGCCCATCATGACCAGCCCGGCACTCGCCGTTCCCACCCAGAGCCGGTCGAGGGCATCCACGTGGAGCGTGCGCAGGTCGACATCCGGCAAGCCATCCTCGAGGCGCCACAGCCGGTACCGCTGGCCGTCGAAGCGCATCAGGCCGTCGCTGCCCGCCAGCCACAGGTAGCCGGAAGCGTCTTCAGCGATTTCGCGAACGTTGGGGTCGTGCAGGCCGTCGGCCATGCCGAGCAGGCGCGGCGATGGCACATGTACGACACCCGCATGGCCTGCTGCCGGCCACATCAGCAGCAGGGCCAGAAGCAAGGCTACGGGTTGCCCGCGCAGGGCCTCTCGCGGAGGCGTCACCGTCTACCGCGCCATCATCGTTCTCATTGCGGCCACGGTAGGGCGATCGCGGCCAGCGCGCATCCGCGTTCCCGTAAAGACGTCACAAAGCAGTGAATCAATTTTTGAATTGAATTTGCCGATTTCTGATACGCAGCCTATGGAGAGGTCACCATCCCGGGCGGGCTGCGGCGGATGGCACACGCCGCAGCGATCGCTGACACCAGCAGGTCGCCGGTCACCGGCTTGCGCAGGAAGCCATCGAACCCGGCCGCCAGGACCTGCTGTTCGGCGTAAGCATCCGAGCGCGCCGTCACCGCGATCAGCGGCAGCGCGTAGCCCATGGCGCGCAGCTGCCCGGCGATGGCGATGCCATCCAGCGCGGGCAGGTCCAGGTCAAGCAGGCCGATGTCGAAACGTCCGGCAGCCACTTCCGACAACGCCGCCAAGCCGTGCAGGGCATGCACCACCGTGTGTCCGCGGGCCTGCAGCAGGCCGGCAATGACATCAGCTACGGTGGCATCATCTTCCACCAGCAGGATCCGCAACGGTGGCAGGGCAATCGGCGCGCCATGCAGCGGCGCATCCGCAGCGGGCCGCTGGCGCACGGTCCACGGCAGCGGCAGGTGCACGGTGAAGCGGGCACCCTGTCCGGGCGCGGAGTCGATGGCGATGCGTCCGCCCATGGCCACGGCCAGTTCCTGGCAGATCGCCAGGCCCAGGCCACTGCCGCCATAGCGGGACGCCGTCCGCGGGCCGTCCGCCTGTTCGAAACGGTGGAACAGGCGCTGCTGCTGGTCCTGGTTGATGCCTGGCCCGGTGTCGGTGACCTCCAGCTCGATACCGCTCCCGCCCGGCACCAGCTCGATGCCCAGACCGACATGGCCGTGTTCAGTGAACTTGATCGCATTGCCCAGCAGGTTCATCAGGATCTGGCGCACGCGCATCTCGTCGCCACTGACCTGCACCGGGCCGGGCAGGTTGAAGCTGCGCTCGAAGGCCAGCCCGCGATGATGTGCCATCGGTTCCATGAGCGTTTCGACCTGGGCCAGCATCGACATCAGGTCAAACGGCCGGATGTCCAGTTCCAGCCGCCCCGCTTCGATCCGGGCCAGATCCAGCGCGTCATTGACCAGCCGCAGCAGATGGGTACCGGCGTGCTGGATGGACGCGGCGTAGCCGCGCTGCAGCTCGTCCAGTGGCGTGGCCAGCAGCAGTTCGCTCATGCCCAGCACGCCGGTCATGGGGGTACGCACCTCATGGCCGAGCGTGGCAAGGAACCGGCTCTTTGCCTGCGACGCCTGTTCGGCGATCTGCTGCTTGTGCACGGTCAGATGCCATTGCTGGCGGCGGCGCAGACGGGCGCGGGCAAACGCCGCCACGGCGGCCACCAGCAGCAGCCACAGCAGCACGTAGCCCAGCACGGCCCAGCTGCTGCGCCACCACGGTGGCTGTACCTGCACGGTGATCGTGCGTGACGGTGTCCATTCCCCATGCGGGGTGGCGGCCTGCACGTCGATGGCGTACTGGCCTGGCGGCAACCGCGACAACAGGCGTTCGCCATCGGCGTTCTGCATCACCCAGTTCTGGTCATAGCCGGACACGCGATAGCGGTAGCGGTTGCCCATCGGGCTGGCATAGGACAGCAGGCGCGCCGAGATGATCAGATCGCGATCGCCCGGGCCCAGCACCAGCGGCGCGTTGACCGGCAGCGACTGCTGGCCTTCGGCATCGTCGCGGCGTACCTGGATGTTGTCGATGACCAGTTGCGAAGGCGGCAGCGGCGTGTCTGCTGCATCCGGGTCGAAACCCACCAACCCGGTCGCGGTGACGGCCAGCACCCGGCCGTCGGCACCGGCCACGGGTGGGCGTCCGCTGAATTCCCGATCCGGCAACCCGTCCTTCTCGCCGTACAGCCGCAGCCGACGTTCGCGTGAATGCCAGCACACCAGGCCACGCGTGGTGGTGGCCCAGACCTGGCCGTTACGGCCAAGCGCGATGCCGCCCATCGACACCGGCGGCATTCCCTGCGCGGCACCAACCCGCTCGCGGAGCGTCATGCTGAGCCCGTCCCACCGGTAGCGCTCGAGTGCGCCACTGCGCGCCATCCAGACCTCATCGGCACTGACCCAGGCCATGTCGAAGAGGTTGCCGGGCGCAATGCCGGGCACGCGTTCAAAGCGGTCCTTCTGCCACCGCAGCAGCCCCATCTCGCCCATGTCGCCCATGATCCACAGCCCGCCGCGCGGATCGAACAGCATCTGCTCCACCGGCACATCGACCAGGCCGCGGCCGTCACCGATGCGGATGTCGTCGAGCAGCTTGCCCTGCGCGTCGCGGCGCTGCACGCCGTAGTTGGTGATCGACATCCACAGATCACCGTTGGGCGCTTCGCGGATCAGCTCAATGCGTTGGCGCACATCCGCGCCGCCTCCGATCTTCCACTCGCGCAGCTGTCCGGTCTTTGGCTGGAACAGCCCCAGCCTTCCGGCCCGACCGAGCCAGAGCGCACCATCGGCGCGCGGCAACACCGACCTGACCGCTCCCACGCCGATCTGCTTCTCAGTGGCTATCTGGTGCAGGCTTCCGCCCGCATCCAGCCGGTACACCCCATGCGCCCCGGCGACGTAATAGTCGTTGCCTGCCGCAGCTGCCCCGAGCAGGTACGCACTGTCCAGGGGTTTTCCATCGAGCTGGTACCAGGTGGAGAAACGCTTCCAGTCCGGAGGGAGGTAGGCCAGACCCTGGGTCAACATGGCCACCCACAGTCCCCCCTCGTGGTCCTGCAGCATGTCCAGCACGCCGCTGCGTTCGGTCAGGAATCCGCTGCCGCCATCGCCGGCCAGCAGGCGCAGCTGGGCATCATCGCCGCGATACAGGCCGTCGGCCGTGCCCAGCCAGTAGCCGCCATTGCGATCATGCAGCACCGAGGCGGCACGCACATCGGCGCCCACCTTCCACGGTGCCGGGCGCGCGTCGCCATCGGGACTGATCCGGAACAGCCCACCCTCGGTACCGGCCCACACCGTGCCATCGGGGTCGCGGGTCAACCGGAACACGCTTTTGCCGCCCAGCACCGCCGGGGCGATCCGGGTGAAGCCGCGGCCGTCCCAGCGCGCCACGCCACTGCCGGTACCCACCCAGACATGGCCTGCAGGATCGGACAGCAGGCTGTAGATGGTGTCGTCGGGAAGCGCTGTCGGATCGGCCGCGTTGGCCTGGTAGCGGACCAGCGTCCCGTCCTCTTCCCGCCGGCAGATGCCATGGCGGTTGGTGCCGATCCACAAGGCCTTGCCCGCATACGCCAGCGACCAGAACTGCCCCTCGCAATGCTGGTCGATGTCCGGGAACCGCTCGAAGCGTTCGCGGCCAGGCCCGAGCATGCTCAGGCCAACGCCGTTGCTTCCCACCCAGACCCGATCCAGCGGATCGACCAGCAGCGTCTCGATCTCGTTGCCCGGCAGCGAGCCGGGATCGTCGGGTTCATTGCGCCAGACCCGCAGGCCAACGCCGTCGATGCGGGCCAGGCCATCATCGGTGGCGGCCCAGATGTAGCCCTGCCGGTCCTGCGCCAGGGCAAGCACCATGCGCGAGGGCATGCCTTCGGCGGCGCCGAGGCGGCGCATGCGCGGTGTCTCTGCCGATGTCCCTGCGGCCCACAACGCCGACGGCACCGCATACAACGCCAGTGCCAGCAGCACGATGCCTGCCCGCCAACCGCGCGCGCTCAACGCCATCGAGTTCTCCCTGTTGCCCGGGATTGTCACACAGTGCGCCGCACAACGCCCCGGTCGCGCGCCGCTGGGCGCACCACGATCTGTTGCAGCCATGGTGCTGCCAGGCATCACGGACCAGCGCGTATGATCGGCCCAGCCCTGAACGGAGCCGGCTGTGACCAAGCGCCTGACCCTTGCCCTGCTGTTGTGTACCGCCCCCTGGGCGGTGAGCGCCGCGCCCGATACCTACCGCCTCGACCCGGTGCATACACGGGTGCTGTTCGCGGTGGAGCACGCCGGTTTCTCGCAGGCACTGGGCACCGTCTCGGGCAGCGAAGGCGTGCTTGCCTTCGATCCCGACAACTGGAGCAGCGCCACGCTCACGGTCAGCGTGCCGCTGCAACGCCTGGATCTTGGCGATGACAAATGGAACAAGGCCGCGCTGGCGCGCAACCTGCTCGATGCCGAGCGCCATCCCGAGGCCCGGTTCGTTTCCACCCGCGTCGAACCGGTCGATGCCACCCATGCGCGGGTGATCGGTGAACTGACCCTGCGCGGGGTCAGCCACGAGGTCGCGCTTGACGTCACGCTCAACGCGGTCAAGCGCCACCCGATGCCGCCATTCCGCCGTACCGCTGGGTTTTCAGCCACCGCCACCCTGAGCCGAAGCGCGTTCGGGGTGGATGCGTGGCCGTCGATGATCGGCGACCAGGTCCAGCTGCGCATCGAAGCCGAAGCCCTTCGCGACCGCAATGCCACCGATCCGCAGGACACACCGTCCGTCGACGCGCCGGGAACTCCGGAACCGATCGACGACTCCGACACTCCCTCTACTTCGCCAGCCCGGAAGCGCTCGCCATGACGACCCGAAACACCCATGACCGCTGGGGCAGTGTCAGCCAGGGACTGCACTGGCTGATCGCCCTGCTCATCCTCGTGCTCGGCATCGTCGGCCTGACCATGGGCGAACTGCCACGCACCCCGAAGTACTTCTGGGTCTACACCGCACACAAATCGCTGGGCATCACCGTGCTGGCCCTGGTGGCGCTGCGCCTGGGCTGGCGCCTGTATGCCGGCGCGCCCGAACCGGTACCCGGCACCCCGACCTGGCAGGAACGCATCGCCTCGGCCACCCACTGGCTGCTGTACGTGCTGATGTTCGCGCTGCCGTTGTCGGGCTGGGTCTACGATTCGGCCAGTGGCCTGCGGCCGTTCCGCTGGTTCGGGCTGGTCGACGTGCCCAAGCTGGTCGCGCCCAACCCGGGCGCGCGCGACATCTCCCATGCCATCCATGAGTGGGGCTTCTGGGTGCTGATCGCCGTGGTGGTCGCCCATGCCGGCGCTGCCTTGTACCACCACCTTTTCCAACGCGATGCCACGCTTGCGCGCATGCTGCCGCAGGGCTGGCTCGCCTCCCCCCAGAAGGACTGACGATGAACATCAAGCTCACCTCCCCCGCCGCCGTGGCTGCCGCGCTGGCCGGCCTGATGGCCACCGCCCCGGTGCTGGCCGCCGACTACGTGCAGGCCGCCAACAACGGCTCCACGTTGGTTTTTGCCACCAAATATGACGGTGAAGTGTTCACCGGAAGTTTCCCCGGCTTCTCGACCAAGGTCAGCTTCGATCCGGTCGACCCCGCCGCCGGCACGCTGGACGTGACCATTCCACTGGCCGGCGCAACGTCGGGCAACAGCGACCGCGATTCGACACTGCAGGGTGCGGAATTCTTCAATGTGGCCAAGTTCGCCACAGCCCGATACACCGCCAAAGGCTTCACCAAGAGCGGCGACAAGTACGTGGCCAATGGCACGCTGGAACTGCGCGGGGTGAGCAAGCCGGTCACCTTCACCTTCGAATGGAAGCCCGGTCCCAACCCGGTGCTGACCGGCAAGGCTACGGTCAAGCGCCTGGACTTCGGCGTGGGCGGCGGTGACGACTGGAAGGACACCAGGAACATCCCGGACGACACCGCGATCAGCACCGTGGTCAAGCTGCAGGCGAAGTAACCCCCCTCCCGTGGCGCCGGCCAACGGCCGGCGCTACCGCTGCCCGCTCATCCACGCCGACAGGGTGGACGCATCAAAGGGCCAGTCCAGCTCACGCCCCTGCCCATCGCACAGCACCGGCACCCGGCTGCCATAGCGGGCCTCCAGGGCCGCGTCATCATCGATGAACACACTGTCGAGCCCGGGGACCCGGGCCTGGGCCAGGACCGCAAGGGCCAGGTCGCAGAGGTGGCAGTCGTCGCGCTGGTACAGGATGAACATAAGGTCGATATGTTGCGTTGCAGCCAGGGTGGCGGGCCCGGACAGCATAGAATAGTGCTCCATCCGATACCCGCAGTTTGGCAATCATGGCTGTCAGCACGTTCGACGTTTTCAAGATCGGCATTGGCCCGAGCTCCTCGCACACCGTAGGACCGATGAAGGCCGCCGAACGCTTCGTGCACCGCTGGCTGCTGGACCCGGGCTGCCTGCAGGACGTGGTGCGCATCCGCGCCGACGTGTATGGCTCGCTGGCGTTGACCGGCCGCGGCCATGGCACTGACAAGGCCGTGCTGCTGGGCCTGGAAGGCCAGCGACCGAACCTGATCGATCCGGACATCATTCCCGGCACGCTCGAGCGGATCCGCAGCAGCAAGCGCATCCGGTTGATGGGCACCCATGAGATCGCCTTCGACGAGAAGCGCGACCTGGGCCTGAACAAGCGCCAGAAGCTGCCCTACCACACCAATGGCATGCGCTTCACCGCGTACGACGCGCAGGACCAGGTGATCGCCACGCGCGATTACTACTCGGTGGGCGGTGGCTTCGTGGTCAACCAGGACGACGCGGCCGATGACCGCATCGTGCCCGATGAAACCCCGCTGCCCTATCCGTTCAAGAGCGGCGACGAGCTGCTGGCGCAGACCGCACGTAGTGGGCTGAGCATTGCCCAGCTGATGTTCGAGAACGAGAAGTGCTGGCGCAGCGAAGACGAGATCCGCGACCAGCTGCGCGAGATCTGGGACGCGATGCAGCAATGCTGCGCCCGGGGCATCCGCCAGGAAGGCACCCTGCCCGGTGGCCTGCATGTGTCGCGCCGCGCCCCGGCGCTGTACCGCGAGCTTTCATCCAAGCCGGAAGCGGCCATGCGCGACCCGCTCACCACGCTGGACTGGGTCAACCTGTACGCGCTGGCGGTCAACGAAGAGAACGCGGCTGGTGGCCGCGTCGTCACCGCGCCGACCAATGGTGCGGCCGGCGTGCTGCCGGCGGTGCTGCATTACTTCGACCGCTTCTGCCCCGGTGCCAACGAACAGCGCGTGTTCGATTTCCTGCTCACCTCGGCCGCGATCGGCATCCTGTACAAGGAAAACGCCTCGATTTCCGGTGCCGAAGTCGGCTGCCAGGGCGAAGTGGGCGTGGCCTGCTCGATGGCCGCCGGCGGCCTGGTCGCCGCGCTGGGTGGCAATCCCAGCCAGATCGAGAACGCCGCCGAAATCGGCATGGAACACAACCTGGGCCTGACCTGCGACCCGATCGGCGGGCTGGTGCAGATTCCCTGCATCGAGCGCAATGCGATGGGCGCGGTGAAGGCGATCAACGCCTCGCGCATGGCCATGCGCGGCGACGGCAAGCACAAGGTGTCGCTGGACAAGGTGATCAAGACCATGCGCGATACCGGCCGCGACATGCAGGACAAATACAAGGAAACCAGCCGCGGCGGGCTCGCGGTCAACGTCATCGAGTGCTGATCGGAGACGCGTGGGCGGTTATCCTCGGGGTTCCCCCACTGGAGACCGCCATGCGCATCCTGGCCGCCGCCCTGCTTGCCTGCCTGCCCCTGACCTCGTTCGCCGCCGACACCTACGACGCGCGCCTGCAGGCCTTCGACTACGGTTGGCCGATCAAGACCTTCAGCTTCGATTCGCAGCGCCAGCCGCTGGAAATGGCCTACCTGGACGTGGCGCCTGCCGGCCGCCAGGTCGGCACGGTGGTGCTGTTGCACGGCAAGAATTTCTGCGCGGGCACCTGGCGTGATGCCATCACCGCGTTGAGCAGCGCCGGCTACCGGGTAATTACGCCGGACCAGATCGGCTTCTGCAAATCGAGCAAGCCACTGCGCTACCAGTACTCCTTCGGCCAGCTGGCAGCAAACACGCAGGCGCTGTTGGCGCATCTCAAACTGGACACCACCAAAGTCGACCTGGTCGGCCATTCGATGGGCGGCATGCTGGCCGCGCGGTTCGCGCTGATGTATCCGCAGCAGCTGCGCCAGCTGGCACTGGTCAATCCGATCGGGCTGGAAGACTGGAAGGCCAAGGGCGTGCCCTGGCGCAGTGTGGATGCGTGGTATGCCAACGAACTGAACACCAGTTTCGACAGCATCAAGAAGTACCAGCTTGACGTCTACTACAGCGGCCAGTGGACGCCGGAGTTCGAACACTGGGCACGCATGCAGGCCGGAATGTATGCCGGCCCCGGCAAGCAGGCCGTGGCCTGGAGCCAGGCGCTGACCTCGGACATGGTGTTCAACCAGCCGGTCGTGCATGAGCTGGCCAACATCCGCGTGCCGACCACGCTCTTCATCGGCCAGAAGGACCGCACCGCGATCGGGCGTGACCTGGCCCCGCCTGCATTGAAAGCTGCGCTGGGCGACTACCCTGCCCTGGGCAAGGCTGCCGCCGCCGCGATCCCCGGCGCGACGCTGGTGAGCTTCGACGACCTGGGACATTCGCCGCAGGTGCAGGACCCGTCGCGGTTCAACGCGGCGTTGTTGAAGGCGTTGAAGGGCGAGTGATCGACAACACGTCGTCCAACAAGGCGGCGGCGGTGATCCCGGCCCCCGCACCCGGCCCCTGGATCAACAACGGCTGCGCGTTGTAGCGGTCGCTGTGGATCGCCACGCGGTTGTCGGTCTGCGCACCGCCGGCCAGCGGATGGTCCAGCGGCACGATCCGCAGCCCGACCGTGGCGCCGTCATGGTCGAAGCCGCCGATGAAGCGCAGGCAACCGCCCTGCGCGCGTGCCTGCTCCCAGTGCCGCTGCAGCGGCGCGTCCAGCAGGGCCAGCTGTTCGATCGCCTGGGTGGTCGGCAGCACCGCCAGTGCATCGGGCACCAGCGAGTTCACGGCCACCTGTTCGGCGCGCAGCGCGATGCCGCTGGCGCGGGCAAGGATCAGGAGTTTGCGGCGCACGTCCTCACCGGACAGGTCCACGCGCGGGTCCGGCTCGGTGTACCCCGCGCCCGCCGCCTCGCGCACCCACGCCGAGAAGGGGCGCTGACCGTCGTAGTGGTGGAACAGCCACGCCAACGACCCCGACAGCACGCCTTCCACCCGGTGGATACGGTCGCCGCCGGCCACCAGCCCGCGCAGGCTGCTCAACAGCGGCAACCCTGCGCCAACCGTGGCGCTGTCGCCGTAACGCGCACCACCGTCCAGCCCGCTGCCGGCGATGGCCTGTGCACGCGCCAGCTGTGCGCCCTGCCCCAGCTTGTTGGCCGTCACCACGTGCACGCCGCGCGCCAGCCACTGCTCATGCCAGTTGGCCACATCGTCGCTGGCGGTGGCGTCCACCACCACGTCACCGCGTTGCAGACCTTCGGCTTCGGCCCAGGGTTGCAGCGCTGGCACCGTGCGCGCGGCATCGTTGGCGCGCGCCAGGGCCTGCGCCGGCTGCTGTTCGCAGGCGCGTGCCGTGCGCGAGTTGGCCAGCCACGAAAACTGCGGCAACTCGACGCCTCGTGCCTCGAGCGCCTGGTAGCGCTGCACGAACGCGGTTCCAACGGTGCCCGTACCCAGCAACGCCAACCGACGTGGCGCCGGGCGCGCGAAAGGCAGTACCGCGCTCATGCGTCCACCAGCCTGCGCCGGGCCAGCTGCGCCTGGCGGTCGATTACCGCCTGGGCCCGCTCCAGGCCGGCCTGCAGGTCCGCGACCAGGTCTTCAGCCGCTTCGATACCCACCGACAGGCGCAGCAGGCCTTCACTGATCCCCGCATGGGCGCGGGCCTCGGCGGTCATCGCCGCGTGGGTCATGGTGGCCGGGTGCGCGACCAGGCTTTCCACCCCGCCCAGCGATTCGGCAAGGGTGAAGCAGCGCAGGCCATCGACGAAGGCGCGCACCGCCGCGTGCGGGTCATCGCCCGGGCACGAGGCCAGTTCGAAAGACAGCATCGCGCCGAACCCGCTCTGCTGGCGCGCGGCAATCGCGTGGCCGGGATGAGATTCCAGGCCGGGGTAGTAGACGTTGGCCACCGCATCGCTGGCGGCCAGCAGCTTCACGATGTCGGCGGTGTTTTCCTGGTGCACGCGCAGCCGCGCACCAAGCGTCCGCAGGCCGCGCAGGGTCAGGAAGGCATCGAACGGCGAACCGGTCAGGCCCAGCGCGTTGGCCCACCACACCAGCTGCTCGTGCAGCGCCGGATCGCGCGCCACCACGGCGCCACCGACCACATCGCTGTGGCCGTTGATGTACTTGGTGGTCGAATGCAGCACCACATCGGCGCCGAAGGCGATCGGCTGCTGCAGCGCCGGTGACAGGAAGGTGTTGTCGACCACCACCTTCGCACCGGCGCGGTGCGCGGCATCGATGACGAAGCGCAGGTCGGTGATTCGCAGCAGCGGGTTGGACGGAGTCTCGATCAACACCAGCGTGGGCGACCGCGCCAGCGCGTCGGCCAGCGAACGCGGGTCGGTCAGGTCGGCGGTGACCAGCTGGAAGTGGCCCTTTTTCGCCAGCGCGTTGAACAGGCGCCAGCTGCCGCCGTATGCGTCGTGTGGCACCACCAGGGTATCGCCCGGTTCCAGCAGCGCATTGAGCACCAGGTTGATCGCGCCCATGCCGGTGGAGGTGATCACCCCGCCAGCACCGCCTTCGAGTTCGGCCAGCGCCTCGCCCAGCAGGTCACGGGTGGGGTTGCCGCTGCGGGTGTAGTCGTACTGGCGCTTGTTGCCGAAGCCATCGAAGCTGAAGTTCGACGACAGCACGATCGGTGGGGTCACCGCCCCGTGCGCGGTATCGCGATCGATACCGGCGCGCACGGCGGCGGTGACTCGGCTACAGGTCGGCTCGGAACCGGCGGACTGGCTCATGCGTGTTCTCCCGGGGTACGGAATGCGGTGGCGAGGATCGCGTCGATGCGATCGGTTTCTTTGAGGAAGGCGTCATGGCCATAGGGCGAGCGCAGCACGCGCAGGCTGCCGCGCGGGCCCAGCCCTTCGACCAGGCCGACCAGGTCGGCCAGCGGCACCAGGCGGTCGCCTTCTACGGCCACCACGACGGTGGGTACGCTGATCGCGGCGGGGTCGATGCGGTGCAGGTCGATCGATTCGGACAGGCGCAGGTAGGCCTCCACCGGGGTGCGCGCGACGTACTGCGCGCCGGCGGCATCCAGGTAATCTTCGGCCGCCACGCGGACACGCCCGTTGACCACTTCCGGCGGTGCATCGAAGCGCTCGCCAAATTCTTCCGGGGTGCGGTAGCTGAGCATGGCGAACTGCCGGGCCAGCGCCAGGCCGTGGCTTTCGCCGCACTGCAGCTGGCCCAGCGCAACCGCGCGGCGCTGCAGCGCGCGCCAGGCGGCGGCGTAGGGATGCGGGCGATGCGCGCCGCTGACCGCGACCAGTTTGGCCAACCGCTGCGGGTGGCGCACTGCGAACTGCTGGCCCACCAGCGCACCGTAGGAGTAGCCCACGAAGCACTGCAGCTGGGTAATGCCGAGGTGATCGAGCAGCAGGGCGAGGGCATCGGCCTGGTCGGCGGTGTCGATCGGCAGGTCCAGTGCGCCGTCGGCACCGATGAAATCGAAGGCCAGGATGCGGCGCGAGGCCGGATCCAGCGCACGACCGGGTGCTACCAGGCCCTCTGCCCAGCCCTTCTCGGGGAACTCGGCGTTGGCGGCCACATGCCGGTGTGCGGAAATGCCACCGGCCAGCACCACCACGGGCGCCTGTTCACGGCCCACCAGTTCGTAGCGCAGCCGCACCGGACGTGCCCCCCCGTGGCGCATCGACAGGATCGCGGCGATCTCGCCGCGAACGGCGCTGCGCCCGGCATCAACCGGAACGCTCAAGGGGGCGAAGGAGTCCGAAGCAATGGCGGCGGTGGCGAAACTCATGGCGATATCCCGAAGAGGAAAACGGCCATCGAGCTTTCGCGGAGCTCGCGTTCGAAGCGCACGCACGGTGCACGGTTCGAACCATCTTTCGGAAGACACCACGGTCCCCGCAGGATTTGGCACCTACGCAGGTCGCTTTCGCGCCTGCGGGCTGCCCCGGCTTCAAAGGGCCTGTCCCTCTGCCGGTCTCGATGGTGGAGCCACGATGCCAGCACATTCCGGGCATGTCAATCCTTCCATCTGGATGAAGCGATATAGTTTTTTCTCATCAGCCCGCAGCCGCCCCTCTTTCCTGAACGAACGCGGTTGCGTAGAGTCCGCGCACCCTTACTGGAAGCTCGCTGATGCGCCGGATCCTGCTGCTCACACTGCTGGCGTGCCCGTTGATGGCACCGGCCGCTGAATCCAACGGTGGAGCGGACTGGCGCGGCGGCTGGGGATTGGTGCGCCCGGCCGACCAGGCGCCGCAGGGGGCGCGGAGCGGCACGCTGGCCTCGGTGAAGCTCGAAGGGGGTGCCGCGTACTGGCAGGCGCGGGTCGACAACCACCTCACCGGTCCGGTGCAGATCGCCCTGCGCCAGGACGCAGGTGCCGCGCTGCTGCCCGGGCTGCCCCTTCAAACCGTGCTGCCCGGCTCGGCGAGCGTGGTGGTGGCGCGGCTGCAGCTGCCACCGGATACCGAACGCCTGAACCTGCTGCTGGACGCGGTTCCCGGCGACCCGGCTGCGCGGCCGCAGGACGTGGCCTACCAGCTGCCTTTCGATGCGCGACGGTTCCAGGTCAGCCAGGCGCCGCAGGGGCGTTTCAGCCACAACGATGCTGAAAACCGCGACGCGGTGGACTTCGCCCTGCCCGAAGGCACCCCGGTGCTTGCTGCCCGCGCGGGCAAGGTGATGCAGGTGCAGGGCAACTTCAGCGGCAACGGGCAGGATCCCGCGCGCGACCGCGACCGCGCCAACTTCATCCGTGTCCTGCATGAAGACGGCAGCATGGCCGTGTACGCCCACCTGCGCGAAAACGGGGTACTGGTGCGCAGCGGCCAGCGGGTCGAGGCCGGCCAGCGCATCGGTGTGTCCGGCAACACCGGCTACAGCACCGCCCCACACCTGCATTTCGTGGTCCAGGCCAATGCCGGCATGCAGCTGCGCTCGATTCCGGTACGCATCGTGGCCCCCCAGGGCGAGCTGCACTTCGCGCGTGAAGCGGCTGACGGCGGCGACGCGGCCAGCCACTGACCCGCCGGGCGGGGCGGCCCGGTATACTGGCGGGCTTATCTCCATGAGAAGCGCCCCGGGCGGGCGCGTCACGCCATGTCCGAAGTCGCTACCGAAGCTGCGCGCCGCCGCACCTTCGCCATCATCTCCCACCCTGACGCCGGCAAGACCACGCTGACCGAGAAGCTGCTGCTGTTCGGCGGTGCGATCCAGATGGCCGGCTCGGTCAAGGGCCGCAAGGCCGCGCGCCATGCCACCTCGGACTGGATGGCGCTGGAAAAGGAGCGCGGCATCTCGGTCACCTCATCGGTGATGCAGTTCCCGTACGAAGGCAAGATCGTCAACCTGCTCGACACCCCCGGCCACGCCGACTTCGGCGAGGATACCTATCGCGTGCTTACCGCGGTGGACTCGGCGCTGATGGTGATCGACGTGGCCAAGGGCGTGGAAGAGCGCACGATCAAGCTGATGGAGGTGTGCCGCCTGCGCGACACCCCGATCATGACCTTCATCAACAAGCTCGACCGCGAGGGCAAGGAGCCGATCGACCTGCTGGACGAGGTGGAAAGCGTGCTGGGCATCCAGTGCGCGCCGGTGACCTGGCCGATCGGCATGGGCCAGCGCCTGAAGGGCGTGGTCCACCTGATCAGCGGCGAAGTGCACCTGTACGAACAGGGCCGCAACTTCACCCGGCAGGATTCGACCATTTTCCCGTCGATCGATTCACCGGGCCTGGCCGAAAAGATCGGCGCGGGCATGCTGGCCGAGCTGCGCGACGAGCTGGAACTGGTGCAGGGCGCCAGCCACGCGTTCGATCTTGACGCCTACCTGGCCGGCAGGCAGACGCCGGTGTTCTTCGGTTCGGGCGTGAACAACTTCGGCGTGCAGCCGCTGCTGGACTTCTTCGTCGAGCACGCGCCGTCGCCGCAGGCACGCGCCACCACCGGTCGGGTGATCGCGCCGCAGGAAAACAAGCTGACCGGCTTCGTGTTCAAGATCCAGGCCAACATGGACCCGCAGCACCGTGACCGCGTGGCGTTCATGCGGGTCTGTTCGGGGCGCTTCGTAGCGGGCATGAAGACCTTCCACGTGCGCACGGGCAAGGAAATGAAGCTGGCCAACGCGCTGACCTTCATGGCCAGCGATCGCGAAATCGCCGCTGAAGCATGGCCGGGCGATGTCATCGGCATCCACAACCACGGCACCATTTCCATCGGCGACACGTTCACCGAAGGCGAAGCGGTGAGCTTCACCGGCATCCCGAACTTCGCGCCGGAACTGTTCCGTCGCGCGCGCCTGCGCGATCCTCTCAAACTCAAGCAGCTGCAGAAGGGCCTTGCGCAGCTGTCCGAAGAAGGCGCCACCCAGTTCTTCCGCCCGCTGATGAGCAACGACCTGATCCTGGGCGCGGTGGGTGTGCTGCAGTTCGACGTGGCCGCCTACCGGCTGAAGGACGAGTACGGCGTGGAGGCGACCTTCGAGCCGGTGAGCGTGACCACGGCACGCTGGGTGACCTGCAACGATGCAAAGAAGCTGGAAGAGTTCCGCGAGAAGAATGCGGGCAACCTCAGCATCGACGCGGCGGGCCAGCTGGTCTACCTGGCGCCGACCCGGGTCAACCTGCAGCTGGCGCAGGAACGCGCGCCGGACGTGCGCTTCGCGGCAACCCGCGAAGCCGCGCACAGCGTGTCGGTCGCCTGACCTGGTGAAACCGGCGATGATAGGGGGGAGCGGGCTCCCCCTCCCCGCGCGACGATCATCGCCATGACCTCTGTTGCTTCCGTACGTGAAGAAATCGCCAGCGCCCTGACCCACGGGCTGGGCGCGGTCGCCGCGCTCGCCGGCAGCGCGGTATTGATCACCCTGGCCGCCATCTACGGCGACGCCTGGCAGCTGGCCAGCGCCATCGTGTTCGGCGTGGCGCTGCTGCTGCTCTACACAGCCTCCACGCTCTACCACGCCATCCAGCACCCGATCGCCAAGGGCCGGCTGAAGGTGTTCGACCACTGCGCGATCTACCTGCTGATCGCCGGCACCTATACTCCATTCACCCTGATCGGCCTTCGCGGCCCGTGGGGCTGGGGCATGTTCACCGCGATCTGGGCGCTGGCACTGGCGGGGGTGATCTTCAAGCTGTTCTTCACCGGCCGCTTCAAGCTGCTCTCCACCATCATCTACATCGCGATGGGCTGGATGGTGCTGGTGGCGATCAAGCCGATGTGGTCCCACATCGACGGCTGGACACTGGGCTGGCTGTTTGCCGGTGGCCTGTCCTACACGCTGGGCACCTATTTCTACCACCGCGAATCCATCCCTTACTCCCACGCGATCTGGCACCTGTTCGTGATCGGCGGAAGTGTCTGTCACTTCGTTGCGGTTACTGCACAGATTCTTTGAAGCAACGGCAACCGCAACAGCAACAGCAACAGCAACAGCAGGTTGCCGTTTGCTTGCTGTTTAGGGGCGGTGTGGGTGGGTCGCCGGGACACGCCGCAAGTACGTCCTTGTAGCAACTGTGTTGCTGAAGGGGCCGGCGGCCCCTCCGGCAGACGGGCATGGTGGTGCCGGCCGCTGGCCGGCAG
>NZ_JBBCBJ010000003.1:0-380213 GCF_037203925.1 Stenotrophomonas sp. CCNWLW57
ATCACGCTTGAGTTCTACGTGGATTACGGCTTTACCAACGTGGTGGAGCAGCGCTTCGACGCCGGCATCCGGCTCGGAGAAGCGCTGAGCAAGGACATGATCGCTGTCAGGGTCGGACCGGATTGGCGCTTGGTGGTGGTTGGATCTCCCGGCTACTTCCAGAAGCATCCCAAGCCCAGGAAGCCCGCCGACATCACCCGACACCGCTGCGTGCACATCCGGCATCGCCCAAACGGCGCCATTTATGCCTGGGAGTTCGAAGAGAAGGGCAAGGAGTTCACCGTACGCGGCGACGGACCGTTGGTCTTCAACAGCATGACCCACGTCATCAATGCCGCACTGGACGGACTGGGCTTGGCCTACGCCCCGGAACCGATGGTAGCCGAGCACATTGCGCAGGGCAGGCTGGTGGCTGTGCTGGACAGGTGGTGCGTGCCCTTCCCCGGCTACCATCTTTACTACCCGAACCGCCGGCAGCCCTCGCCCGCATTCACGGCACTGGTAGCTTGGCTGAAGCTGGATGTTTGATGTGCAGGACGATGCGGGGTGCGACCTTAGTTCCCCGCATGTGTCTTACTTCGGCTGGAAATGGACACCCGCCCTACCCACGATGCATCCCTAATCCCACGCCCTCCAAGGTCCGCTTTCGGCCATAAGCGGACACAGAAATGAACCTAGAGGCGCGCGCGGAGAACAGTTCGGTCGCCGCGCGGGAAGTTGACCTGGGACCGAAGGCTTCCGCCTTCGTGCGCTACGCTGGGTGGGATACATTGGCCCGCAAGGAGGGCATCATGGAACTTATCGAGGACCCGACGTTCTTGAGCCTTTTCGCACAAGTCCAAGTGATGGACGCGGTTCTGATGGCGTCGCTTAAGTCACATCCTCGCCCGGCCGAGCTGCTGGAGCACATTGAGCAAAACATCGCTCTCGTTCGCTCGGTGAGCGCGCTACGGGCTGCGGACGGTCCGATTGGCAAGCTGTCGGACGAGAAGATGGCACCCCAGGCGGACGGCTGGCTAAGCTACGCTCGCAACGTTCTGACCGAGGATTGAAGGCTTTCGCCGATTGCAGATTCCTCGAAGGCTCATCGCGCAATGTCGTAGGCGCCCTCTTCAGCGCGAGTTGCCAGTTCTCGGCCCGAATTCAGTTTTAGGCTCACGAAGATGATCTGCTTCAGACCCAAAGTCCGACCGTCACGTATCGGTCAAGGAATCGGCCTAGCGTCAGGTGGATCTATCGGCCTGACTGAGACGTTTCTGTGCCATTGGAAGAGAACACGGAAGGAAGCACAGCGCAGAACGGTGCCAGCGGCCTTCGCGCGGCGCAGTACGTGCGCATGTCGACCGAGCATCAACGCTACTCGACTGAGAACCAAGCTTCGGCCATCGCCGAATACGCGAAGGCGCACGGCATTGAGATCGTTCGGACCTACGAAGACGCCGGCAAGAGCGGCTTGACCCTGAAGGGCAGGCCCGGCCTGCAGCGACTACTGGACGATGTCCAAGGACCAGGCCGCGATTTTGAACTCGTCTTGGTCTACGACGTTAGCCGCTGGGGGAGGTTTCCTGATCCGGATGAAGCAGCGAGCTATGTCCATGCATGCAAAAAGCGGGGCGTAGCGATCGTCTACTGCGCCGAGCCCTTCCAGAACGACGGCTCCCTGCCCTCTGCCATCATGATCGGCCTCAAGCGGGGCATGGCGGCCGAATACAGCCGAGAGCTTTCGGTGAAAGTGTTCCGCGGTGCCTGCACGATAGTCCAACACGGGTATCGCCAGGGCGGGACAGCCGGCTACGGCCTAAGGCGCCAACTGCTGGACGAACAGCGCCAGCCAAAAGGACTTTTGGCCCGGGGTCAGCATAAGAGCATCCAAACCGACCGGGTCATACTTGTGCCGGGGCCCCTCGACGAGCTCTCTGTCGTCCGCCGCATATACGACCTGTTCCTCAGAGGCAATCCGGAGCGTGTCATTGCGGCCATGCTCAACCGGGAGAACGTTGCCACGGAGACCGGAAGGCCTTGGTCCCGTGGCGTGGTTCACCAGATCCTGACTAACGAAAAATACATCGGCAACAACGTCTACAACCGGACTTCTTTCAAGCTAAAAGCCCAACATGTGAAGAACCCACCAGAGGAATGGGTGCGGAAAGCTGACGCCTTCCCAGCCCTCGTTCCGATCGACGAGTTTTTCCAGGTCCGGGAGATCATCGCCCAGCGCTCCTCGCACTACGAAGACGACCAGCTCTTAGGGATGCTTCGGCAGCTGCTGGCCAAGCACGGCGCACTATCTGGGTTAATGATCGACGAAGAGGAAGCCCTCCCGTCTAGCTCGGCATTCCGCTCCCGTTTCGGCAGCCTTTTGCGCGCCTATAGACTGGTTGGCTATACGCCCGCCCGAGACTACGCCTACTTAGAGATCAATCGTGCTCTGCGGAAGATGCACCCAACTATAGTTGAGAACATGAGCCGGCAGATCGAAGCGGCTGGCGGGCACGTGCAGCCCCATGGCAATACAGGGCTGCTGTTGGTCAACGGCGAGTTCACCGCATCACTCGTAGTCGCTCCATGCAAGCCAACCCCAGCAGGCTCAATGCGCTGGAGGATGAGGTTCGAGAACGGCCTCCAGCCAGACGTGACCCTCGTCACCCGACTGTGTGCTGATAACCGCGTCCCTTACGACTACTACGTTTTCCCTTCCCTGGATTTTAGTCAAACCGAGCAGCCGAAGCTGGACAAAAACGGGTTGTGGCTGGACCTGTACCGCACGGACGATCTCCACAACTTTTATCACCTGGCTGGCCGAGCGCCGCTGAAGGAGAGCGCATGAAGAAGTCCCCGCCGTTCAATCACTCGACTTCATCGGAAGTTGTGATGTTGGCAATCGACGATATTGCCATCGCGAATCCGCGCGCCCGCAACGATCGTGCCCACAAGGCTATCGTTCGGAGCATCGAGCAGATTGGCCTTAAGCGGCCGATCACCGTCCGCCGCAGGCCAGACGGCCCAAATGGCCAACCCTATGCGCTGGTTTGCGGTCAGGGGCGCATGGAAGCTTGCCGACTTCTTGGGCATCGGCAAATCGCGGCCTTCGTCATCGATGTGGATGAAAGCACCGCGCACGTCATGAGCATCGTGGAAAATGTGGCCCGAAGGACCCCACGCGCCGCTGAAACCTTAGAGCATGTGCGCCTCCTCCGGGAGCGCGGCTACTCAGATTCCCAAGTCGCTGAGAAGTTGGGGTGCTCGCCATCCTGGGTCAACAATGTGACCACGCTCCTGCAGAAGGGAGAGAAGCGCCTGCTCGCTGCTGCCGAAGCCGGGCACATACCGCTTCACTTGGCTGTAGGCATCGCTCGAGCGACCGATGTTGAGACACAGCAGCTTCTTCAAGACGCCTATGAAAAAGGCGACCTCCGAGGGAAGCAAATTTTCCGCATTCGCCAGATCTTAGAGCATCGGAACCGGAGCGGTAAGCAGGCCAAGAATGACTTTGTGAAGGGTGCTCCGCGTAAGCCCATGGGTCGCGAGGAGCTTGCCAAGCTCTACAAGCGAGACGTGGAAGCCCACCAACGCATCCAGATGAAGTCCGAGTATGTGCAGCAATCGCTGCTCGTTGCCAGGCAAGTGTTTAAGGAGCTGTATGCCGACGAGGAGTTCGTCGCGCTTCTTCAGGCGCAGAAGTTAACGACGGTGCCCCGCCCTCTCGCGGACCTCGTCCCTGCAAAGGGAGCCCGCCGATGAGCGCCAAGGGGACAGGGTTGCGATTAGCGTTCGAAAAGAACTGCGTCGACGTGGATCTTTCCTTGCTCAGGGCGGCCATTGCGCTACCTGGCGGTGCCAAGGCCTCCGTGAAGTATCGTCAAATCGTAAAGTCCATCGAGACCATCGGCATTGTTGAGCCAATCATCGTCACCATGGACCGTGACCAGCCCGGCCGCTTTCTTGTCCTGGATGGCCATATGCGGCTTGAGGCGCTTAGAGATCTAGGGGTAACGAAGGCACTGTGCCTCATCTCCACGGACGACGAGGGCTACACCTACAACAAGCGGGTCAATAGCCTGTCGGTGATCCAGGCGCACAAGATGATCCTGAAGGCCGCCGAGGGCGGTGTGTCGGTTGCCCAGCTTGCCGAGGCGTTGGACCTGTCAGTCAACACCATCCGGGCCAAGTTCAGGCTCCTCGACGGCATCTGCCCTGAAGCCATTGTCCTGTTGGCGGAGAAGCCGGCAACGTCGGGGATGTTCAACGTACTTCGACAGATGAAGCCGATGCGGCAGATCGATGTGGCGCAAACCATGGTGAATCTCAACACCTACTCGACTCGACTGGCAGTGGCCCTCTTGCGAAACAGCTCCCCAGACCAGCTGATTCCGGAAGCCGCGCAACGGAAAACAGATGCCACACCGAGCGAGGCACTGAAGCGCCTGGAGCAAGAGCTGGCCGCATTGCAGGCGGATACCGAGACACTACAGGAAGGTTTTGGCCCGGCGAGCCTGCAACTGGAAATCATCAAAACCCACGTCGGAAGTTCCTTGCTTAACAACCCGGCAGTTGTTCGGTGGCTGGCCAAGCGACGTCCCGACCACCTTCAGCAGTTACAAAAGCTCTCTGAAATCAAACAACTGCCAGGATAGAAGCTCATTTTTGAGTCGTGTTGGGTCGCTCCGGACCACCGGGCACGCGCTCTTGAAGGAAACCGTCTCGAGGCTTGCAAGCGGGTCACACCGTTACTCCAAGGTGCAGAGTAAGCTGCTCAACCGGGTCGACCGCGATGCCCGTTATCGATGTCTACTTCCGGCCAGAAGCAGTCATCCGATGACGCTTCAAGCAAAACTGCGGCGCGCGTCAAACGAGCTTCTGCGTTACTGGAGTCCCAGCTCTGCTAGCCACGATCGATAGATCGCTGCATCGAACACCCTTCCCGTGACATTGAGAAGGTCAGCTTCGAACTGCAGCGCGACGGAGTACGCGACTTCCCTCGCAGCCTCAGTCGAGTACCTTCCATACGCGACGTGACGCTTACAGTCGATGGCAGAGAACAGGCCGTAACACCAATCTGCGATTGCCTGATCGGTGAATCTCGCTTCCTCTCCGTCTCTGCCCTCGCGCAGGAGGCGAACGAGGCTGTCTGCGGATAGTGGAAAGTCAGCCAAGTTGACTTTGGTGCCGGCCATACCTTCCCCGGTTGTCCGCTTTGGGTCGAAAGCGGCCTCCGGACGTATGTCCTTGAGGCCGCCGGTCCAGTAGTTGTGTCCGTTAGGCTTCAGTCTGCTCTGCCATCTCCAACGCGTCCTCGACCTCTATGCCCAAGTACCTAACTGTGCTCTCAAGCTTGGTGTGGCCGAGCAGGATCTGAACTGCGCGAAGGTTCTTAGTCCGGCGATAGATTAGTGATGCCTTCGTCCGACGCATGCTGTGAGTTCCGTAGCTATGTCGGTCGAGTCCGATATCTGTGACCCATGACTCAACGATTCGCGCGTACTGGCGGGTGGAGAGATGGCCCGCAGCCCGCCCAGGGAATAAGTAAGATGCCGATGCTAGCTGGGCTTGACGGGACCAGTCAGCAATGGCGGACCTTGTCATCTCCGTTAGCTCAAATTGAACTGGCCTACCTGTTTTCCGCTGCAGTACGATCGTCCTCCTGGCGATTGTAGAGCCGTGAGATACATTTTTTAGCCGAAGGCTGACTAGATCGCACCCCCGTAGCTTTGAATCAATCGCTAGATTGAACACCGCCAGATCTCGAGCTCGCCCGGCAAGCTGTAGGCGCACCCGAATGGACCAAATGTCACTGAGTCTGAGCGGCGCCTCTTGGCCGACCAGCTTTCCTTTGTTCCACGGCGTGAGTTGAGATGGCATATGAGGCTCCCGGGTCGAAGCCTCTAGCCTGCCTGCCTTACGTGACCTCCGCTGGACTCGGCCTTAGGCCGAAAGCGGATACCAAGCCGATGGGTGGTGCGCGTATGCGATCAAGCGTCATCGGGTGCAGCACACTTGGGCCTGTCGATAAGCTGACCAATAGGCACCACCATCACTTGGAGTCCTTCGGGCGTAGTTGTCCCCCTAGCCGACGCTGAGGCACTCCAGCATAAGTTGGCCGCAGCCGGCAAAATTACCATTTACGGCCCATAAGTGATTGAATCGCCTAGGGCGGCAAGCTTCCTGAGGCAGCAAACCGGCCAACTTGTGCTTTAGGCTTTAGTACAAGTTGGCCGAAACGGCCAACTTATGCTTTCGCCCACACATCCGATGCGCCTGATCTGGCTGGTGGGCCCACCAGGATTCGAACCTGGAACCAAAGGATTATGAGGCCCGCAGCGAATGCTTATGCATCAATGAGATACGCTCTGGCATTTTTCCGGAGTGCAACCGTGAAACCATTGGTCTATCGAGGCCCGCCTTCGTATTTTTCCGGCTGAATTTGGTTCGATGCGGTATGAAGCCCAAGCCTTACCGGCCCTGTGGGATGACGCAGGCGTCTGGCTGGTTGGTTACTCCTTTGAGCGGCCTGGGACTGTGCAGCCCGATCATTCAACCGCCGGGGCGTGAGCTACGGCGCATGACTCTCCTCTACGGACTACGGCGAGCTGCATCCTGGAGGGTATCCTCCCCCGGTTGCTCCGGCTGCTCGTCCATCAGCGCCGCGAGGTAGGCCATGCCCTCTGCGATGGCCAGGTCCATAGTCTCTGAGTCGGCAATGGGTGGAAGGACGCGAAAGAAGCCGTCCGAGCTTGAGACGGAATATACGAAGGCCCGGCCGCCTAGGGGCATCCAGACGTCGATTCTGCACTGCACCCCGTTTCGAGATCGGGCGTAATTCTGCACCTGCACGGGGAGATGCCTGTGAGCAACATTACGCCAGTCTCTCCGACCATCGAACATTGTGGTTCCTTGCTCAGCCAGTAGTTGCTTCCGCCAGCTCCATGCTGCCCAGACCAGGGCGGGGCATGCGCCTATGTCGATCAGATATACTTGAGCTCAATGTCGGCTGCTAGCGCGTCAGCCCTAGATGAGTAGAAATACTTAGATCAGCCTCTTATGAGGCCCGCGCCGAAATGTTGTGAATCAATGACATAGGTGCTGGCATTCTTCCGGCACCGCTCCGTGGAACCATTGGCCGGCCAAGGCCAACCGGCTCATTTTTCCGGATGGAGGACCGCTTTCGGCCAAAAGCGGACACGCATGTAGGATGGCGCTTGTCAACGACATCCTGATCGATTCAGAGGCTTGGTTGCTGGTTGGGGCACGGCGTTGGCAGGAAAGACCTTAGCGCGGATGCCCTAGTTCGATAGCCGTAGTTCCACTGGATTCGAATTGGAGTTGGCCAAGCTCTGCTTTGAATATGCTGCAGAGATCAGCGAATCAGGAAGGGTTTGCGGATACCCAGCCCCTGCGGGCCAATCTTACAGATCGTTCCCCCCTTGGCACCCCAGAGCGAAGACCCTATCCTGCTGCCGGCCGAAACGTACGCAGCGGGGTGACGCAAGTCCCAGGCTGGTCCTGTGCTTACTGCGCAACGACGTGCAGTTCTGGTTCCGGCGAAGGTCCGCCTCGCGTTATTTTTTCTCTGATCAAGGTTGATACTGTGCTTCTTGCCGTTTCCCCCGGCCGCCTTTGCCGCTGGCACGTTGTCCTGTTCCCACTGCTGGCCGTGCTGGCCCTGCCCGCTGCCGCGCAATCGCCGCGTTGTGGCACCTTCAAGGATCCGGCCAGTGGCGCCGTACTTCGGGTTGACAGCGCGGTACAAGGTGAACACCAACTGCCCGGCGAGGCCGCAGAGCCGTATCACTTACAGCGCAACGGCGATCAACTGCTGGCGGCCAATCTGGCCAGCGGCAGGATGACCACGCTAGCGGTCAGTACCGATAACCGGAACCTCAGCGACGACACCGAGCATTACGTGCTCGAAGCTGACGTCGCCTGCCAAGCTGCGTCGACCTTCGCGCCCGGCAGTTGTCGCGCCGATATCACTGCGTGCTTTGGCCAGATGAGGTGGGCCGGCGCAGACAGCTGGAGGCGATGGTGCACCGAAGGCGTTTCCGCCGCCTGCAACCGGTTGATCGAGGACTATCGCAGCGAAGCTCGCAGCGCGTGGGTAATCGCCAAGGTCATGGCCGACGACAGCATCCCCTCCAGCCCCCCAGCGGTGTGCGTGGAAGACAGCGCCGCCTTCGATGGCGAGGCCTGCCGCCACGCGGAGGATGCCCAGCGCGCAAGGGCCGTGGGCAAGGCATTTGCGTTGACCAAAGACATGCCCAGCGAACCAACCTTGCCTGGTGCGGAGTTGGACGAAGTGGCCAAGCTGTGCCGCCAGCAGCCCAGCGTCACCTTTTGCACTGCCGTGGCGTCAGCCCTCCATACCGCCGGGCGGCTGCCAGCCGCGCTTGAAGCATTGCAGCTGGCATGTAGCACGGCCGAGAACCCGCAAGCTTGCGCGCAGCTGGCCACCCAAGGCACCGACACTCCGAACTAACTGGCCATGTCAGCGTCACTGAGCACCGGAACATCCACCGCCCTGCGGCATGGGTGACTTCCCGGCGGTGTGGGGGAGTTAAGGCAACTTTAGGAGCCGCTCTTTCCCACCATTTCGTCCGGTCCCGCACCTTCCGCCGGACAGACTCTTTCAGGGACGCGGCGCACTGCTCTTAAAGGGTGCGGGAATCAGGCAGCAGGAGGTGCCCTAGGGTGGGCGCTAGCTTAGTGGGATCTATGCGGTGTGCCGGCGCGGCTTTGTTGGGGATATCCCTCTGGCCACCCTACGCCGGACCCGAATAAGGGGATTAGAACGTCCGCCTCGCGGATCCGCAGGACATCTGGCCGATTCTATTACGACCTCACCCTGCGGATCCGCTCCGCGTCCAGCTGGAGTCCACCCAGTGGGTGGTGCCTCCCCCGTTATTGCATGGAAATGTCAGCCGACAGGCGTGAAAACGGCGCGAAGAACTTGGCCGTCACCAGGTAGCTGCTTCAGGCATCCCACCAATCTGGCAGGTCCACCCCTTCGTACGGATCGATCAACCTGTTGACGCGTTCGATGCCGGTGGGCACTTGGAACATCGTGACCTCTTCGCGGCGTGGCAAGCCTCGCCAGTCACTTAGCATCGCAATGCGGAGGTCTTCGGGCTCAACAGGCAGCCAACGCATCGGCCAGTAAGGAAACCGTCTCGGCCCGCCTACGCTGCGCGCCAGCTCGGCGATGTTGTTATGGCAGCTTGCACTGCTGATTCGCGACCAAGCATTCACCATAGCTCCCTCGAGACCTTCGATGTACTGAAGGAACCGGCTTCCGTCGGTAAGCAATACGCCTGTGACACCCGTGGTTGCGTTATGAGTGGCGGCGCTACGCGCCACTTCCTCAACCTGAAGAAGGGTCGCCCCAAGGCCAACTTGGCTCGTGTAAACGAGCGTGTGTAGCTTTCCCATGCTGCCTCCCCCAGATCGACCAGGATGCGCGACCCTACCATCCCATCAGCGGACGACCGACGGCTAGGATCCACTCTTCGGCGGAGGCTGGCCCGAGCGCCCCCACGCTGAGACGGAACTCCAGCCCGCGCAGACCATCGGTCAAGCCTGATCGCAGTTGCTTCGAGCTCTACACGCCGAGGGCGTGGCATCTACCGCCCCTTAACTAGCAATTATCATAAGCTGCGTGTTCGTTCGAAGGTAGGGACCGCAATGCCGAATACTGGCGTGTTCTATCTCCATGAGGTCTCGGGGCCCACGTCAGGCTCCCCCGGGCAGTTCACGTCCATCTCCAAGGTAAGAGCGACATGCACGAAGTGCAGCCATACGTTTCACGCGACTGCTCCACCCGACTTAGCGCCCATAGCGGGTGGGACGGTGCTTACCTGCTCCGGTTGTGGCGCGAGACAGGCTATTAGCAATGCACGCTTTGACCTGTTCTCGACCCGCCTCAGCTCGGAAAGCAATCCGCGGTCGGAATAGATTTAAGCGATATAGGGAGCTGCAATTTCGGCTAGACGCTCTACCCCGCTCGGCACAGGACGAGAGCCCGCGGTTCGACCACCGAGGCTCGTCCAATCGCTGAATGCCGCCTCTTGGAATTGGGTATCGACGATAGGAATCCACCGCATCGACCAGTAGGGCATACGTCGCTCGGAGACCCGTCCACGGGCAAGCTCAACGACATTGCAGTGTTCACGAGAATTGACGATCCGCGAATAAACCATCGACAGTCCATCATCCGGGCCTTCGATGTACTGCAGAAAGCGTGACCCATCAAAAAGCAGTATCCCGGTCACGCCCGCCAAACGGTTATGCGCGGCGGCTTTCTCAACCAGTCGGTTCAACTGGTCGTTGCTCAGATCTATAGCCGCCTCACTGGCGTATGCGATTGCTTGCAGGGTCATTCCGACCGTTCTCCGCTGCTCTGGTTTTCCTATCCCGGGGAGAGAATCGTAGCGGAAAAAGTAGAGCACCCGACGTGAGCGAGCGCCCATTTCGTCGCTCGCGACCTGAACTAGCTGAACGGTTTAAGCGCTTGGCCAGAACCGATGGTCTGACGCCATGGTCATGCTGCTGGCCAGCGAGCCGCCGGGTCTCGCTGCTGAGCGGGCGGACACTACTTGCAACCTGCATATCCATTGCGGGCACTCCCTTGGTGACAGTTGGCAAAGCTGCATGGGCTCGGGGAGGAGCTGCCTGAAAGCCAGTTTAGCTCGGGCAGTCGCTTCGGGGGAGACCGCCTTCGTTTCCGCTGTTACACGAATTGAATGCGGACGGCGCTGCGCCGCAACGCTGCATCCCGGCAAGAGGCCCTGGCTGAGCCTGAGTTATTTGGAGAGCGCATAGGTGATTTGATTACCTGCTCGCACACCGCCTACCGCTCAGTGGCCCAGATGGCTTGGTTAAGAAATTCTCAACGCCGAAGGGTCTACTTTCACGCGTCTTGGTCGAGGCTGGCGGCAAGGTATTAGCTCACCCCACCAGAGGATCACTAGATGGCCATCAAAACGCTTGAAGAGCTGTTCGTTCACGAGCTGTCCGACATCTACAGCGCTGAAAAGCAGCTGACAAAAGCCCTGCCCCGCCTGGCCCGAGCCTCAGAAGACCCGGATCTGGCGGCCGCTTTTGAGACCCACCTGGAAGAGACACAGGGACAGATCGAGCGCATCGATCAGGTCGTTGAAGTGCCGGGCATCCGCCTCAAGCGCATCAAGTGCGCCGCGATGGAAGGGCTGGTTGAGGAAGGCAAAGAAGTCATTGATTCGGTTGAGAAGGGCCCGGTGCGCGATGCCGCGCTGATCGGCGGGGCCCAGAAGGTGGAGCACTACGAGATCGCCTCGTATGGCACCATCGCGGCGCTCGCCAAGCAGCTCGGATACAAGGACGCGCTCCCGCTTCTTCTTGAGACCCTGGAAGAAGAGAAGGCAACCGATGAGAAGTTGACGCTCCTGGCTAAGTCCGGTGGAAATGCCAAGGCAGCCAAAGCGGCGTGAGGTAGGACCATGGAACGCGACCAGAAAGCGTCCTGACCCAGCCGGTAATCCGGGGAGCGGCACTGGGTGCCGCTCCTTCACCGGATTTCGCCACCGGCGGGACTAACGTCGGATAGCTAGCTTAACTCTGGGCCGTATGGGAATGTGGAAACGTAACGGTTTATCGATCGTGCTGCTCCTTTTGCTTCTCTGCTTCTTGGGAGGGCAAGTGTGGACCGGCTTCCTGGCACACAATCAGGAACTGGCTGACGCACACCGAGCGCCGCTGGACCTGTGGGAATACCTGCAGAGCGGGCACTTCGTCAGCGCCACGTTTGAGAACTGGGAAAGCGAGTTCCTTCAGATGGGCATGTATGTCCTGCTGACTGTCAGCCTGCGCCAAAAGGGCTCTGCTGAATCCCGACCATTGGACGACGCCCAAGAAGAGGAGCGCATTGAGGCTGGCCCTACCCCTTGGGCCGTTCGCAAAGGCGGGCTTTGGAAGACCTTATACGGCCACTCCCTGGCGATCACCTTCGGCGCGCTGTTCCTGTTGAGCTTCTCGTTGCACTTGGCGGGCAGCTGGCGCGCGGAGGTGGATGAGCAGATGGCCCTTGGGCAGCCCACGCCGACGTGCTGGGAACATCTCTGGAGCAGCAGCTTCTGGTTCGAGTCGTTCCAGAACTGGCAGAGCGAATTTTTGGCTGTTCTTGCGTTGGTAATCCTGACCATTTTCCTGCGCCAGAAGGACTCGCCACAGTCGAAGCCGCTGGCTGCACCGAACAGTCAGACGGGCGATTGAAGATCCGGAGCGTCCATGAGCCAGCCCATCCCTGCTCTTCTGATCATCGACATGTTCACTCTCTTCGACTTTCCCGAAGCTGGTCAGGTGAAGGCCAACGCGTTGAAAGCCGCCGGGCAGATCGCGGTCCTCGCGCGGCGCTTCCGCGAGCGAGGTAACCCGGTCATTTATGCAAATGACAACTTTGCCAACTGGCAGATGGACTTCAAAGAGTTGGTAAGTCTCTGTCTGGCGACGGAAGGCGAGTCGTCAGCGATCGCTGAAGTTCTGCAGCCGCAGCCTGGCGACTACTTCGTGCTCAAACCCAAACACTCGGCCTTCCTCGCCACCCCGCTTTCCGTGCTCCTGGCCAAGCTTGGCGTGAGGGAGCTCGTGATTACAGGAATGACCGCCGAGTCATGCATCGCCGCTACGTGCTTCGACAGCAATGCGAGGGAATACCATACGATCGTGGTGCAGGAAGCGGTGGCTGGCATTGGCTCCAGACGAACGACCGCATTACGGCTGCTGGATGACTCCAAGGCGGCTAGTGTCCTCAAGCTGGCGAGTTACCTGCGCCGCTGAAGGGTGTTTCTCAAGCCCCATGCCGACCCTGCAGCTATTCTTCGGGCGAGCCGTTGGAGGTTGCGTTCTGGTCTGGGTTGGAACGCTCCTTGACGTTACTGCCGGCGCCGTGAGCGTGCGCACCCGTCGGGTCTTGAAGCTGGACCACCCTCCTCTGTTGCCAAGCGTCTGCTCCCGGGTCTATAGCGGGCTCGGGGATATCGGCGCGGCGTTTCCGTTTGTCCTCGCTGCTGACCCCCAGCCGTGCATCCCGTGCTGCCACCATCGCGGGGTCGGCTTGGCCATCGGCGGTAAAGCCCATCATCAGCTGCGGCATCCCGCGCGGCAGGTTTTTATCCAGGTCGGTGTGCCAGGTGTGCCACGTTTTTCCGTACGTGTGGATGAGCTTTTCCATGAGCTCATGCTCGGCCACCTCCGGGATCCCTGGGGCGATCAGTTGCCCCGATTCCACTTCGTGGACGTGGCTGTGCCAGAGCGCCTTCTCCTGCTCAGGAAGGCCGGCGAACAGCTTCGCGCTGATGATGTATTCCACGCCCATCAGCTTGGCGTCCTTCACATTGCCGTCGTAGATGGTGCACTGAATGACATCCTCGTTGAGGATGGAGCAATAGTGATGCGCTTCCATCTGAGCGTCCATCTGGCCGTTATAGAAATGGAAACCGTCCAAGTAGGCATTGATCGCGGCAATCGGCGGGCGATCCTGCAGCAGCGCCGCGCCGGCCTCCAGCGCCTTGGTCTTGGCCGTTTCATCGCCTCCCGGGGTTTGCACGCTGGACTCGGTGTTGCCGCCTCCGCAGGCGGTCAAGGCAAGCGCGGCTGTGGCGGATAGGATGGATCGACGCATCGCGTTCTACTCCCACTTCGGTTTCGAGGAAGGGCCAAGATCAATCGTCTTGCGCCCACCGGGCCAGGTTTTGCTGGATCGTGTTGATGTCCGCCCACGGATCTTTGCGGCGCCGCTTCAGCTTTTCAGGCACGTCCTTCAGGGTGAAAGCGTCCGCACGGGTCAGCTTGGAGAGCTCGCTCCAGGCGATGGGCATGGCCACCGGCGCGCCGGGCCGACCGCGCAGGGAATACGACGCGACCGCCGTCGCCCCGCGACCATTTCGCAGGTAGTCCACAAAGATGCGTTTGTTGCGAAGGCTCTTGGTCGAGGTGGCCAGGAAGCGGGTCGGCTCCGACTGCGACAACGCCTCGGCGAACCCCTTGGCAAACCGCTTGGTCAGGTCCCAGTCGCACCCCGGATTCAACGGCACCACCACATGAAACCCTTTCCCTCCAGACACCCGCAGGAATGACGCCAATTCCAGCTGTTCGAGCAGCTTGCGGATGTCCACGGCGGCCTTTTTGACCTCCGAGAACGGCACGTCGGGGCCTGGGTCCAGGTCAAAGACGACGCGGTCCGCCCTGTCGGGTGCTTCAGCGTGGCTGCCCCAGGGGTGAAACTCCAGCGCGTTGAACTGAACCAGCTCGAGCAGGCTTGCTTCGTCCCTGACCACCAGGTAGTGGGCGTTGATCCCGCTGTCTTCCTTGAGGCGAACCGAATCCACCAGCTCCAAGCCCGCCGTGTGGTGCTTCTGGAAGAAGCACGGCTTGCCCGTCCCGCTGGGACACCGAATGACCGATAGCGGGCGATCAATGATCTCCGGCAGCAGATGATCCATCACGGCCGTGTAGTAATCCCACACGTCCTGCTTGGTGGCTTTGATGTCCGGAAAGATCACCTTGCCAGGGCTGGACAGCTTCGGCGGCGGGCGCGCTTCACCTGCCGACTTGGACGCCTTCCGGGACTGTTTCAGCTTGGGAGCGACCGTCTCCTTTTCCGCTGGCGCCCTATCCGAGTCGACCAGGTCAGCCACGTCCTTGTCGCGCCTGACCGCTTTGAGCGAGGGTTGGCGAAGCAGCTGCTGTCCGCCGATGCCGCGATAAAATACCTCCACCACAAACCTGGGCTTGAACCACGTGGCCGACCGCAGATCAGTGTCCATGGTGGGCACATGGGCCGTGGGGGTCTTTCCGCCGGCTTTGCCGATCAGCTGACTCAGTTCTCTGATGAGTTCATCTGAGAAACCCGAGCCCACCCGGCCGACGTAGAGCCAGTCGTGCTTCTGATCAGGCTTGGCCAGGAGCAGCGAACCAAAGCCGGTGCGGCTGCCCTTTGGAGCTGTGTAGCCCACCACGACAAACTCATCGCTGGCGAGCTGCTTGGTCTTCCTCCAATCCTCGCTTCGCCCGCCGTGGTAGGCGCGGTCCGCACGCTTTGAGATGATCCCTTCAAAGTGGCGTTCGCCGGCCAGTTCGTAGGCCGATTGCCCATCGCCCTCGATGTGGGAGCTGTAGGCCAGGTGCCCCGGACTCCCGTCCAAGAGCTCCTGCAGGAGCTCCTTGCGTTCCAACAGCGGCGCGTCGGCGATGTCGATTCCATCGATGTGGAGCAGATCAAACAGGGCGTAAGCCAAGGCCCCTTGGCGCTCTCCGGAAAGCGTGGCTTGGAGGAGGTTGAAGTCCTGCTTGGTGCCGCTGCCTGCGATGAGCTCCCCGTCCAATGCCCCCGATGTCAGTCCCAAGGCGGCGACGGCGTCCCGAATCTCGGGGATCTTCGTTGTCCATTCCAGCGCATTGCGGGACCAGAGCCGCACCTCGCCCTCGGCGATCGTAGCCAGGATGCGGTAACCGTCCCACTTGATTTCGTGGACCCACTGGTCGCCTTGCGGTGGGGCGTCGCCAAGCTTGGCCAGCTGGGCTTCGAACGGGCCCCGGGGTGCGTCCGCTTTCTTGGCCTTGGTGAGCGTAGATGCTTTCTTCGCCCAGTCCTTGCGCCGCCCGTTCTTCGGCAGCGCAACTGCCGTCAGTTTCTTCTTGCCGGCCTTCCCCGCGCCCGCCCGCTTCAGGTCTTCTGCAGGCGGCGCGATGACATCGCCGAGTAAATCGTCCGCTTCCACGTCGCTTGCGAAGGCATCGTCGTCTTTGAAAAGCAACCACTGTGGCTGCTTGGCGGGCTTTCCCGACCGCACCAGATGCCACCCGCCCTTCAACTTGGTGCCGAACAACTCGAACCGAAGATGCCCCTTGGCGAGCTGGGCTTCCGGGTCGCCCGTCGTCGCCCACACGCCGTGGTCAAACTGCGCGACGTGCCCGCCGCCATATTGCCCTTTCGGAATGTCCCCCTCGAAGCCAGCGTAGTCCATGGGATGGTCTTCCACCTCCACGGCCATTCGCTTGACCTTGGGGTCGTAACTGGGCCCCTTGGGAACGGCCCAGCTCTTGAGGGCGTCTCCTACCTGGAGACGGAAGTCGTAATGGCGCCGGCTGGCGTGGTGCAGCTGGACCACAAAGATCGCCCGTTGCCCTTGCGGCAGCGCTTTGCCAGGCTCCGGCTCCTTTGTCTTATCGAAGCTCCGCTTGCGGCGGTATTCGCTGAGGGACATGCCCTGCCCCGCGCTACTTGCCCAAGTGCTTGCGCACTGCGACCGCGGTAGGACCCACCGCTTTCACCGCCGCCCGGAGTTCTTCGGCGTTGACGCCCAGTGCCTTGGTCCAATATTGCAGCTCATAGTCCTCGTTGACGTTGATGCGATCGCGGTCCGGGTTACCAGCGTTTTTTTTGTCGTCGGTCATGATGATCTCGTCCTTGCGTTCTAGATTGTTTTCGCGACCAGCAATTGCCGGTGCCAGGTCACTGCGCCGCGCGTGCTGGGGTGCCGCTGAAGGTGGGCGACCGAACGGCGGCGGGTGCGTAGGCCATCTCGCCTGCAGCCGCGATGAGCTCCAGAAGATGTGCGGCAACGGGGCCAACTTCTTTCCGCACGCCGATGAAGTGGACCCATGAGCCCTCCACTTCCACTCGGGCTCCGTCAAGCTCAGTGGACCGGCTGACCAGTACGCGAAGGTTCTGGATCCACGTCTCGCAGGGGACCGCGTCCAGCTGAACCGCGGTGGTGGCATCGCCCACGTAGAGATCCGCCATTTCCATCCGAGTCACGCGGGGCGTTGCGGCCCGAAACTGTGGGTAAGCACTCATAAGATCTTCCTGGTAGATATTTGAAGACAAATATCCGCTTGGCGGAGGGCACGTCGCGTCACTGCGGCGTCAAGGGAACGTCAAATGACTGGGCCGCTTGCAGCGAGTTGCTGTTCATGGATGGATGGGCGGTACGCACGCCAGAAAATACACACCGCCGTGAGCGACGGTCACCTATTATCTTCCGTCGGGCTAACCTTGGATCCGCTACACGGGAGTCACGATGAAAAGTGATTGCAACCGAGTCCGGGACGTCAAAGGATCAACGCAGCCATGGACGTGACGGCTTGGCACGTCCTCTATCTCCTTTGGCTGGCTGCAGGGGCCATGGACTTTCTGCTTCACCGAGCCAGCAGCATCGAATCCACATCGGGACTGAAAGAATCCACGCTGCACTTGGCGCAGATCGCGATCCTGGGGGCGGCAACGCTCCTGTGGCTCTCCTTTCGAGCGTCTCAACCGCTTTTCGTGATCCTTCTGGCGCTGATGTGCCTGCATGCCATCACAGGCTATTGGGATACACGCGTGGCCTATCCCACCCGAGCCATTCGCCCCTTGGAGCAACACGTTCATAGCGTCCTGGACTTGGCCCCTTGGATCGCTATCGGCGCCTTTTACTGGTCCCTTCCTGATACGCACGCGGTAACTGGCTTGGTGTTTGAACCGGCTCCCATCGCCATGTGGCTGTTTGCCATCGTGCCGGCGCTACTTCTTACGGTGCTTCCCGCCCTCGTTGAGTTCCGACGCTGCCTTGCCTATCGCGACTAGGCGAACCCGGCCCGCAGCCCGGCGGTCAGGGAGACCTCGCCGGGTGGAGCTCAGAGATTGCTCGCAGCCGAGTGGGCCGCCGCCAGCCCGTCTCGTTTGTCAGGGGATAAGGATCACCTTGCGGCAGTCCTCCTCCTTACGGTCGAACAGTTCGTAGCCGCGGGCGGCTTCTTCGAGCGGAAGACGGTGGGTGATGATCACTCCAGGGTCGAGCGCGCCTTCCCCGATGTAGTCGAGCAGTTCGGGCATCAAACCCTGCACGTGGGTCTGGCCCATTTTGAAGGTCAGACCCTTGTCGAACGCATCGCCAAGCAGGAAGCCGTGCAGATAGCCGGAATAGACGCCGGGAATGCTTACCGTGCCGCAGCGGCGGGTGGTGGCGATGCACTGGCGGATCGCAACCCCGCTGCTGCCTTCCACCTTCAGCGTGGTCAACGCCGACTCGAGCGCGCTGCCTTCGGCTTCGAAGCCGACTGCTTCGATGGACGCGTCCACGCCGCGCCCATTGGTCTGGGTGATGATGTATTGCGCAGGGTCCTCGATCTGACTGAAATCCACCGGGGTTACGCCGTAGGTCTGCGCGGCGAAGGCCAGCCGGTAGGCCAGATGATCGACCATGAAGATGGTCTCAGCGCCCAACAAGCGACAGCACGCGGCAGCCATCAGTCCGACCGGGCCGGCGCCGAAGATGGCCACAGTAGACCCCGGTTTGACGCCCGCATTGAGCGCGGCCTGGTAGCCGGTTGGCAGGATGTCCGACAAGAACAGCACCTGTTCGTCGGGCAGCGCATCCGGCACGCGCAGCGGGCCCACGTTTGCCTTAGGAACGCGCACGTATTCAGCCTGGCCGCCTGAAACACCACCGTATAGATGGCTGTAGCCGAAAAGTGCCGCCGGCGGGCGAATACCCTTCTGGTTCACTGCCGCCCCCTTGCCGGTGTTGGTTGTCTCGCACGCTGCGTGTTCAGCCAGCTTGCAGTGGAAACACTCTCCGCAGGCGATGACGAACGGCACCACGACCCGGTCGCCCGGCCTCAGATCGGTTACCCCACTGCCCACCTCCTCCACGACCCCCATGAATTCATGGCCCAGCACATCGCCGGTATGAAGGTCAGGAATCTTGCCGCGGTAAAGGTGAAGGTCCGAGCCGCAAATGGCCGTCGCGGTAACGCGCAGGATCAGATCATCCGGCGCAGCCAGGGTCGGATCCGGGACAGTGTCAACCCGGACGTCCTTGCTGCCGTGGTAGGTCAATGCGCGCATTGTGGGTTCCTCGTGGCGTGATCGGTGTCATTAGAGATACCCGTCACTGTGTCCCCGGTCAGTGACTGCCATGTAGTGAAAGTGTGGGGCCCACCAGAACGCCGCGCTCATCGTCAGAGGCCCACCATACACATTTTCGACTCAGGAGAACCACATGGCCCTGATCCATTCAATATTGATGGGAGCAGTAGCCGGCATGCGCGCGATGACCCCCTTGGCCGCAGTGACGAACGCTGCGCGCAGCGGCAATCTGCCTGTCGATAACGGTGCGCCGCGCCTTTTGTCCAACAAACTCGCGTCGGCGGGCATGCTTGCATTGGCAGGCGGTGAGCTCATCGGCGACAAGATGAAAACGGCCCCCGATCGCATCGTCCCGGCGGGCATGGTGGCGCGCGTCGCTACCGGGCTGATTGCCGGCGCGGCGTTGGCTCCCCATCGGCAGCGAAAGCTGGGCGCGCTGCTGGGAGCCGGCGCTGCCGTGGGTATGGCCTACGTGACGTTCAACCTGCGCATGCGCGCGATTGCCCGCTACGGCCAAACCAGCACCGGAGCCGTGGAAGATGCCATTGCCGTCGGAAGTGCCGCGCTGATCACTCAGTCCGCAAGGGGCGCCAAACGGAGAGGACGTCGCTGATTCGCGTTGTCAGGGCCCTGCACAAGCCATCCACATCGCAGGGGCGCGGTGTTTACCCGCACATTCGCACACTGGCGTTTCTTTCAACCCAGAGAGGCTCCCTCGATGGCCGTGCCCAACTACCCGAAGCCGCCCTTCAAGGCTCAGCAGCAGTCGTTTCCTGGCAAGACCGACAAGCTCGACCCACGGCCAGACCACGGTGAGGAGAGCTACGTTGGCCACGGCCTTTTGAAGGGCAAGAAAGCTCTGATTACCGGCGGAGACAGTGGCATCGGTGCCGCAGTAGCCATCGCCTACGCCCGCGAGGGCGCCGACGTGGCGATTGCGTTTCTCGAGGGGGAGGAAAAGGATGCCGCCAGCATTGGCGCCCTCATCGAAGGGGCGGGGCAGAAGGCCGTCCTGTGCCCCTGCGACATCAGCGACGACGCCCAGGCTGCGGCGCTCATCAAGCAGGTCACGGCCGAACTCGGCGGCTTGGACATCCTGGTCAACAATGCTGCGTATCAGCGCTACTACGAGTCCTTCGACGACATCACCTTGGATGACTGGCGCAAAACATTCGAGACGAACGTGCATGCGGTGTTCAACCTCACCCGTCTGTGCGTGCCTTATTTGGAGGACGGCGGCTCGGTGATCAACACCGCCTCGGTGAATTCGAAGAAGCCCACGCCCAACATCCTGCCCTACTCGGCCACGAAGGGCGCGCTAGCGAACCTCACCATTGGTCTAGCGGGTCTGCTCGCGGAGAAGGGCATCCGGGTCAACGCAGTGCTGCCCGGCCCGATCTGGACGCCCTTTATTCCCGCGGGCATGGCTGCGGAAGAAGTTGAGCAGTTTGGCAGCCAGACGCCTTTCGGTCGACCGGGTCAGCCAGCCGAACTCGCCTCTGCTTACGTGATGCTCGCGGCCGACAGCGCCAGCTACACCTCCGGCGCACTGATCACCGTCTCCGGCGGCGCCGTCACCCTGTAACGCTGCTGGCTCTCTCCTCAACCAGGGAATCCAATGACTTCTCGCAACCCATACGACATGCAGAAGCCGCAGATCCAGTCCCCAAGTGGTGCCACCGACGGCACGCTGCTTCCGTGACCGCTGGCACCAGCAAGGCCGGGAGCGTTCCTGTCGAGCGCGATGCGGACGGATATGCGCCCATACACGCCTATGCTGCCATCGGCGGTGGGCGTTCCGGCGCGCTCATCGCTCCCGATGGCAGCATTGACTGGTGGTGCGCGCCCTGTATGGACGCCCCGCCCTTGCTCGACCGTCTGCTCGATGACCCGGCCGGCGGTCGCTTTGCCCTGCAAGCCCGGGACGCTGAGGAAGTGCAAAGGCGCTACCGCGATAACAGCAACGTCCTGGTAACGCTCGTGCGCACCACGACCGGCTTGGTACGGGTAACTGAGTCGCTCAACAGCGGCCCGGCCGGTCGTTTGCCTTGGTCCGAGCTGGCCAGGCGGTTGGAGGGCATCGAGGGTGAGGTAGCCTTCGACCTGCACTACCTGCCAGGCACCCGAGCTGGCACCTGCACGCCGTGGATGAGCGACACCCCCAACGGGTGCGTGCATCACGCCGGCCCCGTGATGACGATGCTGCGCTATCCCGATAGCACGGAGATCACCCAATGTGACGACCGTGAAGTGCGCGGCAGCCTCACCCTTCGGTCTGGTGACAGGCACATCGTCGCGCTGCTGGCGTCGCAAGACGAAGTGCTACCCGTCCCTCCCTTGGCCGATATCGATACCCGCATCGATCGCTCCGACCGGGAGTGGCGTCAGTGGGTGGACGACCTGCACTGCGGTGTCAGCCGCTACGCCGAGGTCAATCGCTTGTTCGGATCGTTGGTGGCCCGTGTCCAGAACGACGTGGGTCCGATGTCGGAGATGTGGGATACGCAGGCAGAACAGGGGCTCGGCAACACGCCGCAGGGCCTGAGTCACTTGGCCTTGGTGCATGCCGCGTACGCCGTGGATAGCGAGTAGCGTGGCCGCTCGTCATGGGCATTTTAGTAGAGCGCGTCCGCTATCGGCCAAAAGCGGACACTGTCTGCCTCAGTTGGTGCTGCTGCCCCATACCAAGGGCCGGCGCATAGCCAACAGTGAGCGCGGCAGCGACAGATGGTTACGAGTCGTTGCTGGACTGTTGCGACCGCGGAAGCAGCAACTGTTCCGCCAGCCCCTTGTAGATCGGTGTCCGACACACCAGCCCGGACATCCCACGGGCAATCAGTACCGTTGCCAGGATAGGCAGCAGCAGATCGCCACTGTCGGTAAGTTCCAGCGAGATGACCGCCGAGGTCAATGGCGCTTGTGTGACACCGGTGAGGTATGCGCACATGCCCAGCAACACGAACGCACGCGGGTCCACGCCGGGCATGACCACGGCCAGGTTGTGGCCCAGGCCGGCGCCGACGGCCAGCGCCGGCGAGAACAGCCCGCCGGGAATGCCGGCCACATAAGAGGCCAGGTTCGCCAGCAGCTTCATCAGCCCAAACTCATGTCCAACCGTCGGTTGACCCTGCACCAGACTGCGCGCTTGTTCATAGCCGGTGCCAAAGGCACCATCGCCGCACAACGCCGCCAGCCCAACCACCACCAGACCGCAGCCGGCTGCCAGCAGCACCGGATGCCGCTGCCGAAGGCTGCCCAGCCAGCGCGGGCGCCCTGCAGCGCTGGCCAGCACCATGCGGGCGAATACCCCACCCAGCAGACCAGCCACCACCCCGCATAGCAGGATGGCCAGCCACCCCTGCCCCAGCGGCAGTCCTGCTGTCACATGGCCGAAGTAGGTGTAGTTTCCCAGAAGGCCCAGCGACACCACACCGCCGACGATGACGGCCGTCAACAGCGTGCCCGAGAAGCGATGCTCGAAGCGCCCGCTCAGCTCTTCAATGGCGAACACGATCCCGGCCAGCGGCGTGTTGAAGGCCGCCGCGATACCGGCCGCACCGCCTGCCAACAGAAAGTGCGCCAGCTCCCGTGGATCTTTGAAACCGAACCAGCGGCCAAACAGGTACATCAGGCTGGCGCCCACGTGCACGGTTGGCCCCTCCCTTCCCACCGAAGCACCCCCCAGCAGCGACAGCGTGGTCAGGACGAGCTTACCTGCCGACACCGCCGGTGAAAGGTTGGTTTTCCGGAATGCTTCATCCGGCTTGTCCAGCGCCGCGATCACCTGCGGAATGCCACTGCCCCGCGTGGGACGAAGCACCCCGCTGGTCAGCCACGCCAGCAGGGCGAAAATTCCCGGCGTGAGCAGCAGCGCCCACCAGGGCGAGTGCTCGATGGCGCGTCGAAACAGGGCAAATGCCGCATCGCTGGACTTGGCAAAGAGGATTGCGATGAGTGCCACCACCACCGCGCCCGTCCACAGGGCGGCACGGCGCCGCCATGCCTCGCGCCGCAACTGGCCGGCCAGGTGCATCTGGATTCGGCGTATACAGGTCATGGCCCATAGTATGGCCAGCGCCACCGGGGACGGAAAGCCGGTTGCGTGGCGGGTCACCTTGCCTGATGAGGCCGTCCGACGGGCATCTGCCCTACCAACGCAGCCTCAATCCTCGTCCATGCACCATATGCATCCAACCGTCTGATCGGACACGACCAATACACCAGTGTCGAACGTTGCGGACGTGACTGGAGTCCAGCCAACACCAAGTGCCCCATTTGAGCGCCCCCACTCACCATTTGTGAAGAAGCGCGCATCGCTGCCAGCGAACGCCGCTACGAACTCTCCCGAAAGCTCACGGGCGAGGGCAATAGGCATGATCTCGGTCTTGTAGGCCATGTCCCTATGAAGGACGTTCTCTATGACCTTGGCTGCCTCGACAGCATCAATCTCTTCGTAGCACTCCGGTGAGTCCAGCAGTCCAAAACTGCTCGCAACGTCGGTCACGGTTGCTGAAGCAGCACCAGGAAGTATCCCGGCGATAGTGTCCTGTCCTCGCCTCTGCTTGATGCGCTCGGTGATGTCCAAAGCTTCCCCCGACTACCTGATGGATGTGACTTGTGGCTCAAAGAACGTTCGCAATGGGTCGGCGGCCGAGATTTCCATCCTTCCCCGCGGCCGGACTCGGCCCGGCGTCCGCTTTCGGCCAAGAGCGGACCTTGCTACCCGGCTAATCTACTCCGCGCCACCCCTCATGACCGCTTTCTGACATGGGTGAAATACGCCATGCAAATGGGTGAGCCGTCACAAGAGGCTTCCCAGCCTTGACGCGCTGCGCAGTAGATTTACTGAGGACGGTTGCGCATTGATACGTATGCATTCTGTTCTGGCTGGACGAGACACTTGGGGCCAGGGTCACTACCACCACGGAGGTCCCCCATGAGCCATCTGCCTGCCCCGCCCGACGCCCCGCCTCCCTCCACGTTGGCCAACGACCTAGCACGTGGACGCACCCATCTTGGCAACGAGCGCACCCACTTGGCGTACTTGCGCACAACGGTGTCGCTGATCGGCTTCGGGATCACCATTAACCGCTTCAGCACTTACCTGATCCAGAACGACCAAGCGCCCAAAGGTAGCAGACTGATGCTGCACGACGCGAGCAACGCGGGTTTTGGCATGGTGTTGCTCGGGTTGGCGCTGCTTATCTGGTCCCTGGTCCGTTATCGGCTGGTAACCAGGGATATCGAACGCGGCGTAATCGCTCCCAGGCACCGCGCGACAACGGTCTTCACCATCGGCCTGCTGCTGCTGGGCGGGCTGACGGCGCTCTGGCTGTTCACTAGCTGAGGTCTGCCGCGCCGCAGGCGCCGGGGTCCTGGGACACCCGGCGCCGGCCTTTCAGTTGCTGCTCCCGGCGGGATTCTCCATCTTGCGCTGCGCCTCTTCCAGCGCCTTCTTCATGCTCAGGGTGTCGGCGCCCTGTGACGGCGGAAACTCCATGAGCGTCTTCAGGTGCTCGGCGATGAACGGGCCGGCAGCCGTGGGTGCCCACAACTTGGAGGCGAAGAACTTGCGCCCGATGTAACCCCATTCCGGCGACTGTGGGTCCATGCGCTCCATGGGATCCATGCGCAGGTTGAAGATGTAGGGCACGGACGGGTAGTACTTTTCATCCCACCAGCTGCCCTCCCGCTTCACGCCGATGTGCATCTTCCAGTTGTCCACGCGCACCGCCATCAGGTCGGTTTCATCGTAGTAGAAGATTTCGCGCCGCGCCGACTTGGGCGATTCCCCGGTCCAGTGGGCCAGGTTGTTGTACCCATCCAGGTGCACCTTGTATTTGGTGCCGTTCATGGTATGGCCCTTGATCAGCTTCTCCTTCAGATCGGGAAGCCCGGCGGCTGCGGCCAGCGTGGCGTAGACGTCTTCGTGGTTCTGTGTTTCGTTGGAGACGCTGCCGGCGGCGATCCGGGCCGGCCACTTGACCAGGTGGGGTACGCGTACACCGCCTTCCCAGGTCGTCCCCTTTTCGCCGCGGAATGGCGCGTAGCCGCCATCGGGCCAGAGCATCAGCTCGTTGCCGTTGTCGGTGCTGTAGATCACGATCGTGTTGTCTTCGATGCCGAGCTCCCGGAGTTTGTCCAGCAGCTGACCGACCTGCTCGTCATGCTCGAGCATCTTGGCCCGCACCACGTCTTCCTCTGCCCTGCCCTCGTCCACGGCTTTCTGTATCCACTTCTTCGGCGAGTGGGAATGGATGTGGATGGCGGTTGTGTTGAACCAGCCGAAGAACGGCTTGTCACCCTTGCCTACCCGGTCAAGCCAGTCGAGGGTTACCTCGACCACTTCGCTGTCGAAGGTTTCCATGCGCTTGCGCGTGAGCGGGCCGGTGTCTTTGATCTTCTGCTTGCCTACCCGGCCAAACTTCGGGTCCGTGGTGGCATCGTCCTTGTCCGAGGCCCAGGTGTGGAGCACGCCACGGGGACCGTAGGTTTGTTTGTACTCGGGGTTCTTCTGCCCCGGGTAGTCAAGCTCCTCGGGCTCCTCTTCCGCGTTCAGGTGATAGAGGTTGCCGAACCACTCGTCGAAGCCGTGGACGGTAGGCAGAAACTCGTTGCGGTCGCCCAGGTGATTCTTGCCGAACTGGCCGGTAACGTAGCCGACCGACTTGAGCACTTCGGCCAGGGTCGGGTCGCTCTTCTGGATACCGCGGGTGGAGCCCGGAATGCCAATGGTGGTCATGCCGGTGCGGATCGGCAGTTGGCCCATGATGAACGCGGCGCGCCCGGCCGTGCAACTGGGCTGGCCATAGTGATCGGTGAAAAGCATGCCTTCACTGGCAATGCTGTCGATGTTGGGGGTGCGCCCCATCATCCCGTGCGTGTAGGCGCCAACGTTCCACACCCCTATGTCATCGCCCCAGATGACCAGGATGTTGGGGAGCTTGTCAGTGCTACCGTTTTTTACGGAGGACGTTTTCGTAGCTTTTTCTGCTGTCTTGACCATGATCTACTCCTTTACAGTTGAGACGGATCAAACGGACTGCTGCCCACGGGGGCCTTTCGTCAGCGGGGATAGAGCAACGTGACACTGAAGCGGACGCCCCAGTCCGGCCCGCCCCGCGGACCTTCCAGGTAAGCCCGAACTCCACCCTGGTAGCTGATCATCTGGTTGCCCAGCTTGCTGACCTTCGAGTACTGGACGTTGAGCGGCACGGTCCACTGGCTCGCCTTCCAGTCGTAGGTGGACTCGATGTTCACAGCCAAGGTACGGCCGCCGGTGAACGCCTTGGCGAGGAACGGCTGCACGAACGTGTTGCTGATGTCCCTGCGGCGGGAGCCGCTGCCGGCGATGTCCGAAAGGTGGTTAACCAGCGCGCCGAAGGTCCAGCTCGCGTCCTGCTTGAGCACCACGAAGGTGGGACCGGCGCCCCAGGTATCCGCGCCCAGGTCATCGGTACCGGTGGGCAGGAGCAGCGCCGGGCCGATGCCCCAGACGATGCCGGACGGGCCGGTTTCCTTGGGCGAGAAGAAGAAGCTCTGGGTGAGGTCGCCGAGCCCGGCCTGGTCGGTGCCCGGAATCACGTCCTCCTGGTAGGCCACCGGGAGGATGGTGCGGGAGATGACGTTCCACTCCGGCGAGATCGAAAACGGTGCAACCGGCTGGATGTTCAGCGTATGCCGATAGCCACCATTGGCGTAGCCGTCGTCGTAGTTGTACTGGAACGGCACGCTGATGAGCGCCGCGACCGGATTGGAGAGCTTCTTCGCCAGGGCGTCCGCATCCTGCGCCGACACCGGGCCGGACAGCCCTGCCAGTACCGGGACCATGGCAAGCGCAGCCAGCAGCGGGCGTGGACGCACGGGGCGCGCAGCGTTGGATGAGCAATGCATGACGGACACCTATGAAGGCGTGGGCAGGGCCACGGAACGCTGGAGATCGAGCATGGGGTCCTGCGGCACGTTGATGCCGCCGGTACTGGGCAGGTCCAGGTCCAGTACGAGGCCCACGGCAAGCGAGAACAACAGGAGCAGCAGGGTTGTCGACGTCCGCTGGCGAACGCGTTCATAGCCGAGCAGCCCTGCGGAAAACAGCGCGAACAGGAACAGCATCCGCAGGATGCGATGGGGAATGTGGTCCTGCCGGGCCGCGAACCGCTCGCCGGCCAGGTCGATGGAGTCGTTGGTGGTGGTGATCATCAGGCTGGCGCGCGGAGTGTCCCGGAAGGAGGCGGTGGCCGACATCACGGCCGCCCAGAGCTCCGTCTGCAGCGCGGTGGTGCGTGCGTACTGATCCAGCTCCTGCTGCGCGGTCTTTGCCTTGGCGAAATCCACGCGTGCGTCGATGTACCGCCGCAACACGGCGCGTACGCGTTCGGCGTCGGGCGTCTCCAGCAGAACCGTCCGCAGCCAGGTCGTTCCCAGCGCGTTCGCCTCATGCAGCACCAGCGACCTGCGCTCGTCGTAGCGACCAAGTGCGAGCGAAAACGTAAAGCCGATAAGCAGCGCCAGCAAGCCCAGCACGGTGTTGGTCGAGAACGAGTCGCCCTCATCGGCACCGGTGATTACTGGCTTTCGTGACTTCCGCAGGTTCTGTCGGGATCGCAGGAAAGCCCCAAGTTCGCGGGCGGCTAACAACGCCACGAAGAAGATCACGGTGAGCAACCACAGCGGGACGAAGGACGGGCTGCCTGGCAGATGCATGTTCCATCACCAACGGATACAGTGGGATGGGTTCGAGGATGGTCGATGGCTGCCAAAACTGCTTCAGTACTTCTACCGACCCTCGTCCAGTGATTGATGCATGCCTGCACTGGCATGGGCTCGCCCCCTGTCCATGCCGCACACACGCTACTTCAAGAGATGTGCGATTCCGCGCTGCGCCGGCGCCACTTGACGTAGGGAAGGGCCAGCAGCGTTACCACCAGCAGGTACAGCACGATCGTGGCGGCGAGGAACGGCTCGTCCGGAAAATTGGTCTTGGCAATGGCCAGGGCGATGGCCGGATGGCGACTGGCGGTGGACAGCGCCAGTACGGTCTGGCGCTGTTCGACCGACCCGGCGAGCAGCTGTCCCACGACCAGGCCGATGATGATGAACGCCACGATGGCCAGCAGGGTGCCGCTGTGCAGCAGGTTCAACACGATCGGCACCGCAGCGAACAGGATCGGCGCCGCGGCGCCCAGCAGCAGCACCAGCGATGCCAGCGCGATCGGCCGGGCCAGCGTCGTGGCAAGCGCTGGTGCCAAGGCGCGGACGAGCATGCCGGCCAGCAGCGGCAGCACGATCATGACGATGATGATCCTGGCAATGGACGTTGGCGGCATGCCGAAATCGCGGTCGAAGTACGCGCCGAGCATCCAGGCCAGCAACGGCACCAGCAGGATCGCCAGCAGGCCCATGACCACCATCAAGCCCAACGCATAGGCGCCTTCGCCGCCGGCTTTGCTTTCCTTTTTGGGAAGCAGCGGTGGAATCGGGGCCAACGCCAGCACCACCAGCGCGATTTCCGTGGCACGCGGCAGCGCGAATACCTCCACCATTGCGATGGCCACCAGCGGCATGATGATGAAGATGGCAAGCACCGAGCGCAGCAGCAGCCCGGGGTGGCGCACCAGGAACAGCGCATCCGAAACGGTCGCCTGCAGGCCGTACGAAAACACCGTGCCGAGGATGCTCGCCTGCAGGCAATGCAGGATCAGCGCCTGGGTGTTCATGGGCCGCTATTCCTCACCGGCCGGTGGCACCCGCTCAGGCGGTCGCTTCCAGGGCCAGAACCCCTCCACTTCCAGCACCACCGACCAGCTCAGGAAGGTACGGATGATAACGAGCAGGCCGAGCGAGAGAATCGCATTCATGGTGCTGTCCAGCGCCACCGTGCGGACGATGTCGGCGGCCACCAGGATTTCCAGGCCAAGCAGCAGTGCACGGCCCAGCCGACGCCGGTAGCGCTCATAGCTGTCGGCCCGGTCCTTGTGCTGCACGGCCAGCGCGAGCACGTACACCGCCGTCGACACCAGTATGGTGGCGACAATCAGGCCGATCGCCAGCAGCTCGATGCCGAGTGCGGACCATTCAACCCATTGGATGGCGACTTCTTCACTAGGCATGACGCGCTATCCGACGCTGGAATCTGCATCAAGAGTGGCGGCAGCGCCCCGCGGCAACCAGCGTTTTACTACCGAACCCTGCTCAGTAAATTTACCTGCATAGCGCGTTTTCAGGCCGCCCACGCCGCTCAGTTGCCCGATGCGGAAACCGTGCACGGCACGCTGATGGCCACGCTGCCGCCCGCTGGTAGCGCCGGAATCGTGACCCCGGCGCCGAACAGCGCCGAGGCCGGCACGCTCCCCGGGCACGTGGCGCCGCCGCTGGCACTGCAGCTGCCGGCGGCGGTGCAGCTCAGGCCTGTACCGGGTACGTCGGCCACCACCGCATTGGTCACATCGACCACCCCCACGTTGCTGGCGGTCAGCGTGTAGGTCACCGTACCGCCGGTGGCGACCACGCCAGGGCTGGCCTGCTTGGTGATCGCAAGGTCGGCAGCGAGCTGAGTGTTGACGAACGTGCAGACCAGGGTCACGCCCGGCTGCAGGCTGGCGGGGGCAATTACCAGCGTGTTGCCGCCCAGCGTGCCGATCGTGCCCGGGACGGTGCCGCTGGTATCGACGCAGCTGGCGCCATCCAGGCTGAACTGCGCGTTGGCGGCTTCGGTAAGCGCAACCGGCAGCGCCGGATTGGTCACCGTGAACACCGTTGCCGAGGACGTCGGCGTGCCGGCCACCGTGGTAGTGATGCTGTCGCTGACGCCGTCCAGATTGGTCAGCGAGAACGCGAACGTCCCCACCCCGCCCTGGCTGGTCTTGGCCAGCTGCACCGTCTGCGCGCCGGCAAGCGCGGGCAGCGCCGCGCACAGTAGCGCCGTCCAGGCGATCCGGCGGCGAACTGAGCGGTCATGGTTCGGGTTGCTCATCATGCGTCCTCAGTAAGTGCCGACCATGTTCAGGAACCAGCCCTCATGGTCGTCATCGAAGTCGGTCAGGTCGTCGCTGAACCGGGTGAAGTTGTAGCCCACGCCCAGCCGGAAGTTCGCGCCGATGTCACGGTCCACGCCGACCAGGAAGCCGGACTGGGTGCCGCCTTCATCGACGTCCAGCCAGCGGTACTCGCCCAGCGCATACCACTTCTGGTGCAGTTGATAGCGCGTCTGCAGCACGCTGAGCGTGGTGGCCGAATCGAACCACGGTCCGCTGCCGCGGCCCAGCCGCACCTCGCCTTCGCGGCGGGCCAGCTTGGCGCCGAATTCCCACTGGGTGTCGTGCTTGTAGACACCCTCGAACGAGAGGATGCGGGTCTTCTGGTCCTGGTCGGCGCCGCCCAGCTGCGCCTCGGTGGCCAGGTCGTAGAGATAGGTGTAACGGCCGAACAGCGCCCAGCGCTGACTGTTCCACGGGCGGTAGGCGAAGCCGATGTTGGCTTCCCAGAACCGGGCGCCGGCCAGCGCGTTCAGTTCATCGGTGGTGCGCGAGTAGTTCAGCCGCCCGGCAATGCGCCAGCTGTCGTTGAAGCGGTGGGTGAGCCGGTTGGTGGTGACCCACTGTTCGCGGCGCTCGCTGCCGATGTCCTTGCGCCATTCGATCTTGCTGCGCCAGTCGGTGTCGGCCGAGGTGCGCCCACCGCTGACGCTGACGGCGCTGCGGTCCACGTGGCCGCCGTCGACCGTATCCAGGTCACCCGACTGCAGGGTGAAGCCGAGGTTCCAGCCCTGGGCCGGATAGAAATCCATGCCCATCGTATGCGCCAGCCCGGATTGTTCCGGCTCTTTCAGGAACTGGCTTTCGTTGAACAGGTTGGCGCGGCTGGACAGGCGCCAGCGCTGGCCCAGCGACCAGCCGTTCTGGCGGGTGGGGTTGAACAGCGATTCGTACTGCGTGGTGTCGGTGGAATAGGTGTAGGCGCCGTACAGCGAATGGTCGCTGTCGAGCTTGTACTCGGCGTCCACCGTGGCCGAATCGCCGCGGTCACCGGTGCTGACTTCCGCGCCCACGCTCGCACGGTCATCCAACAGGTAATCGCCGCCGATGGCCACCGCGTTGTTGTCCGCGTAGCGCCCGCCGTCATCGTCGAGGGTGCCCTGCACCAGACCATACAGCTCCAGCGCGGTACCGAACCGGTGGCTGTACTTCACCGCACCCAGCAGGCCGGCGGCAGGGTCGTTGGTGCTGCCCTCCTCCACCCGGCGCAGTTCGGCGCTAAGCGTGTTCCAGTCATCCGGGCGCCATTCCAGTGTCGCCTGGGCCTGGGTGAACTGCTCATAGCCACTTTCAGCCTTGCTGTAGCGCGCATACAGGCCCAGCTCGCGGGTCAACCGTCCCAGCACCTCGGCGCCATACTCGGTGACCGGCAGCCCCGTATCGTGGCGGGCGATGGAGAAGCCCGGATCGGTTTCGCGCCACCAGCCGCCGGCACTCCAGTCCAGCGTGGTCCAGCCCAGCTCGCGCAGGTTGGCGCGGGCTTCCACGGCCTTGGCGTCGCCCTCGCGATGCGGATCGGTGCTGTTGCTGCGGATGAAGGTGAAGCCGCCATTATCGGAGAAGAACGACGGTACCCCGAACGATTCGGTGTGCGCGTACTCCAGCTTCAGGAAGGTGCCCTTGCCTGCCTGCAGGGTCAGGTCGCCTGCGGCCAGCGAATAGTCCTGGCCGTCACGATTCTCGTCCACGTAGGTGACGCCCACGCCGACGTGGTCGCCGAGCCACTGCTTGCCGCGTACGCCGGCGGTGAGTTCGCCGTCATCGAAGCCGGACGGCAGCCATTCGTAATCGACCAGCAGGTGCTGCTGGTAGCCGTCGAGCGGCGAATCGCGGGTGAGCGTGGGCATGTTCTCGCGGGTGACCTGGCTCAGTGGCCGGGTCAGCAGCAGCCGGCCCTGCATCTCGTCGATCTCATAATCGGTGCCGCGCTGCAGGGTGATGCGCTTTTCCACCCGACCGGTGGTGCGGTCGCGGATCTCCAGCACCACCTGGTCCGAACCGGGCAGGATGTCGGTGTTGCGCAGGTAGTACAGGCTGCCGCCGGTGCCGATGAATTCGTTGTGGCCCGGCGCGGTCTGCTCCTGCGCACCGAACAGGCGCAGCGTGCTGCGCGGGTCGCCCCAGGGGTTGATCGCCTGTGAGCGCCAGCTCAGCGCGCCACCGTACAGCGAGCGCACGTACTGGGCGTATTCGGTGCCGGTGATGCCGGTGGCGAAGTTGCCCCACAGCGCCTGGTTCTTGTCCCAGTCCACCCGGACGTAGAAGCGGCCCATGCTGTCCACGTCGCGGTAGGTGGTGGAATCGTCGCCGTAGGTCGGGTAGTACAGGTCCGGGTCCAGCCGGCGGAAGATGTCCTGTGGCCACGCCTCGGTGAAGCCGTCGAACAGGTGCTCGATATCCTGTTCGGTGGTGTCGGCCTGGGCAGTCACCAGATACTTGCCGCGCGCCTTGCCCTTGGCATAGAACGCCAGCCGGCCGTCGCTGATCACGTCGTCACTGTAGCGCTCGTCCACCGCGAACGGTGCGGTGGCGCTGCTGACGTTGTTCTGGGCGATGGTCACATCGGCCAGGCCGATGCCGTAGAAGTACTTGCCTGTCACATCCACTTCCAGGGTGTGCTGTTGCTCCACCCCACCGCGGCCACCGCGCACGGCGATGTCGAAGCGGTGCAGGCCGACCGGGACCAGGTATTCGGCGACGAACTTGCGCTCCATGTCCACCGGGTACGAAGCGCCATTGATGGTGAGCGAGGTGGACTCGGGAATGTCGCGCCCGGTGATGCGGATGCGCGAACCGTAGATGGGAATGTTCTGCAGGCGCAGGCCATTGGCGGCGAAGGCCGTGTCGATCAGGCTCTGCTGCAGGGCCTGGTCCACGCCCAGCGAGGTGCCTTGGCTGCGTTCCACCTGGCTGCGCAGTCCCCGCAGCTGGCTGTCGGCCTCAATCGGGCGCACCAGCTGCAGGCGTTGCGCCACGGTCTCGTCGAAGATGCCGTTGTGGCCGTAGGCGCGCACCACATACAGCAGTTCATCGCCTGCGCGGAACGGTTCCCCGGCGGGCAACGTGCCATCCCACTCCACCTGGCTGACCGCCGATACCTCTACGGGGATGTGCGCCAGCGGCGCGATCAGGTCCACGTCGGTGGCGCGGTAGACCAGGATCTCCATGCGCTCGATGAAGTCGCCGTAGTTGCCGCGCACATAGAACGGGACCGGCTTCTGGATGCGCCCGTCTTCGAAGGCGACCAGCGACGGGGCCGAGGCCGAGAGTTCGGACTGGCCCAGGTTGGGGTCCTCGGTGGCCCAGAGCACGCCGCCACTGGGCAGGCGGATATTGAAGCGCCCGGTCGCTACGGCACGCCCGGGCGGCGGCGCCGAGATCGTGACGCGGCGGTCCGGCTGCAGGGCGGCGGCACCGGACTGCGCGTTGGTACCTTCAGTGACCGGCTCGGTCTTGCCGCGCGTGCGGATACGCAGCAGCAGGTCCTCGCCTTCATGGCAGTCCTGCTCACCGCAGCTGACCGGCGGGGTCTGCACCGGCACGGGCGGCGGAACCTGTGCCGGCTGCGCATGCGCGCTGCCCGCCATGCCGGCGATCAGGGTGGCGAGCGCGCCGCTGAGCAGGTGCGGCTTCATCGTGTCTCTCCCACGCCCGGGCGCGCATCCAGCGGTGCGGCAGGATCGGCACTGCTGTCGACCTGGACCTTGTCACGCACACCGGGGCTCAGGTGCGCGCGGAGTGCGGCGTAGACCGCTTCGGCGCGGCGCAGGCCAAGCTGCACGTTGTACGCGGACGCACCGCGCACATCGGCATGGCCGACAATCAGGACGCGCCCGCCGCCGCGCTGTTCAAGCTGCTGCGCGATGCGATCCAGCAGCGGCTGCATGGCCGGGCGGATCACCACGCTGTCGGTATCGAACAGCACCGTGCCGACCAGTGCGCCGCCCTGGTCGACCCCGACCAGCAACGAGGCCGGGTCGACCACGTCGGCGCGCGCGAGTACGCGGATGGCCGCGCCGTCGCCGCCCAGCGCGCTCACCAGGGCGTTGCGCACGGCGTTGGCCCGATCCAGCGCCAGCGCCTCGCTGCCACCGTTGGCGGCGATCACAATCTCGCCTTCGCCCTGCCCGCGCGCCTGCTCGGCCATCTTTTCGATCACCGGCTGGTAGCGTTCACCGATGCGGGCGCTGTCCGGCGCGAAAACAACTTCGCCCAGCACCATTTCCACCTCGCGCTGCTCTTCCAGCACGGTGGCCGGCAGGCTGACCGCGAAATCGAAGCGGGCCGGCACTCCGGGCGTGATCCGGCGCAGCAGCGGATTGCGGGTCACGAAGGTGGTACCGGCCGGCAGGGTGGCCGCGTCCACCTTCAGGATGAAGTTGCGGCCGCGCGCCAGGCCACCGCCGGACACGCCGACAAGGTGGTAGCGCCCGAACTGGTCGGTCTCCATCAACAGCCCTTCCACCGAGCCGATCCGTACGCCGGGAATGCCGCTCTCGTCGATGCCGGCGTTGGCGATCACGTAATCGACCACGTAGCCGCCCTCGCCCGGCATCACCTTGCGGCTCACGCTCGGCTGGGCCGCGGTGAGGCCCTTGGCGGCATCGCCCTCACGTTGCTGGCGGGTGCTGCCGTCGGCCGCCAGGTGCACGCTGACGCCCTGCCGGCTGGTCAGCACGAAATCGTCGGTGAAGCGCGGCTCGCGCAGCCGCTGGCGGACCACGATCGTTCCTGCCGGTGCGGCCTCGCTGCTGCGTCCGCCCAGCTCGCCCAGGGCAAGCCCATGCAGCAGCGGCGCGCTGGCGTCGGCCACCGGCTGCGGGCCGTTGCCGCGGTCGATGGTGGTCGACCCGGCGATGTAGGCCTCGGCGGCGAAGCCACCCTGTGCCTTGAGGCCGGTCAACGCGGCGCTGTCCTGCCAGCCGTCGCCGTCGCGGTCATCGAACACGCTGCCGATGATGAGGCTGTCGTCCAGCAGCGGGTCGCTGCCGGTCACCACTTCGGCGGTGGCCACGTTGGAGGCGGCCTTGTCGGTGGGCGCGAAGGTCTGCGCCCGGTTGATCAGCGTGCCCGGCCGCACACCCGCGCCAACCCGCATCAGGTAGGAAATGCGCGCGGTATTGCCGGCGGCGATGTCGAGGTCGTTGATGCGCAGCGGCGCGCTACCGCTCGCGGTGACGGAATGATCGTCATCATCGCCCTGCAGCGACCCCTCCACGTAAGTGAAGCCTGGCGCCGGGGTATCGATCAGATAGCCATCCACCAGATCGATATCGCCCACGTTCTGCGCGGTCAGGGTGTAGCGCACCAGATCGCCCACCTTCACTTCGCGCACGTTGGCGACCTTGCCCAGCCGGATATCGGCCGGCGCGTTTTCCACGGCGATGACGGCTGCTGCGGTGGCGGTGGCGCTGGCCAGCCCGGCCCCGGTGGGCTGGCCGGTGGCGAGCACGGTGTTGTTCAACTGGCCACCCTCCACGCCGGCATCGGCTTCGGTGATGGTGTGGTCGTAGCTGGCACAGGCAGCGCTCTGCCCCGGCGCGAGCTGGGTGGGTGCGCAACTGAGCAGCGTCGGCGTGCCGCCCTGCAGGGTGTCCTGGATCACCAGCTGGTCCAGGGTCACGTTGCCGATGTTGGTGGCGGTCACCGCATAGGTCACCACGTCGTCGGCATTGCCCTTGCCCGTGGTACCGCGGTCCACGCTGAGCGTGGCGGTCTTGGTGGTGGCCAGCGCCGGCCGGCGCACGATCGGCAGGTTCAGCACCGGGCGGCAGCGCGCATCGGCCGAGCCCGGCGGGCACACCGCCGGGGGCAGCGGGCTGCCGCCGGGGCCAGGTTGCGCGGTGATGGTGGCGATATTGTCGACGGTGCCGGCATCGGTATCGGCCTGGGTCACCACATAGGTGCCGGTCAACGTGCACTCGCCGCCGGGCGCCACACTGGCGCAGACAATGCGGTTGGGCGTGATCAGCGGGTCGTCGATGGTGACATCGCTCAGCGCCACGTTGCCGGTGTTGGTGGCAGTGACGCTGTAGGTGAGCGTATCGCCGGTAGCCACGTCGCCGGCGGGATCGGTATTGCCGCTCAGCCGCTTGGCGGTTTCCAGTGCGGGCTGTTCGACAATGTGCTCGGTGCTGCACTGCACGCAGGTGGGATCGGGATCGCCACCGGGCAGATTGGTCGCGCTGACCACGTTGTGCAGCGTGCCGCTGGCGTCGGCGGCAACGGTCGCGGTGTACACCAGCGGATAGCTGCCCGGCAGCGTGCCGGTGGGCAGGATGCAGGCCAGGTTGCCGCTGCAGGTGTAGGCCCCGGCGGCGACCAAGCTGACCTGGCCCAGCCCTGCGTCCAGCTGGTCGGTGAGGATCACCGGCTGGGTCGTGGCCGAGCCCGCGATCACCGTGGTGACGGTATAGGTGATGGCCTGGCGCTGCTGCACGAAACTGCCGCTGGGCGGGGTGGCACTCTTTCTCACCGTCGCGGTGGACGGCACCACCGGATGTTCGGTGCTGCAGCTCTGGCAGACCGGCGCCGGATCGATGCCGGCCGGTTTGCCCGGCACCACGGCATTGCGCAACGTGCCGGTGGCGTCGGCATCCACGGTTGCGGTGTACACGACCGCGTAGGTACCCGCAGCGGTACCCACCGGCAGCGTGCACACCAGCGGATTGGCGGCATTGCAGGTGTAGGCACCGGGGCTGGTGACGGCCACGAAGCTGAAGCCATCGCCCAGGGTGTCGGTCAGCGTGAGCGGCTCGTGCAGTTCGTTGTTGGCGACGGTGGTGGTGAGCGTGAACTGCACCACATCGCCCGGCGCCACCTGCGTGCCCGATGCAGGTTGGGCGCTCTTGTTGACGGTGATCGCGGCCGGGGTGATGGCCGTGGGCGTGGTTTCGGTGTCGGTCGCGGTGGCGTCGGGTGCGCTGCCCGGCGCATCGCCGGTGGCCGTTGCCGTATTGACCACGGTGGTGGCCGTTTCGTCGGCGAAGGTGACCGTGTAGGCGTTGTTGCTGGCTGTGCATGCGGTGGTGGTGCCCGGTGGCAGCAGCAGCACGGTGCAGCCCAGCCCCGGCAGGCGCGGATCGACCACGGTCACCGGCGCGAGCAGCACGTTGCCGGTGTTGGTCACGCTGAACGCATAGCTGATCACGTCGCCGGCATCGCCGGTGATGCCGTCGCCATTGCTGTCGGCCACGCTGGCGGTCTTGTCCAGGGTGATTGACGGCAGCTGGGTGGCGTTGATGGTCACACTGTCGGGTGCGGACGTGCTGGTGCCGTCCGTGGCGGTGGCGGTGTTGGTCACGCTGCCCTGGTTGAGGTCGGCCTGGGTGACGGCGTAGCTGGCGGTGCAGGTCAGGCTGGCACCCGGGGCAAGACCACCGGCAGGCAGTGCCGGGCAGCTCACGGTGCCGGGCGCGACGATGCGGTCGTCAGCCACGGAGATCGGGCTGGTGACGGTGACGGTGCCGCTGTTGGTGACCAGGTAGGTGTAAGCCAGCACATCGCCCACAGCGGTATAGGTGGCGGTACTGCTGGCCTTGTCGAGGGTGAGCCCGCGCAGCTGCTGCACCGGGGTGATCGTCGGCGGCGACGGGGTCAGCGGCGTGGTGTCGGAGATGCCGCTGCCGATGTTGAGCACCTGGCCGGCATCGACGTCGGCCTGGGTCACGGTGTAGGTGCCTACCAGCACGCAGGTGCCGGCAGGAGCCACGCTGGCGCAGGTCGTGCTGGACGGGGTGATCCTGCTGTCGCTGATCACCACGTTGGTCAGGGTGGTGTTGCCACTGTTGGTACCGGTAACCGTGTATTCCAGCACGCTGCCGAGCACCACCGGGTTGGGCGCATTGCTGACCACCTTGGCCATGCTCAAGGCGGGATTCTGCACCCCACTGACCGTCACCGAATCCGGCCCCGACGTGGTGCTGCCGGAGGTCGCCGTGGCGGTGTTGGTCACGCTGCCTGCATCGAGATCGGCCTGGGTGACGCTGTAGGTGGCCGTACAGACCAGCTCCCCGCCCGGTGCCAGCCCACCCACCGGCAGTGCCGGGCACGCCACCGCGTTGGGCGCAACGATGCGGTCGTCGGTGACCACCACCGCAGCGGTGAGGGTCACGTTGCCGGTGTTGGTGACGCGGTAGCTGTAGGCCAGCGTGTCGCCCACGCTGTCGTAGCTGCTGGTGGTGGTGGTCTTGTCCAGCCCCAGTCCCGGCTGCTGGGTGCCGGTGATGGTGACCGTGGATGGCGCGGAGCTGGTCGCACCGGACTGCGCCGTGGCGATGTTGGTCACGCTGCCGGTATCCAGGTCGGCCTGGGTCACGGTGTAGGTGCCTGTGCAGGTCACGCTGGTACCCGGGGCGAGCCCGCCGGCCGGCAGCGCGGGGCAACTGACCGAAGCGATGCGGTCGTCACTGATGGTCACCGGGTCGGTCAGGGTGATGTTGCCGGTATTGGTGACCAGGTAGCTGTAGGGCAGTACGGTGCCCACTGCGTTGAAGCCGGTGGCGGTGCTGCTCTTGACCAGCGCGAGCGCACGGTTCTGCACGGCCGTGATGGTGGCCTGCGCGGTGGCCGGGGCTACACTGCCCTGCGCCGGCACCACGCTGGCGCTGGCGGTGTTGGTCACGCTGCCGGCATCCAGGTCGGCCTGGGTGATCTGATAGGTGCCGGTGCAGGTGGTGCCCGCGCCCGGCGCCAGGGTGGTGACCGGGCAGCTGACGCTGGCGATGCGGTCGTCGGTCAGCGCCAGGGTGTTGAGGGTGACGTTGCCGGTGTTGGTCACCGCGTAGCTGTAGCTGATGGACTGGCCGACGCTGGCGTAGGTGGTCGGGTTCGCGGTCTTGGCCAGGCTCAGCGCTGGCCCTGCAGTCAGCGGCGTGGTGGTGCTGTCATCCCCCGTGGCATTGGGCCCGGAGGGCGGCGCGCCCTGCCCGGCGGCGGTATTGGTTACCGCCCCGGCATCCAGGTTGCCCTGGGTGAGCGTGTACACCACCGTTGAACAGGTGCGGCTTGCCCCCGGCGCCAGCTGCCCCGGCGGGCAGCTGATTGCCGGCATGCCCGGCAGCGGATCGGCCACAGTGATGTTGTCGAGGGTGACGTTGCCGGCATTGGTGACCACGAAGCTGTAGCTGATGGTGTCGCCGGCGTCGGTCACCGTGGGCAGCGCGCCACCGGACGCGGTCGGCGCGCCCGCCGTCTTGTCCAGCACCAGCACCGGCTGCGGTGCCAGCGTGACCACCACCGAATCCGGCGAGGAACTCACACGCGCGCTTCCCGGCGGCGTGCCTTCGGCCGTGGCGGTGTTGGTGACGGTGCCGTTGTCCATCTCGGCCTGGGTGATGGTATGCACGCCGGTACAGGTAGCCACCGCATCCGGCCCGCTGGCGGTCAGCGTGGTCTTGTCGCAGGTTGCGGCCGCATTGAGGTTGGTGTCGATGACCGCCAGCGCGGACAGGCTCTGGTTGCCGGTATTGGTCACCACGAAGGTGTAGGTGATGGTGTCGCCGGCGTCGGTCACCGCCGGGTCCAGGCCCAGGTTGAGGGTGGGGGTGCCGGCGGTCTTGTCGATCTCAAGCGACTGCTGCGGCAACGGCAGGGTGACCTGCGCGCTGGCCGTGGTGCTGGTCCCATCGCTGCTGGCCGTGGCGGTGTTGTCGATTGTCTGGTCACCACCGCCGTTGGTGTCGAAGTCGGCCTGGGTGGTGATGTAGGTGCCCTGGCAGACGACGGTGGCAGCCGGTGCCAGTGCAGCGACCGGGATGGCCGGGGTGCAGGACAGCGCCGGCAGCATCGGGTCGCTGACACTCACGTTGGTCAGCGTGGTATTGCCGTTGTTGGTGGCGGTGAGCGTGTAGACGATGGCATCGCCGGGGTTGAGCACCTGGGTGACATCCGCGGTCTTGGTGAAGCCCAGTGCCGGGCTGCGCGCCACCGGAATGTCCAGTGCGCCGCTGCGGCTGATCGTGCCGGCGGCCTGCGAAGTCCCCGTGGCCGTCGCCACGTTGCTGACCACGTTCAACGTGTCCACGTCCGCCTGGGTCACCGCGCGGGTGGTGCCGGTGCAGGCCACGTCCGCGCCAGCGCCACCGAACACCACCGTCTGCCCGGGTGCGAGGTCGACGCTCGGGCAGGCCAGGCCCAGCGTCGGATCACTCACGGTGACGTCTTCGAGCGTCACGTTGCCGGTGTTGCTGACCGTGAAGCGGTAGTTGAGCGTGCCCGGCGCGGTGATGGTCGCGACGTCGGCGCTCTTGACGATGGTCATCTGCGGGCCGCGCACCGGCAGGTTGACCTGGTGCTCGCCGGTATCGGTGACGGTGGCGCCGGCCACCGGGGTGTCGGCCACCACCGTGGCCACGTTGTCGATCTGGCCATTGCCCGGCAGGCTGTCGGTACTGCCGCTGTCGATGTCGGCCTGGGTCACCGTGTAGACGATGCCGGTGCAGCCGCTGAACACCACCAGCGCACCCGGTGCCAGGCTGGACACCGGCGGGCACGACAACGACGGCAGCATCGGGTCGGTCAGGACCAGGTTGAACAGCGTCACGTTGCCGGTGTTCTGCACCGAGAACGTGTAGGTGATCGGCTGGTTGGGCCCGCTCACCGAAGCCACATCCGAGCCCTTGGTCAGGAAGATCGCGGGCGTGCGCTGTGGCAGCGCGACATCGGCGCTGGCCACGTCGGTGACCGTGATCACCGGCCCTGCCCCGATCTGGTACTGGGCCGTGCCGGTGACGTCGTTGTGAATCACCTGGGTGTCGTTGACCGGATTGCCCTGGTTGTCGATGTCCGACTGCTGCACGGTGTAGGTGTTGCCGGTGCAGCTGAAGTCGGCGCTGCCGCCGGGTGCCAGAGTGGCGATGGGCGTGCACGACAGGCCGGTACCCAGCAGCGTGTCGTCGGTGATCTGCAGGTTGGTCAGGGTGACGCTGGACGGATTGTTGACCCGGAAGGTGTAGCTGATCTGGTCGCCCACCGCGCTGACCGAGGTGCGGCTGGGAATCTTGATGAGCTCCGGCGACACCGTGCCGTGGTTGATGATCACCGCGCTGCCGTCGGTATCGGTGATCGGCGTGCCGTCGTAGTCGCCGGCGGCCGTGGCCAGGTTGGTGATCGCGTTGCCGCCATCGATGTCGGCCTGGGTGACGGTATAGGTCGCCGTGCAGGTCGCGGTGGCGCCAGGCGCCAGACTGAACGGGGCCGGCGGCGTGCAGGTGATCGCGCTCAGCCCGGCCTTCGGATCGATCACGCTGATGTTGGTCAGGGTGACGTTGCCCGGGTTGCTGACGCTGAAGGCATAGGTGATCACCTCGCCCGCCGCGCTGACCTGGGTGGGACTGGCGGTCTTGTCCAGCACCAGCTGCGGCGCCGGCGGATCCAGCGGCACGCTGGAGGTGGCATTGCCATCCACGCTGCCACCGCCGGGCGCCACCGCCGTGGCCGTGGCGTCGTTGTCGATATCGCCATCGCCGCCGCCGCGGTCGTCGATGTCGGCCTGGGTGATGGTGTGGGTATTGCCGGTGCAGGCGATGTCCGCCGGCGGCGCGGTACCGAACGTGACCGACTCACCCGGTGCCAGCGGGCCTCCGGGCGGGCAGCTTAGCCCCGGCAGCGCCGGATCGGCGATGGTTACGCTCTGGATGGTGGTGTTGCCGGCATTGGTGACCGTGAAGTTGTAGCTGATCACTTCGCCCACGCTGCCGGTGCCGCTGCCATTGGCATCGGCCAGATTCGGGGTCTTGGTGAACTCGGCCACGTAGCTGCGCGCAGGCAGGGTGGTGTCGACGCTGCTGGTGTCGACCACCGCGTTGCCATCCGGATCGGTGCCCTCGATATCGGCACTGTTGGTGATGACATCGTCATTGATGCCGTCGCCGCTGCCAACGCGGTCGATGTCGCCCTGGGTGACGGTATAGCTGCCCGTGCAGCTGACGGTGGCGCCCGGGGCCAGCGACGCGATGGGAATGGCCGGGGTGCAGACCAGGTTGCCGGCAATCAGCGGATCGACCACGGTCACATCGGTCAGTGGCACGTTGCCGGTGTTGGTGGCGGTGATCGTATACGGCACCACCTGCCCAGGCGCGGTGACGCTGGTGACCGGGGTGTTCTTCTGCAGGTCCAGCGTGGCGCGCGGCACGAAGGTGTTGCTGTAGGTGCAGGTGATGGTGGTGCCGGCGTCGGCGATGGCAATGAGCAGGCCATTGCCGGGATTGGTGTCGGTGCCATCGCAGCTCACGCTGTTGGTGTAGTCACCGCCATTGCCGCCCGGGAAGCTTTCCGCGCCGAGGCCGCCGTTCTCCAGCGCGTATACGGTGACCGGCCCGACCTGGTCCGGCCCTGGCGAGGTCGAGGTAAAGGCCGGGGTGTTGTTGGTGAAACCGGTGCTGGCGGGAATCGTGACCGTGGTGGGCGGGCCACCGCTCCAGACCTTCCGCACGATCAGCTCGGCGCTGCGCCGGTCATTGACGTAGGTGCACGTCATCGGACCATCGGTCGGGCCCACCGTGAGCGTGCCGGTGGTGGCATCGTTCACCACCAGCCCGCTGGTGTTGGTGCACGACAGGGTGGTGGTGTACAGGTTGGAGGTGACCGAGCCGAACGACTCGGTCAGGCTGATGACATCGCCCGCATGCACGGTCTGCGCCGCACCGGTATCGGTCTGGCTGGCCCCGCCGGTGGCGGTGGACGCCAGCGGCGCCAGGCCGGTGGCGACGATGGTCACCTCATCATTGGGCAGCGCGTTGAGCCAGGTCTTCTGCAGGGTCAGCGTGGTCGCGGTGCGGGTGTTGGTGTACGTGCAGATGATCGGCGTGCCGGCGTCGGCCGGGGTGATGTCCAGCGTATTCGCCGCCTTGCCATCGGTGCCACCCAAGGTGCCGCCGCTGCAGCTCAGCGCCACGGCGTAGTTGGCCAGCGCCGCACCGCCCATCGTCTCGGCCGGCAGGGTGGCCTGTTCGCCGACGAACACCGGCACGGTGGTGCTGTTGGCACCAATCGAGGCGGTGGCGGTGAACGCGTTGGTGTTGTTCTGCAGCCCGGTGGTCGCACCGAGCTGGGCCACGTCGCCATTGCGGCTGTCCGCTGCCCAGACCTTGACCAGCTGCAGCGTGGCCTGCGGGCGGGTGTTGGTGTAGGTGCAGACGATGTTGCTGTCACCCTGCCCCACCACCAGGGTGTTGCCACTCAGCCCGGTGCTGCCGGTACAGGCCAGCGTACTGGTGTAGTTGGCGGCGTTGCCGGGTACGGCGAACGCTTCCGCCAGCGTGATGGTTTCGCCCACGAACACCGGCACCGTGGTGCCGGTGTCGGTCTCGGTGGCGCTGTCGGCCACCGAGGTGAGCGTGATCGGCGAGGTGGTGCTGCCGGTCGCGCTCAGTTCCACCGTTTCTCCCACGGCCGCGTCCACCCAGCTCTTGCGCAGGGTCAGGTTCACCTCGCGGCGCGTGTTGGTCTGGGTACAGGTGATGGCCGTATCGGCCGGGTCCACGGTCAGCGTGGTGCCGCTGAGCGGCACCGCGTTGCCGGTACACGCCAGCGCGCTGTCATAGTTCGCGGCGTTGCTCAGCACTTCGGTGATGCTGCCGCTCTCACCGGCATACACGACCACCGCAGTGCCGGTCGTGGTGTTGTTGCCGCTCGAGGTCGACGGGCCGCTGCTGGCGGGATTCTCGAAGCCGCTGCTGCTCACGGTGGCGGTATCGCCCGGCAGCCCATTCACCCACGTCTTGCTGAGTACCAGCGTGGCCTGGCGACGGGTATTGGTCTGGGTACAGCTGATGGCCGTGTCGGTCGGCGCGATGGTGAGCGTCACCCCGGCCAGCGGGTTGGCATTGCCGGTGCAGGCCAGGGTGGCATCGTAGTTGGCGGCATTGGTCAGTGTCTCGCCCAGGTTGCCGATGTCGCCCGCGAACACGATGGCCGGCGCGCCAGTCGTGGTGTTGTTGCCGGTGGAGGTGGAGAGGCCGCTGCTGGCATCGTTGGTGAAGCCGGCAGACAGCACCGTGGCCGTCTCGCCCACGCGCGCGTTCACCCATTGCTTGGTCAGGGTCAGCGTTGCCTGCAGGCGGCTGTTGACGAACTCGCAGGTCACGCCGCTGTCGGTGGGCATGACGATGCTGCCGTTGGCGCCGGCCCCGCTGACGGGGATCACCCCGCCGCCATCGTTGCTGGCGCAGTTCAGCACGGTGGTGTAGTCGGCGGGATCGCCGGCCACGAAAATCTCGGCCAGGTCCACCGCCACACCCGGCGCAACGGCGGCCCGCGCTTGGGTGGTGGTGCCGCCTGGGGTGGAACTGCCACCGGCCAGCACGATCACCTCATCGGCGCTGCCGCTGATGGCCAGGTCCAAGCTGTTGCCGTCCAGGCCGTTTTCCCAGGTCTTGCCCAGCGCCAGGCCGAAGTAGACCGGGTGGGACACCGTGCAGGTCGCGGCGGCGGTGCAGCCCTGCCCACCGCTGACGGTATTGCTGACGGTGCCGGTGGCATCGGCATCCACGGTGGCCTGGTAGGACCAGCTGTAGGTGCCGGGCGCACTGCCCGCCGGCAACGTGCACACCGCTGACTGGCCGCTTCCGCTGCACCCGGGGGGCAGCGAACCCGGCAGCAGGGTCAGCCCGGGGCTGAGCGTATCGGTGAACAGGGTGTCGGCCGCGGTGGCGGTGCCTGTCACCGTCACGGTAAGCGTGAAGCCGATCGTATCGTTGGGCGCTACCGGCACGCCGCTAGCCGGGCTGCCTGACTTGGCGATCGTGGCCGCATACACCTGCACATCGATCGAATCGCTGTTGTCGCCGGGGTTGGCGTCGGTCTGGCCGGCGGGAAGCTGCACGCTGGCGGCGTTCTCGACTATGGTCTGCGCGCTCAGCGGACCATTCAGCGCCAGCAGTACCAGCAGGAGGAGCCACCGCGGGGACGTGGAGCGGCGGACGCGGCCTCGCTCCCCATCCTTCCCCCGACAGTGAACGCGGCTCCACTTCGTCACGCAGCTTTCCCCGCTTCGGCAGCCCGTACAGCTGGGTTCCGCAGTCTCGAACATGACGGAACCGCCCGCTAACAGTGTCCACCTTCCCATACCTACAAGCCTTCCGGGGAAACACTGCATCGCGCCCAGTAAATGTACTGAACGCTTCCATGCACTCATGCCGCGCGCGACATCCGGTGTGCACGTTCAAGCAACGAGAGGTTGTCGCGCCCTGATTGCGACGGCGACGCCTTGGACCCGTTACAGCACGCCTGCCGGCCAAGCGTCCGCTATCGGCCAGTAGCGGACGCTTCCAAGACTTGCACTATGCCGGTTCCGACGTCGGGTTGATGAGATCCAGACGTGCCGGCTCGAATGAACGAGTCTCACCAACTAGGTCTGAGTGAAAGACGTCCGCCATCAGATCGTCGGCTACGGGCATGAGCCCTGATTCGACGAGCCTCGCGCGGCTTTGCCGTGCTACAAGGTGGACCTCAAGCCGTGCACTCCAGTGCGGCGGAGCGTGCCGGTCTGCGTGGACCACTCCGTGACGGATCGTCAGGAGAATTTACGCGCGGGGAATTGATGGAAAAAAGGGCATGAGCGGCATATAACTTACGCGTGGTGATATATATGAAGCCCTACCAGTTCCAGCGCATCCCGAGCTTTCCGTTCCACGCCGTCTCGTCACCGTCCAGGCTCCAGTTGTAGTCGATGTCGGCGTACAGATAGCCCGTGTCGCTGACCTGCCATGTGCCGCCCAGGCCAACCTCGCCCCAGCTGCCCCCCAGATCCACCGCGAACGGCACGTAACCGCTGTTGGTGGCGAAGCGGGCGCTGGGTGCGCCGCGGAATTCGTGCCAGAGGTTCGCGCGCAGCCAGGCGTTGCTGGTGCGCACCATGCCGGCGCGGTTCTCGCGTTGGCCATTGCGGTTCAAGCGCGCGCCGAACCGGCCTACCAGTGAATCGCCGTCCTCGAAGCTCACCTGCAGGGTGTCCTCGCGCAGGTCGTCGACGTCGATCTGCTGCCAGATCACCTGGGCCTGTGGCTCCAGCCGCCAGCGCCCGTCTTCAATGGTCAGGCCGTCGCCGTCATTGAGCACGAAGGGCCAGCCGCCCTCGAGCGACAGCGCCATGCCGGTCGCGTCCAAGAAGCTCTCGGTGCTGCGCGGCGACTGCACCCGCATGTCGTACCAGGTGTACTGGCCCACGGCATCCAGGTACGCGCCTTCGGCACTGAACGCGGTCCAGTACAACCCGACCGAGCCCGCCTTGAACCGGTCATTGCCGGCGTGGATGCGGTAGTCCAGGTAGTTGTGGCGGACGTTGCCCTCGCCTTTCCCGTACGCCAGATAGAACCCCGCATGGCGGCGGCTGAGGTCGCCGGCATCGATGTGGCGGTAGAGGTCGGTACCGATCTGCAGGGCGTCGAAGCGGTAGTCGAAATCCGGGCCGCGGTCGCCGTAGATGCCGCGCCGGCCACCGTCGTGCTCACCATCGTGGCCAACGTACCGCAGCCAGGCGCCGTTGAATCCCCTGCGTTGGGTATCCAGATCGTCGCGCTGGCGCAGCAGCTGCTCGTCGCCGACCCGCTCGTGCAGGGTATCGATCAGCGTGCGCCCATACACCTGCGCCATGGCCGGCGCAGCGGCGATCAGGGACACTTCCTGCCGGTAGGCGGGAGGCAGCCGCGGATCCGGGTCCGGCGCGGGCGGTGTGGGCGGCGGCGGTGCTGGCGGTGTCGGCGGATCCGGTGGCGGCGGCACGGGAGGCACGGGTGGCACCGGTGGCGTAGGCGGCGCCGGCGGCTCGGGCGGCAGATTGGGGGGGCATGGCGGGATGGGCGCGCCCGGTGCGGCGCAGTCGATGACCGTGCGCAGGAACCAGCTGTTCTCCACGTCCGCGCCGCCGTCGGCCGCAGCGCCACCGCGGTACAGGAAGTATTCGTAGGGTCCGGCAACCACCGGCGCTGCCAGGCGGAAATTGTCCGGCGTGCTTGTCGCACAAACGCCTGCACCACGCGGATGCCGTCCGCCCGGGTCAGATCGCCCAGGCCACCGCTGGCGTGTATCTCCAGCTGCCCCGGCCCACTGCTGGCGCCGCCGGACACCACCAACTGATCGGAAGGCGAATCGTCGGCAGCCAGCCAGGTGTTGAGCACCAGCGTCCCATCGCCGCCATACCCGGACACGGTGAGCGTTCTGTAACCGGCGGCCACGCTCGGATCACCCGCCGGCGGCGCGAACAGGATCCGGCTGCGCGTGTTCTGCAGCGTGGTGAGGTTGGAGCTGCCGCTCATGTTCCACAGCGAGTCCTGCAGGAGGAGATTGGCCGCGGCGCCCGGATCGGTCAGCGCCGCGCCATTGAGCGTGCTCCGGGTGGCCGTGATGTCGGCAACGGTCGGCGTCTGCGCGGCCGGCAGCGCGAACACGGCCGAGGCCGTGGCCGTCGGCAGCGGCGTGGACGGATCATCCGGCGGCAGGTCCGGTGGCAGGTCGGGCACCACGGCGTCGAGCAGCTCGAAGTTTTCGATATTGCCCACATGCAGCCACAGCCCGGTGCCGGTGCCCCCTTGTGCTACCACAGCGTAACTCGTAGTGCCTACGGTCTTGACCGTACTGGAAGCCAGTCGGACTTCGCCGCCGTTGCGACCCACTGCACCCCACGAGTTTTCAACACCGATACCGCTGATCGTCAACCCGCTTCCTTCGAACAAGCCCGTAGCCTCGGCGGCAATCACGCCTTCCGTATCCTCGTTCGTGCTCGCGAGTGTTCCGCCGCCAGACAAGGCCACGTGGCCTAGCGAGTCCCTTACATATACGGCAGACCGACCCGCACTCACGTTGACGGTGCCTGCCAGTAGCGCCTGCGAACCCAGAGCGAAGATGCCGCCACCGGTTGGAGAGGACACGTTCAAGGCGCTGCTCGCTTCACTCGTAAACTGCGAGCCCGTATCGAGATAGATGGCGCCTTCCCCACTTTGGCCCTGGACGCCGAGGGTGCCGCCACTGCGCAGGAGGAAATTGGCCGCGTTGCTGCCCACGATCCCCTGCTTGCCGCCCAGCACCTTCAAACTGCCCGGGTTGAAGAACACGCGACTGGCGTTGCTGTCGATGCCGATCGAGCCCGTTCCCGCAGCGGTAATGGCCGCCTGACCTGCCAGCGTCAGTTCGGCGCCCTGGACCAGCGCCGCACCGTAGCTGTTGCTGCCGGTCTGGACCTGCGTGTCCGTCAACGTGGCAAAGCTGCCTGTGGTCATGTACAGGCCCCAGCTCTGCTCCCCTACCAGGAATCTTCCGCGGGTGTCGCTCAGTCGCGCCGGCGCGCGTGCACCAGTGCCCCACCACCCTACGCTGCGATTTCCCAGGGTGAGCGAAGTGTCGGTCAGGTTCGTTCGCGAACCCAGCACGGGCGAGGCGTAGGTAGTACTGAAGATGTTGTAGATGCCCGTCGAGTAGTCGCCCAGTTCGAAGGTTCCGTTGGTGACGTTGAGCTCGGATTCGCCCGCCACGAAGCCACCGAAGGTGCGCCCGGTGCCTGTGATGCCGCTGCCGATCCGTACGATAGTATTTGCTGCATTTATCTGCGCGAAGCTACCGGCCTGGCCCGGCAGGCCGCCGCCCGGATCCGTGTTCATGACCTGCAGGCCGTACCCCAGCGTGGTGGGAATGTCGATGATGGAGTTCTCGACATTGACCACGCCGCCGCCGAAGGCTGCCACCACGGCCAGGGTCTGCGTGGGAGCGTAGCTGGTACCCGGATGCAGCGTGAGCGTGGCATTGAGCAGCGTCAACGTACCCTGCGTGGTCGCCACTGCGTTGGCTACCCGGTATGGGGCCCACGGTTTCAGCTGATACCGTCGTGGGCGAACGATGCCTTTCGTCTGCCATGGCCGTTCCAGTGCTTTGGGACAATGCCACGATGCTGCGGTATGCACCGGCCGCCCGCCTCTGGTGTTCTACGCAGGGGGAGCCAGTAAAACTACCGATCCCCAGGCGGCTGTTCCGGCGAGATCTGGCGCGGAAACCATTCTGAACTGACTAAAGTGCGCCTAAGACGGTAAGCACACAGGGTTGGACAATGTGGCGCAGGATGGACCCACCACTCTCTAGGACCCCCTGCTGATGTCCGCTTTCGGCCCAAAGCAGACATCACTGGCATACAAGCCGAGCCCGAAACGGCTACGCATCATTAAAGGCACCAGTCCGATAGCTCGACCGCGACCATTAGCGCTCTCGTGGTCTACGGCAAAGTCAGGGACGGATGAACCTGGGCCAGTTTGGAGCCGGATAGGATTGGTTGACTACTTGAAGTAGGTCTTCATCAGCTGGGTCACGGCCTCGATCTCGGCGGTACGCGCAGCTTGATCCGGTTCATCGGCGATGTGCGCACGAAGGTGGTCGTTCAGCACTTCAAGCATCAATCCGTGCATGGCTCCCCGGGCGGCGGCGATCTGGGTCAGCACATCTACGCACTCAACACCGTTCACCAGACTCTGCTCCAGCGCAGCGACCTGCCCACCGATGCGGCGGACTCGGGTAAGAAGCTTTTTTGGATTGGCTTGGATGTGCGACATGAGGAACTAGTATACCCTACCGGGGTACTCTAACATACCCCCCTACCCTATGAATGAAGTGACCAGCGTAGCCCACTCCGCCCGGGCCCTCACCCATCAGTTCGGAACCGGGGACCCGCTTGCGGAACTGAACACCCGCCGCGCTTTCTGGCTCACGGCCGTCATGATGGCCGTAGAGATCATCGGGGGCTGGTGGTACAACTCAATGGCCGTCCTGGCCGATGGCTGGCACATGAGCTCACATGCGTTGGCTTTGGGCCTCTCGGCGTTTGCCTATGCATTCGCACGCAAGCATGCGAGCAACCCGCGCTTTGCCTTTGGCACGTGGAAGGTAGAGGTGCTCGGCGGCTACACCAGCGCGATACTGCTGCTGGGCGTGGCTGCAATCATGGCGTTCGAATCAGTCAACCGCCTTCTGGCGCCAACCGATATCCACTACAACCAGGCCATCATTATCGCCTTCGTCGGTCTGTGCGTGAACCTGATCTGCGCCTGGCTGCTGCGGGACAACCACGATCATGGACATGATCACGGGCACGGTCATGTTGAACACCGCGGCCACGGTCATGATCATGGCGGCCATGCGCATGACCTGAACCTTCGTTCTGCCTACATCCATGTCATGGCCGACGCAGCCACCTCTGTGCTGGCCATCGTCGCGCTATTTGGCGGCAAGCTCTGGGGTGCTTCGTGGTTGGATCCGGTCATGGGTATTGCCGGCGCGGTGCTTGTCACCGTGTGGGCGATCGGCCTGCTGCGAGACTCTGGCAAGGTGCTGCTGGACGCGGAAATGGACGCAGGCGTTGTCGATGAGGTACGGGAGGTCATTGCCGATTCGCAGATCCCCGCACAGATCGAGGACATTCACGTCTGGCGTGTGGGCCGCAATCACTACGCCTGCATTCTCGCGCTGGTGACGAAGTCACCGGTCTCTGCCGACTATTTCAGAAATGCGCTCAGCATTCATGAAGAGCTGGTCCATGTCACGATCGAAGTCAGGTGGGAATCATGATCACCCCATGCACCAAGCGTTGCTCCTTCACTGCACGTGCTCCCTGCGAAGGATGCGGTCGCTCACTCGAGGAGATTCGCTCCTGGAAGAATTTGACGCCCTCTCGCCACACGGCGATAGAGCGCGAACTTCCAGCGCGTATGCGCATGCTTGGCGCAGTGGCAGCTCCGGTAACCAATTAGATGATGACTGCGTCGGTTCGCCGGAAGGTCGCAATCTTCAGTGCGGTTCAAGGTCCGATTTCGGCCACTAACGGACGTTCTAGCAGCTAGCGGCAGGCCTCTGCCGCCCCCGATAACCATCCCTAATCACCCTCTCCATCGGAAGTCTGGTTATCGCCCAAAGCGCACCACTGCCCTAACCCCGATAACGAACCCTAATCCTGAAGCTGAATGCCTCCTCCCGCGTTTGGCGGAGAACAACTTCCGGCCCAAAGCACCTCACAACCCGGCGTCCGAGTGTGCTGCTCGACTACTGCGTCTTCTACGCCGCCCTCTACTCCGCGATTCCCAGTGCATCATGCTTTCTGATTTGATCTTCCGGCTAAGCACCGGCTCTGGATGCCCTGTCCATGGGCGGCGCTCCTCAAGGGAGATCGCTTTTCGGAACGTCGCAGGAGTCGAACGCTACCGGGGTGTCTCCTAGCTCCTCACAAGCGGTCGCTAAGGACACGAGGAACTCAACCGCAAACTTTCAAGCTTTGAAAGCCCAACCGGCGCAATTTCGCATTCCCAACCATGCGATTTGAAAGTGCTTCCACGCCTAATTGCCCGCAATTAATTGCATTGCAATCAATATCTTAGCCATATTGCAGGAGGGTGCACGCACGAGTAGAGTCGTTGTCAGTGCGCGACCTTGCGCGACCAGACCACGACTGAGTACGGCAGATGTCCGAAGACTCGCTCGAAACGAAGTACCTGCGCACCTTCGGCGCTGTCCTGTCTGCGGCACAGACCGCGAGGATCCTTGGTTACAAGAGCACTGCGTCGTTGGCCAAGGCGCGCGCACGCGGGTCGCTGCCCTTCCAAATGTTCCTGCTGCCCAAGCGCCGCGGCTGGTTTGCCGACACTGTCGATGTTGCCGCCTTCGTAGATTCTGCGAAGGCATCGTCCGGCGGTTAGCCGCATTCCCCAACCCACCAGGACTCCCTGAGCATGAGCTGAAACCGCCCTCTCTGACCCTGGAAATGAAAATGCCCCCGCGTCAACGAGGGCATTGGCCTCTCGAAAGAGCGAGAGGTAGGAAGCACTAAACATCCGTGGGTTTAGGCTCCTTCATTTCTTCCGCGAAGTCAAGCCGCCAGTGATGGTCGGCCAGACAGGTGTTGCCTTCGCATGGGCCGGCATATGCCGACCCGCGGGAAGGTTGCGCCCTGGCCCGCCCCGTCTCTCGCGGTGCGGTGCCACCGTGCACCTAATCCGGAGAAAACCATGCCTTCAGGAGCAGCCTGCCCGGGAGCGTTCGACACTGCCCGGGTAAATCACCACAACCTGCGCCCGACCGAAACTTCCGATGCCGCTTGGCGTGGCTACCGAAGCCGGCTAGTCGCCACTTTGCACGACATCACTCGCCACTACCCCGTGATGACTGCCGCGAACAGTCACCATGACGGCAGTGATATGTGCGCAGCTCGCGCCTTTCAGTCTCGGTGCCATGCCCTTGCCGCTCCTCCGGCCACCGCGCCCCTTGCGGGTGGCTGGCTACGGATTCAATGGGAGAGGCGTCATGGCTAGTCTTCCCCACCTTCTAGGCACCGCGTCAGACACCCCGCCCTCGTCTAGCACGGAGGCGTACACCGCTCGCCCACTCACGCCCTCTGAATCCACCAGACTGGACGCCTACTACTACCAGTCACCAAGGAATAACCAACGCATGGTTGCTGTCGTGGAACCGTGCCGCTTGGCCTTGGCGCTGGATCTGGAGTTTGACCCAAGCGTGGCAACCTACGTTGAGCGCCCTAGAACATTACTGGTGCGTGGCCGAGATGTTGAGCTCTGCTTCTGGATCTCCAGGAAGTGTGGCACCGAAAGCTTCATCGTATTCCGCAGACAGGCCGCCGCCACTGTTCCGGCGCTCCGCGCCGAACAGCAGTTTTGCGCCGAACTGATGGAAGCTTCACAGCGTGCGGGTTTGGACCTTGCAATCCGGAAGTTGCAGTCCATTCTTGCAGCACGGGTGGCCAATGCCACGCGACTTGAGCTGCTTCCTTATGTGCAGGCAGCTAGACGGTCGCGAGGAATCAGTGTCTTCATTGACGCAGTGATGACCCACATGAGAAGGCACCCCGTCAGCTCTTTCCATGCAATCGAAACGAGCCTGCGCCCGACGTTCGATTGGCGGGATATTCGCAGTGCGACCTGTCTTCTGGTACATCGCGGGGACCTGGCGATCAACTTCAATGAGAGGCTTCGGACCTCGTCGTCAGTTACGCTGGGAGCAAACCAATGAGCGGGGTTAGTCGCGAGGAGCTACTGTCCTGGGATCTGCTTAGTCCTCAAGGGCTGACCTCAAACCAACTCAAGTCCTACCAGGCTCGCGTTGACGCAGTTCATGCCGTCGTCGCAGGCTCCTCGATCGCTGCGGTCGCGAAGCGTCACGGGCTGAACGCCAAGACGCTTGCATTGACGCTGCGAAACACACAGCAGACGTCCCCAGATGGGCGGCCGTGGGGTTGGCGCGCCTGCCTGCCATACAGAGTAAGAAATACCAGCCAACGCCTTCCCGCAGAATTTCCAGCCGCTGCGGGACCGGGAGCATTCAATTCGTTCCTGAGAAAGCTCCCGGAATTCGAAGAAATGCTCATAGGCTACGCCGGCCCACTGCCTTCGAGAAATGAGCGCAGCCCCAAGTTTGATCGATTCTTCAAACTACTGAAGAAGACTGTGCAGAAGTCGGTTCCGGCAGATCGTTATCCAGCTAACGACAAATCATGTGCGAGGAGAAGCGTCCTGCAGTACCTAAAAAGACTGCGTCAAGGCTCTCCGTTTGTAGATGATGGCTTCGCGATAGAGGACGCAACCCTAGCCAGCCAGCTGAACGAAGTGTTTGCGTTACAGATGGGTGACTGGGTGCAGTTCGATGGACACTCTTTGGACACGAATTTCAATGTTGAAGGCGAGGACGCGGACGGGAACCCGTTCTTCCAAACGATCCTGAAGACTTGGTTGATAGTCGGCTATTTCGCGCTCCTGAGGCTCTGCTGCAGCTGGAGGCTCTCCTACTCCACCAATTACAACGGGACCGAATTCAACGCGGCATGCGCAGATAGCTTACGGGAATGGTTCGTTCGTGACCTCGTTGCGCCCTCAATGAGCTATGAGCCAGGGGCGTGCATCGGATCAATGTCCGCCATTGGATTTGTGGCAACAGGGGCAATTACGAGTGTCGACAATGCGATGGCTCACAAGTTGAAGGTCAATAGGTTGCGAATGGCGTCGGAGCTGATGGGTGTCATTCACTTTGGGCATAGCCATATTCCTGAAACGCGTGGTCACCTCGAGGCTTGGAACAAGCGGATGGAAGAAGCGGTAATTAGAAAGCTGCCAGGCGGGTTCCGGCCAGCGGGCGAGCTGTCCGGCGCGACCAAAACAAATGGCTACAAATTCGAGAAATTTCCACTGCAGCCCACTGCGCTCGAAGATCTCATGGATGTCACGATTTCGGCTTATAACATCTCGCCGATCAACCCACTCCAGAACCGCACGCCAGTGCAGGCACTTCAGTCTTTTGTAGCGTCTGGCGGATGGCTATTTGCCACTAAGGATCACGAGGACCGGGCTCGATCACTTTCGAAGCACAATTTTACCGTAACCATTCGTGGCGATCGACGTAAGAGGCGTCAGCCCTATGCGCGCTTTGGGCACGCGAAATATCGAGCCGCATCAATGAAGAACAGGTGGGACTTGTTAGGCCAGAAGTTCGCGGCAGAGGTCGACATCCACGATGGAAGGTTCTTGCATCTATACACCGCGTCAGGAGAGCTGTTCGTAGTCCTGAGGGCGCTCCGGCCCTGGGGTAACTCACCGCATAGCCTTGCGCTTAGGCGGTTAATCCAACACCGAAGCCGAACGGATGGCTTCGAGATCAGTGGTGCAGAAGATGCGGTCATCGCGTACAGGGAGCATGTAAGAAGGAACTTCAGCTCAGAGCACGGCGCTGCGCTTGCAGCAACGCGACACCGGCGTGATCTAGACGCGGCATCTGAGGCTGCACTGGTGGCTCAGGAAACGACACTGCCTTTGGCCGAGATCGGCCAACAGCGAGCACCTGCAGAGGATTTGTTCGTACCCATTACCGGCCGGGTCAACTTGGGTCGGAAGGGGCCGAAGCAATGACCACGTTCAACTACAAAGGAGAGCCCATCATCCCGACCCGCGGCATGGAAGATGCTCTGACCAAGATCATCTCCGCACTTGAGGTTGACTACCGCGGTATCGGATTTCATTCGCTGACCCGGTTTGGGAAAAGTACCCTCGCGCAGTTCATCTGCGCCAACACTGAATGGACAGAATGCAAGTACGTGGCCAAGCAGGCAAACCTCCGGGTGCTTGGTCCTGGAGAGTCCGCATTCCTGGACTGGTTCATTTCACAGCTCGGCTCACAAGTGATCTCCCACCAGGCTGCTGACCGAAAGATCGAGAGGATCGTTAATACCGTTGATCTGATGCTCAGGGCTGCAGGCGGCGGATCGCTATTCTTCATCGCCGATGATGCAAACTTGCTGGAGCAAGCCGCCTTTCAACATTTCATTACAATAGACAACGCGCTGGAGAAGAAGGGCATTTCGCTCTTTGTCATCTTCTTGTTTCAGGACAATCACACTTCCAGCCGGCGCGAAGAGATCAATAGAACCACGGTCACACCTCAGGTCCGTGGGCGCTTCTTGACCCGCTACCATCGCCTGCATGGAATTCGAGGGGCCCTGGACGTTGAGACGTTCTTGGAGCGCTTCGAGGACGAGGTAGAGGCTAGCGCCGGGGCCGGCGTTACCTTGCCCAGGAGCCTTGCACCAGAGCTCTACGACGGGGAGTTCCGTTTACGGCATTTCAGTGAGCAGATTTGGAATGCCGGTTGCAGCTGTCGCGCCGCAGCCGGGCACTCCAGTCAAGATGAGTGGCCTCTCAAGGCTATGCGCCTCATTGCGTACTACTTGGCGACCAGAGTCATCTGCAAAAGTGGCTTCAAGGAGGTCACGTCTAGTGACATTGAAATGTCGGTCGCCTTCTCAGATCTTGCTGCCTTTGATGGCGAATCGGGAGCGCTGACTTTCACAGCAGATGGAGGCATCAATGGATAGCGACAGTGAGGTCGGAACTGTAGCCCACCTACCGCCAGCGTGGAGTGCCGGCATTTCCCCGTTCGGATTCGTTGTTCAGACGCTGAGATTCAATAGCCTTTACTGCAGTGATGGACATGGTGCGTTCGGCATTCGCCCAAGGTACACCGAGGATTTGTGTCGTCAGCTCTGTCTCTCCGCAAAGGCCAGAACTTCGATTGCGGCAAGAATTCCTGCTGCGTCTATCCTCGCGCCACTGTGGCAGCCAACTGCTTGGCAAGTATTCGGCGGTTCTGCGACGCACTGGTGTCCATACCTGTCTGGGTGTACTGAGTGCATGAGAACTGGGTATCACTCGATGTTGTTCCAGATGCCTTGGGTCAACCGGTGTCCGTGGCACTCGCAACCCCTCACATCCCAGTGCGACCATTGCTCGAGACCGCTGTGGCATGGCTTTCGCTCCGATGCCCCTCCCCTACTATGCCCATGCGGGCATGACCCGGTTTCGAGCCGGAATACCATTGACGAAGAAGGTAGGATCGAGGCCCTTCGTGGCAGCTGGATAAAGCGATACCTTCGCTGGGCCGGGACGAGTCGAGGTCGGCGAACGCTGATCGGGGTGGGGGATGATCTGACGTCCGCCGAGGAGGCGGCAGTCCTGTTTCGCGGCAGGGCTTACCCTTGGTACCGACCGCAGTACGCCTCGTCGGACGTGCTCATCAGGGCATCTACCGTACGTCATGGGCAATCCGTCGAAGCTCGCTCCCAGAAGGCCGCGTTCTCGCGCCTTGCCCCGTCCATGGGGCCAGGTCGTGACTTCTTTCTTGAGCTTCCTCAGGCGCTTGAAAGACCGATGGCGCGTATCACGGCCTCAGTTGCGGCGAAGTTCCGCGAGTCGACCTTCTCGGCACGTGAGCGAGCCTGCTTAGGCTTGCCTGAGGCCTCGGAAGGTGGGCAGCCATCCTCGCGCGCTTCGGTTGTATTGCTCCCCGCCTACAGGGTCCGCGAGCACCTGTTCCTGGATGGCCGTGTATTGGGTAGGCCCACACAGGCGGTCCTAAGGGAGATCGCGCAGGCAATGTCTCTCCTCCCGTCTGACAACCCTGCGATCGAGGCCCTGGCGCGGGCATACGAGCGGGTACTGGGCCGCGGCTTCGCGAGCTCCGCCCTTCACTTGCTCGGCCGACTTGACGGCTCTGCTACTGATGGTGAAGCCGCACTGATCCGCCCAGTGGTGTTGATCAGACATAGAAGGAGCTCGTGCTTTCTGACTCTGGCGTGGCTGGGCTGCGCCGGCAAGAAGCGAAGCAGAGCCGGCGGTCAGGTGTAGTGAATGGGGGATCCTTCCCTGCCAAACCTGGACCGCCTCTTACTAAGTTCGTTGAGATGCAGAAATGTCTGCATCGGATCTCCAAAGGGCGGAATTGTCGGCATCTGTCCTTCCAGTGGAAGGAATGGCTGCGACTGGCATCCTAGGCCCAGAAAGATCTGCGTTGGATCATGGAGATTGTGGCGTTGCGATAGAATTATGACCCAAGAAATCAGTGGCTTAGCTTGCCGTCAAATCTCTGCGACGAACACTCGTCGCTGTCGGCGATTTCGCGGATGGCGAAGGTATCCAGGTAAACGGCAGGCCGTTCAAGCCGCTGATTCCACACCACGTCGTCGCCGTCGGAAGCGAAGAAGATGGCCACCCTACCCGTCCTCTGATGGCTTACTTGGCAGCCTTCCTCGCCACCTTTTCTGCCACCTTCTCGGCCGTCTTCGGGGCACCCTTCTTCACGGCCTTCCGTGCGGCTTTCTTCACCGGCTTGCCCGCCTTCTTGGCCACCTTGGCGTGTGCCTTCCTCACCGTGCCACCAGCCGGGGGGAACTTCGCTCCGGGGTTGGCCTGGGCCCACGCCTTGCCCTCGGCGGACTTGGCCCATGCGGTGAAGGCCTTGGGGGCCAAACCGCGACCTGCCCACGTCTCACCGGTAGGAAGGCGATACTTTGGAGCCACCTTGCCGAGCTTGCGCCCCTTGAGGGGACCGGCGGCAGCCTTGGTGGCACGCGCCGGCTTGGCGTCGACCGTCTCCCGGGTGAGCCTGGCCACCTGCCGCCGCTGGGCCGGGCTGAGGACCTTCGCATACTTCTGGAGGACCGCCAGGGCTTTGGGCACCTCGCCGTCGCGCTTCTCTACCAGTTTCTTCTGGGCTTCGAGCTGTTTGATTTCGGCGTTGAGGGATTTCAGGGTGGTCAAGGCCAAAGGAGCGCTCCGTTCGAGAATCCAACGGTTATAGCCCATCGCCCTTGGCATGGCCACCCGACCGGGCGCCAGGCAAGCCCTTCTCTGCAGATGAGAACGCTGTGAGAGTTGCACCTCTCACAGCGTTGAAGCTTCCATTGGCTGCTGCAGGAGTGGCAGCTCTTGCGGCAAAAATGCTTCTGGATCAAGAAAACGATTCGAGCAATCAAGCTCTTTCACGAGCTCATCACAAATCCATGAAGGTTTGACCGACCAGGCCGGTTCTGCCGACCTTCTTGTATAGCACCATTCCATCCGTGGACAAGCGCTACTGTTTCGGGAAACCACGTTTTCGGGTTCTGTAAGGAGGCACCCCACGTTCCCTTTCAAAAACTGCGACGTTTTCCCGCAAGTTTTTTTTGCGCGCTGAAGCACCCCTGCCCTACGCCTTCCCGCCATCGTCAAAGATCGGTGGAGCGGGCGCCGCCTCGCCCGACACCTGAGCCAGGCCCATGTCGCGCAGCATGGTGACGATCTCGAGTTGCTTCTCCGCAACCCATCGTGGCCGGATTGCCACTTCTTCCTCTGGCACCCGCTTTCCGGCGAGTTCCACGGTTTCGAGAGAAGCATGGAGCGCCATGGACGCGCTGAATCCCAGCAGGTCCACCACCTCGTCAGGGGACGTGTCGATGACGCCGGAACGACGGATCAGGGACTGGTATCCGTGGTGGACGTAGCCGTGCATCGTCTTCTGAGATTGCCCCCAGGTATCCAACAAATCCGCGTAGCGCTCTTCACGGGAACGCTGGACCACCGTGCGGATCATCTTCTCGGGGGTTGCAGTGTCATGGCCCCTCTGGAAACGCGCCAACTCTTGGTCATCGGCCCATTGCAGCCACAGCCCGCGCACGAACGCCTCAAAGGCAGGCCGCATCAATGCCGTTGCAGAGCCCAACAGCCCATGTTTGACGAGGAGCATGGCTGACGATTGGTGCTCGTGAACCACCGCGAAAGCCACGACCGCCATGTGGTCTGGCTCCGGGCCATGCAGAACCAACCCATAGAGTTGCTCCTCGTTCCAACGCCGCACGTGGTCCGCCCACTCCAATGCCCGCTGCACGCGCGGTTCTTTCAACCAAACGAGCCATGCGTCCGGTGCTGCTCCGCCCTCAGGCATCGGTCTCCTCCCCGCTGGCCGGAACCGGACACAAGGTTACCGAGGCGTCGAGCAGATCATTGGTTTGGTCAAGGGTAGTCATGGCCCATCTTGACACCCTCCGCCCTGGGGCGCGATAACTCCCTTGCCGCGAGGGGAAATGCCCCCGGCGTATTGCCTGCTTAGCTCAAGGCAACAGGTTCCCGATTCGATCGCACAAGCGACGACGGGATGCTTTTTCCTGTCTTTTGAGATCTAAGCATGCCCAAACTCCAACGCCTGAGATCCGAGGCTTTCCACGCCCAGAAGGGCCTGTGCTGCTATTGCAGCCTGCCGATGTGGAACGCCTTTCCCGATGAACTAAAGCCGTTCGGCCTGCGCGCCAAAACGGCCGCGCCGCTCCGTTGCACCGCCGAGCACCTAGTCGCCCAGCAAGAGGGCGGCAAGGACGTGGCCGGCAACATCGCTGCCGCCTGCTGGCTCTGCAACACACGCCGGCACAAGCGGAAATGCCCACCCTCCCCGGAGGTCTATAAAGCCTTTGTGCAGAAACGCCTAGCGAAGGGGAAGTGGCACCCGCCGAGCGTGGCCAAGTTGCGCCTCAGAACGCGTGGACCGCAACCACCCGACGGATGAGTTCCGCCACGCTCACGCGCTACCGCCGTGCTTCGCTGCGGACGCGGTCGATCAGATCCCAGGAGACCCGGATGGGTGGCTCTGCTTGCTTCTCTGCATCCCTTGCGCCCTCCTTTGTGGATGAAAGGCGTTGAGGGCTCCGCGGCCTTTTTCGCTCGGGAGCGACCGTGGAAGGCTGCAAGGTAGCAGGAGGCTGGGCTAGGATGCGGATATACCGGTGTCCGACCACATCGCCTTTCCTCTGCTTCGCATCTTTGGCCGTCTAGAGGCCAAGCTGAAGCGCCGCCCCCGATTCATCCGCCAGGGGCAACGCGATGCCATGGTGGATTGGCGGGCGGTCAACGCCGTTGTTTCCGCATTGCCGTCCGCCGCGTTCGTGGAGCGGCTGGAGGAGGACACCCGGGACAAGATTCTTGCCGGGGAGCGCTACCGGCCCAAGGTCCAGGTAGTCGTGGAGGTGGACGGCCTGCGGCGGGCGCGTTTCCGCGAGCGCCCCTTGGATCTGCCCGACCACGATCCGTCGGATGCCATGGCCCTGGTCGAGGCAGCCCGACGCGTGCGCAACAACCTCTTTCACGGCGGCAAGGAAGAGCCGGGTGATCAGCCGTTCGACGGCGATGACAGCGAATGGGGGCGCGCCGCCCTGGACGTGGCCAAGATCCTGTTGGATCTGGTGGAACATGACGCGTTTGGACCAGCCGAGCCTTGAGAACCCGCGGCATGTGGAACCGCGCCGCAAACGCCCATGAACCTAACGGACCAGGCGAACGCGTTCGGCCGCGGCATGATCAGCTGATCAAGATGCGCTGATGCGAACGTTGCGGTAGATTTTGCAGATTGGCAACAGGGGGGGAAATATGGATATTCAAACCTTCGCTGCAATGGCGGTCGCGGCCGTGCTTGGCGACACAGTCGTATGGGGCATCACCAGCCGACGCCGCCCTGTGGTGAACGAACAGTTGAAAGGACAGCGGGATGCAGTCTCGCTCGAATCCCAACTGCACGAACCCAGCCTGAGCCTTCCCGGGCCCTCGCCCTCACCGGCACCCACGTCGTTAATCGTCCAGAACCAGCAGGGTGAAAGAGCCCTCGCTGTGACGGAGCTACCACTGGCCTTGTTTGACAAAGTCGCCGGCAAGAGCCGCAAGCCCTCCAAAGCGGTGGGCCGCTTGAACGCCCTTCTCCAGGCAGGTCCCACGAGCGCATTGGCCGCCCCAGGCGTCCCAGAAAACGTTTTTGAGATAGCGATCAACGGTCCTCTGCTCAACGCCAAAGATTCGGCGGGCAATGTCATCGAAGGGACCTATCGAGCGATAACCAACGGCGGAAGCGGTGGCATCAAGGAACATGGGTTGTTGACCAAGCCCGAGAATTTGAGCAACGCCATGAACGCAGCCGCGATTTGGCAGGTCGCTTCCGTCGTAGTCGCCCAAAAGCATTTGGCCGATATCAGCGAAAAACTGGACGGTATCGTGACCACCATCGGCCGGGTGGAGGGCAAGCTGGATGCTCAGCGCCGCGGTGTTTTGATGGGTGCCATGGATACGCTTAGGGAGGTATCCGTGCCCATCTTGCAGGGTGAGCACACCCCTCATAACCGGCAAACCCTTGAAGACCAGTATCAAAAGATGATGGACAAGAAGCACGAGATCCATCAACTGCTACGGGAACGCCTCCAAGCCTTGGCCGACCTTCGGGACACCCAGACGTTTGGCGCCTCAGGCTTTCCCCAGAAAATTCGCGAGGAAATGAGCGAGATCGAAACAGTGTTCCAAGAGGCCTTGCTTTGCTCTCGGGTACGGTTCCAAGCATGGTCACTGCTAACCGCACTTCCTGCGGAAGCGCTGCTGAAGCAGGAACGGTTTCGCACTGTCCAGCAGGATTTCGATCAGGCCTTTTCGCCCCAAGGACTCCGCGCATTGTTCGAGCAGAACATCACTGATCTGATCATGCGCGTTGACTCCAAGATGGTCTTCAAAACAACGCTGGCCACCCACCGGACGGAGCTCACCAAAGAGCTCCGCTCAACCCTTCACTCACTGGATCAAGATATCCGGACAGAGCGCTCGATCATTGCTCAAGGGGAAGCGCTATTGAGCGATGCCACCCAGCCCACCCGCGTTCTGGTCAAAACCCAGGGCACCCGGGTAATTGCGTTCAAGCACCTGCCTGCCAACGGCACGCCGGAGTTGCTGGAGCACGACATGCAACCGTCGGTTTTCCCGGCACACCTGCTACAGACGAACGCTGACCCCATGCTCGTTGAACGGCGTTGATCAGCGATCGGTGAACGTCGGTTTCGCCTTGGCCTGCCGATCCCGGTAGGTCTCGGTGACGAAATCCACGAACGCCACAGCAGACGCCACCGCCAAGCGCGCGTGCCGGGGCTGCAGCCCACGGTGCTTGCCGTCTTTGCCATGGCCGGTGCCGTAGAGGCGGCGAAGGTTGGCCAGGTTACCGGCGATTTGGTTCAGGTTGCTCAGGATACGCTTGATGCACTCGGCCCCCTTGGCTTGATCATCGATCCCTTCGGGCACCAGGTCCAAGCTCTTGGCCAGCTTCTTGGCCAGGTCGTTCATGTCATCGCTCTTGCCGATCTCCACCCCCATCTTGCCCAGGATCGTCTTGCAGCACGACTCCACGAGCTCCTTGGCACTGCCGATGGCCAGCTCGGGATCTTTCTCGACCGCGTATTCCATGCGCTGTATCTGCTTGGCGATGGCTCCCGCGTCCAAGGAATCGGCCGCAGACCGTCCCCTCTCAAAGGATCGGTGACCATTGGAGGTCAACGGGCGGGGTTCATACCGGGCCCTTCCTGCGATCCGCTCGACTTCGACCAAGTGCCAACCCGCTTGCCGCAATTGGTCGTTGAGGTGCTCAACGATGGTAGCGGCCTCCTCTCGGTCAGGCCTCACCACCGGGTGGACCATCTCCGCCAGGAACCGCAGGAAGGTATCCGCCGGACCATCGAGCAACGGGAATCGATCGTCGTCAAAGATCCAGTAATCGTCCCAGTCGAAATTGTTGACCCGGTGCTGGTAGATGTCCCCCGCGGCGTCCTTGTAGCGCGGATCGGTGGATGGCAACCGCCGCAGCTCGTAGATGCGGCTTAGAAACTCGGTGTCATCCAACGCGCCGAACATGTTCACCTGCTCTAGTCGGAGCCCATCGAAGATGTTCCGGCGAACGGTACGGGGAATGACAACTGGAGAGGAGGAGCGCCAATCCTCGTTCTGGCCGACGATGGGAATCAATCGGACGGCGAAGAAGTCGCGGCCATTCGGGGGAATGGCTTCCGTCAATGCCTCGGTGATCTGTTCGCAAACGTCCTTGAGCTTGGGCCGCAAGCGCGCAAACTCCGGCGCCGGCACTTCCAGCAGAACGTTCCAGTAATTCGTGCCCCCGTTCCAGCTGTCAGAGGTATCGTGCTGGATCGATGCGGCGGAGGTGCGAAGAAGATCGGCCGCGTCGGTATGCCCGCTCTCTTGGAGCAGCACGTAAGTGGCGCCCAAGCACCGCTCCAATACCTGGTCATCGAGAGGGCTCGTCAGCACGATCAGCTCCGGCGAACCAGCATGGCCTGGGCAGGGTCGTAGACGTAGTCGGTGATGCTTCCGTCTTGGATGCGCTTGAGGGCCTCGTCAATCACAGGAAGCGGAAGCAAGAACCACTCGCGGGGTTTGCCCCATTGCTCGCTCAACCACTGGAGCGCTTGGGCCACACCGCCGGCCACGGTCCCGTAAAGATCTTTTCGGGGTTTGATGTCGCGGCCGTAGTTGTCACGGATCTCTTGAGCCAAGTCGCTGTAAGAGTGGGCCTCCCCCTCTTGGGCCCATCGGATGAGGATGGGCAGAGCGTCTGGAATTACTTGGCTCCTCCAACGGGTGCGCGCGAACTCCACCTTTGACCAGTCAAACTTCTCCATACCCAGCTCAACTCCTTGGTTGTTGACCCATGGTAGCGGCAGGGCTTGGACGGCGAAACGAGAAGGGCCGGTCTCCCGTCCCCTCTCCTCAGTATTCGCTAGGCAGCATGATGTTGACCATCGGCTCCAAGGTGTCCCCGGGCTCGTACAGCGCTTTCAAGGTGGCAAGGCGATGGGTCGACCGCGTCAGGCCCGACCCCGTCTCCGGGTGGACTTCGTTCGGCAACCAATCGCCTGTATCGGGCAGCCGCTAGGGCATGGCGCTGCCAGCGATCATACAGCTGACCGAGCACCGCTCGGTGAGGAGTGTGGTGGGGTATTTTCAGGCCGGCGGAGCCACAGCTAACCCCGCTGCAGCTTCGCCGGTGCGCCCAAAAGCCGGGGTCCAGCGCCAGGACACTTCACTAGAAGTGGCCTTCCCTACGCTGCGGCCTGCTCTTCTGCAGCGCCCATATTTGCCGAGTAGTGATCGCCAAACCCTGCGGCCACGAACACAGCCTGGAACTTGGTGAAGTAGTAGTTCAGATCGTATTGATTGAAGTCCATCACCGTGATGTTAATCCCATCCTTGTGTGATCCTCGATCCAGGTAGCGCGCCAAGGGAGCGAAGGTTGCGTCTTCGTCGCCGACCTTCTTCAAGGCGTCTTTGAACTTGTCCTCTTGATGCGTGAACCAGAAAAAGTGTTCGAGGATACAACGCATGGCGTTGGGCACCATGATCGCAGGCATGTTGGAGTCGCGCGCGTCTCGTAGCACTTGCCAGAGCGCCTGGTAGTCGTTCATGAGCTCGGCAGCCTTCATGGGCACGACTTTGGTGTACTCGGACTTCACAACACGCAGGAGCTGGCACTTCTTTGATGCCTTGGCAAGATCGGATCCGCCGATCGTCTGCCGAAGCACTTCGTGCAGGAAGAACAGATTGTGCGTCAGGACGATGACTTGGCGCGGCCTGGGCGTTCCATCTTCCGGCTTGATCAGCTCTCCGTAGATGATCGAGGCAATGTCAAACACAAAATTGTGAGACAAGCTGGATATAGGATCATCAATGACCGCAATGGTCCTCCCGAGATCGACAGCGCCGGCTTCGGCGGTGTCTGAGCCGCCAAGGTATTCCAGATAGTAGAGAAAGGAAATGAGAGTCTTCTCGCCTTCGCTCAGAGACTTCATATCACCTTCGGCTTGCCCGGGGCGCGCCAAACAATACAAATTCCCTTCGCCAGCTTTCCTAGCAATCGAGTAGGACGCAATCCCCATCCGTGCGAGGCGCGAATTGATCTTATCCACCGATGCAGCAACACCGCTTTGCACACGACGCAGTTCTTTTAACCGCGCGGCGACAGCCGTCAGCGCCCTAGTTACCTCCGCCTTTTGTTCCTTGTCCTTCTTCAGTACCTCCACTAGCGGGTCTTTGCCCGCTCTGTATGTGTCATAGACGGGCGCCCGCTCCCTTCGCATGACCTGCCAGAACATGGCTTTGATGCGCTCACGCTCGGCGACTCGATCCGCAACTCGGGTGTTGAACTGGGTGATCCGCTCGTTCACGGTAGCGATAGCCTGCGCCAAACCCTCAGCATCACTGGCTTCCAGCACAACACTCTCGCCCGGCTTTTCAATCTTCGACAGCATCGAGGCGGCGTTAGCCTTGATCTGCGCATGAAATAGAGCCCAAGCCTGCTCCAGCCCCGGCTCTCCCTTGGAGAGCGTCTGTTCGAGCATAGTCTTAGCTGCCACCTCGATCTCGGCAACACGCTGGGCATAGGTGTCGGAAAGCGACTGGACCCGTTCGAGCTTCGACTGCCTGTCTCCATCCAGTAGCAACGCTAGATCTTCGGCGAAACCAGGCGGCAGGTGCTGCTGACAGAACGGACACTCTGGATCATGCGCAAACTTTCGCCCCTGGCCCACCCAATCGCTATTACCCCACTTTTCGATGAGCGGGGCCAGACGACTGGTCGCAGAGACGGCAATCACCTCGCCCCAGATGGCGTCAGCCTCAACGATAGCGAGTCCAGTTAGATCTAGAGAAATCTTGGGTTGGGAACTCTCCGTGCTGTTGGCGTCTGCCAGTCTTTGCTTTAAGCGATCAAGGTCATCCAGCTCCACATCGTCAGCAACGGTGCAAGTGTTCAGCTCCTCGAAGAACTTCTGACGATCAGAGTGAAAGCCCTTCATCAGGTCCCGGAATGGCCCTTGATCGTGGTCAGAATGCGCCTTCCAAGCACCACTAATGGCAATGTCCCGAACTGCCTTGCCTGCGTCAATCGTTTGCTGGATCTTCGCGTCCAACGCCGCGGACTGCCCTTCAAGCTTTTCGGTTTCGGCTTGCTTCTCTTCGATCTCCGCCTGGGTGGCGGCGTCTTGGACGCCAATGGTGAAGATTCCAGGCACACCCTCGGCCGTGCGGATTACCTTATCTACGAAGCGCTGGTTGTAGACGAGAATTCGATAGTCAGCGTTATTGCTAGTTTGCAGGGCGCAGTGGGCAAACTCTGCTTCCTTCCCAGCCAGTCCTTGGATCACCTCTCCGATGGCTGATTTGCCGGCGCCATTGATGCCGTAGAGAAAGACAGGCTGGGGCGGCGTGTTCGCCTCAAAGTGGATGGGGGGAGCTACCGTTGGATGGAAGCTCTTGTATCGGTGAATGGATAGCCCCGTGATCACTGCGCACACTCCTTTGCTGACCTATTTCCCTGATCATAGCCCTATCCCGGCAGCCAAGAGTAAGGCGGGGCCTTTCGGCCCTCGCTGATCTGGATCCCCGCGAGCGGACGCCAAGAAGCGGTACTTTGATCGCACTTGGAGGTCCTTTTATGTCCCGTATCCACCCGCCGTAGCTACACCGATGAGTTCAAGCACCAGGCTGTGGCGCTGGCCGAGTCACTCGGCCCAGCCGCAGCGGCCCGACAATTGGAGATGTCGGTCAAAACGCTGGCCAATTGGGTCGACGCTGTTCGGGCCGGCCGGTCGCTGACCTCGGAGGCCCGTAGGCCGGCCACCGAGCTGGAAAGGGAGGTCAGCAGCCTGCGGGCCGAGAACGCCAACCTGAGGATGGAGCGGGAAATCCTAAAAAAAGCGGCGGCGTTCTTTGCCAAAGAGTCCAAGTGAGGTACGCCTTCGTCGCCAGCCATAGGACTCGCTACCCGACCCGCGTGCTGTGCCTTGTTCTCGGAGTATCCGTCTCTGGATTCCATGACTATCTGCGCCGACAGTCCGGCGCAGCCGCCGACCCCGATGCAGCACTCCGTGCCGAGCTTCGGGCTATCCATGCGGCCAGCAAGCGCAGCTATGGACGACATCGGCTGGTCAGGGCCCTGCGCGACCGGAATCATCACATCGGCCATAAGCGCGTGGCGCGGCTGATGGCCGAGGAGCGCATCCAGGGTAAGACCAAGGGGCGCTGGCGCCGCAACGCTTCGGCCGGAAGTGCGACCCTCGCCCCGAATCTGCTGGATCGAAAATTCGCTCCTGGTGCCGGGCCGACGGCGTGGGTCGGAGACATCACCTATGTCGCCACCCGTCAGGGCTGGCTGCATCTGGTGATGGTCATCAGCGTCCAGACCCGACAGGTGCTGGGCGACAGCACTTCCGACCGGATGACCGAGGACCTGGTGGTGAAAGCCTTTGCCAACGCTTGGGCCCTGCATCCACAACGGCTTGGCCTGATCTTCCATTCGGATCGGGGCGGGCAATACTGGGGCAATGTGTTTCGCCGGCTCCTGCAATCCCACGGGGTGGTCCAAAGCATGAGCCGGCCTGGCAATTGCTGGGGCAACGCAGTAGCCGAGAGCTTTTTGCCACGCTCAAGGCCGAAGAGGCAGCTGATCCTTACTCAAGCCGGGAGCAGGCCAGCCAGTCCATCGCCACCTACATCCACGGCTTCTACAATCCCGCCCGGCTACACTCGGCATTGGGCTATCAATCGCCCAATGCCTACTCCCGGCAGCTCAGGGCTGCCCCCTGAAAAGGCTTCATGGCGTCCGTTTTCAGGGAGTCAGATCACGCCTACCCCCGATAAATCTTCCTAATCCTCTGTCTAGCCAACGTCTACTCTCGCCCAGAGGCGGAAGTTGATCCCCGCCGGATAGGGGGGGGCGGGTCGACCGAGCTAAAGCGGCGGCTACGTCAGTTGGGGTATATTCTTCATAAATTAGGATTAAGTGATATCAGGCGCAGGTAGTTATGAGCGAAAAAGAACGAAAAGAGGCTGCCATTTCCTTGGTGAAGGACATGGAAGCTATCGCCGCCCGCATGCGCGAGCTGATTGTCGCCATGCCTCCGCATGATCTGCTCGGCTATATCTACGCCCAGCGCATGATGAAATCGATAGCAGACCAAAGCGTCACCCAGGAGCAAAATGGAACCGCGCGTCCGGATGATCTGATCAACGAAAATCAGTTTCTGCTGGAGTACGTGCACGCGGCTCTCGCGGCAGATGCTGCCCCTGCGGACGTGACATTCGATGAAGCCAAGTGCGCAGAGCTGTTTGAGCTTAGCCGAAAACTGCGGGAGCAGGCCATGTTTTTCGCCATGGTCTCTTCCGCCGATACCAAAGATGGTGTCTTCGGCCCTAATACGGCCGACATAGAATTCCGTGTGAAATCCACTTGGGTCATGCTGCGCGGGAATCGCTACCAAGTCTTGGAGGGCGAGTTTTACAGCTACGTTCTGGCACCACACAATGACGTCCTGCAAGAAACGTACGGCGTCGATGCCACCGATATCGCGGAAGGCTTCCAAGCGATGGCTGACGCAACGCGCTCCGGGCAAGCCGATGCAGTAATGGAGATGATGGCGCAATTTGAGGCGGCTCAAGCTTTCGCTATGGCACAAAACAAGCCTCTGGAGGACGTTATGGAGGCATGGGTGGCGCAAAATTCGGAACAATCAAAAGCCGCCGGCCGGGCGATGGATGACATGTTCCGGGGCGGCATCGCCAACGTGAGCCGTCACACCAAACTGCCGCCGACGCTATTGATGGACTTGGCATACCAGCGCGGAGAGGAAATCGAATTCTTTGCGGCGGGCGATTTTGCGGGAACACCCTACCGGACACTACCTGCCCGGAAGAAACCCCTAATCCAGCTTGGATCGGACTACTACGCCATCGACCCGTGCTTCACCCGCGATGCGGGATATCGTGCGCTTCTTTTCAATCTCCTTCAGCGAAGGCCGGACTACAAGAAGACTTTTGAAGAGCGGCAAAAAACAATGAGCGAAGCTGCCTTCGCCGAAATTCTTGCTGCCCAGCTTCCCGGCGCCACAGTGTTCCAGGAGGTCTATTACAAGGATCCTGCAAGCAAACAGTGGTCCGAGAACGATACCCTCATCCTAGTTGATGACGTTCTTTTCCTCGTTGAAGCCAAGGCCGGCGCGGCCGCCACCATCGCATCGCCGGCGCTTGATTTCTCCCGCCATGCCCAGTCTGTACAGGACTTGGTGCTCAAGGCATACAAGCAATGCGAGCGCTTCTTTAACTATCTGGATTCGGCGGATGAAGTGCCCCTCTACCATCTGGTGGACGGTAGATACGAAGAGTGTGGCCGTGTTCGCTACGCCGACTACCGCGTGATGGTGCCAATCGGCCTGACAGTAGAGTCGTTCTCGCCGTTTTCTACATACTGCAAGGAACTACCGCAGGTTGAGCCGCTGCTTGGAAAGCATGCGTTCGTTTCACTGTCCATCGACGAACTGTTTGTTCTCGAACGTTTCCTTCCCTCGGCTGGCCAGTTTGCCCACTACATGGAAGTACGGCAGGCAGTGGCGGGGATGCGGCGCGCCCACCTATTCGATGAGTTCGATCACTTGGGCGCGTACTTGAAGAAGAACCGTTTTGATCAGGACATTGCCGATCAGTTGAAAGGTGACAAGGTGGACATGCTCGTGTGGGAAGGCATGAGCGATATCATCGACAGAAGCTTCGAAGGTGAGGTCTGGGGAAGCGGGTCATTTCCAACGCAGCACTTCCCACAGGAGGTGCTGAAGTTGCTTGGGGCGCTCGACGCCACCCGAGCAAGAGGATGGCTTTCTGCAGAGAGCCATATTCGTGATCTTGGAGAGGAAGGCCGTAATGATCTGGCCAAGATGCTGTCCGATCTTCGTCAGACCCTGAACAAACACCCCGCTCGCTACTTTGTTCTATCCGGGGAGGGCAAGCCGCTCTTCGTTTGGCTTCAACAACACGGCCACCAAGTCGACTGGGCGAGGGTGAACGACAAGGCCAGCGCGTCTGCGTTGGCCATCAACGCTTCCAACGTCATCGGTGTCGTGGCAGAGGTCAGTGCTGATGGAACCTATCAACGGGCGCAGTACTTTGCGGTCCACATACCGTCGATGCGAACGGAGGAAAACGACCACATTTACGAGGACGCCGCGCAAATGGATCACCCCAAGCGGGTGGTGAATCTTAAACAGTCAAAGATGGCCATCCCTCCCTTTAAGGCCAAAAAGCCGGGGCGGAATGAACCGTGTCCGTGCGGCAGTGGAGCAAAACTTAAAAGGTGTCATGGCCGCTAAGGGCGCACCAAGACTGTTGATCGAGACCAATTCAGAATTTCATACTATTTAAATGACCTTTAGCGTCAGCAGTCGACGGATTGGCTGAAGTTCGAAGTTTGGGAAATTGAAGAGCAGGCTTGGGACGGAAGTCGCCCTCCCCTACCCCCGATAAACATCCCCTATCGCTGGTTCGCGCCTCATTCTGGCCTGAGCGCCGCCTCCAGCAAGTTGACGTAAGTATCCAGTCGGGTCCGGACAGCCATCAACACCCAGCCAAGCGCATACATCAATACCATCGCAAAGATCAGCAACCCACCCACTAGATTCACATCGAACGCCCCCGCCCAGTCACCCCATTCCCAATTGCGAAACTGAAGGTACAGGGCAATCAGAACCGGGAACGGCCCCAGCTTCTGCAAACCTCCGTACATCAGACCCATCCGTTCTGTCATGCCCTGGCGAAGGGCGGTCACGAAGCGCAGTCGCTCCTCTCGCTGGTTGCGGGGGAACTCCCGGAGCGACTCGATCAAGGTACGCCAGTGGTCGAACTCGCCGTCCATCTCCTCAGCATGAGACAGTCGAGGTTTGGCGTACTGCCGCCACTCTCGCTTGGCAGTGAGTAGTCCGCCGACGAGAAATCCTCCAATTTCGATGAGCAGGCAAATCGACGTGATTACGGCAGCCTGTACCGGAGCAAGGACTGAGGGAGACGCGGCCGCAGCCAGCAACCCGACGCCGGCGGCCAACAAGCCTAGACGGAACGACCACTTCTCAACCCGGGAGGGCTTGGGGTAGATGCTTTGATTGGCCCACATCTGAACCTGCTGATAGAGCCAGGAATACGTCAGCTCGCTTGTTTGGGCAGGTATCCCCTCATCAACGCCACCCCGCACCTGCATATCCATTGCAGTCACCCCGATTCTTTTGGAGAGCCGCCCGCTTCATGTTGACGGCTGAGCCTTCGGCCGATCATACCGTGCCACGGCTCTATGACGAGATCCCGGGGCGACGGTGTCGCCGCCTCCCTGGTCCTCACCCCTACCCTTTATCGCGGTGAACAACGTCTCCGGATACGTTGCGACGTACGCGCACCCAATAGATCCCGGTCGGGACTTGGCGCTACGCGGTCGCGATAGGCATTGAAGGGATCGAGGAGGCACTGGTGATGTCCCTGGGAAGCATAGCGAAAACGTCGTCAGTTCCCTAGAACTCCGCTTCCTTGCTGGCAGGCTGCAGCACTTGCTGCCCCTGATCATTGCCGATGCTGAGGAACCCGATCCCGCCCGACAGCCCTTGTGTTCGCATGGGCTGGGATTGCACGACCGAAGAATAATCCGCAAAGAAATCAGGCTTGCGCCATTGCGCGGAAATCGATTCGCGGCTGCCGCCCAGATCGTTGTTCCAGGTCACCGCTTTTTCCGCACTGGGTGAACCGAACTTGCGCTTGAGCAGCTCCATCACGCGCGGCTGCGCCTCGAACCCGGTGGTGTTGAAGCGCAGGGCGATCACACGCCCGTTGCGCAGTAGAACCAGGCCGCCCGCACCTTCCAGAGAAAAAGCGTCACCTGCGCCCGCGCCGATCGCCATGCCGATGGGCGCAACCCACGCCGGGAACTCATCCGTGGCGAAGACCAGGTAACCGTATTCGCCTGCCGCGAACTCGGTATTGCCCACAGCCATGTTTGTCGTGCCGGGCGCGACGCACAACCCTGTTGCCGGTGGGGTGGCCTTCGGCGGTTCCGGCGGCGGGGTCGTCAGCTTGTTGAACGCCCTGGCCCCTATCCCTTTGTTGCTTCTGGGGGCAGCTGGAGCAGGCACGGATATCTGGCAAAGGGGCAGCGCCAATGGTGCCCCTAATTTGATGCCGAATATGTCAGGTTCCGCCGCAGAGGCCGGGACGGTAGACGCCATGGACAGTAGAACGACAAGCGAACTGGCTGCTGCAGTGAAACGCATAGGGCAAATCCATCCTGGATCATGGTTGAGGGGGAGTATATCCCCTATGGGAGGCCTGATCCTCGCGACAAGCTCGGGATGGCCTCACCCCCAAGCTTCGAAGGGGAGAGCCCGGCTCTACGTTGCGGCGGGTGGCATCGCGCGCAGGATCGCCTCGACCCGGCGGTCCAACGCTTCGCGTTCGGCATCGGTTCCCACCCGTCTACGTGTGGCCTGCTCAAAAGTGCCCTCATAACACCAGCCCTGCAGCAGACACAGCCTGCTGGCAGGCGGGCTCTCTGGTTCGCATTCAAGGCCCATCCGGCATGCCGCGACCTGCCAGGCGCGCCCCGCGAGCTCGCCGTCCGCTAGAGCCGTGTAGGGCTCGGCAACTTGCATGCCGAAGAACTCACCCATGGCATCACCCAAGGCGAACATCGCCGCAGGATCGTTGGACGCCAGCACCTCTTCCAGCAGGGCAGTCGCTTGCACCTTACTCAGTGCTGGCTGTGGATTGAAGACGGTCTCCGTCACCCGTGCAGGCAGATCGCCGCCTTGTGCCGCCTGCGCATACAGTAGGCGCATGTCTTCCCATTTGATCGGTGCCCCGTCCTCCACGGCGGCGCACTCCTGCAGCGCGTGCTGCAGCAGGTACCCCAACACGGTCGCCTTTTCTTCGGTCTCCGCGCTCCGGATGCTGCGCTGGATCCGCTCCTTGTACTGTTCGACGTTTGGATTGATGTACATGCACCTGTCGTACGCCTGTGCCAGCAGACGCTGAGAGGCTGGGTCGCCCGCGTCAGCGCGCTGCTTCAGGGCCAGGAACCAGGCGCGCTGGGGGCTGGTCTTGGTGGAGTCAGGCCTTTGCGAGGAACCGGCTGTAATTGGCGGTGCGGGCTCGTGGGCCGATGTCTCCGCTTGTGCGGTATGAGCGGGGAATGAGGTGGGCTTCCATGTCAGCCACGCAGCCAAGGCCAAGGATGTTGCCGCCAGTGCCAGGAAAGTGCGCTTTGCTGCCATGAACCCTGATTCGTCCGTCGATCGTCGCTCATCTTAGCGTTTCACACGGAACGCCATTACGGCAGCCGGGGCGTCGCTGCCGACGCCCCGCTTGTTGGTGCTTATACTTGGCCCATGCCTCCATCCACGCACAACTCCACGCCCGTTATGAAGCTCGACTCGTCGCTGAGAAGGAACAACGTCGCAGAGGCGACTTCGGCGGGCCTTGCCATTCGACCGAGAAGAATCGGGGCGACGATTGATCTACGCATCTCATCAGGGACTCGCTCCATCATCTCGGTATCTGTAGGCCCTGGAGCCACCACGTTGATGCGGATGCCGCGGGGCGCCAGTTCTGCCGCCCAGGTGCGTGCATACGAGCGAAGGGCAGCCTTCGTTGCGGCGTAGGTTCCGTAGTTGGGGATGCCGAGCGAGCTTGCTACCGACCCCATCAGCACCACGGCTGCACCTTCTTGAAGCAAGCCAAGGGCCTTCTGAAGGCCAAAGATCTGGGCGCGCACGTTCACCGAGAAGTGTCGGTCAAAGTGTTCCTCGGTCACTTCGCCAAGTGATGCCGGCTCACTCAGGCCAGCATTTAGTACCAAGGCGTCGAGGCGAGTGAACTGGCTGCCAACCTCTCTCATTACCCGATCGATGTCTTCACGGACGCTTGCATCGGCGACGATGCCACGGCCACCTGGACCTATCGCTGCGACGCCCTCCTCCACCTGTTTGCGGTCACGCCCGGTGATGAACACCGTTGCGCCTTCCGCAGCGATCCGAGCAGCCACGGCCAAGCCAATGCCCCTTGCACCGCCAACGACCAGGGCAACTTTTCCATCCATCTTCTTCATTCGTGAGCACCTGTAAAAACCAAGAGTGCTGCTAAGATATACGCTGGATATCAAGTATCAAGAACGCACCATGGCTAGCCTAGATATACCCGGTGATACCTGTTCGGCTGAGAGCTCTGCGAAAGTCCTCTCTGACATGGCGCAGGTTCGACCGATGCTGGAGAAGATCGCGGACAAATGGACGATCATGATTCTTACCGTGATCTGCCCGAAACCGTCCCGCTTCAACGAGATCAAGCGCCGATTGGACGGAATTACACACAAGTCTCTTGCCGACGCGCTTAAGCGCCTCGAGCGACATGGCCTGGTAACGCGGACCGTACTGCCAACCGCACCAATTGGCGTCGAGTATGCGATCACCCCTCTGGGCCACTCTCTGAAGCAGCCCTTTGAAGCGCTGTGTAGCTGGGCCTTGAAGAACGGCAGTGAGCTTGAAGCCGCATGCACACGATACGACCAAGGCAAGCATTGAACCTGCGTAAGCCTGCGGCTCCCATTGGCGTGTTGGGCGTGAACGCATTCGGGTCGGTAGCAACCTCGCTTAGTGCGCGCTCGCTGCATCAACGAATGCAGAGAGATCTCGGTTGAAGCGTGTGGGCTCCTCGAAGAAGGGCGAATGGCCTGACCTTGCATACAGTTCAACAGCGGCCCTCGGATAAAGTTCCTTCGCCCGTGCTGCGGATGCGCTTGGCTGAACAAGCGCATCCTGCTCACCGTAGATCAGCAGTAGCGGCTTATGCATCGAACCAAGTCCTTTGGCAGCATCGATCGACATGCCGTGGACGGCGCTCTGCATCTCGCTTGATGCCATGGCCGCAGCGGCGATCGTGCGCTGGAACGTTGCGTCGTCAGGCGCTGTACTGAAACACAGCGCGACGAATTCCTTCTCGCCTTCAAGATGCAGTCGCAGGTCCGATGACGCCATGCCGCTGTAAACGGTGGGATGAGCGACGAGTTGTTCCGGCTTGAGTTCGATCACCCCGCCTACATACACCGCGCCCGCAATCTGTCCGTCCCCAAACGCAGCCAGATAGTTGGTGATGACAGCAGCCCCGAGGGACCACCCTACCAGCACAGGCTCGTGTGCTTCGGACTCCTTGATGACGGCCGCGAGGTCATCTGCCCAGTGACGGCCATCACGGTAAGCGTCCAGCTCCACTGGCTTGTCGGACAGGCCGTGTCCGCGCAGATCAAAGGTAATCAACCGAAAGCGCTGCAACTCAGGACTATTAACCTGCTTGTCCCAGCTGAGGTGACTACCCAGCAACCCGTGCACAAAGATGATGGGCTGCCCCTGAGGATTCCCCGCCTCTTGAACAGCGATTTTGACTCCGTCCAGTGACTCAACTGTGTAAACCCGGCTTGTGCCGTGCGCAAGCAGTGGTGCCAGCAACAGGATGATGCAATAGAGCCAGGTGTATCGAATGGGTGATGCTTTGGGAAGGGCCATGGATGACAAACCTCATTGAGCGGAACTCAGAGGCTAAACGCTGACACTAGTGTTAGAGTCAAGTAGACGTCCCCAGGATTTCGCGATGTCCAAGCAACCCAGCAATGACCTGATGAAGATTGGTGAGCTAGCCGAGGCTAGCGGCGTCAGCGTGCGTTCGATCCGACACTACGATCAGCATGGAATGTTGGCATCTTCCCGATCAGGAAATGGCTACCGCGCGTTTCAACCGGTGTCGGTCAACCAAGTGAAGCAAATACAGCGCCTTATTGCGGCAGGCTTCAGTTTGGAGGAAATCCGTAGCTTCCCGGAATGCATGCTGTTGATCGAAGGTGCCCTGGCGTGTCCAGAGACCAGCGAGATGCAGCGCAAGAGGCTGGCGATTCTAGATAAGCAGATCGAGATGCTGGACAAGCAGAGGTCTCGCTTGCGTGCCATGCTCGTAGCTTCTACGTAATTGTCCTGCTCTCCGTCCCATCTCGTCAGGTGGGCCCAGTTCTCCCAACTGGTGTCATTGGCTGTTGCCAGGTGGAATGACGCACTAGCATTTGGTTTTCCAGGTCGTTAAGACCGACTTGTACCGGTCCGGTTCCCTGTGCCAACGCATTTCCTTGTCCGCCTCCCGGACGATGCGCGGTTCGCCTGCCGGGCGAATGTCGGTCAACAGATTCGCGCGCCTGCCTGCCCAACCCGGTTGCAGGGGTACGACGCGCCACGCTTCCCCGCCAACCGAGATGTACTGCACGTATGGCGAGGTTGGGCGGCCCATGTCGTACCAAGTGCTGCACCACATGTAAGTGGCTACGACCGACCACGTCGATGAAGCCGGGTCGTAGTCAATGACGACCGGGATCAGGAACGATCGCCACACAGGAGGCTTGGCAGCGCCGTCCACCTGCGCGATCCGCAGTGTGGTCTCCTTTGGCTTCCAGCCGGTTGCACGCATTGCGATATCCCGAGTGATAGTGCCCTTCGCCGTGCGCTTCACCACGATCAGCCGGCCGTCGGACAGCCGCACTTCCTCTTTCCACGACTCACTCATGCGACTGCAGCCGACCATTGTCAGCACCAGCGTGCATAGCAGGATCAGGCGCAAAACGTGGACCCAGCCGGCCAGCAGACACACTGCCGCGAAGATCAGATACTCCTTCATGGCGCTCATCCTGCTAACGGGGACGCTCAGGATTGCTCTTGGTTGCCTTGGATTCGCCGTGGTCGCGAAAGCCTGGCGCCCGGTCAGGCATCTTTACGTCTTCAGCGCCCCGATAGGCCAATGCTACAAATGCCAGGCCCGTGGTTGCAGATACGGCCAACGGTATCATGTAGATACTCGAGTCGGGCCAGTCGCTGAACCATATGTACAGCCCAGGTAGCATGGAGATTGCGAACGCTGTCGCCGGCCCGGCGAGGCGGACTTTCAGGGCCACCCAGAGTGCAGGAAGTCCATACACCAGAAGCAGCGGCACCATGACTATGTAACCGAGTAATGAGAATTGCAAAGCACTGGCGATGAGCGCCAATGTCCGCGAAAGTGAGGCGTACTCGAACAGGTCGATCAGGACGATTGGAAGTGACCCCATGAGATATCCGGCGGGGACACCAACCAATGCCGCGACGAACAGGTTGCGATAAGGGCGATTCGGCGGACGGGATAACAGGTTCATCGGGCTTCCATGCGTCGATTGGGCGGATCCCCGCGGTCGACTATAGCCATCTGTGCCGGGGTCGGCCAGCGGTGGGGTTGTATCCCGATCAACCGCCGGGCTGGTGATCATTTCTTTGGGGCATGACCTTGAACGCAAGCAGCGAGTTTCTATAGTTGATTCATGCAACGTCCCCTATGGGCCGGGTTCGGGCCACTGCAGGCACGTGCCCGGTTCCATGATCTGCAAAGCGACATCCCGCTTGCTTGCGCCCTTGCGGGTCCGGGGCGACGCTGCCGCCGCCCCGCCTCGACGCTCATCTATCCAACCGGCCCCAGCTTCCAACTGCCCCCGGTCTTCTCAAACCGGACCATCGCCTTGGACAGCGCTTCTGGCGACGGGTCTTTGGCCAGGACAAACAGCTCACGCCCAATGCCCAGGTACATCCGCGTTCCGGGCTCGACGCCCAGTCCACGCATCCACAGCCCCCGCGCCTTCAGACACGGAATGGTTGGACAGCCAGGATACGTCTCGAGCCCGTCGTGATGAAGCGCGTTGATCATTACGCTCTTCGGCGCGCGCCAGAAGCCTCTGAGAAGGGCGCGTTGTTCGGGGGTCAAGTTCGTCCAGTCGTCGTGCATGATGGTTCTCCTCTGTGTTCTCCCTCGCCGGAATGGCGAGGGAGTCGGGAGGTTCAGAACCGCGGTAACTGTTACGGTGCGACGTATTTCCGCGAGGGTGTTGTATTTCGCCACCCTCCCGACACAGGTCAACCAACATGCAATCAGTCACCGGGTTCTGACACCCAAGGCACACCATGCGACAGACTTGAGAGTACTGGAACTCGACGTCGTCCGGTCGCGGTTAACGGCATCAATGGAACCGCGAAACGGCATGTGGCGGGCAAATCATTTCGTGCGATTCCGTGTGGCGGCGCGCATTTACGAAGGCACCAGGTCGCACTTCGGTGGCTACTTGCGCTAGCAAGAAAGTTCACCGAACGACCCCCAACACTGTCGCTCCCAACCCAGACCGCGCACCCACAGCAAGATCCAGCAAATGCCCTCCCCCGCCCTGCGCTACGCTGCCACCCAGTCACTGGCACGGAGCAGGCGTCATGGGAGCGGCACGCAAGGCCTTGTGGTATATCGAGAGCCACTTTGCCGAGAATCCGTCGCTGGCCCAGATCGCCGAGGCGGTTGAGCTCTCGCCGTTCCATCTCTCACGCCTGTTCCAGGTCAGCACCGGCACCTCGATGGCGCGTTACCTTCGTGCGCGCCGCCTGACCGAGGCGGCTCGCACCTTGGCTGCAGGCAACGTGCCCATACTGGATGTCGCCCTGGCCGCCGGCTATGCCTCGCATGCCGCCTTCACCCACGCCTTTACGGAGCAGTTCAAGCAGGCACCGGAGCAGGTGCGCCGGAAAGGCCTGCACGGACTGGCGCTGGTTGAGGCCATCAAGCTCGACGCCCCACCCCTGCCCTGCGAGGTGGAGCCGGTACGCCGGCGGCTGGGCCCGCTGCGTGTGGCCGGCATCCGCGCCCGTCATACGGCCGCTACCGTGGCATCCATACCGTCGCAGTGGCAGCAGTTGGCGCTGACCCGGGAGCTTGGCAAGGACATCGCCTTTGGCGTCTGTTGCAACCGCGATGGCGAGGGTGCCTTCGACTACATTGCCGGGATGGAGATCGGTGCGAGCGCCGCCGTGCCGTCGGCCTGGCATGCTGTTTCCATCCCGGCGGGGGACTATCTGGTGGCGTGGCATGCGGGGCACATCTCTACGATCCGCTCCACCTGGTTCTGGCTGTTGAACGACCACCTGCCCCGCTCCGGCCTGACGCTGGCAGACGCACCTGATTTCGAACGCTATGACGCCCGCTTCGACGACCGCACCGGACACGGTGGCGTTGAGATCTGGCTGCCGCTGTCCAACCCGAGTTGACCCAAGGAGATTCTTCCGTGCGAGTACTGCCACACGCCTTCGTCCTGTTGTCTTGTCTGTTCGCGCCAGTGGCATGGTCGGCTCAGCCCTCCCCTGCTGTTGGGGAAACCCATGGCCTGGCGCACACAGCCAGCGCAGCGGTGCGCGATGCCGGCCACAGTGACCGCGTGCGCTATACGGTGTGGTACCCGGCACAGCCGGGTGCGAAGGAGCAGCCACTCACGATAGGGCCGCCGGGCGCGCCGCTGTTCGAGGAGGGCTCTTCTGCCGTGGATGCCCCGGCTGCGCCGGGCCGCTGGCCGCTACTGCTGGTGTCGCATGGCAACGGCGGCAGTGCCCGCATGATGGGCTGGTTCGGTACTGCCCTGGCGCGCGCGGGATATGTGGTGGTGGCGGTGGACCATCCTGGCAACAACGGCGTGGACCCGATGACGGACGCGGCCAGCATTCTGATGTGGAACCGGGCGGACGATCTCGCCGCCGCGCTGGCGGCGGTGCAGGCCGATCCTGTGGTGGCTCCGCATGTGGATGCGGACCGGTTGGGGCTGGTGGGATATTCCGCCGGTGGGTTCACGGCGCTGGTGGCTGCCGGTGCGCGTCCGGACATGGGCAGGTTGGTCGCCTTCTGCAAGGAGTCGCCGAAGGATGGGGTCTGCGTGCCGCAGGCCGAGAATCCGGAGATGAGTTTTGAGCGGCGGTTGGCGGCGGTCGCTACGCCGGAGCTGGCGCCGTGGGTCGCCAAGTCAGCGGAGGATCGCAGGATTCCCAACGTTCGCGCGGTATTCCTGATGGCGCCGGCGATTGTCCAGGCGTTCGAGCCGGGTGAGCTGGGGCGCTTGGAGATGCCGGTTTCGGTGGTTGTGGGTGAGGCCGATGGCATCGCCTCGCCCGCTACCAACAGCAAGGTCATTGCTGATGCGAATGGCGAGGCGCGCCTGCAGGTGTTGCCTTCGGTGGGCCACTACGACTTCCTGGCCGATTGCACGGCGCTGGGCCGTGAGCGGGTGGGCAAGCTGTGCGAGGTGGGAGCTGACAAGGGCTCTACGCATCAGGCGGCTATCCGGCAGGCCAAGGAGCTGTTCGATTCCGCGCTTCGGTAGGCGCAGAAATGCCGGGCTTCGTTCGGGGTCATGCGTCAACGGGTGTTGATGGGTTCCGGGCGGTCGTCTGGCGACCGACCCTACCCGGCCGCGCTGCGTGTTCGTTATATGTAACAATTGCGATTACATATTAAGCGACCACTCGGGCTGAGTATCCATGTCGACGTTCAAGGACCCCTCCGCAGTCAGCAGCTATCAGCAGACGGCCCAGGCCAAGGTGCCTGGCATGGCGGCACTCCACCGCATGACTCACATCCTGCTGGCGGAATCCGTTCCGCCCACGGGCGAGGTGCTGGTACTGGGTGCCGGCGGCGGGTTGGAGCTCGATGCCTTTGCCAAGGCGCAGCCAGGCTGGCGATTTGTCGGTGTAGACCCCTCACTTCCGATGCTCGAGCTTGCGCGGGAGACCCTGGGGGCGAACACCTCGCGTGTTGTGCTGGTGGAGGGCCTCATCGAGGATGCGCCGATGCGGGAGTTCGACGGCGCCGCTTGCCTCCTGACGCTTCACTTCCTTGACCCTGATACGCGGCTGCAGACCCTGCGTGGGTTGTTGCAGCGCCTTCGGCCTGGCGGTGTGCTCGTGATAGCCCACCACAGCTATGCACCTGAAGCCCGCCTGCGCTGGTTACGTCGCTCAGCCGCGTTCGCGTCGATAGACGGTGTTCTGGACGAGCGCGACGAAGCGTCGGTTGCGGTCATGGCGGACAAGCTCCCGGCCATCTCCGAAGAGGATGAGGCTGCGCTGCTGGAGGCGGCCGGGTTCACGGAGGTGGAGCTGTTCTACGCTGCGCTCAGTTTCCGGGGCTGGGTGGCGCGCCGGCCTTTGTTCATCGGCCCAGGCGAGGCAGACAAGGTCCAGGGTTGACACGCTGCCAATGTGCGGCGATTACTCTGTACAGGAGAATCGCCATGCCCACTGCTGCCATTCGTCTCGCCCTGCGCCTGAGCCTTTCGGACAAGGCGCTTGTTACCCACGCCGCAAACGTGCAAGGCGTACCTGTGTCTGTGTTCATGCGCAATGCTGTGCTGCGTGAGGCCGAACGCGTCATCGCTGCCCCACAGGTCGTGCCAAACGGAAGTACGCGGCGCTAGGGAGCAGAGAATCTCAATATTCCGCAGTCAACGAACGGCGTGCCGAGCCAGTGGCCGTCGTTTCCCCGGCTCACCCAACCACCACAATCCGGATCACCGCGACGGTCCTGTCGATCGCTTCTCGATCAATCTGCCAATGGGTCACCAATCGCATCTTTCCGCCGTAGGTGCCGTTGGCTCGTATGCCTGCTGCTTCAAAGGCCCGCATCAGGCGAGGCACGTCTACCCCATCGGGCAGCGCGAACCACACCATGTTGATGTGGACGTCTTCCGTATCAACCTCGATGCCCGGCACTTCGGCCAACTGCTGGGCCAAGTACCTTGCGTTGTCGTGATCCACATCCAGCCGCTGCGTCATTTCGGTGAGCGCGAGAATGCCCGGCGTGGATATCCCCCCCACCGACGCATTGTCCGAATGAATGTACGCCTTGGCTAGAAAGCGAACGTTAGGACCGGACCAGCCGCATAGGTAGTCATGTCCGCTTCCGGCCAGATGCGGACGTGGACCTGCTAGCTGTCGGACGGCGGCTTAGCCGCCCCATGAGGCTCTCGAAGCCCCGCTCGGATTCCTCCGCGGCCCGCTTTTGGCCGATTCTGGCCAACCAAGATCCATGGTCCCAACTCAGCCCCAGCAATCTCCGCCGGAGGGGGATAATGCGGGCGCCACCGCACAGAATCCTGTCAAGCTTGACCGAGGAGTAATCGGCGAGATCCATAGGGCGGAATTCAACGCGAATGGCGCAGATCCAGGCGTTTTTCGGTGGATTCAAGGTCGACGCAATGGAAAAAGCCATAAACAACATTGGCGGGACTACGCGAGCATTTTATGATTACTGCCCAAGCCCGAGCTGCAAAAGCTAGATTCTGCTTTCTTATCGCCGTACTTCCGCTTGCGGGCTGTGCTCCCGCGGTTGATTCCGTGTACAGGATCAATGGCGCGGCTACAGATTTTTGCGTCCCAGGAGACGTTGACGCAACGCCTGCCCGACCCAACCAAGGAAGGGTTGTCCAAGGAGGATTTGCCTTAGATGGTTGCTGGAACGGTGAACGGGAGAACTGCGTCGGTAAGGAAAATGTGCTTTCGCTTTCCGTTAGCGATAAGGCGTCCTCTCCCGGCAGGCGATTCGGAGACCTTCCGGCTGATGCGCATCTAAAGATGGCGGCGATTCAGGGACGGGGGATGGCGACCCATTTGGGTAGTAAAATTATCGCAATTCCGGACAGTGTGGATGCCAACAAGCTGTTCCTATGGAACGTCAGCAATGCGAATCAAACAACCATGATGGACGACGACACGCTGGAAGTCACGTGCACGAAGAGCCCCGAAGTTGGTGGATACATATGTAATCGCACGCAGGCTGCAGAGGACTATTTGTTAGCGTACTCGTTCGTTTCTCAGCAGTTGCCGACCACGTTCAAGGCGTTGGACAACTCGGTGCAAGGACAGATTGAGGAGTTACGGTGCCCTAGAACGCGATAGCTTAGGCGGCGCCACAATGCAGAGCCGTCGTACGGCCGCCCTGCCGTCTTCTCCATAATTACTTAAGTGTTGTGGGCGCGTTGAAGGCCGGCGATCTGAGGCTACTAGCGGGCCTTCCGCAGTGCGCAATGCTGTCCGCATCTCGACCAGCGCTGCGTTTCCGCTGGAGGCGGCCACCTTGCCGCACCTGCCGCTGCCGCCGCCCCGCAGGGCTTGGTCTGCAAAGGACTGATATGCCGGAAATCTTACGTGCCAGCTTCAGAAAAGACGTCTGCTTTCGGCCAGAAGCGGACGTTCGACCTCGCAAGAAGAGCTGGATGTTAATGTGGCGCGGAATCAGCTAACTGGTAAAACGCAAGACCAGAGTAGCGACGCCGGAACTGAAGAACAGTAGCGTGAGAGGACGATGGTCGCGTCTCACGGGACCACAGATCCAGGCCCTTCGCACCAAACTTGACCCAACATTTCACGTGCGTTCTGCTGGCATACAGCCCAGTGGGCTTGTAGCAGCCAAGCACTACTGCATCTATTTGCTCAGGGTCGCCTAGCGGCCTATCGAACTCTAGAAAAAGCATCAACAGTGCGACTGCAAGGGCCAGTGCTACCCAGGTGGCCCACTGGAGCTGCGTCTTTGCACGTTTGGCTTTGGCAAGCCTACTGAGCATCTGTGCCTCGCGTGACCTTGGGTACGATCTGAGTCGATAGCGGACGTTAGCATTCGATCAAGCGTGGTGGTGGAGGTTCGTGAGCTTCTTTGTACGTCTTCGTTTTCAGGTCATGCGTTACCGGGTGTTGCAGGTTTGAGGGCGGTCGTCTTGCGACCGACCCTACCGGGTCCTTGCCAGTCCGTACCTGTGAGCCGATGGATCACCCAGCTACCACGCTCCGGATCACTGACACGGTTCTATCAATGGCTTCCCGGTCGATCTGCCAATGGGTCACCAGTCGCATCTTGCCGCCGTAGGCACCGTTGGCTCGTATGCCTGCTGCTTCAAAGGCCTGCATCAGGCGAGGCATATCCACCCCATCGGGCAGCGCGAACCACACCATGTTGATGTGGACGTCTTCCATGTCGACCTCGATGCCCGGCACTTCAGCCAGTTGCTGCGCCAGGTACGTTGCATTGTCGTGATCCACATCCAGCCGCTGCGTCATCTCGGTGAGCGCGAGAAGGCCCGGCGCGGCAATGACCCCCGCTTGCCGCCACCCTCCTCCCAGCAGCTTGCGGTTGTAACGGGCGCGCTTGATGAAGGCCGCAGGCCCCGCGAGGATCGAGCCGACGGGGGCGGCCAGGCCCTTGGAGAGGCAGCACATCACCGTGTCCACATGCTGGGTGATGGCCTTGACGTCGCACCCCAGGTAGGCGGCGGCATTGAACACGCGCGCACCGTCCAGGTGGATGGGAACGCTGTGCTTCCGGGCGATGGCGGCGGTGGCCTCCATCGTGGCCAGCGGGATCACGCGGCCGTTGCCGTGCGCGTTCTCCAGGCAGATCAGCCCGGTGCGGGGAATGTGGATGTCCTCCCCCACCCGGATACGTGACGCGATCTCGCTGGGCTCCAACAATCCCTGCCTGCTGGCAATCGTGCGCAGCTGCACGCCGCTGATCACTGCCGCAGCGCCGTTTTCGTGCCAGACCAGGTGCGAGTCATCGCCGGCAATCACTTCATCGCCACGGCGGCAATGGGTGAACACGGCCAGCTGGTTACCGAACACCCCCGTTGGCACGAACAGGGCATCTTCCTTGCCCAGCATGTCGGCGGCGAGGCGCTCGAGCTGGATGACGGTCGGGTCGTCCTGATAGACGTCATCCCCTACTTCGGCGGTGGCCATGGCCTGGCGCATGGCGGGGGTGGGTTGGGTGACGGTGTCGCTGCGCAGGTCAATCCACGGCATTCCGGAACTCGCTGAGGTGGAGGCGTGCGCCCATTCTAGAACGTGGTGAAAGCGCCGTGAGTGTCTGGCTGAACGTGTTTGCTTTCAAGGCGATCTGCAAAGCCAGGGACTGCATCCGAACGCCGCCTCGCTGCGTAGGTATAGAGGCACAACGTTGTGCGCCAAGATCAGAGGACCTACCCATGTACAACTCCATTCGGCGTCTCGCTATCGCTTCGTGCATCGCAGCAGTTTTGGCTACCGCCAGTGTGTCGGCTGCCACCAATCCGACAGTGGGCGGCGCGGCCATGTACCCCACCAAGACCATTGTCGAGAATGCGTCGGCTGCAAAGAATCTCACCACGCTGGTCGCGGCCGTCAAGGCGGCTGGGTTGGTCGATACCCTGTCCGGGAAGGGGCCGTTCACCGTCTTCGCGCCTACCAACGATGCCTTCGCGAAGCTGCCCAAAGGCACGGTTGATACGCTGCTGAAGCCGGAAAACAAGGCCAAGTTGACCCAGATCCTGACGTATCACGTGGTTCCTGGCACGCACACCGCGGCGCAGCTCACGGCGGCGGCGAAGAAAGGCGGTGAATCCAGCATGCTGACTACTGTCGAAGGCGAGAAGCTTACGGTCAAGCTTGCCGACGGCAAGGTGTGGGTCGTGGATGCCAAGGGCGGTAAGGCGGCTGTGACTACCGCTGATGTCGGGCAGTCCAACGGGGTGGTGCATGTGATTGATGGTGTGTTGATGCCCAAGTGACTGGGCGCGGGCGGGGGCGGTGTTGTTGGCTCCCTGCCCTTTTTATTGGGCCGGCCGTCGGTTGGACGGCCGGCGCCTGGTGGCATCGCAGCCACGCATGGCGTGGCTCTACGGGGTGACTGCTGGGGCGCGTCCTGCCGGGGGATCCAGCACCGGCCTGCCCTGGGCGTCCCAGTGGACGGGCTGCACCCGGGGCGAGCGTTTTGCCGTGCAGCCCATGTCGGGGCCCGGGTTGGCGTGGTAGATGATCCACGGTGTGCCATCGGCCATGTGGAAGAAGCCGTTGTGGCCGGGGGCGTATACGTTGCCTGCCGGGTTCTTGGCCAGGATGGGTTGCTTGGCTTTTGACCAGGCGTTCGCATCGAGGGGGTTGGCTCCTGCCGCGGCGCGCAGCAGCCCGATGGCGTAACCGTCTGACCAGCAGGCGCTGCCGGAGTAGGTCAGGAACAGGTCGCCCTTGGGACCCTGCAGGAATTCCGGGCCTTCCAGGATCTGGCGGCCACCCTGCCGTTCCCAGGCCTGGTCGGGGCGCGCGATGATCGTTTCGTTGCCGACCAGTGTCCAAGGGTTGGACATTTCCACGATGGCCAGCACGCTGTCCGGGCCGACATACGGTGAGTACACGAAGTAGCGCTTGCCCTGGCTGGCGAAGGTGGTGCCATCGATGCCGGGGTGCGCGGTGGCCAGTCGTCCACGGTCGTGCCATGTGCCCCGGGTGGGATCGGCGCTGCTGTTTTCCAGCACGAACACGCCGCGATGCGCGTCCTCCTGCCCTTCGGCGGCGTCGCTGGCCGCAGCGGTGTAGTAGATGTACCACTTGCCGTCGATGCGATGCAGTTCCGGGGCCCAGATCGATCTGGCATTGGGCCCCGTCGCCGGCGGACGCCACACGGTGACTTCCTTTGCGTCGGCCAGTTTCGACAGATCGCTGGTGGCGCGGATCGCGAGGCGATCGCCGTGCGTGCCCATGTAGTAGAACACCTGCCCTTCCTTGGTGATCCAGGGATCGGGGCCGGAGTCCAGCAGCGGATTGTCGTGGGCCGGACCAAGCGCGGACGCGCCTGCCGATGCCTGCAGGAGCGCTGCTACCACCAGCGCACGCAGTGTGCCGTTCACCATGTTCCCCTCCCGTGGAATGCCGCGCTGGCGGGCTTGCCAGTGCCGCGCAACCAAAACATATAATCGGACAATAGGCAACCGCCACCTCGTCCGCCCAAGGAACCGCCATGCACCCGCACGACACCGACAGCATCATTGGCATCAACTGGGGCAGTTCGAATCTGCGCGCGTACCTGATCGGCGCGGATGGGCGGATGCTCGATTCGCACGAAGCGCCTGCGGGCGTGGCGACGCTGCAGCGCGAGGGCATGGTGGCGGCGGCAAATGAGATCCGGGCGCGCTGGCCCGAGGCTGGCCACGCATATGCCGCCGGCATGATCGGTTCCAACGTGGGGCGGGTGGATGCCGGCTATGTGGACTGCCCTGCAGGCGCGGAAACGGTGGCCCAGCATCTGGTGCCCACGCGCATTGGCGAGCTTGCGCTGCACATCGTGCCGGGCATGGCCTGCGTGCGCGCGGTCGACGGCGCGCCGGATGTGATGCGTGGCGAGGAAACGGAACTGCTGGGCCTGCTGGCGGCCGGAAACGTGGAGCCCGATGCCATCGTCGCCCTGCCCGGCACCCACACCAAGTGGATCCAGCTACGCCAGGGACGCGTTGAAAGTTTCATGACCTCCATGTCGGGTGAACTGTTCGACCGCCTCGCCAGCGGTGGCCTGCTTGCTTCGGTGCTGGAGGGGCCGGGCGAACCGGGTCCTGCGTTCGCCGAGGGGGTGCGTACCGCAGCGGAGGGAACGCTTGGGCTGGGCGCCCTGCTGTTCGGCGTACGTGCGCGCATGATCCGTGGCGCACTGCGCCGCGACCAGACCAGTTCCTACCTGCGCGGCCTGCTCGCAGGTGCCGAGATTGCTGATGCGGTGGCGCTGTTTCCTGCCCTTGGGGATGCGTCGGTGCCCCTGGTGGGCTCCGGTCCGGTCACCCGCCTCTACCAGGCCGCGCTGGCGGAGCGCGGCTTCGATGCACACACGGTGGCGTCTGCAGACGCGGTAATTCAAGGCTTTTCCGCCATCCACGCCCTCGCCGGTTCGTCGCGCTGAGCCCCTCTCCCGACGGGCTTGCTGCGTCGCAACGTGCCTATTGTCTGATTATATGTTTTTGTACGCTCCACGACATCGAGAGGGGTCTTGAGCAATGCGTGCTGGCAAGGGGAAGACGGCGGGATTGATCGGCGCGTTGGCGCTGTCCGTGGTGGGGGCCGCAGGCGCCCAGGAACGCACCGTGGTGGGCAGGACCGCCGACGGCACGCAGGTGGAATCGATCCTGCTGCGCGACGGCAGCGGCATGCAGGCGCGGGTGCTGACACTCGGCGCCGCACTGCACTCGCTGGAAGTGCCCGACCGCGACGGCACGTTCGCCGATGTGCTGCTGGGCGACAAGGACCTGCAGGCCACGCTGGACAAGCCGCAGTACTTCGGCACCATCGTGGGGCGCTTCGCCAACCGTATCGCCAAGGGCCGCTTCACGCTGGACGGCAAAACCTACCAGGTGCCGGTCAACAACGGCGCCAACAGCCTGCACGGTGGCACCCGCGGCTTCGACAAGGTGGTCTGGAAAATCGTGGAGGCCACCGCCGACCACGCCACGCTGCAACACGTGAGCCCCGATGGCGACATGGGGTTCCCCGGCACGCTGACCGTGACCGCCACCTATGCGCTGAAGGGCAATGGCCGGCTCGAGATCGACTACCGCGCCACCACCGACGCGCCGACCATCGTCAACCTGAGCAACCACGCGTACTGGAACCTGTCCGGTGAGGGCTCCGGTTCGGCGATGGAGCATGAGCTGACCATTCCGGCGAGCGCGTATACGCCGGTGGACGCGACCCTGATTCCCACCGGTGTACTGCAGCCGGTGGAAGGCACGGTGTTCGATTTCCGCAAGGCCAAGCCGATCGGCCGCGACCTGCGCCGTGGCGATGAGCCGCAGCTGCTGCACGGCCAGGGCTACGACCACAACTGGGTGATCAGCAAGGCGCCGGTGCGCGAGCTGCGCGAAGTGGCACGCGTGCACGACCCGCGCTCGGGCCGGGTGATGACGCTGCTGTCCACCCAGCCAGGCCTGCAGTTCTATTCGGGCAACTTCCTGGATGGCAGCACGGTGGGCAAGAGTGGCCGCGTGTACCGCCAGGGCGATGCCATCGCGCTGGAACCGCAGCTGTTCCCGGACACGCCCAACCAGCCGGCGTTCGGCTCGGCGCGGCTGGCACCGGGTGAGACCTACTTGAACCGGATCGTCTACGACTTCTCCACGGACCGCGGCGCCCCACCGCGCCGCTGATCCCGCGCCACGCGCACCTGCCGGTCACCGCACCGGCACCGCTACCACCACGTACCGCCCGCCTCCCGGTTGACGCCAGGACGGGCAGCTCATGACTGAAGGAGTTGCATCCCATGCGAAAGTGGCTTTCCCCCTTGCTGGCGACCCTGCTCGCCGTGGCGCCGATGGCGCATGCCGATGATGCTGCGCGCTGGACGCCGGCCCAGGCCGATGCCTGGTATGCGAAGCAGCAGTGGCTGGTGGGCGCGAACTACACCACCTCCAACGCGATCAACCAGCTGGAGATGTTCCAGGCCGAGACCTTCGACCCGGAAGCGATCGACCGTGAGCTGCGCTGGGCGCACGAACAGTTCGGCATGAACACCATGCGCGTGTACCTGCACGACCTGCTGTGGCAGCAGGACCCGCAGGGCTTCCTGAAGCGCGTGGACACCTTCCTGAGCATTGCGGAAAAGAACGGCATCCGCCCGATGCTGGTGCTGTTCGACAGCTGTTGGGACCCGGATCCGAAGCTGGGCCCGCAGCACCGCCCCATTCCGGGCGTGCACAACTCCGGCTGGGTGCAGAGCCCGAGCCGCCACATGCTGGTGGACCCGGCCAATGACAAGCACTTCCGTGACTACGTGGAAGGCGTGGTGGGCGCATTCGCCAACGACAAGCGCGTGCTGGCCTGGGACCTGTGGAACGAGCCGGACAACCCCGGTGGCGGCAACTACATGGACAAGCAGCTGAAGGGCGAGCAGGAACGCATCGCCGAACTGCTGCCGCAGATCTTTGATTGGGCGCGCGCGAAGAAGCCGACCCAGCCGCTCACCAGCGGTGTGTGGATCGGCGACGACTGGTCGCCTGGCGCGGCCTCGCTCACCGCGATCCAGCGCACCCAGCTGGAACGCTCGGACGTGATCACCTTCCACAACTACGAGCAGCCCGAAGCGTTCGTTTCGCGGGTGGCACAGCTGAAGAAGTATGGCAGGCCGCTGATCTGCACCGAATGGCTGGCGCGCGGCGCAGGCTCCAACGTGGACACCATCCTGCCCATCGCCCGCCGCGAGAACATCGGCATGATCAACTGGGGCTTCGTTGACGGTGCCATCCAGACCCGCTTCCCGTGGGACAGCTGGCAGCGCCCCTACACGATGGAGCCGCCGACCGTGTGGTTCCACGACCTGGTCAAGGCGGATGGCACCCCGTACCGGCCGCGCGAGGCCGAGCTGTTCCGCGGCCTTGCCAAGACCCCGCGCACCGCTGTTCCCGCGTTCTGACACCCATCCGCCCGCCATCGCCTGATGGCGGGCCACCCACCGCGCTCGCTTTCCGGAATCCGGAGATACCGCCATGAACCGTCATTCTTCCCGCACCCTGCTTTCCCTGGCCATCCTGTCCGCCCTTGCCCTGCCCGCCCTGGCGCAGGCGCAGGATGCCGGTGCGGCCACCCCCGACCCGGCGGCGCAACCGACCGCCGTCGATCTCGATACGGTCACCGTGACCGCCCTGCGCCAGAGCCTGCAGACCGCGCAGACGATCAAGCAGGAAGCGGCGATGGTGGTGGATTCGGTGGTGGCCGAAGACATCGGCAAGCTGCCCGACAACAGCGTGGCCGACGCGCTGCAGCGCGTGACCGGTGTGCAGATCGCCCAGGGCAACCAGGGTGAAACCACCGGCGTGGTGATCCGCGGCCTGCCCAACGTGATCAGCACGCTCAACGGCCGCGAGATCTTCAGCAGCTCCGGCCGCGGCTATGCCTTCCAGAACCTGCCGGCCACCGCGATCAAGAGCCTGAACGTGTACAAGAGCAGCGAGGCCAGCCTGCCGCTGGGCGGCATCGCCGGCCTGGTGGACATCCAGCTGCGCCGCCCGCTGGACTTCGACGGCGCCGAGATTGCCGGCACCGTGACCGGCACGCACAGCAAGTACACCGGCGACATCGACCCCAACGCCAGCCTGCTGCTGAGCAACCGCTGGGATACCGATGCCGGTGAGATCGGCGCGATGGTCAACTTCGGCTACATCGGCAAGCGCTACGCCTACGATGCCGTGTGGGGCGATTTCCCGAAGGTGCTCGAGAACCCGGACGGCACGCCGATGCGCACCGACGACGGCAACCTGATCGCCGCGCCGAACGGCTGGGGCACCAACTACAACCACGGCGACCGCAAGCGCAGTTCGTTCAACTATGCGCTGCAGTGGAAGCCCACCGAGAACACCGAGGTCTACGTCGAAGGGCTGTACGACTACGTGCGCGACGACTACGACCAGGCCTTCCTCTTCAGCTTCCCGGTCGGGGTGGTCCCGCCCACGGGGCTGCAGGTGGGCAACAACTGCTACGCCAACCAGCTGGAGGGCCCGCTGGCCGGGCAGACCATCTGCGATGCCACCAGCGGCTCCTGGACCGGCGATACCTACGCCGCCAGCAGCACCCAGGCGCACAAGCAGCGCGGCCAGGACATCCAGAACGCGCTGGGCTTCAAGTGGAACGGCGACCAGCTGCACCTCTCCACCGAAGTGACCCGTACCTCCGGCTACTATCGGGATGAGAACTTCATCATCGATACTTTCATGAACGGGCCGATCACCACCGTGTGGGATGGCACGGCGGGCAAGCACCAGAACTGGTACCTCGCCGGCAACCCGGCCATGGATCCGTCGCGCTTCTACCTCAATGGCCTGTTCCAGACCTGGGGCGAATCGCGCGGTGAAGAGAACAGCTGGCGCGGCGATGGCAAGTTCGATTTCCTCGACGGCCCTATCGCCTTCCTGCAGTTCGGGCTGCGCTACGCCGACCGTACCGCCAGCGCCAAGGGCAGCGTGGAAATCAGCACCCCGCCGCCGGGCGGCGCGGGCACCGGCAACATCACCGCCAACCCAAACCCGGACAACCAGGTGGTGGGGCTGTTCCCGGCCAGCAGCTTCTTCTGCAGCAAGCGCGGCAATTCGGCGCTCAGCCAGTCCTTCCTGACCCCGTGCTACGACTACCTGATCGGCAACGCCGACGCGCTGCGCAACTTCTACGGCCTGCCCGACGGGCTGGCGGCGGAAAACCCCGGCCGCTTCTTCGACATCGAAGAACGCAAGTCGGCCGGCTACCTGCAGGCCAAGTACGATTTCGATGTGTTCGGCCTGCGCGTGGATGGCCTGGTGGGCGTGCGCGCGGAGAAGATCAAGCGTGAGCTCAATGCCTTCTCCTTCGATGCCAGCACCGGGGTGTACAGCGCCATCACCCGCAACACGCAGGACACCAATACCCTGCCCAATGCGAGCATGAACCTGCACTTCAACGACGAGTGGCAGCTGCGCCTGCTGGCGGCGAAGACGTTGAGCTACCCGGACTTCGGCGCGTTGAACCCGTCGATCTCGCTCAACCCGGGCACGGTGAATCGTGCCGGCGTGGCCAGCAGCGGCAATCCGGACCTGAGCCCGATCGAGTCGACCAACTACGACCTGTCGCTGGAGTGGTACTTCTCGCCGGTGGGCTACGCCAGCGCCGGTGTGTTCTACCGCGATATCGACGGCTACATCCAGAACTACATCACCAACGTGGTCATCGCCGGCGAAGACTACGAGCTGTCCTCGCCGCAGAGCGCCGGCAGCGGCCACCTGCAGGGCGTGGAGCTGGCCTACCAGCAGACCTTCGATTTCCTGCCGGGTGCGTGGGGCGGCCTGGGCGCGCAGTTGAACTACACCTACATCGACGGCGACACGAAATCGCCGGAGTTCATCGGCGGCCCGGTCATTTCCCGCCCGCTGCAGAACGTGTCGAAGAACAACTACAACGCCGTGCTGTTCTACGAGAACTTCGGCCTGTCCGCGCGCCTGGCCTATGGCTACCGCAGCCGCTACATCGACTTCTTCACCCAGCCCACCGTGGCCGGTACCGAAGACCAGGTGGAGCCGGCCAGCTCGCTGGACTTCTCGATCAGCTACGACGTGACCCCGCGTGCCACAGTGGTGTTCTCGGCCACCAACCTGCTGGGCAACAACCTGCACCAGTTCTGGGGCAGCGGCGATACCCGCCCGCGTGACATCCGCTACCAGGACAAGACCGTGGGCATGGGCTTCCGGTTCAAGCTCTGATGATGACCTCCCCCATGTCGATGCACGTGCCCTTTATGCCACCCTTTTGTCGGATAATAGGAGTGACCGCAGTCTGCGGAGCACCAAGCCAAAGGGGCGCCTGTGAAACGGATCGAGGTACGCAACCTCCACGACCAAGTCACCCAGGAGATCGGCCAGCGCATCATCAGCGGCACGATCAAGCCGGGCGAGTACCTGCCCAAGGAAGAGCTGTTGGCGCAGACCTTGTCGGTAAGCCGCTCGGCGCTTCGCGAGGGGCTGAAGGTGCTCGGCTCCAAGGGGCTGATCGAAACCAAGCAGAAAACCGGTTCGCGGGTGCGCGAACCGCGGTTCTGGAAGCAGCTGGACAGCGACATCCTGGCCTGGCGCTGCGCGCTGATGCCCACCCAGGACTTCGTGGACAAGCTGGTGGAAATGCGCGAAGTGATCGAACCTGCGGCGGCCGCCTCGGCCGCGCAGCGGCGTTCGCCCGCGCAGCTGGCGAAGATCAAGGCGGCGTACCAGGCGATGGCCGACGCGACCGACCAGGACGCGTGGGCCAAGGCGGATCTGAGCTTCCACGAAAGTGTGCTGGAGGCCACCAACAACGAGCTGCTGGGCTCGCTGTTCTCGGTGATCGACGCCGCGCTGGGCACGTTCTTCCTGCTCTCGGCGCAAACCGCCAAGGACTTCAAGTATTCGCTGCCGCGCCACTTCGACGTGTACGACGCAATCCGGCTGAAGCAGCCGGACGCGGCGCGCGCGGCCATGCTGGACATGATTGCCGATTCCCGGGCCAACCTGAAGGGAATCCGCACCCCACGCAAACCCCCTCGCTGAAGGATTCCGCATGAGCACCGCCTGGATGCAACCCCTCCCTTTGGTTGCCATCCTGCGCGGGCTCACCCCGCAGGAGGCCCCCGCCGTCGGTGCCGCGCTGGCCGATGCCGGATTCCATATCCTGGAAGTACCGCTGAACTCGCCACAGCCGCTGGAGAGCATCGCGCTGCTGGCGAAACAACTCGGTGACCGCTGCCTGATCGGCGCGGGCACCGTGCTCACCACCGCCCAGGTGGATGAGGTGGCCAATGCGGGCGGCCGCATCATCGTGATGCCGCACGCGGATGTGGAGGTCATCGCCGCCGCGCACGCCAAGGGCCTGCGCTGCACGCCCGGCGTGGCCACGCCCACCGAGGCATTCGCCGCGCTGCGTGCCGGCGCCGATGCACTGAAGCTGTTCCCCGCCGAACAGCTGCCGCCCCCGGTCCTGAAAGCCTGGTCCAGCGTGCTGCCCGCCGGCACCGCGCTGCTGCCCGTGGGCGGCATCACCCCCGAACGCATGGCGGCCTACCGCAGCGCCGGCGCGGCCGGGTTCGGCATCGGCTCGGCCCTGTACGCCCCCAAGACCCCACCAGCAGAAGTGGCGCGCCGCGCGCGCGCGTTCATCGACGCCTGGAACAGCACCAACACGGACCCCCACGCATGAAGATCACTGCCATCACCACCTACCTGGTGCCCCCGCGCTGGCTGTTTGTCCGCATCGAGACCGACGCCGGCATCGTCGGCTGGGGCGAGCCCATCGTGGAGGGCCGCGCGCATACCGTGGCCGCCGCGGTGGAAGAGCTTTCCGATTACCTGATCGGCAAGGATCCCCGGCACATCGAAGACCATTGGAACGTGCTCTATCGCGGTGGTTTCTACCGTGGCGGCCCGATCCTGATGAGCGCGCTGGCCGGCATCGACCAGGCGCTGTGGGACATCCACGGCAAAGCCCTGGGCGTGCCGGTGCACGCGCTGCTGGGCGGCCCGGTGCGTGACCGCATCCGCGTGTATTCGTGGATCGGCGGCGACCGTCCTGCCGATACCGCACGTGCGGCCAGCGAAGCGGTGGCGCGCGGGTTTACCGCAGTGAAGATGAATGGCACCGAAGAAATGCAGATCGTGGACACCCACGACAAGGTCACGCGGGTGCTGGAAAACGTGCAGGCCGTGCGCGATGCGGTGGGCCCCGACATTGGCCTGGCCGTGGACTTCCACGGCCGCGTGCACAAGCCGATGGCGAAGGTGTTGATGCGTGAATTGACCCCGTTCGGGTTGATGTTCATTGAAGAACCGGTGTTGTCCGAACACCTTGAAGCGATTCCGGAACTGGCGGCCCTCTCCCCCGCCCCGATCGCCCTGGGTGAACGCCTGTATTCCCGGTTCGATTTCAAGCGGGTCCTGCAGACAGGCGGTGTGGACATCCTGCAGCCCGATCCTTCGCACTCCGGTGGCATCACCGAAACCCGCAAGATCGCGGCCATGGCCGAGGCCTACGACGTAGCCATCGCCCTGCACTGCCCGCTGGGCCCGATTGCATTGGCCGCCAACCTGCAGCTGGATGCGGTCTGCTACAACGCCTTCATCCAGGAACAGAGCCTGGGCATCCACTACAACGCCAGCAACGACCTGCTGGATTACCTGGTGGACCGTTCGCCGTTCGACTACAAGGAAGGCTTCGTCAGGATTCCCGACGGCCCCGGGCTGGGCATCGAGATCAACCAGGCCTACGTGGACGAACGCGCTGCCGAAGGACACCGCTGGCGCAACCCGATCTGGCGCCATGCCGATGGCAGCGTGGCCGAGTGGTGATGCCGATGACCCGTTACCCCAGTCTGGAAGGTCGCGCGGTGCTGATCACCGGTGGCGCTACCGGTATCGGCGCCGCCTTCGTTGAACACTTCGCCCGGCAAGGTGCGAAGGTGGTGTTCCTGGACATCGACGATGGCGGTGCGCAGGCACTGCTGGACAGCCTGCACGACGTTGAACCGTTGCCGCGCTATCTGCGCTGCGACATCACCGACATCGCCGCCTTCCAGGCGACCATCGTTGAAGCACGTGAACGGGTCGGACCGTTCTCGGTGCTGGTCAACAACGCGGCCAACGATGCGCGCCATGCCTTGGCCGATACCGGCGTGGCCGATTTCGAACGCAGCGTGGCAGTCAACCTTCGCCACCAGTACTTCGCGATCCAGGCCGTGGCGCCGGACATGCGGGCGTTGGGCGGCGGCTCGATCATCTGCCTGGGCTCCACCGGCTGGATGATCAAGAACAGCGGCTACCCGTTGTATGCCATGGCCAAATCCGCAGTGCATGGGCTGGTCAACGGGCTGGCCCGCGAACTGGGCCACGACCGGATCCGCATCAACGCACTGGTGCCCGGCTGGGTGATCACCGAGAAGCAGCAGCGGCTGTGGCTGGATGCGGAGGGCGAGGCGCAGCTGCGGCGGTCGCAATGCCTGCCGGGCTACCTGCGTGCGGACGACCTGGCCCGTGCGGCGCTGTTCCTGGCCGCCGATGACAGCCGCATGTGCACCGGCCAGGACTTCATCGTGGACGGGGGCTGGGTGTGACCGGCCCGGTGCGCGTGGCGGTTCCGGCGGGCAACACACTGGGCGAAGGCGTGCTGTGGTGCGACCGCGAGCAGGTGGTGTACTGGACCGACATCCAGCAGTCGCAGCTGTGGCGCTACCGCCCGCAGGATGGGGGGATTGCGCGCTGGCCGATGCCGGAGCGGTTGGCCGCGCTGGCGTTGTGCGAGGCCGATGGCTGGCTGTTGTTGGCGCTGGCTTCCCGGCTGGCGTTCTTCCATCCCGAACGCAACGAATTCCGCGACCTCGCAGACACGGTAGCGCCGGCCGTTGGCCGGCCCTCAGGGTCTCCGGCACCCCGCGGAGCCGGCCAACGGCCGGCGCTACCGGAATTGCGGGCAAACGATGGGGCATGCGACCGCCAAGGGCGATTTGTATTTGGCCTGCTGCATGAACCTGCTGAAGGCCCGAAGCAGGCAGTAGCGCCCTTCCTGCGCCTCAACGCAGACCTGACGCTGGAAATCCTGCCGTTACCCACCGTCGCCATTTCCAACAGCATCGCCTTCAGTCCATCCGGCGACACGATGTACTTCTGTGACTCGCTGCAGAAGCAGATCCTGCGCTGCGATTACGGCGACACGCTCGGGCCTGCGCAATTGTTCGTGGACCTGCAGGCCGAACCCGGCGAGCCCGACGGCAGCGCGGTCGACGCGGACGGCGGCCTCTGGAATGCCCGCTGGGGCGATGCCCGCGTAGTGCGTTACCTGCCGGACGGCACCGAGGACCGCGCCATTGCCACGCCGGTCAGCCAGCCTACCCGCCCTGCCTTCGGCGGCCCCGCCTACCGCACGCTGTTCATCACCAGCGCGCATGACGGCATGGATGCCGCGGCACGTGCACAGGACCCGCTTGCAGGCCACCTGCTTTCCCTCGATGACGCCGGGTTCGCCGGCCTACCCGAAGCCCGGTTCGCCGGCGACCCCAACAGCTTGCCGCCCCACGCACCGCGTGGGACTTCCGCGGAGATTCCATGAGCCTTTCCACCCTTGATATCAGCATCGTGCTGGCCTACCTGGCGGGCATCTTCATCCTTGCGCAGTGGGTGTCGCGCGAGAAAGCCGGCCAGCAGAAATCGGCGCAGGATTACTTCCTGGCCAGCCGCAGCCTGCCGTGGTGGGCCATCGGCGCATCGCTGATCGCGGCCAACATTTCGGCCGAACAGATCATCGGCATGTCCGGCTCGGGCTATGCCATCGGCCTGGCCATCGCGTCGTATGAGTGGATGGCGGCGATCACGCTGCTGATCGTGGGCAAGTGGTTCCTGCCCATCTTCCTGCGCAACGGCATCACCACCATGCCGCAGTTCCTGCAGGAGCGGTATGGCAACCGGATCCGTACGGTCATGGCGGTGTTCTGGCTGGGCCTGTACGTGTTCGTCAACCTCACCTCGATCCTGTGGCTGGGTTCGATCGCCATCGCGGGCGTGGCAGGGCTGAACCAGGATGTGGCGCTGGTGCTGCTGGGCGCCTTCGCGCTGGCCTACCAGCTGTACGGCGGCCTGAAGGCGGTGGCGCTGACCGATATCGTGCAGGTATGCCTGCTGGTGCTGGGTGGCCTGCTGGTCACCGTGATCACCCTGAGCAAAATTGGCGACGGCAGCGTCAGCGATGGCTTCATGCAGCTCTGGCAGCAGCATCCGGAGCGGTTCGAGATGATCCTCAGCAAGGACAACCCGTTCTACAAGGACCTGCCGGGCCTGTCGGTGCTGCTGGGCGGCATGTGGATCGCCAACCTCAGCTACTGGGGCTTCAACCAGTACATCATCCAGCGGGCGCTGGCCGCGAAAAACCTGCGCGAGGCGCAGAAGGGCGTGGTGTTTGCCGCGTTCCTGAAGCTGCTGATCCCGGCCATCGTGGTGCTGCCCGGCATTGCCGCGGTGATGCTGGCCCCCGGCCTGGAGCGGCCGGATGCGGCCTACCCGACCATGCTGGCACTGCTGCCCAGCGGCATCCTGGGGCTGGTGTTCGCAGCGCTGGTGGCGGCGATCGTGGCGTCGCTGGCCTCCAAGATCAATTCGGTGGCGACCATCTTCACCCTGGATTTCTACGCCAAGCGCGCGCCCGATGCATCGCAGGCACGGCTGGTGCGCGTGGGCCGGATCGCGGCGTCGGTGGCCATCATCGTGGCAGTGCTGACCGCTCGCCCGCTGCTGGGTGGGTTCGACCAGGGCTTCCAGTACATCCAGGAGTTCACCGGCTTCTTCACTCCGGGCATCGTGGTGATCTTCCTGCTGGGCCTGTTCTGGAAGCGCTCCAATGAAGCCGGTGCACTGGCCGCAGCGGTGGGCTCGTTCGTGCTCTCGCTGGCCTTCAAGCTGCTGTGGCCGTCGTTGCCGTTCATGGACCGGATGGGGGTGGTATTCCTGGCGACGTTGGCACTGGCAGTGGGCATTTCGCTGGCCACCCGCGCCACCGGAGACCGTGACCGCATCCGTACCGATGATGTGGTGTATGCCACCGCGCCGTCGTTCAACGCGGCTTCGCTGGCCGTGCTGGCGATCCTGGTCGCTCTGTACGCAACCTACTGGTGATGAACATGCAGCCGACCTTTTCCCTCCGCGCGGCCGCGCTGGCGCTCCTGTTTGCCGCTGCGGCTCCCGCCTTGGCCACCGACGTCACCTGGACGGGCACCGCCACCGTGGATGCGGCCAAGGCGGGCTGGGGCCGGCTGGCACGCCTGCCAGACGGCCGCTGGCTGGCGGTGACCACGCGCTATCCCGGCGGAGACACCACCACGCTGCAGCTGTCGGTGAGCAGCGACAAGGCCAGGACCTGGGCACCGTTGTCGCGCGTGGCAGAGCCCAAGCGCAAACTCGACAACGGCGAACTGTTCGTCCTGCCCGATGGCCGCGTGCTGCTGGCGATGCGGTCGCTCATCGATGGGGTGTCCTACCGGCTGAACGTGTATGCCAGTGACGACCAAGGCGCGCACTGGCGCTTCCTGAGCACCATCACCCGTAACGAAAATCCGGCCGGGCGCGAGGACCGCGGCGTATGGGAGCCGGTGTTCACGCGTCTGGATGATGGCACGTTGTCGGTGGTGTACGCCGATGAAACCCGGGCCGACGAGACGCCTTCCTTCAACCAGGTGGTATCGCAGCAGCTGTCCAGCGACGGGGGCGGGACCTGGAGCCCGGCGGTGACCATCGCCAGCCAACCCGGCGGAGGAAAACTGCGTCCAGGCATGCCGGTGATGGCGCGGCGCCCGGATGGGGGCTTCCTGATGGTGCTGGAAACCTGCGGCGAGGATCCGCAGTGTCCTGTCTCCTACAAGACCTCGCCGGATGGACGCACCTGGCCCGAGGGACTGGGCACGCCGATGGCGGACCAGCGCTGCGGGCCCCACGTGATGACCACCCGCAGCGGCACGATGTTCGTGACGTCCTGCTTCAACGAGGTGAGCGCAAGCGAGGACGGCGGCGATACGTGGACCACCGTCAAGCCGCCCGCCTGGCCGCTCGGCTTCCGCCACTCCTGGCCGGCCGTCGTGGAGTTCGGGCCCAACGAGATCGGCGTAGTCAATGTCGTTGATGGCAGTGTCCAGATACGCTTTGGTGCGTACGGCCAAGGCGCCAATCAACGCTGAGCAGATCGCCCTTGGTGTTGGTGTTGGCGTGGGCGGGGTGCGATGCGCCCCCACCCACCTGGAGCCAATGCCGCGCGTCAGGCCGCTGAAGGGATCTTGATGGACTTCACGTTCACGAATTCCTTGAGGCCTTCCGGGCCGTGCTCGCGGCCGTAGCCCGAAGCCTTCACCCCACCGAAGGGCAGCGACGGAGAGGCAACGTCGAAGGTGTTGATGAAGACCATTCCGGTATCGAAATACTTCGTGGCCAGCTCACGGGCGCGCTTCACGTCGCGGCTGAAGATACCGCCGCCCAAGCCGTAGCGGCTGTCGTTGGCAATGCGCAGCGCATCGTCATCGTCCTTTGCACGGATGATGGCGGCCGCAGGGCCGAACAGCTCGTCCTCATACGCCACCTGCCCCGGTGACACATCGGCCAGAACCGTCGCGGGATAGAACCAGCCGGTACGCTTGGGCACTTCACCGCCCACCAGCAGGCGGGCGCCCTGCGAGACACTCTTTGTCACCTGCTCGTGCAGCTTGTCACGCTGCGCCTCGGAGACCAGTGGGCCCAGTTGGGTATCGGCGGCGTTCGGGTCGCCCATCTTGATGGCTTCGAACTTTCTGGCGTAGGCAGCGACGAAAGCGTCGTAGTTCTTCTGCGTCACGATGAAGCGTTTGGCATTGACGCAGGTCTGCCCGTTGTTGAACAGGCGGCCCTTGACGCAGGTCTCGACGGCCAGATCCAGGTCCGCATCGTCGAGGACGAGGTAGGCGTCGTTGGAACCCAGCTCCAGCACCGTCTTCTTGAGCGCTGCGCCAGCCTTCGCGGCCACGGTACGACCGGCGGTCTCGCTGCCGGTCAACGTCACGGCCCGCACCAGATCGTTTTCCACGATGTCGTTGGACTGGTCATGGGTGATCAACAGCACGCCGAACAACCCCTTGGGCAGACCGGCACCTTCGTAGATGTCACGAAGCAGCAGTCCGCTGCCGGTGCAGCTCTCCGCATGCTTGAGCAGAACGCCGTTGCCTGCCATCAGGCTGGCGATGGAGTAGCGGATCGCTTGGTAGGCCGGGAAGTTCCAGGGCTGGATGCCGTACACGACGCCGATCGGCGAATGGGTGACGATGCCGGTGGCGCCCTCGACATCGCGCTCCTCGTCGGCCAATGCGGCAGGCCCCTGCTTGGCGGTGTAGTCACAGATGGCCGCACACAGTTCCACCTCCGTGCGGCTGTCTTCGATAAGCTTGCCGACCTCGCGGGTCATCAGCTGGGCGAACTCTTCCTTGCGCTCGCGAAGCGCCTTGGCGATGGCGGCGACCACCTTCGCCCGCTCGTCCAGAGAGCGCAGGCGCCATTCCAGGAAGGCCTTGTGGCTGGATTCGACTACGGCTGCCGCTTCGTCGTCTGACATGTACGAATAGGTGGCAATCACCTCTTCGGTCAATGGATTGATCGTCGTGAGCTGCTTGTTGGCCATGGAAAACCTGCACTTCGTGGGGGAAGAAAGGGACGGAAGAGCGTTGCACCGTCACGGTTCCCACGCAGTGAAGTCCTAAGGAGCGCGCATCACCTGGGATTCACCGCATTGGGCAGTCGTCCACATGGCACGTCGCCGCGGCGGTGAAGGATTGGCAGGCGTCCAGTGCCCTGTTCCAGGGTCATGCGTTACCGGGCGTTGATCGTTTGAGGGCGGTCGTTTGGGAACCGACCCTACCAAGCTCGCACGGCGGGACAGGTTCCCGCCGTGCCTTGCGCATTACATCAAGTGCGGGCGTTCGGTGCCGAACAGCAGCTTCTTGGCACCATCGCGCCACGCCTGTGGGCACGACTGCCCGCGCACCACGGCTGCGACGGTGTAGGCGTAGCCGCGATTAGCCGGCCTTACGTTGCCCAGCACGGCTTCGGCCTGCTGCACGGACGCATTGGCGCGCACGGCATCTACGAACGCCACCACGCGCGCGGCTTCTTCGGCGTCGGTGGCCAGTGCCTTTTCCCGCCACACGGCTTCGTTCCTGCCCTGCCGCAGCGCCAGTGCCCACATGCTCCAGGCGGAATCCGGCGATATGCCCTCCTCCGCCGGCAGGTCCAGGGCCTTCTTGATCAGGTCCTCCGGTGCGCCATCGGAGGCGCCTGCCAGGCGAAGCACTTGCGGGAACAATTCAGCGTCCAACTCCGCCATGGCCACTGCCCCCTGGTACTCACCCCGGTGGAGGTGGATGTAGGCCTCATACTGCGAACCCATCACTTCGGTGCTGTCCAGGGCCAGCAGGCTGGTCAGGTGCGCTGACTCGGCGGCCAGCGGCTGCAGCTCCTGGTCGCTGGCGCCCAACATGCGCTTGACGCGTGCCAGCTCCGGTGCGGTGAACTCTGCGGTCTGCGGCCCCATTGCCGCCTTGGACCACACCTCGTTGGCTGCGCTCCAGTCGCCGCGTGAGGCAAGCACGTAACCAGAGGCCAGCGCGAACCAAGGATCCTGGGGCCAGCGCTGTTGGCCGGCGAGGAAGGCCTCATCCTGCGCTTGGCCTTCGGGCATGCAACGGATGGAGAGATAGGCCAGCGCCGGCGATGCGGGCTTGCCGGCTGCCATCTTCTGCTGGCGCTCGCAGGCAGCGTTCTGCCCTTGGCCCTTGTCGAGCTGCTGCTCGACGCGCAGCGCCGCGACATCTTCAGGATGGCGCGTCAGCCGTTCTGCAATGATGCCCTGCAGGGTGGCCGGGTTCTGCGAGGCCATGGCCAGCCATGTCGTCAGATGGCGCGATTCCGGCGCGTCCCAGCGGGCGTGCGCGAGGATCATGGCCTGGCGCTGGGCTTCATCGGTCACCAGCCCCAGCTGTCGATGCGGTGCCAGCTCACCCACGGCCGATACCACCGAGCGCTTGCCGCCGTCGTTGCTCTTGGTCTGGATGGAGCTCGGCGGCTCCTCCAGCACGTAGTCGGCGCTCGTGGCGGACCAGCGCTCCGCGCCCAGGTTGCGGTCTTCATCGGGCTCGGCACCACCGTAGACGGCCGACCACTGCACCATGGGCGTGGCGCCGGCGACGTTGTAGGTGAAGTGCGAACGGCCTGTCATGCGCTCGGTTTCGAAGGACTCGATGAGCTCCCCGCCCGCGCTTTCGGTGGTCACCTGGTGGGCAGCGCCCGGGGCGACGTCCATGCTGGCGCTCTGCAGCGGTGCCAGTTCGACGGTGTTGCCGTCGATGGTGACCCGCACCGGGGTGGCCAGACCGTTGTACAGCGAGACGGTGGCGGCGCCGGTGTGCATGCCGAATGCCAGCACGCCCACGACAATCGCCGCCGCAGCAGAGGCACGCGCGGTGCTGGCAGCCCAGCCGTCGGCGGTCTGGAAGCGATCCCACCAGCCCAGCTTGGTCTGCAGCTTGCGCTCCTGGCCGGGCAGCAGCACCGGATAGGGCGTGGGCACCTTGGAAGGCGTCGGCGCGAGCGGTGCCACTTCGTCCGAGCCCAGGCGTGCTACTACGGCATCTTCGTTGGCCAGCAGGGCTTCCAGCGTTGCGGCGCGCAGCTGTGAGAGCGCGGCGCAGGTGTGGTTGACCCAGCCGCTGGAATGCTTGATCCAGTTGTCGATGTTCGCCTGTACAGGCGTGGGCAGGCCCAGCTCGCCCAGCGTCTCTTTCAGCGGCTTGCCGCCGTGTTCGACCACGGTTTCATCGATCACGCAGTTGTGGGCGTAGTCGTAGATGACGCCCAGCGCCTGCCGTACCTTTTCGGCGGTGCCCAGCAGGCGGCGCAGTTCCTTGTCGGAGACGCGCTTGTCGGCCGTCACCACATGCAGGGTATTGAGGAACAGCCCGTAGGCGTCGCGCAGGTCGGCTTCGACGTGCTCGCAGTAGTGCAGCAGGGCCACCTGCCCTTCCAGCAGGTTCTCCCACCCTGCCCCGCTGCGACGCGCGGCCAGCCGGTGCAGGCTGCGGCATTGCTGGTCGTGCTGGAACACGGCTTGACGCAGCGGCGCGATCTCGTCATCCAGCGTTGCGATGACCGGGCCGAGGCGGCGGGTGTCCAGCACCTGGTCACGCCAATGCACGCGGTTGCGGGTGGCGCGCAGGTGGCCGGCGCGGGCGGCGTCCAGCGTGGCGCGCTCATCTTCCAGCAGCTGCAGCTGCTGCAGGGCCTTGCCATGCGCGGGCGCATACAGGCCGGTGATTCGCTCGCGGATCTGGGCGTCGCTCAGCGGCGCCAGGGTGTGAAGGAACAGCTCGGCCGGGGTGGCCACGCCGCGCACGAACGAGCGCCGCAGGTAGGTGCCCTGGTAGCGCTGGTGCATGGCACGGATGGCAAACTCGGCGTCTAGCCGGGTCAGCGAGGTATCGACGTCGGCGAAGGCCGGCGGGGTTTCGCGCAGCATGTCGCGGGTGAGCTTGTGCCGTAGTCCGTCCGCGTCACGGAACAGCAGCATGGCCGGGCGCTCGTCGATCGCGGCTTCCACATAGCGCCGCTTGAGGTTGTTCTCGCGGTCGGCGTTGGCCGGGTGCGTGGACCACATCTGCGGCACGCGCACCATGTCGCGGCGGAACACGCGGTGCTGCTCGCGCTCGCGTTCTGGCAGCTGCGGCGGCTCGGCATACAGCGGATCCGGCGACACGCGGCGCAGGTTGGCGAGCATGCGCGTCTGCACCGCGAACAGATCGGCCACGGCATGGCCGGCTTCGAATTCGCGGGAGGCAAAGCCGAGCGACCTGTCCCAGGCATCGTCGGCGGCGCCGAGGCGGTGCAAGGCGTGCACGAGGGCATCGCTGCCGGCGAGCGAGGCGGCCACCAGGTCGGCCTGGTATTCCATCTCACGCGACAGGGCGCGCTCGGACAGGGCGACCACGCTGAAGGCGGTATCCACCAGCGAACGGATGGCCCAGACGATGAGCGACAGCAGCCAGCCCACCCAGGCAATGCGCAGGTCCAGGCGCGACACGGTGGCCAGCAGGGCATCGAGCGCATCGCGGCGGGCGACCAGCTGGCTGGCGATCTGGTGGGCCACGTACACCCAACGGCCGACTGCCATGGTGCGCTGCGCGAAGTGGCCGAATTCGTGGGCCAGTACGGCCTTGAACTCGCCCAGGTTCAGTGCGTTGACCAGCGGCAGGCCGATGTCCAGGTTCTTGCGCGAAGGAAACAGCAGGTTGAACAGCGACAGGTCGTAGAAGACGCTGGCATTGACCCGCGCCGACAGGTACACCCGCTTGGGGCGCGGCGCGCCGGCTTCGTCAGCCAGGCGGTGCAGAAAGGCGAACAGCTCGGGCTGCTCGGCCTGCTTGAGCTCCAGTTCCCTGGAAGCCTGCCCACGCTTGAGAAACACCAGCCCCTTGGCCATGAACACGGCAAGGAACAGCGCGAAGGTGCCGACGATGATGTTGAGCAGGGTGTTGCCGCCCTCCCCTGCCAGCAGGGTGCGGAACACGCGGTAGGCGGTCCAGCCGAACCAGCCCATCAGGGCGAAGTACGCGGTGGCGAAACCGAGCAGGCCAGCCACGGCCAGCCATGCATGGCGGCGGTAAGCGGAACTGGGTGCGGTGAGCTGCGCGGGCACGGCCGAAGGCCCCGCCGGATAGAGCGAATCCATTATGTATATCCCCCTTTGTCCTGCTCCGTGCCGTCCCCCCGGACGTGGCACGGAGCTTACCTGGCGTCATGCCCGGTCCCGGGGGGATTGTGCACATTATTGGGCGGGTGTGCATCTGCCGCTGCAAACGGTCCAGACCGCACTTCGGTAGGGTTGCATCCCAATCAACCGCCGGGGTGGTGATTACCCATTAGGGCATTATCTGGAACGCAGGCAGCGCGCTTCGATTTTGGGTCATGCGTTACCATGCCGATTATTGTTATCGGCGGTCGTTTGGGAACCGACCCTACGGTGTCTCAAACGTTTCGGGGAAGCGCGATTCCATCGAGTTCCCTGTCATTCCGTTGGTCAATCGTTGGCGGTCGGCCTCATTGCAGCGCGGATGTCATCCGGGATCGTGCAATCAGTGCCCTGGCGTCGCGCTGACCCTGTGAGTGGTTCAATCACACCACCATCGATCTCCCGCGAGCCGCGTTGGCAGTGGAGTGACAGGAACAGGGTACGGCCGTTGCGGTCTACCCATTGTTGGCCGAGGTACTCCCCGTCCGCCCTTTCGAAGGTTGGGCCGATCAGCCCCGTAAGCGACCCTTGATTGGGTAGGCTGCGGAGGATGGGGCTGTCGTTCATTGAGGCATTGAGCCAGCTGGCGACGACCGAGCCGTCCATGCGATGCAGGGTCGTGATCCTGCCCGGCGCGTCATTGTCGAGGTAGCGCGACGTCCACAAGCGATCTTCGCCCCAAGGGGAGATCGCGGTGTAGCGTGCAGGCAGCCGCTCGACCCCATCAGCATCGATGAAGCCGTAGTAGCCATCGCGCAGGAACACGACGCCGCCCGGTAGTAGCGCATGTGCAGATTCGATGGTGTCGCCCACGAAGCGGCCTTGCTTTACGTGATACATGCGGGACCCCTCCGCGTCGATGCGTACGAGGAGCAATGCGCCATCAGCACTGACCTGGTCGATCCAGGTGCCGTTGGGCAGCAGGTGCTGGCCAAGCGCGGCGTCGAGCCACAGCCGGGGCTGGGATTCGCCGTCCAGCGTGCCGAAAAAGCCTGTGGCCTCTTCGCTTAGTTGGCTAAGCGGCGGTGTCTGGACCAGTTGCTTTCCCCTGCAGTCCACCAAGGTTTCCTGCCCGTCTTCCGCTATCGCCTGGCGAAGCTCGGGACGCCCCTCAACCTCCTTCCACGCGTAGGCGTTGAATGGCCCCAAAATCTGGCCATTCGCATCAACCAACTTGTCACCGGCGTCGCCCATGCGCGCGCGCCATATGCCCGGGCAGACCTCCTCGCCGGAAGTCGCCCCTGCGATCGCGAGAAAGCGCCCATCCGGGTACATGAGGCCGTCCACGGTGTCGGCTTCATTCGCGAAAATGCCTTCTGCGTCTTCGCGGATGACGTGGTATTCGGTCGCCCAGCGCGGCCAGCTGCCCAAGTCTTCAGAGGCGGGGCTGCGCGAACGAGCCGACGAGTAGCCCACCACGTAGATGAGCGTGCGATCTCCGGTCAGTTGGCCGCCCGCATCCAGCCGGCGCCATGCCCTGCCCTGCAGTCCCAGCCAGCCGCCGTTGTTGAGCGGAATCAGGTTGTCGATGCGCTCGCTCCACAGCGTCTTTCCTGCCTCATCGCGCAGCGCGCAGGGAGTGGCCGGATCGAGGTCGCAGACCAGGTATTGAGTGCGTTCCGGGAACGGACCGGCAGCCCGGAGTTCACCCTTGGCCAGCTGCATGCGCAGCTGCCCACGTGCATCGAAGATGCGCTCCCCCGCTTCCCGCGAGCGCCAGCTGTAGCGTTGCGGGTGCGCCGTGATGGCCCACTCGCCGCTGCCAGGCTGCCAGTCGACAAAGGTGCTTCCATCGGCACGCAACAGGGCGGTCCCTGCCCTGGACCATGTGCTGAAAAGTGGGGTTGGGTCCGGATCGTCCGGGTGACGATCGAATGCCGCATCGGACCGGAGCTCAACATACGGGCCCTTCAAGGCGACCCGGCCAGCGTCGTCGAACCACACGCTGCTGCTTCTCTCGAAATCCACGACGAGCCAGCGATCTGGGGCGATCTGCTGCGGCCGCCCCGGCCACTCCTGGATCAGCCGGCCCTGATCGTTGGCGACCAAGCCGCTTTCGAACCCGCTTGCCTGCAGGACGAATGTCTGGGGCGCCTCCGCCCATGCCGGCGCGATGCCCAGAGCGAGTGCCAGGAGCGCCGGCTGGGCGATGCTCTGGATACGTCTGAAGGGGCCGATGCCAGTGGCGTCGAATGGTTCCGCGGCGTCCGTGTCGTGCTTCGTCATGGCCCTATGGTACCCGCCAACCTGTACTCCCCGATGGCTGACAGCTGTCACTTGTTCCGTTTCGGGCCAAAGCGAGAATTACCCCATTCCCGCACGGCGCTGCACGGCCGGCACCCACCTCAAGCCAAGGACCCTCCATGAACATGCTGCAGCAATTCGCTTCGCACACGCCGCTCTGGGTATGGGCGCTTCTGATCTTCCTGATCACGCGCGGCGTCGCCGCCATGAAGCCGGGCGAGGTCACGCTGGGAAGGCTGGCGGTGGTGCCTGCCCTGTTTACCGCGTGGGGCTTGTGGTCGATCAGTGCGCGTTATGGCACGTCCTGGCAGGCGTGGGCGCTGTGGCTGATCGGCATCGGCGCGGGGACGGGTATCGGCTGGATGATGCTGCGTCGTGCAGTGCTGACCGCGAACCGGGCAACCGGGAAGCTGTGGCGCAGTGCGGATTACAGCCTGCTGCCGCTGCTGCTGGTGACGTTCGTGGTGAAGTACGGGTTTGAATCGGCGCTGGCGATGTCGCCGACGCTTGCGGGCGATGTTGGTTTCCGCGCGGCCTATCTGCTGCTGTCGGGCGGTTTCACCGGCATCTTCATCGGTAAGTACCTCCGGTACGTGGCCGCCTGGCGCCGGGCGGCGACGGACGAAGACCTGCAGGTGACCGGCTGAGGAGTAGCGTCGGGCCTGGCCGGTTTGTGCCTGCCGCGCTGCTGTATGCCGGCTCGCGGTAGGGTTGCATGCCAATCGACCGCCGGGGTGGTGATTACTCCTCTAGGGCATGACCTCGGACGCAGGCGGCGCGCTTTCGATTTTGGGTCATGCGTTACTGTGCCGATCACCGTTATCGGCGGTCGTTTGGGAACCGACCCTACCCGTCCCCGAATTCCCGCCGGGGCCCCAGTAGGCCAGCGTGACAAATGCCACGCCCGTGGCCAAGGACATGGCCGCCGGTATCAATAGGATGCTGTTCTGAAGTGTGCCTTCGCTGAGCAGCACGGAAAGACCAGGAAGCGTGGCAATTGTGAGCGCTATGGCCGGACCCGCAAGGCGAAACCTCAACGCCAGCCAAAGTGCAGGAAGCCCATATACAAGAAGCAGCAACGCCATCATGACGTAGCCGAAGAAGGAAACGAACACAGCATCGCCGATGAGCGTCAAGGGTTCAGCAGACGTGGTGGCCCCGACCAGCGCGACGTGAAGCGAAATCAGCAGGCTTCCGATGGGAACCCCAATCAACGCAGCGACGAACATATTCCGATAGGGGCGGTCTGGTGGACGGGTGAAGAGTTTCATTGCTCCCCGTCCCGCGCGGCAACCTTCTCAACCAGCGAATCCGCCGCCGCTTCCATTGCGTTCGCGGTACGGTCGCCGCTCTGGTTGGTGATGATGAAGATGCCCAGGTCGTACTTGGGGATGATGTAGATGTAGCACTGAGAGCGGGGCACGCCGCCATGGTGGGCGTAGTAGCGGCCCTTCTGGCGGTCGCCGCTGACGATGTTCCAGAAGTAGCCGATGCTGAAGTCGGAATCGAATTTGACCAGCGTGCGATGGGATTCCGTTACGACAGGGCCGTTGGCCAATTGGAACCTGAGGTACTTCACCATCTCCGGGACGGTGGCCTTTACGTTCCCGGATGCCCCCCAGGGAAGCTGCGGCATCGAGGTGGTCGGTATGGGGTTGTCGCTGTGGTAGCCAATCGCAAGCTGCTGCACCTCGGTGTCAGCCAGGCGGATCCTGATGCCGCTCATCCCTGCGGTCTCGCTGAGAAATCCACGCAGCAGTGACTCGTAGTCCCGCTTGTAGACCTGTTCCAGAATGTGCGCGGTCAGTTCCGTGCCGGTGCTTGAGTAGGCGTAGACCTTTCCGGGCGCGCGCGGGATTTCCACAGTGTGCAGGTCGTTGAAGAAATCGGGTTTACCGTAGTGCGCGTAGATGGCATTGAGTTCGGGCGGTGTGCCGTGGTCGGTGAACTCATCAAGCACGGTGTTCGCGCGTACCGGCAGCATGTTCGGCAGGCCGCTGGTGTGCGACAGCAGATGGCGGAGGCGGATGGGTTCGCCTTTGTACTGCAGGTTCGGGTAGGCCCCCTGCAGGTACATCCTGACATCGTCGTCCAGCGTCACCTTGCCATCCAACACAGCGCTGGCCATCAAGGTGCCCGCCAGCGTCTTGCTCAACGAGCCGATTTCGTAGAGCGTCGCATCGGTAGGAGCGCCTCGCTTCCCTGCCTGCATGTCGCCGCGATGGCGGATGTATTCCTTGCCTCGGTATACGACCCCGATCGAGGTCGAGTGGAGCAAGGGCTGCTCGATCAGCGCGGCGGCGACCTCGTCGATCTCCGTCCCCAGATCCTTGGAAGGGGCCGGTTCGTCTGCACAGCCTGCGGCCAGGAGCACGGCGGAGATTACGAGGTAGGTGAGCCACCGCCTGGGTCGAACAACCATCGAAGTCGCGGGCATGCGTGGGGCTCGAAGGCAAGGTGGAGAGGGGGGCTCAGGATAGCCGATCCCCCAATTGCCGAACGGAAGAGGCGTGTTTTCGATTTTAGGTCATGCGTTGCCGTGCCGATCACTGTTATCGGCGGTCGTTTGGGAACCGACCCTACCGTTTCGGGTTCCAGGCGAGATTGAAGGTCAGCTCTAGTTGTTCGCCCGGGTTGAGGCGGTTGGGTGCGAGGGTGAAGCCGTCGGGTGGGCCGGTTTGGGGTTCTACGCAGGTGGCGTGCGGCGCGGCGTCATAGACCACCCAGTGGTCGGTGTCGGCTCGCAGCATCAGGCGCTGGCCGCTGTACACCAGTGTTATGTCCTTCTGGTTGATGAAGCAGTCGTCCCATGGGCCGGGGGATGCGCTTGCCAGTGGCAACCTGGCGATGCCCTCCTCGTCACGTGGGTACATGGCGTCGGGCGCGAACAGCAACGCATCCGGCTTGCGGAACCACGGATGCCAGCCGATTACGGCGGGCATCGGTTGGGTGCCGGCCTGCACTACCAGGCGCAGTTCCAGGCTGTGTGGCGTTAGTTGGATGACCTGCGTTGCTGTGCCGCCGAAGGGCCAGTAGTCGTCCTCGGGAAGTTCCAGCGACAGCGTGGCGCTGTCCTCCGCGATACTGTCGATCTGCCAGGGCAGTGCGAACCCTACTCCGTGGATGGCGTGCTCGCCGAAGTTCGTTGGCAATGCGTACGCCCTGCCATCGAAGTTGAAGCGGCCGTGCCGGATCCGGCCGGCCCACGGCACCATGGGGTAGCAGCCCCAGGCGATGGTGGCGGCCCCACTCTCTTGTTCGTCCACCAGCCACTCGACGCCTTCATGGCGGATGCGGGCGATGCGCCCGCCGGCCTCAGGAGCAAGTGCTACCTCCAGCCTGCCCGCCCGCAACCAGTGCAGGTGGCCGGCAGGCAGTGGCGCCTGCGCGTCGTCGATGGGCAACGGGCTTTCAGTTGCCATAGGGATCAATGGTCCGGATGCTGCCGTCCGCTTCCATGTGCAGCGGGGTGCACTTGACCGAACGCAGGTGGGTGACCCCGCCCGACAACAGGGAGTCGTGATAGAACAGGTACCACTGGCCGTCGACCTCGCAGATGGAGTGATGCGTGGTCCAGCCCACTACCGGCTTGAGGATCACGCCGCCATAGGTGAACGGGCCGTACGGGCTGTCCCCGATGGCGTAGCAGAGTAGATGGGTGTTGCCGGTTGAGTACGACAGGTAATACCTGCCTTGGTACTTGTGCAGCCACGGACCCTCGAAGAACCGCCGCTCATGGTCGTCGGCGCGCAGCGGCTGGCCGTGCTCATCCAGGATGGTGACTTCCCGCGTGGGCTCGGCCAACTGGGTCATGCCTGCGTCCAGTCGACCGACGCGCGGGCCCAGTGCCGGCGCATCGCCGGTGGGCTCTTCGTGGGTGGCGTCGTAGCGGTTGTCACGGTACTTCTGCAGCTGGCCGCCCCAGATGCCGCCGAAGTAGAGGTAATGCGCGCCGTCGTCGTCCTCGTATACCGCCGGGTCGATCGAGTACGTGCCGGCCATCGGCTCCGGTTCGGCGGTGAACGGGCCCTCCGGGCGATCGGCCACGGCGACGCCGATGCGGAACCTGCCTTCCCCGTCCTTGGCCGGGAAGTACAGGTAGTAGCGGCCGTCACGGTGGGCCGCGTCGGGAGCCCACATCTGCTTTGCGGCCCAGGGCACGTCACGCACATGCAGCGCCACGCCGCAGTCGGTGGCCTCGCCGGTGGGGCTGTCCATCCGCAGCACGTGGTAGTCCTCCATGCCGAAATGCCCGCCGTCATCGTCGAACGGCGCGCCGGCGTCGATGTCGTGCGAGGGATAGATGTACAGCTGCCCCCCGAACACATGGGCCGACGGATCGGCCGTGTAGATGTGGGTCACCAGCGGCTGGGAGATGGCATGTGCCGCCAAGTGCACAAGGTTGTTGCCTTCGCGGCGCTGCTGCAGGTCCTGCTCGATGCGGGTTTCCATGCGCTTGTCGATCTTGTAGAGGAACAGCATCGCCACGGCGATCAGGAACGGAAGGGAGCAGTACACGCTCACCGTCAGGCGGATGCCGTTGACTACGCCCTCAGGCTGCTGGTCTGCGCCGGCCTGGTAGCCGTAGTACGCCAGGATGCCGGCGACCAGTGCGCCACCAATGCTCAGGCCGATCTTCAGGCCGCACAGCATCGCCGAGAAGATGATCGCGGTGGCGCGGCGGTTGTTCTTCCATTCGGAATAGTCGGCGACGTCGGCGATCATCGCCCACAGCAACGGAATGGTGATGCCGTAGAAGAAGCCGTGCAGTATGAAGGACACGACCGCCACGGCCACGGCGGTGGGCGGGAAGAAGTAGAACACCAGCAGGAACACGGTGGAGACCAGCAACGCGCCGCCGAATACATCGCGCTTGCCGAAACGGTCGGCCAGCCGGCGCGATACCCCGATGCCCAGGATCATGCAGATGATGCCGCAGGCGTTGAACAGGCTGAACGCCGAGGTTGCCGGATCCTCCGGCCACGCGAAGCCGGACAGCCCCATGCCACTGAGCGTGGCGTTCAATCCGCCGATGAAGCGGTTGAAGCCGGTGTTGTCGAGGAAGCCTGCGAGAGCGGGCTCGCTCATGTAGTACTGGAAGTAGTAGATGTAGGTGCCGCCCTTCAGCGCCAGGTTGATGAAGACCAGGATCGTCAGGGCAAGCATCACCTGCCATGGGCGGTTGCGCAGCAGGTCGGCCAGGTCCTGCAGCACGCCGCCGGTCTGCTCCTTGGCCGGCACGATGCGCTCGCGGGTGGTGGCGAAGGTGATCAGGAAGAACACGGTGCCTACCACCGCGAACACGGTCATGACCCGCTCGAAGCCCAGCACGCGGTCACCGTCACCGAGGATCAGCACCAGCGGCAACAGCAGCACCTGGATGATGAACTGCGCGATCATCACCGCCACGAAGCGATAGGCCGAGAGGCTGTTGCGCTGGGCCATGCTGCCGGTGAGCACACCACTGAGCGCGGAGTACGGCAGGTTGTTGGCTGCGTAGACCAGCATCAGCAGGCCGTAGGTGCCCAGGGCGTAGATGATCTTGCCCTGCGCACCCAGCTGCGGGGTGCTGAAGGCCAGCAGCGAGAGCACGCCGAACGGTACTGCAGTCCACAGGATCCACGGCCGGAACTTGCCCCAGCGCGTTGCGGTGCGGTCGGCGGCGATGCCGATCAGCGGGGTGAACACGAAGGCACCCAGCAGGCCGATCACGAAGATGATCGTCGCGGCCGTGGCAGGGGGCAGCCGGTACACATCGGTATAGAAGAACGCGAGGTAGGTGATCAGCGTCTGGAAGATCAGGTTCGCAGCGAGGTCGCCCAGGCTGTAGCCCAGTTTTTCCCGTACCGACAGGACGTGCTCAGTCACGGGCAGCCTCCACGGTGAAGCGGGCCTGCACGCGGGCGGCGGCGCTGGAGCTGCCTACCCTGACCTCGTACGCGCCCGGCGGCACGACATAGGCCGCCCGCACTTCGTCGTACTGGCGCAGGGCCTGCGTTGCATCCAGATCGAATGCCACGGTACGCCGCTCGCCCGGGGCCAGCTGCACGCGCTGGAAGCCGCGCAGCGCCTGCTGCGCATCACCCGGCTTCGCATCCACCCGCCGCACATACAGCTGCACCACTTCATCGCCTGCGCGCTTGCCGGTGTTGGCCACGTCCACCTGAACCTTGAGGTGCCCGTCTGCGGGAATGCGGGGTGCATCCAGACGCAGTTTGCCGTAGTCGAAGGTTGTGTAGGACAGGCCGTGCCCGAACGGGTACAGCGGCGTGCCCCGGAAGTAGCGGTAGGTACGGCCTTCCATGGTGTAGTCGTCAAAGGCCGGCATCGCCTGGCCTGCCTTGTAGAACGTTACCGGCAGCCGCCCGCCGGGGTTGGTATCGCCGAACAGCGCCTGGCCCACGGCGGTGCCGCCGCGTTGCCCGGGGTACCAGCTCATCAGGATCGCCGGCAGGTTCGCCTGCGCCCATTCAACCGCCATGGCCGAGCCCCCGGTGAGGACCATCACCACCGGCTTGCCGGTGGCGTGCAGCGCTTCGAGCAGGGCACGCTGCGGCGCGGGCAGGCGCAGGTCGGTGCGGTCGCCACCGGCGAAGCCCGGGTAGTTGACCTTCATCTCCTCGCCTTCGACGTCGCCGGTCAGGCCGCCGACAAACACCACGACATCGGCATTGCGCGCGGCATCCAGGGCCTCCTCAAACGGCGGCTTCGCGCCGGGCATGCGCCAGCCCAGCCGCACGCCGGCGTCGCGCTCGGCATCGAAGTATTCCAGCTTCACTTCGTACGCGCGCCCGGCCTCCAGGTCCAGGTCCACGCCATCGCCATGCAGGCGGTCGCTGGGGGTCCAATGGTCCAGGACGCGCTTGCCGTCCACGTACAGCCGGAAGCCGTCGTCGGCGGCGGCCTCGATGCGGTAGCGGCCCGATACGGGCGGCAGCAGCCAGCCGCTCCAGCGGATGCTGAAGCCGTCGTTGGGGATGCCCTGCCCCGGTGCGGCTTCGCCGCGGGCCAGCAGGTTGTCGGTTGGCGAGCCGCGGTCCCAGCGGAAGCCGATCTGGGCATCGGTGCGCACCAGGGCTGGCGTGCCGGAAAGATCGGCGGTGCGGAAATACTCACCACGCAGGCCGCGCTCGGGGGAATCCGCGGAAGGCCGCAGGTAGGTCGCTTCGATCAGGGGCGTCGCGCTGGGATCGTCACGCCCTTCCACCAGGTCGACGCCGCGCGCGTAGCGCACCTCGACACCCTTCGCGGCATCGCGGATGCCCTGCAGGATCGTCACCGGTGCAGCCGGGGTACCGAAGTAGTTGCCCAGCAGCGCCATGGTGTCATCGGCGGTGGGGCCCACCACGGCGATACGCTTGAGATTGCGTGACAGCGGCAGCACGCCATCGTTCTTCAACAGCACCAGCGATTCCTGTGCCGCTTTCAGGGCCAGCGCGTCGTGTGCGGGGGCCTGGTTCACCGATGCCGGAATCTGTGCCCACTTCACGCGTTCCGGTGGGTCGAACATGCCCAGCCGCATCCGCGCGGTGAACAGCTGGGTTACCGCGTCGTCGATCTCCGCTTCGCTGATCAGGCCCTGCTTCACTGCTGCGGGCAGCGTGGCGTATTCCTGGCCGCACTCCAGTTCGGTGCCGTTCTTCACCGCAAGCGCGGCGGCGGCTTCGCGGGTCGGGACGATTTTGTGATGCTTCCAGATATCGACGATGGCCCAGCAGTCGGAGACCACGTAGCCCTTGAAACCCCAGTCGCGGCGCAGCACGTCGCGCAGCAGGAAGTGGCTGGCGCTGGCCGATTCGCCGTAGACCCGGTTGTAGGCGCCCATCACGGCATCCACCTGGCCTTCCTTCACCAGCGCCTCGAACGCCGGCAGGTAGGTGTCGTACAGGTCGCGCTTGCTGGGGCGGGCGTCGAAGTGGTGGCGGTCGGCCTCGGGGCCGCTGTGCACGGCCAGGTGCTTGGCGGTGGCGTCCAGCTTGCGGTACACCGGGTCGTCGCCCTGCAGGCCGTGCACGAAGGCCACGCCCATGCGCGCGGTGAGGTACGGGTCTTCGCCGTAGGTTTCCTGGCCCCGGCCCCAGCGCGGGTCACGGAAGATGTTGATGTTGGGCGACCAGAAGGTCAGCCCCTGATAGCGGCCATGCGAGCCCTCGCGAATGAATTGGTGGTGCTTGGCGCGTGCTTCGTCGCTGATGGTGGTGGCCACCTGCCCCATCAGCGGTACGTCGAACGTGGCGGCCAGGCCGATGGCCTGCGGGAACACGGTGGCCTGCCCTGCCCGGGCCACGCCGTGCAGGCCTTCGTTCCACCAATCGTACGCCGGTACACCCAACCGCTCGATGGCGGGCGCGGCGTTCTGCATCTGTGCCGCCTTTTCTTCCAGGGTCATCTGCGCGACCAGCGCGGCGGCGCGGGTCTCGAAGCTGGCCGAGGTATCGAGCCACGGCTGCGGCGCGGCGGCGTGGCCGACGGTGGCCAGGCTGATGGCGGCGCAGAGCGCCAGCGTGCGGAACAGGGGCCTGCGCGTCATCATTTGCTCCTCAGGGCGCGCTCGTCGCGCGCGAATGGTCCCAGCAGGGCGCCGACGAAGCCGCCTGCACGATCCGTACTCAATACCGTTCCGTCCACGTCATCGGCGAGGGTCTGCCAGCCTTGCCCATCGCGTGTGTCGAAGGCGAAGGCATAACGTCCTCCGTCCCCTTTTATCTGCAGGCGCAGCAGAGCTGCCCCTGCGACCTCGCGCGATGCGAGTGTTTTTGTTGCGCCGCCGTCACGCGCTTCGAGGAAGATCAGCACGCGATCTTCGCCAACGCTGCGGACGCCGAGGAAGTACCAGTAGGCTTCGCTCTGGAAGGCGGCCAATCCTGCCGCGACGCCTTCTGCGGGCTGCGTCATTTCGGTGCTGGCCTCGAAGCGCAGGTGCTGCTGGCGGCGGCCGAGGAACGCGGGGTTGCGCAGCGTGTCGAGGTCTTCCGGCAGCGGGTGCACCGCAAGGGAACCGGGGCGCTCGCGTAGATCGGCCCATGGCTGTTTGGGTACGCGTACGCGCAGCCAGTCGTTGTCGAGCGCGGGGGTGTCGAACTCGTTGCGTTCTAAGAAGTTGCCGGTGGAAGGGGCCTGTGTTGATGCGCCCTGCATCCACGATGGCGCCTTGGCCACGTACGGGATGGTCTGGCCCGCCGGCAGGATCACCGGCCAGCCGTCACGCCATTCCACCGGCAGCAGGTAGGTTTCGCGCCCGGTGTTGTAGTGGCGTGTGTCGTAGTTGCGGCTGGCCAGGAATACCGCCCACCAGGAGCCATCGGGGCCTTCCACCAGGTCGGCGTGGCCGGCGTTGGTGATCGGCAGCGGCCGATCGTCGGGCAGGTCGCGCTGGGTGAGGATCGGGTTGCCCGCATACGGCACGTAGGGCCCCCACGCCTCGCGGCTGCGCAGCACCACCTGCGAATGCTGCGGGCCGGTGCCGCCTTCGGCGTCGGAGAGGTAATACCAGCCATCGCGCTTGTAGATATGCGGCCCCTCGATCCAGATCGGGTTTTTGGCCGGTTCCACGCCGCCGTCGATGAGCACTTTGCGCGGCCCCACCGGTTTGAACGCGGCCAGATCGAGCTGCTGCATCCAGATGGCGCGGTGGCCTTCGTAGCGCGGCGGACCGGGCGGCACATCGTTGTTGAGCAGGTAGACCTTGCCTTCTTCGTCGAAGAACAGCGATGGGTCGATGCCCTCGATGCCCGGCAGCCAGTGCGGGTCGGACCAGGGGCCGGCCGGATCGCGGGCGGTGGCGATGAAATTGCCGCCGCTGTCGACCGCCGTGGTGACCACGTAGAAGACGCCGTCGTGGAACGAGATGGCCGGCGCGAAGATGCCGCGGGACACGCTGAGTCCATCGAAATCCAGCTGCGACGGGCGGTCGATCACGTTGCCGATCTGCTTCCAGTGCACCAGGTCCACGCTCTCGAATACCGGGATCCCCGGGAAGTAGGTGAAGCTGGAATTGACCAAGTAGAACTTCCCGTTGGCGCGGGTGATGCTGGGGTCTGCGTGGAAACCGGCCAGGATCGGATTGCGGTAATGCCCGGCGGGCAGCGGCGGTTCAAACGCGGCGTCATTGCCGGCGTATTCGAACCAGTCGAAGTAGACCGGGGCTGCGGGGGTGGCCGCCTGCACCCCAAGCGCGGCGGACAGCAGCAGTACCGTGGCAAGCAGCAGGCGCATCAGGGCGTCCCTGAAGGGGTCAGGGAGAGCTCGAACGGACCGGCGGACGCGCCGCTGCTGTCGCGCAGCGTGCAGATTGGGCCGTCTGCCCAGCAGTAGCGGACGCTGGCGGCGGATGCTGCCTGCAGGCTGTTCAGCACTACCGCGTTGCCGTCCAGCGTGGCGTCGGCGTAGGTGCAGTGCTTGGCTTCGGCATCGCATAGTTCGAAGCCGATGGGGCCGTTCGCACCCGTTGCGACCAGCGTTCCCGTGACATCTTCGAAACTGATGCGCACCTCAACCCTCGTGCGGGAAACCTTGCTTGCCGTCGGCCCGGAGGCTGCCAGCGCCTGCTCGCCATGGACCACATGGCGCGCCACGCGGGCCAGACGCCGGCCCAGTTCCTGTTTGTTCGGCGGATGGATGTCGTAGGCATCGCCGATGTCGATGGCGAGTGCCAGCCCGGAATGCGGGTCCTCTGCGGCAACGCGCCGCTGCGCGTCGCGCACCTGCGCCCAGCCGCTTTCCACCGGGGCCACGGGCGGCTGCCCGTAGCCGGCCAGCTGTACCACCAGCAGCGGCATTTCCGCGCCGAACTGCCGGCGCCAGTCATCGCGCAACGTACGCAGCCTGTCCGCGTAGGCAGCGCCATCGCCGGTGTTGGATTCGCCCTGGTACCAGAGCATGCCGCGCAGGCCATAGCTCCCCAGCGGCGCGATCATGCCGTTGTACAGCGTCGAAAGGCCGCTGGCGGCATGCCACGGGGCCAGTGGCGGTGACAGGTCGCCCGGCGCTGCGCGGTACCACCAGGGAGCATCCAGAACGATCCGGGTGCCATCGTCCAGCTGCAGGGCGTGGGCCTCTGCGGGCCCCGCCAGCCCGCCGTCGCCCCAGGTGTCCAGCACGTTGACGACCACGCTGTTGGTTCCGGCATTCAGCAGGCCGGGCGGCAGCCGATAGGATCGCGGGTCCCCCGGGGCGTTCTGGCTGCCCACCGCCACGCCATTGACCCAGGTCACGTCGGTTTCGTCGGCAGGCGCCAGTTCAAGGCGTGCGCCCTGCCCGGCCTGTGCGGCGCTCAGCCTCACCTGGGTGCGGTACCAGACCATGCCGTTGTACGCGGACAGCGCCGGGACGCCCCAGCGCTCCCATGCGCCCAGCTGGGCCGGGGCCTGGCGCCATCCGGTGCGGTCGGCGTCGGGCTGCCAGGGGGCATCGCCAGGTGTGGCGCCCTCGCGCTGCCCCCACCACTGCTGCCAGTGCTTGCCCCAGGCTGCGTTCGCCGCCACGGGGTCGCTGGCATACAAGGCGAACACATCCAGGGCGTCCTCCATGCCACCCTGCGCGCGCAGCGCATCGGCGCTGGTCCAGGCTTCTATCCGCGAACCGCCCCACGCCGACTGGATCAGTCCCATCGGCACGGTGACCGTCTTCCGCAGTTCACGCGCGAAGAAGTAGCAGGCGGCGGAAAAGTCGCGCACGCTTTCCGGTGACGCAGGTTGCCATGACACGGGGCCGGAGAAGCCCTCCCGAGGCGTCACGGCCGGGGCCTTGGGCACGGTGAACAGGCGGATGTCCGGCTGCGCTGCCGAGGCGATTTCACTGTCGGCGTTGAGCGCGCGCCGCACCGGCAGCTCCATGTTCGATTGGCCGGAACACAGCCAGACGTCGCCCATCTGCACGTCGCTCACGGTCTGGACGTCCCGCCCTGCCCGCACGCTCATGTCGTAGGGGCCGCCGGCGGCAAGGGGCTTGAATGTGACGCGCCAGCGCCCCTCTGCATCCGCCTGTGCCGTGGCGGTCTGGCGTGCGAACGTCACCGATACGGTGGTGTCCGGCGCGGCATGGCCCCACACGGTAATCGGCTGGTCGCGCTGCAGGACGGCATGGTCCTGGAAGAGCGGGTGCAACAGTGGCGTCACGGACTCCTGCGCCATGGCCGGTGCGGCGAAGCACGCCAGAAGGCTGCCCAACATCCATCCCATCCTAGATTTACCGCTCATCGCCCATCTCCCGGTGCCGACGGAAACTGCAGCGCTTGGTAGTACGCCAGCGGGTGCGGTGGTGGCGCTTCACCCGCTGGTAATGGCCTGCCGCTGATCGATTGGAAGTAGGCAACGCTGGCATCGCGCCACCATTGCGCTTCGCGCCGCTGGATCTGGAGGAAGGCGGCGACCTGTTCGTGCCGGTCTGCATCCACCCTTCCCCGCAGGCTCGCCCAGGTGTCCTGCATGGCCTGGACCTGGCGTACGCCCAACGAATAGCGACCTACCAACTCGTCCCACAGCGGCCGCCCGGAGGCCATGCGGTGATCCCACGGCACATGGTGGAACCACAGCAGCAGCGCCTCCGGAACCTGGGTCAGGTCGGCGTACCTCGCGGCCACTTCCGGGGCGTACTGGGCCACGGCGTTGCTGCCCGTCGCGGTGCGGGCGAAGCCGATGCCGTTGCGGTCGGCACGGTGGTAGTAGACCGAGGTCCAGTCCGCACGCTGGCCGCCGTCCACCCAAGGTCCAGGGCCGTAGTGGTGCCCGCGCGCCATCAGGTGGTGCAGGCCCAGCGGGGTCATGTAGTTAACCGCAGCCTCGCGTGAGGCCATCATCATGCCGACGATCGGCTGCACCACTGCGGGGTCTGCCGAGAAGGTCATCGCCGCCCAGTCCGCCGCGATGTCACGGGACGATTGATCGGGATTCCAGGCAAGGCGACCGAACGCATACCAGTTGGCCTGATCGAAGTGCGAGCCACTCCAGCTGCGATCGGTACCGATGTTGGCAACGCCGGCGATGCCGCTCAGTGACTGCGCCACGGTGAAGCGCTTGCCGCCTGCGCGGGTGTCGGCATGCAGCACTTCTTCGAATAACGGCCCCAGGTACACCAGGTGCGTGGCGAAGCCCAGGTACTCCTTGGTGATCTGGAACTCCATCATCAGCGGCGTGCGCGGCATGGCGCCGAACAGTGGATGGAAGGGTTCGCGCGGTTGGAAGTCGATGGGGCCGTTCTTCACCTGCAGCACCACGTTCGGGCGGAACGCACCGTCCAGCCCCGCGAACTCGGTGTAGGCCTGGGTGGCACGGTCTGCGGGCACGTCGTGCGCATAGACGAAGGCGCGCCACATCACCACGCCGCCGTGCGGTGCCAATGCATCGGCGAGCAGGTTGGCGCCGTCGGCATGGCTGCGGCCGTAGTCCTGTGGGCCGGGCTGTCCTTCGGAGTTGGCCTTGACCAGGAAGCCGCCGAAATCGGGAATGCGCTGGTAGATCTCGTCGGCCTTGTCGCGCCACCACCGCTGCACCGCAGGGTCAAGCGGATCGGCGGTCTTGAGCCCGCCCAGTTCGATGGGGGCGCTGAAGCGCGCGCTCAGGTACACGCGGATGCCATAGGGCCGGAACACATCGGCCAGTGCGGCCGCCTTGGCCAGGTACTGCGGCGCGAGGCTCTGTGCGTTGGCGTTGACGTTGTTCAGCACCGTGCCGTTGATGCCCAGCGAGGCATTGGCCCGTGCATAATCGGTGTAGCGCGGGTCGCGCCATTCCGGCAGCGTCTGCCACTCCCACAGCGAGCGGCCGGCATAGCCGCGTTCGACATACCCGTCGAGATTGTCCCAGTGGTCCAACACCCGCAGCCGCACCCTGGGCGAGTCGCGCAGCTCAAGGTGGTCCAGTGAAGCACCGGTCTGCAGCAACCTGAGCAGATGGAACGTGCCGTACAGCACGCCGATATCACTGCGCGATGCCACCAGCAGCATGTCGCGCCCATCACGCCGCGTGCGCTTCAGCAGGTAGCCCTCTTCCCCCAGCGATTCGAGCTCTTCGCGGAACGGCGCGATCAACGCCGACGACTGGGGCGTACCAAGCGCAAGTACGTGACCAGCGGAACTTTCGTTTTGGATCCGGGGTGCGGTGCCCAACAGACCCATGAGCCCACGAACCAGCTCGTCGCGCGCGGCACGCTGCGTGGGCGTCCTGTCAGGGGCGGCAACCTCGCCCAGTTGTGTGCGGTAGTGCGCTGCAAGCACGGGTTCCAGCGGTACGTAGCGCAGCCAGAGGTCGTAGCCATCCTCCGCGCGCGCACCCGCGTTGCAGGCCATCAATGCCAGCGCAGCAAGCAGCATCCGATGACACCGCTCGACACGCGTGCGGTGTGCCAGTGCGGCCGGCAAACCTTGTAAGCTCAGCCGGTGCTTTGTACGCCACAGCGTCACAAAGAAGAACGGGAGTGCGCATTGGACAAACCGAAGAAATCGGTCCGCCGCAAAACCAGTGGCGTGACGATCGACGAGGTGGCGGCGCTGGCCGGGGTGTCGCCGATGACGGTGTCGCGGGCGATCAACCAGGGCAAGGTGCGCGATGACACCCGCGAGCGCGTGATGCGCGCGGTGCAGGCATTGGGCTACACGCCCAACCTGGCCGCCAGTACGCTGGCCGCGGCGCAACACACGCGCATTGCGCTGATCTACACCAACCCCAGCGGTGCCTACCTGCGCGAACTGCTGGTGGGCCTGCTGCGGGGCGCGTCCAACGCCGCCATCCAGCTGGTCATCCACTACTGGGACAACCTGGACCCCGTTGCCGAGCGCAGGGCCGCGCGCGCCCTGGCCGGCCGCGTGGACGGCGTGATCCTGCCGCCCCCACTGTGCGAATCGCCGGTGGCCGTGACCGAGCTGGTCCAGGCGGGCATTCCGGTGGTGGCGATTGCGTCGGGGCACCTGCGTGACGATGTTTCCTGCGTGCGCATCGATGACTTCCACGCCGGCAAGGAAATGGCCGAACACCTGATCCAGCACGGCCACACCCGCATCGGCTTCATCCGCGGCCGCAACGACCTGAGCGCGAGCGCGCGGCGCTACGACGGCTTCGCCACCGCCCTGCACGAGGCCGGGCTGGAGGTCGAGCCCAGCCTGGTCCAAGAGGGGGACTACACCTACCGCTCGGGGCTGGATGCCGCCGAAAAGCTGTTGTCCCAGCCCCAGCCGCCCACCGCGATCTTCGCCAGCAACGACGACATGGCGGCTGCCGCCATTTCCGTGGCGCACCGGCAGGGGCTCGAGGTTCCGCGTGACCTGTCGGTGGTGGGTTTCGATGACACCTCCGCCGCTACCACGGTGTGGCCCGAACTCACCACGCTGCACCAGCCCATCGCCGCGATGGCCGACGCGGCCATCGACATCCTGCTGCGCACCATCCGCCAGCGCACCGACGACAGCCGCGTGCTGACCGACCACGTGCTGCCGCACCGCCTGGTGATGCGCGATTCGGTCGCGCACCCGCCCAAGCGGTGATGGCACCGGGCGCATGGTTACGCGCCTGGGCATGCGACGGTGGCGTCCGCTTCGTTCAGGGCGCCCAGCGCGACGCGTGACACCGAGAGCGTCATTGCGCCGGCGGTGCCGATCGACCAGGGCCGATCCAGCTTGCCCACGTCCGCCCCTGCCCCTGCAAGGCACTTCAACGGCACACCCACGCGCTTCCATTCGCCCACCGGCAGCTTGGACAGCGCAGGTGCGAGCGGAACGCGGGCGGTACACCCGGCGCCACAACCGACCGACAGCCAGGCGTCGCCCTTGGGCGCAGCATCCACCCGCAGCGTGGTGATCAGCATCAGGTCGCCATTGCTCTCGCGCTGCAGGTCCAGCGGAACGTGCGACTGCACGGCAACCGTTGCCTCACCCTTGCCCGACCATGCCAGGCGGCGACCATCCTCCTGCACCAGGTGGTCCACGCCGGTGACCTTGAGCAGGTCGCCATCGAGCGCTTCCGGCACCTTGGTGACGGTCACTCCCTGCCCCGTGCTGCCTTCCAGGCGCAGCGCCATGCCGGAGCCGGCGTCACCGCGTGCGAAGAACACACCAGCCGCCCCTTCGTTGCCGGTTACGCCGGAAACTTCCGGCAGCGGCGCCAGGTCGCCCTTGTCGGCGTAGGTCAGGCCGAAGCCGAAGGCAAACTGCGGGTCGTAGTCTTTCTGTCCCACGTTGTTGGCGTACTGGATCGCGGTGCGCGGCCAGCTGAAACTGAGCTTGCCCTTGAAATCGTGCTGCACGCTGCCATCGGGCTTGCGCAGCAGCACGTCGGCAATGCCGCCACCTTCCGAACCGGGCAGCCACGCCGCCACGAACGCATCGGATGCATTGATCTCGCGGTTCACCCACAGCGGACGTCCGCTCAGGAACACCGCGACCACCGGGATGCCATCGGTCTTCAGCTTCCGGATCAGCTCAAGGTCCGCGTCGTCGCCCGGCTTGTAGGCCAGGGTCGCCAGGTCGCCCTGGAATTCGGCATAGGGGTTTTCGCCGAACACCACCACGGCCACGTCCGGCTTGGCGGTGTACTTGCCATCCACCGCCAACAGCGCTTCGCCGCCTGCCGCCTTGGCCTGCTGGGCGATGCCTTCGAAGATGCTGTCCGCGTTCGGGAAGTCCTTGCGGGTGGTACCGGTGCCCTGCCAGTTCAGCGTCCAGCCGCCGGCCTGCTTGCCGACATCGTTGGCCCCATCACCGGCCACCAGGATGCGCTGCTTGGGTGCCAACGGCAGCACGCCGCCCTGGTTCTTCAGCAGCACCAGCGATTCGCGTACTGCCTGGCGTGCCACGGCGCGATGCTCCGGTGCGCCGATCAGCGCGAACTGGCCGCCGACCGTGCGTGATGACGGCTTGCCGGCTTCGAACAGGCCCAGCCGCATCTTCACCCGCAGGATCCGGCGCACCGCATCATCCAGGCGTTCCTGGGTGATGGTGCCGGCCTTCGCCGCTGCCAGCGTGGTCTCGTAGAAGCCCTTCCAGCTGTCCGACGCCATGGCCATGTCCAGGCCGGCATTGATGGTGGCCGGGCAATCGGTAGTGGTGCAGCCCTTGACCTGGCCGTGGCCGTTCCAGTCGCCCACCACGAAGCCGCCGAAGTTCATGCGGCCCTTCAGCGCGTCGGTGAGGTAGGCCTTGTGGCCATGCATCTTCTCGCCGTTGACGCTGTTGAACGATGCCATCACGGTCTGCGCGCCCGCCGCGATCGCGGTCGGGTAGCCGGCGGCGTGGATGCGCACCAGCTCGGCTTCGCTGATCCGGGTATCGCCCTGGTCCTTGCCATCGGTGGTGCCGCCGTCGCCGAGGAAGTGCTTGACCGAGGCGATCACGTGGCGGCCGTCCAGGAACGTGGGCGAGCCCACTTTGCCCTGCAGGCCCTCGACCACGGCGCCAGCGTAGCTGGCCACGACTTCAGGCGATTCGGAATAGCCTTCGTAGGTGCGTCCCCAGCGGTCGTCCTGCGGGACCGCGACGGTGGGCGCGAACGCCCACTCCATGCCGGTGGCGCGGGTTTCCAGCGCGGTGATCTCGCCGATCCGCCGCACCAGGTCCGGGTTGCGTGCCGCGCCCAGCCCGATGTTGTGCGGGAACAGGGTGGCGCCGACGATGTTGCTCTGGCCGTGCACCGCGTCGATGCCGAACAGCACCGGAATCGCCTTGCCGCCCTGCGCGGTGTCCATCGAGGCTTCGTAGAAGGCATCGGCCAGCGCCAGCCATTCGGCGGGCTTGGCGTCGTAGCGGCCGCCCGGATCGGAGTTGCCGCCAGCAAGGATGGAGCCCAATCGATACCTGCGCACGTCATCCGGCGTGATGCTGGCGATGTCGCCCTGCACCAGCTGGCCGACCTTTTCCTCGACCGTCATGCCGGCCATCAGCTCGGTGATCCGCTTTTCCATCGCGGGGTCGTCGGGCAACGGCCAGGTTACCTGGGGCCAGGGGTTGGCATCGGTCTTTGCCTCGGCCTGCACGGGCGCTACCGCCTTGTCGTCGCCCTTGCAGGCCGCGAGTGAAAGCAGCAGCGCGGCCAGCAGGAAGCCGGTGCGGCGGGTGGCGTGTGAGTGGGTCATGGTGCTCATCCTTGCCAGTGGGCTCAACGCAGGAGGTACTGGTTGATCAGGTTTTCGTAACGTTCCTGCTTGCCGCTGATCTGCTTCGGCTCGCCCCCCTTCGCGCCCAGTGCCGCCAGCTCGGTGAGGCTGAGCGCGCCGCGCTCGAAGTCCTTGCCGGCGCCGCTGTCGAAGCTGGCGTAACGCTCCTTGCGCCACTGTTCCCACGGCGAGTCGTTCAACAGCCCATGGGCCACTTCCAGCCCGCGCGCGAACGCGTCCATGCCACCGATATGGGCAATGAACAGATCGTCCAGATCGGTGGATTCACGCCGCACCTTGGCGTCGAAGTTGAGGCCGCCTTCCAGGCCGCCCTGGCGCAGCACCACCAGCATCGCGCCCACGGTGTCGTACAGGTCGCTCGGGAACTGGTCGGTATCCCAGCCGTTCTGGGCATTGCCGCGGTTGGCGTCGATGCTGCCCAGCAGGCCGTGGTCGGAGGCGACCTGCAGGTCGTGTTCGAAGGTGTGGCCGGACAGCGTGGCGTGGTTGGCTTCGATGTTGAGCTTGAAGTCCTTCTCCAGGCCGTGTTCCTTGAGGAAGCCGGCGACGGTGGCGCTGTCGAAGTCGTACTGGTGCTTCATCGGCTCCATCGGCTTGGGCTCGATCAGGAAGTTGCCCTTCAGGCCGATGCTGCGGCCGTAGTCGCGCGCCATGGTGAGGAAGCGCGCGAAGTGGTCCACCTCGCGCTTCATCTGGGTGTTCACCAGCGAGGCGTAGCCTTCGCGGCCGCCCCAGAACACGTAATGTTCGCCGCCCAGTTCAACGGTGGCTTCCAGCGCGGCCTTCACCTGCACGGCGGCGCGCGCCACCACGGCGAAATCCGGATTGGTCGATGCACCATTCATGTAACGCGGGTGCGAGAACAGGTTGGCGGTGCCCCACAGCAGCTTGATCCCGGTGGCGTCCTGGCGCGCCTTGGCCAGGCCGACCATGTGCTTGAGGTTCTTTTCGTACTCGCCCACATCGTCGGCATCCGGCGACAGGTCGATATCGTGGAAGCACCAGTACGGCACGCCCAGCTTGGTGAAGAATTCGAACGCGGCGTCCACCTTCGCTTCGGCGCTGGCCAGCGGCGAGCCGGCGTCCCACGGGAAATGGCGGGTGCCCGGGCCGAACGGGTCGTGCCCGGCGTTGCAGAAGGTGTGCCAGTAACAGACCGCGAAGCGCAGGTGCTCCTGCATGGTCTTGCCGCCGATCACCTTGTTGGCGTCATAGACCTTGAACGCAAGCGGGTTGTCCGAACCGCGGCCTTCGAAGGGGATGCGGCCGATCCCGGGGAAGTATTCCTTGGCGCCAATGTAGGGTTGGGTGCTCATGGTGCAGTTCCTTTCGTTGTGCGAGGTGTCGCGTAGAGGAATCAGCCGTGCTGCAGCGGCGTGACGGCGTCGAGATAGCGCAGGAAGCGCGCATAGGCGGTGGCATAGGCAGGTACGCGCGCCGGCTCCGGGCGCGCCGACAACTGCGGGTCGAGCGCCACATGACGCTCGGCAATATCGGCAATGCTGGCCTCATCGCCGCGTGCATGGCCCAGCGCCCACAGCGCCTGCAGGGCCGCGCCGAACGCCGCGCCTTCGGACTGGGTCGGCACGTCCACCGGCAGGCCGAACACATCGGCCACCAGCTGCCGCCAGGCGGCGCTGTTGCTGCCGCCGCCGGTGAGCACGATGCGGTCGAACTGCATGCCGGCGCGGACGAAGGCGTCGTAGCCGTATTTCAGGCTGTAGGTCGCCCCTTCCATGGCCGCGCGATACAGGTGGGCCGGGGTCATGTTGGTGGTGTCCAGGCCCGCCAGCACGCCTTTGCCGTGTGGAAGGTCGGGCGTGCGCTCGCCATTGAGGAACGGCAGCATCACCAGGCCATCGGCACCGGGTGGCGTGGTCCGCAGGTGGCCATCGCCGAAGCGGGTGCTGAAATCGAACGCATCTGCGACCTGCTCGGTTACCACGGTGCAGTTCATGGTGCAGATCAATGGCAGCCAGCCGCCGGTGGATGAGCAGAACGCGGCCCAGGCCCCGTCGGGGTCGACCACGGGGCTGTCGGAGTAGGCAAACAGCGTGCCCGAGGTGCCCAGGCTCATCGCCAGGCGACCCGGCACTACGCAGCCAGTACCGATGGCCGCCATCATGTTGTCGCCACCGCCGACGGCCACCTTCACGGTGGCAGGCAGGCCGAACGATTTCGCGGCTGCCGGTGCGATATCGAACAACGCTTCCGGTGGCGCGATGGGCGGCAGGCAATCGGCCAGATCACGTTCCGGATCGGTCGCGCGCAGCAGCTCGGGCGACCAGGTGCGGGTGCGCACGTCCAGCCAGCCGGTGCCCGAGGCATCGCCGTATTCGCAGAAACGCTCGCCGGTCAGCACGAAGTTGAGGTAGTCGTGCGGCAGCAGGATGGTGGCCAGGCGCGCGTACGCGTCGGGACGGTGCGTTCTGGTCCAAGGCAGCTTCGAGGCGGTGTAGCCGGTCAGGATCGGGTTGCCGGCCAGCGCAATTGTCTGCGCTGTTCCACCGGCCGCGTCCATGATCTGCGTGCACTCGGCGGCGGTGCTGGTATCGCACCACAATTTGGCCGGTGCCAGCACTTCCCCTGCGGCGTCGAGCGGCACGAAGCCGTGCTGCTGGCCGGACACCGCCAGCGCAGCAATGCGCGAGCGCACCGAAGGCGTGATCGCAGCGAAACAGCTGTGCAACGCGGCCACCCAATCGGCCGGGCGCTGTTCGCGGCTGCCATCGGCGGCGCTGTCCAGTTCAAGCGCCGCGCTGGCGCTGGCCACCACGCTGCGCTTGGCGGGGTCGTAGACCAGCACCTTCAGGCTCTGCGTACCTGCATCGATTCCCGCAACCAGATCCATCCCATGTACCCCGTGTGTTCTTGAAAGGTAGCGCTACCAATTTTGTGCGGCAAAGCGTGGCCCCGCTAGGCGGTGGCCAGGCTCCGCGGCCAGACTTCTGCCGGCGCCTTGCAGTAGCGTTCAATGAACTCTGCCTGCGAAGGCATGCTTGCCGCGGCCTGCTGTATCGGCTGCTGGATCCGCGCCAGCAGCGTGCGCAGGTCGGCATCGCCGAGCGCGCGCGCCAGCGGGTGCGGCGGCCCGGGCAGGATGCCCTGCCCCATCAACACGCTGGTCCAGGAGTCCACGCGGAACAGTTCGCCGGGGTCCTGCCAGGCGTGTGCGCGTTCGCGCCAGGCGCGCAGCCGCACCGCCAACGATTCGGGGAGCTCCATCTCGCGGCAGGCCTTCCACATCGGCTCGTCGCGCTGGGTGGCGTGGTAATGCAGGATGATGAAGTCACGCACGTGCTCCATTTCCTGGCGGCTGACATCGTTGTACAGCGCGGTCAGCGTCGGGGTGATGCCATCGAACGGGAACAGGTGGATCAGCCGCACCACGGCGCTGATGGTGAGGTGGATGCTGGTCGATTCCAGCGGCTCGATGAAGCCGCTGGCCAGGCCCAGCGCCACCACGTTCTTGTTCCAGGCCTTCAAGCGGCGCCCACTGCGGAACGGCACCAGCCACGGATCACGCAGCGGCTGGCCTTCGACGTCACGCAGCAGCTTGGCCTGCGCCTCGTCATCGGACATATGGCGGCTGGAGAACACCAGCCCACACCCTACCCGGTGCTGCAGCGCGATGTGCCAGCGCCAGCCGGCCTCGTGCGCGATGGCGCGGGTGTACGGCACCGGCGGCTTGACCGACTCGGTCTGCACGGCCACGGCGCGGTCACTGGGCAACCACTGGTTCCAGTCCTCGTAGCCGCTGTGCAGGGTCTGCTCGGTCAGCAGGCCGCGGAAGCCGGTGCAATCGATGAACAGGTCACCTTCGATCACCTGCCCGTCTTCCAGTACCAGCGCCGCCACGGAGCCGTCGTGGGGGTGCTGCCGCACTTCGCGGATCTTGCCTTCCACCCGGCGCAGGCCCTGCGCTTCGGCCCGGCGGCGCAGGAATTTCGCGTACAGCCCGGCGTCGAAATGATAGGCGTAGTTGACCTGGGGCTGGGTCTGCAGCGAGAACCGGTCACCGCGCGAAGCCACGCTTTCCAGGCAGAAGTCGCCCAGGTCCGAAGGCATGCCGCGGCGCAGGCTGTCCAGCCAGAAATGATGGAACGGGGTGGCCCAGGTGCTTTGCCCGATGGTGCCGAACGGGTGGATGAAGCGCTCAGCCGGGCGGCGCCAGTTCTCGAACGAGATCGAGAGCTTGAAGGTACCGGCCACCGCCTTCAGGAACTCCTGCTCATCGATCTGCAGGTAGCGGTGGAAGGTGCGGATCGGCGGCACGGTGGATTCGCCCACGCCCACGGTGCCGATCTGCTCGGATTCCACCAGGGTGATGTCCAGCTGCTCGCGGAACTGGTGCGACAGTGCGCAGCCGGCCAGCCAGCCTGCGGTACCGCCGCCAGCGATGACCACCTTGCGGATGCGCCCTTCTGTTGTGTTCGCAGCGTTCAAAGCGATGCTCCCATCAGCGGTTCAGTCGACCGAGCAGCTGCGCGCGGGTGCGGCGCGCCTGCATCTCGTCGAACGGTGCAAGCTCTCCCCGGGCGGCGTCGGGCAGGTGCTGCCCTGCGCGCTCGCCGGGACCGAACACGTAGTACTCGAAGATCTTTGCCCAGGCCTTCTTTTCGCGCTCCGGCAGGTCGCGCAGCGCCCACATCGCATGCTGCAGTGCCGGCAGCGGCGAGGACAGGAAGCTGGGCACGCTGCGCCACCAGTAGTTCACCAGCACGTTGAACGGTTCCAGGCTGCGCACGTGGTGCCACCACATGCTGGGAATGAAGATGGCATCGCCCGGCTCCAGCTCCGCGGTCTGCGCGCTGGCCAGCGCGTCACGGAACCGGGGATGGCGCTCGAAATCCGGGCGCTCGAAATCGACCACGCTGACCACCTGCCCACCCGGGGTGGGTTCCAGCGGGCCCGGATAAAGGTTGTCGATCTGCTCCGGCGGGAACAGGGTGAACCGGCGCCGGCCCACGGCGCAGCAGGCCAGGTTGTCCGGCGTGTCGTAATGGCACGAGGCGGTAACGCGGTTGCCGATCCAGATGCTGGCCGAGGCATCGATGCCCTGCCCGGCCAGGCCGGCATCATTGGCCTGCGCGAACCCGGGCAGCGCACGCTCGATCAGCAGCGAGGCCACGTAATAGGTGGGCGGCTTCGGGGCATCGAAGCTGTCGGCGATCTCGTCCAGCACCTGCGTCAGCAGCCCACGCCGGACCTCGAAATTCAACTGGGTGAAATCGTCGTTGTAGAACGGGCGCCCTTCGATCTCGGGGCCGCCAAAGGAGTACTGCACCGGCAGCCCGGCATCGAAACCACGCAGGTAGGCCAACGCCTCCTGGGGGGAACGCAACCCGGCCTGCACCAGTGCCCAGTCGCGCGCGATGCCCCGCAGCACCACCGGCTCGCCGGCGGCCACCAGCGCCTCCAGCGGCAGCGCGTCGGGCTGCAGGCCTTCCAGGGTGCGCATGGCAACGCAATCCTGCATCGGTCAGTTCCTGCCCGTCGCGGCGGCGGCATCCTGCGCGCGCAGGCGACGCTGCTTTTCAGCGATCAGCCGCCGCATGTTGTGCAGTGAAGCCAGCATCAGGTACGCGCCTTCCAGGTAACCGGCGCGGTTGAGTTCGGCCAGCGCGGCGCCGTCCAGCTGGGCCAGGCGGTCGCGGTCGATCGCGTGCAGGCCGTTTACGCCCACCCGGTTCTGCGGGTCAATCTGCACGTCGAGCGTGATCGGTTGAATCAGGCCTTTCGTATCGAGCATCGCAAACATCTCGGCGCCAAAGGCATGGCCGTCGTGGATGCCGCGCAGCACGTTGGCAATGTGGTCCAGATAGGGGCTGTTGCCACCCTGTGGCAGGAACACCGGCTCGCCGGCGCTGCTGCTCACGCGCGGGTGGTCCAGGTCCACGTGCAGCACCGGCTCCTGGGTGAGTTCTCCGTCGACGCGGTTTTCCTGGAACCCGATCAGGAACGGCCCCTTGGCCGCAGCCCCCGGAAGGTAGGACGCATTCCAACGGCCGTCGTCCAGGTACAGATTCTCGTGCTGTTCAAAGCCCAGCAGAACCACCGACTGCCACTCCCCGGTGGCGGCGTCTTTGCGCAGGAAAATCGGGTATTCCCGCTGCAGTTCGGCGTACTCGCTCGGGTAGGCCGGCACCATGCCTACCGCGTCGCCAAATTCGGGCCCGAAACCGGTCGCGACACGCAGCTCCCGGTGGGCGATGTTGTTGAGCATTTCGTAACGCGGCATGTGTAGTCCAATCCCTGCAGGAGCCTGCACGGGTGCCGCTGCCGGAACAGCGGCACCCGTGGCCTGTTCAGAACCTGTAACGAACGCCAAGCATGTAACGCGGATCCTGGTCAGCCAGTTTCACCATCATCTGCGAGGTGCGCGAACGCCAACGCACGTCCTCACCGGTCAGGTTGATGGCTTCAAGGCTGAACGACCAGTTGTCATTGAGCGTGTAGCCCACGCTGAGATCCCACTGATCGTACTCTTCCACATAGTACGGGTTTCGGCTGGAACCCTGGTTGGCCAGGATCAGGTACTGGTCGCGCCAGTTCCAGGCCAGGCGCACCGACCAGCCGTACTTTTCGTACATCAGCATGGCATTGGCGGTATCGCTGAGGCCAGTGAGCGAGAACTGGTCGACGTTCGGGTCGCCCGCGTCGTTGTAGCCCACGTCGCCGTTGACGATGGTGTAGTTGGCCAGCACGCCGAAGCCGGTGTCGCCGAAGAAGTATTGCCCGCCCAGCTCCCAGCCATGCAGCTTGGACTCGTTCTGGTTGATGGGGCGGTTGACGTTGAACTGGTACAGCGGGTCGGCCGCGGTGCCATACAGGTCATACGCCGCCTCGGTGGCCAGTACCTGTGCGCCGGTGCCGTCGTAGGCACCCAGCCCGGCCGGATTGTTGCGCAGCAGCGCCAAGGCGGTGAACAGCGAGGTGTCATTGGCCGAGCAGGCCGCCGCGTTGGCCGGTCCCACCTGGGCAAGGCAGGCGCCACTGGTCAGGAAGCCCAGCGCCGTCTGTGCGTCCGGCCCGGAGGTCGGGTCACGCAGGCCGTACAGGTTTTCCTGCACGATGGTGTTGCCGATGAAGTTGGCGACCTGCTTGTTCCAGTACGTCACCGACACATAGCTGGCATCGGCGAAGTACCACTCCAGCGCCAGGTCCAGGTTGTCCGATTCCAGGGGCTTCAGGGCCGGGTTCTGGGCGGTGCCGCTGGCCCGCGAGGACGGGTCGATCAGCACCGAGCCGAACGGCTGCTGCGCGGTCGGGCCGGCGTAGAGATTGCCGATCGGCGCACGGGCGATGCTCTTGCCGAACGAGATGCGGCCCTTCAGGTCATCCAGCAGGTCGATGCTGAAGTCCAGGTTCGGCAGGATGTAGCTGTAGCTGGTCTTCTCGGTGAAGGGCTGCTGCTCGTCGGACAACAGCACGCGGAAGTCATTGTTCGCCTGCCACTGGATCCCTTCGGGAATGGCGATGATCGAGGTGGACACCACGTCGGTGGTTTCGTAGCGGACGCCCAGGCGGGTATTGGTACGGTGGCCGCCAAGGTCACCGTCCAGCTCGATCTGCATGTACGCCGAGTTCGTCTTCTCTTCCACCCGGTTGTCGGCAGCATTCTGTGGGCTCACGCCCAGGTTGGCGCCGTAGTACTGCCCCGCCCACTGCGCCAGCCGGCCGGCGTCGCCGCGCCAGGCGCTGAAGCTGTTGATGTTGAAATCGTCGAACATGCCGACGATGTTCACCGGCTGCAGCAGGTCCATCAGGCCGTTGGCCACATCGCCGTTGACGTTGGCCACGCCCCAGTCGCCCAGGGTGTTGTAGTTTTCCGCGGCCTGGATGCGGTGGGTGGTCTGCTTGCTGGTGTCCACGCCGAACTGGAAGCGGCCTGCGTCAAAGGCCCACTCACCGTCCACGCGGCCCTGCTTGATCTCGCTGATCTGGGTCTGCGAATTGATGCGCAGCACCTGCGAGCCGATCTCGCCCGGCACGAACCCGCCGTTGACCACGCCATTGGTCTTGGCGATGGCATCGGCGGCGGTCGGGTACCAGACCTGGGTGCCCACCGGCAGGCCGTTGTTCCAGACCATTTCCTGCACGTAGGTTCCACCGCACTGCGGCCCGGTGGTGCAGTTGTTGGTGCCGGCGATACTGGAGAAGATGGAGCCGCCGCCGGTGAGCGGATCGTTCGGCCGGCTTTCGTTCTTCGAATCGTGGCCGTCGAAGCTCAGCTTGAAGCGGTCGGTGATGTTCCAGGTGGCATTGAAGCCCAGCGAACCCAGCTTGTACTTCTGCATGCTGCGCTGCTGTTCAAGCCCGAAGTCCTTGGTGCCGGCGATTTCGCGGATGTAGATCGGCGTGGCCACCGCACCGCTGGTGTCGAAGACCACATCGGTGTAGTTGCTGTTCTGCAGCCACATGCCCTGCTCGCCACGATTCTCTTCGATCTCGTTGGTCGAATAGGTGTAGTCCAGGGTCAGGGTCACCGCATCGGTCGGGGCGAACTGCAGCACCGCCTGGCCATTGATGCGCTCGCGCTCGAAATCGGCGAAGGCATAGCGCAGGTCGTTCGGGCGCCCGTACAGCGCGCCGATTGCCGGTGCGTTGGTCACGGTCGGGTTGCCGGGCATGGTCCCGGTCCACGGCTGGATGTTCCAGTAGTTGTTGGTGGCCTGCACCGAGCCACCCTTGCGCTTCTGGTAGCTCGCGCTGACACCCACGCCCCAGGTCTTGTCCGGGTTGGTGTAGCTGAAGATGCCGGAAAGCTCAGGGGTGATGTCGTTGTCGAACGGCTGGCTCTGGTCGGAGACGATCTTCGCCCCGGCACTGGCCACCGTGCCCTCATGGTCGAACGGACGTCCGGTGAGGATGTTGATGGTGGCGCCGATACCGCCGCTGGGTACGTTGGCCTGGCTGGTCTTGAAGACCTCGATGCCGTTGACCGCTTCAGCCGCCAGCTGCGCGAAGTTGAACGCGCGGGTACCGCCGTCCACGCCGCCGATGGCGACCTGCCCCGCCGCGCCGAACGCGTCGGCACCGGGCATCTGGCGGCCGTTGAGGGTCACCATGTTGAACTGCGGGCCAAAGCCACGCGCGGTGACCTGTGCGCCTTCACCATCACGGCGCTCGATCGAGATGCCGGTGATGCGCTGCAGGGATTCGGCGAGGTTGGTATCGGGGAACTTGCCGATGTCCTCGGCACTGATCGCGTCCACTACGCCGGCCGAGTCGCGCTTGATGTCCATTGCCTGGCTGAGGCTGTTGCGGATACCCGTTACCTGCACGGTGTCGAGCTGGGTCGGGGTGGACTGGGACTGCGACTGCTGCTGCGCGGCAGGCGCCGGCGACGCGGCGTCCTGTGCGAATGCGGGATTGATGACCAGGACGCCGCCCACGAAGGTGAACATGGCCCGGGATGTAAGTTTCGCCAGCTTCCGGCTCATGCGTGAGCCCTCAGGTCTGGGGTACGACGGAAAGCACAAGCGCTCATGACTCTCCCCTCTGACATACGATCGAATGGATGTACCGCCCCTCCAAGGGGCACGCACGGGCGATGCCCGTCTTCCACACCGAACATCGCAGTGCGTTTTCGCTGCACTGCGACTCAAACTCGCTTTCAGGCTTGCCAGAACACGCGTTTGGTATATGGGGGGTCCCCGCTGAGCCTTACCTTGGCTTAGTGGTAGCGCTACCATCGCGTCATGGCGCAGACTAATCACCCGGTCACACGGTTGTCATCATGCAGCGCAGCAAAGGAAACGCTTCCTTGAAAAACAGCCAGAAAGTGGTGCGTCGCAAAGGCAGTGCAATCACCATTGACGAAGTCGCCGCGCACGCGGGCGTGTCGGCCATGACGGTTTCGCGCGTAATCAATGGCCATTCCAGCGTGCGCGAGGAAAACCGCGAACGGGTCATGCGCAGCGTGCTTGCATTGGACTACCGGCCCAACCTGGCGGCAAGCGCCCTGGCGGCGGCGCAGCACACCTGCATCGCGCTGATCTACACCAACCCCAGCTCCAGCTACCTGCGTGAGCTGCTGGTCGGCGCGCTGCGCGGGTCTACCCGGTCTGCGGCGCAGTTGGCGATCTCCACCTGGGATGGGTTGAGCGCCACCGCACGGCGGGAGGCGGCTCGGCAGCTGTGCGACAGCGTGGCCGGGGTGATTCTTCCGCCGCCCCTGTGCGAATCCAAGCCAATCGTCGACATTTTCGTCAATGCGGGGGTCCCGGTCGTCTCCATCGCATCCAGCCAGTTCAGCGACCGGGTTTCCTGCGTGCGCATTGATGACCGCCATGCAAGCCAGCAGATGGTCGCGCATCTGATCGGCCACGGGCACACACGCATCGGCTACATCACCGGTGATCCGAACCAGACCGCCAGCGCGCAACGCTGGCAGGGATATCGGGATGCATTGGCAGAGGCTGGTATCGGGTACGACGAGGCGCTGGTGCACCCCGGGCTCTTTACGTATCGATCCGGACTGGAGGCGGCCGAGCATCTTCTGGCCCTGCCCCGCCCGCCGAGTGCGATCTTCGCCAGCAACGATGACATGGCGTCTGCGGTGGTTTCAGTGGCACATCGGCGCGGGCTGGACGTGCCGCGTGATCTTTCGGTGGTGGGCTTCGACGATACGTCAGCGTCGACGATGGTGTGGCCGGAACTGACCACCATCCATCAGCCGGTGGCGGACATGGCCGACACCGCCATCGACATCCTGCTGCGTGAGATCCGGCGCGCGCCTGCTTCGGCGCGCGCCACCGTCAATCAGGTGCTTGCGCATCAGCTGATCACGCGCGATTCCGTATCAGGGCCGGTGCAGCGCCCCTAGCCTTACGCACTACGGCGCGGCGGTGGCCTGGCGGATACGCTGGCCTTTCACTGGCTCACCCAGCGCGACCGGCTTGTCATCGGCCAGGTAGTTGGAGAACTGCGCGGGCAATGCGGTGGCCTTGCCGAACTCGGGTCCGGCCTGCAACTGGTAATGCAGGTGGGCTTCGGAAGAATTTCCACTGTTGCCGCAGTCTGCCAGCTGCGTGCCGGTACGCACGACCTGCCCTTTGGTTGCCCGCACACTGCCCTGGCGCAGGTGGGCCAGGACCGAATATTCGTCGTTGCCATGATCAATGACGACGCGGTTGCCGGTGGGCTGGCTGGGATTCATCTCACCCGGCACGTTGTCGGCCACGCCGTCGATCACCTCCACCACTCTGCCGTCTGCGGGGGCCAGGATGGGCTTGCCGAAGCAGAAGTAATCCTCGTTGCGGCTGCCTTCCCCGCGATGCGAACTGCCATCCTGCAGGACCAGCAGGTCCATGGCGAAACGCTGGCCTGCATGCGCGGCATGGTAGTTCTGTTCGACGCTGCGCCCGCCCCAGAACACGTAGAACTCGTCGGAGAATGGCAGTTGCAGCGGCGTGCGGTTCTTGTAGCCAAGGCGCTCGCTTGCCGCGGGCGGCGATGGACTGGCCTGGTGTGGGCGGATGTTGAAGCCTGCTATCTTGCGCTGGGCGTCGAATGCCCAGGTGATCTGGATGATGGCCGGACTCTTAGCGAATCGAGCTTGGCGCACGTAGATGTCATACCCGCCATCGGTGCTGACCGTTTCGCTGACAACGTCGGTTTCCTCTCCACCCGCAGCGAGCACTTGTCCCCTGAGCGCCGTCAGGCTCTGTTTCGATTGCAATGCGGCTTGCATCTGCGGCGTCATCCGCTCCCACAGTGCATCGACATTCCCCTGGTAGAACTGCGAGGTCATGCTGGCGCCTTCCTCGCGCGTGTCCTGGCTGGCGGCAAGGCCGCTGGATGCCACCAGCGATAGAACCAGCGTCGCCGTCAATTTCGCGAACAGTGTCATATCAGGAATCCGTGCTGTGGGAATCGGGAATGCCTGCGACGACTGCCGCAAGCTGCTTGCGGTACTGGGCCAGCCCTTGGCGTCCTGCAGGCGTCATCTGCAGGGTGGTCAACGGGCGCTTGCCCCGGAACGATTTATCGATGGCGACCAACCCTGCGGCTTCGAGCTTGCTCAGATGGCTGGACAGGTTGCCCTTGCTCAGGCCGCTGAGATGTTCGACGAACGCAAATTCAGCTGATTCGGCGCCGGCCAGGATCGACAGGATCAACAGGCGCGCTGGCTCGTGGATCAGCCGATCCAGCTGCAACAGGCTGCGGGGGTCGGGAAGCTGGGTCATGGCATCGGCTTCCGCGCAGCCACGAACGCGCGCATTTCCGTCTGCAAGCGCAGGAACCGCTGGTGATCGCGCCACCCGACCACCACCAAGGCAATGGCGGCCAGCGGAAACACCACGGTAGTAGGGCCGAACGCATAGGTCTGGCCGGTGAATGCCACCGCGGCCTGGCACAGCAGGAACACGCCCACGATGAATTCCAGCGGCGTGCGCAACCACCGCCAGACAATCAGCGGCAGAAGCGCTACCACCATCAGGTACCCGATCGCGCGCAGGTCCCACGGCAATCTGCCCATCGGTGCCATGCGGGTCAGCACGAACCCTACTATCAGCGCGCTGATCAGGGCGGTGAATGCAATGAAGATGCGTTGGAAGTTGCGCTCGGTCGCGGTGATCTGTTCCTCGACCTGGCCGAAGCGCTGGTAGTAGCGGTGCGCGAGCCATTGCTTGGCTAGGAGCCACAGCACCGGTACGGCGATGAGTGTCGCACGCAGTTCGATCGTGGCCGGCAACAGGGCGCCGGCGAGGAAGGACGCCAGGCATGCAATGCCGCCGGCGATGGCCGACAGGCCGCCCGCACTTCGTGAGTACCTCGAGTACTCGCGGGTTACGGCCTGGATACGGCTGTAGGGATCACTGACGGACGGCTGCGGCATCACGTGCTCCAAGGGGTCGTCTTGGAGAAGTTTGTAGTGCAAACCGGTTTGCGTCAAGCGAATTTAGTGAGGTCCATCATCCGATGGCGGACCTGGCCGACACCACCATCGACATCCTGCTGCGGGAGATCCGTCGGCGCGTCTACGGCTTCGCCATCGGATACGAGCCCGCACAGACGTCGCCCTCCTCCGTGCCGACGATCCAGGCGTTGAGCTGTTTGATGCGGTCGCGTGTCAGTTGCTCGTACTCCCCGCTCTGGCACATCGGCAGGACACTCCCGTAGTCCGCCGGGTTCGGGTAGCGCGCCGCGATCTGTGCATCACGGAACACGATCCAGGCGCGCTGCGCCGCCTTGAACTTCTCGATGAATGCCTTGTCCTGGGCGTTGGCGGCCAACACCTTCGCATAGACGCGGTTGAGCTCGGCGTCGGCGGTTTGTGCGCTGTTGCTTGCACATTGATTCAGGCCCGCCTGGGACTGGTTCGGGCTGTCGCACGCCATACCGTCGGAGGTGTGCGGCGACGCCGCCCGTTGGGCGGAACTCCTTTCAGGTACCTGCGCATGGGCCGTGGTGGCTACGCAAGCAACAACGAGAATGGCCAGCAAGCTTCTCATCGGACCCGCTCCACAGGGGTTACACGGCGCCGGTTACTCGGGTGCGGTGCGCTGCTCGTTTCCGCGGCTCTGCACGAAATCCGGGAAGGTTTCCGCAAGCGACTGCTTGTCTGGCAGGATGTAGAACACGCCGCCCTTCTCGAACGTGGGCTGGATCACCCGCGCGTAAAAATCGGGATTGACGTTGATGCAGCCGTGGGTGACACGGTTGTCGTCCGGCGTCGGCGTAGCGAGGCGCTCGGCGCGCTTTTCGGCGGGAACGCCAGTTGCGGTTGGATGGATCGACACCGCCGTATCGTAGTCCACCCACAGCACGCGCCCGGCATCGAGCGATGGACCGTAGCCACCAATGAAGCGGCCTGCTGGCGTGGTACGGTCACGGCCCGGAATTTCCTTCAGCGCCAGACCGGCCACGCCCGGGGCCGAATGGTCGCCGACCGCTGAGCCGAACAGGCCCGGCGCGGCACCAAGAAGTTTGCCCTTGCCATCGAATACCAGGATCTGGGCTGCGGCCTTGTCCATCACCGCGAACGGATAGCCTTCCGTGTCCCGGCTCGCCTTGATCCAGCCGGCGAGTTGAATGACGGTGTCGGAGACGGGCTGGTCCGGCGGCAGCTGATCGTTCGACACGACCGGTTGCTCGGCGGATTCCTGGGTGGGTTCCTGCGCGGCTTGCTGGGTGCGGGCGACGGCGGACCCGGCGAACGCCAGGGACAATGCCAGTACACTGCACGTGGCGCGGATAGCGGGAGGGATGTGCATGAACGTGGGGATTCCTTGAAGCAACTACGGGTCAAGCAAGGAAACCGGCGGCCCGCAAAGGCCACCGGTCTCCATGTTCCAGTCGTTCGTTACAGCGTGTGCAACAAACGATCAGCCGCGCGGCTGACGCTTGGCCGGGACCGACTCGAGGCGCTGGACGCGGCTTTCGATCTGATCCAGGCGCTGGTTGGCCTGCTGGGCCGACTGGTTGGCCGATTCGGCGCTCTGGGCTGCGCCCTGCACCTTCGTGTCCAGCGAGTCGAGGCGCGAGTTGATGGTGGCAAACTCGTCCTTATAGGTGGCGCAACCGCCAAGGCCCAAGGTGGCAACGAGCGCCACGCCCAACACCACATTCTTCTTGGTCATCATCATTTCCAGTACTCCTTCTTGGGTCTTCAGGTAAATAGAGCCCCCTCTGCCGGACCAATCATGACGCTGTGATACGTACATGGATTGTGAAGACCTGAACCGGCGTTCGGACTCTGTTCTGCCAAGCCGCTATTTGACCATCCAGCCCGGAAAGTCAACCCTTTCCAGCATTCCGCCGGCGAGGGATCCCGCACTTCCTGCAACGACATCGTGCGGGAAACCCAGCGGGAACGCGCTTGCGTCATCCAGCCCACGGACCTGCTCGGGCGTCAGCTGCACCTGTGCAGCGCCCAGGTTGTCCTCCAATTGCGCGGGCGTCCGCGGGCCGATGATGGGCAGCGTGCCCTTGGCCAGCACCCAGGCCAACGCGATCTGGCCGGGAGGCAGCCCGGTGGTTTCAGCGAGCGCAAGCACCTCGTCCACCACGCGCGTCTTACGCTCGTCGCTTTCACTGTGAATGACCGCGCCCAGCCCTTCTGCGCGACCGGTTTCGCCCTTGCGGTACTTCCCGGTCAGCAGCCCACCACCCAGCGGCGACCAGCTCACCACGCCAAGCTGGAAGGCGGCGGCCATGGGCAACAGCTCACGTTCGGCCGTGCGTTCCACCAGGCTGTATTCGAGCTGCACGGCCGACACCGGCGCCCAACCTTGCAGCTCGGCCAGGGTCGCTGCGGTGGCAATTCGCCACGCTGGAAAATCCGAAAGACCTGAATACAGGATCTTTCCCGAGCGGACGAGGTCATCCAGCCCGCGCGCAATTTCATCAATTGGCGTGACGCCATCCGGCATGTGCACCCACAGCAGGTCGATCCGATCGGTCCCCAGCCGTTTGAGGCTTGATTCCACGCTCTGGATCATCGCCTTGCGGCTGTTCCCAGTGCGCTGCAGGCCAGCAGTGGGGCTGGCGCCCAGCGAGAACTTGGTCGTCAGGATCAGATCGTCGCGGTCGCCGCCAATGAACCCGCCCAGCATTTCTTCCGATTGGCCGAACTGGTACTGGTCCGCCGTATCGATGAAGTTGCCCCCTGCCTCCCGGTACCGGGAGTAGATCTGCTGCGCTTCATCGCGATCCGAGCCATAACCCCAGCCTTTGCCGAAGTTGCCCGTGCCCAGCGCAAGCGTGGAGACGCGAAGGCCGGTCCGGCCAAATAATCTATACCGCATGGGGCACCTCATAGGGTCATTGCGAGGGGGCGACAGCGTACGCTGCCCTGCTGCCATGCCGTGATCGTCCACCGGGCCGCCCGTTGCCGCATCCAGAATCAGGGCTCGCAATGCCTCCCCCATCTGGGGGTCTCATTAAAGCGCCGGCTGCTCGGCATTCAGCACCTGCAATGCCGGCCCCGTGGTGTCGGGCAGCACATGCTGGTCGGTTACCAGCAGTACCACCCCCGGGCTCATCAGCGGCCGCAGCGCGGCACGGAACCCTTCGGGCAGCAGCACGCGCTGCTCGTCGGCCTGGCTCACCACGGTGCCACGGGCCGCTTCCTCGCCCGGGATGCCAACCTCTACCCATGAGGGTTCGGTTGCCGGCGCGTTGCTGCTGGCAACCATGTACGCGCGCGTTCCTTCAGGCGCTGCGCCATCGCGGAAATCCACGCGCGAACGGCCGATCTCCTTGCCGTCACGGTATGCGAACAGGCGGCGGTCGCTGGTGCTGAGCAGCAGCGACACAACGCCGGTGGGTGCAACGTCAGGCTGCCAACGGAACGCCTCCTGTGTGCCCAGCGGTACGGACAGCACTTCCTTGCCGGTGCCCGGGTCGATCGGGCTGGCCACGCGGGGGTGCACCAGCGTCGGATCGGATACGCCCTCCTTGGCGATCACTACCACCATGCCCATGTTGGTCGCACCGAACAGCCGCCGGGCAAACTCGGTGGGCAGGTGCACGCAGCCATGGGATTCCGGGTACCCCGGCAACCCGCCGGCATGCAGGGCAATGCCATCCCAGGTAAGACGTTCCTGGTACGGCATGGCGGCGTCGTTGTACTTGCTGGAATGGTGGTCCTTGTCCTTCTGCAGGATGGTGAACACACCCGTGGGCGTTTCGTGACCGGGCTTGCCGGTGCTCACCGTGGACACGGCTTCCAGCAGGCCGTTGCGGTACACGTAGGCGCGCTGCTCGGTGATGCTCACCACCACCGCCATCGGGCCCATCGCTTTGGAATCCCCACCCCACACCCACTCGCCCGGCTTGAGCGCGGCCGGCGAGGTGTTGGCCGGGCTGGAACTGGGCGCGCCCCATGACGGCGTGGCCAGGGCCTGCCCGGCAGACATCATCAGCACAATCAACAGCAGGCCAGATTTCATCATGAGGTGCGTCCAGCAGTGGGTTCAGGCCGATGGTAACGCGATAACCGAACCTCCCAGCACCTGCCAGCCGCTCGCCGTTTTCACCCAGAAGCGGCAGTACCTGAAGTGCCCTGCGAACGCAGCGCCGTCGAACGTGCCTGCCAGTTCGGCTGTTACCGAGGTTACAGCGGCCTGCCCTTGCGCGGAGATCTCTACAGATCGCCACTCTGCCAAGGTGAGCTTCTGGCGTCCGGAACGGTGCAGCGAAAGATCATCCTGCTTGTGAAAAACATCGCCTGACGGCCCCACAAAGATCAGGTCGTCTGCGATCAGGGATTCCAGGGCCTCCACGTCGCTGGTGAGCATCGCAACGCGCAGGGCTTCCTCGTGCTGCCGGATTTCAGTATCCATGCGGACTCCATGAAAGTGGTTGGCGTTACTGTTGTGCTGCTTCTGGTGCCAGCGTATGGATTACTTTGCCCTGCGCATCCAGGAACTCGATGGCGCCGTAGCCTTCCGGGGTGACGGTCAAGCGCAGCCTGGCCCGGTCCTGCTTGTCGTTGAGCGCGATGGCCGGCGTGCCGTCGGCACCCACCACCATCTGGATCCGTGTGGGTGTCTGCACGCCCGGAATCAGGCGGTTGTCCAGGCGGGGTTCGCGAATCAACGGCGGTGCCTGGTTGATCGAAAAGCGCACCTCGCCATCCGGTGAGACGCGCCAGCCGATGGCATCCATGGCGGGGTGGTCCAAGGCGAGGACGGCCATGCCGCCATCTACGTCCGCGGTACCGAAGCCGCCGCGCTCACTGCCCTTGTCGTCGTACAGCACCATGCCCGCCACATTGAAGGCGCGCTTGTACTGGATGCCGTCGATGATCGGCGCGGGCGTCTGGCCCGAAAGGGTCATGCGGATCACGCCCTGTTCGTCAACGATGTCGATGCGGCGTGCGGTGATGCGGTCGCTGTCCGCTGCTTCCACACGGGTCTGCGGCGACCTGCTGACGATGACCTTCTGCAGCTGCTCGACGGAGGGGCGCTTGGGGCTGGCACGCTCCGCCGCATGTGCATGCAGGGCCGGGGACGATACGGCGAAGGCAATGATGATGCAGTTCAGCGCTTTCATAGGCTCCCTTCCGGCCACGGCAACCACGTGCCCGGCTCCATGATCTGCAAAGGGACATCCCGCTCGCGTGCGGCCTGGCGAACCCTGCCAAGCGGATCATCCACCTCGACATACTTGTCCATTCCGCTGACACCGTAGTGAATCGGCACCAGCACCCTAGCGCCGAGGATAACCGCAGCGGCCACCGCCTGCTCGGGCGCGAGCACGCCCGGCTGGCCACTCGCCGGCTCGCGCCAGCCGAAGCGCGCGCCATTGATCGGGAGAAACGCTGCATCGAACGGGCCAAACTGGCGGCCGATGCGCCACCAGTTGCCATGCCACTGGGTATCGCCGCCGTGGAAGATGCGCCGCCCGCCGGCCGAGACAACCCATGAGACCTGCGTATCCCCGTAACCATCCGATGCAGGCACCGGCGTGGCGGTGAAGTCGCCCAGCAGCTGCGGCTCCCACAGCGCACTGGGGCGGGCACGCGCGCCCTGCGGCCACGGTGAGGGCTGCAAGCCTGCCGGATACGCCAACACCCCGCCGTTCTTGAGCGCGGTCGCTACTGCGGTGCCATCGAAGTGGTCCGAATGGGTGTGGGTGACCAGTACGTGGGTTTCGCCGACCGCATCGGCCACTGGCACCAGCCGGTCAGGTAGTGCCCTGCCCCATGCCTCTGGACTGACCAGCGGATCGATGAACAGCGTGCTGTCGGGCAATTGCAGGCGGACTCCTGCCCATGCCAGTCGCTGGGCGCGCAGTGTTCTGGGCACTGCCGCTGCTGCCAGCGCCCCGAACGGAAGCAGCGTCGCCGCTGCCGCGCCCGCGCATCCCACAAGGAAGCGCCGACGGTGGTTGAGGTCATTCATGCTTCTTGCTCCCGGGCGGCATCGGCCTCGCTGCCCAGTGAGTCGACCAGCAGCGCCCGCTCTCCATCCATGAATGTGGTGGCGACCGATTCCACCTCGTCACCGACGAACATCACGACATCTGTAGCCAGTTCCTGGATTCGCATTACGGACACCCTGTTGGCAGGATGGGCATCGTGGCCAACCCGCCGGGGCGCGACAAACGAGTTGTTTTGCCCTTCGCCTTAGAAAATCTAATGCGATACGATGCGGACGACTCCGCTCTGCCAGGCGCCTGTGAAAACCCGACCCGCCGCCCCGCTCAATGCCCTGCGTACGTTTGAAGCGGCGGCGCGCCACCTGAGCTTCAACGGCGCGGCCAGTGAGTTGTTCGTCACCCCGGCGGCCGTGAGCCACCAGGTAAAGCATCTGGAAGAACACCTTGGCGTGAGCCTGTTCCAGCGTAACCGTCGCTCGGTGACGCTGACGCCGGAAGGCGTCGAACTGGCTGCAACGGTGGGTGAGCTGTTGGGACAGCTGGACCTGGCGTTGGACCGTGCCCGGAACCGGGCGCCGGCCGTACTGCGGGTGACCACCATGGAATCGTTCGCGGCCAAGTGGCTGGTGCCACGGCTGCACCGGTTCCAGCAGGCATTTCCGGACGCACGGGTGCGGATCGACACCAGCGACGAGCACGCGGACTTCCTGCGCGGGGGATTTGATGTGGGCATCCGCTATGGAGCGGGCAAGTACGCTGGCGTCCGTGCAGATTTACTGATGCAGGCACCTGCGTTCCCCGTTTGCTCGCCCGCGCTGCTGGGCGCCAGCCCGCACGGATTAAAACACCCTGACGATCTGCGCCACTACACACTGCTGCACGATGAGGGCGCGACAGGCCGCCCAGGGGCTCCTGCGTGGTCGGATTGGTTGGCGGCAGCAGGTGCCACAAAGGTAAACCCCGCGTCGGGGCCTGTCCTCGCCAGCATCTATCTTGCCCAGGAAGCTGCAGTTTCAGGCCAGGGTGTTGCGTTGGGCCTCGCTCCCCTCGTGTACGACGACCTTCGGCAAGGCCGGTTGGTGAAGCCGCTTGGCGTGGGCCTGGAGAATGCTTATGCATTCTGGCTGATACGCCGTGACGTCTCCCAACAGCGCCCCGAGGTGGAAGCATTCTGCCACTGGCTGCGGCAGGAGCAGCAGCAGCTCTCCGGTGCCCCATGTTGAACCTGCGGCTGGCGCAGCGGTGGGAGCGGCTGGGAAACAAGGATGCAGAGCTGGGCGTGATGTTGCTGTTCGCCCTGTTGGCCGGCCTGTTCGTCTGGGGCGCCTACGCCGTTGCCTATCCGGAACACGGCTGTGTCCGGATGGGCAAGGGCAATAGCGGACCGCTGGAGTGCGACCCGCAGCGGCTGTTCAACTACGGCGTTGTGCTGCTGTCGATCGGGGTTCTCACCACCAGCCCCATTTTTTACATCCTCTGGGGCTGGATGAGAGACATGGCGCGGCCGTTGTCGCTGAAAGAGGACCAGCCCGCCCTGCGTCAGTCAGCGAGAGAGCCGGGCTGACACCCTGCAGGCAGGCACGACGGCTGGCGCCGGGGACATGTACGTGACACTACCCGCGCATACATGGTAAGCGAAGGAGACGCTGGCAAGGCCAGCATCCGGTACGCGAGCCGTGTGCATTACCTCTCCCTTGGACGACAGCAGCCTGATGCGGGCCCCATCTGGACTGGCTGGGTTTCCAGGCGTTGTGAGCTCCAGATTGAAGCCGCTGGAGAGTTGAACGGTTACTGCCTGCTGGGATGGCAGTTGCAGATCCAGTGCAACAGGCGGCAAGGCGTCCTGCTGTACTACGCCTGTGAACTGCACTGATACCGGGGTGGCTGCTGATACGGAAATTGACACGCAGAAAAGCGAGAGGAAACCGGCTACTGCCTTCATCATTCACCTCCAATGTGTGGAATTTCCAGATCCGGGCCCAGCCTACGCAGTGATCATAGGGCTGCCCGGTTCCGGCAACAAGCGGGACAGCCTTCCCTTCAGGACTCGAGAAGAAACCTGCATTCTGCGAGTCCACTCCCTGATCCTGACTTCCGGCATCATGCCAGCGAAGTACCCGCCTACCTACCCGTCATCTTCAACGCAGCTTCGGGCAAGCGCTCGCCGCTGATGCGTATATGGGCCAGTTCGCCATCGATCCGTTGCAGGTCGGCCGGCTCCAGAATCAGGTCCAACGCGCCCAGATTCTCATCAAGGCGGTGCAGCTTTGTCGTGCCGGGAATGGGTGAGATCCACGGCTTCTGTGCCAGCAGCCAAGCCAAGGCAACCTGCGCAGGCGTGGCACCCTTCTCGACGGCCAGTGCCTTGACCACATCCACCAATGCCATGTTGGCCTTGCGGGCTTCTGCAGAGAAGCGCGGCACCACGTTACGGAAATCGCTGGCGTCGAACTGGGTGTGCTCGTCAATCTTGCCGGTGAGGAACCCGGCGCCCAATGGGCTGAAGGGCACGAAGCCGATGCCCAGTTCTTCCAGCAGGGGCAGCAGCTCGTTTTCCGGCTCGCGCCAGAACAGCGAGTACTCACTCTGCACGGCCGTCAGTGGCTGCACCGCATGGGCCCTACGGATGGTCTGCAGCCCTGCTTCGGACAGCCCGAAGTGCCCTACCTTCCCTTCCGCAATCAGGTCCTTCACCGCACCGGCCACGTCCTCAATCGGCACCGCCGGGTCTACCCGGTGCTGGTACAGCAGGTCGATGCGCTCGGTACGCAACCGCTTCAGGCTCGCCTCAACGGCCGCCTTGATATGCGCCGGCTGGCTGTTGGTGCCCGGTCCACGCGCACCGGTTACCGGGTCGATATCGAAACCGAACTTGGTGGCGATCACCACCTGGTCGCGCACCGTCGCCAGTGCCTCGCCCACCAGCTCTTCATTGGCGAACGGGCCATAGGCCTCCGCCGTATCGAAGTGGGTAACGCCCCGCTCCACCGCCGTGCGGATCAGCGCGATCATCTCCTGCCTGTCTGCCGCCGGGCCGTCGCCCGAACTCATGCCCATGCAGCCCAGGCCGAGGGCGGAAACTGCAAGGCCTTGTCCAAGAATGCGGGTTTTCATCGTGGCGTCCTCATCGAACAGTGGGGGGAGTAGCCAACCAGGCGTTGACCGTCTCCATGGTCCTGCGCTCCTGATCGGCTTCCATCGTGAAGGCGTCCAGGATGCGAGCATTGGGTGCATGGCGGGCGAGCACGCGAAGGCTGCTGCCTACGCCATAACCGCCATGGGTAGTGAAGGGCACGACGGTCTTGCCGCTCATCTCGTGCCGTGACAGAAAGGATCGGATCACCGGAGGCGCGGTTTCACCCCAGATCGGGAATCCCAGGTACACGGTGTCGTAGCGGCTCATGTCGTCGATGGACGCGCGCAATGCAGGCTCAACGCCGTCGTCCCTTTCCTGTCTGGCCTTCGCTACCGTTTCCAGATAGTCGGCCGGGTATTCTTCTGCCGCCTGGATCTCGAACAGGTCGCTCGGCAGGCTGCGATGGATCAACCCGGCAATCACACGCGTGTTTCCCGAGCGCGAGAAGTACGCCACCAGCGTCCGGGTCGAGGACGCCAATGCTGCCTGCTGTTCGGGGTCCGCTGCAGTGCATCCCAGCGGCAGCGACGCCAGTGCAGCCACCACCGCGCGGCGGCCGGGGTTTGGGGATGGAGTGGTCATGGGGCCAATCTACGCCCCCAAAAAACATACTTGCAGGGGCATAATCGGATATCGCTTATATCCGGAGCGCATCAATGGCCATCGAGAATTACGACCAGTTGGCGATGTTTGCCCTGGTGGCGCGTGAGCGCAGCTTTACCCGGGCCGCTGCCCAGCTGGGCATGTCCCAGCCGGCGCTCAGCCGGTCCATGCGCCAGCTGGAGGAGCGGCTGGGCGTGCGCCTGCTCGCCCGGACGACTCGAAGCGTTTCGCCGACCGAAGCGGGCGAACAGCTGCTGCAGGTGATCGCCCCGCGCTTCGAGGAGATCGATGCCGAGCTGGCCCAACTCAATGCCTTCCGTGACAAGCCTGCAGGGCGCCTGCGCATCACCGCCGGCGAGCATGCTGCGCTTACGGTCATGCAACCGGTGCTGGGCAAACTGCTGCCCCAGCATCCGGACCTCAATATCGAAGTGATCGTGGACTACGGCCTGACCGACATCGTGGCCGAAGGCTTCGATGCCGGCATCCGCATGGGCGAACAGTTGGCCAAAGACATGATCGCCGTGCGCGTCGGGCCGGACCTTCGGATGGCGGTGGTGGGCTCGCCGGCCTACTTCCAGCGCAACCCGAAGCCAAAGTCGCCGCACGATCTCACCCAGCACAACTGCATCACCATCCGCCTGCCCACCCACGGCGGCATCTACGCCTGGGAGTTCGAGAAAAAGGGCCAGGAGCTCAAGGTCCGGGTGGAAGGCCAGCTGGTGTTCAACAACGTCGCCCTGCGCCTGGGCGCAGCGCTGGAAGGGCTGGGCCTGGCCTACATGCCCGAAGACCTGGTGCGCCCGCACGTGCAGGCCGGCACGCTGGTGCACGTACTGCAGGACTGGTGCCCGTCGTTCCCGGGCTACCACCTGTACTACCCCAGCCGCCGGCAGTCTTCGCCAGCGTTCACGCTGTTGCGTGACGCCCTGCGCTACCCGGGCTGAGGGCAGTTGCTCAGGGCGAAGGTGTCGAGACTTGTTCCAGCGCCTTCGCTGCGCGCGCAGATGCGGCCGGGTCGCCACTATGGGCCAGTAGTTGGACTACGTGTTCCAGCTGTTCGCGGCTCAACCCTACACGCTGGCTGGCGGCCATATGCGAGCGCAACTGCGCTTCCACGCCAGGCATGGCTGCCAACGCGCCCACCGTGGCCAGTTCGCGGCCTTGCCAGTCCAGGTTGTCGCGCTCGAAGATGTCGCCAAACAGGTGCGATTGCAGGAACTGGTTGATGACCGGGGCGAACTCCATCACCGGGCCCGTTACCGGCGCGCCGGAAATGCGGGTCTGGTTGGCTGTGCCCACGGCACGCAGCGCCGCCCCCACCGGAATCTCGCCGCTGGGTGGCTGGCCGGGCGCATCGGCAATACCCTGCCCTTTGCGCGCTTCCATCACCTCCATCAACTCGCCGAGGGCATTGAGGCTTTTCGGAAAGCCGGTGTAGGCATACATCTGCACCAGGATTTCCTTGGCTTCGCTGATGCTGAGCCCTGCATCCAGCCCGCGGTTGAGGGCTGCATTGAGCTGCGGGAGGTTGCTGGTAGCCGCAGCAGCGGCGATCAGCGGAATCGCCTGCTGCCGGGCCGACAAAGCACCCGCAACCGCCACATCGAAGATCGCAGCCGCCTCGCTGTATTGCCCGTCACTTACCTGTTCCATCCACGTGACCGTCTTGCCCTCGGCCACGCCTGTGACCGCAAGATGGGTCATCGCGCTGTGCGGCGCCGCACCGTGCCAGTGCTTCACGCCGGCCGGGCACACCACCACATCACCAGGGTGGATCCGCTGTGCCGGTTTGCCCCATTCCTGCGTGAGCCCAACGCCCGACGTCACCACCAGGCGCTGCCCGGCCGGATGGGTATGCCAGGCCGAATGCGCGCCTGGCTCGAAGCTTACGTAGGCGGAGGAGGCTTGAACCTCTGCGTCGGCGGCAAACAGCGGGTCCACGCGGACCTTGCCGATGAAGTTTTCCGCTGGGCCTGCGAACGAAGCCTGCGTGCCGGCACGGGCAATCTGCTGCGTCGCCGATTCGGCCGCACCGGCGAACGGAGCGGCCACGCTCAGTGCCAGGCCAAGTACCGCGTTGCGGCCAGTGGAAGTGCGTTGATCGGTCATTGGGTCAGTGTCCGGGCATAGAAGGTATTGAGCTTGCCCACTGCGGCATCCACGTAGCGCGGTACCCAGTAGGTTTCGATATGAGTGGCACCATCGAGCAGCACCAGTTCTTTGTCGGTGGTGCCGGTTGCCTTGGCGAAGGCGTCCTGGGTCATGTACAGGCTGTCAGCCTTGCTACCGGCGATCATCAGCAGCGGCTGGTTGATCAGTTCTATCTGGTTGATCGCGTCCCAGCGCATCAGGTCGAGCAGGCTGCCGGTGGTATAGCGGAACGTGGAATTGGGGTGCGCGTGGGTCTTCCAGTAGTACTCGTAGCCTTGCCGGTACAGGTCGAAGGGGAGCTTGGCGATCTGTTCGTCGGTCAGGTTGGCGTTACCGGAGTAAAGTACTTCGCCGCCAGCGGGCTCCTGTGCGCGCGCGTCGGAGGCCTGTTGCAGGCGTTGCTGGAGGGTGGCCAGCTGCGAATCAGCATAGCCGTTGCGTCGCACGCGACCGGAATTGAACATGCTGATCGTTGCCACCGCCTTGAAACGCTTGTCGGACTGGGCGGCCGCCAGCGAGTAGCCACCGCCGCCACAGATGCCCAGCAGGCCCAGGCGTCTGGTGTCCACCCAGGGGAATCGGCTGATGAAATCGGCCATGCCGTGGATGTCTTCGATGCGGTGCGCAGGTTTGTCCACGCTCCGGGGCTGGCCGCCACTTGCCCCCTGATAGGCGGCATCGGCGGTGATGGTGATGTAGCCCTGCTCGGCCAGACGCTGTGCATACAGGCCAGCCACCTGCTCCTTGACCCCGCCATTGGGGTGGGCGATCACGATGGTGGGGTATTTCCTGGCGGCATCGAAGTTGGGCGGCGTGTAGAAATTGGCCGCGATCTCGATTCCATTCAGCGGATAGGTCACCGGGTGGACATTGACCTCGCCGGGCACGTTCTGCGTGATCGCACCTTCGTAGGCCAGTTTGAACGGATTGAGCCGGTAGTCCGCAGCGGACGCGGTGCCTGCTGCCAGGCCGAGGGATATTGCCAGCAGCGAGGCGCGCATCAGGTGCTTCATTCGTGGTGCTCCTTGGTCGTACCGTCCAGATGTTGCTTCTGCAGGAAATCGCTCACCAGGTCGGCGATCTGCACGTTGTTGAGGTCCGAGAACGGGAAATGGCTGTTGCCACGGATGCCGATCTCCGGCAGGTGGACCAGGGTGACATTCCCACCCTGACGGTTGACGGCGTCGCGCCAGGCGCGTGCCATTTCCAGGCGCGCCCGCCAGCTGTCCTGCGCGGGCATGCGCATCGGCTTTTCGGGAATGTTGTCGCCGTACAGCACCAGGATGGGGATGCGTGTCAGCGCCTTGAACTCCTCGGGCGACACCACCACGGGTGCGACGGTATCGAACGCACTGGGAATCGGCGCCGGTGCATCGTCCTTGGCGAAGACGAAGCTGCTGCCGGGCTCGAAGGCAACGATGGCGCGCACGTTCGGGCTCTTGATTGCCGTCATCCAGCCCGGGCCGCCAGCCTGCGAATGGGTGAACAGGATCGCCGGCCCGGTCTTTTCCAGCAGAGCGACCACCCCATCGGAGACTACCCCGATGTCATAGGGGCCGGTGTTGGGCGTGACCGAGCGGAAGAACTGCTCAAGCGCGGCCTCGCCCTTGGGGAACTGGCTGTCACGAAAGTACTCGGGCCACAGGCCAATGCGGAACTGGTTGAACCACATCTGCTCGTCCGCCACGGGCTTCAGTGTGGACTCGACCATGCTTCGGCCAGCTTTTCCGCGCCGCGGCTGATCGATCAGATAGGTGGTGAAGCGGCGACGCAGGAACAGGTTCTGGAAGCCCTCGCGACCGTCGGCCGTGGTTTCCCAGCTTTTGGACGACTGGCCCGCGCCGTGCCACATCACGATGGGCAACGGCCGCGCCTTCACCGGCACCTGGTAGAAGGCGTAGACATGATCGCCGTGGTAGCTCTGGCCATCCGGCTTGGTCGGCGCCAGCGGATCGAACGTGCCCGGCTGCTGCTGTACCGTGCCGCCGGCGATCACGCTGCCCTGTGATTGGATCTGCAGTGGCTCGCTGGCCATGGCGGTCGCGGCAAAGAGCACGGCCACAACACAGGTGAATGCAGTCCTCAGGCCCGCCACCGCAGTGGGGGGAATCGTGCGTGTCTGCATGTTCCACTCCGTGACAAAGGGGTCAGGAGAATCTACGTGCAGGGGATTGATGGAAAAAGCGCAGGAGTGGCATATGACTAATGCATGGGAGGTATATATGACCTTCACAGCGTGCACGTCCCCCCAAATGCAACGATGCAAGGCGCAACCTGCCTCCCCCTCCCCGGTATCCTATGCCCCACCTTCGCCGTCTTTTTGGCCGTTGGCTTCGCCTGCGGCGGCTTGTTCGTTGGCGCTGGCGTGAGCGCCAGGCCTCGGCTCCGGCCATTGAAGCCACCGAGGGTCCGCTGCGGGCCGCGCTCTACAGCGTTGAACAGATGGAGGTCTACGGCCGCGCGCTTGCGCGCCAGCACCGCGTGCGGATGCGGCCCAGCCCCGAGCGCCTGCTGGAACGCCTGCAGGCCAACGAACGTGTCCTGCAGGATGCCAACACCCTGCTCAGCAGCGTGGTGCGCGAACAGCGCCCGGTCACCCCGGCGGGGGAATGGCTGCTCGACAACTATTACCTGGTCGAAGAACAGATCCAGACCGCGAGGCGCCACCTGCCACGCGGCTACAGCCGGCAGTTGCCGTCGCTTGCCACCGGCCCCTCGGCCGGGTTGCCGCGCGTGTATGAACTGTCGATGCAGGCGATCGCACATGGTGATGGCCGGATAGACGGCGATACGCTGGGCCGCTTCATCGCTTCCTACCAGTCGCTCGCGCCGCTGAGCCTGGGCGAATTGTGGGCCGTTCCGATCATGCTGCGTCTGGCCCTGCTGGAGAACCTGCGGCGCATGGCCGCGCGGGTGATGCGCGATGGAGAAGACCGGCGGCTGGCCTCGCAATGGGCGGATGACCTCAATCGCGCGGCCTCCGACACCCCCACCGATGTAGTGCTGGTGGTGGCCGACATGGCGCGCTCCGAGCCGCCGTTGACCGGTGCGTTCATCGCCGAGCTGACCCGTTCCTTGCACGGCCGCGGCGGCGCATGGGCCATGCCCGTCGCCTGGCTGGAACAGTGGGCAGCGGCCTCCGGGCAGCGCATCGAGGAGCTGGTTGCCGCCGAAGGGCAGCAGCAGGCCTCCGACCAGGTGTCAATCAGCAACAGCATCGGCAGCCTGCGATTCCTGTCCACCATGGATTGGCGCACCTTTGTCGAAGACATGAGCGTGGTCGAGCAGCGGCTGCGCGAAGACCCGATGGCCGTGTATCCGCAGATGGACTTCGGTACCCGCGACGCCTACCGCCATGTGGTGGAGAAGATCGCGCGCGGCAGCCGCATCGCCGAAGAACGCGTTGCGACCATCGCGCTGGACCTGGCACGGGCCGCTACCCCGCCCGACGGGCCACGCACGCATGTGGGCTACTGGCTGGTCGGCGAAGGCCTGCATACCACCGTTGACGCGGTGGCCGACGCAGCGCCACGCCACCGCAAGGCGCGGCGACTTGCGCACCGCGTGCCACTTGCGCTGTACCTGCTGCCGATCACCCTGCTGGCGGTGCTGGCCACCTGGGGCCTGCTGGCCACCGGCAGTGGCGAGGTTCCCATCTGGCTGGCTGCCCTGCTCGGGCTGCTGGTGTTCAGCGAGCTGGGCATCGTGCTGGTGAACTGGACCGCGACCGTGCTGGTTGCTCCCAAGCCGTTGCCCAAGCTGGATTTCAGCGAGGGCATTCCTGCGGCCTGCGCCACCGTGGTCGCGGTACCGTCGATGCTGTCCAGCACCGACGGCATCGATGTCCTGGTCGAAGCGCTGGAGGTCCGGTTCCTGGCCAACCGCGATCCCCAGCTGCGCTTCGTGCTGCTGACCGACTTCCTCGACGCCGCAGAAGCGCAGCTGCCGACCGACGACGCCCTGCTTGCGCACGCGGTGCTGCGCATCGAGGGGTTGAACCAGCGTTACGCGTCCGAACGTGGCGATCGCTTCTACCTGCTGCATCGGCCCCGGCAATGGAACCCCAGTGAAGGGGTGTGGATGGGGCACGAGCGCAAGCGCGGCAAGCTGGCCGCACTCAATGCCCTGCTCCGCCATGGCGATGGAAGCGCGTTCATGTGCATCGTCGGTGACGCGGAGGTCCTGCGCGGCGTCCGCTATGTCATCACCCTGGATTCGGATACGCAGCTGCCGCGCGATGCGGCGCGTGCGTTCGTCGCCACCCTGGCCCACCCGCTCAACCGGCCGCGCTTCGATCCAACGCTGCAACGCGTGGTGGAGGGTTACGGCATCCTGCAGCCCAGCGTGGGCACCAGCCTGGGCCGGCGCCGCACCTCGCGGTTTGCCCGGATGTTCGGCAGCGAACCCGGCATCGATCCGTATACGCGCATGGTCTCGGACGTCTACCAGGACCTGTTCGACGAAGGCTCGTTCGTGGGCAAGGGCATCTATGACGTGGACGCCTTCGAGCATGCGCTGGAGGGCCGCCTGCCTGAGAACCGCATCCTCAGCCACGACCTGCTGGAAGGCTGCTATGCCCGTGCAGGCCTGGTCAGCGACGTGCGCCTGTACGAGGACTACCCCGAACGCTATGCCGCCGACGCCAAGCGCCGTGCGCGCTGGATCCGCGGCGACTGGCAGCTGTTGCCCTGGCTGATGCCGTGGACCCCGCGCCCGGGATCAGGCTGGGAACGCAACCGGCTCAGCCTGCTGTCGCGCGGCAAGTTGCTGGACAACCTGCGCCGGAGCCTGGTGCCCCCCGCCGCGCTGGTCCTGCTGGTGGCGGGTTGGCTGTACGCCGAGAATCCGGCCGCATGGACCGTGTGGGTACTGGCCCTGTGGTTCGCGCCGCCGCTGATCGGCATGCTGCGCGATGCCCTGAGCGTGCCGGACGACACGCCGCTGGAAGCGCATTACATCAAGGTCGGGCGCGGCACGCTGCAGTCGTTGCTGCGCGCTGCCACGCAGATTGCCTGCCTGCCCTACGAAGCACTGCTGGCTGGCGGCGCGGTGCTGCGCACGCTGTGGCGCATGGCCATCACTCGTCGCCACCTGCTGCAGTGGAATCCCTCCAGCGAAGTCGAGCGCCGCCTGGGCGGCGACCGTGGCGCGGAATGGCGGGTGATGGCGCCGGGATCGCTGCTGGCGCTTGCGCTGGTGGCGGTAGTGGCCGTCCTGCGTCCGCAGGCGCTGCCGCTGGCCCTGCCCTTCCTGCTGGCGTGGACCTTCGCGCCCGCGTTGATGGCGTGGCTGGGCCGGCCGCCGGCCGAGATCGTCGCCGAACTGTCCGGCACGCAGCGGGCGTTCCTTGGCCGGCTGGCACGGCGCACCTGGTCGTTCTTCCAGGCCTGGGTGCGCGAACAGGATAACTGGCTGCCGCCGGACAACATCCAGGAGCATCCGGCGCTGGTGGTGGCGCGCCGCACCTCGCCGACCAACATCGGCCTGTCCCTGCTGGCCAACCTGTCGGCATGGGACTTCGGTTACCTGCAGCAGGGCGCGGTCGCTGAACGCACGGCGCTGGCGTTTGGCACGCTGGACCAGCTGCCGCGTCATCGCGGCCACTTCCTGAACTGGTACGACACCGAAACCTTGGCGCCGCTGCTGCCGCGTTACGTCTCCACCGTGGACAGTGGCAACCTGGCCGGGCACCTGCTCACCCTACGCCAGGGGCTGCTCGCACTGGTGGACGCGCCGGTACTGGCGCCGCACACGTTCGATGGCCTGGCCGATACCCTCGGCGTGCTGGACGAGGAGCGGCAGCGCCTTCGCCCCGGTGACGCACCGCTGGCCGAAGCGCTCAGCCACCTGCGCCAGCGCCTGGTGGCAACGCGGGCCGACCTGCCGCGCGGTGCTGCCGAAGCACTCGCCCGCCTGCAGGAGCTGGCCGGCCTGGCCGACACCGTGCTGGCGCAGTGGCCGGCACCGGTGTCGCCGCAGGACGGTGACCTGCATTGGCCGGCACTGTTCGCTGCCGAATGCCATGCCGGCTGTGCGGCGCTCGCCGATATCCCGGTCGATGCCAGTGCGGATGCCGATGCGCCCGTGCCCAGCCTGCGCCAGCTGGCCGCCCTGCCCGGTACGGCCGGTGCGGACGCACGCGCACGCATCGAGCAGCTGCAGGACCTGGCGCACCGCGCCGGGCAGTTCTCGCTGATGGAATACGGGTTCCTGTTTTACCGCTCCCGCAAACTGCTCTCCATTGGCTACAACGTAGACGACCACCGCCTCGACAACAGCTTCTACGACCTGCTGGCTTCCGAAGCGCGGCTGTGCGCCTTCGTGGCCATCGCCCAGGGGGAGCTGACGCAGGAGAGCTGGTTCGCCCTTGGCCGCCTGCTTACCGAGGTCAACGGCACGCCGACGCTGCTGTCGTGGAGTGGCTCGATGTTCGAGTACCTCATGCCGCAGCTGGTGATGCCCAGCTACCCGGACACCCTGCTCGACCAGACCGCGCGGCATGCGGTGGAAGCGCAGATCGTCTACGGCCGCAGCCTGAACCTGCCATGGGGCGTGTCCGAGTCCGGCTACAACGCCGTGGATGCGCGCCTGAACTACCAGTACCGCGCGTTCGGCGTTCCGGGGTTGGGGCTGAAGCGTGGCCTGGGCCAGGATCGGGTCATCGCGCCCTACGCGAGCATGATGGCGCTGATGGTGGCGCCGGAAGCGGCCTGCCAGAACCTGCAGGCGCTGGAAGGATTGGGCTTCGCCGGGCGCTTTGGCATGTACGAAGCGATCGACTACACCCCGGCCCGGGTGCCGCCGGGGCACGACCACGTGCTGCTGCGGTCGTTCATGGCCCACCACCAGGGCATGGGCCTGCTGTCGCTGGATTACCTGTTGCGCGACCAGCCGATGCAGCGCCGCTTCGTGGCCGATGTTGAATTCCAGGCCACGCTGCTGTTGCTGCAGGAGCGCATTCCGCGCGTCGGCGTGTTCCATCCGCATGAAGTCGAATCGCTGGGTGAGCACGCCGCTACGGGACAGGACGAAACGTCGCTGCGCGTGCTGCGCAAGCCCGGGGGCCCGCGTCCGGAAGTGCAATTGCTCTCCAACGGCCGCTACCACGGCATGCTCACCCACGCCGGCGGCGGTTACAGCCGCCACGGCGACCTGTCGCTCACGCGCTGGCGCGAGGACGGCACCACCGATGCCTGGGGCACGTTCTGCTACCTGCGCGACGCGGACAGCGGTCAGTTCTGGTCGGCCGCCTACCAGCCCACCTGCGTGCCGATGGACAACTACGAGGCCATCTTCACCGACGCCAAGGCCGAATTCCGTGGCGCACTGCATGGCTGCGAGAGCCACCTGCAGGTGGCCATCTCCGCCGAGGACGACATCGAACTCAGGCGCCTGCGCCTGACCAACCGCAGCCGTCGCACGCGCACCGTGGAAATCACCACCTATGCCGAAGTGGTACTGGCACCGGCGGCATCTGACGATGCGCACCCGGCCTTCAGCAACCTGTTCGTGCAGAGCGAGATCGTGGCCGCCAAGCAGGCCGTGCTGTGCACCCGGCGGCCGCGCTCGCACGACGAAGTGCCACCGTGGATGTTCCATCTGGTCGCCGTGCATGACGCCGACGTGGCGTCGATCTCCTACGAAACCGACCGGGCGCGCTTCCTCGGGCGCGGCAACACGCCGCGCACGCCGCAGGCATTGACCACCGACACCGACCTCTCCGGTTCGGACGGCTCGGTGCTCGACCCGATCGTGGCCATCCGTGTGCGCGTGGTGCTGGAGCCTGAGCAGACCGTGCAGCTGGACATGGTCTATGGCATCGGTGCCGACCGTCCCGGTTGCGAGGCCTTGCTGGACAAATACCGTGACCGCCGCCTGGCCGACCGCGTCTTCGACCTGGCCTGGACACACAGCCAGGTGGTACGCCGGCAGATCAATGCCACCCAGGCCGAGGCGCAGCTCTATGAGCGCCTGGCCAGCCACGTGCTGTATGCCAATCCACTGCTGCGCGCGGGCGCAAGCGTGCTCCAGCAGAACCAGCGCGGACAATCCGGGCTGTGGGGCCATGCCATCTCGGGCGACCTGCCCATCGTGCTGCTCAAGGTTACCGACGCAGAGAACGTGGAGCTGGTCCGGCAGTTGGTGCAGGCGCATGCCTATTGGCGCCAGAAGGGCCTCAACACCGACCTGGTGATCTGGAACGACAGCAAGGCCGGCTACCGGCAGGAGCTGCAGGACCAGATCCTGGGCATGGTGGCCGCCAGTTCGGAGACGGGCTTGCTCGACCGCCCCGGCGGCATTTTCGTGCGGCCGGTGCAGAACATGACCCACGAGGACCGCATCCTGTTGCAGGCCGTAGCGCGTGCGGTGATCAGTGACGAGGATGGCACCCTGGTGGCACAGGTGGGGCGCCAAGCCACTCCCGCGAAACGGATTCCGGCGTTGGTGCCGCAGGCGGTTCAGGAGGAACTGGCACTCTCGATGGAGCAGACCACAGGGTTGCCCATCATCGCCGATCCGGGCCCGGAGCCTGGCCTGCCCCCGCCCCCGGCGCACGACGAAGACATGGACGACCCGTGGCCGTTCCTGCCCTACCGTGGCGCCGGCCAGTTCGACAACGGCACCGGCAGCTTCAGCGAGGACGGTCGCGAATACGTGGTGGTGCTGCGCGAAGGCGCGCCGACCCCGGCACCGTGGGCCAACGTGATCGCCAATGCCCGCCTGGGCACGGTGGTCAGCGAGAGCGCGCCGGGCTACACCTGGTTCGAGAACGCGCACGAATTCCGTTTGACGCCTTGGCTCAATGACCCGGTGTCCGACACCGGCGGCGAAGCCTTCTACGTGCGCGACGAGGATACCGGCCGCGTGTGGTCGCCGATGCCGCTGCCGCGCCGGGGTACCGGGGCGTACCGTACGCGTCACGGATTCGGCTACACGGTGTACGAACACTTCGAAGACGGCATCGTCAGCGAGCTGTGGGTGTTCGTCGACGTCGCCGCGCCGCTGAAGTACTCGGTGCTGCGGCTGCACAACCTGTCGGGCAGGCCGAGGCGGCTGTCGGCCATCGGTTATGTGGAATGGGTGATGGGTGACCTGCGCGCGAAGTCGCGCATGCACGTGGTCACCGAACGCGACCCGCAGACCGGCGCGCTGCTGGCGCGCAACACCTACAGCACCGATTTCGGCGGGCGCATGGCCTTCTTCGATACCGATGCCGAGGGCTGCGGCTGGACCTGCGACCGCCTGGAGTTCATCGGCCGCAACGGCGGCCTGCATGCACCGGCGGCGCTGCGCCGCGAGCGCCTGGGTGGGCGTTCCGGCGCCGGCCTGGATCCCTGCGCGGCGCTGCAGGTGCCGCTGGAACTGGCGCCGGGCGAGCGCAGTGAAACCACGTTCCGCCTGGGCGCCGGCCGCGACCGCGACGAAACGCTCGCGCTGGTTCGTGGCCGCCAGGGCGCCCACGAGGCCAACGATGCGCTGGACGCCGTACGCATCCACTGGCGCCACGTGCTGGCCAGCGTGCAGGTGCGCACCCCGGACCCGGCGCTGGACGCGCTGGCCAATGGCTGGCTGGTCTACCAGACGCTTGGCAGCCGCTACCTGGCGCGCAGTGGCTACTACCAGTCCGGCGGCGCGTTTGGTTTCCGTGACCAGCTGCAGGATGTGCTCGCACTCATCCACGCCCGGCCGGATCTGGCCCGCGAACACCTGTTGCTGTGCGCTGCCCACCAGTTCGCCGAAGGCGATGTGATGCACTGGTGGCACCCGCCGCAGGGGCGTGGCGTGCGCACCCGGTGCTCGGACGACTATCTCTGGCTACCCCAGGGCGCATGCCGCTACCTGGAGGTCACTGGCGACGCCACCGTGCTGGACGAAATGGTCGGCTTCATCGAAGGCCGCGCAGTGACGCTGGAAGAGGAAAGCTACTACGACATGCCGACCCCTTCGGCACTGCGTGGGACGATGTATGCGCATTGCGTGCTCGCGCTCGAGCGCGGTTGCCGGATGCTCGGCGAACGCGGTATTCCCTTGATGGGCAGCGGCGACTGGAACGACGGCATGAACCGTGTCGGCGACCAGCAGCGCGGCGAGAGCGTGTGGCTGGGCTTCTTCCTGCATGACACGCTGCGCCGCTTCATCGCGCTGGCCAGTGCGCGTGGCGATGAACATCGTGCGCACTGGTGCCAGGAGCAGGCCGACACCCTGCGCCAGAACCTCGAACAGCATGCCTGGGACGGGGAATGGTATCGCCGTGCGTGGTTCGACAACGGCACGCCATTGGGATCGAAACAGAGCGAGGAATGCCGCATCGATTCAATCTCCCAGAGCTGGTCGGTGCTGTCCGGCGTCGCCGCGCCCGAGCGTGCCCAGCAGGCGCTGGATTCGCTGTACACGCATCTGGTGCGAAAGGACGCCCAGCTGATCCAGCTGCTGGACCCGCCCTTCGACAAGACGTCGGAAGACCCGGGATACATTCGGGGTTACGTACCCGGCGTGCGCGAGAACGGCGGCCAGTACACCCACGCAGCCGTGTGGGCAGCGATGGCCTTTGCACACCAGGGCGATGCGGCCCGAGCCTGGGAGTTGGCTGGCATGATCAACCCCCTGAACCACGCGCTCGACCCGGAGGCGGTCCAGACCTACCGCGTTGAACCCTATGTGTTGGCCGCCGATGTGTACGCGGTATCGCCGCACGTGGGCCGAGGCGGATGGACCTGGTACACCGGTTCGGCCGGTTGGATGTATCGCCTGCTGGTCGAATCCCTGCTCGGCATCCGCCGCCAGGGCGACCGGCTGTCGCTTGCACCGTGCCTTCCTGACCACTGGCCGTCGTTCGAACTGAGCTACCGGTTCGGCCGCAGCCGCTACGAGTTCGTGGTGACCCGAACTGCGCGGGGGCAGCCCACCCTGCATGTGGATGACGTGCTGCAGCCGGACCTGACCGTCCAGCTCCGCGACGATGGTCACCACTACCGTGTGGCGCTTGATCTGGAGGCGCCGCCGGGATGAGCCTGCGACCCGAGACTCAGGAACGGCTGGATGCGCTGGATGAGATGCTGGCGCAATGGTTGGCGCACACGCGCCATCCGGCGCAGTTCTGGCCGCAGTTTGAACAGCTTGCAGCGGAGATTCTCGACCAATGTGCGGACACGGAAAGGAGCGAGATGTGCGCGCGCATCAAAGCCATGCTCAAGGGCCACGCGCTGGAGCTTCCGCCGTGGCATGAACGGGGCGACAGCCCGCCGACCGAACAGTGACGCGCAGCGGGCTGTGTAGAACACTTCACAGCCCTGCGCGCGGAGCTCACGGGAAGGGGCATAGGTTCGGTGCTTCACTCAGCACCCACCCGGAGAACCCTAATGGCGATCAAGACCGCAGAAGACCTGTTCATCCACGAGCTGTCGGACATCTACAGCGCCGAAAAGCAGCTCACCAAGGCATTGCCTCGCCTGGCCCGTGCCGCGACGAATCCGGACCTGGCGGCCGCGTTCGAAACCCACCTGGAGGAAACCCAGGGCCAGATCGAGCGCATCGACAAGGTGGTGGAACTGCTCGGCATCCGGCTCAAGCGCATCAAGTGCGCTGCCATGGAAGGGCTGGTGGAGGAAGGCAAGGAGGCCATCGACAGCATCGAGGAAGGCCCCGTGCGCGATGCCGCCCTGATCGGCGGCGCCCAGAAGGTTGAGCACTACGAAATCGCGTCCTATGGCACGATCGCCGCGCTCGCCAAGCAGCTTGGGTACAAGGACGCGCTGCCGCTGCTGCTGGAAACCCTTGCGGAAGAAAAGGCAACCGACGAGAAGCTGACGATGATCGCCAAGTCCGGGGGCAACGCCAAGGCCGCGCAGGCGGCCTGAACCGGTAGCGCGTCAGCAGGGAGCGGCCTGACTGGCCGCTCCGCAATGCCGTTCACTTCATTGACTGCGGGCGCGGCGCAATACCCACATTCCCGCTGGCCACAGCAGCAGGTGTGCAGCGGCGGAGATGGCAACTGCCAGAAGCCCGAACAGAGTGGGCAGAATGGAGCCGAAGACGAAGGTCATACCCAGCACGAAGCCGAACAGGTACTCGGCCCGATAAGTGGGAAGCACCAGTCCAGAGAGCAGCACGCCCAGGAACACCGCTCCCGCGGCATACTCGCTGCCGGCGACGAAGGCCACGGACAATGCGGAACCTGCAGCCAGCGCGCCAAGAAAGCCCGCCAGCGCCTTGCGTGCCGCCGAGGGTGCCACCGACGCCCTGCGCGCGACGACGCTGCCAGCGAGCCAGCCCAGCACAGGCAGCACCAGCAGGCCCCATGCATTGGAAATCGTCGGCAGGTCAGCTCGGTTAAGTAGATGGTGGCTGCGGATGCCGTCGTGAGTGTATTCCCAGCCAAGGTGCGCGGCGGCCGCGATGACAGCCAGGCCGAGAGCGGCGCTGGGGAGCAAGCGGTATGTATGGTTTGCCAATGTTCTTCCTTGCCCTTGGATGCTTGGCGACAACGACTGCCTGACTCAGTTGTCAGGGGTCACACTCAGCTCTGCCCTGCTCTGGCGCAGCTTCTGGACACGAAGTTGATGCGCCTTGTCTGTCCTGAACTTGAAGAAGAAGTAAGTAGCAACCAAGGCGATGATGAGCGGTGGCGTGATGTTGCGACCGAGGGCGTATCCCATCTGGAATGAATCGAGGGTGGAGTTCCACGACAGGTAGATGTTCCAGATTGCAAAGGCTGCAAACAGTGCAAGGTAGAGACCTGCGCCGTTGAACACCAATCGGCGCGCCATGATGTTGATGACCTTGCCAATACCCAGGCATACGAAAAGGACGATAGCGAAACCGATCAATTCCATTGACTTCCCCTTCGCGGTCAAGTTTCTGAAACAGGACGAGCCGCGACGCGGCTTCGACTCTCATGAACTACCAAGGAAACACGCTGCGGCAGGATCCCCCCGGCCGATGCCCGATCTTAGAGCAGGCGCGGCCGGCCAACAAGCGAGCGCAGATCGCCCGCTCCAAGCGACATTCTCAAGCCGATACTCAGGCGAACTCAACGTAACAACCCCCGGTCCCAATAGGGCTCAGGCCTAATACGCTCCACCAGCCAGTCGATGAAGACCCGCACCTGGGGCGCCAGTTCGCGTGCGCTCGGGTAGCGCACGCACGCTTCATGGCATCACTGGAGCCGTTCCTGGCTGCCGAACCGTTTGTCATCCCTGTCCCTAACTGCAACAGATCTGGCTGACCCAGTTCCGCGTAGCTGCATCAGCTTGAACGCATTGCCGCGCCTCTCCTCCGGTTCAACGCCCGTTGGGCCGGTTCCTACTTCAACATATCCAACAATTCCTTGTCTTCATGAGGATGCTCCCACGTGGAGAGCCAGCAGAAGCTAACGCCACTCCGCATGGCCGCCGCCTGGAACGCAGCGAGCTCTTCCTTCGTGATCGGGTACTCGACCGGATCAAAGTGGAGAAGCGCCCACGGCCTGACGAATGAGAAGCCGGTCTTGAGCTCCGAGAAGATTGCTTTTAGCTCAGCCCGGACGGCGGAGAAGTCCTTGGTCGGACCCGCTCGATTACCAAGGGCGGAGCGCTGGCGATGAATAGCTCTGTCTCCACCGACGGCGCGGGCAGTGAAGTGGTCTTGGTGCACCTGGACATAGAACAACTGACGGCGAAACATCCTCCCCCCTTACCAACTCCGGATTCAAGCCGAGCCGCAAAGCTCATCTGCTGCGAGCCTAGTTCAGTGCCGGTTTCCCCACAACTGGCCCCGCCAACAGGCCCGCCTGATCCCCTGCCCCGCTCGGCTCAGGCCTCACCCCCGCCACACACAGGCACCATCAGCCGCCCATACGGCCGGGTCAAGCTCGCTGCTGATCACCAACAACTGAATCGATGTCTTCCATCGTGGCCCATGCTTCGGCAGGACTCACAATGTACCTGTGCTGCAACGCGCAGCAACGCGGTTCGTCGCGCTGGGCGGCGGTTCCTTTCGTTGCCTTGGCTGTGGGGCCAGATCTGGACTACTTCGCTGTCTGGTTTTTCGACTACGCGGCAGCTCCTCGGTTCAGTCACAGCCTTCTCGTGGCGGTAGGTGCCACGCTTTTGGTCAAACTCACCCTGTCGCGGTTTGTCACCGTGAACCTCAAGCTCAGATGGTTGCTGGCCGCCGGCATGTCCCACCCGCTGCTCGACCTGCTGGTGGGTGCTCACGCTGTTCCGCTGTTCTGGCCTCTCGATGGTGGAGTCAGCATCCCGGCCGGCGTTCTTCCAAGTGCAGGGTCGCTGGCGTTCGACAACTTCTATCTCTGGCGGAACCTGCTGATCGAGATGGGCGTTCTTGGTCCAGTATTCACGCTCTTGGTCGCTGTGTCCGGCCGCCGCAGGTTCCCGGAGCTTGCCGGGTGGACGCTTCTTATGCTCGCGATCTGGGCCTCTTTTCTAATCTGGTCGATCAGGCTGGGGAGGTAGGCCGGTCAGCTCGGACAGCCGGACGAGCCCAGCCGTGCAAGCGCCAGCGTTTCGAATATTGCGAATTGCGAATATTGCGAATAGAATGGGCGCCCCAGCCGCACCCATTGGCTGTGCTCGCGACGGAGAAGACCATGACCCGACAAGTAACCCTTCCCCGCACCCAAGATATCGAAGCGGCCACGACCGCTCAGCGTGAGCTGGCTGCTTATCTGGCCACCGGATTCGAGACCAAACTGGTCCAACTGGTCGACTCTCAGGGCCGGCTCCACCCGATCCAACTGCCAATGGCGGCCCTGCAGCTGCTCAGCGAAATCCTATCGGAACTGGCGGATGGCAACGCCGTGAAAATCGTGCCCGTACATGCGGAGCTGACTACCCAGGAAGCGGCTGATCTTCTTAATGTATCGCGCCCCTATCTGGTCAAGTTGCTGGAGACCGGCAAGCTTGCCTTCCACAAGACAGGCAAGCACCGCCGTATTCGCTTCGACGACCTGATGACGTATAAGCAGGCGCGCGATGAGGCAAGTCAGTCGGCCTTGGACAACCTGGCCGCCGAAGCCCAGGAACTGCGAATGGGTTACGAGTGAACAGCTCTACATTCACGGCGGTATTTGACGCATGCGTTCTATACCCAGCGAACGTCCGCGACCTGCTGATGCGGCTGGCCTGCACCCGCTGCTTTCGCGCACGCTGGAGCGGGGACATCCATGACGAATGGATACGCAACCTTTTGGCGAATCGCCCCGACCTCACGCGGGAACGGCTCGACCGTACAGCACAGCAAATGAATGATGCCGTTGAAGACTGTCTGGTGGCCGACTACGCGCCATTGATTGACGGCATTGAGGGTCTGCCTGATCCAGGTGACCGGCACGTTGTAGCGGCGGCCATTCGCTGCGGCGCCAGCGTCATCGTCACCTACAACCTCAAGGACTTTCCCGCAGCAGCGTTGGAACGCTGGGGGCTCGAAGTACAACACCCGGACGAGTTTGTGGAGAACGTATTCGATCTGCACCAAGCCCAGGTATTAGGCGCGGTGCGGAACATGCGCCTCGCGCTCAAGAGCCCGCCCTTGACTATAGAAGAGCTCTTCAACGTATTGCTTAAGGCAGAACTCGCTCAGACGGTGAAGTGCCTTGAGGGCTACAAGGCGATGCTCTAGTGATGGTGGTTACAGCTTACGCAGGCCTGACTGTCATATCTTGCAGACTCCAATCTCCTGTGGCCAGGCTACCGGTCTGACTCCATTACTTACCTAGCACACGCTTGAATACTCAATCTGCCAATCAATGGTGGAAAGTCGCCACTGGAGGGGAACTGTGAACATAGTGACCGTCGAAGATGCGCTAGACCAGTTCCGCGCTCTTGCCGGAGCGAGGAAGTTTGACGTTTCGGACGAGCCTTCGTCGATGACCTCGACGGGCTCCGCTACCACGGTAAGAGTTGGAAATGCGAAATTACAGCTTACTTGTGGCGGCGCGGACGGAGTATTGCTCCTGCAGATAAGTCACGGCCCTACTGATGGTCCGCCGTCAGGCTGGCTTGAGCTATTCCGCTCAAGGTGCACGAGCGGCTCATTTCGAGATGCTGACCTGGCCGTCGCCGAAGTCAGCTTCCTTTCCTCCGTCGAATACGGACTAGAGCTCATGCTCCCTCGGGGAGCCACTGAGAGCACATAGCTGCTCGCGCAAGCTACTGCTGGCGACCAATCCTCAATGAGCAAAGCAGTCAGGCGTCATCAGGCCAAGCTCGTCTCCACCCGATGTCCGACTCCGGCAAGAGGCGGACACCCAACGACTCGCGCTGCTGGAACTTCACTGCATATCGAGTGTGATGTGGCCGCGCCCCAGCTTTCGATATGCAACAACAGTTGCACTGGCTGCGGCCGGCGCATCCACGGAAAGCACGATTACGCCCGGCTTTGTCTCCACGTACAGCCGAGTGCCAGGCTCGATGCCTAATGCGTGAATCCACAGCCCGCGTAGCTTCAGGCAGGGAATGGGTGGACAGCCGGGAAACGTAACAAGGCCGTCGTGGTGCAGCGCGTTGGTCATGACGCTCCTGGGCTTACGCCACCAGAGCTTTTGGCTGGCGACTGCGCTAGAGGATGCGTCGGTGGAATGGCTGGACATGGTGGAACCTCCGTTGGGAAGCTTCCCTCGCCGGGATGGCGAGGGAGTCGGGAGGTTAAGAACCGCGTGGACCGGCGCAACGTATTTCCGCGAAGGTGTTTTATTTCGTCACCCTCCCGACATAGCACGTCTTGATTGCATCGTTCCACGGGAGTTCTTACGCTCCGAGCCACAACCATGTCGCGGACGTAAGCATAGCGGAAGTTGTTTTGATCTTTCGATTGGCCGCGTTTGATCGGCGCCATCTATGCGTGGCGTGGAACGGGCCGTTGGCACGCAATTCCGTGCGCTGTCGCGTGTTTTTCTTGGCACCCGGTCACGAGTGAGGCGTTCGCCGCGCTAGAAGTGTTCGACTCGGCGAATCCGAACGCGTGACGCATTCGGCGCACGGTGCGCGATCAAGCGCGCGTCAGCGCAATCCAACGGTAGCCCACGTAGACGCCAACCGCGAGGAGCGGCCCAAAGCTCATCCACAGCGGCAGCTTGAGCACGAAGACCATAATGCTGCCGGCAGCCAGGGCCAGGATCGACAAGCCGATCACCCAGGCATTGAACACAGCCGTATCCGCTGCATCCTCACTCCACGAGTTCGCCCCCCGGCCATTCGCGGCGCGCTGCCGGCGAAGCACCCAGATGTCGGTCACGAAATCGACAATGCCTTCCAACAGGTCACCGATGAAGCCAGACATGGTCAATCCTTGGATGCAGGCTGAATACGCCGATCTTCAAGGCTGCCCCACTGGCCCGTCAAGTGCCCCACCGGGGCAGGCGTACACCCACCTGCCCCGGGCCTCCCCCGCCGTTGTGTCAGGGGCTGTCGCGGCGGATGCCCAGCGCGACGGCTTCGGTATAGGAAATCTTGAGCAGGTCGCCGCGCTTTACGCTGGGGAGCTTGGCCCGCAGGTCCTCGCGCTCCACCGCAATGATCTGGGTGTTGCCGCGCGGCCCTCGCAGCGCAATGGTGTTGGCCACCGGGTCCACGGCCGCCACCTCGGTGACGATCTCGATGGTGTTCGAACGCGCCCCGCCTGGCGTGGCGCCGCGGATCGGCACGGTACCGGCCTGAGACTGGGTCACGCCGACCGGCGCGCTGCCTGCCGGCTGCAGGTCCAGGGCGACGGCGGCCTGGTAATCCAGGGTGACCTTGTCGCCCACCTTCAGCTGGTTGAAGTTGCGCACGTCGGCGCCGGCGATGAAGTCCAGGCTGCCTCCGTCGGCACCGGTGACCGTCACCGCGCGGGTGCGGGTATCGATGGCGGTGATCTGCCCCTGCAACGTCACCCCGGCAGATGCCGCTGTCATGGGGCCCGGCAACGCCCGGGGCGCAGGCGCTGAAGGTTCAGCAGGCGGCGGAGTGCTTTGGCACCCGCTGGTGGCGAGCGCTGCAACGATGAGCGTGACGGAAGACGAACGTGCCAGGAAGCGCATGTGACTCTCCAGAACAGGGCGGGCGGCGGATGCAGTGCTATTGCATCAGCTGCCCTACCCCTGCGCCCCCGTACAACTACTGTGCCCTGCCCAGAAAACATACCGTTTCCGGGCCTTGGGCTCAGCTCCTGCGCATCAGGATCATCTTTTCCTGCGACATGTCCCGCATGGTGTACGGAATGCCGCCGGTGCCATAGCCCGATTCCCGGCGACCGGCAAACGGCATCCAGTCGGTGCGGAACGCGGTAGGGTCGTTGATCATCACGGCCGAGGCATCCAGGCGGTTGGCCGCGCGCATGGCCACGTCGATATCCTGGGCGAAGATGCTGGCCTGGAACGCGGTGGGCAGCGAGTTGGCGCGTGCGATGGCCTCGTCCAGCGCGCTGTAGCGATACACCGCCACCACCGGCCCGAAGATCTCCTGCGTAGTGACTCTCGCGTCATCGGCGGGATTGAGCAGCACGGTGGGCTGCAACGTCGTTTCGGAAAGGCGCTTGCCACCGGTGGCGAGCGTGGCCCCATCCTTTACCGCCTCGTCGATCCATTCGGCCACACGGTCGGCTTCGCGCGGCTGGATCAGCGGGCCTACTTCGGTGTCCTTCAGGGTGGGGTCGCCGGTGCGCAGCTTCTCCACACGTGCGATGAGGGCTTCGGTGAAGTCTTCGGCAATGTCGTTGTGCACGAAGATGCGCTGGGTGGACACGCACACCTGGCCGGCGTGGTAGTAGCCGCCCTTGACGATGGGCTCGATGATCCTGGCCAGGTCCGCGCTGCGGTCCACGATGGCCGGTGCTACGCCGCCATGTTCCAGCGCCGAGCGTGCACCATGGGCCAGCTTGGAGTGCAGCGACCAGCCCACCCGCGCCGAGCCGATGAAGCTGAGGAAGGCCACGCGCTTGTCGGTGGCCAGCGCTTCGGCCAGTTCGTTGCCTTCCGGAATGAAGCTCTGGCACCACGGCTCGGGCAGGCCGGCCTCGTGGACCATCGCCACGAACTCCAGGCAGGACAGTGGCGTGGTCGAGGCCGGCTTGATGATGACCGGGCACCCCACCGCGATGGCAGGGGCAACCTGGTGGACGATGAGGTTCAGCGGGTGGTTGAACGCCGAGATGGCGGCGACGATGCCGAGCGGTTCTTTGGTCGTGAACGCCCAGCGGTTCTCCGCCGCTGCCGACAGGCCCATCGGGATTTCGCGGCCGGCGAAGTTGCGTAGTTCATCGGCGGCGTTGTGCACGCCATCGATGGCGCGGTTGGTTTCGACAATGGCATCGGGCAGCGGCTTGCCGCCTTCGCGCGCGATCTGCATGGCCAGGTGGTCACGCTTGGCTTCCATCAGGGCCGCCAGCCTGCGCAGGATGGCAATGCGCTGATGCGGCTTGAGCCAGCCATCGCGGTCCTTGAACACGCGTTCGGCATTGCCGAGCTTGCGCTCCAGCGCGGCGGCGTCATCGAACGGAACGTCCTGGATGGGGGCGCGGTCGAAGGCTTGTACTACGGTCAACATGTGGGGTTCCTTGTATTCAGTGGTCAACGGTGGCGGTTACGCACAGCCCACATCGGGGGTGCGGTTGCGCAGCTCGTCGACCAGTACGCGGGTGTTTTCGGAGTAGTCGATCGGCACGTCCAGCAGGTGCACGCCACCGCCGGCAAAGGCGGCTTCGATCGTGGGCACGAGCTCTTCCACGGACGTGACCCGACTGCCCTTGGCGCCGTAGGCTTCTGCGTAGCGCACGAAATCCGGGTTGCCAAAGCGCATGCCGAAATCTTCAAAACCATCCACCGCCTGCTTCCAGCGGATCATGCCGTAGGCGCTGTCATTGAGGATGATCACCACCAGGTTCAGGCCCAGCCGCACGGCGGTTTCCATCTCCTGCGAGTTCATCATGAAGCCGCCATCGCCGCACACGGCCAGCACGCGCCGGTTGGGGTACAGCATCGAGGCCATCATTGCCGACGGCAGGCCCGCGCCCATGGTCGCCAGGGCGTTATCCAGCAGCAAGGTGTTGGCCACGTGGGTGCGGTAATTGCGGGCGAACCAGATCTTGTACATGCCGTTGTCGAGACAGACGATGCCGTCTTCCGGCATGGCTTCACGCACGTCGTGCACCAACCGCTGCGGGGTGACCGGGAAGCGGTCCTCCTCGGCACGGTCGTTGAGGCGCGACAGGATCTTCTGGCGCAGGTCGACCATGCCCTGGTCTTCGGACACCTTGCCTTCCAGCCGCTCGGCGAGGCCATCCACGGTGGCGCCGATGTCTCCGATCACCTCGATATCCGGGTGGTAGACCTGTTCGACCGTGGCGGACTGGAAGCCGACATGGATGACCTTGGGCCCGCCCTTGCCCTTCATCAGGAACGGGGGCTTCTCAACGGTGTCGTGGCCGATGGCGATGATCAGGTCGGCGCGCGCCACGGCCTCGTGGACGTAGTCGCCTTCGGAAAGCGCGGCGGTACCCATATACAGGTTGGAGCCGCCGGTCACCGCGCCCTTGCCCATCTGGGTGTTGAAGAACGGCAGCCGGGTGCGCGCCACGAACGTGGAGAGCGATTCAGTCAGCCACGGGCGACTGCAGGCCGCGCCGATCATCACCAGCGGCCGCTTGGCGGCCAGGATCGCTTCCGCGGCCCGGTCGAGCGCGGCGGCGTGGGCGATGGGGCGCTCCAGCGGGTGGACCGGAATGACTGGAACGTCTTCCACTTCCTCGCCGGCGATATCCTCCGGCAGCTCCAGATGGACCGGTCCGGGCCGCTCTTCCATGGCCACGCGGAAGGCATCCCGCACGGTAGCCGGGATCGCCGCTGCGCTGACGATCTGTCGCGTCATTTTCGTGAGCGGCTTCATCGAGGCCACGATATCCACGATCTGGAACCGGGCCTGCTTGGCGCTCATCACCGCCTTCTGGCCGGTGATCAGGATCATCGGCCAGGCGCCCAGGTGGGCATAGGCCGCGCCCGTGGAGAAGTTCAGGGCGCCGGGGCCGAGGGTGGCCAGGCAGACGCCCGGCCTGCCGGTGAGGCGGCCGTGGGTGGCGGCCATGAAGGCGGCCGCCTGTTCGTGCCGGGTGAGGACCAGCTCGATGCTGGAGTTGCGAAGGGATTCCAGGAAGTCGAGGTTTTCCTCGCCCGGAACGCCGAAGATGCGGTCCACGCCTTCGTTTTCGAGTGCGGCGACCAGCAGGTCTGAGCCCTTGGGCATTGCGTCGATCCTTGCGGTGATGAACTCCGGAGAGTTCGGTGCCATGGGGAAACGTAGTGTGGATCGACTATACGCCCGCGGCCGTGTACGGCCGTCTGAATGACAGCCTCAGCTAGCAGGACGGTGCGGTCCATGGCCGGGGGGTTGTTCTGGCGCAAGCTGCCGGGGGGCGGTCAGCCAGCCGTAGTTTTACTGGGTCTCGCTACGCATTGACACGCATGCAATAGCAATCGGTTGATCGGAAAATCCGCTCTGTCGGCCGCGTGGCTCTCGCCATCCTTCTGGAGCATGACAATGAAATCCTCCTCCCTACGCCTCGCCCTGCTGCGCGCGGCGGGCATCTTGACGCTGGCCATCCCCTGCCTCGCGTTCGCACAGGCACCGGCTGGCGCGCCGACCACGGTAGCGGCGGCCGAAACGGAACGCCCACGCGCCTCGAACAAGTGGCGGATCGCGTTTGACGAGCGGGCCAAGTCCGATGGCACGATCCGCTTCCGGGTCTGGCCAAAAGATGCACCACCGCTGCAGGTGGACGTGGCGGTGCTGGATGGCCAATCGGAAAACCACATCGCCAAGTCGGCGCGTGATGCGCTGGGCGTCGCGCTGGGCAAAGGCTTCCATGTGGAGACCGACGATGGGGAGGATGTGCTCGTGAAGGCCCGGCATGGCACCGGCGACTTCGGGCTGCAGCTGATCTCGAACACGGCACGCGACGTGGACATCAAGCTTCGCCGCGAGTGAGCGGCCAAGCGCGGACGTCGGTTTCAGGATAGACACCCGCCAGCGCATGCAACACATTGCCTGCGCCATTCCTGGCGAGACAGGTGGAGGTCCCATGGCTGCCAAGTTTCTGTTGACCCGCTCCGGCCCCCAGTTCCTTTTCGTGCTCAAGGCAGGCAATGGCGAGCCCATCCTGCACAGCGAACGCTACACCACCAAGCAGAGCGCGCAGAACGGCATTGAATCGGTGCGGAAAAATTCGCCGGCCGACAGTCGCTACGAGCGCAAGAACGCCAGCAACGGCGAACCGATGTTCAACCTCAAGGCAGGAAATGGTGAGGTGATCGGCACCAGCGAGCGCTACTCGACCGCGACCGCACGCGATGGCGGGATTGAATCGGTGAAGGCGAATGCCCCTGCGGCGCCTGTGGACGATCAGACCTGACCCTCCACAGGCGGTGATCCCGTCAGCCTCCCGGCTGCTTGCCGAGCAGGTACTTCAGCCCGTGCGTCAACCCGCGCGGGGCCACGCTCAGGTGGTCCTCGTCGTTGAGCACATCGAGCTTCAGGCGCAGTGACGGGTAGTTGTGCGCGCGCAGCGCGGCCTGCATGTTCTTCGCATCGGCCACCATGTCCGCGTCGTTGCCGAAGGCCGGCGTTTCGCGCTCGCCGACATACATGTACACCGATGCCTTCAGATCGTTGTGGCTGCCTGCGTAGTCCTTCTCGAACCGCGACATGACATTGCGGTCGTACCAGAACGATGGGCTGCCCATGATATAGCCCGCAAACATGCCCGGGTCGGTAAACAGGATCTGGCTGCCCAGCAACGCGCCGTAGGAATGGCCCAGCAGCAGGCGCCGGCTTTCGTCGGTGCGGTAGCGGCTGGCGACGAACGGCAGTGCCTGCTCCCGCAGGTAGGTGATGTAAGGAGCGCCCCCCCCATGCACCGCGTTGGTCGGTGCGCTGCTGGGGCCGTTGGGTGTCGGGGTGTAATCGCGGCGGCGGCTGGGCATGCCTTCGTCACCCACCGAATAGGACAGGCCCACCAGGATGAACTCTTCCAGCTTGGGGCCTTCCACGTTCAATCGCCGGCCGATCTGCCGCGCCAACGGAAACGCGTAGTCGGCATCGGTGACATAGAGGACCGGGTATCTGCGCTCCGGGCTGTCGGCATAGGACGCCGGCAGCGCAACGAACACCTGGTACGTCCGCCCGGAAACCGGGTCGGGAACATTCCAGACTTCGCTTCCCACCACTTCATAAGGCGCGCCTTCGCCACGCTGGCCGCCCAGGGCCGAAGCCTTGGCCGGTATCGGTGGCGCCGCCAACGGCGCTTCGGCGAGCGACTTGGAGTCCGGGGCCTCAGGCGTCTTGGCACACCCGGTGAGAATCAGTGCAAGCAGCACGCCTGTAACCAGTTTGTTCAACGCTCTCTCCATGATGTTGCAGACAAAATCGTCCAGAACGCCAATCCGCGATGCTGGGTCTGCGTGGCGCTCACGCCAACGAGTGTATTGAATGGCCATTGGTACACACAACAAGGGTCTTCCCATGTCGAACCCCTCTTCCGCGCAGGGTCCCGCTGCTGCCGCCCGCGCCTTCGATGCCATCATCATCGGCACCGGCCAGGCGGGGCCATCACTGGCCGGGCGGCTGGACGCGGCCGGTATGCGCGTGGCCATCATCGAGCGTCACCTGGTGGGCGGCACCTGCGTCAACACTGGCTGCAAGCCGACCAAGACGCTGGTGGCCAGCGCCTATGCCGCACAGATGGCGCGGCGTGGTGCTGAGTACGGCTTCAGCGCCGGCCCGGTCAGCGTGGATATGACCGTGGTCGAGGCCCGTGCCCGCAAAGTGATCATGGATTCGCGCAAGGGCAATGAAGACTGGCTTGCCGGGATGGCCAACGTGGAGCTGATCCGTGGCCACGCCCGCTTCGATGGGCCCGGCGCCATCGTGGTCAACGGCGAGCGTCTCACCGCGCCGCGGATCTTCATCAACGTGGGCGGGCGTGCAGCGGTGCCGGAGATGCCCGGCCTGCAGAACGTACCCTACCTGACCAACAGCAGCATCGTGGCGCTGGATGCCCTGCCCGCCCATCTGGTGGTGGTGGGCGGCAGCTACATCGGGCTGGAGTTCGCACAGATGTACCGGCGCTTCGGCGCGCAGGTGACGATCATCGAGCGGGGTGAGCGCTTGATCGCGCGTGAGGACGCCGATGTATCGGAGGCGGTACGCGGCATCCTGGAGGATGAGGGCATCGAGGTGCATACCGGCGCGGACAGGATCGCGTTCGAGCGCATGGACGATGACATCGCCGTTTCCTTCCAGGCCGGCGGCAAGGACGCGCGCGTGGTCGGCAGCCACGTCCTGATGGCGATCGGGCGCCGCCCCAATACGGACGACCTGGGCCTGGACACCGCCGGCATTGAGCGGGACGAACGTGGGTACATTACGGTGGATGACCACCTGCAGACCTCAGCCCCCGGTGTGTGGGCGCTGGGTGACTGCAATGGCCGTGGGGCGTTCACCCATACCGCCTATAACGACTTCGAGATCGTCGCCGCCAACCTGCTGGATGGCGAGGACCGCCGGGTCAGCAGCCGGGTGCGCGGCTACGCGCTGTACATCGACCCGCCGCTGGGCCGTGCGGGCATGTCCGAGGCCGAGGCGATGAAGTCCGGCCGCCCCCTGCTGTTCTCCAGGCGGCCCATGACCCGCGTCGGCCGTGCGGTGGAAAAAGGGGAGTCCAAGGGCTTCATGAAGGTGGTGGCCGATGCCGAAACCCGGCGGATCCTGGGTGCGGCGATCCTTGGCACTGGCGGCGATGAGGCCATCCACGGCATCCTCGACATGATCAGTGCCGACCGGCCGCTGGATGAGCTGCGCTGGGCGGTGCCGATCCACCCCACGGTTTCCGAATTGATTCCCACGCTGCTGGTCGATCTTGCGCCGGCACCTGACCGAGGATGATCTGGATGCGTACTGCTGCGACCGTCTCGCTGTGCCTGGGGTTGTGCACCGCCCTGCTCCTTCCGCCGAGCTGGGCCAAGGCCCCGGTAACGCCGGAAACCCACAGCGAAACGGGCACGCTGCAGGGGGCCCCCTGGCGCATCGACGTGCCGGCCCACTGGAACGGCGAACTGGTGATGTACGCCCATGGCTTCGAGCCGGTCGGAACGCCGCGCCCGGACCCCTGGCCGGGCAACCCGTGGAGCGAGGCGCTGGTCAAGGCCGGCTACGCGGTGGCGCAGAGTGGGTACGCCGACCAGGGCTGGGCCGTGCGCGGGGCCATCGATGACCTTGAGCGGCTGCGCGCGCAGTTCGTGGCCCGCCATCCAGACACGAAACGCAGCTGGATCCTGGGCTTTTCGATGGGGGGCGCGGTGGCGATCGGTACGTTGGAGCGGATGCCGGAGCACTACAGCGGTGGCATCTCGATGTGCGGCGCCAACCTGCCCGGCGATGTGCTGGCCGCCGAAGTGCTCACCTCGCTGGTGGCGTTCGAGTACTTCTTCCCTGGCGCCAACGGCCTGCCCGAGGGTGGGTTGAGCTCGCCTGCCGCTGCGACGTTGCCGCAGGGAGAGATGGTCGACGCGATCACCGCTGCCGTGCAGTCCCGCCCGGAGGCAGCTGCAGTACTGGCAAAACGCCTGGAACTGAAGGTGGATGAGCTGGCTGGCACCCTCAGCCTGCATGCCCTGGTGTTCCAGCAGCTGGTGAAGATCAGCGGCGGCATTCCGGTCAGCAACAAGGACACGGTGTATGCCGGCTTTGGCGATGACAAGGCGTTCAACGCCGGCGTCCGGCGCATTGCCGCAGATCCCGAGGCGAAGGCCAAGCTTGACCGCGACCTGCGCCTGACCGGCGCGCTGCGCCGGCCGCTGCTGCTGCAGTACAACCTCAACGACCCTTCCGTGACGCCCCGCTTCGAGCCGGTCTACCCGGCACTTGCCGCCAAGGCTAGCGCGACGCCCCAGCCGAGGACGCTACCGCCCATCGGCGAAGGACATTGCGCGTTTACGCCGGAACAGATTGTGGAAGCGGTGTCGATTCAAAGCCCCTCGTTGCCTGCGCGCCCCACTGGCGAAGCGCGGCGCCCCTGAGCGATTGCTGGCCGCAACCCGAGGGGCAGCGCAGCACGCGTGCGGCCGAGGTGCTGACAAAGCCCTCGCCTTCCTGCGCCTTGAACACCACCTCGCACGACAGGCAACGCGCCACCATCGAGTACAGGTGCACGATGCGCCCGCTGCACGGGTCCTGCAGCGCGTTCACATCCAGCAGTTCGAACTGGCAGCTGTCCGGCAGCGGGCGGCGCGGAAGCGGGAGGGGCATGGAGGTCTGCAGGTTCACGCTATGGGCGCCGTCGGGGGAATGGCAGCCACTGTAGGCAGCGCGGTGTGGAGCGCGCGTGCAGCCGGCATGCAGTGCACGCGAAAGGCGTGCTCGTACTACACCTCACCCAATGCGTCCTTGCCAGCAGGGGTCAGGTCGATGTCGCTGTCTTCGGCCTGCACCGCCAGACCTTCGGCGACGGCCCAGGTGGCATCGTCGGTTGACACAGGATCGGTCGCCTCGATGGCACGCAGAATGGCAAGTTGCTTGTCGGTCAGTGGCATGGTCGGCGTTCCGTAAGGGGGTGAGCCGACTCTACTTCGGGTAGAGCAACGTGACCGTGAACCGGACTCCGCGGTCCGGCCCGCCCCGTGGGCCATCGATGCAGGCCGGCACTGGCACCGGTACCCCGCCCCCACTATCGTAGGCGCCTTTCCTGCCCGGCTCCGCGCACTGATGCACTCCGCCCTTGCCCACCCTGCCGCCTGCGAGAACTGCAGCACCCCGCTGCAGGGCGATTTCTGCCATGAATGCGGCCAGTCCGCCCACAGCCCGGTGCGCAGTTTCGGGCACGCGGTGGAAGAGGTGTTCGAATCATTCTGGCACCTGGACGGGCGCATCTTCCGCACCCTGCACCAGCTGCTGCTGCCCGGCCGCTTGGCGGCCGCCTACCTGGCCGGGCACCGCACCCGCTACATCCCGCCGATTCGCCTGTTCGTGATCCTCAGCGTGCTGACCTTCTTCGTGGCGCGGCTGGCGGTGCATGTGGATGCAGGTGCCCTGGTAAGCCAGACGCCCCGCCCGCCGGAAGTGCCGGGTGCGTTCCGTGATGCCACCACCCACGACGAGGTCCAGCAGGTCCGCCGCGCGCTGCTGGCGCCGTTGCAGCAATCGCGTGAGGCGATGCCCGCGTCCCTTCGCGCGCCGATCGACAGTGCCATTGCCAAGGTGGACAGGCAGGCCGCAAAGCGCGAGCGCGAACTGAAGGAGCATCCACCGGTCGCGTCCGCGCGCAAGCCCGTCGCCGCCAAACCGTTCACCGTGCAGGACATGGCGACACAGAAGTCAGACCCGGTCGAGATCGGTTTCCTGCCCGGGTTCGCCAACCGCTGGCTGACCGGCCAGGCCGAGATCATCCGCAAGAACCTGCCCCGCATCAGCGAACGGCCGCAACTGCTGGTCAACGCGTTCTTCGGCTCGGTGCCTTCGGCGCTGTTCGTGCTGGTGCCGTTGTTTGCCGTGCTGCTGAAGGTGTTCTACCTGGGCAGTGGAAGGCTGTACCTGGAGCACCTGGTGGTGGCGTTGTACAGCCACGCGTTCCTGTGCGTGGCGCTGCTGGGGATCCTGCTGCTGTCGATGCTGGGTGGGCAGCTTGCCGCCGTGCCTGGCGCGGGGGTTGTCATCGGCCTGCTGATCACGGCACTGCTGCTGTGGATGCCGCTGTATCTCTGGCTGATGCAACGGCGGGTGTACGCACAATCCCGGCTGGTGACCACGCTCAAGTTCGTCGCGCTGGGATGGCTGTACTTCACCGTGGTCACCACCGCGACCGTCATTCTCGCCATTGCCAGCCTTGCCCGGGTCTGATCCGGGCTAAGTAGTTTTACCCAGCCGGCCTGCACCTATTTCGGTGGAGTGCGGATGAGCGCGCCGTCATGCTCTCCGCATCCCTTGCCGCAGGAGGCGAACAATATGGCCATGCCCCGTAACCAGGCTCGCTCACCGTTCCTTGCCGGCCTCCGGCTGGCCGCCCTGTTGATCAGCGTGTTCGCGCTGGTCGCCTGCGGCAAGCGTGAACCGGAAAGCGCCGCCCCAGCGCCCGACCCTGCCTCGGCAGCGCAGCCCGCCGCCCCGGCCGCGGCTGATGCCACCCGCGTCAGCGAGCTGCGCGCGACCGCCAAGGATGCCTACATCTGGGGCTACCCGATCGTGGAAGGCTACAAATCCATGTACCAGCAGGCCGTGGATGCCAAGGGTGCGAACTTCCACGCCGGCTTCAACCAGATCGGCAACGTCGCCCAGGTGGCCACCCCGAAGGACACCTCGATCATCACGCCCAACTCGGACACGCCGTATTCGTTCCTGTGGATGGACCTGCGCGCCGAACCGCTGGTCATCAGCGTGCCGGCGATCGATGCCAAGCGCTACTTCTCCGTGCAGCTGATCGACCTGTATACCTACAACTTCGCCTACATCAACCGCGCCGCGACCGACGGCAAGGCCAGCGTGTTCATGGTCGCCGGGCCGGACTGGAAGGGCGAAACACCCAAGGGCGTGCGCGAGGTGTTCCGCGCCGAAACCCAGCTGGCCTATGGCCTGTTCCGCACCCAGTTGTTTTCGCCGTCGGACCTGGACAACGTCAAGCACCTGCAGGCGCAGTACAAGGTGCAGCCGCTGAGCGCGTTCCTGGGCACGCCGGCGCCGCGGCCGGCCCCGGCGATCACCTTCCCGCCGTATGACCCGGAACAGGCCAATGGCCTGGGCTTCTTCTCCTACCTCAACTTCCTGCTGCAGTTCGCGCCCACCGTGGACAGCGAAACCGCGCTTCGCCAACGGTTCGCGGGCATCGGCATTGAGGCAGGCAAGCCCTTCGATGCAGCCGCGCTGCCGCCGGCCGACCGAGAGGCCATCACCGCAGGCATCGCAGATGCAAACCAAGCGCTGGAGCAGTTCGTCGCCAGTGAGATAAACACCGAGAAGGTTTCCAGTGCGGACATGTTCGGCACCCGCGCGGCGCTGAAGGACAACTACCTGTACCGTTTTGCCGGCGCCAAGCTGGGCATCTACGGCAACTCCGCTTCAGAGGCCGACTACCAGAGTTACTTCGTGGATGCGCAGGGCAGGCCCGCCGACGGCAGCCAGCACGACTACGTGCTGCGCTTCGCCAAGGACCAGCTGCCGCCGACCAACGCGTTCTGGTCGGTCACCCTGTACGACGGCAAGAGCAAGCTGCTGGTGCTCAACCCGCTGGACCGCTACCTGATCAACTCGGCCATGCTGCCCACGCTCAAGCGGGATGCCGATGGCGGCCTGACCCTGTACATCCAGCAGGCGTCGCCCGGCAAGGACAAGGAATCCAACTGGCTGCCGGCGCCGGCCGGACCGTTCTACGTGATCCTGCGCAACTACAGCCCTGGCCAGGCCGTGCTGGACCGCAGCTGGCAGAAACCGGCATTGACGCCGGTTGAGCGCAAGGCCGATTAACTCCCGGTCAGTGCAATGGCGGGCATCGTCCGGTTGGCATGCCGCCAGCCGGCCGACTGCTGCAGCTGCTGCACCATGTGGCCAAGGAATGCACGGACCCGGGGTGCGACCTGCTTCCCGGGCGCGTACACGGCACTCAACGGCGAGGTCGCAAGCGCGCAGTTGGGCAGCACTTCTTTCAGGCGCCCGGCGTCGAGGTCATCGGCCACGTCCCAGATCGACTTGCGGGCGATGCCGGCGCCCTGCACGGCCAGGATCTGCGCCGCCTCGCCATCGTCGCAGAGCGTACTGGCGTCCAATGGAAACGCGATGGTGCCGCCGGGCTGCGCGAACACCCATTGCGATACCGGCGGGCTGCCCGAGGCGATCAGATCGTGGCCGTGCAGGTCGTCGATGCTCAGTGGCGTGCCGCGCCGGCGCAGGTATTCCGGGGAGGCGCAGAGGATGCGCCGGTTCGGCGCCAGCTCGCGCGCCACCAGGCGGGAATCGTCCAGCGCGCCATAGCGCAGCGCCAGCTCCACGCCTTCACCGACCAGGTCCACCAGCTCATCGCGCAGCGACAGGTGCACGCGCACCCCGGGATGCGCCTGCTGGAAGCTGCGCACCGCCGGCACCACATGACGGCGTCCGAATCCATTGGGCGCGGTGAGCTTGAGCACGCCGGCCACCACGTCCTGGCGCTGCTCCAGCGCCGCCTCGGCCGCTTCCACCGCATCCAGCACGCGGCGGCAGTGCAGGTGGAACAGGCTGCCCTCGTCGGTGAGCGAGGCGCGTCGCGTGCTGCGGTTCAACAGCCGCACCTGCACGCGCCGCTCCAGCGCGGTGAGCCGCTTGCTGACCACGGCGAGCGAGATGCCCAGGTCGCGCGCGGCGGCGGACAGGCTGCCGCCATGCACGATGCGGTCGAAGGTGCGCAGCTCGTTGAGGTCGTCGATCACGCCGATGTTTCCAGTTTGGCAAGAGTTCCTTTCCCATATTGCCATTACGGAAACAGTCGCACATCCACACAATGGTCGCATTCATGCCTGCCGTGGAAAGGCCGGCCGCATTCGGCGAGCACGCTGCCGCGACAGGACCCGCGCCATGCTCAGCCCCAGCCACCCGCCAGGTAGCCACACAATGAAAGATGATGCCGACCAGAACCGGCCGACGCTGACCCGTCGCCGCTTCTTCCAGGGCCTTACCCTGCTCCCCGTCGCCGCCGCCCTGCCCGGCTGCGCCCCCGGCACCCCCACCGGGAACGGCACCGGGAGCGGCACCCCGGCTACCCCGGCCGCCAAGGACTACACCCCCGAATTCTTCAACGCGGCCGAGTGGGCGTTCATCACCGCCGCCTGCGACCGCTTGATCCCCTCCGATGAAACCGGCCCCGGCGCGGTGGAATCTGGCGTGCCCGAGTTCCTCGACCGCCACATGCAGACCCCCTACGCGGCCGGCGCCATCTGGTACATGCAGGGTCCCTTCCTGGAGGCACCCAGCGAGTTCGGCTACCAGGGCAAGCTGGCCCTGCGTGACATCCTGAAGGTCGGCATCGATGCCTTCGATGCGCACTGCCGCAACCAGTTCGATGGCAAGACCTTCGCCCAGCTGAGCCACGAACAGCAGGAAACCCTGCTCAAGGCGGCCGAGGGCGGCAAGCTGGAGCTGGAGGCGATCTCCAGCAAGCTGTTCTTCTCCAACCTGCTGGGCGAAGTGAAAAACGGCTACTTCGCTGATCCCAAGTACGGCGCCAACAAGGATATGGCCGCCTGGAAGATGATCGGTTACCCAGGCATGCGCGCGGACTACATAGACTGGATCAGCGTCCGCGACAAGGCCTACCCCCTGCCGCCGGTGGATCTGGCCGGGCGGAGGGGCTGAGGCATGGCAATCACGAAACCGAAAGTGGATGCGGTCATCGTCGGCATGGGCTGGACCGGGGCGATCCTGGCCAAGGAACTTACCGATGCCGGCCTGCACGTGGTGGCGCTGGAACGTGGCGGCGACCGCGATACCCAGCCTGATTTCGCCTACCCGAAGGTGGTGGACGAGCTCGAAGGCTCGGTGCACCGCAAGTACCTGCAGAGCCTGAACCAGGAAACGGTGACGGTGCGGCACACATTGGCCGATACCGCCGTGCCCTACCGGCAGATGGGCTCGTTCAAGCCGGGCACCGGCGTGGGCGGCGCGGGCAGCCACTGGTCCGGCGCGCACTTCCGGCCGCTGCCGGAAGACCTGATCCTGCGCACCAACGTGGAAGAGCGCTACGGCAAGAACTTCATCCCGGCGGACATGACCATCCAGGATTTCCCGGTCACCTACGCCGAACTGGAGCCGCATCTGAACATGTTCGAGCTGGTATGCGGTACCTCCGGCAAGGCCGGCGTGATCAACGGCGTAGTGCAGCAAGGCGGCAATCCGTTCGAAGGCTCACGCTCGGGCGAGTATCCGCTGGGCCCCAACCCGAACTACCTGGGCGGCGAGCAGTTCTATAAGGCGGCCAAGGAAATGGGCTGGCACCCCTACCCGATTCCGGCCTCGAACGCGTCCGGCCCGTATGTGAACCCGTACGGCTGCCAGCTGGGCCCGTGCAATGCGTGTGGTTTCTGCAGCGACTACGGCTGCCTCAACTACTCCAAGGCCAGCCCGAACGCCTGCATCCTGCCGGTGCTGCGCCAGCGCCCGAAGTTCGAGCTGCGCACGCATTCGCAGGTGCTGCGGGTGAACCTGGACAGCACCAAGGCCAAGGCTACCGGCGTGACCTACCTGGATGCGCAGGGCCGTGAAGTGGACCAGCCGGCCGACATGGTGCTGCTGTGCGCCTTCCAGCTCTACAACGTGCACCTGATGCTGGTCTCCGGCATCGGTGAAGCCTACGACCCGCAGACCAACACCGGCACCGTGGGGCGCAACTACTCCTACCAGAACCTCAACCGGGTGGTGCTGTTCTTCGACAAGGACGTGCAGGCCAACGGCTTCATCGGCATCGGGGGCGCGGGCACCACCATGGACGACCTCAACGGCAACCAGCTGGACAACGCCAAGGCCGGCTTCGTCGGCGGCGGCCTGGTCTGGGCGCGGCAGCCCGGCGCCGGCCCGGTGCGTGGCATCAACGTGCCGTCAGGCACGCCGAACTGGGGCGCGGCATGGAAGAAGGCGGCGGCCGACAACTTCCGCCACAACTTCTATTACGAGGTGCAGGGCGCGTGCATGTCCTACCGGCAGCACTACCTGAGCTTGGACCCGAACTACAAGGACTCCTTCGGCCGCCCGCTGCTGCGCATGACCTTCGATTGGCACCCCAACGAGATCAAGGCATCGCAGTTCTTCGTGGACCAGGCCATGCAGATGAGCCGCACGCTCAATCCGCTGTCGATGAGTGGTGACGCCAAGAAGAACGGCGAGCACTACAACATCACCAAGTACCAGAGCACGCACACCTGCGGCGGCGCGATCATGGGCGCAGACCCCAAGACCTCGGCGTTGAATCGCTACCTGCAGAGCTGGGACGTGCCGAATGTGTTCGTGATCGGCGCCAACGCCTTCCCGCAGAACAACGGCTACAACCCCACCGGACTGGTGGGCGGGCTGGCGTACTGGGCGGCCAAGGCCATCCGCGAGAAGTACCTGCCCGATCCGGGCCCCCTGGTCCAGGCTTGAGGAGGCGCGCATGAAAAAGCTTCTTCTCTGGATCGTGGTGATCGGCCTGGTCGTGCTGCTGGCCGCGCTGGCCTATGCCTTCATTCCCACCAAAACCCGGGTACTTGCTGATGGGCCGACCGCCGATGCGGCGCTGATCGAGCGCGGGCGCTACCTGGCCGCGGCCGGTGACTGCACCGCCTGCCACACCAAACCGGGCGGCAAGCCGTTCGCCGGCGGGCTGCCGGTGGCCTCGCCGCTGGGCAACATCTACAGCACCAACATCACCCCGGACAAGGAAACCGGCATCGGCGCATACTCGCTGGACGACTTCGACCGCGCGGTGCGGCACGGCATCGCCCCCGACGGCCGCACGCTGTACCCGGCTATGCCGTACCCCTCCTACGCGCGCATCACCGATGACGATGTACGGGCGCTGCACGCCTACTTCCTGCACGGCGATATCGCGCCGGTGCATCAGGAAAACCGGGGCGTGGACATCACCTGGCCGCTGTCGATGCGCTGGCCGCTGGCGATCTGGCGCAAGACCTTCGCCCCCGACGCGGAAGCGGTGGCATTTGATCCGAACCACTACAGCGACCCGCAGCTGGCACGCGGTGCCTACCTGGTACAGGGCCTGGGCCACTGCGGCAGCTGCCACACGCCGCGTGGCTTCGCGCTGCAGGAAAAGGCACTGGACGAATCGGGCACGGCGTATCTCTCCGGCGGCCAGGTGATTGACGGCTGGAACGCGGTGAACCTGCGCGGCAACGCGGCCGATGGCCTGGGCCGCTGGTCCGAGCAGGACATCGTGGACACGCTGCGCACCGCCCGCAACGCGCACAGCGCGGTGGTGGGCACGCCGATGGCGGACGTGGTCAGGCACAGCACGCAGAAGCTCACCGACGAGGATCTGAGGGCGATCGCCGTGTACCTCAAGCAGCTGCCGGCCAGTGCGCATGATCCTTCTGCGTACACCGCCAGCGATGCCACCGCGCGCAAGCTGCAGACCGGCATCAACGACAGCCGCGGTGCCGAGCTGTTCGTCGACAACTGCGCCGCCTGCCACCGCACCGATGCCAAGGGCTACACCAACGTGTTCCCGGCCATCGCCGGCAACCCGACCGTGCTGGCCGATGATCCGACCTCGGTGATCCGCCTGCTGCTGGCCGGCAGCGAACTGCCGTCCACCGCCGTGCGTCCGTCAAACCTGGGCATGCCCGGGTTCGCCGAGCGCCTGTCGGACACCGAGATCGCGCAGCTGGCGACCTTCATCCGCCAGGACTTCGGCAACAAGGCCGGCGCGGTGACCGCTGACCAGGCCAAAAAGGTCCGCCAGCACCTGCAGGACGAGGCCAAGGCGGCCAAGGCCGCGCACGACCCGACCGCCGCCCGTGGCGGCGAAGACGCGGAATAACCCGGCGGTTCAGGCCCCGCCTGCACGAAACCCCCGGATCGGGGAGAATAGCGGCCCTCCGAGCGCCCCTGCCCTGGAATGGCAGGGGCCGCTCCCCCGCGGTTGACGGCCTTGCCGGCCGCCCTCCCGCCGCTACCTCCGGATCCAACGTGAACGCCATCGCTTCTTCTCCCGCCGACGCCCTGCCCCAGGACGAGCTGCCCCTGACCGACCGCCTGCGCGCCGCGCTGGACCTGCTGGAGGCGATCGAGGCCGACCGCGCCGTGCTGGATACGCTGCCGGAGGACGACCGCGTGCGTTTCCACCAGGTCGTGGCGAAGGTCTACCACCCCGAACCCAAGGCACGCCGGGCGATGCTCAAGCAGCAGGCCAAGGTTCGCCACCAGGAAAAGGTGCGCAAGGCCGAGGCGTTGCTGGAACAGACCGGCATCCGCACCCTGCGCCGCAAGCCGGTGTTCAGCACGCCGAACTACTTCCCGCCGCACAAAGCCGGCCTGCATGACGCGCACAACGGTGAGAACGCAGACGCCACGCCCGAGCCGGTGCATTCGCCGGAATTGCGCCACTGCTATGTGTGCAAGCAGAAGTTCACCCAGCTGCATCATTTCTACGACCAGATGTGCCCGGCCTGCGCCGAGCTGAACTTCATCAAGCGCACCGAAACCGCCGACCTGCGCGGCCGCGTGGCGCTGCTCACCGGCGGCCGGGTCAAGATCGGCTACCAGGCGGGCCTGAAGCTGCTGCGCGCCGGCGCCGAACTGATCGTGACCACGCGCTTCCCGCGCGATTCGGCGGCACGTTATGCCGAAGAGCCCGACTTCGCCGAATGGGGCCACCGCCTGCAGGTGTACGGCCTGGACCTGCGCCACACCCCCAGCGTGGAAGCGTTCTGCAACGAGCTGCTGGCCACCCGCACGCGGCTGGACTTCATCATCAACAACGCCTGCCAGACCGTGCGCCGCCCGCCGCAGTTCTACGCGCACATGATGGCCGGCGAAACCGCCGCCCTGCACGACCTGCCGGAAACGATCCGCAAGCTGGTGGGCCAGTACGAAGGGCTGCGCAGCCCAGAGATGCTGGGCCTGGGTTCGGATGCCAACGTGCCATCGCTGCAGGAGCAGGCACTGGTAGGGGCCGATGGCCTGACCCGCGCCGCCGAACTCTCGCAGGTGCCGTTGCTGGCCGACGAACTGCTGGGCCAGCAGCACCTGTTCCCCGAAGGCCGGCTGGACCAGGACCTGCAGCAGGTGGACCTGCGCGGGCGCAATTCGTGGCGCCTGCTGATGGCCGAAGTGCCGTCGGTGGAGCTGCTGGAAACCCAGCTGGTCAACGCCATCGCACCCTTCATCATCAACGCGCGCCTGAAGCCGCTGATGCTGCGTTCGCCCGAGCGCGACAAGCACATCGTCAACGTGTCGGCGATGGAGGGGCAGTTCTACCGCAACTTCAAGACCACCCGCCACCCGCATACCAACATGGCCAAGGCCGCGTTGAACATGATGACGCGCACCTCGGCGGCGGATTACCAGAACGACGGCATCCACATGAATTCCGTGGATACCGGCTGGGTCACCGACGAGGATCCGGCAGAGATCGCCGCGCGCAAGGTGGAGGAAGAACGCTTCCATCCGCCGCTGGACATCGTTGATGGCGCCGCGCGCATCGTCGACCCGATCATCCACGGCTTCAACACGGGTGAGCACGTGTGGGGCCAGTTCCTGAAGGATTACGCGCCCACCGATTGGTGAGGCGCGCAAAGGCGCCGGCAGGATGCTGGCGGCTTCATGTCGCAATGTATCTGATGCGAATGCTTCGTGATACGATTGTTAAAGTTGTTTGAACAACGCACACGGACGTCCCAGCCATCGCCAGCGGACCCTCTTACTCAGGAGTTTGCTCGATGCACGTTTCCTCTCCCCTTTCCGCCCACGCCGCCGCCGTTCTGGCCGCCGCGATCACGATCGTCCTCTCCGCCCAGGCCCATGCGGCCGGTGATGCCGCGGGCGATGCCAAGAACATGGACACCGTGGTGGTCACCGCCACCGGTGCCCAGCAGTGGATCAAGGACGCCCCGGCCAGCATCAGCGTGATCACCCGCCAGGAAATCGAGCGCAAGCCGGTGACCAGCATCGGCCAACTGCTCAGCACGGTGCCGGGCGTGACCGGTGGCTACGCGCTGTCTGGTGCGCAGTCGAAGATCCGCCTGCGTGGCCTGCCCGAGCAGTACACGCTGATCCTCATCGACGGCCGCCGCCAGGGCAATTCCTCCGGCGTGAACTATCGCGATGACCTGGGCCCGCAGGATCTGAACTGGCTGTCGCCGGACATGATCGAACGCATCGAAGTGGTGCGTGGCCCGATGTCGTCGCTGTACGGCTCCGACGCCATGGGCGGGGTGATCAACATCATCACCCGCAAGATCGCCCCGGAATGGGGTGGCTCGGTCACCTTCAACTACAGCAAGCCCGATTCGTCCACGCGCGGCAACACCACCCAGATGGGCGCGCTGTTCAGTGGCCCGCTCACGGAAAACCTGGGCCTGCGCATCGGCGCCAACGTGACCGATCGCGAATCCGATCGTGGCCGTGGCCAGACGCCGGGCACCAAGGCCGAGAACGCCAACGCGCTGCTCAACTGGACGATCAACGGCGACCACACCATGGGCTTCGAAGCCGTCCATGGCGTGCAGCGCAACAGTGGGGGTGGCGATGTCGGCGCATGGGGCCTGTCCAAGCTGGTGCATACCGGCTACGTCGTGACCCATGACGGCCGCTATGGCGATGCCAGCACCTCGAAATCCACCCTGACCCAGAACGATTACGAGGACAAGGGCAGCCCGGTGGGCAACCACGCCAAGGAAACCGTGTTCGATACCGCGTTCGCCACCGGTTTCCACCTGGGCTTCGAGCACCGCTTGAACGTGGGTGGCCAGTGGAAGCGCGAAGAACTGCAGAACACCGACACCATCGGCACCGTGCCCGTGACCTGGAGCGGCAGCGGCCGGATCAGCCCGACCAACGAGGCCGATTCGTGGGCGCTGTTCGCCGAAGACCACATCACCCTGCATGAGCGCTTCACGCTCACCCTGGGCCTGCGCTGGGACAACACCGAAAACTACGACGACAACCTGAGCCCGCGCATCTACGGCGTGTGGCACCCGTCCGATGACTGGACCGTGCGCGGTGGCGTATCCCAGGGCTTCCGTGCGCCGAACCTGAAGCAGGGCAGCGCCGGTGCCGCCACCCAGTCCGGCGGCAACGGCTGCCGCAGCCTCACCGTCGAAGGCTGGACCAACCGCTCGGTCAGCGCCGATGGCACCACCGGCTGCTACATGGCCGGCAACCCGAATCTGGAACCGGAAACCAGCACCAACTACGAGCTGGGCGTCGGCTTCGACCGCGGCGGCTGGTCGGCCTCGGCCACCTACTTCCTCACCGATTTCGACGACAAGATCGAACAGGTGCCGCTGCGTGAGATTGCCGGCTACGACTCCAGCTTCGTCAACGGTTTCTGGTGGACGGTGGCGCAGAACATCCAGAAGGCGCGCACCCGCGGCGTGGAAGCCAGCGTCACCGTGCCCCTGCACGAGCGCCTGAGCTGGACCACCAACGCCACCCGCATGCTGGAATCCAAGAACCGCACCACCGGCGCGAACCTGCTGGTGGTGCCGAAGATCACCGCAAACACCTCGCTGGACTGGCAGGTGACCGAAGCGTGGTCGTTGAACCTGAGCGCGCAGCACATCGGCGAACAGCTGGTCTCCAGCACCAGCTCCACGTTTGCCAAGGCGTACACCACATGGGACCTGGTGACCGGGTTCAACGTCAACGAGAACCTGACCCTCCGCGCAGGCGTGCTGAACGCCGGCGACGTCTCCACCATCGACGAAGGCAACAACTACGACGGCGGTGCGCGCACCTTCTTCGTCGGTGCCACGGCGCGGTTCTGATCCATCAGAGCTTCATGTTGAAGGCGATATGGAGCGAACGCCCCGCAGCCGGTGAGAACATCGGCTGCGGTTGCTCCCAGAAGAAGCTGTCGTACCACGCATAGTCGTACTTCCGGTCGGTGGCGTTCTTCATCTGCACATCCACGCTCCAACGAGGGTTGATGTCATAGCGGGCACTCAGGTCGAGCACGGCGAAACCGCCGTACTTGCCGGCCACGTTGCGCTCTTCCAGGTAGTAGTCACCCTGTGCCCTGCCCTGCAGGCCGAGCTGCAGTGCTTCAGTGACCTGGTAATCCAGGCCGATGTTGCTGATGTAACGTGGGGTGGCGGCGACTTCGCGGCCCTCCAGCGACACGCTGGCATCGCGACCATCGCGCTCGATCTTCGCCTCCTGGTACGCGTGGGACGCCCATACCGTCCACTTCTCGCCCACCTGCGCGCTGATCTGCGCATCCACGCCACGGCGGCGGGTCTTGCCCAGGGTCACGGTGGTGCCGGTGGCGGGCATGTTGGAGACCTCGTTGGCCGCATCCTGCTGCCATACCGCGATGCGCGCCTGGCTGCCGGCGAACGGGCTGAACTTCATGCCCAGCTCCATGCCGGTGTTGGTGGACGGGCTCATGGCGCCCTGCCCCGCCGTGAGGTAAGCCGGCGCGGTGGAGCCGGTCAGCACCTGGAAGGTCCGGCCCCAGTTGGCGTAGACGTTGGTGCTGTCAGTGAAGGCATAGACCACGCTCAGCTTGGGCTGCTCGATGGTGCCGTAGCGCTGCAGCGGGCCGGTGATGCCGCCCGGCAGGCGGGTGTCACCATCAAAACGGTCCACCCGGTAGGCCGGCACGATCTTCAGCGCCTCGATGGGCTGGTAGATCGCCTGCACATACGCGCCGTAGTTGTCGAAGGTGTGGCGGTCGTCGTTCTGCACGCGTGCGGGGGTGGCGCTGAAGTCGGTGGGCTCGGCATAGCTGAAACGCTCGCGGATGTAGCCGTTGTCCTGGTGCTCGACATTTACCCCGCCTTCCAGCGTAAGCGTGGCGCCGGGCTGCCAGGTCAGCGTGGTGAGCATGCCCGTCTGCTTTTCGTCCCACACGCGGCGCTGGCGCGGCGCATTGCCGGTGCGCAGGTCGCTGAAGGTCACCCGGCGGTCGTCTTCGTAGCGGTTGTAGTACATCTTGCTGCCCAGGAACAGGGTGTCGGCCAGCTTGAGTTCCATGTGCACGCCGATCTGGCGCATGTCGCGGTCGTCGCCATCATTGGCGTTGCGCAGCTGTGAGCCGCGGCGGTCTGTCCGCAGTTCTTCAGCCGTCATGAAGCCCGGTTCATCGGCTTCGTGGTGGTATGCGCGTGCGGTGAGGCCAATGCGCATGCCGTCGTCCAGGTTTCCGTAGAACCATTTGCCACCGATGGCGTACTTGCGTGAGCTGTCATGGTCACGGTACCCGTCCGAGGCCTGGGTGCCGACGAAGTAGTTCTGCGCAAACCCGTTGCTCTCACGGCCGATGGCCAACTGCGCATCGCGGGTGTTGTAGCTGCCGTAGCCGAACCGGCCATCTGTGTAGTTGCCGCCCTGGCGCGTGCCGAAGTTCACGTTGCCGCCAATGTTGTGCAGGCCATAACGCGGGTCGTTGGTGCCACGCACCACTTCGATGAAACTGATTTCCAGCGGGAACAGCATGTCGATGAAGCGCTGGTTGCCGCTGTTGACGTTGCTGGGCACGCCATCGATCAGCGTCTTGATCGCATTGAGGTAGCCCTCGCCATTGAAGGCGCGGAAGCTGACCTTGCCCGATTCGGCGCCCTGGCGGGTTTCGGTGAGCTGGATGCCGGGCATCTGGCCGAGCAGTTCCCAGCTGTGCGAGACGTTCTTGTCTTCGATCTGGTCGGCGCCAAGCACGTCCACGGAGGTCAGCACCTGGTGGGCGGTGAGCTGGCCTTCGGTGTGCTGGTGCACGTCGACCTTGCCGAGGGTGAGTGCGGAATCGGACAACTGGGCGCGGGATTCGGGGGCAAAAACGACGGCGGCGACGGCCGTCACCAAGGCAAGGCGTTTCATTTAGAGGAAGGCGTCACAGATCTGGAGGGGAGGCCTGATGCCGGCCTGGGCGCGTAATGTGACAGTATAACATTACATCCTCGTAATTCTGCAGCAGCTTCACCAACCGCTTCCGGCCCGGTGCCTACGATGGCGGCAGATGCTGCGGAGGAACCCATGACCGAACGTGCACGCCTGCACCAGGAGTTGCTGAGAAGCCAAGCCTTCCTGGAGCAGACCAATACACTGGCCAAGGTGGGCGGCTGGGAGCTGGCGCTGGACACCAATACGCTGTCCTGGACCCGTGAGACCCATTTGATCCATGGCGTACCCGAGGACTTCGATCCGAATGTGGGTGCCGCCCTGTCTTTCTACCCGCAACCGGGCCAAGAGCAGCTGGAGGCAGCGATCGCCGCATGTGCCGCCGATGGCTCGCCCATCGACTTGACGGTTCGCGCCATCACCGCTGCTGGCGAACGCAGCTGGTTGCATATCGTAGGAAAGCGCGTTGGGGACGCGACCGGCGCTCGCTTGATCGGCGCGATCCAGGACGTCACGGAACAACGCTCCGCCGTGGATGCACTGGCGCAGAGCGAAGCGCGTTACCGCCGCCTGTTCCAGCACAGCCTGGGCCTGATCTGCACGCACACGCTGTCGGGGGAGATCACGTCCGTGAATCCTGCGGCCTCGCTGTCACTGGGCCGCCCCGAAGCCGAGCTGCTGGGGCGTTCATTGGCAGAGATCATTCCGCTGGAACGCCAGGATCAGCTCCAGTACTACCTGCAACGCGTCGCGGAGAACCAGAGCGACTCCGGCCTGATGGAGCTGGTGGCCGACGATGGCTCACGCCGCTATTGGGCGTACCACAACGTGCTCGACACCGAAGCTGACCCGCCGTACGTGCTGGGCCACGCGCAGGACATCACCACCCAGCACCTGCAGGAGCGCCAGCTGCTGGAGATGGCGATCCGCGATCCGCTGACCCGCTCGTTCAACCGGCGCTACCTGGCAGAACTCGCGCAGCAGCAACTGGAAGCGTGGGGCTGCCTGGTGTTCGACCTGGACCACTTCAAGGAAATCAACGACACCCAGGGGCATGCGCACGGCGACTCGGTGCTGGTCGAGTTCGTGGCGTTCCTTTCCAGCCCGCTGGAAGAAAACGAGGTGGTGGTACGGCTGGGCGGCGATGAGTTCCTGGTGTTCGTACCCGGCGCCAGGATGGAGCGGCTGCAGGTACTGGAAGAGACCTACCAGGCGCGCGCCCACCTCGCACCGGTCCGCTTCTCAGGCGGCTGCGCCATCAGCCGCCCCTCCGAAACCGTCGCCGACACCATCAACCGCGCGGACATGAAGCTTTACGAGCGCCGCCGCCGCGAACGACCGGACTGAAACAGCCCCACGACCAGGACCGCAACCCACAGCGCCAGCCATGCAGGCAATCCCCACCCATCAAAGATCTCTTCGCGCGGGATGACCGAGATACGGAAGCCGATCCACGCCAGGACGACGACCAGCAGCGGCGCCACCACCGTTCCGCGCCATGCAAAGAACGCGGCCGCCGGCAACGAGATGATCGGGAAGAACACGCCGCCACCGAACGGCGCGGCTCCAACCATCGCGAAGAATGCCGCCGCCAGCACCAGCAACCACGCCGTCACCCCGATGAGCATCCTGCATCACTCCTTCCGTCCAGTACCGACCACGAAGTCTTAACCTGCCTTGCTTATCCTAGCAGCGCGCTACAGGAACAACGCCCGGCGCATCAATCGTTCCGCTCGGCTTGATCGAGGGAAGCAATCGAACACTGCAAAGGAGTCGCAATGAAGAAGCTGCACGCTGCCGTTCTTGCCGGATGCCTGCTGGGCATGAGTTCCCTTGCCTTCGCGGAGGTCGCCAACCTGACCAACAGCGCCGACGGCGCCAACCGCGACGCGGGCATCGCCGCGGTCAAGAAGAAGCTGCAGGACGCCTGCACCGAGCGCAAGGGCACGCCGGATGCAACCTCCTTTGAGGTGGTCTTCGAGAAGACCAGCGAGAACCCGAACGTGCCCAAGCCGTATTACGTCGACGGTAAGATGAAGTGCGATTTGCCATAAGCCATTCAGCACTGCGACAACGCCATCTTTAGTCCCGCCAGCGCCGCGCGCCTTACCTTCCGGGCAGCGGCTGACGGCCATTCCCGCAGTTCATGGATTGCGTCGGCAGCAACCCCTAGCCACATTCTGGATTACCTCAAAGTCCGCGCAAAGTATCGTTGTAGGCACCGCAACTGCATCTCATGAACATTGCGGACTGATTCGGCGCAGTGATCTCAATCAACCCATCGCATCGCTCGCAACGAACCGTAGAAACAGAGCCATCCTTCATAAATTCAGCGAGCGCTGATTCAAACGTCTGGAACGCAGGAACTACCACGTCAGTCATCTTATTGATTCTCCATCCTGTCCATCACGCGCCCAGAGAGTGGGCTTCCATCGCCAAATAAAACCCCATCCAAGGCCGCTACTTCGGATATCTCGGATCGAGCACCATCGCACTGAATATTCTTACCCAAAACAACTCGCCAATCAATGCGTGCCCACTTTCCTTGCTCGCGGAATAAGCTCGCTCAATTACACTACAGAAGATCAAGTATTGATCAGCGGGCAGTAGCACTGCAGAAATAAAGTTCATTGCGCCTTCGTCAAAAGGGCTGAAGACTTCCGCACAAAGATCCTCCTCCCCCGGCAAAAATGCATCCCGAATGATATCGGCTATACGATTGAACTGAAACGTACTCAGCCCTACTGAATTACCTTCTCCAAACACGATAGAACCGGCCATTGTTACCTCACCATTATGACTTGCGCCTACTGTTCATTTAGAGGAAGGCGTCACCGATGGCTCGGCCATCGACCTGAAGCTTCGCGCCATCACCGCTGCTGGCGAACGCAGCTGGTTGCATATCTTAGGAAAGTGCGTTGAGGACGCGACCGGCGCACGCTTGATCGGCGCCATCCAGGACGTCACGGAACAACGCTCCGCCGTGGATGCACTGGCGCAGAGCGAAGCGCGTTACCGCCGCCTGTTCGAGACCCAACCGACACCTGAATTTACTGCCAAGACGCAATCTCACTAAACTTCTGCGCGATGAATGTCGCGAAGTCAGGTGCTACGTCGACTGCTGTCGGGTCTTCTGTGTCAACTTCAACAACCCGGGCACCGATACGCAAAAGGAACTCAACATAGTCTTCTGGCAACCCGGGATGCTGTTCCCGCAACGATACTGCCTTCTCGCTCGAAACGAAGACAAGCCTCTTCAACAAAGCGTCTATGCCTTGAATATCGTTCAATCGCCCGTAATCAGTCATTCTCGCCTCGCCTTACGAATAGATCTCTGCCAAGCGACCCTGACCTGTGGATGGCCGCCTGATGTTGATCAGGGTACCTCGCCGGGTGAGTATTCCACCCTTCATTCGGCCCTCCATAACCAAGCTCTATGACGTGATGGGCTTCATAGTGCTGACCAACTCTTCTGCTGACTTCCCCGGATTTGCTGATTACTGGCTGCGAATAGGTTGGCCATACCTGGCCGGTGTCGCGCTCCCACTCTGCCATGAGGTCGCCCTTAAATCGACCGAATTCAGATCGACTCTTCGCTGCAGCCTCCTTTGATATGGGGCCGTATTGATTCCTCTGAACTGCCTCCACCATCGATGGTTTCACCGAGCTCCGAGCCGTCCCCTTGTGGGGACATCCAGCGTTGCGCTAAAAGGTTTAGCCCCTGAGGCCGCGCCTGCCGGAAACGCCCATCCCCCGGCCGTGCCCCGCTGCTATAGTTCATCCATCGTGACGGGCACCCCGCCCGTCGTTGGATCACAGGGAGCGGGTCATGGGTCTCATCCAGGCAGTGAAAGGTGCAGTAGGCGGCGTGCTGGCCGACCAGTGGAAGGACTTCTACACCGTACCGGCGGGCCTGCCGGCCACCGCGGCGCTGTTCGCCGCCGTGCCGCAGGGCACCAATGCCGGGCGCGGCTCCAATACCAGCGGCTCCTCCAACATCATCACCAACGGGTCGAAGATCGTAGTGCCCGAAGGCTACGGCCTTCTGCTGTTCCAGGACGGGGCCATCACCGGCTTCGTCGCCGAACCGGGTGGCTATGAGTGGCGGTCGGATGACCTCAACTCGCAGTCGATCTTCGCCGGCGACGGGATCGTCACCCCGCTGATCAAGCAGAGCTGGGAGCGCTTCAAGTTCGGCGGCCAGCCGGGCGGCCAGCAGGCGGCGTTCTTTGTCTCGCTGAAGGAGCTGCCGGACAACCGCTTCGGCACCCAGTCGGAAATCTACTGGGACGACGGCTTCCTCAACACCCAGGTCGGCGCGGTCACCCGTGGCTCGTACACGCTGAAGATCGTCGACCCGATCCTGTTCGTGAAGAACTTCGTGCCGGCCAGCTACCTGCAGCCGGGCAAGGTGTTCGACTTCACCGACCTGGACAACGCCGCGGCCAGCCAGCTGTTCAATGAAGTCGTTGGCTCGCTCGCGCCGGCATTCAGCCTGTACACGAACGATCCCGGCAAGGGCAACCGCATCACCAAGCTGCAGCAGGATTCGCTGGGCTTTGCCCAGAGCCTGTCGGCGGCGGTTGAGCAGGGCTACCAGTGGAAGTCCGACCGTGGCCTGGCCATCGTCAAGACCGCCATCGTTTCCATTGAATACGACGCCAACACCCGCGAGCTGCTCAAGACGGTGCAGCGCGCCGATGCGCTGTCGGGTGGGCGTGGCAATTCCAACCTGCAGGCCAGCGTGGCCCAGGGCATCCAGTCGGCCGGTGAGAATGGCGGCGCGGCAGGCCTGGTCGGTGTGGGCATGGCGACCGGCATGTTCGGCGCCGGCGCCATGCAGCAGCCGGTCGCCCCGGCGGCCCCTGCGGCCGATGACCCGGTGGCCAAGCTGCAGAAGGCCAAGGAGATGCTGGACCTCGGCCTGATCACCCAGGACGACTACAACGCGCTCAAGGCCAAGGCACTGGGTCTGTAAGGCGGACACACGATAACCATGTCCGCCCCCCGAACCCCGCCCCCGCTACCCGGGGGCCCACCGCCGTTGCCGGACGCCGTGACCGGCCCCGGCTCGCCGCGCGATGTGCCGCCGCTGCCGGGCAGCTTCCCGCTTGACCCGGCTACCCTGCCCGACCCGATCCGCGCCGAGATCGAGGCGCCCGATCCGGTCGCGCTCGATACCCGTGCAGAGGAGCTGAAGGACGGCCTGAACCGCTGTCCCAAGTGCGGCTCCACCGATGTGCGCCTGAAGCTGGGCACCGACGTGCTGGTCTGCCAGTTCTGCCGGAACGAATGGCATGGCGCGCTGGTCGAGCAGGAGTTCGGGCTGGGCGAAGGCCTGGACCAGCTGCGCGGCACCATCATCGCGTCGGGCGCGCGCGACATCGAGGCCGGCACCGCCAGCCTGATGAGCTTCAAGTGCACCGGCTGCGGCGCCGAAGTGACCATCAACACCGAAACCACCATGACCGCGCGCTGCCACTGGTGCCGCCATGTGTTCGGGGTCAATGAGCAGGTCGCCAACGGTGCGGTGCCCGATGCAGTGCTGCCCTTCCGCATCACGAAAGACGATGCAGTGGCGCGCATTCGCCAGTTCGTGGACAAGCGCCGGCTGTTCGCGCTGAAGGCCTTCAAGGACCAGTTCACGCCCGAGAACGTGGTGGGCGTGTACATGCCCTACATGATCGTGGACAGCAACGTCAGCGCCAGCGTGTCCGGCAAGGGTGAAATCAAGACCCGCCAGTACACCCGCGGCGAAGGTGACAAGAAGAAGACCTACTACGACGCCGATGTGTACCAGGTGGACCGTGCGGTGGACTTCACCGTGGATGACCTGCCGCTGGAATCGTCGGCCGAGCGCGGCAACCTGGATACCAAGGCCAACACCAACAACATCATCAATGCGATTCTGCCGTTCGATACCAAGAATGCGCTGAAGTGGAACGCCTCGTACCTGCTGGGCTTCTCGTCCGAGAAGCGCAACCTGGACGTCGAGAAGATGAAGCCGCGGCTGGAAGACCAGCTGCTCTCCATCGCCCGCGCGCAGGTGGAGGGTTCGGTGCGCCGCTACGACCGTGGCGTGCGCTGGGAGCAGGAACGCGTGGACCTGCACGGCTCGCGCTGGGTCTCCATGTACCTGCCGGTGTGGCTGTATTCGTACCACCAGCCTGGCCGCAACGGCGGCATGCTGCATTACATCGCGGTCAACGGCCGTACCGGTGAAACCATGGGCAGCGTGCCGGTGCAGCAGTGGAAGCTGCTGCTGGCCGCGCTCACCACCGGCACCATCGTTGAAGCCATCACCCTCTGGTTCCTGGTAGCTGCCTCATGAGCGATGACAGTGGTCTCTGGTTGCTGTTGGCGGGTCCCGCCAGCGCAACCGCCTTGTACTGGGGCCTGTACCGGTACTACCGCAACACCGACAAGTCGCATGCGTTCGAGCGTGAGACCACGGTGGAGGCCAAGCCGGTGACCGGCTCGGACCGTCAGGTGGATACCATCACGGGCACGCAGGAAACGCGGATCCGTGGCGACAACGTGCGCGAGTACCGCAAGCGGGTCGTGCGCAACAGCGGGTGAGGTAGAATGCCGCCACTTTCTACCCTTCAGATTATGGATAGCCATGAAGAAGCTTGCCTTCCTTGCCCTGCTGCTCACCTCGCTGAGCCTTCTTACTGCCTGTGCCCGTGGCGGCGACAAGGCCGCTGAGACGAACGACCCGAAGGTCGGTGACCTGTATGCGGCGGTGCTTTCGGAGTTTGCCGAGTTCCAGCAGCCGGGCGAGAAGGCCTACGGCCTGCTCAAGGTCATCAAGGTCGAGCCGGACACCGTCACCGTGGTCACCGACAGCAGCGCCTGGGATGACGAAATGTCGGCCAAGCGCGAGCTGCGTGGCGACCTCAAGGAGGTCGTGTGGGATATGGACGACGAGATCGTGGTGGCCCGCTCGGAGCTGGCGGAGATGCACCGCAAGGAGATCATCTTTGCCGTGCGCCATGGCGACAGCGCCAACTGACGCGACAACCGTGACTTGAAGTCTGCTTGAAGGGCGCGGTGCATGCTCTGATCACCATCCGATCTGGAGTTGCCATGCACCGCTTCCTTCCTGCCCTGCTGTTGGGCGCTGCCCTGCTGTTCCCGCCCGCCGCACTGGCGGCCGACAAGGTCCTGATCGTCCTCAGTGGCGAGGGCCGCGATGCCGGCAAGACCCGGCCCGGGTATGAATTCGACGAGCTCTCGCAGGCCTGGCTGATCTTCAAGGCCAACGGGCTGGCGGTCGAGGTGGCCAGCCCCCAGGGTGGCCCGGTCGAGCCCGACAAATACAATCCCGACGAACCGTTCAACGCACAGCTGCTGGCCGATGGCGCTGCCATGGCGCAGCTTGCCGCCACCCGGCCCATCGCCGGGCTGCGTGCCACCGATTACCGCGCGGTCTATGTGGTGGGCGGCAAAGGGGCCATGTTCGACCTGCCCCGCTCGCAGCCACTGCAGCAGTTGATTGGTGCCGCATGGGCCAACGGCGCGGTGATCGCGGCGGTGTGCCACGGGCCTGCCGCACTGGCCGAGGTGCGGCTTGCGGATGGCAGCCCGTTGGTCGCAGGCCGGCAGCTGACCGGCTTCACCAACGAGGAAGAAGCTCTGTTCGGCAAGAAATGGGCGAAGGAATTCCCGTGGCTGCTGGAGGACGCGCTTCGCCAACGCGGCGGTGAGTGGAGCGAAGCGCCGCTGATGATGCCGCACGTGGTGGTCGATGGGCGCCTGGTCACGGGTCAGAACCCCTACTCCACCGTCGGCGTGGCCGAGGCGCTCGTACGCGGCCTGGGGCGGACCCCGGTGGCACGTACGCCCGGGCGCGACGAGCGTTCCACGGCGCTGGTCGAGCGCCTGCGCGGCGGTGATGCGGCCGGTGCGGCCCGCACGCTGAAGCAGGATCCTGCTTCCTACCACGTCGAGCTGATCGGCATGCTGGGCTTCTACCAGGCGAAGGCGGCGAATGCGGACCTCGCGGCACTGCGCCCTGCATTGCAGACCATGGAGCTGGCCATGCCTTACATGGCCGAGCCGCAGCTGAAACTGGGCATCGCCGAGGCACACCTGCGGTTGGGCGACCGCAGCCGGGCACGGACACTGGTGCTGGAGGTACTGGACGCCTCGCCCGGCATGCAACAGGCTGGTGACCTGCTGAAACGGATCGACAGCTGACATGACAACCTGCCCTGCCCTGCGCGTACTGGTGATCGAGGACAACCCGGTGCTGCGCGCCAACCTCGAACAGCTGTTCGCCGGCCAGGGCATCGACAGCCGCTTCGCCGCCGATGGCCTTTCCGGGCTGCAGGAGGCACTGGCCGAGCCGCCCGATGTGCTGGTGCTGGACCTGGGCCTTCCCGGCCTGGATGGCATGCGCGTGTGCGAGCAGCTGCGCGCGCGCAGCGACCGGCACGTGCCGGTGTTGATGCTGACCGCGCGTGATGCGTTGGAGGACAAGCTGGCCGGGTTCCGAAGCGGTGCCGATGACTACCTGGTCAAGCCGTTTGCCGGCGCCGAACTGGTGGCGCGGTGTGTGGCCCTGTCGCAGCGCCACCGCGCAGGCACCCCGCACCTGCTGACGGTTGGCAGCCTCAGCATTGACCGGCGCAGCAACCTGGTGCAGCGACACGGGCAGACACTGGTGCTCCACCACACTGCCCTGCAGCTCCTGCTGCTCCTGGCCGAAGCATGGCCACGGACGCTGACCCGAAGCGAGCTGGTCGAGCGGTTGTGGGGCGCCAGCCCGCCCGAGTCCGATCCGCTGCGCACGCACCTGTACACCCTGCGGCAGGTGCTCGACAAACCGTTCCCGGTGCCCCTGCTCAAGACCGTGCATGGCGTGGGCTTCCGCCTGGAGGCGGACACGTGAGCGCCGCACCGCGTCCGCGTCGTCGCCTGCGCCGCCGCCTGATGCTGGCCTTCTCCGGCTTCGCGCTGCTGGTGGCGGTGCTGTACGGGTTCTACGTGGTGCTGTTCGTCTATCTGGTCGAGGACGAGATGTTCAATGGGCTTCTGGAGCAGGAAGCCAAGGTGCAGCTGCATCATCACGCCAGCCGGGGTGGATGGGCGCGACCGGCATTGCCGGGCATGTCGGTGCATGAGACTGCTGCAAGCCTGCCTGAAGGGCTCGGCGCGCGGTTGGTTGAGGAACCCTGGCGCCGGGAGTTCGCCGGCGACCTAGGTCGCCACTACCATCTGCGGCGGCTGGAGCCAACGGATGCCTGGCTGGTGGCGGAGGTCAGCCAGCAGTTGGTGGTGCGGCCGATGCGGGGTGGCATCCTGAAATGGTTGGGCTGGTCGAGCCTTGGCGTGCTTGGGATCGCCCTGCTGCTGGGCGCATGGCTGGCGCGACGGATGACCGCGCCGCTGTCACGGCTTTCCGACGTGGTCGCCGGAGCCAGTCCCACGCATCTGCCGACGGGGTTCGCCGAGAGCCTTCCCGACGATGAAGTCGGCGCACTGGCCCGCACGCTGCAGGGGCTGCTGGTACGCATAGAGGCCTTCGTGGACCGCGAACGCGAGTTCACGCGGGATGCCAGTCATGAACTGCGCACGCCGCTGGCTGTCATCCGCAGTGCGTGCGAACGCATGCAGGCCCGTGCCGATCTGGACCCCGCGCTTCACCTGCAGCTCGGCCACATGAACCAATCGGTGCTGCAACTGGAACACACCATCAGCGCGCTGCTGATGCTGGCCCGCGAACAGCATCTGCAGGAGCCCGCGGAATCGATCACCCTGCTGCCACTGATCGAGCGGGTGATCGTGGACCAGACCGGCCTTCTTGGCGATCGCCCGGTGCACCTGGCGCTGGACGTGGCGGGCGATGCAAAGGCCTGCCTGCCGCCCACCGCACTTCGTGTCATCCTGTCCAACCTGATCGGCAATGCCTTCGCGCACACGCTGAAGGGAGAGGTAAGCATTGCGGTGGAAGCGGGCTGGTTGCAGATCACCAACCCGGGTGCCGGCATCGATGCGGACGCCCTGCAGCCCTTCAGCAAAGGCGCGGCAAGCAGCGGTTACGGTCTTGGGCTGTCGATTGTCCATCGCCTGTGCGAACGCCACCAGATCGACCTTCGATTCAATCCCGACAGGACCCGCACCAGGGTGTCCATCCGGCTCGATCCTGCTGCACGCACGTGCACTTGAGAACGCTTGTCAGCCCAACGCCGATCGTTCAGCCCAGTGGATGGCTCAGTAAATCTACGTGAGGGCCGTCAATTGCATCTTCGCGTGTACTGCACTGCGCCTCCACCCCCGTTGGACGCGGCATGGCGCACGGTGGAACCCATCGCCCCAGCCGGAACTGCCATGAGCGAGTCTGTCGCCCCCCTGCTTGCCGCCACTCCCCCACGCCCTGCCCCCCGACCGCGCGTGCTGTATCCGCTCAGCCTGACCATCAATGGGGTGCCGCATACGCTTCAGGTCGAATCCTCGGTAAGCCTGCTTGACCTGCTGCGTGAACGCCTTCAGCTGACCGGCACCAAGAAGGGCTGTGACCACGGGCAGTGCGGCGCGTGCACCGTGCTGGTGGATGGGCGGCGAATCAACAGCTGCCTGACCCTGGCGGTGATGCAGGATGGCGCACAGGTGCAGACCATCGAAGGTCTCGCCGACGGCGACGACCTGCATCCGCTGCAGCAGGCCTTCATCGCCTGCGACGCGCTGCAATGCGGGTACTGCACGCCGGGGCAGATCTGCTCCGCGCAGGGCTTGATCAACGAGGGCAAGGCGTGCAACCGCGACCAGGTGCGCGAGCTGATGAGCGGCAACGTCTGCCGCTGCGGCGCCTACCCGCAGATCACCGACGCGGTGATGTCCGTCCTGGAAAGCGAACAACCAATGGCGGCCAAAACCCCGGCCTCTGAATGGGTTCCGGGCACGGTGCCCGCATGATTCCCGCCACCTACCAGCGACCCGATTCGATCGCCTACGCCCTGCAGGCCTTGGCCGGCTCCCTCGGAAGCAACGATACCCGGCCCATCGCAGGCGGCACCAATCTGCTGGATCTGATGAAGCTGCAGCTGGTCACCCCGGGCGCACTGGTCGACGTGAACCGGCTGCCGCTGGATCACATCGAGGCACGCGATGACGGCGGCCTGCGCCTGGGCGCGACGGCGCGCAACGCCGACACCGCCTGGCACCCGCTGGTCGAGCGCGACTACCCGTTGCTGTCGGCCGCCATGCTTGCAGCGGCATCGCCGCAGATCCGCAACATGGCCAGCAACGGTGGCAACCTGCTGCAGCGCACACGTTGCACGTACTTCTATGACCGGGCCACGCCCTGCAACAAGCGTGAGCCGGGCAGCGGCTGCTCCGCCATCGGCGGGTTGACCCGCCACCACGCCATCCTGGGCGCGAGCGAGCACTGCATCGCCACCCATCCGTCTGACATGTGCGTGGCGCTGGCCGCCCTGGATGCCGTGGTGCACGTCGCAAGCGTGCGCGGTGAGCGCGAGATTCCGTTCGCCGATTTCCATCGCCTGCCGGGGGACACGCCCGACGTCGACACCTCGCTCGCCGCCGATGAACTGATCCTCCGCATCGAGCTGCCACCGGCTACGCGCTTTGCCGCCCACAGCGCGTATCTGAAGGTTCGCGAGCGCCTGTCCTACGCATTCGCGCTGGTCTCGGTCGCGGCCGCACTGGATATCGCGCCGGATGGCACCATCCGCGCGGCGCGCCTGGCACTGGGCAGCGTGGCGCACAAGCCGTGGCGGGTGGCTGCCGCCGAAGCGGCACTGGAAGGCGCACGCCCTGGACCCGAACCCTTCGCTGCCGCCGCCGAGGCACTTGTGCAGGGCGCGGTGTCGCAGGGCCAAAACGCCTTCAAGATCCCGCTGGCACGGCGCACGGTGATCCGAGCGCTCGAAACCGCCGCACGCGGCACCGTCGACAACCAGGGCAGCTCGCGCCCCCAACCGGAGACGCCGGCATGAATCTTCCCAACCCGCTCCATCCGCCGGTGGCCCCGGCAGGCACCGGACACGTGCCGACCGGCACCGGTACGCCGCGCATCGACGGGCGTGCGAAGGTCACCGGCCAGGCGCGCTATGCCGCCGAGTGGCCTGCACCCGACCTGGTCTACGGCGTGGCGGTCAACAGCACCATCGCGAAGGGGCGCATCCTGGGCTTCAGCCTGGATGCCGCCGAGGCGGTCCCCGGCGTGCTGCGCATTCTCACCCACGACAACCGCCCGCGGATGCGCGGCGCAGGTCTGTTCTACAAGGACATGACCGCGCCCGCTGGCAGCCCGTTCCGCCCCCTCTACGACGCCACCGTGCTGTACAGCGGCCAGCCGGTCGCGCTGGTACTGGCCGAGACGTTTGAAGCCGCCCGCGAGGCTGCCGAACGCGTGGAAGTGCACTACGAGGTCGACGAGCATGACACCAACCTGGTGGCTGCCATGGCCCGGGCACGCCCACCGAAGAAGCTGAAGGCAGGCTTTTCGGCCCCGCCCAAGGACAAGGGCCAGCCACACGACGCATTCACGCAGGCGCCCTTCCAGGTCACCGCCGATTTCTACCACGGCGTGGAACACCACAACCCGATGGAGCTGTTTGCCAGCACGGTGATCCGCGGCGAAGACGGGCACTTGACCATCTACGACAAGACCCAGGGGTCGCAGAACAGCCGATGGTATGTATCGCATGTGTTCGGCCTGCCCAAGCGGAAAGTGACGGTGCGCAACCCGTATGTGGGTGGCGCCTTCGGGGCCGGGCTGCGCCCGCAGTATCAGCTGCCGCTGGCCGTGATGGGCTCGCTGGCGCTGGAGAGATCGGTGCGGGTGGTGCTGACCCGCCAGCAGATGTTCACCTTCGGCCACCGCGCCGAGACCGTGCAACGGGTGAAGCTGGGCGCGGACGCCGACGGCACCCTGCACTCGATCTGGCACGAAGCCGTGGGCGAAACCTCGCGCATCGAGGATTACGTGGAAGTGGTGGTGAACTGGAGCGGCCAGTTGTACACCTGCGACAACGTGCACCTGGGCTACAAAGTGGTGGACCTGGACCAGTACACCCCGATCGACATGCGCGCACCCGGTGCCGCACACGGCGTACATGCGCTGGAAGTGGCGATGGACGAGCTCGCTGCAGGCCTCGGCATGGACCCGCTGGCACTGCGCCTGAAGAACTATGCCGAGGTCAACCCGGCCGACGGCAAGCCCTATTCAAGCAAGGCGCTGCGTGAATGCTACGAGCAGGGCGCCGCCCGCTTCGGCTGGGCCGACCGCCCGCAGCAGCCGCGTTCGCGCCGCGAAGGCAATGAGTGGGTCGGCTGGGGCATGGCCACCGGCCAATGGGATGCCATGCAGATGTTCGCCCGCGCGCGCGCCGTGCTGCATGCCGACGGACGGCTGGTGGTAAGCAGCGCCGCCAGCGACATCGGCACCGGTACCTACACCGTGATGAGCATGATCGCCGCCGAGGCGCTGGGACTGCCGCTGGAGCAGGTGAGCTTCCAGCTGGGCGATTCGACGCTGCCGGTGGCGCCCATCGAAGGGGGCTCGTCACACGTAAGCACCGTCGGCTCGGCGGTGGAAGGCGCCTGCACCAAACTGCGCCGCCGGTTGCTGGCACTGGCGCGGCTGGCGCCGGGAACCGCGTTCGCGCGCGCCCGTCTGCAGGATGTGGTGTTCCGCGATGGCAGCCTGGCGTTGCGCGACAACCCGGCCAGCGCGGTGCCGTTGACCACACTGCTGGCCGGCGCTGATCGCGCCAGCGTCGAGGCCAGCTACCTGCTGCTGCCCAACCTGTTGGAGCAACGGAAGTTCACCCGCGCCACCCACAGTGCGGTGTTCGTGGAAGTGCGGGTCGACGAAGACCTGGGCACCGTGCGGGTGATGCGGGTGGTCAGCGCGATTGCCGCCGGGCGCATCCTCAACCCGACCACGGCACGCAGCCAGATCATCGGCGGCGTGGTCTGGGGCATCGGCGCGGCCCTGCACGAGCACACCGAGGCCGACCATCGGTTCGGCCGCTTCATGAACCGCGATTTCGCCCAGTACCACGTGTCGGTCAACGCCGACATCCACGAGGTAGAGGTGCTGTTCGCCGAGGAGGATGACCGCGTGGTCAGCAGCCTGGGGGCAAAGGGCGTGGGCGAAATCGGCCTGGTGGGGGTATCGGCCGCGATCAGCAACGCGATCTTCCATGCCACCGGCAAGCGCATCCGCAGCACCCCGATCACCCCGGACAAGGTGATGCGCTGACGTGAAATGGCGATCACGCCGGAATCGCCAGACTGGGCCATCCCCTGCCACCCACACGTACTGATGAGGCCGTTGATCAGCGTAGAGGAAGCCGATGCCGTGCTTCGTTCCAACACTCCCGACGTTGTCACGGAACAGATCGCCCTGCCGGATGCGGTCGGCCGCGTGCTGGCACAGCCGGTGGTAGCTGAAGGCGCGCAGCCGCCGTTTGACCGGGTCATGATGGATGGCGTGGCCACGCGCTGGCAGCCGGTGATGCCCGCCATGCTCCGGGTTGCCGGTGCGCAGATGGCCGGCATGCACGGCCAGGTGCTGGAAGACGCCGGCAGCTGCATCGAGGTTTCCACCGGCGCCGTCCTGCCCGAGGGGTGCGACTGCATCGTGCCGATCGAACAGCTGGAGCGCACCGCTGGCGGCTATGCGCTGCACGCCACCGCCGTGCCGGTCGCCGGCCAGTTCATCCACCGCCGTGGCAGCGATTGCGCTGCCGGCACGCCGGTGCTGGCGCCGGGCATCCACATAGGGCCCCCACAGATGGCACTGCTGGCGGCCAACGGCGTGGCCCGGGTCACCGTGGCGCGGTTGCCGAAGGTCGCCATCGTCGCGACCGGCGATGAACTGGTGGACGTGGACGCAGCGCTGCCGCCCGGACGCATCCGTCGTTCCAACGACCTGGCCTTGATGGCCGCGCTGCAGGCGGCCGGCCTCGGCCGCGCCTCCCTGCACCACCTCGCAGACGATCCGGCCCTGCTTGCCGAGGCGCTGGGCCGGCTGCTGGCGTCGCACGACACGCTGGTGCTGTCCGGCGGCGTTTCCATGGGACAGCGCGACTACCTGCCCGGCACGCTGGACGCGCTGGGCGTGCGTTGCCACTTCCACGGCATCGCACAACGGCCGGGCAAGCCCATGTGGTTCGGCGTGGGGCCGCAAGGACAGCGGGTCTTCGCGCTGCCGGGCAATCCGGTTTCGTCGCTGGTCTGCCTGATCCGCTACGTGCGCCCGGCGCTGCTGGCGGGCATGGGCGCTGCGCCCATCGCACCAGAGCAGGTGTCCCTCGCCACCGCCCTGCCCGCCTTTGCACTGGCCCAGTTCATTCCGGTCCATCTGCGCGACGATGGCGCCGGCAATGCGGTGGCCGAGCCCGTGGCCTCGCGCAACTCCGGTGACTTCACGGCGTTGGCCGGCACCGCCGGCGTGCTGGAGCTGGTTGCCGGCAGCGCGGGCCAGGCAGGCCAGCCATTGCGGCTGCACCGGTGGTGAGATGAGCGTCCACGCACCCCTCCTGGATCGCCGCAACCGCCCCCTGCGCGACCTGCGCATCTCGGTCATGGACCGCTGCAATTTCCGGTGTACCTACTGCATGCCGGCGGCGACCTATGGCGAGGACTATGCCTTCCTGCCGCCGGCCGCGCGGCTGAGCTTTGATGAGATCGAGCGCGTGTGCCGCCAGGCCGCCTCGCTGGGGGTGAGCAAGCTGCGCCTGACCGGCGGCGAACCGCTGCTTCGCCCGCAGTTGCCCGACCTGATCCGGCGCCTGCGTCGCATCGACGGCATCGACGATATCGCCCTGACCACCAACGGCGTGCTGCTCGACCGGCAATCGCAGGCATTGGCTGATGCGGGCCTGGACCGGGTCACGGTCAGCCTGGACACGCTGGATCCCGCGCTGTTCCGCCAGATCAGCGGCGGGCATGGCGACGTGGACGCCGTGCTGCGCGGGATCGACGCGGCCTGCGCCGCTGGCTTCCGTGACGGGGTCAAGATCAACGCCGTGCTGCAGCGCGGGCTCAACGACGCCGGCGCGCTGGCGCTGGTCGAACGCTTCCGCGGCAGCAGCGTGGTGCTGCGCTTCATCGAGTTCATGGACGTGGGCAACCGCACCGCCTGGTCAGTGGACAGCGTGGTCAGCTCGCAGGAACTGCACGCGCGCATCCACGCCCGCTGGCCGCTGATGGCGTTGCCGCCCCGCCATCCGGGCGAAGTCGCCACCCGCTACCGTTTCGTTGATGGGGACGGTGAAATCGGCCTGATCTCGTCCATCTCCACGCCCTTCTGCGGCGACTGCACGCGGGCGCGCCTTTCCTCCGAAGGTCAGCTCTACACCTGCCTGTTCGCCACCCGTGGCACCGACCTGCGCGGCCTGCTGCGCGCCAGCGCGGACGACGCCGCCCTGCGCGCGGTGCTGGCGGGGGTGTGGTCGGCCCGCAACGACCGTTACAGCGAACTGCGCGGCCGCCCGGCGTCAACGCCCGGACGCCGCATCGAAATGCACTACATAGGTGGATGATGGAACCCAACCCTGCCCTGCTCTCGCACCTGGACGCCGATGCACGGCCGCGCATGGTCGATGTGGGCGGCAAGACCGCCACCGACCGCGTCGCACACGCCCAGGCCCGGGTGCGCTTCCCGCGCGAGGTCGCCACCCAGCTGCGCGAGGCCGGCTTCGTGCTGCCCAAGGGCGCGGTGCTGACCGTGGCCCACATTGCCGGGGTGATGGGCGCCAAGGTCACCTCGCAGTTGATTCCGCTGTGCCACCCGCTCGCCCTGCAGCGCTGCGATATCACCATCGACATGGACGGCGACAGCGCGGTGATCGACTGCACGGTCGCCTGCCACGGCACCACCGGCGTCGAGATGGAGGCCCTGACCGGGGCCAGCATTGCCGCGCTCACGCTGTATGACATGTGCAAGGCGCTGTCCCATGCCATCGTGATCGAGCAGGTGCGGCTGGTGTCCAAACGCGGCGGCAAGTCCGACCTGGCGTACCCGTCATGAGCGCACCGCTGTCTGCCCTGCTGCTGACCGGCGGTGCCAGCCGCCGCATGCAGGCTGACAAGGCACTGCTCGACTACGCCGGACAGCCACAGCTGCTGCGTGCCTGGGCCCTGCTCAGGCATGTCGAGGTGGTGCAGGCCTTCGTCTCGCTTCGCCCGGACCAGTGCGGCGAAACGCTGCGCGGCAGCCTGCCCCCCCTTGTGGACAGCGTCGACAGCGTGGGTCCCGTCGCCGGCATCCTCTCCGCGCAGCAGGCATTCCCCGGTCATGCATGGCTGGTGATCGCCTGCGACCTGCCCCTGCTGGATGCGCGCACGTTGCGCGCGCTGGTGGCGGCACGGCAACCCATGAAGGACGCCACGGCGTTCGTCAGCCGCCACGATGACCTGCCCGAGCCGCTCTGTGCGATCTGGGAACCCTCTTCCGCGCCGCTGCTGCGCCGGCGCTTCGACGCGGGGAACTACTGCCCGCGCAAAGCGCTGCTGCAGTTGCAGATCCACGCGCTGCCCTCGCCTGGCAGTGCCCTGGACAACGTCAACACCCCCGGCGAGCTGCTGCAGGCACGCCAACAACTGGAACCCAGCTGATGCCCCAGGTCGAACTCAATTATTTCGCGCAACTGCGCGAACAGGCCAACAGGGGCGCCGAACGCGTGGACACCGACGCCGACTCGCTGGGCACGCTCTACGCGCAGTTGCAGGCCCGGCACGGCTTCACCCTGCCGGCGTCCACGCTCAGGGTGGCCGTGAACGAGCGCTTCTGTGGATGGGACCACCCGCTGCAGGACGGCGACACCGTGGTGTTCATCCCACCGGTCAACGGCGGATGAGCGGGTTCTCGGTAAGCGCGGTTGGGCTGGATGTGCCGGCGCTGCGTTCGGCCCTGCAGAATCCCGCGCACGGCGCGTTCTGTGCGTTCGAAGGCTGGGTGCGCAACCGCAACGACGGCCGCGATGTGGAAGGCCTGGAATACGAGGTGTACACCGCCTTGGCGCAGAGCGAGGGCGAGACCATCCTGGCCGAAGCCCGCGAGCGCTTCGGCGATATCGATGCGATCGGGGTCCACCGCAGCGGACGCCTGGCGGTAGGCGAGCTGGCCGTGTGGGTCGGCGTTTCCTCGCCCCACCGCGACGCCGCCTTCGGTGCATGCCGCTACATCATCGATGCGATCAAGCACCGGCTTCCGGTCTGGAAGAAAGAGCTGTACGTGGAAGGCGACAGCGAGTGGGTGGTCTGCTCGCACGGCGGCAACCCCCATTCACATGGCGCTTCACCGCATGCCGACCACCCCTGAACCATCATCATCGTACCGATCCCGTGAGCCAGGCTGCAGCAGCCAACGAGGAGCCACCCCATGAGCACGCCCCCCCAGCTTTCCCTTTCCCGCCGCGACGTGCTGAAACTCGGCGCCGGCTCGGCCACCAGCATGGTGATCCCTACCGTGGTCGCAGAAGCCCAGGGAAACACCGCCGGCGCACGCGCACCGGTGACCGCGGAGGTGGCCTTCGAGGTCAACGGCAAGCCGCGCACGCTGCAGCTGGACACCCGCGTCACCCTGCTGGATGCACTGCGCGAGCACCTGCACCTGACCGGCACCAAGAAAGGCTGCGACCACGGCCAATGCGGTGCCTGCACGGTGCTGGTGGACGGCCGCCGCATCAATGCCTGCCTGACCCTGGCGGTGATGCACCCGGGCGCGAAGATCACCACCATCGAAGGGCTGGGCGCCCCGGACAAACTGCACCCGATGCAGGCTGCGTTCGTCAAACACGATGGCTACCAGTGCGGCTATTGCACCCCCGGGCAGATCTGCTCGGCGGTGGCGGTGCTGCAGGAAGTGCGCGACAACATTCCCAGCCACGTCACCGATGACCTCGGCGCCCGCGCCACGCTCAGCGCCGATGAGATACGCGAACGCATGAGCGGCAACATCTGCCGCTGCGGCGCCTATTCCAACATCGTCGAAGCGATCGAAGACGTCGGAGGAACGCGCGCATGAGGGCCTTCACTTACGAGCGTGCCACTACCCCGGCCGAAGCGGCTGCTGCCGCGGCCCGCACCCAGGGCGCGCGCTTCATTGCCGGCGGCACCAACCTGCTGGACCTGATGAAGCTGGAGATCGAAACGCCGGCGCACCTGATCGACGTCAACGGGTTGTCGCTGGACACCATCGAAGCCACTGCCGAAGGCGGCCTGCGCGTTGGTGCACTGGTACGCAATACCGACCTGGCGGCCGACCCGCGCATCCGTCGCGACTACGCCCTGCTCACCCGCGCGCTGGTCGCCGGGGCCTCCGGCCAGCTGCGCAACAAGGCCACCACCGCCGGTAACCTGCTGCAGCGCACCCGCTGCCCGTATTTCTACGACACCGCGCAGCCGTGCAACAAGCGCCTGCCGGGTAGTGGCTGCGGCGCCATCGGCGGCATCAGCCGGCAGCTGGCCGTGGTCGGCGCCAGCCCGGCCTGCATCGCCACCCACCCCAGCGACATGGCGGTGGCGATGATGGCGCTGGACGCGGTGGTGGAAACCATCCGCCCGGACGGCTCCAGCCGGCGCATCCCGCTCAATGACCTGTACCGCGCGCCCGGCACCACGCCGCAGGTGGAAACCGTGCTCGACAAGGGCGAATTGATCGCTGCTGCGGTGCTGCCTGCTCCGCTTGGCGGGACGCACATCTACCGCAAGGTGCGCGACCGCGCCTCGTACGCCTTTGCGCTGGTGTCGGTGGCCGCGGTGGTCCAGCGCGACGGCAGTGGTCGGGTCGCCCTGGGCGGTGTGGCATACAAGCCCTGGCGCACGCCGGAAGCCGACGCGCTGCTGCCGCAGGGTGCGGCTGCCGTCATGGCCTCGCTGCTGAAAGGCGCGACGCCCTCGTCACAGAACGCCTTCAAGGTGCAGCTGGCCGAACGCACGCTCGCCGCCGTGCTGCTGGAGGCGAAGGGATAAGCCATGAAATTCGACACGCCTGCAGGAAAGAATCCGATCGACCAGCTCAAGGTGGTCGGCCAGCCGTTGAATCGTATCGACGGTCCGCTCAAGACCACCGGTCATGCCCCGTATGCCTACGAACGCCACGACGCGGTGGCCGCGCCGGCATACGGCTACGTGGTCACCGCCGGCATCGCCAAGGGCCGGGTCAGCAGCATGGAACTGGATGCCGCACGCCGCTCCCCGGGGGTGCTGGCTATCGTCACCGCCGACAACGCCGGGCCATTGCAGAGGTCGCAACGCAATACCGCCGCGCTGCTGGGCGGGCCGGAGATCTCGCATTACCACCAGGCGCTGGCGCTGGTGGTGGCCGAGACCTTTGAACAGGCGCGTGCCGCGGTCGGCCTCGTCAAGGTTCGCTACACCACGCAGAAAGGCGCTTACGACCTGGCCGCGGCGAAGAAGGCCGGCACCAACTTCCAGAAGACCGACCCGGACGCCCGCGTGGGCGATTTCGAGAAGGCCTTCGGCGAGGCACCGGTGACCTTGGACGCGCTGTACCACACCCCCGACCAGTCGCACGCGATGATGGAACCGCACGCCACCCTTGCCGCGTGGGAAGGCGACAAGCTCACGGTGTGGACCTCCAACCAGATGATCGACTGGGGCAAGACCGACCTGGCCAAGACCCTGGGACTGCCGAAGGAGAACGTGCGCCTGATTTCGCCGTACATCGGCGGCGGCTTTGGCGGCAAACTGTTCGTCCGTTCGGACGTGCTGCTGGCGGCATTGGGTGCGCGCGCAGCGAAGCGCCCGGTCAAGGTCGCGCTGTCGCGCCCGCAGATCGCCAATAACACCACCCATCGTCCCGCCACGCTGCAGCGCATCCGGCTGGGTGCCACCGCGCAGGGGACGCTCACCGCGATCGGTCATGAATCGTGGTCGGGCAACCTGCACGGCGGCTCCCCCGAAGAAGCGATCCAGCAGACCAAGCTGATGTATGCGGGCGCAAACCGGCTGGCCGGGCTGCGCCTTGCTCACCTGGACCTGCCGGAAGGCAATGCCATGCGCGCGCCGGGCGAGACCCCGGGGTTGATGGCGCTGGAAATCGCGATGGATGAAATGGCCGAGAAGCTCGGTTTGGATCCCGTCGAGTTCCGCATCCGCAATGACACCCAGGTGGACCCGGCCAATCCGGAACGACCCTTCTCCAAGCGCCAGCTGGTGCAGTGCCTGCGCGACGGTGCGCAGCGCTTTGGATGGGACAAGCGCAGTGCACGCCCCGGCCAGCAGCGCGATGGCCGCTGGCTGGTGGGCATGGGCGTTGCCGCCGGCTTCCGCAACAACCTGGTGATGAAGTCGGGTGCGCGCGTGCGCCTGGATGCCACGGGCCAGGTCACGGTGGAAACCGACATGACCGACATCGGCACCGGCAGCTACACCATCCTGGGCCAGACCGCCGCAGAGATGCTGGGCGTGCCCATTGAGAAGGTGACGGTGAAGCTGGGCGATTCCAGCTTCCCGGCCTCGGCGGGTTCCGGCGGCCAATGGGGCGCCAACAGTTCCACTGCCGGCGTGTTCGCGGCGTGCACCAAGCTGCGCGAGGCGGTGGCGACGAAACTGGGACTGGACCCGGCCACGGCGACGTTTGCCGACGGCCAGGTCAGCGCCGGCGGCAAGCGCTTCGCACTGGGCAAGGCCGCAGCCGACGGCGAGCTGGTGGTGGAAGACACCATCGAGTTCGCCGAGCTGGAGGAGAAATTCCAGCAGTCCACCTTCGCCGCGCATTTTGTCGAAGTGGGCGTAGATGTCGCCACCGGCGAAAGCCGGATCCGGCGCATGCTGGCGGTGTGCGCCGCCGGGCGCATCCTCAACCCCAAAACCGCGCGCAGCCAGGTGATTGGCGCCATGACCATGGGCGTGGGCGCGGCCTTGTCGGAAGAGCTGGCGGTGGACACGCGGCTGGGCTTCTTCGTCAACCACGACCTGGCCGGCTACGAAGTGCCCGTGCATGCCGACATTCCCCACCAGGAGGTGGTGTTCCTGGACGAGACCGACCCGGTGTCGTCACCGATGAAGGCCAAGGGCGTGGGCGAGCTCGGCCTGTGCGGTGTCAGTGCGGCGGTGGCCAATGCGATCTACAACGCCACCGGCACCCGCGTGCGCGAATATCCGATCACGCTGGACAAACTGCTGGCCGGGCTGCCCGCGCTGGGATGAGTGCCGGCCTGGCCAGTACGCCGCTGGATGCCGAGGACGGTAACCCCGGCCTCGTGTTCGAGGCGACCCTCGATGCGCTGCGCGAGGGTCGCCGCGCGGCGCTGGCGGTGGTGCTGGAAACCGAAGGGTCCACCTATACGCGCGCCGGCACGGTGGTGCTGTTTTCCGATCACGGCCACGTCGGCTGGCTCAGCGGTGGCTGCCTGGAGCCGGAGATTGAACGCCGCGCCATGCAGGCCGTGGACGAGAACACCTTGGCATGGATGGAGATCGATACCCGCGACGATGACGCGTTGTTTGCCGGCAACGCGGTGGGCTGCCGCGGGCGGCAACGGGTGGTGTTGATTCCGCTGGCGTCGCTTGCCGGCATCCACAGCGTGCTTGATCCGTGGCTGCGGGGAGAGGGGACGCTGGAGCTCAGGCTGCACGGTGACGGAACGCTGCAATGGCGGTGTGGCGACATCGGCCTTTCCCATGACCTCGCCAGTCCGCCGGCCGACTGGGAAGCGCCTCGCCGGGAGTGGCAGTTGCAATGGCGGCGTGCGCCGAGCGTGGTGGTGTTGGGCGCGGGCCCGGAGGCCGCGCCGTTGCTGCCCCTGCTGGTGGGCCTGGGATGGCGGGTAGAGGTGCGTGAGCCGCGCCCGCGGTGGCAGGGGCGGCTTGCTGCTGTCGTGCCACCCGACCAACGGTCGGGTGCTACCGCGGGTTCGTTTACCGATTGCAGCACGCGGTGGACCAACGGGCCGTTTCCGGATGCGGTGCTGGTGATGCACCACAATTTCGAGCTGGACCGGGAAGCGTTGGACGCGCTGGCGGCTACCTCGATTCCCTTCATCGGATTGCTGGGGCCGGGGCGAAGGCGCGACGACCTGTTCAAACTGCTGTCCCCGCAAGCACGGGCATCGCTGTCCCCTCGCCTGCGTTCGCCGATCGGGCTGGGGCTGGGTGGGCGGGGGCCGGAGGCCATTGCACTGAGCATTGCCGCCCAACTGCAGGCATGGCGGCACGGCGTGCCGGAAGTGCCGTAATGAACGCCCATGCCGCCGTGGTGCTCGCCGCAGGCGCAAGCACGCGGCTGGGCCGCCCTAAACAGCTCCTGCGCCGCGAGGGCGAGACCCTGCTGCACCGCATGGTCCGGTTGGCAGCCGACACCGTACCTTCGGTGCTGGTGGTGGTGCTGCCCGAGGCGTCTGGACCGCTCACCGATGCGGTGGCCGACCTCGAATGCGTGCAGGCGCTCAATCCACAGCCGCAGCGCGGCATGGGCAGCAGCCTGGTGGTCGCCGCGCCGATGGTCCAGACCTCCGCACGGGTGCTTGTGGTCGCCTGCGACCAGCCCGCGTTGGAGGCTGCGCATCTGCAGGCGTTGCTGGACAGTGCCAGCCAGTCAACCTCAGGCTGCGCGGCCACTCTGTTGCTGGGCACGCTCGGCGTGCCGGCGGTGGTGCCCGGCGCGTGGTTCGCCGATCTCGCCGACGGCCAGGGTGACAGCGGCTTCCGCGCACGGCTGCGCGCGCTCGAACCCGGAACGGTCGGCGTGCTGCACGCCCCTGCCCTCGCGCTGGATATCGATACCCCGGACGATCTGCGCGCCGCGCACGAACTCGGCCTGATCGACGACTGACGCCGTGGCTTCAGGGTTGCCAGTCGAGGCCGCGTGGCGCGCTGGAGAAACCCGCCGCACGCAGTGCCTCGGTCACCGCATCGCGCTGGATGGGCGCATCGTCGATCAATTCCAGGGTGAACGTCATCCGCCGCCCGCGTCGCAGTGCGATGACCAGCGCCTGGGCGGCCGCGGTCAGCGCCGCGTCTTCGCCAGGCGCGCCCGGCTCGAACCACGTCAGCAGTTGCCGCCCGCCCTGGGCGAGGTACATTCGCAGGCGACCGCCGCCGATCACCACCAGTGCACCGGGCCGTCGTACCGGCCGCTGTGACACGCGGTGCGCCGGCCATGGCAGCACCGGTCCGAACGGATTGGCAGGGTCCGCCGCGGACAGTCCCACGCTGAACCCGACCCGCCCGGGCTGCTGCGCCTCGGCTACCTCACGCAGGGCATCGACCATGCCACGTTCGGCGAACTGTGCGCCGCCCATCCCGTCCACGAACCGCCCGCGCAGCACCCGGCCGGCATCCTCCATGCCTCGATAGACCTGCACCAGCGCGGGGAAACCCCCGGCGATGCCTTCGGCAATGGCCGCGCCGCGCGTCACGATACCGTGGCGCTCCAGCAGCCCGTTCGCCAGCGCGACCGCACGCACCGTATCGCTGACCAACGGCCGCTGCAGCAGCGACCATCGACCCGCGAGGGTAGGCGTGGCCAACGTGGTCGCCATCGGCTGCAGGCCGCCCGCAGCGCCGAGCGGATCCATCATCGCCCTGCCCCGGGCGTAGCGGTTCTGTCGCGCAGAGGTCGTCGCCCGCGGGCGCGCGGGTCGCGAGGCCGACAGGTGCCGCAGCGGCGTCCACAGATCGGTGGTCACCAAGCCGGACCACGCTAGTTCCCACAGCGCGGCGTGCAGGGTCTCGGCATCGACCACGACATCGTCCCCGCCGGCAGCAGCCAGGCGCGCCTGCACTGCGGTGGCCAGTTGTCGTGCAAAGAACGCACCGCCATCGGCCATTACCGTCAACAGCGCGGCCTGCAGGGGCGAAGGTTCGATCGCCTGCGCGACAGGCAGCGTTTCGCCCATGCCCTCCTGCACGTGAAGCGACACCAGGCCGTCATCCTCGCCCAGGCGGCCATGACCCACCCACGCCACCGTGCCGGTCGCCAGCAGTTCGTCCAGCATCGTCGGGGTGTAGTCGGCTACCCGCGCCGACAGGATCTGGTGCTCCCACGCCGACACCGGCATCGGAACGCCGGCCAGCAGCTCGATCACGCGCAGGACGCCATCGCCACCTTCCAGTGCGCCGTGCGCGGGTACCGCGCTGGAGCGCGATGCCACCGTCGCGTCGGCCACCAGCCCATGCCGCTCCAGCAGCAGCGCCGCATACGCTTCCCGGCTGGCCGGGCGGGTCGCTTCACGCGCGGCCTGCAGGGAGCGCAGGCGCAGGCGCTGGAACACCGCTTCGCCCACCCATTCGCGGCGTGCCAACGGAACCGTTGCAGCATCGGCGCCGTCGTCGCGCGCGTTCCCCGCGCCGAAATGACCACTGAGCACCTTGCCCTGTCCGGCCAGATGCTCCAGCGCCGCATCCACCACGGCCACGCCCAGCCCCCAGTGGCGGGCTGCATCGCCCGTGGTGAATGCCGCATGGGTGCGCGCGTAGCGTCCAAGCAGCTCGCCCAACGGGTCGCTGGAAGGCTGCAGGAACACGGCGGGTATGCCGCCTGGCAGTTCAACGGCGAGCGCATCCCGCAAGCGGGCGGCGTCCTCCACGGCGGCCCAGACCTCCCGCCCGGCCAGCTGGACGGAAACGATGCGCTGCTCGCCCTGGAGCGAACGCAGATGCGTGCCGACGCTGTCTGCATCGACGAGGCGCGCCGCCATGTCCGTTGCGCTCAACGGGCCCAGCTCGCGCAGCAGGTCGGCAAGCCCTTCCCTGCCATTCGCCTGCCGCCCCGGTGCCAACCGCTGCAGCTCCAGCCCCACCTGTTCCACAACGGTGGGATCAAGCAGTTCACCCAGATCCACCTGGCCGAGCAGGTCACCCAGCAGCCCGGCATCCAGCGACAGCACCGACGCGCGGCGCTCGGCCAGCGGCACATCGGTGCCATACATGAACTCGGCCACGTAGCCGAACAGCAGGTTGGCGGCAAACGGAGACGGCACCTCGGTGGTGACCTCGGCGATCTCGATGCGCCCATCCGCCAGCCGCTGCATCAGCGTGTCCAGCGCATCCAGGTCGTAGACATCCTGCAGGCACTCGCGCGCCGCCTCGATCAGGATCGGGAATTCCGGATAGCGCTGCGCGATGGCGAGCAGCTCGGCGGCGCGCAGGCGCTGCTGCCACAGCGGTGAGCGCTTTCCCGGCTTGCTTCGCGGCAGCAACAGGGCCCGCGCCGCGCACTCGCGGAACCGTGCGGCAAACAGCGCTGAACTGCCTACGGCCAGCGTCACCTCACGGCGCAGCCGTTCGGGCTCGAACAGGAACAGCTCGGCGCCGGGCAGCCGCCCGGACGAATCGGGAATCCGCACGATGATGCCGTCATCGCTGGCCACCACCGCCGGGTCCACGCCCCAGCGCTCCTGGATGCGCCCTGCCAGTGCCAGCGCCCAGGGATCGTGGATGCGTCGTCCGTAGGGCGAATGCAGCATCACCCGCCAATCGCCGGATTCGTCACGGCAACGTTCCACCACCAGCCGGCGGTCGGTCGGCAGCACCCCGGTTGCCGCGCGCTGCTCATCCAGCAGGCCAATGATGTTGGCGATCGCATTGGGCTGCAGACCCGCACCCTGCAACCGCGTGAGCAACGCCGGCGCAAGCGTGTTGTTGCCCGCTTCGGCATCCAGCGCGGCGAGGAACGCGCCCACCGCCTCACCCAGTTCCGCCGGACGGCCCACGCCTTCGCCCCGCCAGAACGGCAGCCGTGCCGAGCGCCCGGGCGCGGGCGTGACCACAACCTGGTCATGGGTGATCCGCTCGATCCGCCAGGAAGTGGCGCCCAGCGTGATCACGTCATTGACCCGTGATTCGTGGACCATTTCCTCGTCCAGCTCGCCGACCCGGCGCGAGCCGGCACGTTCTTCGCCTTCGGGCAGCATCACGCTGTACATGCCCCGGTCGGGAATGGTCCCGGCGCTGGTCACCGCAAGCTGCTTGGCCCCCGGCCGTGCGCTCAGTTCACCGCTCTGCCGGTTCCACACCAGGCGCGGGCGGAAGCCGGCGAAGTCGTCGGACGGGTAGCGCCCGGCCAGCATGTCCAGGGTGGCATCGAACGCACTGCGCGGCAGGCTGCGGTACGGCGCCGCGCGACGCACGCGCGCATACCAGGCGTCGACATCCAGCGGCTCCATCGAGGCCGCCGCCACGGTCTGCTGGGCCAGCACGTCCAGCGGGTTGCGCGGCGGATCCACCGCTTCGATGCGCCCTTCCAGCATCCGCTCGATCGCCACGGTGGCGTCGATCAGGTCACGTCGCGTGCGCGGGTAGACCAGCCCGGTGGAGGTGCCGCCGACCTGGTGGCTGGCCCGGCCGATCCGCTGCAGCGCACTGGCCACCGACGGCGGTGCCGCGACCTGGATGACCAGGTCCACCAGCCCCATGTCGATGCCCAGCTCCAGACTGGAGGTCGCCACCACGCAGCGCAGCGAACCGTCCTTGAGCGACTGCTCGATGTCGCGCCGCTGTTCCTTGGACACCGAGCCGTGGTGGGAGCGCGCGATCAGCTCGGGGCTGGCCACCACCCGCGACACCGTGCTGCCGGTGAACGAGCCGTACTGCTCGGGTACGGGCGCGACAGGCGGCTGGCCGGCCGCGCGTGCGGTGCGTTCGGCATGCAGTTCGTTGAGCCGCGCGGTCAGCTTCTCGGCCACCCCGCGTGAGTTGGCGAACACGATGGTGGAGCGCCGCGCCAGCACCTGGTCGAGGATGCTTGCTTCCACGTGCGGCCAGATCGAGCCCACCCGTCCGGTCGGCTCGCGTTCCGCGCCTGGCCCTGCGTGCGGTGGCAGGTCGGCCATGTCCTCCACCGGCACCACGATGCTGACGTCCAGCTTGCGCGGGCTGGCCGGGTCGACCACCGTGACCGGCCGGTCGCCGCCCAGGAAGGCAGCGACCTGCTCCACCGGGCGCACCGTGGCCGACAGGCCGATGCGTTGCGCGGGCACCTGCAGCAATGCGTCCAGCCGTTCCAGGCTGAGCGCCAGATGGGTGCCGCGTTTGCTGCCCGCCACCGCATGGATTTCATCCACGATCACGGTATCGACCTCGCGCAGGGTCTCGCGCGCCTTCGAGGTCAGCATCAGGAAGAGCGATTCGGGCGTGGTGATCAGGATGTCCGGTGGCCTCCGCAGCAGTCGCGCACGTTCAGCCACGGGAGTGTCGCCGGTGCGGATGCCGACCGTCAGCGCCACCGCGGGATCGCCCCGCCGTTCCCGTTCGGCGTCCACGCCCTGCAACGGCACTTGCAGGTTGCGCTGTACATCGGCGCCAAGCGCTTTGATCGGCGACAGGTAGAGCACACGGGTGCGGCGCTGCGCGGCCTTCGACGCGCCGGCGCGCGCGGCCTCCTGCTGCCGTGCGCGGTATAGCTGGTCGATGGCGTGCAGGAACGCCGCCAGGGTCTTGCCAGATCCGGTCGGCGCGATCACCAGCGTGTGCTCGCCCGCACCGATGGCGCGCCACGCCGCCGTCTGTACCGGGGTGGGTGCGGGAAACGCCGAGGCGAACCAGGCGCTGGTGGCGGGTTCGAACAACGTCAGGGCGGCAGCGGGCGAAGGCGTCATGGCTGCCCACCTTACCTTCCGCTGCGTAGAAATACCGATCACGGCCACGCAGATTTTCCGATGCGGCCGACGGTTTTTCATGCAAGGCTCACACTGGGTTGGCCCCTCGGCCAACAGCGGAGCGTCCAGCATGAATCCGCAGGCGATCAGAAACACCCTGGCGGTGGTGTTGGTCATCCTGTGCGCGCTGCCTGCCCCGGATGCGCCTGCGTATGCGCAGTTTGCTCCGCTCCTCATGCCGAACGCCAACCAGGCACCGCGACCGGAGCCGGCCGACCGCTGGCGGCTGGAGTTCCACGACGCAGCCGATTCAGACGGCATCATCAGCTTTCGCCTGTGGGTGCAGGAAGAGTCGCCGATGCACGTCGATGTTCCGATCCGCAAGGGCGAGTCAGACCGCGAGATCGCGCGTGCCGCCCGCGATGCACTGGCGAACCGGCTCGGCCAACGCTATGCGGCCGTCGTAGTGGGCGGTGAGGATGTCGTCATCACGGCGCAGCGCGGCTCACCCCGCTTTACCGTCGAACTGCTGCGCGACACCGCACGGGATGTCGATGTCGACGTGGACCGCGACTGACTGACGCCTGGGCTATCCTTGGCGGGCACCCGTCCCAAGGTTTTTCGCCATGCGCACGCTCTATCCGCCGACCACTCCGTTCCGCGAGCACCACCTCCCGGTCGATGACCTGCATACGCTGTATGTGGAGGAATGCGGAACCCCAGGCGGCATCCCGGTGGTGTTCCTGCATGGCGGCCCCGGTGCAGGCGTATCGCCGACGCACCGGCGCTTCTTCGATCCGGCGCGTTACCGGATCGTGCTGATCGACCAGCGCGGCAGCGGCCGCTCCACTCCGTTCGGCGAACTGCGCGACAACACCACCGCGCACCTGGTGGCCGATATCGAAACCGTGCGTGCCCGGCTGGGCATCGAACGCTGGCTGGTGTTTGGTGGCTCGTGGGGTTCAACGCTGGCACTGGCGTATGCGCAGGCGCACCCCGACCGTGCCACCGGCGTGATCGTACGCGGCGTCTACCTGGGCCGTGCCGAGGAGAACCGCTGGTTCAATGAAGCCGATGGCGGTGCGCGTTGGGTGTTTCCCGAGCGCTGGGCGCGCTATGCCGCCCATCTGCCGGAGGAAGCGCACGGCAACATGATTGAAGCCTATTGGCAGCGCATGGACAGCGACGACAGCGCCACCCGCATCGCGGCCGCGCAGGCCTGGCTGGGCTGGGAGGACTTCGCCGCCACGCTGGTGCACGAGGTCGATGCCGTGTCCGACGCCGACCCGCTGGATACCCTGGCCAAGGCGCGGATCGAGGCGCACTACTTCCGCCACAACGCCTTTCTCGAACACGGCCAGCTGCTGCGCGACATCGACCGCATCCGCCACCTGCCCGGGGTGATCGTGCAGGGGCGCTACGACATCATCTGCCCGCCGCGCAGTGCCTGGGACCTGTCCCAGGCATGGCCGGAAGCGAAGCTGGAGATGGTGCTCTCCGGCCACAGCGCGACCGAGCCGGCCACGGTGGACGCGCTGGTGCGCGCCACCGATGCGTTCGCCGATCAGGCCGCGGCGTACGCCGGGTAATCGGTGTAGCCCTTCGCGCCACCGCCGTAGAACGTGGTGCGGTCAGGGGTGTTGAGCGGCCAGCCGTTCTGCAGGCGTGCCACCAGGTCCGGGTTGGCGATGAACGGCGTGCCGAAGGCCGCGAGGTCGATCAGGCAGGCGTCGATCAACTGCTCGGCGCGTGCACGGTCCAGCCCGCCGGCAAGGATCAACGCGGTGTTGGGCAGGTTGCCCTTGATGGTGCGCAGCAGGCCCTGGAAGCCACCTTCAGCGCCGGGGTCGACCACCACATCGCCCACCTTGAACCCGGACTGGTCCATCAGGTGGACGAAGGCCAGCCCACGCTCGCCGATGGCCTTGCTCAGCACGCCGTAGGTTTCGTCGATGCCGTCGTGCAGCGGCATGTCGAACAGCTGCCCGTAGGGCGACAGGCGGATGCCGGTGCGCGCCGCACCGATGCGGGCCACCACCGCGTCGATCACCTCCAGGGTGAAGCGCAGGCGGTTTTCCATGGTGTCTGCCGCGTACTGATCGGTGCGGTCGTTGACCAGCGGGTTCATGAACTGCTCGAACAGGTAGCCGTTCGCGCCGTGGATCTCCACGCCGTCGAAACCGGCGGCGATCGCATTGGCCGCCGCCTGCGCGAACTCACCCACGATGCGTGCGATCTCGTCGGTGGCCAGCTGTCGCGGTGCCGGCGGCGCGACCAGCGCGGGGTTGCCGGCATCGTCAAGACCGAACGCCTGCGCGCCCACCGGTTGCTTGGAGCTGGCGCTCACCGGCAGGCGGCCATCGGCCTGGATGGTCGGGTGCGAAACCCGGCCCACGTGCCAGAGCTGGGCCACGATGCGGCCGCCCACGGCATGTACCGAGTTGGTGACCAGGCGCCAGCCCTCGATCTGCTCCGGGCGGAAGATGCCCGGATTGAACAGGTAACCCTGCCCTTCCTGCGAGATGGGGGTGCCTTCGCTGACGATCAGGCCGGCGGTGGCGCGCTGCGCGTAATAGAGCGCGATGCGCTCGTCGGCGATGTCGTTGGGCGCGCGGGCGCGGGTCAGCGGCGCCATCACCACGCGGTTGCGGAGCGGCGTGCCGGCGAGATCGAACGGGGTGAACAAGGACGTCATTGCGGTGTTCCTGGGGAGGGGCCCGCCAGTGCGGGCAGGTGTGCATGCTAGACAGATGCCGATACAGCTACAATCCAGCCAACGGGCAAATCACAATTGCTCAAATTGCATTTATGGAGCAAACCCATGCAGCTCAAGGCCCTGCGCTACTTCCTGATGGTGGCCAGTACCAGCAGCTTCCTGGCCACCGCCCGGCATTTCCGGGTACCGGCCTCCTCGGTGTCGCGCTTCATCGCCGCGCTGGAGAAAGACCTGGGCCGCCAGCTGTTCTACCGCAGCACCCGCGCGGTGCGGCTCACCGAGGACGGCGAGCGCTTCCACCAGCAGGTGCGGGAGGCGATCGAGCTGCTGGATGCGGCCGTGGACGACCTGGGGCGCGATGACGGAGGGTTGAGTGGCCGGCTGCGGATCAACGCGCCGGAAGCCTTCGGGCGGCTGCACGTGGCCCGACTGCTCAACGCGCTGCAGGCCGCGCACCCGGCACTGGATGTGGAACTGCAGCTCACCGATGCGTACATCGACCCGGTGCAGGAAGGCGTGGATATCACGGTGCGGATCGGGCCGCAGGTGGACTCGGGATTGATCGGCAGGACCGTCGCTGCCCAGCAGCAGATCGTGGCCGCCAGTCCGGCCTACCTGGCCGTGCACGGCACGCCGCAGGTACCCGCCGACCTGCTGGACCACCGTTGCCTGCTCTACAAGGGCCAGTTCGGCACCCAGCGCTGGTACTTCCGAGAGGAAGCGTCGCAGGCATTCGAAGGCATCAACGTCAGCGGGCCGTTGTGCAGCAACAACGCCGAAGTGCTGCTCGCCGCTGCGCTCGAAGGGCACGGCGTGGTGCTGTTTCCCAGCTGGCTGTACCGCCGCGAAAGCTTTGCGAAGCAGCAACTGGTGCCGCTGCTCGGGGCGTGGGAAGGCTCGGTTGCGACCGAGACCTCCTACATCCAGCTGCTGTCACCGGAGAACAAGCTGCGGTCGCGCAAGGTGCGCGAGGTGACGGCGTTCCTGCTGGAAGGATTCGGCACCCCACCCGCCTGGGATCTGTAGAGACGCTGCGGGAATTACTGTGGAACCGGGTCCGGGTGGATGCCACGCTGGGCGCATGGATGCGATCCATGCCTACCGCCGACTCCCGCTTCTGGCCGCTGTCCTGGCGGTGTGCCTGCTGCTCGGCGGCTGCGCCACCCTGCCCCGCACCCCGGTGCCCGCCGACCAGATCGCCTGGGCCGTGGTACCCGGCATGCCGGACGTGCGTGCCTGGGCCGGCCGGCCGAACCGCGACATGGAGCTCGACTTCGAGCAGTCCATCCGCGATGAGCGCGCGGATCAGTTTCCAGTGGCCGCCGACGGGCACATCCACTACCCACATCTGGCCCTGTCCGGCGGGGGCGCCAATGGTGCCTTCGGCGCGGGCTTTCTCAACGGTTGGACCGCCACCGGCACCCGCCCCACCTTCAAGATCGTCACCGGCGTATCCACCGGTGCGTTGATGGCGCCCTACGCGTTTCTCGGCCCGGACTACGACCAGGCGCTGCGACGCTTCTACACCACCACCTCCGACGCCGACGTGTTCGCGGCCGGAAACCCGCTGATGGCGCTGCTTCGCCGCGATGCACTGGCGAACACCGCGCCGCTGGAGGCACTGATCGCACGCGCCATCGACGCGCCGTTGTTGGCCAGGATCGCCGCCGAACACCGCGCCGGGCGTCGTCTCTACATGGGCACGGCAGACCTGGATTCGCGCCAGTTCGTGGTCTGGAACATGGGCCTGATCGCCACGCGCGGATCGCCCGAGGCGCTGAGGCTGTTCCGACGGGTGATGCTGGCGTCGGCCTCGATCCCGATCGCCTTTCCGCCGGTACTGATCGAGGTGGACGTGCTCGGCAAGCGCTACGACGAAATGCACGTGGACGGGTTCGTCGCCGCCAACATCTTCCTGCATGCGGGCATCATCGATCCGCAGCGGATTTACAACCGGCTGTCACGCGCGCCGGCCACCTACGATACTTTCATGATCCACAACGGCCAGCTGGCCGCGGCGTCGGACCCGGCGGAGCGTTCGCTGCGCGGCATAGCCTTCCGTTCCATCGACGTTGCCGGCCGCGCCGGGATGATCGGCGACCTGTTCCGCGAGTACGCCTACGCCCGGCGCGACGGTGCGCGTTTTGCCTGGGTCACCATCGATTCGCGGCTTGCGCTGGCCGACGCTGCCAGCTTCGATCCAGCGCGCATGACCGTGCTCTACCAGGTCGGCTACGACCGGGCCCGCGAAGGCCCGGTGTGGCTGTCGCGCCCGCCCGGGATGTTCCCCGCCGACGAGCCCTGAACGCGGGAGGCAACGCGGTCAGTGCGTATTGCTGCCCCGGCTGGCCAGCAACGCGATGGCGCGGTCCGGCAGGTGCCAGTGCCCCTGCTCGTCGGCCTGCACCGGCGCGTCGTCGACGGAGGTGATCAACAGCCGCCAGGGCGTGTTGTCCAACGGCGGCGGCACGAAGGCCTGCGGCTCTGCGGCGGCATTGACCAGCAGCAACAGCTGGATGCCCTCCACCCCGTTGCCGTTGCCGTCGCCATCAGCGGGCATCGCCGGCAGCTGCAGCATCAAGGCCCGCTGCTGCGGTGCGTGCCAGTCGCCTTCCTGCATCGGCTGGCCGTCCGGCCGGATCCAGTGCGCGGCGTCGGTGCCGTGGCCGTCGCGGGCGTCGAGGAAGCGGCTGCGACGCAGCTGCGGGTAGCGTCGCCGCAACGCCAGCAGGCGGCGTACGAACAGCGACTGTTGCTGGCCTTCTTCGCTCGCCGCGCGCTCCCAGTCGATCCAGTTGATCGGGTTGTCCTGGCAGTACGCGTTGTTGTTGCCGTTCTGGGTGCGGCCGAACTCGTCCCCGGCCAGCAGCATCGGCGTGCCCTGCGCGAGCAGCAGGCTGGCCAGCAGGTTGCGCATCTGCCGGCGACGCAGCGCCAGGATGCCGGGGTTGTCGGTCGCCCCCTCCGCGCCGTGGTTCCAGGAAATGTTGTGATCGGTCCCGTCGCGGCCTTCCTCGCCGTTTTCCAGATTGTGCTTGTCGTTGTAGCTCACCAGGTCGTGCAGGGTGAACCCGTCGTGCGCGGTCACGAAATTGACCGACGCCGACGGCCGGCGCCCGTTGTGGTCGAACAGGTCCGCCGAGCCCATCAGGCGCGTGGCGAACTCGGAGAGCTGGCCTTCGTCGCCCTTCCAGAACGCGCGCAGGTTGTCGCGGAAGCGGTCGTTCCACTCGGCCCAGCCCGGCGCGAAGTTGCCGAGCTGGTACCCGCCGGGCCCGATGTCCCAGGGTTCGGCGATCAGCTTCACCTGGCTCAGCACCGGGTCCTGGCGCACCGCGTCGAGGAAGCTGCCGGACGGATCGAAGCCGGCGCGTTCGCGCCCGAGGATGGTGGCCAGGTCGAAGCGGAAGCCGTCCACGTGCATGTCCTGCACCCAGTAGCGCAGCGAGTCCATCACCATGCGCAGTGCGCCGGCATTGGTCAGGTCGAACGTGTTGCCGGTGCCGGTGTCGTTGATGTAATAACGGCGATCGTCGGCGAGGCGGTAGTAGCTGGCGTTGTCGATGCCCTTGAACGACAGCGTCGGACCCAGTTCGTTGCCCTCGGCGGTGTGGTTGTAGACCACGTCCAGGATCAACTCCAGTCCGGCGTCATGCAGGCTGGCCACCATCTGCTTGAACTCGGCGATGGTGCTGGTGGAGAGGAAGGACGGATCTGGCGCGAAGAAGCCCAGCGTGTTGTAGCCCCAGTAGTTCTTCAACCCGCGCTCGACCAGGTACTGGTCGTCCACGTGCGCATGCACCGGCAGCAGCTCCAGCGCGGTCACGCCCAGCTGGCGCAGGTGGTCGGACAGCGCGTCGGAACGCAGCGCCGAGAAGGTGCCGCGCATGGCCTCGGGCACGGCCGGGTGCTGCATCGACAACCCGCGCAGGTGCGCCTCATAGATGACCGTCCGGTCCCACGGCGTGGCCGGGCTGCGGTCGGCGCCCCAGGTGAACGCCGGGTCGACCACCACGCAGCGCGGCACATAGGCCGCGCTGTCGCGCCGGTCGAAGCTCAGGTCCTTGTCCTTGTGGCCAAGGGTGTAGCCGAACAGGTGCGGCGCCCATTTGATCTGCCCGACCAGCTGCTTGGCGTACGGGTCCATGACCAGCTTGTTGGGGTTGAAGCGGTGGCCAGCCTCCGGCGCGTACGGCCCGTGCACGCGGTAGCCATAGCGCTGGCCGGGCCGCGCGTCGGGCAGGTAGCCGTGCCAGATCTCGTCGGTGTACTCGGGCAGGCGGATCCGCTCTACCTCGCGCCCGCGTTCGTTGAACAGGCACAGCTCCACCTGCGTGGCGTGCCGGCTGTACAGCGAGAAGTTGACGCCCAACCCATCCCAGGTGGCGCCCAGCGGGTACGGTCGCCCTGCCCTGACCCGGGTATGTCCTGCGCCGTTGCCGGTACTCATCGCGGCACCTCCTGGTCGTGCAGGAGCGCTTCGATATCGGCGGCGACCAGCCGCTCGGCCATCTGCCAATGACGTGCCGACTGTCCTTCCGGGCGGCCTTCCGCCTCCCAGATCTGCCGGGCCAGTTCCCGGGTGCGTTCGGCTTTCTGTTGCTCGTCCATCGTCGTATCTCAGCAGGTTGAATGAATCGCGACCGGGCTGCCGTCGAACAGCTGCCGCAGGCGCAGGGGAGTGCCATCACTGACCAGCGCGGCGCCGGTCAGGAGGTTGCGGTAATGCCCTGGCGGGACCGTCAGGGTTGCCCCGCCCCAATGCGAAGCGGACAGCGCGGCGCCATGCCGGGCAGGCTGCGCCGCAGTGTGGTGCGCCACCGCCACCAGCAGCCGCTGGCCGGCGTGTTCGCGCTGGAAGGCCAGCATCGCCACCTCGCGGTCCGCATGCAGGGGTTGGTAGGTGCCTTCGGCAAACAGCGCCGGTTGTTCGCGTCGCAGGGCCAGCACGCGCCGCAGCAGGCGCGCCTTGACCGCGCCGTCCTGCCAGTGCGCCAGCAGCTGCGGCCAGCGGCGCGCATCGTCCAGCCAGGCGCGGCGCTGCACGTAGTCCACGTCGCGGCGATTGTCCGGATCCACCAGCGACAGGTCCCAGCCCTCGGTGCCCTGGTACAGGTCGGGCACGCCCGGCGCGGTCAGCCGCAGCGTGAGCTGGGCCAGCGCGTTGCGGGCGCCGGCGGCGCCGACATGCTCGGCCGCCTGCTGCAGGACGCCGCGCAGCGAGGCCGTGGCCGGGTGCAGCAGCAGCTGTTCGATGAAGGCCTGCGTGCGGGACTCGAAGGCGGTATCCGGGTCTGTCCAGGAGGAAAACAGATCTGCCTCACGCAACGCCTTCAGCTGCCACTGCACGACCCTTTCCGCGAATCTGCGCGGATCGTGCAGGCCCTGCATCGGCCACGCGCCGAGCAGGGTCTGCCACAGCATGTGGCGCACCGGCGTCGGTGGCAGCGCCAACCCGTCGCGTGCGGCGCGACGATCCAGGGTGCGCACCTGCCTGCCCCACCACTGCGGCTGCTCGGACAGCACCGCCAGCCGCGCACGGCTGTCTTCCCCGCGCTTGTGGTCGTGGGTGGCCGTGGCCAGCATGGCCTGCGGGTGGTGGTGGGCGCGCATCAGCGTGCGCGTATGCAGGGCACGCGTGGACAGGGCGAAATGGTCGGGACGGCTGCCCACCTCGTTGCGCGAGAGCAGCACGCCGTAGCGGTAGAACGCGCGGTCCTCCACCGCCTTGGCGTTGAGCGGCGCGCTGAGCTGCTGGAAGCGCCGCCGCAGCGTGGCGCGTGCGCGCGCATCGCCAGCGTCGTCGCGGAAGCAGGCGGCGATCCAGCCCGCCGCCAGCACTGTATCCGCCGGTTCCTCGCGCGCCACGCTGTCCAGCACCGCGTCCCAGCGACGCGGGTCGGGTTCGTCGAAACAGGTTGGCGTGGCATACGTCCGATAAACCGGGAACCGCACCAGCAGCGCGGTCAACGCACGCGACAGCAGCGCACGCCCGAACCGGGCGCTGGCCGGCAACGCGGCGCGCTCCATGCGCAGCAGGTGCCGCAGCAGTGTGTCGAACTCGCTGCGCAGGCCACGCGCCAGCATTTCATCGCGCGCCCGCCGTTCTTCCTCGCCGAACGACGTGGTGCGCCCCGTGGCCTGCTGCCACTGCCGGGCCAGCGGCGCCTCGCCCGACGCGTCGTGCAGCCAGGCCGAGACCTGGTCCATGAAATCGTAGCCGGTGGTGCCGTCGCAGGCCCACGACGCCGGCAGTTCCTCGTCCGGCGCGAGGATCTTTTCCACCCACAGCAGGGGCGCAACGCCGTGCGTGGCGCAGGCGCTGTCCATCGCGGTGCGCAGTCGCTGCAGGTAGGCCTGCGGGTCGGCAATGCCGTCCACGTGGTCCACGCGCAGGCCGTCCACCAGCCCTTCGGCCAGGAACGCCAGCGGGAGGCGGTGCACGGTGTCGAACACCGCGTCGTGGTGCACCTGCAGGGCGACCAGGCTGGAAATGGTGAAGAAGCGCCGGTAGTTCAAGCGGTCGTCGCCCAGCCGCCACCAGAGCGGGCGGTAGGCCTGGGCCTCGATGACGCTGCGCAGATCGGCAGGGGCGGCATCGGGCACCGTGCCGGGCGCCAGCGGCAACCGCGCCTCGTGGTGACGCAGCACCGCAACGCCAGCCTCCTGCTCCACGCGCAGCACGCCATCCTCGATGGCCGCGTCCAGCGGTCGATCGAGGATCGGCAGCTGCAGCGCGCCGCCTGCCAGCGGCGCCTTCCAGTTGATGTCGAACCAGTGGGCATACGGGCTGCCGCGGCCGTGCTGAAGCACGTCCCACCACCAGCGGTTGTCCGCGTGCGCGGCCATGTGGTTGGGCACGATGTCCAGCACCAGCCCCATGCCACTCGCCCGCGCCCGGTCGGCAAGCCCCCGCAGGGCACGTTCGCCACCCAGCTCGGGGTTCACCTCAGTCGGGTCCACCACATCGTAGCCATGGGTCGACCCGGGCACGGCGCGCCAGATCGGCGACAGGTACAGGTGGCTGATCCCCAGCGCGGCGTAGTACTCCACCTGGCGCGCGGCATCGTCCAGGGTGAATCCTGCATGCAGCTGCAGGCGCGCGGTGGCGCGCACCCGGCTCATGGGCGCACCTGCGCGCGGGCGGAAGCGAAACGTTGCATGGCGTCCTCCAAGGTGTGCTCGACCCCTTCGGTGGGCAGGCGCTGGCGCCAGTTCGGGTGGACCCCTACCGTCCCCGGCAGGTTGACCTGCTCGGCCATGCCCAGCGCGTCTTCCACAGGCAGCAGCGCCAGCGCCGATGGACTGGCGCCGACGTATTCCAGTGCCGCGCGGCGGCCGGATATCTCATCCAGGGCACGCCCTTTCATGGCTTCATCGAGGCGCGCGACATCGGCGCTGCGCTCGGCGGCCTGTTGCCGCAGTCCCTCCTCGTCCAGCTCGCCGAGCCGGTGCCGCCAGCCAAGATCCAGCCCCCGTCGCCAGCCGACCAGGGTCGGCAGGTCGTGGGTGCCGGTCATCGCCACGGCATCCGCGCGCCATGCCCGGGGCGACATGAATCCGCCGTTTTCATCGCGGGCGAACGGCAGCACATCCATGCCCAGCACGCCGCGTGCGGCCAGTGTCTGGCGGATGCCCGGAGGCACCACGCCGAGATCCTCGCCGATCACGATGCAGCGGCTGCGCCACGACTCGATCGCGGCGATGTTGAGCAGGTCCTGCAGCGGATACCTCAGGTAGGCGCCCTGTCCTGCCCCGGCGCCATCGGGCACCACCCACAACCGCTGCCAGCCGAGGATGTGGTCGATCCGGATCCCGCCACGGTCGCCCATCACCGCACGCAGCAGCGCGATGAACGGTGCGAAGCCCTGTTCGGCCAGCCCGTGCGGCGAATAGCTGGTTACGCCCCAGACCTGGCCCGCAGCGCAGAATCTATCAGGCGGCGCACCGAGCACCAGCCCGCGCAGCAGTGCGCTGCCGGCGGCGTCGGCTTCAGCGCCGGCGGGATCGAAGCCCACTGCGAGGTCGGCAATCAGGCCCAGCCCCATGCCGCTCGCGCGCGCCTGCGCCTGTGCACGCTGCCAGCCGCGGCTCACCATCCATTGTCCGAACAGGTACAGCGACGACGGCAGTCCCAGGCGCGGATGCATGAACGCCACATGCCGCGCCAGCGCCGGGCCACCGTCGCTGACGAAACGCTGCAGGTCGCTGGTCGCATCTGCGTCATCTTTCACCGCACCGCGCACCGCACCCAGCCATGCCCATTTGGCCATCGCCGCCGCCGGCCAATCGATCAGGGGTGCGGCGCGCAGTTCGGCGAGCTGCTCGCGCAGCGCGGCGTCGCGCTCCAGCACCTGCAGCGCCGCATCACCGAACTGCTCCACCGGTGCGGCGTACACCGCCTCCAGGAAGCGCCGGTCGCCCGGGAAATAGGGACTGTAGTCTGCGTCCATGCCGCCGCCGGCGTGCACCGGCCCGAGTGCCAGCGCATCCGCGCCGGCCGCGCCCGCCTGCCGCGCCCACGCCGCGCAGGCTGCGGTATCTCCGGTGCCGCCATCGTGTGGGCCACGGGCCGCATACGGTTGCAGGACCAGGCCCCACGGATGCGCGCGGCTCACCGCATCGTGGACCCCGAAGCACCGCAGCGGCGCCACCGCAACACGCTGCGTGTGTGCGCCACAGGCCAGGGTCCAGTAGCCCGGACGTGCCGGCGCCATCGCCTGCCCCGCCGCGTTGGTGTGGCCGTCCTCCCGGGTGCCGTCCTCGTCTTCCCACACGCAGGGCGCATCTGCGGCGCCGGCATCCACCGGCGTCCCGACCACGGCAGTGCGCAGCAGCGGGACCTGGCGGCGCGACCCCAACGCGGACAGCGCCTCGCGACGCTGCGCGGGCGTGGCGTTGGGAATCTCCAGGGCGTCGAGGATCGCGCCAAGTACCGCGTCATCCACGCGTTGCGGACGCCCGGCGATATCCACCCAGTCAACGGCGAGGCCGACCGCCTCCGCCAATGCGCCCAATCCCGGTTGCGTGCTCATGCTGCAGCCACCACCACGGCGTACAGGCTGTCGGGCGCCAGTCCGTCCTCACGGGCCGGTGGGCCGAGCCGGAATACTTCGCGCCCGGCCGGCAACGTCACCGGCACGGTGGCATCGCTGGCATTGAACGCGATCCACCACTGCGCTCCGGGCAGCTGCCAGCCAGCGCGCAGCACGCCCGGCGCCAGCACATCGGCACCCAGCGACTGCGCACTGGCGGCGGGGCCGAGCCAGGCCGCGCGCACCTTGAGCAGGTCCCGGAACCAGGTCAGCCAGGCCGCGGCGTCGGGATCGTCTTCCGTCGGCCACGGGGCACGGGACAGGGCCAGCGTGGTCGGCGCATTCGGATCCGGAATCAGCGCACGTCGGTGCTCATCCTTGAAGCTGCTGAAGTGCGCGAATTCGGCGCGGCGGCCCTCGCGCACCTGCTCGTCCAGCGGCGTGCGGTGGTCGGTGAAATACAGGAACGGTGAGCGCGCGCCCCAGGGCTCACCCATGAAGAACATCGGAATCATCGGCGTCAACGCGGTCAATGCCATCGCCAACGCGGTCCGGCGCGGCCCCACCAGCTGCAGCAGGCGCTCGCCCTGCGCACGGTTGCCGGTCTGGTCGTGGTTCTGGCAGAACACCACGAACTGCTGCGGCGGAATGGCCGCGCTGGGTTCGCCCCGCGCCCGCCCGCGGCGGGTGGTCTCGCCCTGCCAGGCAAAGCCTTCGGCCAGCACCCGGCGCAGGCGGCCGGAGGGGTCGTCAACATAGTCGCCGTAGTAGCCTTCATGCTCCCCGGTCAGCAGCACGTGCAGGGCGTTGTGGAAGTCGTCATTCCACTGCGCGGTGAACCCGCTGGCCAGCAACGCCGACTGGTTGTTCTCGTTCTCCAGCACCAGCAGCACCTCGCGGCCGGGCAGCGCCGCGCGCACCCGGTCACGCAGCAGGTTCAGGAACGCCAACGGGTGGATGGCGTGCACCGCGTCGAGGCGGACGCCATCGAACCGGTAATCGCGCATCCACATCACCGCGTTGTCGATGAAGTAGCACTGCACCTCGGGGCGGCGGAAATCGACCGCATTGCCCCACGGGGTGCACAGGTCGCTGCGGAAGAACGTCGGCGCCAGGGCCGGCAGCGGATTGCCGTCCGGCCCGAAGTGGTTGTACACCACGTCAAGCAGCACCATCATCCCCAGGCCATGGGCGGCATCTACCAGTGCCTTGAGCTCGTCAGGCGTGCCGTAGGCGGGCGCAGGCGCATACTGCAGCACGCCGTCGTAGCCCCAGTTGCGCCCACCCGGAAAGGTGGCCACCGGCATCAGCTCGATCGCGGTGAACCCGAGGTCGGCCAGTTTCGGCAGCTGATCGCGCACCGCGTTGAACGACCCGCCGGCGGCGCCTACGTGCACCTCGTAGATCACCGCCTCGTGCCACGGCCGGCCGGACCGGTCCGGATGCTGCCAGTCGAAGTCGTCGGCCACCAGCGCGCTGGGTCCGAACAGACCATCAGGCTGCTGACGCGAGGCGGGGTCGGGCACCGCGTCGCCGCCATCGATGCGGTAGCGGTAGCGCATGCCGGGCGCACCCGGCGCCGTCAGCGCGAACCAGCCGTCGTCGCTGCCCTCCATGGGCAGCACCTGGTCTTCCAGCAGCAGATCCACCGACGTGGCCGCCGGTGCCCACAGTGCGAAACGCCAACCGCCGTCCGTATGCTGCCAGGCTCCCCACCGCACCTGCGCTGCACTCATTCCCTGGCCTGCAGGTAAAGCACCGACAGCGGCGGCAGGGTCAACGGCAGCGACTGCGCGTGGCCGTGCATCGACTGCGCGATGGTCGCCACGCGACCTTCATTGCCCAGGTTGCTGCCGCCATAGAACGCGCTGTCGGTGTTGAGGATCTCCACCCAGTCGCCGGCGGACGGCACTCCCAGCAGGTAGCCATGCCGCGCCACCGGGGTGAAGTTGCAGACCACCAGCGTCGCCCGGCCTTCGCCGCGCGGCGGGTGGCGCACGAACGCAAGCACGCTGTTCTGGTGGTCATCGCTGACGCTCCACTCGAATCCGGCATCGTCATCGTTGGCCAGGCGCAGGCTCGGTTCCTGCTGCAGCAAGCGGTTGAGGTCGCCGACCAGCCGGGCGACGCCGGCATGTTCGTGCTGCGCCGCGCTGTCCCAATCGAGGGCGGCGTCGTGGTTCCATTCCGCCGGCTGGGCGAACTCGCCGCCCATGAACAGCAGTTTGCTGCCCGGGTGCGCCCACATGAACCCATAACAGGCCCGCAGGTTGGCGAACTGCTGCGCACGCTCGCCCGGCATCTTCGCCAGCAGCGAGCCTTTGCCGTGCACCACTTCGTCGTGCGACAGCGGCAGGATGAAGCGCTCGCTGAAGGCGTAGATGGCGCTGAACGTCATTTCGCCGTGGTGGTGGCCACGGTGGATCGGATCGCGGCGCAGGTACGCGAGGGTGTCGTGCATCCAGCCCATGTTCCATTTGTGGGTGAACCCCAGGCCGTTCGCGTTGGCCGGTGCGGTAACGCCCGGCCACGCGGTGGATTCCTCGGCCATGACCAGCACCTCCGGGAAGCGCGTCCGGATCGCCTCATTGAACTGGCGCAGGAAGGCGACCGCCTCCAGGTTTTCGCGACCGCCGTTGACGTTCGGCAGCCATTCGCCTTCGGCGCGGCTGTAGTCCCGATACAGCATCGAGGCGACCGCATCCACGCGCAGCCCGTCGATGTGGAAGCGTTCGATCCACTCCAACGCGCTGCCGATCAGGAACGCGGCCACTTCGGTGCGCCCGTAGTTGTAGATCAGCGTGTTCCAGTCCGGATGCAGGCCCAGCCGCGGGTCTTCGTGCTCGTACAGGGCAGTACCGTCGAAGCGCTGCATGCCGTGTGCGTCGCTCGGGAAGTGCGCTCCCACCCAGTCGACGATCACGCCCAACCCCGCGACGTGGCAGCGGTCGACGAATGCCGCGAAGTCTTCCGGGCCGCCGTGGCGCGCGGTCGGCGCGAACAGGCCCAGCGGCTGGTAGCCCCAGGACCCGCCGAAGGGATGCTCGCTGACCGGCAGCAGCTCGATGTGGGTGAAACCCAGAGCCTTCACGTACGGGATCAGCGCATCGCCCAATGCCGACCAGCCGAGCGGCTGGCCGTCCGCATCGCGGCGCCAGGAACCCGCGTGCACTTCATAGACTGAAATGGCCTGGCCCCCGGCCACGCCGCGTGCGGCCATCCACGCGCCATCCTGCCAGGCGTGCGTCGCCGGACCGGCAACGCGGGAGGCGGTGTCGGGCGGCAGTTCGCAGGCACGTGCCATCGGGTCGGCCTTGAACGCCACGGAGCTTCCGTCACCGGAAGTGACCGCGAACTTGTAGCGGGCACCGGCCGCCACGCGCGGCACGAACCCTTCCCAGACCCCCGCCTCGGGATGCTGGCGCAGCGGGTGCCGCTCCGCGTCCCAGCCGTTGAAATCGCCTACCACGGCCACCCGGCTGGCATTGGGCGCCCACACGGCGAAGCGCACCCCGCCGTTTCCGGTGGCCACCGCGCCCAGCAGCCGACGGGCGGCGTCCGGGTCGCCGCTGCGCAGTGCGTCGAGCTGCGCCGGGTTGAGCGCGGTGTCGTCCGTCGTGCCGGGTGATTCGGTCGGATCGGATGCGAAGCTGGCGTCGCGCGCAACGAAGGCGTGCTCGCTCATGCCTGCAGCTCCGGCACGCGCGCATCCAGTACACGCTCATACAGCCTCAGGTACTCCGTACCGGCCAGGTCCCAGCTGCTCGGCCGCAGCATGGCCGCGCGGCGCATGGCCGACAGCAGCCCGGGGATGCGGTAGGTGCGGAACGCACGCTGCACGCAGCGGCGCAGCGAGTCGGCGTCGGCCGAGTTGAACAGCAGGCCGGTCACACCGTCCTCCACCGTGTCGATCAAGCCGCCGGTGGCGTGCGCGATCGGCAGGCAGCCGAACCGCTGCGCATACATCTGGCTCAGCCCGCACGGCTCGAAGCGGGAGGGCATGAGCAGGAAATCGGCCCCGGCGAACATCTTGCGGGCCAGGCCTTCGTCGAACCCGGGATACACGCCCACGCTGGAGGGGAACCGCCGGGACAGCGCGGCCACTTCCGCTTCGATGCGCGGTTCACCGCCGCCGATGATGGCCAACTGGCCCCCGGCGGCGGCGATCTGGTGCGCCACCGCGCAGCTCAGGTCCAGGCCCTTCTGGTGGACCAGGCGCGAGACCACCGCGAACAGCGGCCCGTCGCTGTGCGGCAGCCCCAGCGCACGCTGCACGCGCCGCTTGTTGGCGACCCGGCCTTCCCAGCGGTGCAGGTCGAAGTGTTCGCTCAGGTGCAGGTCGGTGCGCGGGTCCCAGCTGCTGTCGATGCCGTTGACGATGCCGCTCAAGCGACCGCTCGCCGCGTGGCGGGACAGCAGCGCGTCCAGCCCACAGCCCTGTTCGGGGCCGGTGATCTGGCGCGCGTAGCTCACGCTGACCGTGTTCACATGGTCGGCATGCACGATGCCCGCCTGCAGGAACGACAGCCGGCCATGGAAGGTGATGCTCTCGGCCTGCTCGGGCGAAACGCCCAGCACGGCGGCGTCTTCAAGCGGGAACAACCCTTGGTAGGCCAAGTTGTGGACGGTCAGCAGCGCGGGCACGTCCGAGCCGTACCAGCGCAGATAGGCGGCGGCCAGTGCGCACGGCCAATCATTCAGGTGCAGCAGTTCCGGCTGCCATTCCATGCCGGCATTGCCGCAGGCGATCACCGCCGCGGCGCGCGAGAGCGCGGCAAAGCGCACTGCGTTGTCGCTCCAGTCCTGCCCGCTGCCATCCACGTATGGACTGCCACCCCGCTGGAACAGCCCGGGGCACACCAGCACCAGCACCGGCACGCCACCCGCAAGCGTCTCACCGATGTCGCAGGCGGGAATCCCAGCCCGTGCCGGCACGCGGCCCACCAACCGCAGGTCCGGCGCACCGGCGATGACTTCGTCGTAGCCCGGGATCAGCACCCGCACATCGGACCGGGTGCGCAGCGCACGTGGCAGCGCCGCGGCAACGTCGCCCAGCCCGCCGGCCTTGACGTAGTCCGCCATCTCGGAGGTGACGAACAGGACGCGCCGAGCCGGATCGACACGACCGAGCGGCGGCGGGGTGGTCTCCACGGCGCGAAGCCGGGGCGTGCGGCGAACGCGGGTGCCGCCTTCGTCGCCAGCGGGAACGGGCAAAGCCACGGGAACAGCGATCTGACGCAGATGCGACATGGGGGGAATCTCGAAGGTGGTACCGCGGTGGGGGTGCCCTCGGCATTGCGCCAAGGGCGGGGGTTTCTGCGGCGCCGGAAACGTCGCGCGCGAACCTTGGTTGGAATCTACCTGTGTGCGGAATAAACACCGCGTGAACTTGATGCGACAACATCGTGACCCCGCCACGCTTCGCAGGCGCAAGGTGCCTGCAATGCAGCGCTTGTCGCAGGCTGTCGATGCTTTTACGGCATGAGCAGATGCGTTCGCATCATGACCTTCGCGCCTGCAGCCGCCCGCCTGAATCCTTCATTCTCGGCCGCGTACTGTCACGCCTCCGTTGCAATCATTGCGGCGCGAGCGCCTCGATCCAGGTCGGCGCGTGGTCACTCGCTTTCTCCAGACCACGAACCCAGCGGTCCACACCGGCGTCCTTCAGTCCCTCGGCAAGAATGGGGTTGAGCAGCAGGTGGTCGATGCGAAGCCCGCGGTCGCGCTCGTAGTGCTGGCGGAAATAATCCCAGAACGTGTAGATCGTCTGCTCGCCGTAGACATGGCGGAGACTGTCGGTCCAGCCCTGTGCCAGCAGATCGGCGTAGGCCTCGCGCGCCTCCGGCTGCAACAGCGCATCCCGCCGCCACGACTTGGGATCGTAGATGTCCGCGTCGGTCGGGACCACGTTGAAGTCGCCGATCAACGCGACCGGATGCGGCAGGCCGACCAGTCCCAGCGCGTGCTTGTGCAGCCGCTGCATCCACTTCAGCTTGTAATCGAACTTGGGCCCGGGCTGCGGATTGCCGTTGGGCAGGTACAGCCCTCCCACCAGCACGCCGTGCGCCGCCGCCTCCAGGTAGCGGCTCTGGTCATCGGTGCGATCGCCTGGAAGCCCACGCCGGCTTTCGATCGGGTCCTGCCCACGCGCCAGCAGCGCCACGCCGTTCCAGGCACGTTGCCCCTGCCACAGGCAGCCGTAGCCTGCGTCACGGATCTCGGTTTCAGGAAACGCATCCTGGCTGGCCTTGAGCTCCTGCAGCGCCACGATGTCGGGTTTCTCTTTCTCCAGCCACGCCAACAGGTGCGGAAGCCGCGTCTTGATTCCGTTGACGTTGAAGGTGGCAATCCGGAGGCGCCTGCGACGGGCCATGGCGTGCTCCAGCAGGAGGGAGTCGCCAGTATTCCCGGCATTGCGCTGCGTGCGCGTCAAGAGTCCGCTCACGGGGCCATCGCACCCAGGCTTCTGCCTGCTTCACTCCGCGCAACCTGGGCGGGCGCATGCTTGGGTTTCCCTTCCCTGGTGCCGCTTCCGATGCCCATCCTGTCCTCTCGTCCGCTGCTGCTGGCCGCCGTGCTGGCGTCTACCGCCTGTACGCCTTCGCCCGACGCGGAGGGACCGCCACAACCTAGCGGCGGGGATCCGGGTGCGGCGAAGGCGGCAGTCACCCACGAGGCGCGTGCAACATCGTCACCGCCTGCCGATGCCTTCAGTGAAACGCCGCCCGGCATCGCGCTGGCTGCAGTTCCTGGCATGGAGCTGCGCAGGGATTTCACCCGCAGCTACCTGACGCTGGATGGCTGGAAGCTGTTCGATGCCTCGGGCAGCACCGGTTCGCCACTGGCGGCCTTGGTGTTGGACGGGTCCAACGAGGTAACGGCTGCCGAGCTTCGCGTCGGACGCAGCGACGACGCCGGTGCCGTCGCCGACTGCCTGACGCCTCCCGCAGAAGCTACGGGGCCAGCCGACACCGTGGACATAGGCGGCGTGAGCTTCACCCACTTCCCGGTGGGCGACGCAGCGATGAGTCACTACGTATCGGCCGACAGCTACCGCGCAGTGCAGCACGCGCGGTGCTATGCGATTGATCTGGTAGTAGCCGGTACCCGGCCGGAGGTGTACGACCCGCCGCGTACACCGCCGTTCAGCACTGAGGATGCGCGGGACAAGCTTGCGGCTGCCTTGAAGGCCGTGCGCTGGGTGGAGTGAACGTCTGCGCCTGCGGCGTTGGGCCGCAGGCGCAAAGCAACCAGGCAGGGCCTGGCGCTACGGGGCCGAAGGCGCCGATGGGGTTGCCGGCGGCGTCGACGGAGTTGCCGAAGGCGGTGCCGCTGGCGTGGCGGGAGCTGCGGTCGGCGTGATCCGCCAGATGGTGTTGGCCAGGTCATCAGCCACGATCACCGCGCCGCGCGGATCGACGCTGACGCCCACCGGCCGGCCGCGGGTCTTGCCGTCATCGCCGCGGAAGCCGGTGGCGAAATCGATCGCTTCTCCGGCGGGCTTGCCATCACGGAACGGCACGAACACCACCTTGTAGCCGACCGGTGGATTGCGGTTCCAGCTGCCGTGCTGGCCGACGAAGACGCCGTCGGTGAAGTTGCCGCCCACCGCCGGGTTGGCGAACGCCACGCCCAGCGCGGCCACGTGCGAGCCCAGCGCGAAGTCCGGGGTCAGCGCGGATGCCACCTTCTCCGGGTTCTGCGGCATCACCCGGCGGTCCACGTGCTTGCCCCAGTAGCTGTAGGGCCAGCCATAGAAGCCGCCGTCGCGCACCGAAGTAAGGTAATCCGGCACCAGGTTCGGCCCGATTTCGTCACGTTCGTTGACCACCGCCCACAACGTGCCGGTGCCGGGCTGTACGGCCAGTGCCGTGGGATTGCGGATGCCGCTGGCGTAGGTGCGGTGCGCACCGGTCTGCGCATCGATCTCCCAGACCTGGGCGCGATCGATCTCCGCCGCCATGCCGCGTTCGGTGATGTTGCTGTTGGAGCCGATGCCCACGTACAGGTGGCTGCCATCGGCGCTGGCGGCCAGCGACTTGGTCCAATGGTGGTTGATGGCCGACGGCAGGTCGGTCACCTTGGTCGGCGCACCGCTGGCCTTGGTCTGGCCTTCGGTGTAGTCGAAGCGCACCAGCGCATCCTGGTTGGCCACGTACAGGGCGTTGCCCACCAGTGCCAGCCCGTACGGGGCATTGAGCTTGTCGGCAAACACCGTCTTCAGCTCATACACGCCGTCGCCATCGGCATCCCGCAGCAGTGTCAGGCGGTTGCCGCTCTTCACCTGCGTATTGCCCTTGGCCTTGATCTTGCCGGCAATCACATCCTTCGGCTTGAGGTTGGGCGCGCTGCCGCCCCGACCTTCGGCCACCAGGATGTCGCCGTTGGGCAGCACCAGGGTCTGGCGCGGAATGGCCAGGTCGGTGGCGATCGCCGAGACCTTGAAACCGGCCGGCACGGTGGGAACGGTATCGCCCCACGCGGTCGGCTGGGCAATGGTCATGTCCGGCATCACGCCGCGATGGGGCTTGGGCAGTTCCGGGTTGGCACCCAGCTGCTGCAGCTCCGGCGCCTTGCCACTGCAGGCGGCCAGGGCCACGGTGAGTACGGAAAGTGCGAATACCTTCGGGGCGCGGTTCACAGGACACCTCCCACGCGCACACGGACGCTGGCGAAGCCCAGCCAGGTGGCGATCAACGCCAGCACCGTGACGATCACCGACCACAGCAGCGCGGCCGGCATGATCGCCCAGGCATCGCGTGCGTGGTGCAGCGAGTTGATGAAGCCCACGATCCAGGTGGCCGCCAGCACGATGACGTAGAAGCCGTTACGGCTGCCGCGCACCAGGCCCACCAGGCCGCACAACAGCGCCAACGTGGTCATGACCATCGCCCCGACCAGCAGCCAGGAGGCGAAGTTGCTCCACTGGATTTCGTAGGTGTTCCAGTACGCGTAATCGGCCAGCAGCGCGCCGAGGAACAGCGGCAGCACGCCGCCGAGCACGGCGGCATGGAATGGATGGATGACCCAGTGGCGGGTCACGACGGCGGTTGTGGACACGGCTGTCTCCTGAGGGGAATGCAACCGGTATCCTGCCACCGCCTGCGTGACGGGCGGTTGATGTGCTCAGCGCCAGTCGGCGGGCAGCTTCCGCGTGCGGGTGCGGTACTTCATCGTTCCGTTGCGCAGAGTGCCCTCCGTCGTCTGCAGGTGCTCGCCATCGGGCGACAGCGATTCCTCCCAGCTGGCCACCTGCTGCAGCTGGCCGTCCACATAACGGTAGGTTTCGGTGGCGTGCGAGCAGCAGCCGCCGCGCGAGGCGGAGATGAGGGTGCGCGTGGCGGGGTCGATGTCCAGCTGTGGCAGGCTCGACAGCGTTGGCTCGAACACGAAGGCCTGGGCCACCGGGTCGAACAGGTACAGGTTCCGCGTGGCATTCGGGCCTGCACCCCCGGCGTATCCGGGTACGCTCAGGTCGGGCCAGCCGTCGAAGTTGGCGTCCACCAGCTGCACCACGTCCGGGCCGGCGCTCAGCGGCTCGGCATCGATGTCGCGCAGGATCTGCCGGCGCTGGCCGGTCGTGGCGTCCAGGATGTCGATGGCCTGCAGCACCGCTTGATCGTCGTCGGCGGGCGCAACGACCAGCACGAAACGCAGGTGGTCGGTGGTTGCCTGCTGGGGAATCCGCATATCGCCGGCGGCAAGATCATCCCGACGGATCCAGCCGGGCGTCGCCGCGCCGTCTGCCGCCACTTCTTCAATGGCGATCCACTCAGCGCCCCTGCTGAGCACACCGGCATAGCGCCCCGCGGCAAGCGTGCCGGATGCCGTACCGTCCCCGGCGCTTCGGTAGACCGGGGTGTCCATGGTCGCCGCGAACACGTCGATGTAGGGTCGTGGCGCCTGCAGGAAGAACCCGTCGCGATAGTGGGTTACCTGGTAGTGGTGCACAGACCTGCCGTAAGCGTCGGGCGCACACACGCCGCCCACCGCACAGGCGCCGATCTCATCCGGGGTGGGCTTGCGGCTGCCGGGAACCTGCTCGGTACGGATCAGCGTTTTCTGGTCCGCCCAGCGCAGCGTGAAGGCGCGTTCGGTCCAGGCCAGCGCCGCTTCGCTGTCCGCGCTGCCAATGTTGGTGCGGCAGAAGGGCTGCGCCTCGGAACGTTCGTTCCAATCGGGAAAGGCATAGGCCGGGCACAGCCGGTTGGCGCTGTTGATGTCGTGGCGGTACACCGCATCGGTGACGAATACCAGCTTGTTCAACGCCTCGCCCGGATCGCGCGACACGAAGGCGTAGCGCACCTTCGCCGCGTCGGGAATCGCGGTGGCAAGAAGGTCCTGCTGGATTTCGCCTGCGGCCGGCGCTGCCGCCGTTTCTGCCTGGGGCGCCTCGGGCGAGAGCTGGTAAATCCCGGGTTCCAGCAGCGGTCCCGCTTCGGCATGGGTCATCAGGATGGCAAGCAACAGCGCGGCGTAGCGGATTCTCATGCCGCCATCATGCGTGATGTCCCTAACGCGACGATAGTGGTCCCTATCGCGCGAGACGGCAGCGTGCGGTCGGCTTACCCTCGTGCTCCGCTTGTCCCCCACCAGGTCCAGGCTGGAGCACGCGCCGGATCCCTGGCGGCGTGGCCGGCCGGGACCGCAGCTGTAGTTCCAATGGTCCCATGAGCACAGAAACCCCGCCGTCCGCTTCACCCGCCGTCCCTGCTTCGCCGGCACTGCCTGCCGCGTCCGATCCCGCCCACCAGGGCTTTGCGATCCGCATCGTGGGTGCCGCCGCGTTCGCGCACCTGCTCAACGACATGATCCAGGCCGTGCTGCCGGCCGTGTACCCGATGTTCAAGAGCCAGTTCGCGCTGACCTTCGGCCAGATCGGCACCATCGCGCTGGTCTACCAGTTCACCGCCTCGCTGCTGCAGCCGTGGGTGGGCATGTACACGGACAAGCGCCCGCTGCCCTACCTGCTGCCCTCCGGCATGATCGCCACGTTCGTCGGCATCGGCATGATGGCCATGGCCAGCAGTTACGAAATGCTGCTGCTGGCTGCCGCCGTGGTGGGCGTGGGCTCGGCCACGTTCCACCCGGAAGCTTCGCGGGTGGCGCGCATGGCCTCGGGCGGGCGTTTCGGCACCGCGCAGTCCACCTTCCAGGTCGGCGGCAATACCGGCTCGGCCATCGGCCCGCTGCTGGCCGCTGCCGTGGTGATTCCGCACGGCCAGCGCGCCATCGGCTGGTTCCTGCTGATCGCCGCCGTGGCCATCTTCGTGCTGTTCCGGCTGACCGGTTGGACCGTGCGCCACGGTCAGGCCAAGATGAACAGCTTGGCGCGCTCGCATGGCATCGGCCTGAGCCGCGGCAAGGTGGTGCAGGCCATCGCGGTGATCGCTGTGCTGATGTTCGCCAAGTTCGTGTACATCGCCTCCATCACCAACTACTTCACCTTCTACCTGATCGAACGTTTCCACCTGAGCGTGCAGCAGAGCCAGATGTACCTGTTCGTGTTCCTGGCGTCGATCGCGCTGGGCACCTTCATCGGCGGCCCGGTGGGTGACCGGATCGGGCGCAAGGCAGTGATCTGGATTTCGTTCCTGGGCGTGGCGCCGTTCGCGCTTGCCCTGCCCTATGCCAATCTGATGGGCACTGCGGTGTTGGCCGTTGCCGTCGGGCTGGTGATGTCGTCTGCGTTTGCCGCGCTGGTGGTGTATGCGCAGGAAGCGGTGCCGGGGCGCGTCGGGATGGTGTCCGGGCTCATGTTCGGGCTGATGTTCGGTATCGGTGGGATCGGCGCGGCCGGGTTGGGAAAGCTGGCTGACATCCATGGCATCGTGTGGGTCTACCACCTCACCTCGTTCCTGCCGTTGTTGGGGTTGGCTACTGCGTTTCTGCCGAAGACCAACGGGCGCTGACATAGTTGCCGACTAACAGTCGGCACTACCGTTTCGCGTCAGACTTTTCGCGTTATTGGAAGCTGACAGCTGCAGCTCGCTAGCTAACGATCGACGGGAAATATCACTCCGGCCCACAAGTGCCGTGAAGATCAATTGGATATCCAGCGTGCGCCGAAATACGCTGCTCAGCCTCCGCACTCAATTGCGGATGCCGGAAAGTAATTCAACTTTCCAGCCAGGAGCAAAGCGAGACTCGGCAAATGGATTGTCCACTGCAAGCAAGTGTTACCCGTAGAGTTCCGTCGCGCTCGCCCTGGGCGCGAGCATCGCTCCCTGAGATTGAGGCCTGCCTCAGCTCAGCCTGCCTTGGCAGCGAAGTTGCGTGACCAACTTCACGCTCTATCGTCCGAAGAGGCCGAGCCAATTCGCGGCCATGGTTCGCGCACTGGATGGAAGTAAGCCGTACATCTACTCACATCCAGCCCCTCTCCAGGGGCTTGACGCTCCGTCCCGAGCTGCCGGCCGCATATCCTGCGACCTGCTCTTTCTGATTGCCCGAAGAATTGAGGCATTGAGCAGCGGCAAACAGAGGATGGTGACTCACGGGGCGATCCCCACCGATATCGGCTCCCACTCGCTGCGAATGGTATCGGCCTACCGCTCTAAAGCAACACTCGTATCGGCTATTGACCCTGATGAGATCCTGAGCTTTTCACGGAACTCTGGCAGCAGCACGCCGAGCATTCGCGACAGCCTTACATGGGTCGACGGGGCCACATTCCAGGATGCCTGGCTTGTGCCACCCCCAGTAGCGCACATCACTTCCCTACTTGCAGATCTACGCGAATTCCTGGGGCGAGAACTTGCCTGCGCCTGTCCGACGCAGATCGCCCAGATTTTCCTCTTCCAGTTCACCCATATCCATCCTCTAACCGACGGCAATGGGCGCTTCGCGCGACTGTGGATGTCCGCACTGAGCCTTGCCAGCCAGGATTCCGGAGGATTAGCGCTGTCGCTGATGTTGCTTGAAGACCGCCGCCAATTTGGCCGCGCATGGTCAGGAGACGCAGGTGCGATAAGCAAACTGCAGGTGGATGCGACCCGCACCTCAACAGCACTAGTCCGCCTTGGCCAACTAACAGAACAAGTCCTGCGACTTTATCCCGACAGCAAGCCATGGCGGACGCTGGTGGTCTCGACATGCTGCTTTGGCAGGTTCTCGGAAGAAACGATCCGGGCAATTGATCGCACCGGGGCATCACTCGCAGGAAAGATCCTCACCACTGCGACCAACACATTGAACCTGCATAGGGAAAGGAACGAAGAATGCCCCATCAATAGACTCATCGCGTGCATCGACGAGCTAAATACACCAACAGGAATTGAATGAGCCCCATGGAAGCAGCGCAGCACAAAAACCCGAACAAGAGGCCAGCTTCAAAGACAAGTCTATGCAAGTCAATCCGCTCTCTGATTTACCTCACCTTGATCTGCAGCGGAGGGTTGGTGTCGCAGAACTCAGTTGCCGACACGACCGATACCCGGAATGAAGACACAATCGAAGTAACGCACCCTCGCCCCAGCGATCCGGAACCAGACCCGTGGCCTGGTAGTGATGTCTCAAATGGCGGAAACCATGGAGGCGGAGGAGACGGGGGACAGGGAAGCACCGGCCCGCACCCGAGGTGCACCGAGCTCCTTGCCCGAAAGCCTCCCCAGTGCCCCAACCCCATTCCCCTCCCCGGAGGACCAGAGTACGGGCGCGAGCGGTATCCGAACGGAAGCGGGCTGGCCAAGCTGCTCTATTACCGCGAACAGCCCAGCACGTCACCGCGAGCCCGCGGACAAGTTACGGCAGCGCTGAATGGCCATACCAACTTTATCGTCGCCGGAGGCTATCCAGTCAATCAGATCAACGAACAATTCTTCCGCACGCTATCAAATGCATGCTCATTACAGACACAGGATTCGGATTCCTACCGACTGGGTATTGGGCTGACCAATCCGGAACGACTATGTCTTGGTGCAATGGGAAGGCTGCAGGCGGAAGCCGAACCTACAATGTCGTTTACCCAGTTCTTTGCTCAATGGCTCAATCGCGAAGGAATCAGTCTTTCGGACTATTTCCCACAGACACTTGTCAACGCGCTTAATCCGGCGAACTCTCTTAGGATCAAGTACGATCACGTCACTCAGGAGACAACTTGCTCTCGCTGGTGGACGCAGATTCAGGAAAAGCAATGCAGCATTTGACCAAGAATTTCTCCATGCGCAACCACAGGCTCGTGTTGTCGATCTCAATCATGATAGTCCTGACGACAAGCGCAGGCTGCGTTCGGCACGAGAACGCATCGGCAAAGGAAGCGGAATTGGAGAAGGCTGCCCAGGTGGCTTCCGAGCCAAGTGCGGACAATTCCTCAGCGCCCCCTCCTCCTGGCAGCTCAACTCCATCGCAGGAGCTTTTGTCATTGGCATACATCTGCGAAGCGGGTCCTGTTTGCGACGCGGATATTCTCGGCGCAAATACACCCGAAGAGGCCCGGTGGCTGTTACAGAATGGGTATCCATCCTCCGAGCTGCTGAATCGACTCGAGGCCATGTCAGATCGTCAGCTGAAGCGCGAGGCTGATAGAGGCTCGCTGGCGGCGATGGTCAACTATGGCCAACGATTGGCTTCGCAAGGAGATACCGATGCTGGTCTCGTGTACATCTTCGATGCGACTCAGCGAGGCAGCATCTATGGTTATTACGCAATGTCGAGAGTGTATGGGACACCGGGATTGGGCGGCATCGTAGAGTCTGGCGCGTATCTGAGAGTCGCCTACATTCTCGGTGATTCCAAGGCAAGTGACGAGCTGCAGCGGCGCTTTCCTGGACTGCAGCAGATGGAACAGGCGGCCATCGACCGACGCGCGTCACAGCTGTACCAGTCGTTTGCCCATTCCCGGCAACCAACGCCGCGCCCCTGATTGATACAGATGTCTCTCGCTGCCGACCCAACGGTCGGCAGCTTCAGTGCTTTGCCGACCGACATTCAGCACTACCGTCAGCACGACCTTTCGCTTGGGTGGCGGGGATCCGGCCAGCGGCCGGCACTACTCGAAGAACTGGCTGGGCAGCTGGCCGAAGCGCTTCTTGAACATGGCGGTGAACGCGCTGGGGCTGGCGTAGCCTTGCGACAGCGCTACGTCGATGACCTTTTCGCGATGGGCGAGGCGTTCCAGGGCGCGGACGAGCCGGATCTGCTGGCGCCATTGACCGAACGTCATGTGCAGTTCGCGCGCGCACAGGCGCTGGATCGTCTTGGCGTCCACGCCGAGGCGAACGGCCCAGTCCTGCAGCGTGGAGGCGTCGTCGGGCGCGGCGTCCCAGTGCTGCGCGATCTGCTGCAGGCGCGGGTCGACCGGTTCCGGAACATGCAGTGGCAGCACCGGCAGCGCCTGCAGTTCGTCCAGGATCAGCTGCATGAGATGGCCGTCGCGTGAGTCCGGAACGTAGGGCTGCTCCACGATGGCGGCCGCACCGATCAGTTCGGCCAGCAAGGGCGTGATCGACACGGTCGCTGCGCTGGGCGGCGCATCGGCGATGGCCTGCGGCAGGATGTACAGGCTGCGCATGCGCACCGCGCCGATGCAGCTCACCTTGTGGCCGATCCCGGCCGGCATCCAGATCGCGCGCGTGCTGGGCACCACCCATCGCCCTGCCCCGGCCTGCACCACCAGCACGCCGGAGGCGGCGTAGACCAGCTGGTGGCGGTCCGGATGGTGGTGCAGCGGAATCACCGTGCCGGCGGCGTAATCGCGCGCCCGGCACAGCACGGCGGACTCGGGGCCCAGCGGCAGGCGCTGGCCCGCGGCGTCAACCGGCGGGATGTCTTTTTTCCGATGAGGCATGGGCAGATACCGCGAAACAACCACCCCGCGACTCTAGCGCCGCCCGCGCCGCCACTCAACCACACGCTCACGGCACGCGCCCTACCCTGCACCCATGCGTCGTTTCGCCCAAGCCATTGCCGAGCCGGAATCGGTCCCCGACGGACTGCCGCGCGGTCTCGCCACTGCCGTGGCCGCAGCGCCGGACCGCTACAACATCGGCAAGGGTTCCACGGCATCGGTGCTGGCCCGCAATGCCGATGGCGAGCTGATCGTAACCGACATGGTCTGGGGCCTGGTGCCGCGCTGGTCGAAGACGCCGGATACGCCCTACACCACCGTCACCGCCCGGCTGGACCGGGCGCCGGGCAGCCGCATCTTTGCCAAGGCCTGGGCAGAACGCCCGTGCGTGATTCCGATGACCGGCTACTACAAGCTGGACCGCCAGCGCCGGCCGCCGTGGCCGCTGTTCGTGCAGCGACGCGATGGCCTGGCCCTGTTGGCCGCCGGCCTCTGGGAGCATTGGGAGGACGGCGACGGCCACGCGATGGATTCCTTCAGCGTGCTCACCGCACCCAACCGCGCCATTCCGGAACCGCTGACGCCGGATGGGCCGGTGTTCCTGTCCGCCGAGCTGGCACTGGCATGGCTTTCCGGTGCCGCCAACACCCCTGCCTCGCTGCGGGTACGCTCGCCGGCACTGGAGGCGTATCCGGTCGGACGCGCCTTCCGCGACCTCAAGCGCGACGACTACACGCTGCTGGAACCGGTCGATCCGGACCTGGAAACGACATCGCCGCCCCCGGTGGACGGGGACGGCGATGGCTGGGACGAGGACAGCTGAGCGGCGTCAGCGCGACATCGAGTACGGCTGTTCCGCGCCCTGCCCCGGCCATGCCTTGTTCGGCGTTGCCTGCAGGGTGAAGTGCAGTTCGCCGCCGGCCAGGATTTCCGCATGGCGCAGGAACGTGCGGTTCAACGGCTTGCCGTTGAGCGTCACCGAACCCACGTATTCGTGGCCCTTGCCCATGCCGTCGGTGGTGATGCGGAAGCTCTTGCCGTTGGGCAGGTTCAGCACCGCCTTGGGCAGGAACGGGCGGCCGATGATGTACTCGGCGCTGCCCGGTGCCACCGGGTAGAAGCCCAGCGCGGTGAACACGTACCAGGCCGACATCTGGCCCAGGTCGTCATTGCCGGCCAGGCCATCGGGGCGGTCGGCGTACTGGGTGTCCATGATCTGCTTCAAACGCGCCTGCGCGCGCCACGGCTGGCCCGCGTACGAATACAGGTAGGCCACGTGGTGGCTGGGTTCGTTGCCGTGCGCGTACCAGCCGATCAGGCCGGTGATGTCTTCCATGTGCTCGAAGATGGACGGATCGACCTTGGCATCGAACACGGCGTCCAGCCGCGCCAGCAGCTTGTCGGCGCCGCCGTGCACTTCGGCCAGGCCGGCCACGTCCTGCGGCACGTACCAGGAATACTGCCAGGCGTTGCCTTCGGTGTAGTCGGTGCCGTAGCCGCTGGCGCTGGGATCGAACGGGGTGCGGAAGCTGCCGTCACGCTTGCGTGCGCGCATGAAGCCGGTTTCGGCGTCGAAGGCATGGCGCCAGTTGCCGGCGCGCTTGTCGAACTCGGCCGCCACATCCGTCTTGCCCATGGCCGTGGCCATGCGCGCGATGGTCCAGTCGTCGAAGGCATACTCCAGCGTCTTGCTGGCCGCCTCGCCCTCTTCGTCGATCGGCACCCAGCCCAGCTCGCGGTACTGCGCGATGCCATCGTAGGGGCCGTAGTTTGCGGTGGCCACCATCGCCTGCAGCGCCTTGTCGGCATCGAAGCCACGAATGCCCTTGACGTAGGCATCGGCGATCACCGGCACCGCGTGGTAGCCGATCATGCACCAGGTTTCCTGGCCGTGGAACGCCCACACCGGCAGCATGCCGTAGGCGCTGTTGTGCTGGTGCGCGAGCAGCGAATTGACCATGTCGCTGGTGCGCTGCTCCGGCTGCACCAGGGTCAGCAGCGGGTGCAGGGCGCGGTAGGTGTCCCACAGCGAGAAGGTCGAATAATTGGTATAGCCCTCGGCGCGGTGCACGGCATTGTCCGAGCCACGGTACTGGCCGTCCACGTCCATGAACAGGGTCGGGCCGAGCAGGCTGTGGTACAGCGCGGTGTAGGCGCTGCGTTTGTCATGCGCGGGGGCCTCGATGTCCAGCACTGACAGCGCCTGCTGCCATTGCGTGCGGGCGTCGGCGCGGATGCGGTCGAAGTTCTGGTCTTTCGCTTCAGCGTCGAGGTTGGCGATGGCGCCGGCTTCGCTCACCGAGGAGATCGCCACGCTGACCACCAGCGGGGCATCGAGCTTGCCGAAGTCGAACGTGCCGACCAACTGGCGGCCTTCGATCTGCGGGCGCTGCTCCGGGTGGTTCTGCCCCGGCGGCGGGAAGCCCTTGTAGGCGATGTCGGTCTCGGTGTTGTGCAGCGCGTGCCCGGTGAGCGGGCGCGAGAAGCGCATCGCGAAATACAACTGGCGGCCCGGCGCCCAGCCACGGGTCTCGCGGAAGCCGGTCACGGTGCCGTCTTCGCGCAGGCGCAGGCGCGACCACAGGATCTTGCCGGGGTAGTCGTACAGGCTGGTGCGCAGGTCCAGCAGCACCTTCGCCTCCTGGCCCTTCGGGTAGGTGTAACGGTGCACGCCGGTGCGCGCGCTGGCGGTCAGTTCGGCGCGGACTTTGTAGTCCTGCAGCGTGACCGCGTAATACCCCGGTTCGGCCTTCTCATCCTTGTGGTCGAAGCGCGAGGCGTAGCCGCTGCGCGGCTTTTCCGGATCGCCACGCTCCAGGCCGGGGTCGCCGGTGAACGGCATCACCAGCACATCGCCCAGGTCGGAATGGCCGCTGCCGGAGAAATGGGTGTGCGAGAAGCCGACAATGCTGCTGTCGTCGTGGCGGTAGCCGGCGGCCCAGTCGTAGGCCTTTTCGCGCGGCTGGATGCGGGTGTCCGGGCTGAGCTGGACCATGCCGAAGGGCACCGTCGCGCCGGGATAGGTATGCCCTTCGCCCCCGGTACCAATGAATGGATCCACGGCGGCGTAGGCGCGTTCGCCTGCGCTCTGCGGCGCCGCTGCTGCGGTGCCTGCCACCAGCATGGCGCCCATGGCCAGTGCCACCAACCCCGACTTCCCCGCTCTGCTCATATGGATTTAGATCGATTCAAGGTGAACCGATCCTAGCATTGGTTGTCCCCGCGCCGCATGTTGCGGCGCGGGGGTGTCGCTTGGGGTGGGTTGGCTGGGCCAGGCTTCGGGCGGCGTCGGTGGTTTCAGATTGCGCCAGACACGCGTGGCGTGTCGCTACGGTTCGCTTCCGGAAGGGTGGGATGCGTGGCATCCACCGTCACCGGCTCATCGCTGCGCAGCAGGGCGTGGGCTTCGGCTTCGCTGGCTACCGCCGGCGGCGAGCCGCGCAGCGGCAGGTTGGCGGTTTCGTTGACGAACAGCATGGTGACCAGGCCGATCACCGCCGCGCCCATCAGGTAGTACGCCGGCACCAGCGGGTCGCCGGTGCGCTCCACCAGCCAGGCGGTGATCAGCGGCGTGGTGCCACCGAACAGCGACACCGAGACGTTGAACGCGATCGACAGCGCGCTGTAGCGCACCGGGGTGTAGAACAGCGCCGGCAGGGTGGACGGCATGGAACTGGTGAAACACACCAGCGCCAACCCGAGCAGCATCAGGCCGAGGAAGATCAGCCCGTCGTGGCCGCTGCCGACCAGCAGCAGGCACGGAATGGCCAGCGCGAACAGCGCGATGCACGCGCCGATGATCATCGGCCGGCGGCCCAGGCGGTCACTGAACATCCCACCCACCACGTTGAGCGGCATCATCACCAGCATCACGATGATGATCAGCAGCAGGCCCTTGCTCTCGGCATAACCCATGGTCACGCTCAGGTAGCTGGGCATGTAGGTGAGCAGCATGTAGTCGGTAACGTTGAACACCAGCACCAGGCCCACGCACTTGAGCAGCTGCGGCCAATGCACGCGCAGCAGCGCACCCAGCCCGGGGCGTTCGAGGTCGCGTTTGTCGGCCTCTTCGGCATAGGCGCGGAAGGCCGGGGTCTCTTCCAGCTTCATGCGCATGTACAGGCCGAGCAACCCCAGCGGGCCGGCGATCAGGAACGGCAGGCGCCAGCCCCAGTCCAGCATCTGCGTGCTGCTCAAGGCCATGTGCAGCACGGTCACCGTGGCCGCACCGGCGATGTAGCCACCCAGCGTGCCGAACTCGAGCCAGCTGCCCATCAGGCCGCGGTTGCGGTCGGTGGAATATTCGGCGATGAACGTGGCCGCGCCGCCGTATTCGCCGCCGGTGGAGAACCCCTGCACCAGGCGCGCAAGCAGCAGCAAGGCCGGGGCCCACATGCCGATGCTGTCGTAGGACGGAATCAGGCCGATGCTGAAGGTGCCCAGCGCCATCAGGATCATGGTGAAGGCCAACACTTTCTGGCGGCCGTATCGGTCACCCAGCGGGCCGAACACCAGCCCGCCCAGCGGGCGGACCAGGAACGCCACGGTGAAGGTGGCGAAGGTGGCGATCAGCTGCGCGGTCGGGCTGCTGGCGGGGAAGAACACCTGGCCGAGCGTGACCGCAAGATAGCCATACACACCGAAATCGAACCATTCCATCGCATTGCCGAGCGCGGCGGCACCCACGGCTTTCTTGAGCATGGGGCGATCGACCACGGTGACTTCGTCGACCTTCATCTGGCGGCGGCGCTTGAACCACCCGAAATGGGCATGTGCGGCATGCAGTTCCTGCATCTGCTTTCTCCTGGAAGCAGGGTCATCAACGCACCCGAGGTCCCGCGCAAGGCACAGGTAAACACCGCCTCTGGAAGAACGCGGCACGAGGCGCGAAGAGGGGTAACAACAGGCGTTCCCGGACGGCCGCGTGGTACACCACGGCGCTGCAGGAAGGATGACCGAGAGACGGGCAACGGCCCGGGACAATGATCAAGCGCACATGTTACCACAGTGTGTGCATGTGGCCTTTATCGATTCTTCACATGTTGTCCAAACGCCTTGTTTCAAGGCGTTTTTCAGCCATTGGTAAAGTTGGGGCAATCGTTGACGTCCATTGGTAGAGTCGGTTCCCGAACGACTGCCCTCAGCGCTTCCGCGTTCGGTAACGCATGGACTGTGCCGAGGCAGAAGCGTGATGTCGCCGACGGTCATGCCGTAATCGAATGTTGGCAATTCCACGGCGGTGGTGCTCTTCCGCATCCTGCGGCCTCACCACTCGTGCATCCATGCACATCGTCGATTGGGATGCGACCCTACCGCTCTGCATCAGGCCCCGCTTTGCAGTTCCATCGCGCGCATCACGATGGGCTTGGCCCAATCGGGCGTCTGCAGCAGATCGATCACCGTGACGGGAAAATGCAATCCCTCGCGATCCAGCTGCAGCAGCGGCAGCGGTGCGGCCCTGCCCTTTGCATCGGCGGGCGCGCTGTTGTCGTACACATGCAGCTCGGCAAGATGCGGCAGCAGTTCGATCAGGTTTTCGCGCGCGGAATCGAAACGTGCGCGGATCTTGTCGTGCGGAATATCGTGTCCGCCCTGGCTGACCCGATCGGCCACGCGTTCGATGTGCAGCGCCACGCTGTGCAGGCCGCAGAACCAGATCGCCACGTCGTGGGTCTGGCAGGCATCGCGCAGCAGGCGCGGAATGGTGTTGCCGCCCAGGGTGGTTTCAAACGCAAAGTCGGTGCCATCGGCCATCGCCTGGCGCAGCCGTCGGGCGCCCTCGCTCCATGCTGCGGCGTTGGCCTCGTCCAGCGGCCAGCCCTGCTCCACCAGCCGCCGGGTGAAGCTGTCCGGATTGAACCAGGTCAGCCCGGCGTCGCGCAGCCATGTGCCCAGCAGCGAGCTTTTACCGGCGCCATTGACGCCGGCCAGTACCAGGATCCGCGCCACCGATCAGAGCGACGGGCCAAGGGCGGTCCTGCGCCCGCGACGGATCGGCTGGCCCATCACCTTGCCCAGCCCACCGTCGGTATTGAGGCTGGCCAGGGTGGTATCGAACTCCGCGCGCAGTCGATCCAGCTCCCCCTGTCGCGCGTCATCCGGGTTGCCCGCCGCGCGGGCCAGCAGCTCCTGGTAGGCCTTGATGTCCACGATCACCGCTTCGGGGTGGTTGTGGTTGGTGATCACCAGGGCCTGCTTTTCGCGCACGGTGCGCATCAGGCTCGGCCAGCCCCGGGTCTTCACCGATGACGCAGTGGCCTTTTCAAGGCCGGGAACATCCAGGGGCAGGCTCATGACGGACATCCAGCGGAGGGATGTGCCCACTATACCCCTTTTGGGTAAATTGGGAATAAAGGGATATTCATCTACCCGAGGGCGCGGTCGAGGGCATCCAGATCTCCCTCGGCGGTGGGGCGCACCACCCGTGCCACCTCCAGCCCGTCGCGCAGCAGTACCAGCGTGGGCCAGAGCTTGACCGTGAAGGCGCGCCCCAAGGGGCGCCCCTTGCCGTCTTCGACCTTGCGGTGGTCAAGGTCGTGTTTTTCAACAAAGTCCTTGACCACCGGCTGCGCAGCCGCGCAATGCCCGCACCAGTCCGTGCCGAATTCCAGAAGCTGCCAGCCCGTGCCAGCCTCCACCTCGGCGCGGGCAGGCTCCAGCAGATCGGTGAACCTGCGTGCGTAGGCCATGACTCAGGCCGCCAGGGCGCGCTGGATGTCGTCCAGCGTGGAATTGGTGTAGTCCTTGGCGATCTCCTTCAGCATCCGGCTCTGTACTTCCTTGTGCAGCTGCGGCCGGATGTGGCCCAGCGTAGTCGGGTCGGCGATCAGGATCAGATGCTCATAGCGGTGCTTGAGCGCGTGATCGTTCAACTGCTGCGCCAGCTGTTTGGCGAAGGTGGCCTCATTGAGCTGGGAAATGCTCATGTCCTTGGGCACCGAGCCGGATGGCCCCTGGCCGGAGACGCCTTCGGCGCTGATGTCCTTGACCTCCAGTTCCTCCTCCTGCTTCAGCTGCAGGGTGCGGCCGTCGCCCACATTGGTGAACACGCGGGCCGAGCCGCCATCAGCGACGATGACGAGGGTACCTTTGGGGATCTGCAGGGTGGACATGGTGAACTCCTTGGATGGAAAAACGGGCGATGTGTTGGCCCGCCCCCACCGTAGGGAAACGGATGTAAGCGCGGTGCATAGGCGCGTGTTCACCGTGTGTGCAAGGGCATTCAGGGAGTCGGTCGGTCATTACAGTGTAAAATTCGCGGTTTTTGACCGGAACCATGGCGAAGAAGCAGCACCGCACGCCTGTCCCCGGCCCGCCCTTCATCCGGTTGCTGGCGGCGCTGGCCGACCGCAACGCCCCGCGTACCGGGCCCGACCTGTCCGACCGGCTCAGCCAGTGGATCGACTGGACCCGGGCCGTGGCCCTGTCGCGCGCGCTCGACGGGCGGCTGCCGGCCGTGGCCGACGCCGCACCGGGTTCCGTCGAGGCGCTTGACGAGGAATGCGCGCGGGTACGCGCCACCCTGGTCGAAAGCATCACCGCCCCGCCGGCGGCAGGCAAACCGGCCGCGACCGACGCCACCGCCTACCGCCAGCGCTGTCTCACCGTGCAGCGCGCCATGCTCACCGCCACCGGGCGCCTGCGCGGCCTGCTGCGGGACCGGCTCAGTGCCGGGCCCGGCGAGCTGCCCCGGTTGGCCGAGGTGGACGCCGCCATGGAGCAGGCGCTGAGCCCGCGCGAGCAGCAACTGCTGGCCAGCGTGCCGGCCCTGCTCGGCGCCCATTTCGAGCGTCTGCGCGACGACGCCGGCACCGCTGAGGTCGATCCCGACAGCGGCTGGTTGCACTTGTTCAGGAACGACATGCAGGCCGTGCTGCTGGCCGAGCTGGATGTCCGTTTTCACCCCATCGAAGGCCTGCTTGCAGCGCTTCGCCCCCACTAACCGGGCTGTCATGTTCAGAACTCCTCTCTACCTCGTTGTTTTCCTTGCCGGCCTGCTGGCGGTGTGCTGGATCGGTGCCGGTTACGTGGGCAGCAACCCGGTTGGCCTGGCCATGGCGCTGGTGATTGCCGCCTGCTATGTGGCCGGTGCAGTGGAACTGCACCGCTACCGGGCGGCTACCGCAGGACTCAACGTCGCGGTGGCGGAGGCGGCGACGGCACCGGCCAACCTGGGCGACTGGCTGGAGAAGGTACCGGCAGGCCTGCGCAACGCGGTGCGCCTGCGCGTGGAGGGCGAGCGCGTGGCGCTGCCGGCGCCGGTGCTGACCCCGTATCTGGTCGGCCTGCTGGTGCTGCTGGGCATGCTCGGCACCCTGCTGGGCATGATGGCCACCCTGCGCGGCACCGGGCTGGCGCTGGGCAGCGCCACCGACCTGCAGTCCATCCGCGGCTCGCTGGGCGCGCCGGTGGAAGGCCTGGCCGTGGCGTTCGGCACCTCGATTGCCGGCGTGGCCACCTCGGCCATGCTGGGCCTGCTGTCGGCGCTGTGCCGGCGCGAACGCCTGCTGGGCGTGCAGCAGCTGGATACCCGCATCGCCACCACCCTGCACCTGCATTCGCAGGCGTGGCAGCGCGCCGAAGCCTTCCGCCTGCTGCAGGCGCAGGCAGGCCTGATGCCGGCGCTGGTGGACCGCCTGGAAGCGATGAGTGCCGCGATCGAAGCGCAGAGCGGCGCGGCCGGCGAACGCCTGTCGGCCAGCCAGGACGCCTTCCATGCCCGCGCCGAGGCCGCCCATGAGCGCCTCGCCGCTTCGGTGCAGGAGGCATTGCAGGCCAGCGTCGCGCAGAGTGCGCGCGCGGTCGGCGAGGCGCTGCAGCCGATCATGGCCGAGACCATGGCCGGCATCAGCCAGCAGACCACTGCCCTGCAGGCCACGGTGGGCGATGCCGTGCGCGCGCAGCTGGACGGCCTGGCCAGTGGCTTCGATGCCAGCCGCGCCGCCACCAGCGAGACCTGGAACGCTGCGCTCAGCAGTCAGAAGCAGGCGCACGACACCCTGTCGGCAGAACTGCGTTCTACCCTGGCCACGCTCAGCGAACAGCACGACCAGCGTGCCGTGCAGCTGCTGGAAACCCTGGCCGCCCGTCTCGACGCCAGCGTGGATGCATGGACCGGGGCACAGACCGAACAGGCGCAGCGCCATGCCGCCCTTACCCGCGATCTGCGCAGCACGCTTGAAGGTTTCAGCCAGCTGCAGGGCGAGCACGGTGCCCGCCTGCTCGATTCGGTGGGTACGCGTTTGACTGCCTGGGTCGACACCCTCGCCGAGCGCATGGACAACAGCGCCAGCACCCACGCGCAGGCGTGGCGCGATGCACTGCAGGGCCAGCAGTCGGTGAACGCCGAACTGGCCGAACGCAACCAGCAGGCACTGGTCGCGGCCACGGCCGGCTTCGATGGGCATGCGCGTTCGCTGGTGGATGGCCTGCAGGCCTCGCACAGCGGCCTGCAGGATCGTCTGGAGGCCCGCGATGCGCAGCGCCTGGCCACCTGGAGCGATGCCTTCACCCAGTTGTCGGAGCAGCTCGGCCAGCAATGGGCCGACAACGGCGCGCAGGTTGCGGCCAGCCAGCAGGCGGTCTGCGAAACCCTGTCGCGTACCGCACACGAGATCGGCACGCAGGCGCAGGCGCATGCGGCCGAGACCATCAGCGAGATCTCGCGGCTGGTCACGCTCGCCTCGGAAGCCCCGAAGGCGGCCGCCGAAGTGGTCGCCGAACTGCGCCAGAAGCTGTCCGACAGCATGGTCCGCGACACCGCCATGCTCGACGAACGCACCCGCCTGCTGGCCACGCTGGAAACGCTGCTGGATGCAGTCAACCACGCGTCCACCGAACAGCGCACCGCCGTGGACGCGCTGGTCAGCACCTCGGCCGATCTGCTGGAGCGCGTGGGCACGCAGTTCACCAACCACATTGCTGCCGAGACCGGCAAGCTGGATGGCGTGGCCGCGCAACTGAGCGGCAGCGCGGTGGAAGTGGCCAGCCTGGCCGACGCGTTCGGCACTGCGATGCAGAGCTTCGGCACCGCCAGCACCGGGCTGGGTGAACAGCTGCAGCAGGTGGCCGGCGCGCTGGATGCCTCGATGACCCGCAGCGATGAGCAGCTGGCCTATTACGTGACCCAGGCGCGTGAAGTGATTGACCTGAGCGTGCTCTCCCAGCAGCAGATCATCGAGGAACTGCAGCAGCTGGCCGGCCGCCGCCGCAGCGCCGGGGCCGCCACCGCATGAGCGACGAGATCGAACTGGAAGGCGAAACCGGCGCGCCGATCTGGGCCGCCTTCGGCGACCTGATGTCGGTGCTGCTGGGCGCGTTCGTGCTGATCCTGGTCGGCGTGGTGGCGCTGCAGCTGGAGCTGTCGCATCGCCTCGATGAGGAAGTAGCGCAGCGCCAGGCTGAAGCCAAGCGGCGCCAGACCCTGGAACAGGCCCTGGCCGGCCCGCTGGCCGCCGGGCGGGTAACGCTGGTGGATGGCCGCATCGGCATCCGCGGCAGCGTGCTGTTCGCGCTCAATTCCGACCAGCTGCAGCCGGAAGGCCGCGAGCTGCTGCGCAGCCTGGCCGCGCCGCTGGCCGGGTATCTTTCATCGCGCGAAGAGATCCTGATGGTCAGCGGTTTTACCGATGACCGTCCGGTACGCGACAGCAACCGCCAGTTCGCCGACAACTGGGAACTGTCGGCCGAGCGCGCGTTGACCGTGACCCGCACCCTGATCGCCGAAGGCGTGCCGGCCGGTTCGGTGTTCGCCGCCGCGTTCGGTGCCGAACAGCCGGTGGGTTCCAACGCCGACGAAGAAGGCCGCGCACGCAATCGCCGTGTCGAAATGGCGCCGATCCCACGCCCGAAGCCGACCGTGGCGGGCGATGGACGGTAACCGTACCACCGTCAGCGACCGGCTCGCGCACTGGCGCGGGCAGCAGCTGGATCGCCACGATCCGGTGCAGTTCGCCTTCCTGGAAGCGCTGCAGCGCCGCGCGCAGCGGGCCAGCGGTTCGCTGCGCGGCGTGCTGGACGCCCGCCTGGAGACGCTGCTGGCTGCCTACGCCGAACGCGTGGCTGCCGCGCCCGTTGCAACCGCGCCCGCGAAGCGCGCAGAAACGGCGGATACGCTGGCCGCGCTGGGCCAGCCGCGCGCCACGCACAACCCCGACTACCCTGTACTGCCGGCGCTGGCCGACTTCCGCAGTGCGTGGGCCGCGCTGCGTACCGCCGGCCAGGTGCGGCAGACATTGGCGCAGACCCCGAGCGATGGCGGCCCGTTGAACTCCAGCGTGCTGGTGCACCGTGCCATCGGCTGGATGGGCGAGGTGTCGCCCGCGTACCTGCAGCATTTCCTCGCCTACATCGACAACCTGGCCTGGCTGGAGCAGATGCAGCAGCGCGGCACCCTGCCCAGCCGCGACAGCGTGCCCGGCCGCACCCCGGCCAAGCCGCGCCGCAGCCGCACCGCGCGCTAGCCGCGCAGGGTCGCGCCGCCGTCCACGTACAGGTCGCTCATGGCGATGTGGCCGGCCTGGTCGGACAGCAGGAACATCACCGCCTGCGCGATGTCATCCGGGGTAGCCAGCTTGCGTAACGGAATGCCGGCCTTGTAGGTCGCCGGACTGCCATCGATGACCCGCTGCGCGCCGTGGTCATCGGCCCACATGCCGGTCTGCATCGGGGTCAGCGTCGACCCCGGCGCCACGATGTTGCAGCGGATGCCGTGCGGCGCCAGTTCCAGGCCCAGGCAGCGGGTGAACATGGTCGCCGCCGCCTTCGACGCCGCATATGCGGCCATGCCATGGCGCGGCACGCCGGCGGCATTCGAGCTCACCGTCACGATGGCGCCCTGCCCGCGCGGCACCATCACCCGCGCCAGCGCACGGCTTAGATGGAAGACCCCATCAGCATTGACCGCGAACACATGGTGCCATTGGGCGTCATCGATGCCGGTGACCTCGCCGACCTGCAGCACGCCGGCAACGCTGATGCCGAAGCCGATCGGGCCAAGGGTGACTTCAACCGCTCCGACCAGTGCGTCAACCGCCGTTGAATCGGTCACGTCCAGTGACCGCGGGTGTAGTCGCGGATGGGGCGGCAGCGCCGGTGCGGCCAGGTCGGTGGCGACCACCCTGCAGCCGCTGTCCAGCAGCTGCCGGACCAGCGCAGCGCCAATGCCGCCGCCGGCACCGGTGACCAGTGCAATCGTGTTCTCGAATCCTGTCAGCTTCATGTCCTGTCCTTTCGTTCAAGGCCGTCCCAGTGCTGCAGCCGCGCCGACAGCCACGGCGCCAGCTGCGCCACGGCATCGCGGCCGGTCAGCTCGGCATGCAGGAACGGCAGCGGCAGTGCCTCCACCCGCGAGGCGTGCGCCTGCCACAGCGCAGACTGCAGGTGCGGCCGCTGCGCGTGGTCATTGCCGGCGCGCACATGCACCAGGGTGCCGGCGAAGTGGCGATGGTGATGCTCGCGGATCAAGCGGTTGGTGCCGGTCACCGCGCGCACCACGCCGTCCAGCACGTGCCCGGGCAGGTTGCCCAGCGCGCTCTCGCCGCGGCGTAGGAACGCCACGATGCGCTCGCGGCTGTCCAGCTCGGGGTGGCGCTCCGGGTCGTAGCCGGCAATGGCCAACAGCGCACGCAGCGCCGCCACCGGATCCGGCTCGGGCTCCGCGCGCCAGCATTCGCTGGGGTAGGCATCCAGCAGGACCAGCGCGCCTACCTCACGCTGCATCGCCTGCAGGTGCACCGCGATGGCCTGGGCGATGATGCCGCCCACCGACCAGCCCAACAGGTGCACCGGGCCCTGCGGCTGCAGCGCGAGGATGCGTGCGGCGTAGTCGGCGGACAGCGCATCGATCCCCGCCGGCAGCGGCTGCGCGGGGTCGAGTACCGGCGATTGCAGGCCGTGCACGTCGCGCGCCGGGTGCAGCGCACGGCCCAGCTCGCGGTAGTTCCAGGCGATGCCGCCTGCGGGATGGATCACGAACAGCGGCACCCTGCCCGGCTCACCGCGCGCGAGTGTGATCACTGGCGCCAGGCCGTGGTCGGCGTCCTGCAGCGGCGCCTCCAGGCGTGCAGCCAAGCCCGCCACCGTCGGCGTGGCGAATACCGCACCCAATCCCGGGTCCTGCTGCCAACGCTGCTGGATCGCCAGCAGCAGGTGTACTGCCGACAGCGAATCGCCGCCCAGCGAAAAGAAGTCCGCGTCCGCTGCAGCCGGCGCCGCCAGCCCGAGCACCTGCTGGAACAGCGCCGCCAGGGCCTGTTCCGTGGGCGTCTGCGCGCTGCGGCCGGCCGCGTGGGTATCCGGCAGTGGCAGCGCGGCGCGGTCGAGCTTGCCGTTGGCCGTTACCGGCCACGCCTGTACCACCACGATGGCCGCCGGCACCATGTATTCGGGCAACTGCGTGCCGAGCGCACGGCGCAGGCTTCCTGCGTCCAGTACGTCGCCGGACACGTACGCCACCAGGCGTGCCGGCATGCCCGGGTCCTGGTCGCGCAGCAGCACCTCGGCGCGGGTCACGCCGGGCAGCCCGCGCAACGCGGATTCAATCTCGCCCAGCTCGATGCGCAGGCCGCGCAGCTTGACCTGGTGGTCACTGCGGCCCAGGTACTCCAGCGCCCCGTCATCACGCCAGCGTGCCCGGTCGCCGCTGCGGTACAGGCGTCCTCCGGGGACGTGCGGGTCGTCGAGGAAGCGTTCGGCGGTCAGGTCCTCGCGCCCGAGGTACCCACGCGCGAGCTGCACCCCGCCGAGATACAGGTCGCCGGGCACGCCCGCCGGCAGCGCCCGAAGCTGTGCATCCAGCACGTACAGCCGCGTGTTCCAGACCGGATGGCCAATCGGCACCGGGTCCGAACGGTCCTCACGGGACGCCGGCCAGTAACTGACGTCGACCGCTGCTTCGGTGGGGCCGTAGAGATTGTGCAGCTCCGCGTCGACACGCGCGTGGAAGCGGTCGCGCAAGCCGGCGTCCAGCGCCTCGCCACTGGTGAACACCTGCTGCAGCGGGAGGCCGCGCAGATCCGGCACGGCCAGCCAGGCATCCAGCATGGACGGCACGAAATGCAGCGTGGTGATGCGCTCGGCCACGATCAATCGGGTCAGCGCCTGCGGGTCGCGGTGCAGGCCGGGCGATGCGATCACCAGCGTGGCACCGCTGATCAGCGGCAGGAAGAACTCCCACACCGAAACGTCGAAGGTGGCCGGCGTCTTCTGCAGGATGCGCGCCTCCGGCCCGATCCGGTACTGGCTGCGCATCCATTCGAGACGGTTGACGATGGCGCGGTGTTCCACCACGACGCCCTTGGGCTCGCCGGTGGAGCCGGAGGTGTAGATCACATAGGCCGCGTCACCCGGTTGCACGGTATCGGGGAGAGCCACATCGCTGCGGATTGCCCATTGCGACGGCGACAGGACCGGCGCGCCCACGAAGCGATGTGCATCGCCTCTTTCGGCCAGCACGCACTGCGGCTGCGCCGACGCCAGGATCTTCCGTAGCCGCGCATCCGGATGATCCAGGTCCACCGGCAGGTACGCGCCCCCGGCGCGTACCACCGCCACCAGCGCGATCAGCAGCGACAACGAACGCGGCAGGGCCACCACAACGCGCGACTCGCGGGTAACGCCCATTGCCTGGAGCTGCAGCGCCAACGCACGGCTGCTCTGTTCCAGCGCCGCGTAGCTCAATGCCTCGCCGTCGTACACCAGCGCGGTTGCGTCTGGCGACTCGGCCAGCTGCAGGTTCAGCAGCGCGGCAAGTGACACATCGGCAACTGCATGCTGCGTGGCATTGACGGTGTACAGCCAGTGCTGCGCTTCGTCAGGCGTGCACAGCGCAATGTCTGCCAGCGGGCCACCGCGTGCCTGCACGTCGAGCGCGGACGACACGAAATGCAGCAGCCGTCGGGCATGCGCGGTGATCCCCGGCCGCGTGTACTGCTGCGGATTGGCCTCGATCTCCAATGCCAGCGACGTCAGTGCATCCCCGCGGAAACCGAAGGTGATGTCGTCCACCGGTCCGGTGCACAGCACCTCCAGCTGCGCCGTGACCCCCGGCCACGGCAGCGGCCGGTAGAACGGCTGCACGTTCACCAGGGCGCCGTGCAGCCGATGCTGCTGGCCGCTCCAGCCCAGGTCGCGGCGGATCTGCTCGCCCCGGTAGCGGCCATGCCGGCGGCCCCGCACCAGCGCCCGTGCGGTATCGCGCACCCTGGCCTCAACGGTTTCATCTGCGGTCGCGGCTACGCGCAGCGGCAGCACGTTCATCACCATCGCCGGGACCCGTGCCGAGGCGCTGCCCAGCCGCCCCATGTAAGGCACACCGACGGTCACCTCATCGCTGGCCGTCATCCGTCGGCAGTACTCGGCAGTCAACGCGGTGAGCAGGTCCGGCCATGGCTGGCCCATGGCCTGCGCAGCGGCCAACAGCTGTTCGCGCAGCGGCACGTTGATGGTTTCGGTCACGCGCAGCGCATCGGCTGTTGCCGCTGCCATGCCACCACCCAGTCCCTCTGCGGGTGCCGCGTCCTGCATGTAGGCCCGCCAGTAGCCCGAATCGGCCACCCGGCGCTCACCGGTGCGGTACTGCGCATCTTCGTCCAGCACCGGCCGCAGCGGCTGCAGACCATCGCTGGCTTCGCCGGCGTACAGCGAACACACCCGGGCGCTGAACTGCGCCATGCCATAGCCATCGGTGGCCAGGTGATGCACCCGCAGATACCACGCGAAACGCCGCGGACCGAGCACGAACAGGCGCTGCTGGGCCATGCGGTCGCGGCCGGGATCGACCGGCTGCAGGCGGTCGGCCTGCATCACCTCGCGCGCGGCGTGCAGCGGATCGGTCGGGACAGAAAGATCCACCACCTGCACACGCGGAATGTGTTCCGGGTCCAGCCACTGCTGCGGCACGCCCGCTTCGTTTTCGGCCACGCGCAGGCACAGTGCCTCGGCTTCAGCGGCGGCTGCATCGGCAGCCGCACGGAAACGGTCGACATCCAGCGCGCCTTCAAACCACACGACGTGTGCGGTATTGAATGTTGCGGGCGCAGGCGACAGGCGCTGCGCGTACCACAGCCCGGTCTGCGCCTCACTCAGCGGATACCGTTGCCGCCCTGCGCCCTCGGCGCTGGCCATCTGCGCGCTCATTCCCCGGCGCTGGCCCTGGCCTGCAGCTGCTGCACCACCTGCCACCAGCCGGCCAGCGTGGTGTGCTCGGCCAGGTGGCCGAACTCCAGGGCGATGCCGGTATTGCTCCAGGCCAGCACCAGCCCGAGCACCCGCATCGAATCCAGGCCCAGGTCCATCAGGTGGTCGTCATCGCCGACGGCGTCGGGCGCTTCGCCGAGCATGCCGGCCACATCGGCGCGCATCCGTTCCAGGGTCAGGGGTGCGGTGAGGGTGTCATTCATGCCAGGCGCTCCAGCAGCTGGTCGGTGGTCATCGGCACGCCGCAGGTGCGAGCGATCCAGTGCAGCGCCTGGTCATGGTCGGCACGCGAGAAATCGGCCACCGCATCCGCCGCGATGAACGCTTCGATATCGCGCTGGAACGCTTCGGCCACGGTGGCGGTGCAGCCGATATGCGCGTACACCCCGGTCACCAGCAGCTGGTCGCGGCCGCGTGCGCGCATCATCGTCTCCAGGTTGCTGCGCTGGAAGGCGCTGTAGCGGTGCTTGACCACTACGTGGTCGCCTTCGGCGGGTGCCAGTGCAGCGATGATCGCCTCGTGTTCGCGGGTTGCCTGCATGCCCGGCCCCCACAGGTCTGCCTGCAGGCCGCGGTCACGCCGGTCCTGGTTGCCGCGCTGGGCGGTGTAGAACACCGGTATGCCCTGCGCCCGGCAGTGCGCGACCAGCCGGACGATGTTGGCGGTTGCCGGGGCCAGCGGCGCGGCATCGGCGCCGAACGCGGCCAGGAAGTAGCGCTGCATGTCATGCACCAGCAGCGCGATGCGCGCCGGTTCAGGCTGCCACGGTCCGCGCGGCGCCGGCAGTTCGGCTGCCGTGGGCAGCGCGTAGGATGGAATGGTGGGCAGCGCCATCAGCGCGGTTCTCCTGTCTGTTCGATATGGCGCGCACGCAGCTGCGCACGCAGTTCGCGGCGGCTCACCTTGCCCACCGCCGTGGTGCCGAAGGCGTCCACGAACACCACCTGGTCCGGCACCTTGAAGGCAGCAAGTCCGCGGCTGCGCACCCACGCCTTCAGGCTGGCTGCGGTCGGGCGCTCGCCGCGCGTGATGACGAAGGCACAGCTGCGCTCGCCCAGGTACGGATCAGGCATGGACACCACCGCCGCGTCGAAGACGCTGGCGTGCGCGAGCAGGTGGTCTTCGATCTCCTCGGCCGAGACCTTTTCGCCCGCACGGTTGATGTGGTCGCCGGCGCGGCCCTGCACCACCAGGTAGCCGCCCGGCAGCTGCTGGACCATGTCGCCGGTGCGATAGAAGCCATCTTCGGTGAACGACCGCGCGTTCGCGCCGGGGTCGTTGTGGTAACCGCGGATGGTGTAAGGGCCCCGCGTCAGCAGGTGGCCCACCTCGCCCGGCGCGACCGGGTGGCCGTGGTCGTCCACCACCAGCACTTCATCGTCGGGCGAGATCGGGCGGCCCTGGGTGCTCAGCACGCATTCCCGCGCATCGTGCAGGCGGGTGTAGTTGACCAGGCCTTCGGCCATGCCGAACACCTGCTGCAGCTGGCAGCCCAGCCCGTCGATGACCCGGCGCGCGGCTTCCGGCACCAGCTTGGCCCCGCCGACCTGCAGCACCTGCAGGCTGGACAGGTCATGCGGGGTACTGGCTGCGGCCTGTGACCACAGCAGCGCCAACGGCGGCACCAGGCCCACGCAGGTCACCCGCTCGCGCGCTATCAGCGGGAACGCGGTGTCCGGGCCTGCGCCGGGGCTGAGCACCACCCGTGCCCCGGCATACAGTGCGCCGAAGAAGCCCGGCGAACTCATCGGGAAATTGTGCGCGGCCGGCAGCGCCACCAGGTACACGCTGTCGCGGCCGATGCCGCAGATCGCGTTGCTGGCGCGGAACGAATACAGGTAGTCGTCGTGGGTGCGCGGAATCAGCTTGGGCAGGCCGGTGCTGCCACCGGAGAGCTGCAGGAACGCCACCGACTGCGGGTCGGGGTCTGCCGGCAGCGCGTCAGCGGGTCCGGCCAGCCCGGCGACGGAAAGGAATTCCGCTGGATCGCCGACAATCAGCACGTGGCGCACACTGGAGATGGACGCCTGCAGTTCGCGCGCGAGCGTGCGGTAGTCGAAACCCTCGTCTGCCGACGCAGCAATGTAGGCGCTGGCTTCGGCCGTGCGCACCACGTGCGCTATCTCGGTCAGGCGATGCGCCGGCAGTGCATATACCGGGATCAACCCGGCGCGGAACAGCCCGCAGACCACGCTGACGAATTCGACCGTGTTGCCCAGCTGCACCACCACCCGGTCACCCGGCGCCAAGCCAGCGGCCAGCAGGCCAGCACCGATGCGCCCTGCCTCCTGCCACAGCTGTGCGTAAGTCAGGCGGGACCCGCCGCCGACCACGGCCACGTCGTCGGCGAACTGTCTGGCGCGCTCACGCAGGAAACCGGGGAACGTTTCGCCACGCCAATAGCCGGCGGCGCGGTAGCGCGCGACCAGCGCCGGCGGCCAGGCCTGGCGCAGTGGCACACGCACCGGAGAAACGACTGCATTCATCAGAGTGTCCATCCTTCAATCCGTGGGGCGGCGTCCGCGCCCAGCGCGGCCAACAAGGCCCCGAACTTCACCCCGGTCTCGGCAACCTCCGCGGCCGGCTCCGAACCGGCGACGATGCCGGCGCCGGCATGGATGCAGGCCTGGTGGCCCTGCACGCGTGCGCAGCGGATCGCCACGTACCAGTCGCCATCACCGTGCGCGTCCATCCAGCCCACCGCGCCTGCATAGAAGCCGCGCTGCACCGGCTCAAGGCGGCGAATGGTATCCAACGCGAGTGCGGCAGGCGTGCCGCACACCGCCGGCGTGGGATGCAGGGCAGCCAGCAGCGTGGCCACCGAGGTGGACGGATCGCGCAGGCGTGCTTCGATGCGCGTGCCCAGGTGCCACAGGGTGGTGGTGGCATGCAGGGTCGGCCGCGCCGCAGCGTCGATCCGCTCGCAATACGGACGCAGCGCGGCCACGATGGCGTCGACCACGTAGCGGTGTTCGTCATGGTCCTTCGCCGAGCCCAACAGCTCGCGGGCCGCCTGGGCGTCCTCATCCGGATCCGGGCGACGCCGGGCCGAGCCGGCCAACGGATGCGAAAACACCTGCGGTCCACGGCGCGACACCAGCAGCTCCGGGCTGGCACCCACCAGCCACGCTGGCGCATCGCCGGCGGCTACCGGCAGCGGGCACAGGTAGGTGACCGCGTCCGGGTCATGGCCCAGCCGCGCCACCAACGCACGCGGGTCGATAACCGCGCGGCTGTGCACACGCAGCGTGCGGGCCAGCACCACTTTCTTGAGTTCTCCGTCGCGGTCGTGCAACCCTGCCAGTGCCTGCCGTACCGCGTCCGCGTACTGCGCGGCGTTCGGCTCGGCGTGGATGTCACCGCTGAACGGCAGTGCCGGCGTCACCACCTCCGCCACCCCCTGCGCCAGTGAGGCGGGCTGGTACAGCGCATCGTCACCCTTCGGATCGAACGGCACCGCGCCGACCAGCAGTGCCGGTGTGCGCCCTTCGCACGCGAAGAAGGTCCGCGCGCGGGCATCCAGCGTCGCGGTGCCGCCGGACGGAAGGGTGGCGTGGCAGCCACGTGCATCCAGCGTGCGCCCAGGCAGGCGCAGCATGAAGTGCTCCGCTGCTTCGCCGGCACCGGGATCGCTCGCCTGCGCGATTGTATCGCTGTCCCCGCGCACTGTGTCGTTCATGCCGCGCACCTCCCATCCAGGGTAGCCGCAGCCGCCAGCCCCAACAGCACCAGACCCACCAGCAGGTACGGCGCACTGGGGGCCGCGCGATACAGCAGCGTGCCCACCATCGGCCCGATCACCATGCCCAGGCCCTGCACGGAAGCCACCGCACCGGCAGCCGCACCCTGCTCGTGCGCCTGCACCGAATCGGCGGCCAAGGCCTGGAACGAGGGAAACACAAACCCCATGCCGAACGCCGCCAGCGCATAGGTGGCCAGCAGCTGCCAGGGCGCCTGCACCAGCGCTACCGCCGCAAACCCGATACCGGAGATCACTGCACCCAGCGCGATCCAACGGCGTGGCGGCATGGTCTTGAAGGTCATCACCAGCACCTGAGCCACGATCAGCCCAACCCCGACCGCCGTGAGCGCCAGGCCGGCCATGCGCGCGCCGGCCGCTGGCGCCAGCTGCAGGCGGTCGATGGCGAAGAACCCCACCGTGACCTGGGCAATGGTCACCGAGATCATCGCCGCGAACACCGCCATCACCGGCAGGCGCAGGCGCGGGTCGTACCAGGCCAGCGCGGCACGCGGACCGTTGGTGGGCGCCGCCGGCGGTGGCGCCGACGGCAGCCGCCAGGCGATGACCAGCAGCGCGAGCACCGGCAGCAGTGCCGCCACGTACAGGGTCAGCGCAAGGTCGTGGAACGCGACCCAGCCCGCTGCTGCGGGCCCGATCACCATGCCCAATGCATTGGCGCTGCCCAGTTTGGCCATCGCACCGGCACGTTGCCCGGGTGCGGCTTCATCGGCCACCAGCGCCGCGGCGGTCGGTGGCACGGCGGCATAGAACAGGCCGACCAGGGCGCGCGTGCCCACCAGCACCAGCACCGACAGCCACACCGCCGGCGGTGCCTGCAACGCGGTGTCCACGAACACCGCCATCACGATATAGACCACCGCATACGCCGCCAGTGCGATCAGCAGTACACGGCGGCGCCCGATGCGGTCGCTCAGTGCGCCCCAACGTGGGGCCGACAGCATCCACAGCACGCCGGCCGCGGTCACCGACAACCCCGCGTGCCATTCGGACAGTCCCAGCAGGCGCACCACCGGGCCGATCACCGCGACGAACGCCATCATCGCCATGGTGCCGACCCACGCGGCGAAGACCAGAGCCGGCAAGCCGGAAACCACGGGAGTTGAACGCATGCATCACCACGACCGATCAGGAATGGACACGCACCGCGCGAAGGCGGGCGTTTGATTGATTCGGCTTCGTCGATTCAAGGACCGGCGTGGCTATCGTTTCAAATGATAACAGCTCGCATTTAGGTTTGCGCGATCAATGGTTACGGTGTTCATGATGCGGATCAACGCCGTCTTCCGCCCGCCCGACTAAGCTGCTGGCAACGTTCCACGGACATTCCCCATGGCGTCACCTCCCCTGCCCGCGCTGCTTGCCGACGCACAGGGCTTCTCGTTGCAGATCCTCAGCCTGGCCGGTGAACTGTGGAACGGCGAGGTGCGCGAGGTGAGCATGCCGGGCAGCAATGGCCGCTTCGGAGTAATGGCCCGGCACGCACCGCTGCTGGGCACGCTGCGCGAAGGCATGGTGTCGGCGTATCCGCTCACGCCCGAACCGCCGCTGCACGTGTACGTGTCCGGTGGCTATGTGGAAGTGCAACCCGGCAAGGTGATCGTGATGGCCGACCTCGCCCTGCGCAGCGATGATCTCGACGAAGCGCGCGCACGCGTGGCCGCAGAGGCCGCACGCTCACCGATGGCACAGGCGTTCACCGACGAGGACTACGTGCGCCTGCACGCCGAGCTGATGCACCAGCGCGCCCTGCAGCTGCGCGGGCTGCCCTGGAAATAGCACCTCCGCCTTCACGCGAGCCCCACATAGACGTGCTCATGCTGAACAGGCGGTAGTGATAGATGACGCCTACAAGATGTTGCATGGATACAGCGGCCTTTGGACCGGAGGATTCGGTCCCTCGCTGATCCTGGTACGACGTTGTGGTGCTACGGGGGTCGTGCGGTCCACCCAGTTCCGTTTCGGAGTCCAGTCATGACAGCCATTACCCCATGCGGCCCGCGCCGCATGCTCGTTACGGCCATCGCCGTGACGCTCGCGACCCTGCCCCTTGCTGCAGCAGCAGCCACGCTCACCGGCCCCGGCAGCACGCACACCATCCAGCCCGGCGACCTGCGTGAGGACTGGACCGTGTCCGACGGCGCCGAACTCACCATCGCCGCCGGTGGCCTGGCAGGCCCTACCCAGGTCGACAACGCGCGCGTGATCGGCACTGACGTGGACATCAGCGGGCTGTTCGGGATCCGCGTTGCCAACGGCGGCAGCGCCGACATCAACGGCGGCACGATGACCTTCACCTCTCCCTTCGCCGACGCTGGCGGGGTCTCGTCCGGCAGCACCATGGGCATCAACGCGGTCACCGTCACTTCCGCCGGGCGCGGCTTCAGCGCCACCGGCGACGGCAGCGAACTCACGTTGACCAACACGACCGTTACCGCCGGCGGCGAAGCGCTGCAGGTGGACGATGGTGCACTGCTGGTGCTGGACAACGTACAGGCCAGCTCGGATGGCAGCGCCAGTGGCGCGCTCGGCTACGGGCTGGAGATGGCCGGCGGCACCGCCCGCGTCAGCAACAGCGCGCTGTCGGGCTCGCTGGCCGGGGTGGCCATGACCGGCGGCGAGCTGGTCATGGACGCCTCGACGATCACGTCCAGCGGCACCGCGCTGTCGATGGTCGGCACCGGCACGGCCGGGCCTGTCGCAACGCTGTCGGGCTCCGAAGTCACCGGCACCACCGGCGCCACCGTCACGCGCGGCGCCAGCCTCACCCTGGCAGGCAGCCAGGTGCGTGGCACGGCGGGCAGCGGCAGCGGCGCCAACAACGGCGTGGGCGTGGCGCTCAACAATGCCACGCTGGTCGTGTCGCAGGGCAGCACCCTGGAGGGCAGCAACAGTGCCCTGTCGATCACCGGCAGCGCGGCCGGCACCAGCACCGTGGTGGTGGACCAGTCGCGCCTTGTCTCGACCACCGGCCCGGCGATTGTGATGCCGCAGTCCGGCAATGCCGACCTCCGCATCGCCAACGGCTCCACCGTCGAGGCCGGCAACGGCGTGATCCTGCAGGTGGGGTCAGGCGCTACGGCCAACCTGGAGGTAGTGGCCTCCGCGCTGGTCGGCGACATCATCGGGCAGACCCGCGGGACCAGCAGCGCCGAGGTCAACATCGCACTGGGCGAAGGCGCATCGCTGACCGGCGCGATCGTCAACGGCAACACGGTGTCGCTGACCGACGCGCAATGGCGACTGACCGGCGACAGCACGGTGCAGGACCTGTCGTTGAGCGGCGCTTCGCTGCTGGCGCTGGGTGACGGCACCACCTTCAACACCCTGCAGGTCGCCGGCAATTACGTCGGCGACGGCGGCACGCTGCTGTTCAACACGGTACTGGCCGGCGACGACGCGTCATCCGACCGGCTGCTGATCGAGGGTGGTACCAGCGGCCAGACCAACGTACGGGTCAACAACGTGGGCGGCGCCGGGGCGCAGACCAGCCAGGGCATCAGCCTGATCGAGATCGGCGGTGCGTCCAACGGCACCTTCGACCTTGCCGGGCGCGCGGTGGGCGGCCAGTACGAGTACTTCCTGTTCAAGAGCGCTGCCGATGGCAACTGGTACCTGCGCTCGGAACTGCCCGACCCGTGCGACGCCGACCCGACCCAGCCCGGCTGTGTCGATCCGGAACCCGATCCCTGCCTGATCGATCCGACGGCGCCGGGCTGCGTGGATCCCGAACCGGATCCGTGCGCGATCGATCCCACCCTGCCCGAGTGCGTGGACCCCGAGCCGGTGCCGGTGCTGCGGCCGGAACCGGGCGCGTACCTGGCCAACCTGCAGGCTGCCGAAGGCATGTTCCGGCTCGGCTATCACGAGCGCCACGCGGGCCAGAACAGCGGGCGTGCCTGGGTGCGCGTGGACGGCGCGCGTTCGCGCTTCGATGCCGACAGCCGCCAGCTCGACGTGCACGGCAGCAGCCAGGCGCTGAGCGTGGGTACCGATCTGCTGCGCACCCCGCAGGGCAGCGGCTTCGGGGTGATGCTGTCCAGCGGCAATGCGTCCAGCACCTCCACCAGCGCGCTGACCGGGTATTACGCGCGCGGCAAGGTGCGCGGGGCCGCATTGGGCGTGTATGCCACCTGGCGTACCGCCGGCGATGGCGACCCGTACACCGGTTTCTACCTGGACGGCTCGCTGCAGCACGCGCGCTTCTCCAACCGGGTGGAAGGCGCCGCGCTGGCCACCGAACGCTACGACACCCGCGCCTGGCAGGGCGCGCTGGAAGCCGGCCACGCGTTCCGCCTCGGTCGCGGCGAACACGGCGGCGTGTTCATCGAGCCGCAGCTGCAGGTGGGCTACACGCGCTGGAACGATGTGCGCCATCTTGAACAGAACGGCACCCTGGTCACCACCGAGGACGCCAACGGCACCTTCGGCCGCGTGGGTGTCCGCCTTTCCGGCGTGACCCGGTGGGACGGCCTGGCGGCCAGCGTGCAGCCGTACATCGCCGCACACTGGATCCGCACCGGCGCGGACGCGCGCGTACGCATGGATGATGAGCGGGTGGATGCGCGCATTCCGCGCAACCGCGGCGAATTCAGTGCCGGCGCCTCGCTGGTGTTCGCCAACGGGTTTGGCGCGTGGGGCGGGTTGTCGCTGCAGCAGGGCCAGGGCTATTTCCAGCGCAGCGCGCAGCTGGGACTCAGCTATCGGTGGTGAGCTGCGTGGACAACAGGCCACGCCGCTTGAACCACCCTTCCAGCGGCAGCGTCACCAGCGGCGGCACCGCTGCCAGCAGCGCCAGGCCGGCGGCCCACCACGGCCAGCGCAGCTTCACCGCCGCCAGCACGGTGACCACCACGTAGACCATGAAGGCCACGCCATGCACCGGCCCGAACAGCGCCACGCCGGCGGTGGTCGGCTCGGCGGCGTGGTACTTCAGGTACATGCCGACCAGCAGCCCGGCCCAGGTAAACGCCTCGAACAAGGCGACAACGGCAAACACACGGCCCATCGGGTGCAACGGTACGGAAGCGCGCAAGACAGTCTCTGCAGGGGCGACAAGGCCGCCCATCATACCGTCTTGCGCGAATGCGACGCTTTCGCACTCAGACGAACATGCCGCCCGACGCTTCCACGCGCTGCGCGTTGATCCAGCCCGTACGCGGCGACAGCAGCGCGGCGACGACCGGCCCGATATCGTCCGGCTGCCCTGCGCGACCCAGCGCGGTGTTGCCGGCCACCATCGCATTGATGTCGGCGTTGTCACGCACATGCCCGCCGCCGAAGTCGGTTTCGATCGCGCCCGGTGCCAGCGTGTTGGCACTGATGCCGCGCGCGCCCAGTTCCCTGGCCAGGTACCGGCTGAAGACTTCGATGCCGCCCTTCATCATCGCGTAGGCCGAACTGCCCGGCAGCGAGAAGCGGGCCAGGCCACTGGACACGTTGAGAATGCGGCCACCATCGGCGATCAGCGGCAGCAGCGCCTGGGTCAGGAAGTACGGCCCTTTCAGGTGCACGGCGACCAGCTCGTCGAACTGGGCCGGAGTGGTGTCGGCGAAACCGGCATACAGGCCTTCGCCGGCATTGTTGAACAGCCCCTGCAGGCCGGCCGCGCCCCAGGCCTGCAGTTGCGCCTGCACGGCCGCGGCGAAGCCGGCAAAGTCGGCGCTGTCCGCCATGTCCAGCGGCAGCGCGGCGGCACGCCGGCCCAGCGCCTGGACCTGGGCGACCACGGCGTTGGCCGCATCCGCCTGGCTGCGGTAGGTCAGCAGGATGTCGGCACCGTCGGCCGCCAGCGCCAGGGCGGCATTGCGGCCGAGGCCGCGGCTGCCGCCGGTGATCAGGACAACGCGTGGGGTGGAGTGGGACATGGGGTGCTCCTGGGTGAGGTGTGACGCCAGACTATTGGCATTGCGCCATCACATAAACCGCGCGATCCTGATTTGACTGTCCAGCCAGAGCGAACAATCCATGGACCGCCTCGACCACTTGCGCAGCTTCCTGCGTGTTGCCGAACTGGGCTCGTTCACCGCCGCTGCCGAGCAGCTGGGCCTGCCCAAGGCCAGCGTGTCGCTGGCCGTGCAGCGGCTGGAAGGGGAAGTGGGCGTGCAGCTGCTGCACCGGACCACCCGCCGGGTGCGGCTGACCGCCGACGGCGCGCAGTTCCAGCAGCGCGCCCGCGACCTGCTGGACGACATGGAGGATCTGCAGGGCATGTTCCGCCGTGACACCCAGCTCAAGGGCCGGCTGCGGGTGGACATGTCCAGCGGGCTGGCCCGGCAGCTGGTGATTCCCCACCTGCCGGACTTCCTGGCCCGGCACCCGGGACTGGAGATCGAGCTGAGCGGTACCGACCGCCGCGTCGACCTGGTCCGCGAAGGCTTCGACTGCGTGGTCCGGGTCGGCCCTTTGGACGACAACACGCTGGTGGCGCGCCCGCTGGGGGTGATGCACATCGTCAACTGCGCCAGCCCGGCGTACCTGGCTGCACGGGGGATGCCGTACTCGCTGGAGGATCTCTCCCACCATGCGCTGGTGCATTACGTGGGCACGCTGGGCCAGCGCTCGCCGGGCTTCGAGTACCACGACGGCCAGGCCTACCGCAGTGTGCCGATGCGCGGCGCGATCACGGTCAACAGTGGCGAGGCCTACAGTGCCGCGGCGCTGGCGGGGCTGGGCATCATCCAGGTGCCACGGCTGGGTGCGCGCGTGGCGCTGGCCGCTGGGACGCTGGTGGAAGTGCTGCCGGCGTGCGTGGCCGAGCCCATGCCGGTGACCCTGTTGTACGCGCAGCGACGACATCTGCCACGCCGGGTGGCCGCCTTCATGGACTGGATGGCGGCGCTGGTCACGCCGGAGCTGCAGCGGTTGGACTGAACCGCAACCGCGTATACACGCGCTATCACGCACATTCATGCACATTCGCGCACTGAATCAGGTACAGTTCGCGCATGACGACTCCCGATACCCTACCCGGCGAACGCCAACAGACCATCCTGCGCCTGCTACGCGAACAGGGTCGCGTGTTTTCGGCCCAGCTCGCGCTGCAGATGGAGGTGTCGGAGGACTCGATCCGACGCGACCTCCGCGAGCTCGCCAGCCAGGGGCTCTGCCGGAAAGTCCACGGCGGTGCGCTGCCGGCGGCAGTGGAATTCCCGCCCCTCCCCGCACGCCACGCGCAGCAGCCGGCGCAGAAGCACGCGCTGGCCTTGGCCGCCGCCGCGTGTATCCGCCCGGGTGAGCGCATCCTGCTCGATGCCGGTTCCACCAACAGCGCCATCGCCGCGTGCCTGCCGCAACAGCAGGGCCTGCATGTGATCACCAATGCCCCCGACATCGCCCTGGCGCTGCTGGCGCGCGGCGGGATGGAGGTGACCCTGATCGGCGGGCGGCTGGATCCCCGCGCAGGCGCCTGCATCGGTGCGCAGACGCTGGAGACGGTGGCCGGGCTGCGCGCGGATGTCTGTTTCATCGGCACCTGCGCAGTCGATGCCGAGGCGGGCCTGTGGGCCATCGATGGCGAAGAAGCCCCTCTCAAGCGGGCAGTGCTGGCGGCGAGCAGCCGCTGCGTTGCAGTAGCCACTAACGACAAGCTCGGCACGCAGGCCGCCTACCGCGTGGGCGGGGTCGAGCAGATCGACCTGCTGGTGATCGAGCACGATGCTCCTGACGCGCAGGTGGCGGCATTCGCGCGTCGTGGCGTCGATATCCAGCGCGCTGCGCCGTACTGAGGCTGCCTTGATGTTCGATTCCGCTCCTTCTGCGCGCGGCACGCGCGCCGAACAGCACGCCACCCGTGCGGCGTTTTTCCTGCCCGGCTTCGCCACCGCCGCCTGGGCACCCCTGGTGCCGTTCGCCAAAACCCGTACCGGGCTGGATGAAGGCTCGCTGGGCCTGGTCCTGCTGTGCCTGGGCGCCGGTTCGCTGCTGGCGATGCCCTTGGCCGGCATCCTGGCCGCCCGCCATGGCTGCCGCGCGGTGATGATCGCCACCCTGCTGATGGTGATCGCCAGCCTGCCGCTGCTGGCCATCGCGCCCTCGCCGTGGACGCTGGGCCTGACCCTGTTCGTGTTCGGCGCCGGTGTGGGCGCCTGCGATTGCACCATGAACATCCAGGCGGTGATGGTGGAGCGCGACAGCGGGCGGCCGATGATGTCCGGCTTCCACGCTTTCTACAGCATCGGCGGTGCGGTGGGGGCCGCTGCGATGACCGCGCTGCTCGCGCTGCGGCTGCCACCGCTGTGGGTGTGCGTGCTGGCCTCGATGGCGATGGTGGTGGTGCTGGCGGTTTCAGTGCCGTACTGGCGGCGTGACCGCGCGCCGAGTGGCGCGCCGGTGTTTGCGATCCCGCATGGCGTGGTGCTGGCGATCGGCGTGCTCTGTTTCGTCGCCTTCCTTGCCGAAGGCGCCATGCTCGACTGGAGCGCGGTGTTCCTGCATGAAGTGCAGCAGGTACCACCGGACCGCGCCGGCCTGGGCTTCATGACCTTCGCCATCGCCATGACCCTCACCCGCCTGGTCGGCGACGGCATCGTGGCGAAACTCGGTCGCCTGCGCGCGATCCTGCTGGGCAGCATCGTGGCCGCGGCCGGCTTCGGCATCGCCACCTTTGCCGGCGCCCTGCTGCCGGCCCTGCTCGGCTACGCACTGATCGGCCTGGGCTGCGCCAACATCGTGCCGGCGCTGTTCTCCATGGCTGGCAACCAGAAGACCATGCCCGAAAGCCTGGCCATCCCCGCCATCACCACGCTGGGCTACGCCGGTGTGCTGGCGGGCCCTGCCCTGATCGGCTTCGTCGCCCAGGCCAGCAGCCTGGTAACGGCCTTCTGCCTGGTGGCCGCTGCCCTGCTGCTGGTCGGCATCACCGCACGCTGGGTGAGGGCGTAGGCTCACGCCCTGCGTGCATGCAACGCTCAATCAATGGGCAAGCGCGTAATCAATCGCCGCGCACACTGCCGCCACCTGTGCATCGTTGCACTGCTGCGGAGTCGCACGCGGGCTGTCCGGATACACCTCGGTGGTGGTGGTGAAGCGCGCGCCGGTGATGCTGGCGCACAGCCCCAGCTTCTTCAGCGGATATTCGATCACGCCCGGCGCCACCACCGGCGAACCGATGATTTCGTTCTTGTCGTCGGCCGGGGCAATGTGGGTCACCTGCTCCACCGCCGCATTGACCGCCTGCTGGAACGCCGGCTGCGGGTTTTCGGTGTCGTCCACCAGGTAGAAGCCATCGGGAATCAGGCCCGGGGCGAACGGCTTGCCATCGCGCGCGGCCAGCGCCGGGCGGAACTCGCTTTCGTCGCTGTCGGTGGTTTCGTGCAGGTCGATGTGCAGCACCATGCCGTCACGCAGGGGTGCCACCAGCGCCATCAGTGCCGCCGACTCCTGCGCCGGGCTGTTGGCCACGAACGAGCGGTTCGGGTCGGTCGCATCGGCATTCCAGCGCTGGAAGCGCTCGTAGCCCCACGGGCTCACGCACGGCGCGACCAGCACATTGGCACGCCCGGCGTAGTCGGCCGCACGCGTGGCCAGGAACTGCAGCGCGCCTTCCACGCCGCTGGTTTCGTAGCCGTGCACGCCACCAGTGACCAGCACCGATGGCAGCGCCGGGTTCCAGTCGCGGCTGCGCACGGCAAACAGCGGGTAGCGGTCCGGTGCGTACTCCAGGGTGCCGTACTGGACCACCTCGAACCCGGCGCGCAGCTGGTCCAGCACCGGCAGCACATCGTCGGCATAGCGCCGCACCGGCAACTGCCGCGCCCGCCACTCCGCCTTCTCTGCAGCGCCCCAGGGCTGGCCGGGGGTACCGATGGGATAGAAGCGGGTGTCATTCATGGCGGGGCTCGCGGTTGTCACGGAAGAACCGCGATTTTAGCCTGCACCCCACGCCCCTACCAATCGCCGTGGCTCCCGGCCATCATGGGCTGGCATGACCGTCATGCGCCTCCGCTGCCCTCATGGCCCGCGAAAATTTCAACGATCTGCAGGTCTTCGTGACCGTGGCGCGCGAGCGCAGCTTTACCCGCGCTGCGGCGCAACTGGGTGTTTCGCAGTCCGCGCTGAGCCATACCGTGCGCGCACTGGAGGAACGACTCGGGGTGCGGCTGTTGACCCGCACCACCCGCAATGTGTCGATGACCGAGGCCGGCGAGCGTCTTTACCTGAGCGTGGCACCGCGGCTGGAGGAAATCGAAGCGGAAATCGCGGCGGTGGCGGAGTACCGTGACCACCCGGCCGGCACCATCCGCATCACCGCGTCCGAACACGTGGCCAACACGGTGGTGTGGCCCCGCCTGGCCGCCGTACTGCCCCGCTACCCTGATTTGAAGGTGGAACTGACCATCGACTACGGGCTGGCCGATATCGTCGAACAGCGCTACGACATCGGCATCCGGCTCGGTGAACGGGTCGCGCAGGGCATGATCGCCGTGCCGGTCACCGGCCCGCAGCGGATGGCGATCGTCGGCAGTCCCGCGTACTTCAGGACCCACGCCGCGCCGCAGCGGCCAGGCGACCTGGCCGCGCATGACTGCATCGGTCTGCGCCTGCCCACCCATGGCGGCTTGATGGTGTGGGACCTGCGCAAGGACGAGCAGAACGTCAACGTGCGCGTACAGGGCCAGTGGACCTTCAACAGCAGCATCGCCATGCACCGCGCCGCACTGGCCGGCGCCGGGTTGGCCTACCTGCTGGAAGACATGGTGCTGGAGGACATCGCGGCCGGGCGCCTGCAACGGGTGATGCAGGACTGGTGCGATGTGTTCGACGGCTTCCACGCCTACTACCCCAGCCGCCGGCAGTCCTCCAGCGCGCTGCGCGTGGTGATCGACGCGCTGCGGGTGTGATGCCACGCCGTTACGGGCGCAGCAGCACCTTGCCGTTGCGGCCCGGTTCGAGGCTGGCTTTCGCCGCTTCGGCTACCTGATCCAGCCCGAACACGGCGTCTACAGGCAGGCTCAACCCGCCCGTGGCGGCCAGCTTCAGCAGCTCGCCCACCAGCGCCCGTTTCTTCTCCGGGGCCATGTTCTGGCTCACCTTGCTGCCCCAGAAGCCCTTCACCACGGCCTGCTTGAAGATCACGTCACCCGAGCCCAGCTGCATCGGCTCGCCGGTCATCGAGCCGAACGACACCAGCGTGCCGCCCTCGCCCAGCAGCCCGAGCAACTCGCCGCTGGCACGCCCGCCGACCGAATCGACCGCCGCCGCCGCACCCTCGCCTACCCGCGCCTGCACCTGCGCCAGCCAGTCCGCCTGCGCGGTGGAAATCGTGTTGTCGATGCCCAGCGCCGCCATTTCGGACACGCCCGCATCGCGCCGCACCAGGTTCACGCAGTGCACGCCACGCGCCTTGGCCAGCATCGCCAATGCCTTGCCGACCGCACCATTGGCCGCGTTCTGCACGATCCACTGGCCGGCTCCCACCTGCAGGAATTCCAGCAGCATCAACGCGCTGAGCGGCATGGCGATCAGCTGCGCGGCCGTTTCATCGTTGATGCTGTCCGGCATCGGAATCACCATCCGCGCCGGCGCAATGAACTGTTCGGCCCAGGTGCCATGCACCGACGCCGCACTGACCCGCTGCCCGACCTGCAGGCTGGTCACGCCCTCGCCCAGCGCATCGATCACGCCGGTGCCTTCGCTGCCGCCGATGGCAGGCAGCTCGGGCTTGTAGCCGTACTGGCCGCGCACGGTCCACAGGTCATGGTTGTGGATCGGCGCCAGCACGGTGCGGATGCGCACCTCGCCCGCACCGGGTTCAGGCGTGGCGGCCTCACCGCCATGCAGGACGACGGTCGGGTCACCAAACTGTTCATGCAATGCAGCGCGCATGCGGATCTCCTGTATCAACGACGATGGCGGTGTGCGGCGACCACGCCCACGCGCGGTGCGCGCCAGGCCCGGGTGCGCAGCAGCAGGGTCTGCAGCACCAGCAGCGCGGCCACGGCCAGCGCCAGCACCGCAACGGTATCGGCACCCGGCAGGCGCCAGCCGGATTGCTTGATGTACACGCCCACCAGCGCCCAGATCACCGCCGCCGGGTAGGCGAAGTGCCCACGCAGGCGGTAATTCATCACCCATGCGAGCAGCGTGGCCAGCGCCAGCAGCACCACGCTCCACGACAGCATGTCGCCGGTCGGCAGCCACTGGTAGGCCACGATCACCTGGGCGGTGTTCAGGAAGGCGGCCATGGTCAGCCAGCCCGCGTGCAGCGCCAGCGGATAGGCGGCGAAGGCGCGCTGCCCGGCACTGGCGGTGGCCGGCGCCGCGCGTACCGCAGCAACCAGCAGGCACACCAGCGCCAGCCAGATGATGGCCAGCGCCGGCAGGAACGCCTGGTTGGAGAACACCGGCATCCACGCCGCCGTCAGCGCGAACCCGGCGGCGGCCCAGCCGCGCGCGCCGGCAATGTCATCGGGCCGGCGCTGGCGCAGCTGCCACAGCCCGAAGGCCACGTCCCACAGGAAGATCAGGCCCCAGATCGAAAACGCATAGCCGGCCGCGACCAGCAACGTGGGATAGCGGTCGGAGATCGCACCGTTGGTCGGGCCGAACTGACCGGTCTGGGACAACCACGCCACCAACGGCATGGCCAAGGCGGCCAACAACACGATCCAGCGCATGCATCCACTCCCGCTCAAAGAGCACCGACCATACGCGCATTGCGGTTAAGAAGATGCCATCAACCCAATGCCGGATGCTCGTGACCGTGCTGCAACGCCTTCAAGGCGCCGGTGCCGCCTACGAAATGGCGCACGATCGGCGCATGCTCGTTGCGGTGCAGCGCCCTGACCTTCTCCTGCAGGATCCGGTCTTCAGCGGTGACCCGCTCATGCTGGCGCAGGTGCTCGATCCAGGACGGGGTCACGAAATATTCCAGGTGGATGCCTGGCGTGGCCACGTCCTCGGCCACGCCCCAGATCACCGCGCCATCGCGGCGGCGGGTACGGCCGAGCTCACCGAGCAGCGCATGGAACGCGGCGCGGTCGGCATCATCGATGTGGTACTCCACCGTCACCAGCACCGGGCCGCGGTCGTGGGTGACCGGCACCGCCAGCTCGGGCGCAGGCCAATGCCCGGCCGGGCGCAGGTCCAGTTCCTCGCTGCCGGCGATGCGCACGCGCCACACCAGCAACCCGCCGATCACCGCGCCCACCGCCGCGAGGGTCAGCGCCAGCGGAATCGAGGTGCGCTGGGCAATGCTGCCCCAGCTCAACCCACCGGCAGCCATGCCCAGCGAGAACACCATGATGTACAGCGACAGCGCACGCGCCCGCACCCACGCCGGCACCGCGGTCTGCGCGGCGATCTGCAGCGAGGACAGCACCGTGATCCAGGCAAACCCGTTCACCAGCATCGCCAGCGGCAGCAATGCCATGTGCCGCAGCCAGGCCAGCCCGAACAGGCTCAGCGCGCAGGCGAGCGTGGCCAGCAGCACCAGCAGGTCACGGTCCAGCCGCGCGCGCAGGCTCGGCAGCACCAGCGCGCCGCTGACCGCACCGATGCCGATGCAGCCCAGCAGCAGCCCGTACGTGCCTGCCCCGCCGTGCAGTTCGCTGCGTACCACCAGCGGCAGCAGCGCGGTCACCGCGCTGGCGAAGAAGAAGAACCCGGCCGACTTGATCAGTACCGCCTGCAGGCGGCCGGCGCGCAACGCGTAGCGCACGCCGGCGCGCAGCCCGGCACCGAAGCCTTCTGGCGGCAAGGCGGAGGCAAGCGCATCGGGTCTCCAGTTGAACAGCACCCACAGCATGGCCGCGAAACTCAGTGCGTTCAGGCCGAACGCCCACCCCGCGCCCAGCTGCGCCACGATCAGGCCGCCGATGGCCGGGCCGAGCGAGCGCGCGATGTTGATGCCGATCGAATTCAACGCCACCGCGGATGCCAGCATCGGCCGCGGCACCAGCTCGGACACGATGGCGGCCTGTGCCGGCATCGCCATGGCCGCGCCACAGCCCATCGCGAAGGTCAGCAGGACCAGCAGCGGGGGCGTGAGCATGCCCAGTGCCGTCAGGGTGGCCAGCGTGGCGGCCACCAGCAGCATCCAGCCCTGGGTGAAAAGCAGGTAGCGCCGACGGTCGACGATGTCGGCCAACGTGCCGGCGACCAGCGCCAGCAGCACCACCGGCACCGTGGTGGCCGACTGCACCAGCGCCACCATCAGCGGCGATCCGGTGCGCTCGGCCATCACCCAGGCGGCGGCAACGTCATTGACCCAGGTGCCGACGTTGCTGCCCAGGATGGCCAGCCACATCGCGCGGAACAGCCGGATCTTCAGCGGCGACCACGCGCCGGGGGCCGCGTCTTCGTGTGTGTTTACCATTGCCATGCTCCTACTACCGATGCAAACAGGGTGTCGCGGCCGCCGGCCGCGCGCAGGCCGGGACCGGCCTCGAACCAGGCCAGCTGGCCTTTCCAGGTCCAGTGGTCACTGGCCTCCCAGCTGGTTTCCCACTTGTACTGCTGGCCGATGCGACGCGGCGTGCCGGCCGTGCCCGGCACCGCGGCCAGTGGCGCCGGCGTGGTGTAGACCGCGTCGCTGCGGCGGTGCTTCCACGCCAGCTGCCAGCCGATGTCGGTGGTCAGGCCGGGGCGCAGGGTCAACGTCAGCGTCGGCTGCACGTCCATCAGGTTGGCCGGCGCCAGCAGGCTGGCTTCGCTGAAGTACGCAGACTTGGGGTACATCGCATTGAAGGTGTTCAAGCGGCCATCGCCGGGGTCCTGGTCGCCGCTGGCGATGTCCAGCTTGACGCCCAGCCGCGGCTGCCAGCGCCGCGCGGGCCAGCGCAGCCCGCTGTCGGTGGCCAGCGTCCAGGCGCGGATCGCCAGGTTGCCCTGGGCACGCGACAGGGTGCCGCGCTGCGCGACCAGCTCGATGTTGGCGTCCCAGCGTGGCTGCAGCACGAAGGCGCGCGTGCCGAGCGAGGTACGGCGTTCGTCGCCGACCGCGCTGGCGAAGCGTGCGCCATCGCGACCGTAGTCGAGCACGTACAGGTCGATGCCGGTGCCCGGCCGCCCAGGCTGCCAGGTGGCGTAGCTGCCGAGCAGGTACTGGCCACGGTCGCCGCGGTCATCGAAGGCGCCGCTGCGGTTGTCGACCGGGCGCAGCGCCATCACGTCGAGCTTCAGTGCGCCCTGTTGCCACCGCCCGCGCACGCCATCGAACGCCAGCCGGATGTTGGGCCCATCGCGCACCGAAAGCAGGCGCGAGCTGCCATAAGCGGCCTCCTGCCGGCCGAGCTGCCACGTTGCATGGTCGCCCTGCCAGCGCACGAAGCCCTGCTGCAGGTCGAGCGCGCCCTGGTCGGTGCCGCCGGGCCCGCCGGCGCGCCCCTGCTCTGCGTGCACGCCAAGCTGCACCAGCCCATCCCAGCGACCGCGGTGCGCCGCCACCGACCCCAGCGCGCGCAGCAGGCCGTATCCGTCCTCTCTACCCTGTATGCCGAACCGGGTCGGGTCGTAATACATGCCCCGCAGGCGCAGCGAGGCATCCACCTGCACGTCGCCGCCGCCGTCCAGCGCGATGCAGCGACCGGTATCGCCAGGTGTGCAGGCAGATGCCAGCGACGGCAGTGCCGTCGCCAACGCCAGGCTCAGAACGCGAAGCACGAACATCCCAGTGCGCCCCAGAACGCAGTGGGCGCGTCGGTCGGCACCGGGTGCGCCGTTGCATGGCCGTGGCCGTGGGTGCGGCAGGCGCCGCCGTGGGCGTGCGCATGCGCGACCAGGCCGGTGGCGGCACCGCCCACGTGGTACCCGCCAAAGCGGTTCACCGGCGACCAGTCCGGCATCGCCGGAGGAAGGGTCGGCGCAAGCGGAGCAAAGTCGCCATCGCCGTGCACCACCCGCCCGCCGACCACGGTCAGCACGCTGGTGATATCGGCGATGCCGGCATCGTCCACCGCGAAGAAGTCCGACGAGAGCACGCAGAAGTCGGCCAGCTGGCCGACCGCCAGCGTGCCCTTGCGGCCCTCGTCGCCGGAGAACCAGGCACTGCCCTGGGTCCACAGCCGCAGCGCCTCTTCGCGCTCGAGCAGGTTCTCTTCGCCATACAGCGCCAGTCCGCCGACGGTGCGACCGGTGACCAGCCAGGACAGCGCCACCCACGGGTTGTAGCTGGCCACGCGGGTGGCGTCGGTACCGGCACCGACCGGAACGCCGGCCTGCAGCATGCGCCGTACCGGAGGCGTGTGGCGTGCGGCGTCGGCGCCGTAGCGCTGCACGAACGCCTCGCCCTGGTAGGCCATGCGGTGCTGGATTGCCAGGCCACCGCCCAGCGCGCGGATGCGCTCGATGTTGCGGGGGGTGATGGTTTCGGCGTGGTCGATGAACCAGTGCAGGCCATCGAACGGGATCTCGCGGTTGACCTGCTCGTACACATCCAGGATGCGGTCGATGCTCTCGTCATAGGTGGCATGGATGCGGAACGGCCAGCGCTTTTCCACCAGCAGCTTGACCACTTCCTCCAGTTCCGGCTCCATGCCCGGCGGCAGTTCCGGTCGCGGCTCGTTGAACAGTTCGAAGTCGGCCGCGGAGAACACCAGCATCTCGCCCGCACCGTTGTGGCGCAGCAGGTCGTCGCCCTGGCGCGGGGCCAGGATCTCGCTCCAGTGCTGGAAGTCCTGCGCTTCCTTGCCCTTGTTCTGGGTGAACAGGTTGTAGGCGATGCGCACCGTGAGTTCACCGTCGCGATGCAGCTGCTCGATGACCTGGTAGTCCTCGGGGTAATTCTGGAAGCCACCGCCGGCATCGATCACCGAGGTGATCCCCAGCCGGTTCAGCTCGCGCATGAAATGCCGCGTCGAGTTGGCCTGGTACTCGATCGGCAGGCGCGGCCCCTTGGCCAGCGTCGCGTAGAGGATCAGTGCGTTGGGCTTGGCCAGCAGCAGCCCGGTGGGATTGCCCAGGCTGTCGCGCACGATCTGCCCGCCCGGCGGGTCCGGCGTGGTCTTGTCGTAGCCGCAGGCGCGCAGCGCGGCGCGGTTGAGCAGCGCGCGGTCGTACAGGTGCAGCAGGAACACCGGCGTATCCGGCGCGATGGCGTTGAGCTCGGCCAGCGTCGGCAGGCGTTTCTCCACGAACTGCTCGGCGGTGAATCCGCCCACCACCCGCACCCACTGCGGAGCCGGCGTGATGTCGACCTGCGCCTTGAGCATGGCCATGGCGTCGGCCAGCGAGCGCAGCCCGTCCCAGCGCAGTTCCAGGTTGTAGTTGAGGCCACCACGGATCAGGTGCGTGTGGCTGTCGTTGAGCCCGGGCACCAGGCGGCGGCCGCCCGCGTCGATCACCGTTGCCTCGGCCAGTCCGGCGCGCACCTCGGCTTCGGCGCCGATCGCGGCGATGCGCCCGTCCACCACCGCCAGTGCGTCGGCCTGCGGCAGGCGCGGGTCCAGCGTGGTGATGCGGGCATTGCGGATGAGCAGCGTGGTCATGGGTTTCTCCGGGTGCGTGGCGAAGGCGCGACCGGCCAGGCCCAGCGCCATCGCGGCGCCGGCGCCGAGCAGTAGGTCGCGGCGTGCAGGAAGGGGCGGATCAGGGGACATGGGGACACTCCGCTCACGTCGAATGCAGCGCAAGGGCGCCGGGGCCAGCCAAGGCAATGGCCGACAGGGCCAGTGTCCAGAACAACGGATACTCGATCCCGCCCCGCATCCAGAACCAGCCCTTGGGCAGGGCCAGCACGGCGGTCATGCCCAGGAACAGCGCGCCCACCGTGGCGGCGGGGCGGGCCTGCCAGCCGATCAGCACGGCCAGGCCGGAAAGCACCTGCACCACGGCCAGCAGCAGTGGCACCGGTGCCGGCGCCGGCAGGTGGTACCCGCGCAGTTCCTCGGCAAAACCGGCCAGCCCGGGACCCCCGAACCAGCCGAACAGCTTGCCCAGCGCGTGCGGCAGCAGGAATCCGCCTGCCGCCAGCCGCAGCACCAGCAGCCCCACATCCAGGCCGGTGGCGCCGCCCATGCTCAGTGGCCGCCTTCCTGTGCGCCGAACATGCTCTTGGCGTACTGGATGCCCAAGCCATAGCCACCGGCGTGTTCGCGGGCGATGCCGGTGGTGAGGTCGTAGGTGGCGCTGCGGCCCCAGTCGCGCTGCAGCTCAAGCAGGTACTGCACCGAGGTAAGCGGCACCGCGCCGGCCTGGACCATGCGGGTGACCGCACGCTCGTGCGCTTCGTCGCTGACATCGCCGCAGGCGTCGGTGATCACATACACCTCGAAGCCCTGGTCGATCGCCGACAGCGCCGGCCCGACGATGCAGACGCTGGTCCACAGGCCGGCGATGACCACGCGCTGCGTGCCGATGCGGTTGATCTCATCGATCACCGCCTGGTCTTCCCAGCAGTTCATCGAGGTGCGGTCGAACACCTTCTGGCCGGGGAAGACAGGCGCGATCTCCGGGAACATCGGGCCGGAGAATGACTTTTCGGCCACGGTGGTCAGCACCACCGGCACCTTGAAGCCGGCGGCACCCTTGGCGATCAGCGCGACATTGTTGCGCAGCGCGGCGACATCGATGGTGCGCGTGGCGAACGCCATCTGCGACTGGAAGTCGATCAGCACCAGGGCGTGGTCGGCGGGCGATAGCAGCGAGGCGCCGGGAACGGCGGTGGCGGTGGTCATGGGAAATCCTTGGTGGGCGGGTAAGGCCATGGTGGCGGCCGCGGCCCGGTTGCCCTACCCCCCTTGGGTGGTGAACGCAGCTACTCTTTTGGGGGAGGCGCTCACCCGAAAGAGGGGGCGTAGCCGGCCCCGCGCCTGCGACAATCCTCGCCTGGCGCTGGCGGCGCACCCTGGAGATTCCGCATGACCCCTTCCTCCCCGTCGATCGGCATTCTGGTGGTCGACGACCATCCCCTGCTGCGCGATGGCCTGGCTGCCCTGCTGGACATGCAGCCGGACATGCGCCTGCTCGGGGAAGCCGCCGATGGCGAGGAGGCCGTGGCCCAGTACCTGGCCCTGCACCCGGACGTGGTGCTGATGGACCTGCAGCTGCCCGGCGTGGATGGCGTGGAAGCGATCACCCGCATCCGCCACCACGACCCGCGCGCGCGCATCATCGTGCTCACCACCTACCGTGGCGATGTGCGGGCGGTGCGCGCGCTGCAGGCCGGGGCCAGCGGCTACCTGCTCAAGGACATGCTGCGCCACGAACTGGTGGACACCATCCGCACCGTGCACAGCGGCCGCCGCGCCGGCATTCCGGCCACCCTGGCCGCCAGCATCGCCGCGCACGTGGTGGAGGACAGCCTGTCCCCCCGCGAAACCGAAGTGCTGGGCCACGTCGCCAGCGGTCGCTCGAACAAGGGCATCGGCGAACAGATGCGCATCTCAGAACAGACGGTGAAGGCGCACATGAAGAACATCATGGAAAAGCTCGGGGCCCGCGACCGGACCCACGCGGTCACCCTGGCCCTCAAGCGCGGCATCATCAGCCTGGACGACGCCACCCACGACCGCTAGGGCCGGCAACCGCGGCCTCAGCGCATGCGCACCAGCAGGCTGGCGCCTGCCGACACGGTTGCCAGCGTCGCCACGCCCGGCCACCCGAAGTGCGCCAGCACCACCGCGCCCAGCGCACCACCGGCCGCCATGCCCAGGAATACCCCAGTGAACAACAGCGCATTGAGCCGGCTGCGCGCTTCCGGCGCCAGCCCATAGACCAGCGTCTGGTGCGAGACCAACGCGGCCTGGAAGCCAAAGTCGAACACCACCGCACTGATGGCCAGCAACGGTACGATGGCCACCCGCGGCAACCACGCATCCAGCAGCAGCATCGCAAAGCCCAGCAGCGCAATCCCGATGGCGATGCGCGCCACCGCGTGGCTGCCCAGCCGGTCGGCCCAGCGCCCGGCCAGCGGCGCCGCCAGCGCACCGGCTGCACCGGCAATGCCGAAGGCACCGGCCACCGCACTGCCCAGCTGGTAGCGGTCGTGCAGCATGACCGCCAACGTCGACCAGAACGCGCTGAAGCCCACGGCCAGCAGCCCCTGCGCGAACACCGCACGGCGCAGCTGCGGCTGTCCACGCCACAGGTGGGCCAGCGAACGCAGCAGCGCCGGATACCGCAACGACGTGGTCGGTGCCAGGTGCGGCAGCTCGCGCGCCAGTACCAGCGCCATCACCACCACCGAGCCGGCGGCAATACCGAACATCGCCCGCCAGCCCAGGGCCTCGGCGACCAGCCCGCTGGCCACGCGCGACAGCAGGATGCCCAGCAGCAGGCCGGTCATCACCTTGCCCACCACCGCGCCGCGTTCGGCTTCCGGCGCCAGCATCGCCGCCGAGGGCACCACGTCCTGGGCAACGGTGGCCATCAACCCGATCAGCAGGCTGGCCAGCAGCAGGGTTGGCAGGCTGCCCGACAGCGCGGCGCCGGCCAGCGCGGCGGCCAGCACCAGCGACTTGAGCAGGATCAGCTGCCGGCGGTCGACCCGGTCGCCCAGCGGCGCCAGCAGCAGGATGCCCAACGCGTAGCCCAGCTGGGTCAGGGTCGGGACCATGCCCGTGGACTGCGCGTCGCTGCCCAGCCCGCTGGCGATGACGCCCAGCATCGGCTGGCTGTAGTAGATCGAGGCCACCGAAAACCCGGCCCCGGCCGCCATCGCGACGATCAGCCGCGACGGCACCGCAGGCCGGGGGACGGCGACCGCCGGAATATGCACGCTGGACATGAGCCACTCCACGCCTGAAGAAAGTGGCGCCAGCATCCTCCTTGCACAGGAAGGCGTGTAGTAGGCTTCGGTACATATCCATCATACGAAGGTTGTATGAGCACTTCCTCCGCGGCACCGGGTGCGGACCGTATCGACCTGCTGGCCACCTTTGTCCGCATCGTCGAAAGCGGCAGCCTCTCCGCCGCCGCCGTACAGCTCGGCACCACCCAGCCCACCGTCAGCCGCCGCCTGCAGACACTGGAACGGCTGTTCGGCCTGCACCTGATCAAGCGTTCCACCCACCAGATGACGCTGACCGAAGACGGCGAGCGCTGCTATGCGCACGCCCGGGCCCTGGTCGACGACTGGGACGCGATCCAGGCCGACCTGCGTGGTGACGTGGACGTGCCACGCGGGCGCCTGCGCGTGGTGGTGCCACATGCCTTCGGCCAGGCCCAGCTGCTGGAACCGATGCTGCAGTTCATGGCACGCCATCCCCAGGTCACGCTGGAGTGGATGCTGGAAGACCAGCCGGTGGACTTCATTGCCGACGGGATCGACTGCGCCATCCGGGTGGGACGCGTGGAGGAACCGCAACTGGTGGCGGTTCCGCTGGCCGAAGTGCCGCGCATCGTCATCGCCGCGCCCTCGCTGCTGGAGGCGGCCGACCCACGCGACCCCACCCTGCTGCCCGGCCTGCCGTGGATCGCCCTGACCACCTTCTACCGCGACCGTTTCACCCTGCTGCCGGCCGATGACGGTCCGGCGCTGCGGGTGGACATCCAGCCGCGCCTGCTCACCGACAACCTGTTCGTGGCGCGCCGCGCGGCGGTGTCCGGACTGGGCGCGGCGGTGGTGTCGGCGTGGCTGGTGGGCGATGACCTGCGCGACGGCCGGCTGGTGCAGCTGGTGCCCGGCTGGGAGGCGCCGCCATTGCCGGTGCATCTGGTGTACCCGGCCGCGCGCCAGATGCCCTCGCGGCTGCGCGCCTTCATCGATGCCATGAAGGCCAGCCTGCCGCATACCCATGGCATGCGTTCGTGGCCGATGCCCTCACCTTGATAACATAGCCTCTGCTATATTCGGTCGCATGAGCGCGGACCCCACCTCCCCGACCACCAGCGCATGGCCGCAGGCCACCGGCGATCGCCCCAGCCTGGGCGAGATGCACGCCAGCGTGGCCGTGCCCAGGGGCGGCCACTGGTGGTTCCGGCTGCTGGCCTTCCTGGGCCCCGGCTACATGGTGTCGGTGGGTTACATGGACCCGGGCAACTGGGCCACCGATATCGCCGGTGGCGCGCAGTTCGGCTACCTGCTGCTGTCGGTGATCCTGCTCTCCAACCTGATGGCCATCGTGCTGCAGGGGTTGTCGGCACGCCTGGGCATCGCCACCGGGCGCGATCTGGCGCAGGCCTGCCGCGACCATTTCTCCAGACCGGTGAATCTGTGCCTGTGGGTGCTGTGCGAGATCGCGATCATCGCCTGCGACCTGGCCGAGGTGATCGGCACCGCCATCGCGCTCAAGCTGCTGTTCGGGTTGCCGCTGATGATGGGCGCGATCATCACCGCCGTGGACGTGGTGCTGGTGCTGTGGCTGATGCACCGTGGCTTCCGCGCGCTGGAAGCGTTCGTGATTGCCCTGCTGCTGGTGATCTTCGCCTGCTTCGCGGTGCAGATCGCGCTGGCCGCGCCGCCGCTGCAGGCGGTGCTGGGCGGGTTCATCCCGCGCGCGGAGGTGGTCACCAACCCGCATGCGCTGTACCTGGCCATCGGCATCATCGGGGCCACGGTGATGCCGCACAACCTGTACCTGCATTCGTCCATCGTGCAGACCCGTGCCTACCCGCGCACCGACAGCGGCCGGCGCAGCGCGCTGCGCTGGGCGGTGACCGACAGCACCATCGCGTTGATGCTGGCATTGTTCATCAACGCCTCGATCCTGATCCTGGCCGCGGCGGTGTTCCATGCCAACGGGCGCACCGATGTGCAGGAGATTGAACAGGCCCATGAGCTGCTGGCGCCGATGCTGGGGGTCGGGCTGGCATCGATCTTGTTCGCCGTGGCGCTGCTCGCCTCGGGCATCAACTCCACGGTGACCGCCACCCTGGCCGGGCAGATCGTGATGGAGGGCTTCCTGCGCCTGCGCATCGCGCCCTGGGCGCGCCGCCTGCTGACCCGTGGCATCGCCATCGTGCCGGTGGTGATCGTCACCGCGATCTATGGCGAACAGGGAACGGCGCGGCTGCTGGTGCTGAGCCAGGTGGTGTTGTCGATGCAACTGCCATTTGCGGTGATTCCGCTGGTGATGTTCGTCGGTGACAAGGCACGGATGGGCACGCTGGTCGCGCCGCGGTGGCTGTTGACGCTGGCCTGGGTGATTGCCGCGGTGATCGTGGTGCTCAACGTGAAGCTGTTGACCGGGACGTTGATGGGGTGATCCGGGGTGATGCGCAGGCCCCGCCTGGCGCTTGACCTCAATCACGGTTGAGGTGGCACAGTGCGCGGAATCCTCCCGGAATCCCCAGCATGCCCCACGCCGCATCCCCGCCTTCGCAGCACGACCTCTGGAACGGCCCGGCCGGCGATGCCTGGGTACAGGCGCAGTCGCTGCTCGACGGCATGTTCGCCGGCTTCGAGCCGGTTCTTGCCGATCCCATTGCCACCGAGCCCGATGCGCGCGTGCTGGACGTCGGCTGCGGCACCGGGGCGCTCTGCCTGACCATTGCCGATCGGCTGGGTCCGCAGGGCCGCTGCAGCGGGGTGGATATTTCCGCGCCGATGATCGCCGTGGCGCGCGAGCGGGCGCTGGCGGCGGGCAAGGCTATCGATTTCACCGTGGGCGATGCCCAGCAGCATCCCTTTGCCCCCGCCAGCCTGGACCGCATCGTGTCGCGGTTCGGGGTGATGTTCTTCGATGATCCGGTGCGCGCGTTCGGCAACCTGCGGCGGGCGCTTCGGCGTGGTGGCCGCCTGCATGCCATTGCCTGGCGCAGTCCGGCCGATAATCCGTTCATGACCACCGCCGAGCGCGCGGCAGCGTCGCTGCTGACCCTGCCGGCGCGGGCCGAAGGTGGGCCGGGACAGTTTGCGTTCGCCGATGCAGGCGTCGTGCGGAAGATCCTGGATGACAGTGGTTGGGATCACATCGACATCGCCCCGCTCGACGTGGAATGCAGCATCGCCCGCGACGCCCTGCCGACCTACGTGTCGTTGCTGGGACCGGTCGGACAGGCACTGCGCGCCGAAGGGCTGGATCCGGACGTCCGGCAGGGGGTGCTGTCGACCGTGGTCGACGCGTTCGCACCGTTCGTGCGGGGTGATCGGGTGGTGTTCACCGCCGCGTGCTGGTCGATCCGGGCCGCGTGACCGCGAACCGGCCAACACCCACGTCACCCCGCGGCCGCCATTCGTCCCGGGTGACCGTCATTCGGCCCCAGCCCAATGACAGCAAGGGTTGACGGGCACATGCTGGGTTCATCACCCCTTGCCTGTGACTGCCATGAAACGTCGTGACTGCCTGAAAGCCGGCCTTGCCCTGCCCTTGCTCCCGCTGGTTCAAAAAGCGGCCGCAGGCAATTCAACCGGGTCACGCAACGCTCTCTCTCGTGCCCGTCCCGGTGCCGCCGGGTGGCCCTCTGCCAGCGAATGGGACCAGCTCTCCAACGCCGTCGGTGGACGGTTGTCGATCCCGGTGTCGCCCTTCCTCGGCGATGCCGGCACCCGCGCCGAGGCACTGGCGCAGATCCAGAACCCGTTCTTCATCGGCGACCAGCCTGGGTTGACCCAGACCAGTGGCTACCACGGGGCCTGGCTGTCGCGGCCCAGCGCGCGGGTGGTGGCCGCCGCCAACAGCGCCGATGTGGCAGCGGCGGTCGACTTCGCGCGCCGGCACCGGCTGCGGCTGGTGGTCAAGGGCGGTGGGCACAGCTACCACGGCACCTCCTGCGCGCCGGATTCGCTGCTGGTATGGACCCGCGCCATGAACGCGGTGGAACTGCACGATGCCTTCGTGGCACAGGGCGCACCCGCCGGCACGGCCGCGCAGCCGGCGGTCAGCCTCGGTGCCGGGGCGATGTGGATCGATGCCTACGATGCGGTCACCACGCGCGGCGGCCGCTACGTCCAGGGCGGCGGCTGCACCTCGGTGGGCGTGACCGGTCTGGTCACCGGCGGCGGCTTCGGCAGCTTCTCCAAGGGCTTCGGCACCGCAGCGGCCAACCTGCTGGAAGCCGAAGTGGTCACTGCCGACGGCCGCGTGCGGGTGGTCAACGCGACCCAGGATCCCGAGCTATTCTGGGCGCTGAAGGGCGGCTGCGCCGGCAGCTTTGGCGTGGTGACCCGGATCACCCTGCGCACCCATGTACTGCCCGCCACGTTTGGCGGGGTGTCGATGAAGGTACGTGCCGACAGCGACGAAAGCTTCCAGGCGCTGGCCGCCGAAGTACTGCGCTTCTGCCGCGATGCCTTGTGCACGCCGCAGTGGGGCGAACAGCTGCGCTTCGACAGCCATCGCACCTTCGGGGCGTCGATGGTGTTCCAGGGGCTGAGCCAGGAACAGGCCGCCGCGGTGTGGGCCCCGTTTGAAGCGTGGGTGGCCGCGCGCCCGCAATACACCGTGATCGATCCCCTGCAGGCGTTGGCGTTGCCCGCCCAGCACATGTGGGACGCGGACTTCTTCCGCAAGCATGCCCCGACGCTGATCGCCGACGACACCCGCGCGGGCGCGCCGGCCACCCACATGCTCTGGAAGGGCGACCAGGGCCAGGTGGGCTGGTACCTGCATGGCTATGCGTCGGCGTGGATGCCCTCGGCGCTGCTTGGCGATGCGCAGCGCGATGCGGCGGCAGCGGCGATCTGCACGGCGGCCGCACACATGCCGGTGGAACTGCACTGCAACAAGGGGCTGTTTGGCGCCCCGGCCGACGCCCTCGCCGCCAGCCGCGACACCGCGACCCATCCGGCGGTGCTGGATGCCTTCGCGCTGGCGCTGATCGGGAATGCCGGTGGCCCGGTGTACGCGGGCAGTGGCGGAACGGTGGATGAGGCCAAAGCCCGCGAAGGGGCAGCGCGGGTCGGGCGTTCCTACGCCGCCCTGCGCGCGGTGCTGCCGCGCGCACCGACCTATGTGTCCGAGTGCGACTTCTTCCAGCGCGACTGGCAGCAGTCGTTCTGGGGCCCGCATTACCCTCGCCTGCTGGCGGCCAAGCGGCGCTATGACCCGGACGGCCTGTTCGTGATCCATCACGGCGTGGGCAGCGAGGACTGGAGCGCCGATGGCTTCGAACGGCGCAGCTGACGCGGCGCCCGCACTGGCTTAGGCTGCGGGGCACCCGCCCGCTGCAGGAGTCCGCCCCGTGCCGTCGTTTACGCTCGCCGTCCCCGCCCTGCTCTGCCTCTCCATCGCCACCGCGCTGTTGCCGGTCACCGCCGCTGCACAGGCGGCACCCGCTACTGCAGGCGTGCCGCACGCGCAGAGCTTCAATGCACTGCTCGATGCGCAGACCATGGCCGCGATCAATGCCGATCCCGAACTGAAAACCCTGCTTGGGATCAGCGGCGACGGCGCGGCCGATACCTCCGACCGGCTCACCGACGTGTCGCTGGCCCAGCGTGAGGTCAACCGGCGCTTCCTGGCCGACAACCTGGCCGCGATCAAGGCCTGGAAGGGTGCACCGCTGGACCCGCAGCAACAGCTCAGCGACGGTCTGGCGCGCTGGTTCTACCAGGCACAGATCGACCTGATGGCGGTGCAGTGGGCCGCGGCGTGGCTGCCGGTGGGGGGCAGCACCTATGCGGTGGACCAGTTGTTCAGCCTGCCGGTGAACCTGCCGCAGTTCTTCGACAACCAGCACGCCGTCACCGATGTGACCACTGCGCGCCACTACATCGCCCGCCTGAACGCCATGGGCAGCAAGCTGGACCAGGTGCGCGCAAACGTGGACATGCAGGCCGCGCAGGGCGTGGTGCCGCCGGAACTGGCCCTGGCCGGCGCGGCCAGCCAGTTCCGCACGCTGCTCAAACCGGCCCCGGAGGGCAGCCTGTGGGTGGCTTCGCTGCAGCGCAAGCTGGACAAGCTGCAGGCGATTCCCGCCGCCGAGCGCGCCGCGCTGCTCGAACAGGCGAGCGTGGCCGTTCGCGATTCGGTCAACCCCGGCTACCAGCGCCTGCTCGACCGCGTGCAGGCACTGCAGGCCACCCACCCCGGCAACAAGGGCATGTGGGCGCTGCCACACGGCGATGCGTTCTATGACGCGGCCCTGCGCTGGTACACCAGCACCGACCTGGGCGCCGATGCCATCCACCAGATCGGCCTGGACGAAGTGGCGCGCCTGGAAATGAGCATGGACGCGCGCCTGCGCGAGATCGGCCTGCGCGATGGCACCGTGGCCGAGCGCATCCGGGCCCTGGGCGACGATCCGCGTTACCGCTACGCCGACAGCGATGCCGGCCGCAGGGAACTGATCGGCGACATCGAACAGCGCCTGCGTGACCTCGACCCGCTGCTGCCCACCTACTTCGGCCACCTGCCGCCGCAGAAGCTGCTGGTGCAGCCGGTGCCGGCGCACATGCAGGCCACCTCGCCCGGCGGCTACTACTACCCGCCGGCGATGGACGGCTCGCGCCCGGGCACCTTCTTCATCAACCTGGGTGACATGGCCTCCAACACCCGCTGGAGCACGCCCACCCTGACCTACCACGAGGGGTCGCCGGGCCACCACTTCCAGATCTCGATCGGGCAGACCCTGACCGACCTGCCACTGCTGCGCCGCAGCCTCAATCCCAGTGCGTTTTCCGAAGGCTGGGCACTGTATGCCGAGCAGCTGATGGCAGAAGCCGGCGTCTACCGCGACGACCCGGCCGGCGACATCGGCCGGCTGCAGGCCGAGATGTTCCGCTCGGTGCGCCTGGTAGTGGACACCGGCCTGCACCGCAAGCGCTGGACCCCCGAACAGGCCATCGCCTACATGCAGCAGAAGACCGGCATGAAGGCCTCGGACGTGCGCATCGAAGTGAACCGCTACCTGGTGCAGCCCGGCCAGGCCTCGTCCTACAAGATGGGCCAGCTGCGCCTGCTGGCGCTGCGCGCCAAGGCGCAGAAGCAGCTCGGCGATCGGTTCGACATCCGCGCCTTCCACGACCTGGTGCTGGGCAACGGCGCGCTGCCGATGACCGTGGTGGAGCAGGCAGTGGATGCATGGGTCGCCAGCGGCGGTGGCGATCCCCGGCGCGCTCCATGAGCGGAGCGCGGCTGCGTAGAAATACCTAGGCCGCCTCGGTGTAACTCCGCTTGTCCGCCCCGGTACGGGTGCGCAGAGTGAGGGCATGGCCACGTGGCTGGTTCCGCCCTACAGGAGAGCACCATGCGTCATTCCCTTGCGTGCCCGCTGCTTGCGCTGCTGATCGCCGCGCCGCTGCCCTGGCAGTCGGCCAGCGGCGCGCCACCTGCGCCGCGCGCGGCCGCATCCGCCACCGTGGACCCCGAGGCGGTGGCCGCACTGACCCGCATGGGCAAGGCGTTGCGCGCCCTGCCCCATTTCACGCTGACCGCCACCACGCGTACCGACTACGTGCTCGATGACGGACAGAAGCTCGCGCTGGCCGGCACGGTGGACTACAAGGTGCTCGGCCCGGACCGTTTCTTCGTCGAAGTCCGCAGCGACCACCAGCATCGCCAGCTGTTCTACGACGGTCACACGCTGACCATTCATTCGCCACGCCAGAAGTACTACGCCACGGTGGAGAACCTGGACCGCAGCAGCCAGGCGCTGCTCAGCGATTCGGCAACGCGGCTGGGCGTGGAGTTCCCGCTGGCGGACCTGTTCCTGTGGGGAACGCCGGGCTTTCCGACCGACGTGATCGAGTCGGCGCTGTTCGTGGGCAGTGAACGCGTGGACGGCGAAGCGACCCGCCATTACGCGTTCCGCCAACCCGGGGTGGACTGGCAGGTCTGGATTTCCGATGCCACCCACCTGCCGCGGCAACTGCTGATCACCAGCCACGCCGATCCCGCCCTGCCCGACTACCAGGCCACGCTGAAGTGGGACACCCGCCGTGCCGTGTCCGCCAACGAGCTGGTGTTCCGCCCCGACGGCGCCACACGGATCGCGTTCGTCCCGGTGGCACAGGCCGGCGATGCCGACGACAAGGGAGGGCTCTGACATGGCTGCCACGACTTCGCTGCGCACCGCGCTGCTTGCCGCGCTGGTCTGCACCACCACTGCCGGCCTGCTGGCCAGCGCCGACGCACAGGGCCGCCCCGGGCTGCGCGGCTTCGCGCATCCGTCGATCGCCAGCCACGGCGGGTTCGGTGGCGGGTTTGCCGGCGGCGGCCACGGCGGTTTCGCGCCGCATCCCGGGCCCGGCCCGCATCCGGGACCAGCTCCGGGACCGGGACCCGGCCCGGGCCCACACCCGGGTCCTGGCCCCCACCCTGGCCCCGGTCCTGGCCCGGGTCCTGGACCGCATCCCGGCCCTGGGCCTGGACCTGGACCTGGACCTGGACCTGGACCTGGACCTGGTCCCGGCCCGGGTCCCGGCCCCCATCCTGGACCTGGGCCACACCCCGGGCCCGGCCCGTATCCGCCTCCGCCTCCGCCTCCGCCACCGTACTGGGACCACCCGTTCTGGGATGCCGCCGCCGTCACCGCCGGAGTGGCGCTGACCGCTGCTGCGATAGGCTCGGTGGTGTATTCGCTGCCGGTCGACTGCAGCACCGTGGTCGTGGACGGCATCGGCTACCAGCAGTGCAGCAACGGCTGGTACCAGCCGCGCTACGTGGGGACCACGGTGCAGTACATCGTCGTGGACGCGCCGCGATGAACTGCCGTCTCGCCATGGCCGTCACCGTGATCGGTGGCGTGCTGGCGTGCGCGGGTGCGGGCGCGCAGAACGCGCCCGCGGCCTCGTCCACCGATGACATCGCGCGCAAGCTGGCCGATCCCGGTGCGGCGCTCATCTCCGTGCCGTTCCAGTACAACTACCTCGGCTCGGTCGGCCCAAGCGGCGACTTCCACAACCAGCAGCTCAAGATCCAGCCGGTGATCCCCTTTGTCGGCGAGCACGGCAAGTTCATCCTGAGGCCGATCCTGCCGATCCAGTGGAACCAGTACCCCCAGGACCGCAGCGGCATCGGCGACCTGTTCGTGCAGGGTTACTACATTCCGAAGACCGCGTCTGAAGCGCGTGGCACGGAGTTCGGCTTTGGTGCCGCCGCATTGCTCGACACCGCCTCCCACGACAGCCTGGGCAGTGGCAGGTATTCGCTCGGCCCGGCGTTCATCCTGGTGCACAAGACGCGCAACTGGACGGTCGGCGCGCTGGCCAACCATGTCTGGTCGATTGCCGGCGACAGCGACCGCGACGATGTGAGCAGCACCAGCGTGCAGCCGTTCGTGACCCGCAACCTGCCCGCCGGCTGGTCGGTCAGCATGACCTCGGAGACCAGCTATAACTGGAAGGCCGACAGCGGCAATGCGTGGACGGTGCCGCTGGGTGCCACCGTGTCCAAGGTGCTGCACCTGGGCAGAACCCCGATCAGCGTCGGCGCCGGCGGCTTCTACAACGTGGACCGGCCGCAGTATGCAAACCGCTGGAGCGCCCGCTTCATCGTGACGCTGGTGTTCCCGGAATAGCCCCCCGCGCCACTTCCTGCAGGTGCCGACATGCAAGCCCATCCCTGGTTTTGGTTCCTCTGCCTGTTCATCGTGCCGCTGGTGGCCGCGCTCGTGGTCAGCCTGGCGGTGCGCAAGCGCGGCATCAGCGCCAACGCCGTGCTGGCATGGTTCGTCCTGGTGTGCTGGATCGGGGCCCTTGCGGTCATTCTTTCCCAGGTGCTGTAACACCGCACCCCATCAAAGCGACTGCCCCAACTCGATGAACACCACCCGATCGCCGCCTTCGCGCATGCCCAGGCCGAAGATCAGCGGCCCGATCCACGAATCGAAGCCCAGGAACAGGCTGCCGTTCCAGATGCCATCGCTGATCGACATGTCCGAACGGCGCTGCCAGGCATTGCCATACTCCACCGTGCCACCGACCTGCGCGGACCGGCCCAGCACCTTGCCCAGTTCATAGGTGTAGCCGGCAAATCCCAGCGCATAGTCCTGGCCGGTCAGCTGGTTGTGCTGGAACCCGGCCAGCCGCCAGCGCCCGCCCAACCGATAGAGGCTCTGTACCGGTGCGGTGCCCGCGGAGGTCACGTGGTAGCGCAGGCCCAGCTGCACCGCGCTGCGTCCGAACGGAAACGCGCCCACTGCATCCAGGTCGATCTGGCCGAAGCGGGTATCGGCACCCAGGGCCTCCCTCGACTGGTAAGTGCCGAGGTTGACCAGGAAGCCGTCGCGCGGGAAGTACAGACTGTCGATGTTGTCGTACGTGACGCGGGCGGTCAGCCCACCGTCGTCGAAATCGGTGCGCGGCACCCGGGGCGAGCCGATGTCCATCCGCGCACTGCCGGTGTATCGCTCGACGCCGGCGCGTACCGACAGCACGTTGGACACATTGCGCACCAGGTCCACGCCCGCACCGGTGCGGCTGACCCGGTAGCGCGAGGTTTTGTTGCCCGCGTCGTCGAACACGTTGAAGCTGCGCGTTTCGTAACCGCCCAGGGCTTCGAACGCGTAGCGGTTGCCCACGTCGAAGGGATGGTAGTAACTCCCGCGTATCGCCGGTTCGCTGCCCACCTGCAGGGTCACCCTCGCCTCGGCGCCATACGGCGACAGCGGCGCGAACAGCAGGCCGGCGCGCAGGTTGCTTTCGTGGTTGCCATCCAGGTCGTTGCTCAGGGTCCAGCCGGCCTCCAGGTAGATCGGGCCGTTGGGCTTCTCATACGCGGTGATCACCACCCCGACCTGGCCGTCGTCGCGGCGGTCCTGCTCGTAGCTGATGCTGGCCAGGGTATCCATGCCGTACGCACGCAGCACGCCTTCCTGCATGGCCTTGCTGTCCAGCGGCTTGCCGAGTTCCACCGGCAGGTAGGACAACAGCAGCTCATCGGCATAACCGGTGTGGTTGCGGACCTCGATGTAGGCGATGGGCGCCGGAGCCGAGGGCGCGGCGCGCGTTTCGCGGGTGGCGTACCAGCGCTGGTACACCGGCGCCGGTTGCGAGAAGGCACGCAGCGCCGGGGCCGCCTGGTCAGCGGCCTCTTGACCGATCGCCAGCGCTTCGGGCGCCTTGTCGAAATCGCCGGTGGCCACCTTGCCGGTAAGCTGGGGTGCAATCAGCAGATCCTGCGGGCCCAGCGTATCCAGTTGGCGCTGGGCATTGCGCGTGGTCAAAAAGCCACTGAGCTGCCCGATCACGTCCACCAGGCTGGCGTCGCGGTCGAGCGCGCTCAGCGGCGTGCCCACGTCCACCGCGATGACCCGGTCGGCGCCCATCGCCCGCACCACGTCGATGGGAACCTGGTTGGACACACCGCCATCAAGCAGCACGCGCCCATCGATGGTGATGGGCCGGAAGATGCCGGGCAACGACATGCTGGCGCGCATCGCCATTGGCAGGCTGCCGTGGTCCAGGATCACCGCTTCGCCGGTGTTGAGGTCGGTGGCGATCGCCCGGAACGGAATGGACAGGTCGTCGAAATCACCGGTGACCCGGCTGCCGCCGGTGGCAGTCTCGAACAACGCGATCAGCCGCTCGCCCTGCGACATGCCGCCGGAGATCTGCACCCGTTTGCCCTGCCCGCCCAGCCCGATCCCGATCGGTGCCAGCTGTTGGTAGTCGTCGGCCTTGCGCTGCAGCGAACGCTCGCGGCGCGGCAGGGTGTCACTGAACATCGCCATCCACTGCGTATCCAGCACCACCTGCTCGATCTGCGCCGGCGTCTTGCCGGAGGCATACAGCGCACCGACCAGCGCGCCGGCGCTGGTGCCGGCAATGCAGTCCACCGGAATATGCAGCGCCTCGAGCTGGCGCAGGATGCGCACATGGGCGATACCGCGTGCACCGCCACCGCCCAGCGCCACGCCGATGCGCGGCCGCGGGTCCCCGCTGTCGCGGTGACCACACTGCGTGCCGTCCAGGGTCGCCTCCGGCTCGGCGGCCAGGGCGGCACCCGGTGCCAGCAGGCAGGCCAGCAGCAGGGGCATGCGCGCAGGCGTGGGAATCGCCAAGGGCCACCTCTATGAAAGTGCGCGGCGCCGGGCCGGTGGGAGGGATGGACCCCGGTGCGGCGCCGCGCGGTGAAACGTGGTTTACCGGCAGCGGTTCAGCGGGCCGGTGCACTGCCCGGCGGGAAGCCGGCGAACAGCTTGTCCAGGCCCGCTTCCACCGCCGCGTTGGCCCGCTCCGGCGAGCTCGGCACCGTGGCGCTGGCCGTGCCGCGCCAGACCGCCTGCCTGCTGCGCGCGTCGAACATGTCCACCACCAGCGTGCCCACGTCATAGGTGCGCACCGTGGTGGTCGCGCTGCCCATTCCCATGCCACCGCCCCAGCCACCGCCGCGCCAGCCCCAACCGCCCATGTTGCTGCCGCGGTAGAAGGTGTCCAGGGTCTGGCGCTGGCTGGTCACGATATGCGCGGCCAGCGCGACGTCGCCGTCGCTGGGGGTCTGCCGCCAGCCACGGGCCGCCAGCCGCGAGTCAATGCCGTCCACGATGCGCTGGGTGATCAGCGGGGAGCCGCCCTGCGGCTTCATCGCCCAGCTGTAGGTCTTGAACGAGGCGAAGTTCGCCCCCGGATCGAAGTCGGTGTGAACGGTTGGCGTGGTGGCACAGGCCACCAGCGAGGTGGCGAGGACCGCGATCGCAAAGGCTTTCATCACACGACACTCCGGGCAGTGAATTGGCTTCCAGCCTAGCCCTCGGCCTGCTCATGGTCATCCGCATAACTACGCAGCCAAGCCAGCAAAACTACCGGTTGTTCCGCCGGCATGGGGCCAAGGGCCAATTGCTGGCCGTGTCCGGCACAGGCGATCTTGACCGCCAATGACCAAGCGAGCGCCAGTGGTTGCGGTGGTCGACGACGAAGACGACGTGCGGCTTGCACTGCGCCGGTTGCTTCGCTCGGCCGGGTACGACGTGCTGGCCTACGAATCGGGGTCGGAGTTCCTGCGCCATGCGGCCAGCAGCCTGCCCGACTGCGTGGTGCTGGACCTGCGCATGCCCGGCCCCAGCGGATTCGAGGTGCAGGCCGCGCTGCGCGCCCAGCAGCTGGCGATCCCGGTGGTCGTGTTGAGCGCCGACGACAGTGCCGCCAGCCGCCACCAGGCGCTGGCCGGGGGCGCCGACGCGTACCTGTGCAAACCCGTGGATGGCGATGCGCTGATCAACGCCACGCAGGCGGCGATCGAACGCTGCGCGCGAAACCCTCCCTCCCCCCCGCGCAGTCGGCCGGAGTCCCCATGAACCGTCCCCGCTGTTCCGTCGTTGGTTCAGCCGCCACGTGGCTGCTGCCCGCCCTGCTGCTCGGCGCAGCCCCCGATGCGCACGCCTCCTTCCTCAGTGGCGAGGCGCTGGATACGGCGGCCAACGTGATCGCCTGGCTGGCCCTGGTGGTAGTGCCGGTGGTCCTGATTGCAGTGTTCTGGATGGTGCACATCCTGCCCGAGAAGATCGCGCACAAGCGCCACCACCCGCAGCTGGATGCGATCAAGACCCTGTGCCTGCTGTCACTGCTGTTCGGTGGCCTGTTGTGGCCGCTGGCGTGGCTGTGGGCCTATACCCGCCCGGTGCTGCACAAGCTGGCCTATGGCACCGACCAGATCGACCACGGACACGGCGACGCCGCACTGGCGCCCCTGCACGATGCCCGGGTGGAGCCGGTCGAACCGGACCTGCCCACCCCCGTGGACGCGTCTGCGTGGCAGCAGCGGGTAGATGCACTCGAACGGCGCCTGGCGGAGATGGAGCGCCTGCGCCCGGGCCCGTCTACGCGGCCGGAGGGCTGAACCATGGAAGTCATCCTGCTGCTCATCTATTCGTTCTTCGTCTGGCTGATCTTCTTCAAGTTCAAGTGGCTGCCGTGGAACTTCGTGTCGCAGGTGGTCGTGGTCTCATTGCCGATCTTTGCGATGACCGCGCTGATCCTGGTCCTGAACGTAGTGGCGCCCTCCTCCTCGGACGTGCGTGCGATCAACTACGTGGTGCAGGTGGTGCCGCGCGTCACCGGGCGGGTGATCGAGGTGCCGGTGGAAGCCAACCGCCCGGTGCGCAAGGGCGAGGTGCTGTTCCGCATCGACCCGGTGCCCTACCAGCAGCAGCTGGCGGCGCTGGAAGCGAAGCTGCCTGAACTGTCGGCCAAAGTGGACAGTGCCGATGCCTACCAGCGTGAACTGGGCGAACAGCTGCGCGGCGCGCGCGCCACCCGCGAGGCGTTGGCCGTGCGCCTGCAGCTGGCCGAACGCCGCCAACGCCAGACCGGTGAGCTGGCCAGCAGCGGTGCCGGCAGCCGCTTCGACCATGAGCAGGCACAGACCGAAGCGGCCAGCCTGCGCTCGGACCTGGTATCCACCACCGCGCAGATGGCGCAGGTGCAGCAGAAGCTGTCCGCACAGACCCGCGACGGCGAACTGTCCGAAGTGGCGCAGGCCCAGGCCGGCATGGTCCAGCTGCAGGCGCAGATCGTGGAAGCACGCTGGCAGCTGGAGCAGACCGTCGTACGCGCCCCGGCCGATGGCAGCGTGATCAACCTGCAGCTGCGCGAAGGCTCCTACGCCGCCAGCCTGCCGTTGACCCCGGTGATGACCTTCGTCGAGCGCGAGCAGTGGATCCTTGCGATGTTCTCGCAGAACGAACTGGGCAACGTGGCGCCGGGCAACGAAGCGGAAATCGCGCTGAAGGTCTATCCCAACCGCATCATCAAGTGCCGGGTGGATTCGGTGGTGTGGGCATCCGGCACGGGCCAGCTGCCGATCAGCGGCATGATTCCGCAGACCGGCACCAGTCCGCTGCCGCCGGGGCGCATCGCGGTACGGCTGCGCCCGGACGGGCGCGACCGCGATGTGTTCATCGCCATGGGAGCACAAGGCCAGGGCGCGATCTACACCGAGCACGGCAAGCTGATCCACATCGTGCGCCGGGTGATCCTGCGCGTGGGCAGCAAGCTGGATTGGCTGGTCCTGAAGCTGCACTGACATGACCGCACCGCGCCGCCGCTGTGGTGCCCTGCCCCGCCCGCTGCTGCTGGCGCTGGCCCTGGCGCTGGCCGGTTGTGCCACCGCGCCGGAGCCGGGCAGCGAGCAGATCCGCGCGGACGCGCTGGGCACGGTGGCCATTCCACCGAACTGGTCGGCGCAGGCCAGCCAGGCCCAGGTCGACCGCGGCTGGCTCGACGCGTTTGCCGACCCGCAGTTGACCGCCCTGGTGCACGAAGCGCTGGCCCGTAATCCGGACCTGCTGATTGCCGCGGCGCGGGTCGAACAGGCCAATGCCCAGGTCGACATCGCCCAGGCCCAGCTGCGCCCCGCCATTGGCTTGATCGGCCGCGGCGGCTCCAAGCCGATCGCCGACCTGGTGCCGCTGCTGAGCGGGTTGATGCTGCGCCTGAGCTGGGAGATCGATCTTTGGGGGCGCCTGCGGTACGCACGCAATGCCGCCATTGCCGCCAGTGATGCGCAGAACGCCGACTACCGGTATGCCCAGCAATCGCTGGCCGCCAGCGTCGCACGTGCATGGTTCACGGTGACCGAAGCACGCCTGCAGTACGACATCGCCGGGCAGATGGCCGGCAGCGGTGAGCAGCTGGTCGGCCTGGCCGAACAGCGCGAACGGGTGGGTGCAGGCAGTTCCAATGAAACCCTGGCCGCGCGCGCCAGCGCCGCCAGCTACCTGGATGCCCGCCAGCAGGCCGACCTGGCCACCCACAGCGCCAGCCGCGCGCTGGAGATACTGCTGGGGCGCTACCCTGGCGCGACGCTGGCCGCGCCGGCCGCGCTCACCGCGCTGCCCGGCGAAGTGCCGGCCGGCATGCCCATCGATGTGCTCAACCGGCGCCCGGACCTGCATGCCGCCGAACGTCGGGTGGCGGCCGCCTTCGACCGGGTTGGCGAGGCGCGCGCGGCGATGCTGCCCACGCTGTCGCTGTCGGCCGGCTACGGACGGCTCAGCAACGCGGCCGTGCGCACCCGGGACGACCTGGAACAGACCACCTCCAGCGTTTCGGCCACCGGCATCATGCCGCTCTATACGGGCGGTGCGCTCAGCGGCCAGGTGCAGCTGCGTTCGGCCGAACAGAAGCAGGCGGTGGCCGACTACGCGCGGCGTGCGTTGCTGGCGCTGGGCGAGGTGGAAGACGCACTGACCGCCGAACGCGTGCTGGCCGAGCGCGAACAGCTGCTCGGGCAGGTGCTGGCCAACAACGAACAGGTGGTGCGGCAGGTGCGCGATTCCGAACGGATCGGCCGGGCCGACCACCGCGCGGTGGCCACCCAGGAAATGCAGGCGCTGGCCGCACGTTCGGCGCTGCTGGGCGTGCGCCGCGAACGGCTGAGCCGGCGCGTGGATCTGTACCTGGCCCTGGGCGGCGACTACGCCACGGCAGACGCCGCGGCGCCTGCCAGCCCGCCCTCCCCCTCCCCGGAGTAAGTGCATGTACTGGATGCTGCTGCTGGTACCGCTGGCGATCGCGCTGCACTACCTGCTGCCGGGCAACGCCCTGCTGGTGTTCGGCGCCACCGCGCTGGCGATCGTGCCGCTGGCGGCGCTGATGTCGCGCGCCACCGGCGCGCTGGCCACGCGGCTCGGGCCCAGCATCGGCGGCCTGCTCAATGCCACCTTCGGCAACGCCGCCGAATTCATCATTGCGCTGGCGGCGCTGCGCGCCGGGCTGCACGGCATGGTAAAGGCGTCCATCGCGGGCACCATCATCGGCAACATCCTGTTCGTGCTCGGCCTGTCGATGGTGCTGGGCGGGTTGCGCCACGGCCAGCAGCGCTACGACGCCGCCAACGCCCGCATGCAGGCCACCATGCTGACCCTGGCGGTGATCACCCTGATCCTGCCGGCATCCTACCGCGCGGTGGTGCCCGAGGCCGATGCCGCGCTGCAGTCGATCAGCCTGGTGCTGTCGGTATTGCTGCTGCTGGTGTACCTGGCCACCGTGGTGTTCACCCTGCGCAGCGCGGCAAGCGAGGGCAGCGGCCCCGCCGCCGGCCACGGCCACGATGCCGGCCTGTCCAACGCCCGCGCCCTGCTGCTGTTGGGCGGCACCAGCATCGGCATCATCTGGATGAGCGAGATCCTGGTCGGCGTGGTCGAACCGGCCAGCCAGCAGCTGGGCTTCTCCGATGCATTCACCGGCGTGTTCGTACTGGCCGTGATCGGCGGCGCAGCCGAACAGGCCACCGCGCTGGTGGCCGCCCGCCGCAACCAGATGAGCCTGAGCCTGTCCATCGCGCTGGGCTCGGGCGTGCAGCTGGCGCTGCTGGTCGCGCCGCTGCTGGTGCTGCTCAGCTACGTGATCGGTCCGCAGCCGATGAGCCTGGAGTTCGGCCCCGGCCTGGTGCTGAGCGTACTGGTGGCGGTGATCATCACCGGTCAGGTCGCCAGCGACGGCCGTGCCGACTGGTTGCGCGGGGTCCAGCTGCTCGGGCTGTACGTGATCCTGGCCACGCTGTTCTGGTTCGTGCCGGACACGGGATCATGACCGCGCATGCGCTCCTCGCCCGCCCTGCTGATCCACCGCCACCGCTACGCCTTCCTGTTCGGTGCGCTGCTGGTGACAGTCACCCTGGGCCCGTTGCTGGAGGCGGTGTCGTTCGGCCACCGGCTGATGGAACTGCTGCTGTGCGCAAGCCTGCTGGCGGCGCTGTTTCCGATCGGGCAGCGCCTGCAGCGCCACGTGCTGCTGGTGCTGGTGCTGGTCGCCCAGCTGCTGCGCTGGTTGGCAAGCGACGCCGGTGGCGCGGTGGCCATGGCCGGCGCAGTGCTGTGGGGCGTGCTGGCCACCATCGCGGCCTGGCACGCGGTGCGCTTTTCGTTGTCCAGCCAGCGCGTGCGCACCGAGCACCTGGCCGCCGCGTTGAGCGCCTACCTGCTGCTGGGCGTATGTGGCGGCGTGGTCTTCGCCGCGCTGTCGGCCATTTCACCCAGCGCCATGGCGGTGGGCGGCCAGGGCACGGCGCATGGCCTGGGCATCGGCACCGCGATGTATTTCAGTTTCGTCACCCTGGCCACACTCGGCTACGGCGACATCACCCCGGTCAGCCAGGTCGCGCGGGGGCTGGCCACGCTCGAAGCGATTGCCGGCCAGCTCTACCTGGCGCTGCTGGTCGCGCGCCTGGTCGGCCTGCGCAGCACCGATCGATCCCCCTGACCCATCGCGCCCCCGGGAGCCTGTCATGAAACGCCCGCACCTGCTGCCCTCGTTCCTTCTGCTGCTCGCCAGCGCCCCGTGCTGGGCGGTTGAACCGCTGGATACTTTCAGTGTCCGCGCCGGCGGCTACATCACCGATTTCGATACCAAAGTGCGGGCCGACGGCCAGACCGGCCAAGGCACCCGCATCGACCTCCGCCGCGACCTGGGCCTGGACAACAACAACGCCATCGGCGTGATCGCGCTGAGCTGGCGCCCGTGGGAAAAGCATGAGTTCGGCCTGTCCTGGTACCGCGACAGCGCCGATGCCGAGCGCAACACCGACCGCGAGATCGACTTCAACGGCCAGCACTACGCCACCCACACCCGGATCCGCGCCAAGTTCGACCTGGATGCCTACGAGGGCTACTACACCTGGTGGGCGTGGGGCGACGGGCGCTGGGCCCTGGGTCCCCGCGTGGGCCTGATCTGGTACCAGATGGACCTGGACCTGAGCGCCACTGCCGATGTCAACGGCAACCCCATCAATGCCCGCGCGGGCAACAACGTCAATGCAGACCTGCCGGCGCCCACGATCGGCGGCAGCTGGCGCTGGGCACCTGGCGAGCACTGGCGCCTGAGCGCCGACGCGGGCTATTTCAGCGCCAGCCTCAATGACGTCGATGCCGACGTCACCTTCGGCCGGGGCGGCGTGGAGTACTTCCCGTGGGACAACTGGGGTTTCTCGCTCGACTACACGGTGCGGCGCATCGAAGCGGACGTGGATGCCTCGCGCCTGGATGGCAACCTGCGCTTCGTCGACAGCGGCGTGCGGGTGGGTGTGATCTACCGGTTCTGATCGCCATGCCCGCGCTTCGGCTGGTGGTGCGTTGTGCCTGCGGCGCCTGGCTGCTGGCCTGGGCGCTCATCGCGGGCGGCGCGCCCGCGCCGGCCACGGCGCGCTGGTTCAACCGTGACCTGGTCACCTTCCGCGCACCGCTGTACGGCAACACGCCGGAGATGCGCGCACGCGCCACCGAAGCCAACCTGGCACGCATCGTCGACCTGCCCGGCCAGGCCACCCTGCAGTCCCAGCCGGTGCCGCAGGGCGTGGTCATCCTGGCCGGCGGGCAGCTGGTCACCGTGCTGACCCCGGCCGACTGCAACGCACTGGGCAATGAAACCCTGCCCGAACTGCGCGACCGTACCGTCGCCCGCATGCAGGTGGCGCTGGCGGCCGCCGAACAGGCTCGCCTGCCGCAGCGGCTGCTGGCAGGCGCCGCGTGGGCGCTGCTGGCCACCGCCATTGCCATCGGCGTGTTGTGGGGGCTGCGCTGGTGCAGCCGGCGCATGCGCCGACGGGTGGATGGCTGGGTGCAGCAGCGTGTGCAGCAGCTGCGCAGCGTTTCGGCGCGGCAGCTGCTGCTGGGGCTGGTGACCAGCGCGCGCAGCCTGGGGCGGCTGGTGGGTTGGCTGGTGGTGCTGGTGGTGCTGGAGGAATGGCTGCGCTTCGTGTTCGGTCGCTTCCCCTACACCCAGCCCTGGTCGGCGGCGATGGGCGGCTGGATCGGCGAACGCGTCGCCCGCTTTGGCCGTGGCGTGTTGGAGGCGCTGCCCGACCTGTTCACGGCGGCGCTGATCTTCCTGGCCGCACGGCTGGTGGTGCAGGCGGTACGCATCGTATTCGACGGGGTGGCAAGCGGCCGGTTCCAGTTCGTGGGCATCGACCAGCCCTTGGCCGAACCGACCCGGCGGATCATCACGGTGGTCATCTGGCTGTTCGCGCTGGCGATGGCATACCCCTACCTGCCCGGTGCCGAGACCGACGCGTTCAAGGGGCTGAGCGTGTTCGTCGGCCTGATGGTGTCGTTGGGTGCGTCGAGCATCGTTGGCCAGGCCGCGAGCGGCTTCACCCTGCTCTACTCACGCACCCTGATGGTCGGCGATGTCGTGCGCGTGGGCGACACCGAAGGCGTGGCGATACAGATCGGCTTGTTCACCACCCGCCTGCGCACCCCGCTGGGGGTGGAGGTCAGCATCCCCAACAACGTGGTGCTTGCCGGCGAGCTGCGCAACTACTCGCGCGATCCCCAGGGGCCTGGCCTGTGGCTGGAAAGCGCGCTCACCATCGGCTACGACGCGCCGTGGCGGCAGGTGCACCGGCTGCTGCTGCAGGCCGCGGCCGCCACCGACGGGGCACTGGCCGATCCACCACCGCACGTGGTGCAGTCCGAACTGGGCGACGTCGCGGTGCGCTACGTGCTGCGCGTGCGCGTGGTCGAGGTCGAACGCCGCTGGCAGGTGCGCAGCGCGCTGCATGCGCATATCCAGGACGCGTTCAATGCGGCAGGAGTGCAGATCATGTCGCCCAACTACGAAGGCGACCCGGAACAGGCCAAGGTGGTGCCGAAGGCGCACTGGGAAGGACGGCCGGCGCCGGCCAGCGACGAAACCTAGTCGGCGGTATCGACCTGCGTCCAGCTGCTGTCCGGATCGAACAGGGTCATGGCGCGGGCCACGCGGTCGGTGTCCGGCCCCAGGTCTTTCTCATAGACCTGGCCGGCATGGCTGATGGTGAAGCTCATCACGCCGCTGTCGCCATAGCGCGCCGGCCAGGCCACCAGCGCGAAGCCGCGGGTCATGGCGCCGGCCACCGAGTAGGGGTACGCCCCTCGCGGTGCGGAAGGGCCCTGCCCCTGCAGGATCCGGTAGTGGTAGCCATGCCACTCATCGTCCGGCGTCTCGCCGCCGAACAACGGCCCCAGCGGGCTCTCGCCGCCCGCGTCGGCAGGCCAGTACAGGCCGTCATGCGTACCGGGGCTGCTGCGCAGCCGGGCGGCGTACTCGGGCAGCGTGTCATCGTTGCGGTCACGGCGTGCGTATTCGCGTTGCGCGTCATGGTAGGCCAGCACGGCCTGCACCGCTTCGCGCTCGTTGCGCCCGATCCGGCGCGCACGCAGTTCGGGTGCGGCCGCAGCCAGGTCGAAGGCCCAGCCGCTGCCCTGTTTCACCAGTGGCACCGGCAACGTCCAGCCTTCGTCGCCCACGCTGACCAGCGCATGGCTGGCGTCGACCGGCTTTATCGCGTGCCTGCGCTGGTACTGGCTGATGAAGGTGTCCACGTCCTTGCGCTCGATATCGTCGCGCGGCACGTAATCCTCCCAGTCGTCGCCCAGTACCACCGAGACCTGTCCGGGCTGCGTGTCGCGCACTTGCAGCGCTGCCACCAGGGCGTCGGCCGCGGCAGCGGCGCTGGGATAGGCCTGTTGGGCCTGGGCGGGCGCGACCAGCAGCAGGCAGGCCACGCTCAAAAGGGAAAGACGAAGGGTCATGGCAGATCTCCGATCAACGACGACGACCGCCGCCACCACCACCGCGCGGAGCGGCCGGCCGATTCATCGGCCGCCCCTGCGGGCGTGCGCCGGCGGGACGCTGCGAACTCTGCACGCTGCGATGCCCGCGATCGGCATCGCCCAGCGACTGGCCGGGATTGCGCGCACCATTGAACGCATTCTCCGGATGGCTGCCCGGCGGGCGACCGTGGCCGGCGCCCCCCTGGTTGCGGAACTGATTGCTGCCGGACGGGTTGCGCCCCTGCGCAGGGCGCTGGCCCAGCTCTCGCTGCGACGCACCGGCGCGGTCGCGCGCCTCACGGTTGGTGGTGGCGGGCGTATCGAATCCACGGCGTTCCATCGACTGGCGTGCGCGGTCGCGCTCGGCCGCCCGTGCATCATCACGACCTCGATAGTCCTGCCGCTGCGCCGCACTGTCGCGCGCTCCGTCGAAGCGTTCGCGGGTAGCCCCGTCGCGATACGGTACGCCGTCACGGTTGGCCGCGTTGTGCTTCCACCTGCTGTCGTCGCGGTTGATCTGGCGGTTGCTGTTGAACTCGTTGTAGCGGTCCACGTCGATATCGATATCGCCGTGCCCCCAGTCCAGGTCGCCCCACAGCGCACCGCCCACGGCCACGCCGATGCCGAAACTGAGCAGCGCACCGCCGGGGTAGTAATACGGCGGCGGCGGGTAGTAGTACGGCGGGTAGGCCGGGTAGGCCCAGCTGCCGTACACCACGCTGGGGTTGTAACTGGGTACGTACACCACCTGCGGGTCGGCAGATTCGATCACGATGGTCTGTGGCGCGGAGGACGCCGCGGGCTGGGTGCTGACCTTCTGCTGTTCATTGCTGTCCAGGTGGCCCGCGGTCTGGGCCTGCCGGCGCAGGCGCTGCACCGAATCCATCACGGCGTCGGGCTGGGCCAGGAATGCGTCGCCCATCTTCTGTACCCAGGCCGGGTCCTGCCCCAGCACCGCCAGCAGCTGCGGGAACGCAACCAGTGATTGCACGCTGGGATCCCACGCCTGGTTGGCCACCTGGCGCACCGCGTCTTCGCCCTTGGCATCAGGATGTGCCTTTGACCACGCCACCGCATCGGTGACATCGCCAGGATAGCTGGAGGCCATCAGCACCTGCGCCAGCAGCGCGTCCGGATACAGCGCCACCGGCGCCAGCATCTGGTCCAGCTGTTCGCGCGTGAAGGTGCCTTGGCTCGCCGCTGCTTTGGCGGGCACGGGTGCGGCAGCGACGGCAGGGCGCACCGTCACCGCCGTGCAGGCCAGTGCCAGCACCAGCGTGGGTAGCCGTGCCCATGTCAGGTAGGTGTGCATGCGACCTCCACTTCAATGCGCCGTGCGCCTGCGGCCAGGGTTCAGGGTTTGACGCCCGCTTGTACACCTTTGTCGACGACCAGCTTGGCCACCACCTTGCGCGCTGCGCCGTTGCTGCCGCTGCCCGCATCCGGTGCCACGCCCATGCCGTCGCCGGCGCGGACCCTGCCCGGTGCCAGGCCGGCATTCTGCTGCAGGTAGTTGGCCACCGCTGCGGCACGCTGGGTGCTCAGGCGCTGGTTGGCGGCGGCGTTGCCGGTGGAATCGGTGAAGCCCTGCAGCACCACGGCGTAGTTGTGGGTCTGCTTGGCCTTGGCGGCGAATGTATCCAGGTCGCCACGTGCCTTGGCCGAAAGCTTTGCGCTGCCCGAGTCGAACGTTACTTCCGCCGCATCCAGCTGCTCGTACGTACCGAACTCGTCCATGCGCTTGTTCATCGCACCGACCTCTTCCGTGGTGGGCGCCATGCCCGCCTGGATCTGCCGGGTGGTGCGCAGGTCCTCGGAGCGGAAGCTGATTTCGCGCGCGGCCAGCGCATCGCCCGCGGCACCGCCTTCGACCGTGACCGGAAGCCCCGCCGCCAGGACGCTGGCATCGGTCTTTTCATGGATGACGTTGGTCAGCCCTTTGGTCTTCTTGTACACCGTGTCGGCCGACACGTGCACGGTGTGTGCGGTTCGGGCCTGGTCCACCACGGTAATGGTGTCGCCCTGCACGGCCGTGATCACGCCTTTGAGCTTGGTTTTGGCCGGATCGGCGGCCAGCGCGGCCAGGGAGGTGAGGCCGACCAGCACCAGCAGCAGGGGGGCGGCGGCGCGGGACACGGTGCGGGTGGACATGGGGCAGCTCCAGGAACGAGGACGATGAACCACGCTAGGCGTGGGCCACCCGGCCCGCAATTGGCCCTTGGGGCCATACGCCGGGCATGGCCCCAAGGGCCAATTCCCGGCCCTGCGGCAGGGGTCTAGCCTGCGCTGCGTAGTGGCCGCCGCGCCTGCTCGAGCGCGTGGCGGATTCCTTTCGTTCCCCGCCGGAGCCCTGCCATGAATGCCGACCCTGCTGCCCTGCCGCAACTGTCCACGGTGCTGGCTGCCGCCTCGATGCGCGCCGACCACTGGCGCCAACTGAACGCGTATGCGCGTGCGTGGGCGGCAGCAGGCACCGACAGCGCCGAACGGCGTGGCGCCTGCGTCGAAGCATTGGCCGACCTGCGCCCGCTCGAACAGTGCTGGGCCTACCCCGGCGAACGCCTGCTGGGCGCGCTGGCCGCGGCACTGGCCGACAACGACGCCGCACAGTTCGCGCGGCTGGCACGCAAGCTTTCGGCCGCGATCCTGTCCGGCGATTTCCGCCGCGACGAACAGGCCTGGAACGCCGACGACGACGGCGACCGCACCCTGCTCGATGCGCTGCCGCCCGAGCTGCTGGGCGCGCCGGACAAGCCCTACTTCGAAGTGTTGATCGTGACCCCCAACGAACCGGCGCTGTGGCAACGTGCCCGCGACGAAATGCGCGCCATGCGCCGCGTCGACGATCAGTTCCACTACGCGGTCACCCACGCCGGCAGTTTCGAGGATGCCGCGCTGGCGGCAATGGTCAATGCGGACGTGCAGGCGGTGGTCATCGTCGACGGATTCCGTTTCACCTCGCTGCTCGACATCCCGGACCTGAAGCAGTTCCTCGCCCGCAACCTCGGCAGCGACGACGAGCCGTCGACGGCCGGCGCATTGTCCACCTCGCTGGCCCGCGCCCTGAAGCACTTCCGACCGGAGCTGGACCTCTACCTGCTCACCGACCGCTCCCCGGAGCGTCTGGCTGGCAGCGACGAAGCCGCGCCGCTGCGCCGCGTCTTCCACCACGTCGAAGAACCCATGGAAGTGCACCTGGCATTGCTGGATGGCATCGCCGACCGTTACGAAACGCCGTACTTCGACAACCTCAAGAAGTACGCGCTGCGCCCGATCGGCACTTTCCACGCGCTGCCGATCGCACGCGGCAAGTCCATCTTCGGCTCCAACTGGATCCGCGACATGGGCCACTTCTACGGCACCAACATCCTGTTCGCCGAATCCTCGGCCACCACCGGTGGCCTGGACAGCCTGCTGGAACCCACCGGCACCATCAAACGCGCGCAGACCGCCGCGGCCAGGGCCTTTGGCGCCAAGCGCGCCTACTTCGGCACCAACGGCACTTCCACCTCGAACAAGATCGTGGTGCAGGCGGTGTGCAAGCCCGGCGACATCGTCATCGTCGACCGCAACTGCCACAAATCGCACCACTACGGCTTCGTGCTCAGCGGCGCGCAGCCCTACTACGTGGAAGCGTTCCCGTTGACCCAGTATTCGATGTACGGCGCGGTCCCGCTGCGCACCATCAAACAGGCGCTGCTGGACTGCCAGGCCGGCGGCAAGCTGGACCGGGTCAAGGTCATCGACATGACCAACTGCACCTTCGACGGCCACATGTACAACCCGCAACGGGTGATGGAGGAGTGCCTGGCGATCAAGCCGGACCTGATCTTCCTGTGGGACGAAGCCTGGTTCGGCTTCGCCCGCTTCAGCCCGCTGCACCGTCGGCGGACCGGTCTGGGCGCCGCGGCCGCGTTGACCGAACGCTATCGCAGCAAGGCGTACCGCACCGAGTACGAAGCCTGGAAGGCGCAGCGCGGCAAGGTCGAGCCCGGCGACCCGGCCCAGCTGGATGAACATCTGCTGCCCGATCCGGATAAGGTGCGCATCCGGGTATACCAGACCAACTCCACCCACAAGTCGATGTCTGCCTTCCGGCAGGGGTCGATGATGCTGGTCTGGGACGAGGATTTCCACGAGGTGGAAGGCCCGTTCGAAGAAGCGTTCTTCGCCCATACCTCGACCTCGCCCAACCTGCAGCTGATCGCCTCGCTTGACCTGGCACGGCGGCAGATGGAACTGGAAGGCTACGGCCTGACGCTGAAGATGACCGACCTGGCGCTGCGCCTGCGGCGCACCATCAACGGCCACCCGTTGATCTCGAAGTACTTCCACGTCGCCACGCCCGAAGACATGATCCCGGCCGAGTTCCGCGCCTCCGGCCTGCGCGACTACGGGCCGCCCAATGCCAGCTGGGTGGAGACGCTGCAGGCGTGGGACGACGATGAGTTCGCGCTGGACCCGACCCGGCTGACCGTGATCTGCGGCGCGGCCGGCTTCGACGGCACCCAGTTCAAGGGCCTGCTGGCCGAGCGCTTCGACATCCAGATCAACAAGACCTCGCGCAACAGCATCCTGGTCCAGACCAACATCAACAACACCCACAGCGACGCGGCGCTGTTGATCAAGGCCCTTGCCGACCTCTCGCGCGAAATCGAAGCGCGGCTGGCACAGGAAGGCGCCAACGGTCGCCAGGTCTTCGCCGACCGGGTCCGCGCGTTGATGACCGACGTGCCCGACCTGCCCAACTTCAGCCAGTTCCACGATGCCTTCCGCGAAGCGCCGGACGGGGCCAGCAACGAAGGCCACATGCGCCCGGCCTTCTTCATGGCCTACGAGGAAGCCAACTGCGAATTCGTGCGGCTGCACAGCGACGACGTCGACCGGCGGCTGGCCGAAGGACCGCAGATGGTCTCTGCCAACTTCGTCATCCCCTACCCGCCCGGCTTCCCGATCATGGTGCCCGGCCAGGTGATCACCGCCGACACCATTGCCTTCATGCGCAAGCTGGATGTCAAGGAGATCCACGGCTACCACGCCGCGCAGGGAATCAAACTGATCAAACCCGATGCGCTGGCCGGCCTGCGTGCCGGTTCCCTGCAGTGAACCGCCGTCCCCCGGACAGGAGCACACGTCATGCAAGGTTTCTTCCAGTTTCTCGCTGACAACCCCTATATCCTGCTGTTCTTCACCGTCGGCATGGCGGTGCTGGCGGGCAAGTTTTCGGTCAAGGGCTACGGCCTGGGCATGGTCGCCGCAGCGGTGGTGGTCGGCGCGGCGCTGGCCACCTGGGCGTCCACCTACGGCGTGAAGCTGCAGCTGGACAACTTCGCCAAGTCGCTCTTCTACTATCTGTTCATGTACGGCGTGGGCCTGCGGGTGGGGCCGGCGTTCTTCAACAGCCTCAAGAAGGACGGCATCAAGTTCACCGTCCTGGCGGTGATCTGCGCCGTGCTGGGCCTGCTGCTGGTGGTGCTGATGTCCGGGCTGCTCGGGCTGCCGGCCGGCGCGGCCGGTGGCGTGCTGGCCGGGTCGCAGACCATGTCGGCCGCGATCGGGACCGCCGAAATGGCGGTCGAACAAGGCGCCTACCAGCTGCCGCCCGGGACGACCGCCGAGCAGGTTTCGGGAATGATCGCGCTGGGCTACGGCGTCACCTACATCTGGGGCACGGTCGGCATCATCCTGGTCTGCAAGTACCTGCCGCGCTGGTGGGGCGTGGATGCACGCAAGGCCGCACGCGAGTACGAGCTGGAACACGGTGTGCGCAACGTCGATGACGCCGCGCTGTCGGGCTACCGCGGCGGTGGCCTGCGTGCCTACCGGCTGGACAACGCCACCAGCGCCGGGCAGAGCATCGGCCAGTTCCGCAGCAGGTATCCGCAGTACCGCATCGTCAACGTGCGCCGCGGCGAGGAAACGCTGGGCGCGGATCCCGGCCTGGTGCTGCAGCAGGGCGACGTGGTCGCGCTGGGTGGACGGCTGCAGGACCTCACCGACAACATCGGCCTGCTCGGTGCGGAGGTGGACGACCCCAAGGCGTTGAACATTCCGCTGGACCAGGCCGAGATCCTGGTCACCGACAAGGACTTCGTCGGCAAGCCGCTGAGGAGCCTGGCCGGCGAGGATTTCGCGGGGCAGCTGCAGGTCACCCGGCTGGAACGTTCGGGTGAACCCATCCCGGCCGGCGCCGAAACCGAACTCAAGCGCCTGGACGTGCTGTTCGTCACCGGTCTGAAGAGTGCGGTGGACCGTGCGGCCGGCATGCTCGGCAAGATCGCCCGTCCCAGCACTACCACCGACCTGCTGACGCTGTCCGGGGGCATGGTGCTGGGCCTGCTGATCGGCAAGATCAACGTGCCGATCGGCGACTTCTCGGTCGGCCTTGGCAACGCGGGCGGCCTGCTGCTCTCGGGCATCCTGGTGTCGTCGCTGGTGTCGCGGCTGCGCTTCTTCGGCAGCACGCCCAACGCCGCCCGCAACATCCTGGAGGACCTGGGCCTGGTGACCTTCATCGCCATCGTCGGCATCAATGCCGGCGCGACGCTGCTGGAACAGCTGACCGGCGCCATCGCGCTCAAGATCTTCCTGGCGGGCTTCGTCGCCAGCACGGTGCCGCCCTTCATCACCTGGGCGGTGGGGTACCACTTCTTCAAGATCAATCCCGCCGTGCTGATGGGCGGCGTGGCCGGCTCACGGTCGCACTCGGGTCCCGCGCGCGAGGCCGCCAAGGAGATCGACAGTACCGTGCCCTGGGTGGGCTTCCCGGTCGGCTATGCCGTGTCCGGCGTGCTGTACACCGTGTTTGGCTACTTCGCGATGTTGCTCTCGCACTAGGAGACGGACATGAAGCCACTCGCATGCATGCTGGCCGCAGCGGCGCTGCTGCCCGCCCTGGCCCGGGCGCAGTCCGCTGCGCCCGACGACCCGGCCACGGCCGACGCGTCCCCCAGTTCCACCGAACAGGGCCAGACCCCCCTCGACGAAGCGTTCGTCCCGCGCGACCGCGCTGCCTGGATCCGCGAAACGCGCCGCCAGGCGTGGAAGGACACCGCCTTCGACGTGCAGGCGCGCACCTTCTACCTGGACCGCGACAAGTACGACGACAGCCAGAGCACGGCGTGGGCACTGGGCGGCTCGGCCGGGTTCAAGACCGGCTACTTCCGCGAACGCTTCGCCTTCGGCGCCACCGGCTACACCTCCCAGCGCCTGTACGGACCGGATGACAAGGACGGCACCCTGCTGCTCAAACCCGGCCAGGAAGGCTACACCGTGCTGGGCGAAGCCTATGGCGAGTTCCTGATCAACGATGACACCCGGCTCAAGCTCGGCCGCTTCGGCATCGATACCCCCTACGTCAACCGCAATGACGCGCGCATGACCCCGAACACCTTCCAGGCCCTGACCGTGCAGGGGGTGTATGGCGGCGACGGCGGCGCACCGCAATGGAAATTCGGTGCCGGCTACTTCGACAAGATCAAGGAGCGCAACGCCGACACTTTCGTGTCCATGGCCAGGGACGCCGGCGCGCCATCCTGGGTCGACCGCGGCGTGTATACGCTTGGCGCGAATTACACCCGCGACCGGCTAAGCGCCGGTGCGATCTACTACCACAGCAACGACATCATCAGCATCTTCTACACCGAGGCGAAGTACGCCTTTCCGCTGGGCGACACCGCCAAACTCAACCTGGCGCTGCAGTACTCCGACCAGGACAGTGCGGGCGACAACCTGCTGCGCGGCGATGAATTCTCCGCCCGCCAATGGGGTGGCAAGCTGGAACTGGGTTACAAGGGAGCGCTGTTCACCACCGGCTACACCCGTGCCAGTGGCGGCACCAACATGCAGAACCCGTGGAGCGGCTATCCCGGCTACACCAGCGTGCAGGTCGAGGATTTCAACCGCAATGGCGAAGGCGCCTGGCTGCTGCGTGCGGCGTACAACGTCCAATCGGTCAAGGGGCTGAGCTTCTATGCGCTGTACGTGGATGGCTCCGATCCGGACGCGCCCACCGACTACGCCAAGGACGAGTACAACCTCAACGCCCAATGGACGGCGGCCGACGGGCCGCTGAAAGGCCTGATGATGCGGGTGCGTTACGCGCACGTCAGCCAGAAGGGTCCGCAGACCAGCGACCTGGACGACCTCCGGCTGCTGGTCTACTACGATCCGCCGGGACTCTGATCCACCCATCCGGAGGGGCGCACATGGACGGCTTCGCATCGCTGCTGGACCGCTATCCGGAACTTGCCGTGTACCTGGCCCTGGCGCTGGGCCACTGGTTGGGCGGCATCAAGGTCCATGGGTTCAACCTCGGCGGTGTCACCGGTTCGTTGCTGGTGGGCATGCTGATTGGCTGGGCATTCCATGTCCCGGTGGCGGCCACCGCCAAATCGCTGGTGTTCCTGCTGTTCCTGTTCGGCATCGGCTACGAGGTCGGTCCGCGCTTCCTGTCCGCGATGAAGGGCGATGGCTGGCGCTATGCGGTGCTGGCGGTATTCATGCCCGTGGTAGGGCTGCTGGCCGCCCTGGTCGTCGCCCACGCGCTGAAGCTCGATCCGGGCCTGGCGGCCGGCATGATGTCCGGCGCCCTGACCGAATCGCCGGCGATGGGCACGGCCAGCGAGGCCATCCAGCGCCTGCCCATCGATGACGCGCTCAAGGCCCGCTACATCGCCCATGTCGGCGTTGCCGATGCCTTGTGCTACGTGGCCGGGGCACTGGGGGTGATCCTCACCTGCAACGTGATCGGGCCGCGCCTGCTGCGCCTGAACCTGGTCGACGATGCGCTGGCACTGGAGCACCGGTTCGGCATCGAACGCTCGGCGGCCGGCATCGCATCGGCCTGGCAGCCCTTCGATACCCGCGCCTATCGCATCGCGCCGGGCATGCGAATCGCCGGTTTGCGCGTGGACCAGGCCGAATGCCTGCTGCCGGGCCTGCGCCTGTTCGTCTACCGGGTGCGTCACGGCCAGTCACTGGTCGAGCCGGGCCCGGCCACGCGCCTGCATGCCGGCGACCACATCGTCATCGGCGGTCCACGCAAGGCGCTGGTGGAAGTGCTGGGCGAGCGTGCCGAGGAAGTGGACGACCCGGAACTGCTGGACATTCCAATGGCGTCCCACCAGGTGCTGGTCAGCCCGCGTACCTGGGCCGGGCAGCGGCTGGAACAGATCGCCCGCCACGATGCGGTGCGCGCGGTGTTCCTGCGCGGGATCCGCCGCAACGGCCAATCGATGCCGATCGGCACCCAGACAGTGCTCGAACGCGGGGACGTGCTGGAACTGATCGGACCGGAGCCTGCAGTGGTGCGTGCTGCCGCCGAAGTCGGTCGGATCCTGCACCCGACCACCGCCACCGATTTCGTGGTCGTGGGCATGGCGATCTTCCTCGGCGCGGTGTCCGGCATCGTTGCCGTGGTGCCGCTGGGCACGCTGTCGGTCAGCATCGGCAGCAGCGTCGGCGCGCTGCTGGGCGGCATCGTGGTCGGGCATCTGCGGGTGCGCCGCCCGCTGTTCGGGCGGGTCCCGGAGAGCGCGGTCAAGCTGATGCAGTCCTACGGCCTTGCCGCGTTCGTTGCGATGGTCGGGCTGGGTGCCGGCCCGCATTTCGTCGAAGCGGTGGAACAACACGGGCTCGGCCTGTTCCTGGGCGGCATCGGGGTCACCATGACGCCGTTGCTGGCCGGTCTGTGGTTCGGCCACAAGGTACTGAAAATTCCCGGGGTGCTGCTGCTGGGTGCAATCTCAGGCGCGCAGACGTTCACCGCGGCGCTGGCCGCGCTGCAGGAACGCTCGGACAGTTCGATCGCGGTGATCGGTTACTCCGGTGCGGTCGCCATTGCCCATGTGCTGCTGACCACCTGGGGCACGGTGATGGTGCTGGCGATGGCCTGAGGGCACCAGGGCGCAGGTACCTTTCATCCGCCGCCGGGATCGACGTGGGCCAGTTCGGCGAGGCGGACCAGCGCGGCCACCGAACGCACGCCGAACTTCACCATGATGCGGCTGCGGTGCACCTTGGTGGTCTTCAACGAAATCCCCAGGTCGGCGGCGATCTGCTTGTTCAACCGCCCGGAAATCACATGCGGCAGCACCTGGCGCTCGCGCGGGGTCAGGCACTGGTAGCGCTGCACCGCGCCCTGCTCGCCACTGCGCCGGATCCGTGCGCAGGCATCGGCGTCGATGCCGCGCATCACCGCCTCCAGCAGCACCGCTGCATCCACCGGCTTGGTCAGGAAATCCACCGCGCCGGCGCGCATTGCCTGGGCGCAGCTGGAAACATCCGCATCGCCGCTGACGAAGATCATCACCGGCGCCTGGCCGCGTTCTCCGAACAGCTGCTGCAACGCCAGTCCGTCCATCCCGGGCATGTGCAGGTCCAGCACCACGCACCCTGCGGTGTCGGCATCGTACCGGGCCAGGAATTCGTCCGGGGAGCCGCTCAGGGTCACCTCCAGCCCATCGGCGCGGAGGCAGCGTCCCAACGCGGCAAGCACGCGCGGGTCATCGTCGACAATGTGCACGACAGGGCTCATGGCACTACTCCATCAAAGGAAGGTCGATGTAGAAACAGGCGCCGCCTTCGGGCGGGTTGCGGGCATTGATCTCGCCACCGTGGGCCCGAAGCAGCGTGCGGCAGATCGCCAGGCCCATGCCCATGCCGTTGGGCTTGCTGCTGTGGAACGGGGCGAAGATGGTGTCCATGCGCTCCGCCGCGATGCCGGGGCCGGTGTCGCGCACCTCGATCCGGATGGTCCCTGGCACCGAGCCGTCCGTGCGCACGGTCAGCACCCGGCGTGGGCTGTCGACCATGGCATCGCAGGCATTGATGATCAGGTTGAGCAGGACCTGCTGCAGCTGCACGCCATCACCCTGGACCCGGCTGAACGGTACCGACAGGTCCAGCCGGTACTCGACACCGCGGTTGATCAGGTCGTTGCGGATCACACGGACCGCATCATGCACCAGGTCGTTGACCATCAGCGCGCCGAGCGTCCGGGTCTCGCGCCGCAGCAGTCCGCGCAGGCGGCTGATCACCTCGCCGGCGCGCTGGTCGTTTTCGACGATGTCCTGCAGGATCTCGCGGATCTCGCCGATCGCGCCCGGGTCGCGGCGCAGGATCCGCAGGCCGGCTTGGGCATTGCTCAGGATTGCCGCCAGCGGCTGGTTGAGCTCATGCGCCAGCGAGCCCGAAATCTCGCCGATCAGGGTAACCCGCGACATGTGGGCCATGCTTTCGCGCTCCACCGCAAGCTCCTGCTCGGCATGCCGCTGCGCGGTCAGGTCGGCAACCGCGAGCACGCCCTGCCATCCGCAATCAAGTTCCACCGCATTGAACAGCAGTTCCACCGGAAACGCCTGGCCATCACGACGCAGGCCATGCTCGTCACGGCCCATGCAACGCGCGGCGACGGGGTCGGCGCGATGGCTGCAGGACCAGATGGCACCGGTGGCATCCGGCACCAGCGCAACCAGCGGCCGGCCCTCGATCTCACCCGGCGCGTAGCCGAATACCGTCGCCGCACGGTCGTTGGCATAACGCACCACGCAATGCCGGTCGACCAGAAGCAAAGCCAGTGGCAGCGCGTTCAGTACCGCCCGCAGCTTGACCTGGTCCCGTGTTGTCGATTCCGGGTGTGGCGTAAGCGTCACCATTCTGGCCTCCGAGGCCCGTGAGCGTGCAGCGAACCGTGCATGTGGATTCTCCTTCAACCCACCCCCTTCAACGCAGACGCACACCGATGACGCATCACACTTACCTGGGCGGATTGATCACCACATACTGCACCGTGGTACCGCTGTACCGCGGCTCATACCAGGTACTCCCGCACTGCTGGTAGGCCATGCCATTGATGACGGTGGTCACACAGCTGGGCGGCACCGAATTCACGATCGAGCCGATCACCGCCGAGGTCACCGCCACGCCCGCGGTAACCGCCGCCGCCGTCGCGAACGGGTGGTCGTCATAGCGGTTCCAGTGGTCGTCGTGGTAGTCCACGTCCACATGGACATCCCGATTCACGTTCCGGTTCACATTCCGGTTGACGTCGCGGTCCACGTTGCGGTTTGCGTTGTGGTTGACATCGCGGTGGGCGCCACCGCCCTGCGGGCGTACCGGCCGGTTGATGTTGGCGTGCGCGCTTGCGCGGGCCGCGCCGCCGCCGCGGTGGCCGTGCTGCGCGTTGACCGGCGCGATGCCCACCGCAAGCAGGACCAGCAGGCTACCCGCGCAGGTCAACACAGGGGTGCGGGCCTTGAGCAGGGTGCGCATGTCAGTTCTCCTGGCCGGCATCGGGGGCAACCACGGCAACCTCGACCGGCACCAGCTTTATCCGCGCGTCGTCGGCCGCCGGGATGAACTGGAACGCGGTGGCCGGTACCGCCGTGCCGGCATCCCAGTTCAGGCGGGCCCGATACTGCGGCTGGGCCGGGTCATCCAGGGAGTTGATGATCAGCTTCTTCGGCAGCGAGGTCGCCTTGGATATCCACACCTGCCAGTCCACGGCATCCTGCTTGAACGCGTACTGCTCCACCGGCTCACCGTCCACGGTACCGCCGCCAATGTGCAATGCGTTGCGGATCGCGGACGTGGGCGCCTTGTCGGTACCCCAAAGGAACATATCGGCCAGTGGCATTTCGATGCCATAGCGGAGGGCGGCCTGGTCGACCAGTTCACCCAGCGTGGCCCCTGCCCCGTCCACCTGCGCGTAGTACTTCAACCGCGGCGAGTACACCGTCAAGGCCTTGCCATCGTAGAACAGCTGCCGCAACTGGCGGTCACTGCGCAGTTCCAGGAACAGCTGGTCGGGCGCCTTGACCTTGTAGGTCACCACACCGTCCAGCTCGATCTTCTGGCCGTCTTCCAGCACCACCTCGGTGCTCGCATCGGAGGTCAGCGAGAACTGTCTGAGTCCACGCAACGCCGCACCCATCCGATCCAGCGCCGCCAGCGCTTCAGGATCGCGCTCGCCGACGTCCGCGGTGGCCGGCGGCGTGCGCGCCGGCGCCGCCGCGAGCGGCAGCGCGCCGCCCGCCAGCCCAGCGATCAGCAGGCAGGCAGTGCGGGCAATACAGATTGCAGGGGTCGCCATTGCATGCCTCCGGAGAAGGAAAGGGAAACGCGCGGCTCAGAAACCCGCGCTGATCGACACGCTCCAGGGATCACCCTCAAAGCGGTTGCGCACGCTGAACTCACTCAGATAGCGGAACGAAACATCCACATGCTCACCGCCGGACCATTTCTTGCCGTAGGTCAGCACCGGCCCGACACCGAACGAACGACCTTTGAAGCCGTCGAGGCGGTCGGCCAGGTCGCTTTCATCGTCCTGCACCTGCTGCAGCCAGCCGGCGGCCGCGCCGAACCCCCAGCCACTGGCGGTGCGCTTGACCAGCAGCGCGTCGGTGCGCAGGACCAGGCCGTTCTTGTAGTCGGTGTCATCGTTGCGGCTGTACCAGTCCATGCCACCAAGCACGCTGAATTCCAGCGTGCCTTTCTGGAACAGATGGGTGTAGCCGGCGGCAGGCGACACGGTCCAGACGTTCAGGCCGGGGTTGGCCAGCTTGCCCGGCGTGTACTTGGCGGTGGGCGCGTAGACATACAGACCGAACGACAGGTGCTGCACTTCGTTGATGTGGAAACCAGCGATCACCGGCGCGAAGTACACGTCGAACAGATTCGAAGCGCTGTCCTGCACACGCACCTGGTTGCCCAGCGGGCCCTGCAGGCTGGCGGTGACATCGGCATCGATGTAGGGCACGGTCAGCATGCTGGCGAAGTTCCACCGGCCGGTCCTGGTCGGCCACACGTACACGCCGCTGGCGGCCCACAGGCTGACATCCCCCTCCAGCCCCAGCGAGACCTGCCCCGCGATCGGCGCCGGTCGGCTGGCGCCGATCTTGCCGTCGTACTGCACATAACTCAGCGACCACTGCATGCCAGGCTCCGGCGGAATCACGCCGACGTAGGAGGTGATCTGCATGCCGGTGATCGAACGTCCCAACCCGCCTTCGACCGCGTGCGCGGGCAACGCGGCGACCAGTGCAAGCGTGCCAAGCAGCACGGCCGTGGCCAGACAGCTGCGGCGATAGAGCGAGGCGGAAGGGGCTGGCATGGCAATCACCTCGTGGGTCATCGTTCCACGCAGCGGAAGCCGACGTGGCAGGTGGAGGTATCGATCGGCTGGGCCATCCGTGCGGCCGGACGGTAGCGGCGGCAATAGTTGGGCGCGCACAGGTGCGAGCCACCCTTCATCACCCGCCGTGGGATCGCGCTGCCATCGTTCGGATCGTGGCTGCGCTGGCGCTCGCCGCCGCGTGGGTTGTCGATCGCGCAGCAGGCTTTGCTCTGCAGCCGGTCATGCTGCTGGTACCAGTCGCTGGTCCACTCCCACACGTTGCCGATCATGTCGTACAGCCCGTAGCCATTGGGCGGATAGCTGCCCACCGGCGAGGTCCAGCGGTGACCGTCTTCTTCCACGTTCATCCACGGAAACTCGCCCTGCCAGGTATTGGCCTGGTGGCGCCCGCGCACGGTGAGGCTGTCGCCCCAGGCGAACTCGCTGGGCTCCTGGCCGCCACGTGCGGCGTACTCCCACTCCGCCTCCGTGGGCAGGTCCTTGCCGATCCATTTCGCGTACGCCTGCGCATCGGCGAAGGTCACATGGACCACCGGGTGGTCATCCAGGCCGTCCAGTTGGGTAAAGGGTCCGCGCGGATGGCGCCAGTTGGCGCCTGCAACGTAGTGCCACCAGTTGTGGGTATTGGACATGTCCACCGGGCCGGAGGGCTGCACGAACACCACCGACGAGGGCACCAGCAGCGCCGGATCCGCACCCGGGTAGTCGCGCGGATCGGCAGGCCGCTCGGCCGCGGTCACATAACCGGTGGCGCTGACGAAGCGCGAGAACTCGCGGTTGGTGACCGGATAGCGGTCGATCCGGAACGGCCCCACCCGCACCTTGTGCGCGGGGCGCTCTTCCGGGTAATGGTCGTCGGAGCCCATCAGGAAGACCCCGCCCTCGATGTCGATCATGGTATCGGCCACCACACTCATCTCTTCCCCCTCAGCCGAAAGGCGCAACATTGAACGTCATGCTCACGATCGCCAGCAGGCCAAGCAGCCAGAGCAGGCCTGCGGTGATCAGGGTCAGCGATATCGGGTAGTGGCTTTCGCCGTGGATCAGGCCTTCACCCATCATCAGGGCACGCTCGCGGCGCAGCTCCTTCATGTAGCGCAGGTGGTAGATGATGCCCAGGGTCAGCATCACCATGCCCAGTGCGACCAGGGCCACGCCGAAGTTGCGCGGGGCGTGCGGGCGCAGGGTCACGCCGGGCGTCTCCAGCATGTGGCCGAAGAACTGGTAGATGGTGAAGCCGAATCCGATCAGCGACAGCGCGGTGCGGATAATCGACATCAGCGTGCGGTCGGCGCTCATGCGCGTGCGCTGGAACGACATGCCGGTGCGCCGCGAGGACAGCTCCAGCGATGCCTGGTCGGTGCCGCCCAGCGTCTGCCGTGCCTGCTCGATGGTGATGGCGCGGTCGGACAGTGCCTTCGCCGGATCTTTCTCGGTCATGGCCGGGAGTCCTTGCCGTGGTGGGGGTGACGCCGCAGCCAATAGCCCGCCAGGCGGGTGAAGGGGCCTCGCAGGATGAGGTAGGGAATGAAGCCCAGCAGGACCGCGAGCACGAACGCTTCCAGCGGGTAGCGGAAGCCGCCGTACACGCGGACCTGGTAGATCACATCCATGACCACGCCCAGCAACAGGATCCGCGTCGTTGCGGTGACCCCTTCGCGCCATGTGGCGAGGCGCTCACCGCCGCTGCTGTGGGCGATGAGCCATGCATAGGGCGGCTTGCCGGCCCGGGCGGCGCGGATGCCGTCGATCAGCGCGGTGATCAGCGCCATGGTCGGCTGCAGGAAGAACCGGAACGTCATCGGACCGTCCGCACGACCCATCATGTCTGTCCAGAAGCGCGTCAGGAAATCGATGGCCAGGAGCATTGCCGGGTTCCATTGCAGAGGATTCCAGCTTGGCGGTGACAATGTAAACGCACATCGGGATAGGTACTGCACCGGCGTCAGTATTTTTACTGCGCCGGCAACGGTATGCCTCGAGGGTATGCTCATCCGGCATGAGCCAGGACAGCTACTCACTGATGCGCGGTGGACTGGTGCACCGCCTGCTGCACGCCAGCGGCGCACTGCATGGCAGCCGGCGCCTGTCGTGGTGGCTTGCCGCCCTGCTGGTGGCGGTGACACTGCTTCCCCTGGTCGGGCTGGCCAGCGCGCAGGGAATGCTGCTGCCGCGGCCACACGCCATGGCGTTGCTCGGCGACTACGCCACCCTCGCCCGCCTGCTGCTGGCGTTGCCGCTGCTGGTACTCGCCGCGCCACGTGCCGATGCGCTGCTGCACAGTGCCCTGCGCCAACTCAGCCAGGCCAGCCTGGTCCACCCACGTCGGCAGCCCCGGCTGCAGGCGCTGCTGGCTACAATCCGACGTCTGCGTGACAGTCGATGGCCGGAGCTGGCCTGCATCGTGCTGGCCTTCCTGCCGCTGTTCGTCCAGGGTGGCGTGGTCAGCCTGCTCAGCGGCGTTCCCGACTGGCGAACCGAAGGCGGCGCGACCACGCCTGCGGGGCACTGGTATGCATGGGTCGGCATGCCCCTGTTCCGGCTGGTCATGCTGCTGTGGCTGTGGCGGTTCCTGCTCTGGGCCATGCTGCTGGCCCGGCTGCCATCGGTGGGTCTGACGCTGCACGCCGAGCATCCCGACCGGACCGGTGGCCTGGCGTTTCTGGGCGTGGCCCACGAGCGTTTCAGCATGCTGGGCGCGGCTGGCGCACTGGTCCTGTCCGGGGCCTGCCTCAACCACATGACCTATCTCGACGCCTCGCTGTACTCGCTGCGCCACTTGCTGGCGGGGTACGTCATTGGCGTGACCCTGCTGTTGCTGGCCCCGCTGCTACTGCTCAGCCCGATACTGATCCGCGCGCGACGGCATGCGCTGTACCGTTTCAGCGCCCTGGGCAGCCGCGCGGCGGCCGCGTTCGACCAGCGCTGGAGAGCGGCCAGTGAGGACACGGCCGGCAGCGAGTCGCTGCTCGACCACAACGATGCCTCGGCGTTCGCTGATTTCAGCGCGGTTTACCAGGGCACCGCATCGATGTCAGTGGTACCGTTCACCCGCTGGACCCTGCTGGGCATGGCCCTGCCCGCCTTGGCGCCACTGCTGCCCCTGGCGCTGGTGGCGATGTCGGTCGACGATCTGGTCGCCAAGCTGGCAGGCATGCTGATCTGAACGACGGATCTGCCTACAGCGAGTGCGAGAGGAAGCGTTCGCCGCGCAATGCGGCCTGCACGGCCATGGCCAGGTCATCGCCCGCGTCGGACTTCAGCACGTAACTGCAGGGCCCCAGCGCCATGGCCTGGTCCACCAGCTGCGATTCGGAGTGGACGGTGATGAACACCACGCCCAGCACGGGCCGCTGCACGCGCAGACGGCGCGCCGCTTCCAGCCCGTTGAGTTCCGGCATCGCGATATCGGTGACCACCACGTCGGGCAGCATCGATTGCGCCGCCTTGACCAGCGAGGCGCCGTCCTGCACCAGGCCGATCACCTCGAACTGTTCGGCAAGCAGGCCACGCAGTTGCCGGCCCATGGCGGAGCCGTCTTCGGCAAGCAGCACACGGGCAGCATTCATGGTTCCCGCCAGGTCAACGCGTTCCCTGATGGTGTGCCGTGCCTGCGCCCCGGACAAGGGAAAAACAACCGGACGCGGGCAAGTAAATCTACTTGCCCGCGTCCCGTATGCAGACGGTGCTCAGTGCCGGATCAGGCCTTCGTGTTCGGCCTTGCGCACCAGTTCCAGCGTGCCGTGCACGCCGAGCTCCTGCATGATCGCGTATTTGTGCGATTCGATCGTGCGCACCGACACCCCAAGTTCGTAGGCGATCTGCTTGGAGCGCAGGCCGCGCGCGACGTACTCCAGGATGCGCAGCTGCTTGTCGGTCAGCACGTACTGCTGCCGGCCCGCATTGGTGATGGCATCCACCGCCAGGGTCGGGGTCACGTACGTGTGCCCGCCCATCACGCCCGCCAACGCCCGCACCAGTTCCTCACCCGCCGCACTCTTGAGCACATAGCCGCGGGCGCCGGCGCGGATCGCCTCGGCGGCCACGCTCGACTCGTCATGCATGGTGAGGAACACCACCGGCATCTCGTAGCCCTCTTCGCGCATCCGACGCAGTGCCTGTATGCCGGTCAGGCCAGGCATGCTGATGTCGGCCACCACGACGTCGGGCGGATCCCGCCTGACGGCGTCAACCAGTTCCTGTCCGGAAGACACCAGTTCGATCGACTCGAACCGGTCCTCCAACAAATGCTCGATGCCCTGCGCCACCACGCGGTGGTCGTCGGCCAGCACTACCCTGCGATACCGGCACTCCGCCGGCGAATACGAAACCTGCATGTTGTCGTCTCCCGTGGCATCAATCGTCCCCTGATCGAAGTGCTCTGCGCGCCAGCGGTAGCGCCGGCCCCGCACAACGATTCGACCTTGATGGTGCCGACGTGATGGCGCCGTGACGTTGCTTCACACTGTGACGGACGTTCAAAACGGTTCAGCCACGCAGGGTATCCCGGGGGCTTTCGCCGAACACGTCGCGGTACATCACCGAGAAGCGACCCAGATGCGCAAAGCCGAAACGCGTCGCCACCTCGGTCACCCCCACCGAGCCCCGGGCATGCCGCAGGGCACTGCGGGCCAGGTTCAACCGCGCCAGCTGGTGCCAGTGGCACGGGCCATGCCCGTAGGCGTCACGAAACAGACGCTCCAGCTGGCGTTCGCCCACGCCCAGGTGCCGGGACAGCGCCCGGCTGTCATAGGGATTCTCCAGCTGCAATTTCAGATAGGCCTCTGCCTGGCGCACGATGGCGTCGCGGCGGCGCTCGTTGCAGCTGCCCAACCCCCGCCGTTCGGGTCCGCCATCTGACGCCGCCACGGCATCGATGAACACCCCCAGCAGGGTGGCTGCCTGCATCTCCAGCTGCTCGGGCCGGACAATCCCCTGCCAACCGGCGGCGTCCTGAAGCACCGTGAACACCCCTTCGCGAAGGTTGCGGGCGTCCCTGGGGGCCGCCCCGCGGCTGTACCAGCCCACCTTGGGCAGCCGCAATTCGCGCCCGACCCGCTGCACCGCTTCCCGCTGCAGCACGGTGCGCGGAATGAGCATCACTGCCCATTGCCAGCCCCCGGGACTGGGGCGCACGTTCAACTCGCTGTCCTCGGCAAACACCATGATCTGGCCCGCTGCGATCCAGCGTCCGTTTGCCCACATCGGCTGCGCGCACGTGACGGCCAGGGCCAGCGCGATCATGCCTTGGCTGAAGCTTCCACTGGCAAAGATCGGCAGCGTGTAGGCGCCACTGTCCAGACTGAACTCGGGAAAGACCAGGCGTTGCACGCAGGCGCGGAAGTGGCCGGCAGCCAGCAGCCGCTGCTCGAAGCGGGTATCGCGCACCACCCCCAGCAGGGCGTCCGCATCAAAGCCGTCAACGACAAAACGGCTGTAGGGGGACATCGGTTCGTCCATCGCCAGCTCCCGGATTCGTCGGAATGTGGATAGCGCGCGTCGAGTCAACCTGTTCTCATCGGCGCGATTGTGGGGCCGTTACGACATGGCGACAAGTCGTGCCGCCGGACCCCCCAGCCACGACCGGTCGCAGTCCGTTGCTCACCCCGAAAGTCGTACCACGTTATGGCGCATGGATTGCCAGTGTGGCGATCCCGCGCATCTCCCCCGAGGTGCAGAGTGCAGGCCAGCAGCCAGGTGAACCAGGTCGGCGCGACCCCGCCGGACACTGCCCAGAACCGCTCGCCCTCACGTCGCAGTGAGCGCTTCACATCCTCTCCACTGGATGTGCGCATTCTCATAACAAATGTACTCCCGCTCCTGGTCGGCTGCATGCTCGGCCACTGGCTGCCCACGCTTGGCCACAACCCGCAGCTGCAGGTGCTGTGGATACCCGGCCCGGTACTGCTCGGCTGGTTGCTGTTCACCCCGCGCAGCCAATGGCGCGGGTGCATACTCGCCGCCTGCGCCGGCACCGTGCTGTCGTTGCTGCTGGTGCCGCTGTCGGCACTGCCGCGCCTGCTGGCCAGCCTGGGCGAGTTCGCCATGGTGGCAATGGTGGCGTGGCTGCTGCAGCGCTGGCGCGGCGACCGCGCTGCGCTGGAGGACTACCGCGACCTGACCCTGTTCCTGCTGCTGGCCTGTGTACTGCTGCCCCTGTGCGGGGCGTGGTGGTACGCGCTGGCGCTGGGTGGACGCGGTTCTGCGCTGGCGCCCGCCACGATGCGCGAGTTCGCCCTCACCAGCAGCGTCAGCTACCTGCTGCTGGTGCCGGCCCTGGTCAACGTGGCCCGCATCCTTGAAGCACCCGAGCGCCGCCACGGCTGGCATTGGCAGACGTTGGGCCTGGCCCTGCTGCTGCTGGGCCTGCTGGTGGTGCTGTGGACGGTGGACTGGCAGGACGGTGTAGTCACCCCGCTGCTCACCCTGGCGCCGATTCCGTTGCTGGTCTGGGCACTGATCGTGTTCGGCATCGCGGGGGCATCCATGACCATGGTGGTAGTGGCGGTGCTGGGGATGCAGCTGGGCCTGGAAGCGATGGGACCGTTCGGCTTCTGGACGCCCGAGCGCAACCTGCTCACCGGCCAGGCCTGGACCCTGTGCACGGGGTTCGCACTGCTGTTCCTCGGCGCACTTTCCGAGCAGAAGCTGTCCAACCGGATAAAACTGCAGCGTGCGTACGCGCGCCTGGGCGAAGTCACCGGGCGGATGCTGGTGGTGCAGGAAGAGGAACGCACCCGGATCGCGCGCGACCTGCATGACGACGTCAACCAGTCGCTGGCCGCGATCTCGATCCGGCTCAGCACCCTGCGCAACCACATCCCGCCTGCCGAGCGCCCCAGCGTGGTGGAACTGCAGGACCAGCTGTTGTCGGTGTCCAACGACATCCGCGCCATTTCGCACGAACTGCACCCCAGCATCCTGCGCTTCACCGGGCTGGCCAGTGCGTTGGATGCGTTCTGCATCAAGCGCAACGCACGCGGACGGCTGCGGCTGCGCTGCACCATCGAGGACGCGCCACGCCTGAACGACGAACAGGAGCTGAGCCTGTTCCGGATCGTCCAGGAAGCGGTCAACAACGTGGACAAGCACGCACGCGCCAGCGTGGCCGACGTGCTGGTGTGCGTGCGTGGGCAGAACGTGGTGCTGCGGGTGGATGACGATGGCGTGGGCATCCTGGCCAGCCACCTGCGGCGCACGCCCGGGCTGGGCCTGATCAGCATGGAAGAACGCGCACGCCTGCTGGCCGGCACCCTGCACGTGGGCACCAGCCCGCTCGGCGGTGCGCGGATCGAAGTGCGCTTTCCCCTGCGCGATGCCGCGCCGCGTGGTGCGGCCGGCCAGTAGAACCCTACGGATGGAGATTCCCATGCCCGCTCTTCGCAAGGCGTCCTGGCTGTCCGTCGTGCTGTTGGCCGGCTGCGCCACCGGTCCGCTGACCAGCCCGGCACCGGCACTGATCCCCTCCGCAATGCCGCCGCAGCCGGCGCCCGTTCCGGAGCTGCGCCCGGGCGTACCCGCCGGCTACCTGGGACGTGCGCTGCCCGACAGCCTGCTGTTGCTGCCGCCGCCTCCCGCCAAGGGCTCGGCCGGGTTTGCCCGCGACCAGGCGACCAGCCGGGCATCGCAGAAGTTGAAATCCAGTCCGCGCTACGCGCTGGCCAGCCGCGATGCCGACCTGCGCTTCCCGCAGGTGGCCAGCACGTTTTCCTGCGCGCTGGGGGTGCCGATCAGCCAGCAGGATACGCCGCGCCTCTACCTGCTGCTGCAACGCACCCTCGTCGATGCGGGCCTGGCCACGTACGCGGCCAAGGACCATTACAAGCGCACACGGCCGTTCGTGTTCTACAAAGAGAAGACCTGCTTCCCGGCCGACGAAGCCTCGCTGCGCACCGACGGCTCCTATCCGTCCGGGCATACCTCGATCGGCTGGGCCTGGGCACTGCTGCTGAGCGAGCTGAGCCCGGCCCAGGCCGATGCCGTGCTCGCCCGCGGTCGCGCGTTCGGCGAAAACCGGCTGATCTGCAACGCGCACTGGCAAAGCGATGTGCTGCAGGGCCGTGCGGTCGGCGCTGGCGCCGTCGCGGTGCTGCATGCCAATGAAACCTTCAACGCGGATATGAGGGCGGCCCGTGCCGAGATCGACAGCCTGCGCGGCAGCGGCGTGGTGGCCCAGGACTGCGACGCCGAGGCGACGGCATTGAAGGTGAAGATCCCCGGCGTGGAGTAACCACCGCGAAGGCAACAAACCGTCCCGCTGCTGGCAGGCTGCGCGCAGCCAGCCGGCATGGCATGCTCGGCGCCCCACATTCCCGTTGCAGAGCGTACGCCATGGCACAGGTCAGGATTGTTTCCGACGGCCCCAACTACCGTCACCAGATCCACGCCGGTGCACACCACGTGGTGGCCGATGAGCCTGCCACGCTCGGCGGACAGGGCGCGGGCATGGCGCCGTTCGAGCTGTACCTGGCGGCGCTGTCGGCCTGCACGGCCATCACCCTGCGCATGTATGCGGAGAAGAAGGGCTGGGACCTCGGCGAGTTCCGCGCCGAACTGTCCTCCTCCCGCGACGCCGACAACCGCCTGCTGGTCCACCGGGTGCTGCATGCCAGCGGTGCGCTTGATGACGTGCAGTGGCAACGGTTGCTGGACGTCGTGGAACGGACGCCGGTGACCCTGGTGATGCGCGAAGGTGCGGTGATCACCAGCGAGCGGGCTGCCGGCTGAGACGGATCGCAGGCGAGAAATGGCCTGGCTCGCTGCCCCCTGAGCGATGACGGGGGAGACATCCCGCGGTTGACAGCGAGCCAGGACAAAGTGTGCCGGTCGCGTGGTCCTGGACATCCAGGGCCATATCCACGCGTCGGCGCTTCGTGGTCATTAGAGCGCCGGGATGGACGCGCAGACGCTTCGATCCGGCAGCACGAACGTGCGTTCCGGCAAGACGAGGGAGGAATGCGGCATGTGGATGCGCAATTCCGGCACGATGCCGGAAACGAGCCTTCAGGCCGGGATGCCCGCCGAGGCGGGCGCACGCATCAGGGTGTCCCGGGGCAGCTCACCGAATACGCGCCGATAGTTGTCGGCGAACCGCGACAGATCCCACAGGCCACAGCTGAGCGCCACCGCCTTGACCGACTTGCGGGTGGCGTCGGCCATCGACAGGCCGCGGCATGCGGCGCACAGCCGCAGCATCGACAGGTACCGGTTGGGTGAGGTGCCGAACAGGTCCTCGAAGGCATAGCGCAGTGCACGCTCGCTCACGCCCGCCGCGGCGCAGATCTCGTGCATGTAGATGTTGCGCCGCAGATTCTGCCGCATGAAGGATTCGGCGCGCTGTGAGATCAGGTAGTGCGCGCGGCGCGCACGGGAATTGGCCGCCCGGCTCTGGCCCTGGGCCGCGAGCAGGGCCTGCACGTGTTCGTGCAGCAGCAGGGTCGCGGCGTCAGCAGGCAGGGCCGGACCCGCGCCGCCAAGCCATGCGGGAAGCTGCGCGTAGCGTCCGGCAAGGCCGGAACCGCTGCCGCCCGCATCGAACAGCGACAGCGCCTGCCCGAAAGGCAGGTTCGAACGCAGGCTGAGTTCGGTGAGTTTGCGTTGCACCCGCTGCATGGGCGTAAGCAGGAAGCTGAAACGGCTGCCGGCACTGAGCGCGAATTCACTGGCGCCTTCGGGAAACACCGTCAATGCCGTACCCGCGCCCAGGCTCACGCCGTGGCACCAGCTTCGCGACTCGTCGGTCTCGTGGATGAAACCGAGCAGGCACCATTCCGGCGGCAACGTGAAGCGTCCGCGAAACTGGAAACCGCAGGTGACCGTGCAGAACAGCGATTCATCATGTACCTGCGACTGGATCGATGCGCGCGGCCCGTTGTCGTCCAGCAGCACCATTTCCACTTCGCAGACCCGGAGCACACCGCCCAGCGACGCCAGGTCATGCTGGCGTAACGCGGTACCGTGGACTTCCTGCACTTCACCATCGGCCATGACAGTGGTTTCCCCGTTTGGCGTGGACTCCACGATGGTCGCCATCCACCGTGCAGGCCCCTTCCTGGTTTGCTGTGCATTCCCCCTTCAGAATGCATCGCGGGTTCTACCGGACAGAATATCGGTACGTTTTCGCGAGTTTCTGCGTGAAGGTGTTTACACGGCGTCAATATCCTACGTTCACTTTGTTTCCATCGGTCCATCACAGGGCGGCATGTAGGCATCCTGCCGATTTTGTGCATCCGCCGGGGCCAGCGGTGGCGGAACATCGACTGACGTGCCCGCGCGCAAGGACGCCTCCCATGGCCGCTACCCTCCAGCTGCTGCACCCCAGGCCGCCACCGATGACCCTCGTCCTCTACGCCCCGGCCAGCCACCTGGCCGCCCTGCTCGAAGCCCGGCTCCCGGTCGGCATGCGCGTGCACTGGCAGGACAGTGCCGCGCCTCCGGGTGCCCTCGACGTTCATCGTCGCAGCGGCCCCTGCGTGGTGCTGCTGGATTATCTGCGCGGGGCCGCCCAGGCCTCCAGCGAACTGGCCAGGCGGCTCCAGCGCAGTCATCCGGACCTGCCGCTGGTCGCGGTGGGGTCGACATCGTCGAAGGAGGAAGATGGCATTGTCGCGGCCGTACGGGCGGGCCTGCGCGACATTCTCGACCTGGAAGCGAGCACCGCCGAGATCGACGCCCTGCTGCGCCGCGCCGCCGCCCTGCCTGCCGATGTTCCCGACATGCCGGCGCCGGGCGCCGCGAAGGCCCGGCTTATCCTGCTGCTGGGCGTACGCGCCGGGGTCGGCACCAGCACGCTGGCCACCCATCTGGGGGTGATGGCGCAACAGCTCGCCGCGCCCCGCGCCGGAGAGGACGACGCCACCGACACCCTGCTGGTCGACCTCGGCCAACCGGCCGGCGATGCCGCGCTGTATCTCAACGTGGACAGCCAGTTCCACTACGAAGATGCGCTGCGCCATGCCAACCGCATCGACGCCAACCTGGTCCGCACGGTGGTGACCCGGCACGAAGGCGGACTTCACCTGCTGGGACAGCCGGCAAGCGGAGATGGCGGTACCCTTGCCGATCCAGCCGTACTGATGCAGCGCCTGCGCGGGGTGTTCGGCACGGTGCTGTGCGACCTGGGTGGTGTTCCGGTCCGCCAGGTTCCCCGCTCCCTCCTCAACGGTGCCGATGAGATCTGGCTCGTCGCCGACCCGGCGATCGGCACGCTGGTCTCACTCGACCAGGTGTTGAAACACCTGGACGCCATCGGCAGCCGCGACGCGCGCCTGCAGTTGGTCATCAACCGCCACCACCAGGGCGGCGGACTGGGCCCGGCCCAGATCGCTGACCGGTTCGGCCTGCCATTGCTGGCTGCCCTGCCCTGCTGCGAACGCCTGCGCACCAGCGCCAACCATGGGCACCTGCTGTTGCACGATGCCCCTCGCGCGCCCTACCTGCGCGCGCTCGCGCCCTTGCTGGCGCGCCTGTGCCCTGCCGCGCCGCCTGCGCGGCCGCACACCCCGCTGGAAACCCTCATGCGCTTCCTGGACAGCCGTCAATGGAAAAGAAAGTAGCCCCGCTCGGCCCGGTCGCTGCGCATGCGGATTCCGTGCCGGCGGATCCGGCAGCGGACCCACGGGTGCCGTTCGCGCAGTCCGAGGACTTCCTGCGGGTGCTGGCCGCTGCCCATGAGCACCTGCTCAACAGCATCGAGGATGGGCAGGTCGACATCGACGCCTGGTCGCCGGTCACGGTAGCCCGCTACGTAACCACCCAGACCGACCGGTTCGTGCAGGAATGGCGCATCCCGGTCAATGCCGCCGAAATGGAAATCGTGGCAGCCGCGCTGGTCAAGGAACTGACCGGCTTCGGCCCCTTGGAAGACCTGCTGCGCGATCCCGCCATCGATGCCATCCTTATCAACGGCTACCGGGATATCCATGTCTCCCAGGCCGGGCAGCTGGTACCGATCAACCAGCGTTTCACCGATGATGACCACCTGCTGCGGATCCTGCGCCGCATCCTGGCCCCGCTGGGGCGCCGGCTGGACGAAGACTGCCCGATCGCGGACGTACGCCTGCCCGCTGGTGGCCATCTCAACGCGATCATCCCGCCGCTGGCGCTGGATGGCCCGGTGGTCTCCATCCGCAAGTTCCGCAGGACCCCGTTCACCTGTGACGAGCTGCTGCGCATGGGCACGTTCGATCCCGCCGTGCATGCGCTGTTGAACGCGATGGTGCTGGGCCGCTGCAACGTCCTCGTCTGCGGCACCGCCGATTCGGGGAAAACCGCGCTGCTCAACGCCATGGCCGGATACATTCCGGCCGACGAACGCATCGCCACCGTCGAGGAGGTTGCCGAACTGACGCTCAAGCACCCGCATGTCGTGCGTCTGGAAAGCCGCGCAGCGGGCACGGACGGCCAGGGCGCGGTCGGCATCCGCGAGCTGATGCGCAGCAGCCTGGGCATGCGCCCCGACCGGATCCTGGTCGGTGAACTGCGCGGCGCCGAGGTCATCGAGATGCTGCAGGCGATGGCGACCGGGCACGATGGCTCCATGGCCACTGTGCGCGCCAGCTCCGCGCGCGACTGCCTGCAACGGCTGGAGATCCTGGCAGGACTCGCGGGCTTCCAGGGCAGCGAAGACAACGTGCGTCGGCAGATCGCCAGTGCGGTTGATTTCGTGGTGCATGTCCAGCGGCTGGGCAGCGGTCGCCGCGTGGTGGCGTCGATCAGCGAGGTGACCGGCATCAGCGACAGCGCCATCGGCACCCGCGAACTGTTCCATCACGAACTGCAGATCGATGCCGATGGCCGCGAGCAGGACCGCTGGGTCGGGATCGACCTCCAACCCCGCTCCAGCAAGCTTGAGGCGTTCCGACGGCAGCTGCGCCAGGCACGGGGCAGCCGTTCCTGATGCCGGGACAGACAGAAACGGCGGCCCTGCGGCCGCCGTTTTCTGTCCTCACACGCCATTGCGTGATCAGGCCGCGGCAGCGACCTGCGCGCTCTGGCGCTGCACCAGCGCATTGAAGCGCGCCAGCGAGCTCAGGTGGTGGTGGATCGAGGCCAGCCAGCCGTTGCGATGCCAGGCGACGACGATGGCGTCGGGCAGCTTGGCGAACTTCTCGACGTCCACCACGTGGAAGCCGTTCACCGACATCTTTTCACCGCTGGGCAGGGTCACGTCGATGCTGCGCTCGACCAGCAGGTCCTGTTCCTTCAGCGCGGCGCTGAACTGGCGGGTCTGTTCGTATTCGCGGGTGAAATCGGCGCAGAACTTCATGGCGTTGTCGACCAGTTCGGTCGCCTTGCCATCAACGAACAGCGGCTCGCCTTCGTCGCTGACGCCCTGGTTGACCTGTTCCGAATCGGCATCCAGCGCCAGCAGGAAATTGTCGTCCTCGGCCTGCACGAACACGAACGGATAGCGGCGCAGGTAGGCCGGGGCGTAGGTGTCGTCGGCCCACTTGCCGTCGGTCACGAACAGGTTGCGGCGGGCCAGGCCCACGGCCACGATCGGCGAGGCATCCTGGCCGGTGAACAGGATGGGGAAATGCTGGGCGGCCATGCCGAATTCGCCGATCACCGCCGGAATGGCGTTGGTCTCGGCGGCGAACGCCAGCGAACCCGGACGCAGGCGCCAGTTGGCGTGCTTGTCCGATTGCAGCGGCAGCGGCTGGCGGTAGAACAGCGGACCGGAAGCCTGGGCCGGAGCGGCCGGCGGAGTAGTCGTTTCAGCAGTCATGAATTTGGTCAGGTACGACGCGCCATACAGCCCGGGCACGAAAGCGGGCACCGCATTGATCGACCACTATAGCGTGGCTGTTTTGCAGCCGGCTACCGCCCGGTGAATTCGCTGCACTGCAGCAACACGGGCCGGACGAGTCAATCCGGGCCCTCGAAACGAGCCGGTCGCGACGCGGTGCGTGGTCATGCCGGCAGGGGATGGGTAATGATCACGGCAGCTACGCGACGCCCCCCCATGCACGATACCGCCTGCCCGCCCCGCCTGTTCCGCCTGCTCAACCCTGTGCTGATGGGGGCCGCCTGCCTGGCACTGGCCGCCTGTGCCGAGCAGGGGCCGGCGGCGGCGGTGCACGAACTGACCCTGCTTCCCGAACCGGTGGCCACTGCGGCGCCGCTACCGGGGGGCGACCACGTGCTTCGGCGCGTGCATTTCCGCGACCGCCACGGGGAAGGCCTGCTGGTGCTGGAGCGAAGAGACGAAACCCATGAGGATGCCGACAGCGGCAACGTGCTCGAGGTCGCGGTGCTGACTGCGCAGCTGCATGCCCGGTCGGACCCGCGCGGGGCCTGGAGCAAGCAATGGCAGCGTCAGATCCGCCAGCCCTGCGCCGGACTGGACCTGGAAGCGGGCTGGTTTCTGGAGCACGTGGGCGTGACCGACCTGGATGGCGATGGCCAGGCAGAGATCACGTTGGCCAGCCACACGTTCTGTGGGGGCGGCATCGACCCGCACCAGCTGCACATCAGCCTGATAGACGGCGGCACCGGCTACGGAATCGAAGGTGAAACGCGGGTGTCGCTGCCCGGGGAGGAGCCCTTCGGCGGCGAACACCACGGCAGCGCGAACCTGGCGACCGCGCCGGCAGCGTTCGTGCAGCACCTGGAGGCGCTGTGGTCGACGCTGCGCGCTCAGCCGATCACGATGTAATCGCTGACCTGCTGGATGCCTGCATGCGCAGCGCGCACCAGCTGTACATGGCGGCCCCCCACCTGGTCGATGGCGATGCAGTCATCTACCTCCAGCAACGCATCGGTATGCGGCTTGTCCCAGCGCGCATCCTGCAGCGCCTTGGCCTTGCGCCGGGCCGCCGCCAGATCAGGCGCGACCAGCAGCAGGTAATCATGCGCCTCGCCCAGTGCGCCGGGCACATAGCCACCCAGATTGACGAAGAACAGCCGGGGCTCGTCCGCCGCCGGGGCGGCGTCGCCAAACGCTACCCGATACTCCTCGACCCCATCGACGGCCAACCAGCCATCGACATGCAGGCCCCTGGCCTCGCCAAACCAGTCCCGGCGCAGCTGCGGATATGCATCTTCGATGCGTTCAACGTTGGCGAACGCCACGTCATGGACTTCGATCCGCGCGCGGGCATGACGCCCCCCCAGCATGAACACGTGCAGCACCACCGGCTCCTTCGTCGACTCCGGCCACCAGTGTAGCGGCGCCCACCCCGGGGCCACTACGGCGGTGGTATGGTCGGGGCTGGCAACCGCAGGAGCGACCCATGACGACCCGTTCGCGCAACGTGCTTCCGCTGGTGGCCCTGGCCACCCTGTCCCTGTCCGCCTGCGCCACCGCGCCCGGGCCGGAAATCACCGGCAGCGGCGAATGCCACGCCGAAGGCCTGACCTGGGCCATCGGCAAGAATGCCGACGAAGCCACCATGCGCACTGTCTTCAAGCAGAGCGGCGCCGGGCTGATCATCCCCATCGGCCCCGGCTCCACCGTCGCCACCCGCGACCACCGTCCCGACCGCCTGCGCGTCTACCTCGACAAGGACAACATCATCACTGCAGTCCGCTGCGAGTGATGTTGGTTTAGCGCGTACGGCGCAGAGCAAGAGCAAGAGCACAAGCAAGAGCAAAAAGCCCTGGTCTGCGAACGTCCGCGGCTTGGCCGGCGGGTGTGGGTTTGCGGGACACGCTGCAAGTACATCCATGTAAGCTCGTTCGCGCCATCCATGGCGCTCTACGGTCCCGCAAACCCACCCCCGCCAGCCTTTGACAGTTGGCCGGTGACCCACGGAAATCAAATACAAGGGCAACGGCAACGGCAACGGCAACGGCAGCCACTACGCTGTCGCTTCTCCCTAGGCCACCGGCTCACTGTCAATGGGTCGGCGGGCATGGGGGTACGGGGGCTTTGCGAAACATGGATGTTTCGCAAGAGCCCCCAGGGATGGGTTTACGGCGCCCCCCGTACCCCCATGCCCGCCGGCCCAAGCCAGGCAAATTCGCAGACCAAGGCTTCACCGCTTTACCGCGTTACCGCTTTCAGCGCGACAAACCGACAAGAGAATCCTCACTGATCTCGCGAATGTTCCGCGCGCCGGTCAACGTCATCGCCACGCGCATTTCCTTCGCGATCAGATCCAGCAGGTTGGCCACGCCGGCCTCGCCGTGAGCCGCCAGCGCATACACGAACGCGCGGCCCAGCAGGACGCCGTCAGCACCCAGCGCCAGCATGCGAACTACGTCCAGCCCGCTGCGGATGCCCGAATCGACCAGGATCTCCACCTCGCCCTTGACCGCACTGGCGATGGCCGGAAGCGCGCGCGCCGTCGACAGCACCCCGTCCAGCTGGCGGCCGCCATGGTTGGATACCACGATGCCATCGGCGCCGAAGCGCACCGCATCGCGCGCGTCTTCGGGATCCAGGATGCCCTTGATCACCATCGGCCCCGTCCAGAACTCGCGGATCCATTCCAGGTCCTTCCACGAAATGGAAGGATCGAAATTGCTGCCCAGCCAGCCGATGTAATCGCCCAGCCCGGTGGGATTGCCGCGGTAGGTGGAGATGTTGCCCAGGTCATGCGGGCGCCCACGCAACCCAACGTCCCACGCCCAGCGCGGGTGGGTCACGGCCTGCAGCATGCGCCGCAACGGCGCGTTGGGGCCGCTCATCCCCGAATGCGCATCGCGGTAGCGCGCGCCGGGCGTGGGCATGTCCACCGTGAACACCAGCGTGGTGACCCCTGCCGCCTTGGCGCGTTCCAGCGCATTACGCATGAAACCGCGGTCCTTGAGCACATACAACTGGAACCACATCGGGCGACCGATGGCCGGCGCCACCTCCTCGATCGCACACACCGACACCGTCGACAGCGTGAACGGAATGCCGCGGCTCGCCGCCGCTCTCGCCGCCTGCACCTCGCCCCGTCGCGCAAACATCCCGGTCAGCCCCACCGGCCCCAGCGCCACCGGCATCGCCATGCGCTCACCCAGCAGCTCCGCATCCAGGCTGAGGTCGGCCACGTTGCGCAGGATCCGCTGGCGCAGCGCGATGCCGGCCAGGTCTTCGACGTTGCGGCGCAGCGTGTGCTCGGCGTAGGCGCCGCCGTCGATGTAATGGAACAGGAACGGCGGCAGCCGGCGTTGCGCGGCGGCGCGGTAATCGGTGGAAGCGGAAATGATCATGGTCCAACCATGGCGAAGCGTTCACGATCCGCCCATTAAACCAAAGATCTACGCCCCCACAGCGGATTGGCTGCCTAACCGCAGCACGGACTGGCCGGTCCCTTGAGCTCCACCCCGTTGCCATCGGGGTCGCGCAGGTAAAGCGACAGCCCATCGCCTTCCGCACCCAGGTTGCTGCTGACCTGCCCATCCACCGCCACCCCGTGCATCGTCAGGTGCTCGCGCAGCGCCGTCTCGTCGAACGGCTCGATGCGCAGGCACAGGTGCTCGAGATTGCGTCCCTGCGCGCCGGCCGCCGGACCACCACGGCTGCCCAACGCACCTTCTACGCTCACCAGGTCGATCATCGAGGATCCTGCATGCAGGTGCACCATGCCCAGCGTCGGGCGCTCGCGCGCTACCGTGCAGCCCAATACATCGCGGTAGAAGGCCACGGCACGTTGCAGATCCTGTACCCGCAGCACCAGGTGATCAAGGCGTTTGATCTCGAACGGACGTTCGCTGCTCATGGTGACTCCAGCTTTTTTGCCAATCGACGAAACACCGTCAGCACGATCACGCACATCACGCTGACCCCGATCGCAATCACATATTCCCCGATCCCCACCGCGATGCCGATGGCCGCGGCCATGATCAGCGAACTGGCCGTGGTCAAACCGCTGACCTCGTCATCGCGGTTGCCACGCAGGATGGTGCCCGCCGCCACGAAGCCAACGCACGCCACCACCGCCTCGATCAGGCGTACCGGATCCACCTGCAGCAGGTCACGGTAGCGCTCCTGCTGGAAATGCTCGGCGATGCTGTCGCCCAGGCCGACGATCAGCGCGGCCGCGCCGGCAATCAGCATGTGCGTGCGCAGCCCGGCCGCATGCTTGCCCAACTCCCGCTCCAGGCCGAGCACGCCACCAAACAACATTGCTGCGGCAATGCGCAGCAGAATCGACAGATCCTGTTCCAGTCCCATCCAGCTCTCCTCGGCAATGGTTCCAGCCTTGCGTGAGCGTCGTGGGAGTGCCGTGAAGTCGGGCGTGAGCATGGCGTGCAGGAGCGGGCCAGGCCCGCTCCTGCCCCACGGTGTTTACTGGGCCAGGTAACCGCCATCGATGGCGTAATACGTACCGGTAGCGAACGACGCGTCGGCACTGGCCAGCCAGGCCACCAGCGCTGCCACTTCTTCCGCCTTCCCCAGCCGGTTCAGCGCGTGCTTGGCTTCCAGCGCCTTGCGTACGGTCGGATCCATCTTGTCCAGCAGCGGCGTGGCAATGAAGCCCGGGCCAACCGCGTTGACCCGGATGTTGTCGCCCGCGTGTTCCCAGGCTGCGGTCTGGGTCAGGCCCACCACGCCGTGCTTGGCGGCCACGTAGGCGGCCGAATTGGCGAACCCGACCTGGCCCAGGATCGAGGCCATGTTGATGATGCTGCCGCCCTTGCCGCCCTTGCGCAGCGCCTGGATCTGCGCGCGCTGGCACAGGAACACGCTGTTGAGGTTCACGTCGATGACGCGCTTCCAGCCGTCCACCGGGTACTCGCCGCTGGTCGCCGACGGGCCACCGATGCCTGCGTTGTTGACAGCAATATCCAGCCCGCCCAGTTCCTGCACCGTGCGCTGTACGGCCGCGTCCACCGCCGCTTCATCGGTGACGTCCAGGGCAATGCCGATCGCATTGACGCCACGACCACGGATGGCTTCGGCGGTCTTCTGCACCGCGTCGTCCTTGAGGTCCCACACCGCCACCGCCGCGCCGGAATCGGCCAGCAGCTCGGCCACGGCCAGGCCGATACCGGAAACGCCACCGGTGACGATGGCAACCTTGCCCTTGAGTTGGTAATCGATCATTGCACTGCCTCTGCTTGGGTACCTCACTACCCTACGCCCCGGATGCGTTACACAACGTGCACGCAGCGCCCCGCAACAATGCTTCCCATCGCTGCAACGCACCCGGGCCTATGCTGGGTGTCGTATCCCTGCACGACTTCCCTTCCCCAAGGCATCGCACATGACACAGTCCCCTGACGGTACGTTGTTCACCCCCACCCGGCTCGGCGCGATCGAGGTCGGCAACCGCATCGCGATGGCACCGTTGACGCGCAACCGCGCCATCGAAGGCCGCGTGCCCAACCCGCTGGCCATCCAGTACTACGAGCAGCGCGCCAGCGCCGGCCTGATCATCGCCGAAGCCACCCAGATCAGCCCGCTCGGCCAGGGCTACCTGGACACGCCCGGCATCTACAGCCAGGCCCAGATCGATGCGTGGCGCAAGGTGACCGATGCGGTGCATGCGCGCGGCGGCCGCATCGTGCTGCAGCTCTGGCACGTGGGCCGCATCTCGCACACCAGCCTGCTTCCGGACGGCGAAGTGCCGGTGGCACCCAGCGCGCTGCGCGCCAACGGCAAGACCTTCACCGCAAAGGGCTTCGAGGATGTTTCCGAGCCGCGCGCGCTGCGCCTGGACGAGATTCCCGCGCTGATCCAGGACTTCCGCCAGGCCGCACGCAACGCGATCACCGCCGGTTTCGACGGCGTGGAAGTGCATGCCGCCAACGGCTACCTGATCGATCAGTTCCTGCGTGATGGCAGCAACCTGCGCACCGACGAATACGGCGGCAGCATCGAAAACCGCACCCGCCTGCTCGACGAAGTGGTGCGCGCGATCGCTTCGGAAATCGGCGCAGAGCGTACCGGCGTGCGCCTGTCGCCGGTGACCCCGGCCAACGATGCGCGGGATTCGCAGCCGCAGCCGTTGTTCGAACGTGCGGTCGAGCGCCTGGATGCCATTGGCGGCCTGGCCTTCGTGCATGTGATCGAAGGCGCCACCGGTGGCCCGCGCGACAACATCGCGTTCGATTACGCGGCACTGCGCGCGAAGTTCAAGGGCCCGTGGATCGCCAACAACGGCTACGACAAGGACAGTGCCGAGCGGGCCATCGCTTCCGGCTATGCGGACATGATCGCGTTCGGGCGCGCCTTCATCGCCAACCCGGACCTGGTCGAACGCCTGCGCCTGGGCGTGGCATTGTCCGACCTCGATCCGGACACGCTGTATGGCGGCGGCGCCAAGGGCTATACCGATTACCCGAGCGTATCCGGCTAATCGCCCCCGGCATCAGTACACCGGCAACGCAATGAACGACGCGTTGCCCGGTGCATGCCACACCTGCTGGGTCGCCTTCTGGTAATCGCCGGGCTTGGCCAGGTAGATGTTGGGCACGAAGGTCTGCGGGTTGCGGTCGTACAGCGGGAACAGGCTGGACTGCACCTGCACCATCACCCGGTGGCCGGGCTGGAACACGTGGTTGGCGGTGGGCAGGCCGAACCTGTAATCGAGCACCTGGTTCGAGGCGATCGCCTTGGGTTCGCTGAAGCTTTCGCGGTAGCGGCCCCGGAAGATCGCCATCGACACGCCCAGCTCATAGCCGCCCATCTCCGGCGTCGACGGCACCTGGTCCGGATACACGTCGATCAGCTTCACCACCCAGTCACTGTCGCTGCCGCTGGTGGCCGCCTGCAGGTTCACCTGCGGCGCGCCGCCGATCCGCAGCGGTTCGGTGAGCGGCTCGCTGACGAAGGTCAGCACGTCGGTGCGGCCATCGACGAAGCGCTGGTCCTTGACCAGCCAGCTGGTCCACATGTCGCGGTCGGCGAAGCGCACCGGGCGCGGCGCGAACGGGACCGGCTTGGCAGGGTCGGATACGTAGGCTTCGTACGTGGCCTCCCCCGCCTGCGGCGCCTCGAACGAGAGCTTGCCGCCGGCGCGCAGGTACAGCGGTCTGGTCTGGGCAGCGGTACGCGGCCACTGCTGCAGCTTGTCCCAGTGGTTTTCGCCGGTGTTGTAGATCAGCACCGGGGGTGTATCGGCCTTGGCCGCGCCGTCGACCAGGTACTGGTCGAAGAACGGCTTGAGCACGTCGCGGCGGAACTGCAGGGCGGTATCGCCGTCGAACTTCAGCGCGCCCAGGCTGCTGCCGTCATAGTTGACCTGGCTGTGCCGCCACGGACCCATGACCAGATAGTTGAGCGTATTGCCGGTGTCACGCGGCTCCATCGCGGCATAGCTGTGCACCGCGCCCCACATGTCTTCCTGGTCCCACAGGCCCTGCAGCCACATGGTGGGGACTTTCAATTCGGTTTTGGCCATGCGCGCATCCAGCGCCTGTTCCTGCCAGAAGGCATCGTAGGCCGGGTGTTCCACCAGCTTGTGCCACCACGCCAGCTGTTCCAGGCCATTGGCCTTGGCATAGTCACCGGCCGAGCCGGCACGCAGGAAGGTGGTGTAATCGTCGTAGCCGGTGCTGGGAATGGACGGGCCTTTGCCGCGCTTGGCCAGCTGGCCGGTGAAGTAGCCGAAGTTGACCTGGCGGAAGGCGCCGTAGTTCAGCCAGTCATCGCCCATCCAGCCATCGATCATCGGGCTCTGCGGCGCGGCGACCTTCAGCGCGGGGTGTGGGTTGGTCAGCGCCATCACCACGGTGAAGCCTTCATACGAGGAGCCCAGCATGCCGACCTTGCCGTTGCTTTCGGGCACGTGCTTGACCAGCCAGTCGATGGTGTCCCAGGCGTCGGTGGCATGGTCGACCTTGGTGGCATTGAGCGGGCCACGCAGCGGCCGGGTCATCACGTAATCGCCTTCGGAACCGTACTTGCCGCGGATATCCTGGAACACGCGGATATAGCCGGCATCGACGAACACTTCGTCGCCCTGCGGGAGGATGTCGCGCATGTGCGGCGAATCGATGCGCTTGGCGCGGTTGGCGGCGTCGTAGGGCGTACGGGTCAACAGCATCGGTGCATTGCGCGCGCGCTTGGGCACGACGATGACCGTATACAGCTTGGTCCCGTCGCGCATCGGAATCATCACTTCGCGCTTGTCGTAGTCATACCCGGCGGTAGGGGTGACGAATCCCTTGGCCGGAATGTCCGGCGTCATCGGCGCGGTCTGCGCCGACACGCTGGCGGCAATCATCAGGCTCAACAGCACGACAGGCACGACACGAACACGCATGGCTCTCTCCGGGAAGGTGATGGCGACCTACCTCCGCAGCCTAGCGCCGTTCTTCCCCGGCCGATATGTGCCGATGGTTGGCCGCGAACGGCCTTTTACAGCAAAGCCTTGAGAGCCAGAGCCTTGAAAAGCCAGAGCCTCAAAAGCCAAAGCCTTGGTCTGCGGGCGTCCCTGGCTTGGGCCGGCGGGCATGGGGGTACGGGGGGCGCCGTAAACCCATCCATGGGGGCTCTTGCGAAACATCCATGTTTCGCAAAGCCCCCGTACCCCCATGCCCGCCGACCCTTTGACAGTGAGTCGGTGGCCAGGGAAAAGCGACAGCGTCGCGGCTGTCGTTGCCGTTGCCTTGCGTTTGATTTCCGTGGGCAACCAGCCAACTGTCAAAGGCTGGCGGGGGTGGGTTTGCGGGACCGTAGAGCGCCATGGATGGCGCGAACGAGCTTACATGGATGTACTTGCAGCGTGTCCCGCAAACCCACACCCGCCAGCCAAGCCAGGTGCACCCGCAGACCAAGGCTGTTCGCGGTAAAGCGTGAGCGCTCTAAACGCCCACGCACCACGTACACCTCACTTCACCACACCACCACTCAACACCATCGGCGAGGTCTGCAGCGGCTCATTGGCCGAACGCGAAAGCTGCAGCTCGTAACGGCCTTCCGCAATCTTCCACTGCTTGTCGCGCGTATCGAAACTGGCCATCGCCTTCGGTTCGGCCTCAATGCGGATCCGGCGCGATTCGCCCGGCTGCAGCGTGACCTTCTGGAACCCGATCAGGCGGATCGGCGTGGTGCTGCCTTCGGGCATCTTCAGGTACAGCTGCGCCACGTCCGCACCGGCCACCTTGCCGGTGTTGCGTACGTCCACCGTCGCCACCAGGCGCTGGCCCATCGCCGTGTAGGTCAGGTTGTCGTACTGGAACTGCGTGTACGAGAGCCCGTGGCCGAACGCGAACTGCGGCGTGAGGCCCTTGGCCGCGAACCACTTGTAGCCGACGTTGGCGCCTTCGATGTTGTAATCGATGGTGTCGTCCGGCTTCTGCTTCGGATTGAAGCCCAGCCCGTTCACGTGCGGGCGAGGCAGCTGCGATGCGTCCACCGGCCACGTCACCGGCAGCCGGCCCGAGGGATTCACCTTGCCGGTCAGCAGCGCCGCAATGGCCTCACCGCCGCGGATGCCCGGGTACCACGCCTGCAGGATCGCCGGCACCTGCTGCAGCCACGGCAGCTCGACCGGACCGTTGGTTTCCAGCACCACCACCGTCTTCGGGTTGGCCTTGGCCACCCCGGCAATCAGCGTGTCCTGGTTGTCCGGCAGCTTCATGTGCGGCAGGTCCACCGACTCGGCCGACCACTGCGTCGCGAACACGATCGCTACGTCGGCTGCTGCGGCAGCGCGCGCGGCAGCCGCCACGTCACGGCCGTCCACGTACTCGATGGTCGCATCCGGGCGATCGGCGCGCAGCGCCTCCAGCGGCGAGGACGGGTGGAAGATCACCGGGCCCGGCCAGGTGGTTGGCAGCACGCCCGGCACCGCATTGGTGCCACGCGCGGTCCAGCCCACCATCGACGAACCACCGCCCCCGATCACGCCCTTGTCGGCATGCCCGCCGATGATCACGATGCGCTGCACCTCCTTGCCCAGCGGCAGCACGTCGCCGGCGTTGCGCAACAGTACGCTGCCCTCTTCCACCGTGCGCTGCGCGGCCGCAAAGCCCGCTTCATCGTCGATCGGCACATGCTGCGGCGGCAGGTCGAAATTGCCGTGCGCGAACATCGTGCGCAGGATCCGCGCCACCATGTCGTCCAAGCGCGCCTGCGGCACCGTGCCACCGGCCACGGCCAGCCGCAGCGGCGCATCGAAATACACCGCCTTGTCGAACACCTCGCCCGCCGACTGCTGGTCCAGGCCGGCCAGCGCCGCCTTCGAACCACTGTGCACACCGCCCCAGTCGGACATCACGAAACCCGGGAACTTCCATTCCTGCTTGAGCACCTGGTTCATCAGGTAATCGTGTTCGCAGCCGTAGGTGCCGTTGATGCGGTTGTAGGAGCACATCACCGAACCGGGCTTGCCTTCGTCCAGGGCGATTTCAAAGGCCAGCAGGTCCGACTCGCGCATCGCCTGTTCGCCGATTTCGGCGCTGTGGAAATTGCGCGAGGTTTCCATGTCGTTGAGCGCGAAATGCTTCATCGTCGAGATCACGTGCTGGCTCTGCACACCGCGGATCGACTCACCCACCAGGCGACCGGCCAGCACCGGGTCTTCGCCGGCGTATTCGAAATTGCGGCCATTGCGCGGGTCGCGCTGCAGGTTGACGCTGCCGGCCAGCAGGATGTTGAAGCGCTGCTGCCACGCTTCGCGGCCCATGGTGGCACCGCCGGTGAAGGCGATCTGCGGGTTCCAGCTGGAGGCGGTGGACGGGCCCGAGGGCATCGCCGTGGCATGGTCGCCCTTGCGGATCCCGCCCGGGTTGGTCACGCCCACGCCGGCATCGGCCGACTGCTGGGACGGAATACCCAGGCGCGGCACGCCCGGCACGAACCCGGCCGAACCGACCGCGCCTTCCGGCAGCGGCCCGCCATCCTTGCCCAGCCCGAAGTAGCTGTGCAGCATCTGGAACTTCTCGTCCACGGTCATCCGCGCCACCAGCAGCCTGGCGCGCGCATCCGCGCCCAGGCCGGTGTCCATCCACGGCGTGTCGCCGCCCACGGGGGCGTTGTAGCCCAGCGTCAGCAGCTGGCCGGCGATGCTCGCATCGGCATCCAGGCGCAGCTTGACCGGCTTGGTCGTGGCGGCATCGAAGCCGGCACTGTACCCGGCACCCTTGCCGATGGCGGCGAAACCCGCGGCGGTGGCGATGTCCGCATCGGTACCCAGCAGCACCGCCGGCGCACCCAGGCGCGAGCTGTCCACCAGCATCTTGACCGCCGCGCCATCGGCCTCGGCAGCGCGCGTGTACAGCGCCACCACGTGGCGGCCGTCGTTGAGGCGCAGGTAGTTCAGGCCCGGCGCTTCCACGCCCGATTCGGCTTCCACTGGCAGGCGTGAGAGCACGATGCTGCCGCGCTGTTCGGCCGCGGCCGGGTCGGCACTGACGAAGCGATAGGTGTAGCCCAGGTCGTCGGCCAATGCCGCCAGCGGGTCCGGTGCCTGCGCGCTTCCCATGCTGTCGGCCGGACGGATCACGTTGCCGATGGTCAGCGCATCCACGTCCAGCGCCTGCAGCTGTTCGGCCACCAGCTTGGCATCCAGGTACGTCGGTGCCTGGTCCAGGCGGAGCACGGTGAAGGCGTCGCCACCCACCGCCGGTGCGGCAAGGGCAGGGGCAGACAGCGACAGGGCGATGGCGGCCGTCAGGGCCAAGGGCTTTGTAATCGTTTTCATAAGCGGGCGAAACACCTTTGCTGACGCAGTAAATCCAGGGAGTCTTGCCGCAGAAGGGTGCAGCGCCGTCATGGCGGGATCCCGGCACGCAACTGCGCTCGGGATCGAACTACACGGGCACGCCAGCCACGATCAGGCCCCTCCGCCTGTCGCCACAGCCACCGCATCCGTCGGGTGCCGTCACCAGCACCCATCCGCTCAAGAGTCGTTCACCCTGTTCATTCGTGTCAACAGCGTGTTCAGCTTTGAGTTACGAGCGATGTGGCCTATCGAACAACCGAATTGGATAGAAACGTTTGCGTTGCAGTGATTGTGATTCAACCTCTAAGGTGTATATTCGTCCTGACCATGGAAGGAAGCGATGCGTACATCGCCCCCTCACACCCGGGCTGGTGCCACGCCACGCGACATCACCGTCCGCTCCGACGGCGTCTGGGAAAAGCAGGCGCCGGAGTACCCACTGATACAGGTCAAGCAGGTGGTGCGGCGCTTGGGAACCCAGGTTTTCGGATTCAAGGCAGTAGCGGGCATGGCCGCGATGCAGCTGGCCCCGCAGCAGGCAATCAAGGCAATCCTGGGCTTGGCCCCAGATCACTTCTTCAAGTCCATGACAGCCGAGAACGACGCAGCTCATACCCTGTGGCAGGACGTCTATCACGGCCCTACTGAAAACGGGTTGGCGTACATCAAATTCATGCTCTGGTTTCCACCTGCTGCTTCCAGCAACGCAATCGCCCCCACTCCCAAGCTCGTTGTTTCATTCAAGAAGCTATGACCATGACGACCGCACACGACTACCCCACCCTCGCCCCAGGTCAATGCCCTGCATGCGGCGCGGTGGGTTCACTGGTCGCTTTTGCCGGATCGCTGCCACTGGCCAGCGGCAATCGAACGATCGAAGTGCCCCAACTTGTTGGTGAGCGCTGCGAGCGTTGCGAAGAGACGTTTCTGGATGACACCAGCCATGCACGATATCTCGCGGCGGCCGATGAACTGGTGCACCAGGCCCGATTGGACGCGGGCGCGGAGCTGCGCCGCGTACGTCGTAAGCTGCGCTTGAGTCAGCATGAGGCAGCGGCCATCGCCGGCGGCGGCCCCAATGCGTTTTCCCGGTATGAAACGGGCAAGGCACAGCCGGTGGCAGCGGTGTTCAACCTGTTCCGCCTCTTGGATCGCCACCCCGACCTTCTTGGAGAAATCCTCGAGGCGGCCGCCAGCTTTCAGCCCCGGGTCAAGTCGCCGCTCAGGGGAACCTGATCCGGCTTGATTACTTCGGTCTCCGCAGCCGTCAGCGCCCTGCCCTCTGCATCGTGGGGCAGCAGCGGTGCCACGGCCTGCCCGGTGCTGATCACCTGCAGGTGCGAACGCGGTTCAGACGGGTCGAACAGGTGGCCCTCGCCCCATTGGCGCAGCGCCACCACCAGCGGGAACAGCGCCTGGCCTTGGGCGGTGAGTACGTAGTCGTGGTATCGGCTGCCATCGGCGGCGGCCTGCTGGATCAGCACACCGGCGTCCTGCAGGGCCTGCAGGCGCTGGCTGAGCATGCTGCGCGACATGCCCAGACCGCGCTGGAAATCGCTGAAGCGGCGGACGCCGTCGAAGGCGTCACGCACGATCAGCAGCGACCAGCGGTCGCCGATCCGGTCCAGCGCGCGGGCAACCGGGCAGGTGCGGTTGAGATCGTGGTGCATGGCGAGCCTCCTCGAGTGGTTTCATTTTAGAACCAAATGACACAGACTCAACTGGTTCTATTTTGAGACCAGTTATGTCCGCCACCACCCCACTCCCGCGCATCGCCCCTTCCCTGCTTCTGCTGTTCGCCTGCGCCGGCGGGCTCAGCGTGGCCAACGTCTACTACGCCCCGCCGCTGCTGGATGCCCTGTCGGCCGACCTGCACATCGGCGTGTCCTGGATCGGCGCGGTGATCGCCGCGACGCAGGTCGGGTCGGTGGCCGCCCTGCTGTGGCTGGTGCCGCTGGGCGACCGGGTCGAGCGACGGCGGCTGATGGCGCTGCAGACCGCTGCGCTGATGCTGGCGCTGCTCTGGGTTGCTGCCGCCGGTACGGCCATGGGCCTGCTGCTGGCCATGTTCGCGGTCGGCCTGCTGGGCACGGCGATGACCCAGGGGCTGATTGCCTACGCGGCCGCCGCCGCGCCGGCGCATGAGCGGGGCCGCGTGGTCGGTGCGGCGCAGGCCGGGGTGGTGATCGGGCTGCTGCTGGCGCGGCTGGTGGCGGGCGTGGTCGCCGACCTGGGCGGCTGGCGCACGGTGTACCTGTTCTCGGCGGGCGTGATGGGACTGACCGGGGTGCTGCTGTGGCGGTATCTGCCGCGTCTTGCGGTGCCAATCGCCTCGCCGCGGTTGTCACTGCTGGCCCTGCTGCGCCAGCAACCGGTGCTGCGCCGGCGGGGGCTGCTGGGGTTGTTGATGTTCACCGGGTTCGGGCTGTTCTGGAGCAGCATGGCGCTGCCGTTGAGCGCGCCGCCGTTCCGGCTTGGGCACACCGCGATCGGTGCATTCGCACTGGTGGGCCTGCTCGGCGCACTGGCCGCCGCACGCAGCGGGCACTGGAGCGACCGTGGGCATGCCGACCGGGTGACGCGGGGGGCCCTGCTGCTGTTGCTGCTGAGCTGGTGGCCGCTGTCGGCACTGCACGCCTCGCTGGGCTGGCTGGTGCTGGGCGTATTGCTGCTGGATCTGGCCGTGCAGGCCCTGCATGTGACCAACCAGAGCCTGATCCTGGCGGCGGCACCTACGCAGGCCCAGGCGCAGGTGATTGCGGGGTACATGCTGTTCTATGCGGCCGGGAGTGGCTTGGGCGCGTTGCTGGGAAGCGCGGTGTATGCGGCGCATGGGTGGGGGGCGGTGTGCTGGGTGGGGGCTGGGGTGTCGCTGTTGGCGTTGGGGATTTTTTTGCGGGGGTCATGGACGTCTGACGGGCGGCTTCGGCGGCGGTAAACGTCGGGAAATGTGCGGTGGGCTGATGTGAATTGGGCTTCGGACGCTTGGGCCGCGCTGCGCGCGGTGTCCGGCCAACGGCCGGGGCTACGAATTGTTACGGGGTCACCGACAGGGCGGTAAATTCATTAGCAATTTTGCTAATACCACGTAGCATGTCGGTCTCAACCCTTGACACCTGCCCTGCCTATCCTCGCCTCCATGTTCAGGTTTCCCGCCCATTTCTCCTTGTTCCAGCCCGCCAGGGAGGTGCGCTGATGGGCGCGGTGGTGGCCTTGGAACAGCTGCTGGAAAGCCGCCAGGTCTGGCGCGGGCAGCCGCGCGGGACGGCGCGGGAAGCCGCTGCCCACCCGACCGGGCACCCGGCGCTGGACAGCCGGCTGCCCGGCGGCGGCTGGCCGTCCTCGGCCCTGTCCGAGGTGCTGCTGGCCGCGCCCGGCCAGGGAGAGCTGGCGCTGGTCTGGCCGACCCTGGCCCGGCTCAGCCAGCTGCAGCAGACCGTAGTGCTGGTCGCCCCGCCGCACCTGCCGCATGCGCCAGCCTGGGCCGGCGCCGGGCTGGCCCTGGCCCAGTTGCAGGTAGTGCATGCCAGCCCGCGCGAAGCGCTGTGGGCGGCCGAACAATGCCTGCGCTCGGCCGCGTGTGCGGCGGTGCTGTGCTGGCCCGGGCACGCCGACGACCGCGCCCTGCGCCGGCTGCAGGTGGCCGCCGAAACCGGCCAGTGCCTGGGCTTTGCGTTCCGCGACAGCCGGCTGGCCCGCAACCCCTCCCCCGCCCCGTTGCGCCTGCAGCTCGATGCCGGCCAGGTGCGGGTGCTCAAATGCCGCGGCGGCATGGCACCGGCGCAGCCGTTGCCGCTGGCCCTGGCCCATTGAGGCGCCGCCATGCAGTGGGCCTGCCTGTTGCTGCCTCAATTGGCGCTGGACGCGGCCCTGCGCCAGCAGCCCGATCCGCGCGCGCCGCTGGTGCTGGTCACCGGCCCGGCCCAGCGGCGGGTGCTGCATGCGGTCAGCCCGGCGGCGCGCCAGCTTGGCCTGCGCCGCGGCATGCTGCTGTCGGCCGCGCAGGTGCTGACCCGCGACATGCTCACGGTGGACTACGACCCGCGCGCCGAACAGGACACCCGCCAGCTGCTGGCCAGCTGGCTGTACGGCATCAGCTCGCAGGTGAGCCTGGCCTTCCCGCATGCGCTGGCGCTGGAAATCGGCGCCAGCCGTGCCCTGTTCGGTGACTGGCCGGCGATCGAACAGCGCCTGCGCGAGGGCTTGAAGGAACTAGGCTTCCGCCATCGGCTGGTAGCGGCACCCAACCCGCACGCCGCCTGGGTACTCACCCGCGTGCATGCCCGCTTGGGCGTGGATGCGGCCGCGCTGGAACCTGCACTGGCGCAGATCCCGATCGACCGCAGCGGCCTGCCGGCCGAGGCCGTCACGGTACTGGCGCGCTCCGGCCTGCGCACGCTGGGCGCGGCCTTCGCGCTGCCCCGCGAAAGCCTGGCCCGGCGTTTCCCGGCCCAGGTTCTGGCCCACCTGGATGCGCTGCGCGGTATCGGCAGTGCGCCGCTGCAGTACTTCCGGCCGCCGGACCGGTTCGATGCGCGGATCGAGTTCGAGTATGAAATCGAATCCACCCAGGCCCTGCTGTTCCCGTTGCGCCGCCTCACCGCCGACCTGGCCGCCTTCCTGTGTTCGCGCGATGGCGGCGCGCAGCAGTTCGACCTGTGGTTCGAACACGAGCGCCACCCCGATACCCGGCTCACCGTAGGGTTGCTCGCCCCCGAACGCGATGCGGCGATGCTGTTCGAACTGGCGCGCAACCGCGTCGACCACCTGCGCCTGCCTGCCGGCAGCCGTGGACTGCGCCTGCAGGCCGAACACCTGCCGCCGTTCGTGCCGGCCGCGCGCGACCTGTTCGACCCGCGCCCGCAGCAGGCCATGCCGTGGGAACAGCTGCGCGAACGCCTGCGCGCGCGGCTGGGCGACGATGCCGTGCAGGGCGTTGGGCTGCGCGCCGAACACCGCCCCGAACGCGCCAGCGGCACCGCCGCACAGGCCATCAAGGGCCCGCCACCCACCCTGCCGCTGCGCCCGGGCTGGCTGCTGGCCACCCCGCAGCCACTGTACGACCCGGACCTGCGCATCCTTTCCGGGCCGGAGCGGATTGAATCGGGCTGGTGGGACGAAGGCGATGTGCGCCGCGACTACTACGTGGTGGAAACGGCGCTGGGCCAGCGCGCCTGGGCCTACACCGCGGCCGGTGCGCGGCATGGGCCATTCATGCTGCACGGCTGGTTCGCATGAGCACCGCCCTGCCCGGTTACGCCGAACTGCATTGCCTGTCGGCCTTCAGTTTCCAGCGCGGCGCCTCCATTGCCGAGGAGCTGTTCGCGCGTGCGAAGGAACAGGGCTACCAGGCCCTGGCGATCACCGACGAATGTTCGCTGGCCGGCATCGTGCGCGCCTGGCAGGCGGCGAAGAAGCACGCGCTGGCGCTGATCACCGGCGCGGAATTCCAGATCGAGGACGGGCCCAAGGTGGTGCTGCTGTGCACCGACCAGGCCGCCTATGCCGGGCTGTGCCAGCTGATCACCACCTGCCGCCGGCGTGCGCCAAAGGGCGAATACCGCTGCCTGCGCGAGGACTTCGATGCCCTGCCCGACAGCCTGCTGTGCCTGTGGCCGGCGCGTTCGCCCAGTGCCGAAGATGCGGCCTGGCTGCATGCGCGCTTCGCGCACCGCGTGTGGCTGGCGGTGGAACTGCACCGCGACGCCGACGACGTGGCGCGGCTGGAAGCGCTGCTGGAATTCGGCTACGCCCACGACCTGCCGCTGCTGGCCAGCGGCGATGTGCACATGCACGTGCGCCGCCGCCGTGCGCTGCAGGACACCCTCACCGCGATCCGCCAGCACTGCACCATCGCCGATGCCGGCTGGCACCTGTTCCCCAATGGCGAACGCCACCTGCGCACCCGCCAGGCGCTGGCCGCGCTGTACCCGCCCGAGCTGCTGGAGGAAACCCTGCGCGTGGCCGAGCGTTGCCGGTTCGACCTGGCGCAGCTGCAGTACACCTACCCGCGCGAGCTGGTGCCCGACGGCCACGACCCGGCCAGCTGGCTGCGCACCCTGGTCGAAGAGGGCATGCGCTGGCGCTGGCCCGGCGGCGCCAGCGAGGCGCAGCGCGGGCAGATCGAACACGAGCTGCGGCTGATCCACCTCAAGCAGTACGAGTCGTACTTCCTCACCGTGCACGACATCGTGCGCTTCGCCCGCAGCCAGCAGATCCTGTGCCAGGGCCGTGGCTCGGCGGCCAATTCGTCGGTGTGCTTCGTGCTGGGCGTGACCGAGATCGACCCCAGCCACATGGAACTGCTGTTCGAGCGCTTCATTTCCGAAGAACGCGACGAACCGCCGGACATCGACATCGATTTCGAACACGAACGGCGCGAGGAAGTGCTGCAGTATGTGTTCAACCGCTACGGTCGCGAACGTGCCGCGCTCACCGCCGTGGCGATCAGCTACCGTGGCCGCAGCGCGGTGCGCGACGTGGCCCGCGTGCTCGGCCTGCCGCCGGACCAGGTCAACGAACTGGCCGCCTGCCTGGACCGCTGGAGCAGCCACGAGCCACTGCCCGAGGCCCTGCGCGAACGCGGCTTCGACCCGGACACGCCGTTGATGCAGCGGGTGGTGGCGCTCACCGCCGAACTGGTGGACTTCCCACGCCACCTGTCCCAGCACCCGGGCGGCTTCGTGATTTCCGAGCACCCGCTGTCCACCCTGGTGCCGGTGGAGAACGCGGCCATGGCCGACCGCACCGTGATCCAGTGGGACAAGGACGACCTGGATGCCACCGGGCTGATGAAGGTCGACTGCCTGGCGCTGGGCATGCTCACCGCCGTGCGCAAATGCCTGGCCATGCTGCACGCGCATGGCGCCCCGGCGATGGGCATGGCCGACATCCCGGCCGGCGACACCGCCACCTACGACATGATCTGCCGCGCCGACACGCTGGGCGTGTTCCAGATCGAATCGCGCGCGCAGATGGCGATGCTGCCGCGCATGCAGCCGCGCTGCTTCTACGACCTGGTGATCGAAGTGGCGATCGTGCGGCCCGGCCCGATCCAGGGCGACATGGTCCATCCCTACCTCAACCGCCGCAAGCGGCTCAAGGAAGAAGGGATCGAAGAAGTCGACTACCCGCCGGCACTGGAGAAAGTGTTCAAGCGCACCCTGGGCGTGCCGCTGTTCCAGGAACAGGTGATGCAGCTGGCAGTGGCCGCCGCCGGCTTCACCCCGGGCGAGGCCGATGCGCTACGCCGTTCGATGGCCGCCTGGAAGCGCCACGGCGGGCTGGAACCGCACCGCGACAAGCTGCTGGCCGGCATGGCAAAGAACAACTACAGCCGCGACTACGGCGAGCGCCTGTTCGAGCAGATCAAGGGCTTCGGCAGCTATGGCTTCCCGGAAAGCCACGCGGCCAGCTTCGCGCTGATCACCTACGTCAGCTGCTGGCTCAAATGCCACCACCCCGCCGCGTTTGCCGCCAGCCTGGTCAACAGCCAGCCGCTGGGCTTCTACACCCCCGACCAGATCCTGCAGGATGCGCGCCGGCATGGCGTGCCGGTGCTCCCGGTGGATGTGCGCCACAGCGACTGGGATTGCACGCTGGTGCCGGCCACGCAGGCCGATGCCCTGCCCGGCATCCGGCTCGGCCTGCGCATGATCGATGGCTTCAGCGAAGCGGTGGCCGAGGAAGTGATGCAGGCACGTACGCGCCATGCCTTCGACAGCGTGGCCGACCTCAGCCAGCGGGCCCGGCTGGACCGCCGCCACCAGGGGCTGCTGGCCGACGCCGGCGCGCTGAAGGGGCTGAGCGGGCACCGCCACCGCGCGCGCTGGGATGTCTCTGGGGTGGAAAAGCCGTTGCCGCTGTTCGAGAACGTCCGCGCCACCGCCGACGCCGCCGTGGCCTTGCCGGCGCCGAGTGCGTTCGAGGACATGCAGGCCGATTACAACAGCACCGGCACCACCCTGGGCCAGCACATGGTGTCGTTCCTGCGCGACGAGCTGCGCGCACGGCTTTGCCAGCGATCCGATGAACTGGCGCAGCTGCCGCACGGGCGCAGCGTGCGTTTCGCCGGCCTGGTCCGCATGCGCCAGCGCCCGCAGACCGCCAGCGGGGTGACCTTCCTCACCCTGGAAGACGAAAGCGGCATGGTCAACGCAGTGGTCTGGCGCAGGACCGCCGACCGCCAGCACCGGGTGCTGGTGGAGGCGCAGCTGATGCAGATCGATGGCCGGCTGGAGCGGGTGGATGGCGTGCAGCACCTGATCGTGCAGCGCATGCACAACCTCGATGCGCTGATCGAGGGGGTGCGTACCCACAGCCGCGACTTCCATTGATTGCTGTGACCGGTTTCACGCTGACGATAGATACAGACTTTTCCGACTGGTGCGGCCATCACGGCTTCGGCTATCGTCGCTGCCATCCAAGGATCCGGAACCTGCCATGTCGCGCGTACTCACCCTCACCACACTGGCAGTGTCCAGCCTTGCCCTGCTGGTCTCGGGGTACACCGCCGTGCAGCTGCACCGCAGCCAGTCCGCCGAGCGGGTGATCACCGCCCGCGGGCTGGTCATCCAGGACGGCAGCGGCCAGGCGCGGGTGATCCTGGGCGCGCCGCTGCCCGATCCGCTCAGCAAGGGCGTGTCGCAGGGCCCGCGCGCCTCGCCGCTGTCGGGCGTGGTGCTGCTTGGTGCCGACGGGTCCGAACGGGGCAGTTATGGCACTGCCGATGTCGGCGATGAGGCCTCGCTCACGCTGGATGATGCCAAGGGCACCACCGAAGTGTTCAAGATCACCGCGAACCCGGATCGTGGCGCCACCCTGGTGATCAAGCACCAGAACAGCACCGGCGCCATGCTCACCTCCTGGCAGGGCAAGCCGGAGCTGATCTTCCTCAACGACAACGGGCAGTCGCATTACATCCGTCCGGGTACCACTGCCGCGCCCTGATCGACGCCTGACGGTGGGCTTCGGAAGGTGTAAACGCCGGCGTACCGGCCGTCATCGTTGCGGGACCGTCTCCGGACGCTTGGGCCGCGCTACGCGCGGTGTCCGGCCAACGGCCGGGGCTGCGAACCGTTACGGGCCCATTGAGATCGGGATCAACCGCAGGCTTCGGATACCGGTAGCGCCGGCCGTTGGCCGGCCCACGCAGGCGCCGATGGGCCACGAAATGTTACCGACCCATTTCGTTTGCCCGTGCGAAAATTCGTGCCTCGCCGGTTCCGGAACACGTCATGTCCATCGTCGCACCCACCTGGCCGCAGGCTGCCACCGTCGAAGATTTCCGCCGCAACCTGGACGCGGTGCACGCACGCATTGCCGCTGCCTGCGCCCGTGCCGGGCGCGATCCGGCCACGGTGCGGCTGCTGCCGGTGAGCAAGACCGTGGACGAAGCGCGGCTGCGACTGGCGGTGCAGGCCGGCTGCGATACGCTGGGCGAAAACAAGGTGCAGGAAGCCAAGGGCAAGGCCGAAGCCATGGCCGACCTGGGCATCCGCTGGTCGGTGATCGGCCACCTGCAGACCAACAAGGCGCGGGATGTGGCCCGCTTCGCCAGCGAATTCCAGGCGCTGGACAGCCTGCGCGTGGCCCAGGCGCTGGACCAGCGGCTGGCGCAGGAAGGCCGCACGCTGGATGTGTTCGTGCAGGTCAACACCTCGGGCGAAGCCAGCAAGTACGGATTGGACCCGATCGAGGTGGCCGACTTCGTGCAGCAGCTGCCCGCCTTCCCCCAGCTGCGCGTGCGCGGCTTGATGACCCTGGCGCTGTTCTCGGCCGATCCCGAACAGGTGCGCCCGTGTTTCGTGCGCCTGCGCGACCTGCGCGAGCGCCTGCGTCCGACCCTGCCGGTGGGCGTCAGCCTGGACGAACTGTCGATGGGCATGTCCGGCGATTTCGAGATTGCCATCGAGGAAGGCGCCACGGTGGTACGCGTAGGCCAGGCGATTTTCGGCGCGCGCAGCACCTCCGACAGCCACTATTGGCCAACCCCTGCGGGTTGATCGTCACCCCACCAACGCCTCCATATGCCGCGCATGCTCCGCCGCCTGCGCGTGCAGCCACTCACGAAATGCCAGGAACCCCCGGTGCGTGGACGACCGTGGCGGATATACCAGCCAATGCGACCAGCGCGTCTTCAACCGGTGCGGTGACAAGGCAATCAACTGGCCCGAATCCAGCAGCAACCGCGCCCGCGTCACCCGCCCCAGCGCCACCCCGAAGCCATCCAGCGCGGCACGATGGTGCGATTCGGAGTCATTGAGCATGGCCACATAGCGCGACGGCGCAACCTCGCCGACCGAGGCGAACCAGCGCTGCCACTCGCCATCCGGGTCCCCCAGCAGCGGCCACTGCGAGAGCGGCAGCGCGCCCAGCCCGCCCATGCGCTCGACCAGTGACGGGCTGGCCATCGGCATCAGCCACTCATCGAACAGCGGCTCCACATGCAGGCCGCTCCACTGCCCGGCACCCACCCGCAGCGCGGCATCGCACTGCAGCTGCCGGTCGAAATCGGTGAGCCGCTCGCTGGATTCCAGGTTGAATTCAATCTCCGGGTGGCAGGCCACGAACGAGCCCAGCCGTGGTACCAGCCAGTTGGAGGCCATCGACGGCAACGCACTGACCGACAGCACGCGGTCGTGGCGCGCACCGAACGGCTGCAGCGCCTGCGCGATGGCATCCAGATGCGGGCCTACCTGTTCCAGCAAGCGCTGCCCTTCGGGCGTCACCCGCACCCCGCGTGCCTGGCGCTGCAGCAGCGCATACCCCAGGCGCTCCTCCAGCTGCCGCATCTGGTGGCTGAGCGCACTGACGGTCAGGTTCAGCGAATCCGCCGCGCGGGTGAGGTTGCCCAGGCGTGCGGCGGTAACGAAATTCTGCAGCGGCTGGAGCGGGATACGGGACATGGCGACTTGAATCCAGTTCAAGAAAGACTTGCGAAAGGATCGCTTTTGCGACGTCCATCCTGCCCCTATCGTGAGTCCTACTCAAGTGGAGGACGCACATGAACATCTACAGCGGATTGTTGTTCCTGCACGGGCATATCGCCGATGCGGGGTTGGCGCGGGCGCTGGCGGAGCCGGAAAAGGTCGCCGCCGCTGACACGGCGCGGGCGGTGACCGGGACAGCCACGCCGGCCGCAGCGCTACCGGCTCGGGCTGCCTGCGAGGTTGGCGCCGCGCGGCGTTGAGACTTCCGGCCTTACGGGGCCGGCTTGGCCTCGGGCAGCACCCGGGGGCGGCTGTCGTACCAGTCGCGCGCCCCGGACAGGTGCCAGGTGCGCTTGCCGCCGTCCAGTTCGATGCCGGCCCCGAGCAGGCCCCAGCGCAGGTACAGGTCGCCACGGCGCTGCGCCTGCTCCATGTCCAGCCGGGCGCGTAGCGACAGCCGCGCGTTCTCGGCCTGCAGGTCGTCCACCGCCAGGTGCTCGCGGCGCCAGCGCAGCTGGCCGCTGGCCTGCACTTCACCCGAATCGAGCAGCCCCAGCACCCAGCGCGGGTACTGGCTGCGCTCGGCGTAGATGCCCAGCAGCGGACCGGCATCGCGAAGCCGCAGGTCGGCACGTGCGTCCACCTGGAACGGTGCCTCCGACTGGATATGCCCGCTGCGCAGGTCGACCTCGCCCCACCAGCCGCCCTTGGCGGCATCGCCGTCCACCTGCACGTTGCGCAGGCTGAGCGTGGTGCCGCCCAGGTCGAACTGGCCAGCGTCGAAGTCGGCACGCTGCAGCCTTGCCTTGACCTGGGCATCGCCACGCAGCGACAGGCCGGCGGCCTGCATGCGCGCACCGGTGCCGCGCAGGTCCGCGCGCCCCTGCCCGACCCGGCCGGCAGCATCCAGCGTCACGTCGCCGCTCAGCAGTGCGGTCCCCCCGAGCAGACGCACATTGTCGTTGCCCACGTAGCGGTTGTAGGCGCTCAGGTCGGGCACCCGCGCGTCGTTGAAGCGCAGCTGCGCGCGCATGCCGTCGCGCAGCTGCTGCAGCCGTGCATCGCCGCGCAGGGTCAACGCCAGCGCCTTGCCATCGAACAACACCGCCTTGGGCGCATCGGACGGCGCCGCGCGGAACGTGGGAATAGCGACCTTCAATTCCGCCTGCGGCGGCGCACCGTTGACGATGCGTCCCACCGCATGTGCATCGCCCTGCATGCGCACGCCCGCCACCTCGGCGATGGCGGCCACCTGTGGCACCTCCAGCGTGCTGCCAGGCGCCAACTGGCCATCGGCAATGCGCAGGTCACCCTGCAGCAGCCCGCCACCTTCCAGCTTGAACCACGGCTTGCGCACGAACAGATCGGCAATCCAGTTCAACGACTCGAACCGCCACGCGCCACGTACCTGCCCGGACAGGCGCGGCAACAGTTCGGCCGGCGCCTCGAACGGAATCTTCCGGCCGGTGACGCGCAGGTCCGCGTGCAGTTCGCTGCCGGTTTCCGGGTCGCGCGGCAGGCGTGCCTGCACGCGCATGTCCTGGGCCACGTCCAGCTGCAGCGACAACAAGCCGCGATCCGGTGCATGCACGCCGGCATGCACCGGCACCCGCCACACCACCCGGCTGCCGGGTTGCAGCAGGCCGCGGTCCATCACCACATCGGCCGTGAGCCGTGCCTCGGCCGGTACGCTGCCGACCTTGACGTGTGGCCCGGCCGTGTCGATCTTGATCGCCTGGCTGCGCCCATCCACCTGCAGCTGCGCGAAGGTGATGCCGAACTTGCGCAGGCCCGGGGCTTCATCCCGGTAGTGGCGCGGGTAATGGAAGCGCGCGGCCAGGTGCGCCTCGTCAAGCAGCTTGACCCCGTCGTAGGTGATCGTGGCCTGCTCGAAGCCAGCAGTGGAATCGAACAGTTCGGACGGCCCGCCCTTGACCTGCTTCTGGAAGCCCACCGTGCCATGGCCCTGCCCGGCAATCAGCAGCTTTCCGAAGCGGCCGCTGCGGATGCTGTCGCTGTGGATCGCATCCAGCCGGATGTTCCAGCCGCGATCACCACGCGGCGGCGGCGGGATCGCCTTTTCCACCCGTTGGATGTCCGCTTCCACGCCGGTGGCGTTGATGCCTGGAATGCGGACTTCGCGCTTGAACAGGTGCACCAGCGAGATCCACGCGCTCGCACGGTCGGCACGGAAGATGTAGACGGTATGGTTGGCCTGGCCGCGGATGCGCACGTTCCAGACAACCGCGTGCCCGGGCAGCAGCGTCAGCGCCGGCCCGGTCTGCAGCCTGAATTTTTCAGGTTTGCGGTTGGTGACCGCATCGAACAACGGCGTGTTGAGGAACACGTTGCCGGCAACAAGGTACAGCGCATACAGCGCCAGCAAGGTAAGCAACGCCACGCGCCATGGCCGGGGCCAGCGCCGGACGCGCTCGGGAATCAGGGGCATGGAGTTCTGCGACGAAGCGGAGTGACGCGGCCACTATCGACAACCGGGCGACGGAGTCGTGTGAAGAAGCGCCCCCGATGCCGCTCAACCGGCCCGCCGCTCCGGGTCCCACGCCATCGGCTGCCACAACTCCAGCTTGTTCCCCTCCGGATCCAGTATCCAGGCGAACGAACCGTTCTCATGCGTCTCCGGCCCGCTGACGATGGTCACGCCAGCCTCGCGCAGGTTCGCCAGCAGCCCCTCCAGGTCATCCACCCGGTAATTGATCATGAAAGGCGCATCGCTGGGACTGAACCACTGGCTGTCAGGCTCGGCCAGCGCCCACACGGTCAACCCGCCGTCATTGGCCTTGTCGTCGGGCCAGCGCAGCACCGCGCCACCAAACTCCTCCAGCGTCATGCCCAGGTGCTGCCGGTACCACTCGGCCAGCGCCGCGCGGTCGCCACGGCTCTTGAAGAACACCCCACCGATTCCGGTCACCTTTGCCATCGCAGTCTCCCTGGGTCCGTGCTGATCCTATGCCCTTGCCCGCGCAAAAGAAAACGGCAGGCCGTTGCACCGGCCTGCCGTTGTCCTGTCACCGCTGGCGGTGGGATCAGAAGCGGAACTCGCCACCCAGGCTGATCGTATCCACGTCCACGTCCACGCCGCTGAAATCGCCTTGGCGGCGGTCGTAGTTCAGGCTCAGGCCCCAGCGGCGGTTGAAGTCGTAACCGACATTGACGCCGTAGTACGGCTTGGTCGAGCTTTCGTCATCCACCACGTCGAAGGTGTCTTCGCGCACCTGCGCGGTCAGCCGCGCGATGCCGGCGCGTGCGCCGATGAAGAAGCCGGTATTGTCGGCGCCGAAGTTCTTCTTGACCACCAGGCCAGCACCGATCGAGACCAGATCCAGCTCCTGGTCGTAGCCCAGGTCCTTGTTGTACAGCGAACCGACATGGCCTTCGACGCCGATGTTCGGGGTGAACCAGTAGCCGCCGCCGACCGAGGCGGAGGTGTCCGACTCGCTGCCACGGAAACCGTCGTAACGCACTTCGGTATCGCTGCTGCCCAGCTCGGCGCGCACGAATGCGTGGCCGGCCATGGCATCGGTCGACAGGGTGGCCAGCGCGATGGCGGCGGCCAGGGTGACGAACTTCTTCATTCAGGTCCTTCCAAAAGGTGGTTTGCCCATCTGGGCGGCGCCACTCTGCCTCCTGTTCATATTTGTGTCAATTCCGTTAAACGAACCCTCAGGGGCGGGCCTCTGACAGCTTGGCCACCACCTTGAACTCCACGTCGAACCCGCTGAGCCAGGTGACCCCGACCGCGGTCAGGGTCGGGTGCGGCGCCTGGCCCCAGTACTCGGGCACGATCGCCCAGACCCGCTCCAGGATCCGGTCCGGGTCGATCATGAAAACGGTCACGTCGACCACATCGTCGAACGTGCAGCCGGCGGCCGCCAGCACTGCGTTGAGGTTCTCGAACAGCTTGTGCACCTGCGCTTCCAGGCCCGGTTCGGGCGAACCGTCCTCGCGGCTGCCGACCTGGCCGGAGACAAACAGGAAGCCGTTGGACCGCACCGCCGGCGAATAGCGGTAGCGGGCATACAGATCCTGCCGGCCAGAGGGGAACACGACGTCGCGACTTGCCATTGCAGACTCCAGAGGGGTTTTGCCCCGGGTGATGGGATATCTCCACGGTAGGCGCCCCGGCCCGGTCGATAAACGACCAACCTTGTCCATCACTGTTTGTAGAATCCAAACAATTGCCCGCAGGAGTGCCGATGGACCGTTTCGATGCCATGCAGGCCTTTGCCCGCGTCGTGGAGACAGGCAGCTTCACCCGGGCCGCGCAGACCCTGCACATGAGCCGCACCACGGTGACCCAGCTGGTGCAGCAGCTGGAAGCGCGGCTGCGGGTGCGCCTGCTCAACCGCACCACCCGCCAGGTCAATGTCACCGACGATGGCGCGGCGTACTACGAGCACGTCTCGCGGCTGCTCGCCAACCTGGACGACGCGGAAACCAGCCTCTCCAGCTTTGCCGCCAGCCCGCGCGGCCGGCTGCGGGTGGATGTGCCCGCGCCGCTGGCGCGGTTCCTGCTCGTCCCTGCCCTGCCCGGTTTCCACGCCCGCTATCCGGACATCCAGCTGGACCTGGGCGTCAGCGACCGCAATGTCGACCTGATCGATGAGAACGTGGACTGCGTGATCCGCGGCGGCGTGCTCACCGACCCCTCGCTGGTCGCGCGGCACATCGGCGACCTGCAGGCCGGGCTGTACGCCGCGCCGCAGTACCTGGCCACGGTTGGCATGCCCGACCACCCCAAGGCATTGGAAGCCGAACCCCATCGCATCGTCGGTTACCGGGGCTCGCGGCGTGCAGGCGCCATGCCCTACGCGCTGCGGCGTGGCGAAGAAACGCTGACCGTTCACGGCCGGCATCAGCTGGCGGTCGACGACGGCAACGCCTATCTGGCGGCCGGAGTAGCAGGGCTCGGCGTGCTCTGGCTGCCCGATTACGTTGCCGCCGCACACGCCGGGCGCGGCGAACTGCTACGCGTGCTCACCGACTGGCAGGTCAACCCGATGCCGCTGCACATCGCCTTCCGCCCCAACCGCCACGTCAGCGCCAAACTGCGCGTGTTCGTCGACTGGGTAGCGGCCCTGATGGCCGACCACGTACCGGTGATGCCACCGCAGCGGGATCGGTAGGCGCGGGCAACCGGACGCATGCATCACCGCAGCGGCGCGATCACCAGCGTATCGCCCTTGCATACGTTGACGTCGCGGTAGATCGCCGTGCGCCCGTTACGAAACTGCAGGCGCAGGTCGAAGCGGCAGCCGGCATCGCCCAGGCGCACCGTGGTGCTGCCCCCACCGCCGTCGATGGTGTCGATCGGGCGCTGCTCGAACGCGTCGCCGCCGGCGGTGGCCACCTCCAGCGTGGTGATGCTGTCATCGGCGCGGTTGAGCAGTGTCAGGTAACGCGGGGCGGCGGCATGCGTGGCCGTGGCGAAAAGCAGGCTGGTCAGGAAGGCAAGACGGATCGGGAACATCGCGGCAGCTCCGGCGGTTGGGTTCGCCGCCATCAGGCCGCTGGCCGCCCCGCGCACGCCACCGATCCGGGACGAATCGTCGTCCCGGCAGGACCAATCGTAATGGGCCCCCATGGCGCTTCTCCGGGCCCGCCCGCACGCCTAAGATGGCCCTGCCCCGCTGCGCCGGGCGTCCTGGATACCGGCCATGATGGTTCGCCTTGGCAGTACATCGATCAGCCTCGCCCGCTACCTGCTGCTGTGGACGGCCGTGGTGCTGGTGTTTGCCGTGCAGCATTCGCTCAGCGATGGGCTGCACGGCAACAGCTGGCCGTTCCTGGTGCACCTGCGCTGGGCCATGATCCAGTGGTACACGTGGGCGGCACTGGCACCGCTGGTGTTCCGCCTGGCCGAGCGCTATCCGCTGGATCCCCAGCGCCGCCTGCTTGGCCTGGGCAGGCAGGTCGTGGCCAGCCTGGCGGTGACCTTCGGCGCAATGCTCATCGGCGCAGCGGCCTCCGCGCTGTTCGAACCCAGCGGCTTCTTCGAACAGCTCGGGTACTTCCTGGCGCAGCATTTCGCCATCGGGCTGCTCACCTACTGGGCGCTGTTCGCGCTGCAGCAGGCATTGCACTTCCAGGCCGAAAAGGCGCGGCGCGAAATGGAAGCCAGCCGGCTGGCCACCGAACTGGCGCAATCGCGGCTGCTTGCGCTGAAATCCCAGCTGCAGCCACATTTCCTGTTCAACACGCTGCACGCCATCATCACCCTGCTGGACGAAGACACGGTCTCGGCCGAAGACATGCTGCTGCGCCTGAGCGAACTGCTGCGCGCCTTCCTGGAAGACTACGACGGCCAGGAGATTCCCCTGCGCCAGGAACTGGACCTGATCGAGCTGTACCTGGGCATCCAGCGCGTGCGCTTCAAGGACCGGCTGACCACCCGCACCTATATCGCCCCGGATACCCTCGACTGCGCCGTGCCCAGCCTGTTGCTGCAGCCGTTGGTGGAGAATGCGGTGCGCCACGGCATCGGGCAGCGCGTGGGCAGTGACGTGATCGAGATCGAAACGCGCCGCGACGGCGAGGTGCTGTGCATTGAAGTGCGCAACCGCAACAGCACGCTTGACGCCACGCCCGGCGCGCCCGCAGGCCATGGCATCGGCATGTCCAACACCCGGCTGCGCCTGAAGGAGCTGTACGGCGATGCCGCCGACGTGCGGCTGGACATCATCTGGCCCGAGGGCGTGGCCTGCCGTGTACGCCTGCCCTTCCGTACCCTGGAGGTGGAAGACGAAGCGCCGGAGTTCACGGCGGGAGTGGCGCCGGCATGACCCTGTCGGTGCTGGTGGTGGACGACGAGCCGCTGGCGCGCCGCGCGATCGTGCGCCTGCTGGCCGAGGACCCGGAGATCGAACTGCTGGGCGAATGCGGCGACGGCGTCTCCGCAGTGAACGCCATCCGCGAGCACTCGCCCGACCTGGTGTTCCTGGACATCCAGATGCCGGCGATCACCGGCCTGGACGTGGTGGCCACCATCGGCGCCGAGCGCATGCCGGCCACCGTGTTCGTCACCGCCTACGAGCAGTACGCGGTGAAGGCCTTCGAGGCCAATGCGGTGGATTACCTGGTCAAGCCGTTCAGCCGCGAACGCTTTGCCGCTACCCTGCAGCGCGCCCGGCAACGCCTTTCAACTGCCGCCGGCACCAGTGCGCAGACGGCCACGCAGATCCTGCAGGCACTGGACGCACTGCGCCAGCGCGAGGCCTACCTGCAGCGCATACCGGTACGGGTCGACGAACACGTGGTGCTGGTGGACGTGGACGAGATCGTCTGGATCAAGGCCGCACGCAACATCGCCGAGATCCACCTCGCCGGCCGCATGCACGAACACCGTGGCACCATGGCCGCCCTCGCCGCCCGGCTGGACCCGCGCCACTTTGCCCGCGTGCACCGATCGGCCATCGTCAACATCCGGCGGGTCAAGGCGATCCACCCGTGGTTCAACGGCCACCACGTCGTTACCCTGGACACCGGCCAGCAGCTGCGCATGAGCCGCTACCAGAACGAGGCGTTCCTCAAGCTCGTTTCCACCCGGGACACACCGTAGCGCCGGGCGTGGCGCTACGCCGTCGGCATGCGCTCGCCTTCGCGCAGGGTCAGCACTTCCACCCCGGTTTCCGTCACCAGCACCGTATGCTCCGCCTGCGCGGACAACTTCCCATCGCGGGTGGTCACGGTCCAGCCGTCCTCGCTCATGTCGATCGCCGCACGGCCCTGGTTGATCATCGGCTCGATGGTGAACGTCATGCCCGGCTCCAGCTCCACGCCGGTACCGCGCTTGCCGTAATGCAGCACCTGCGGGTCTTCGTGCATCTCGCGCCCGATGCCGTGCCCGCAGAACTCGCGCACCACGCTGTAGCCGTGCGCCTTGGCATGCTGCTGGATGGCGAAGCCGATATCGCCCAGCGTCGCCCCCGGGCGCACCACCGAGATGCCTTTCCACATGGCCTCGCGGGTCACCCGCACCAGCCGCTTCGCCTGGAAATCGACCTCGCCGATCAGGTAGGTCTTGCTGGAATCGGCGATGAAACCATCCTTCTCCAGCGTGATGTCCAGGTTGACGATGCTGCCGCCGCGCAGGATCTCGTCTGCCGAGGGCACGCCATGGCAGACCACATTGTCCACCGAGCTGTTGAGCACATAGGCAAACCCGTACTGGCCCTTGCTGGCCGGCCGCGCATGCAGTTCATCGACGATGAACCGCTCCACCCAGTCGTTCACCTGCAGGGTGCTCATGCCTTCCAGCGGCAAGCGGTCCAGTGCCTCGAACACCGAGGCCAACAACCGCCCCGATGCCCGCATCAGCGCCTGTTCCTCGAGCGTCTTGATCACGCGACCGCCACCCGCAGGGCACCGGGATCGACCCCGGCCGCGCGCAGCTCACGATTGACGATCTCCTGGTAGCTCATGCCCGGGTTCATTTCGCAGAGCATGCCGACCTTGATCCAGAAGCCGGCCTGGGCGTTGATCGAGCGGCCGGACACGCCGCTGGCGCGGCGCAGGTTGTCGTGCAGTTCGTCGTCGATGTTGACGATGCCCATGGGATGCCTCGGCTACGGAATATACGCATCATATACGATACGTATATATCAGGTCCAGGCAGGATCGGCGGTGAAATCGATGGTCAGCCAGAACTCGCTGCCACGGGCATCCAGCCGTTCGGCGATGTCATCGCGCAGCGCATCGACGCTGCCGATGGTGCCGATCACCGTGTCGGGGTGGGTGAGGATGTGGATCTCCACGAAGCGCATCCGCCCCATCTTGGCCACATGGCTGGTGAAACCGAGATAGCCGTGCTCGGCCACGAACTGCGTCATCACCGCCTGTACGCGCGCGTCCAGCGTATCGGGCGCCACCTGCAGCACCTCGCGCATCGCTTTCCACGCACCGCGCAGCGGCACCGGCAACACCGCCAGGCTGATGATCGCCAGCACCAGCGGATCCAGGAATGGAATCCAATGGGCGTGGTCGCCGTCTTCCAGCAGCAGCGCCAGCGCAAAGGCCAGCACCACCGCCAGGCTCATCATGCCGCTGAGCAGCCAGGCGCGTACGTCCAGCCACAGCAGCGGCGAACTCAATCGCGCCGCATGCACGCGCACGAACGCGGCCATGCCCAGGTTGCTCACGCACAACAGGGTCGCCCACATCAACGCCGGCCCGGCGCGGATGACGTGCCCGCCGGTGGTGAGCCCGATGATCGAATTGGCCAACGCATAGATGCAGGCCAACGCCAGGATCGCCCCGCCCAGCGCTTCCACCATCGGCTCCAGGTGCCAATAGCCGTACTGGAACCGTGGGCTGCCCTCGCGCCCGAGCAGGCGCAGCACGGCCAGCGCCACCAGCGTGAGGGCTACATCGACCAGGCTGTATACCCCGTCGAACAGGATCGCCTGCGATCCCACCAGCAGGCCGCCGATGAAGCCGGTGGCGCTGACCGCCACCGTCACGCCAATCGAGAATTTCAGGATCCGCTGCTCGCGTGCTGTATCCATCGCCTGCCGAAGATCCTGGCCGCCGCTCAGGTCTTCAGCACCTCCACCTTGTAGCTCGGCACGTCGCCGTCACGGTCGATGATAAGCCCGTGCACGTCCGACTCGAAGCCCGGGAAGCGCACATTCTGCTCGCGGGCAATGCGCAGCGACTGGATGATCGGCTCATCCTGCGCGCCAAAGCGCTCGCCCGGCATGATGGTCGGAATGCCCGGCGGGTAAGGCACCAGCATGGTCCCGGCGACACGACCACTGATCGCTTCGATATCAACGCGCTCGATCTGGCCACGCACCAGGTGGTCGTAGGCCTCGGCCGGCGTCATCACCGGCTCGGGCAGGTCCACGTACATCGCACGCATCACCTGGGCTACCGCAAACTCGCGGTTGAACGCATGCAGGGCCTCGCACAGGTCGCGCAACCCCCAGCCACCGTAAGTCTGCGGGTAGTCTGCCGCCAGGTCGGGCAGCGCGCGGGTCAGCGGCGCGTTGTTGTCGAACAGTTCCTTGAAGGCCATCAGCTCGGTCACCAGGGTGCTCCACTTGCCCTTGGTGATGCCCATCGAGAACAGGAACAGCACCGAGTACAGGTTGGTCTTCTCCACCGTGATGCCGCGCGTCCACAGGAACCTGCTCAGCACGGCGGCGGGAATGCCCAGCTCGCCCAGGTCACCGTCGATGGACAGGCCCGGGGTCAGCAGGGTGACCTTGATCGGGTCGATCAGCACGTAGTCTTCGACCAGGCCATCGAACCCGTGCCAATGCGCATCGGGCTGCAGGTACCATTCCTCGCGCTTTGCCACCATCGGCGTTGGTGCATCGCCCTTGCCCAGCGAGCGCTCCAGCTTGTCCGGCTGCCACACGCTGAACCACCAGTCGTCGCGGCCCAGGTCCTCGCGTACGTGCAGCATGGCCCGACGGAAGGCGATCGCCTCGTCGTGCATTTCCTGCACCAGCGATTCACCGGCCGCGCCTTCCATCATCTTGGACGCCACGTCGCAGGCGGCAATCACCCCGTAATGCGGGCTGGTGGTGGTATGCATCATGAACGCTTCGTTGAAGCGTTCGGCATCCAGCTCGCGGGTCGCCGCGTTGCGCACGTGGATCATCGAGGCCTGCGAGAACGCGGCCAGCAGCTTGTGGGTGGAATGGGTGGTGAAGATGATCGCGTCCTGGCCACGCGGCTTGCCCTTGGCCATGCCGTAGTGGTTTTCATAGAACGGATGGAAGGCCGCATAGGCGTACCAGGCCTCGTCGAAATGCAGGAAATCCACCGCGCTGCCGATCTCGTCGGCGATCTTCTCGGCGTTGTAGCACAGCCCGTCATAGGTGGAATTGGTGACCACCGCAATCCGTGGTTTGGAGCCGGCGCGGAACGCCTTGCTGGCCAGCGGGTTGGCAGCGATGGCCTGCTGCAGTGCCTCGGGGGTGAACTGGTCCAGGCTGATCGGCCCGATGATGCCGTGCGCATTGCGGCTGGGGGTGAAGTACACCGGCACGCCGCCGGTCATGATCAGCGAATGCAGCAGCGACTTGTGGCAGTTGCGGTCGACGAACACCACATCGCCCCGCCCCACCGTGCCATGCCAGACGATCTTGTTGGCGGTGGAGGTGCCATTGGTGACGAAGAAGGTGTGGTCGGCGCCGAAGTTGCGCGCAGCCTCGTTTTCCGCCTCCTTGATCGGCCCGCTGTGGTCGAGCAGCGAGCCCAGCTCCGGCACCGAAATCGACAGATCGCTGCGCAGCGTGTTCTCACCGTAGAACTGATGGAACGCGCGCCCCACCGGTGACTTGGTGAAGGCCACCCCACCGGCGTGGCCGGGGGTGTGCCAGGAGTAGTTGGATTCGGCGGTATGGTGGATGAGTGCCTTGAAGAACGGCGGCAGCAACTGCTGCATGTAGTCTTCGGCCGCGCGCATCACCTGGCGCGAGATGAAGCTCTTGGTGTCCTCGAACAGGAAGATGTAGCCGTGCACGTACTTGAGCAGCTTGCTCGGCACCTTCTCGATGGTGCGGCGCTCGCCGTACAGGAACACGGGCAACCCCCCGCGGCGTGCGCTCTGCTCGCGCAGGAACCCCAGCAGGCGCTGGAACTCACCGGGCTTGTCTTCGGTGCCATCAATCGAGATCAGTACCGCCGAGGCCGCCACATAGGTCCGCGCACCGGCCTGGGCATCGGCCAGGGTCAGCCCGCACAGCACGCGCTGGTCGTTGCCACGCAGCTCCTCGACCAGCGCGCGGATCAGGATGCCGCCGATGCGCGGGGACTCGTAGTCGTCGTCGATGACGATGATCGGGTAATCCAGAGACTTGAAATACACAGCGTTTCTCCTGGGGGAAGGTCACGGAATCTTCGTGCTGGCGGGGCTGTCCAGCGGCGGCAGCTGGCCGCGCTGGCGGCGGCGCTCCTCGCTGAAGAACGGGTAGAACACCGTGATGAACAGCACGAACAGGAAGGCGTACTGCACGATGCTGCCGGAGGAGCCGAAGATCGCCCACAGGCAGTACACCACGGTGATGCTGGTCAGGAACCAGAACGCGCCGGTGTGCACCAGGGTGTGCGAGCGTTCGACCACGAAGTAGCAGGCCACGCAGGAATAGATGTAGGGCAGCAGGGTCAGTACTACCGCCGCCGACGTAATCACGTCGAACTGCGCCGAGGCGGTTTCCGACGTCGACGTGAGCAGGACGGCCAAGGTCATCAGCACCGCCACGATCACTACGCCCTTGACCGGCACGTCATCCTTGTTGGTCTTGCTGAAGACGCTGGGGAACAGGCCATCGTCCGAGGCCGCCTTGGCGCTCTGCGCGGTCAGCAGGATCCAGCCGCCGAGCGACCCGGCGGCGCCGACGAAGGCGCACAGGCTCACCAGCGCGCCGCCCCAGCCGCCCACCGCATTGGCCGCCGCCAGCGCGAACGGTGCATCGGAGACCTGCAGGTCACCATTGGGCACCATGCCCATGATCACCGACGAGCTGGCGATATACGCCACCGCAGCCAGGAACACCCCGGCCAGGGTGGCCCGCGCCACGTTCTTCTCCGGGTTTTCGACCACGCCGGCGGTGACCGAGGCCGACTCGACCCCGATGAAGGCCCACAGCGTCAGCGCCGCCGCGCTGGAGATCGCGCCGAAGTTGGATTCGCCCGAGACGTTGTAGGCGCCCTTGAAGATGGCCGGGTCGAAGAAGAACCAGCCGAAGATGGCAATGCCCAGGATCGGTACCAGCGCGAAGCTGGTGGTCACCGTCTGCAGGCGGCTGACGAAGGCCGGGCCGATCACATTGGCGAAACTCAGCGCCCACACCAGCGCGAGCACGGCGATGCAGCGCGGTATCGGCTGCGACAGGATCGGGAAGAAGTAGCTGAAGTAGCCCACCGCCGCGATCGGGATCGCAACGTTGCCGATCCAGTTGGCGAACCAGTAGATGGTGTTGGTCTGGAACCCCATGTACGGCCCGAACCAGTCGCGGGCGTACGCATACGGGCCGCCCGCCATGGGCGCCAGCTTGCCCAGTTTGGCGAACACGAAGGCCAGCAGCAGTGCGCCGGCGGTGGTGACCAGCCAGCCCCAGATCGAGGCGGTGCCGATCTTGGCCAGGCTGGACGGCAGCAGGAACACGCCCGAGCCCATCATGTTGCCGGCCACCAGGAAGGTGGCGCCGACAACTCCGATTTTCTTCGCTTGCGCCATGACGGTTTCTCCGCTACTTGATGAAGTTGTATTGCAGGCTGCCCTGCACCCGCACCGTGTCGGCGCGTTGCCCGTCCTGCTGCTCCAGTTGCCCGTACAGCACTTCCATGCCCATCGTCCACGACGGCGCCGGGCTCCAGATCAGGTTGAACACCCCGTACCGGCTCTGGCGGAACGCATCGGCCGCGAGCGCGGCGTTGCGCGCCATCGTGAGCTGGCCGTAGATCAGGTTCGAGCGCCACAGCGGCGACCAGTAGTGCGTGTAACCCACGAAGCCGCCCTGCAGTGACAGCGCATGCAGGCGCCCGTCCTGGCCGATCACCGCATCCAGGTCCGAACCGGTGAGGTCGGCGGTATAGCGGCTCAGGCCTTTGCCGCCCAGCGCGCCGAACAGCAGCAGGTCCTGTTCGCCGACCGACGCCGAACCGCTGAGCTGGACGCCGCCGCCGAACCGGCGGTCGTCGCGCTGGTCGCCGTCGTAGCCAAGGCTGCGCGCCACCCCACCCAGCTGCAGGTGGCCCCAGTCACGCTCCAGGCGCGCGGTAACGGTCACATCCGGCACCCGGTTGGCGGCTACCGTTGCATCGGTGGTCCCCGCCAGCTGTGCATCGGGATCTTCGGCCGCCACCGTCAACGTGTTGCCCTTGCCCATCGCGAAGCTGTGGTGAATGCCGGCCACCAGCAGGTAGCCGGCGCCGCCGGGACCGGCGAAGTCCAGCGTGTCGGGCAGGCTGTCGGCATCCATGAAGGTGGCGTAGCCATAGCCGGCGTAGGTGTTGCCGAGCTGCCCGTAGGCATGCCGCAGCCGGAACTGGTAGCCGTCACTGCTGCCGAAGAAGTCGTTCTCCAGGTAGAAGCGCAGGTTGCCGCGGCTGGTCGGGCGGCGTGCTTCGAAGCTGAAACGGGTCTGCTTGGCATGCAGGTTGAAGTTGGAGACATCGCGGTGAGCGCTGCCCACCGGAATGGTGGAGGTCACGAACTGATCCTCGTCCCCGGCCGCACGGGTATCCACGATCGCATCGAGCTTGGCATAGCCACCGATGCGGATCAGCGTGTCGGTATTGGGGATGGCCAGGAACCCTTTCAGTTCCGGATCGGTCGGGCCGGCCACACTGTCCGGCCGCGAGGCGGCCGATGACGGATCGGCCACTGAATCACGCGGCGGCAGGATGGCCTGGCCGGTGCCGGGCACCTGGGTGGTGGTTGCATGGGGAAGCGTGGCGGACGGCGTGATCGCCGTGGGCGCAACAGCGGTCACCTCGGGACGCTGCGCAGGCGCACGGCCTTCGGCGGTTTCCAGCGCATCCAGGCGCTTTTCCATCGCCTCCAGCGTTTGTCGCAGGGTGCGGATGTCCTGGCGCAGGGCGTCGGCGGAATCCTGCGCATGCACCGGAATCGCGGAAAGCGCCAAGGCAGAGAACAGCAGCACGGCAACGCAACGCATCACGTCCTCCCTGAACTGCAGACGATACTGCCGGTGTCAGCTGCGCTCACGCGCACGGCCGATAACGGCAACCCGGTACTGCTCCGCAGGAGAACGACGACCGCAGTAATTACGGCGACATGTTGCAATCGCCGTACTGCCATCGGCAGTGCACCCGCGTGGGATTCCCTCCTCATCCCGGGTGACGCGCAGTAGCTGCGCACGCCAGCGCCCTGAGTAACAAGTCAGGAGTGAGTTTTTCGTGAAGTTTTACGTTGTCAAACGCCATGCGCGCAGTGTGGCTGCGCGCATGCGGGTCGACCTTGATTCAGATCAACGCGGGCCCATCACCTTTTCCATGTCCTCGCCCTGCGGCATGCCGGACACGCGTTGCACCATGCCCTGCGCATCACGGAACAGGATGCCGGGCGTGCCCTGGAAGCCCAGTTCCACCATCAGCACCTGGTTGGCGTCGAGCTTGTTGGCAAGCGTCGGCGTGATCGTCGCGGCCGGCTTGATGCCACCCTTGCTGAAGTCATGTTCGTTCTGCAGGAACACGGCGCTTGGATTGGGCGCGCCCAGGATCGCGGCCGCCTTTGCCGGGCTGTCTTCGCGGATCACGCCCACCATGACGTGGCGCAGCTGCACCTTGCCGCTGTCCACCCACGGCCGCGCTGCTTCCCAGAAGCGATGGCAGTAGGGGCAGTTGGCGTCGCTGAAGGTGTACACCACGCGCGGGGCATCGGCGCGCCCATCGCGCACCCACGCACTGCCATCCAGCCGCTTCCAGATCCGGTCCGACATCGGCTTGGCCACCAGCTTTTCCAGCGGCGCCGCGCCGACATCCTCACCCTTCTCATTGAAGAGCGTGCCGACCATCACATTCTTGCCGTCCGCCGTTACGTAAGCCGCAGCGGGCTGCTGTCCGCCGACCACGCCAGCGAAGCCGCGCAGGCCGCCGGGTGCGTCGAATTCACCGATGACCTCGAAGCCCTGCTTCTCGATGCCCTGCAGCACGGCCGGCCGGTTGGCGCTCTTCGCGGATGCCGCTTGGGCCGTCGCCTTCGCGGTGGCGGGGCTTTGCTGGGCCTGGCTGCAGCCGGCGACTGCCAGCAGCAACGCAGCGCTCAGCACGGAGCCCAGCACGGGCGAGGTCTTCAACAACATGGCAACTCCTGGAATGCACGCGAACGGCGAATGGCCCACAGGGTAGACGCATCTGCCTGACCCTGCAGCCACTGGCGCAGCGACTCAGGCCGCCGGGCGCAACGGTTCGCCCTGCAGCTGCGCAAGCGGGCTGCGGGGACGCTCGCGCCGTTGCGCGAAAATCTGCCGCCGGTAACGCGCCGGGGTCACTCCGACGATGCGCAGGAACAGCCGGCGGAAGGCGCTCTGGTCGGAGTACCCCACCGCCCACGACACCTCATCGACCGCACCGCCCGCCTGCAGCAGCAGCTGCGCCTTTGCGATGCGCAGCCGCTGGCAGTAGGCAATCGGACGCAGGCCGGTGGCCTTCAGGAAGCGCCGCTGCAGCGTGCGCGGCTCCAGCCCTGCCGCGTCGCAGATGTCCTGCAGGGTGACGCCACGCGCCGCGATGCCGTGCAGCCAGCGCTGCGCCTTCAGGATGCCGCGGTCGCCATGGGCGAAGTTCGGACTGAAGCGCTCCAGGTCTTCCTGCACGCCGCGCGGAATGACCAGCTGAAGCTGCTGGATGGCCGCGCTCATCACGCTCTGCCCGTAGATCCGGGCCAGAAGCCGCAGACTGAGATATTTCCATGCATCCGGGCCGGAAGCGGTCAGCAGGTCTCCGTCGTCCACCAGCGCGCGCTCGCTCGGATGCCAGCCCGGCACCACCGCCGCCAGCGACGGGCAGCGCGACAGGTCGGGGACGCTGACCGAGCGCCCGGTCATGACCCCGGCCGAGGCCAGCAGCAGCCCACCCTCTTCGCAGCCGGCCAGCAAGCTGCCCGCGTCATGGCAGTCACGCAGCCAGGTCAGCATGCGTTCGTCGGCCTGCATCAGCGGCCAGCTGGGCTCGTTACCCGGCACCACGATCACGGCCGGCGGGGTATCGCCGAACAGTTCGGCGCCGGCCACCCGCTGCATGCCATGCCCACGCGTGGACAGCGTCCAGCGGGTCACCAGCATGCGCGCGCCCGTGCGTTTACCCGCCGCAGCGGTGCGGTTGCAGCGCTGGGCAAGTTCGGACAGCACCGGTGCGGCAGCACGCAGGCTGCCCGGGTATTCGAGCACCGCGACTTCCATCAGGGTCGGGGACGTGGGCTTGTGGGTGGGCGATGAAGAGGGGGGAAGTGCTTCCATGGCGGCGCTCCTGGAACGGCTGCTGAGACCGCCAAACCCTGCTGGATCAAGGCCTGACGGCGATTCCAATGGAGCGTACGGAGCGCCCCCCACGGCAGCTATGAAACTAGTTGTAAATCCGGACCGGTAACGACATTGGAGGCCGCCGCCGCAAACCCTTGACTCTTGACCAGACTCCAGGGTCCACACTGTGCGCCTGCTCCCCAGAGAGGTCGCCGTGAACATTGGACAACTCGCACGCCAGGCCGGCGTGCCCATCGATACCGTGCGCTATTACGAGCGCCAGCATCTGCTGCCCACGGCCCAGCGCAGTGCCGGTGGCTACCGGGTCTTCAACGACACCGACCTGACCCGCCTGCGCTTCATCCGCCGCGCCAAGGCGCTGGGCTTTACCCTGGAGGAAATCGGCGAACTGCTCGCCCTTAGCGACCAGCGCGGCCAGGACATGGCCCAGGTTCGCGAGGCGGCAGTGCTGAAGCTGCAGGACATCGAACAGCGCGTCGCCGAGCTGCAGCGCATGCATGCCGCGCTGGAGCAGCTGGTCGATGCCTGCCCCGGCCATGGCGGCCTGGAACAATGCCCGATCCTGGGTGCACTGGCGGAGCCCCACCGATGACCGCGCCCAAAGGCAGCTGCTGCGCCGCGCACGGCGGTGGCGCCCCGGCGGGCAACACGGTCAAGGACCTGGTCTGCGGCATGGACGTGAACCCGGACACCACCGCGCACCACGCCCGGCATGCCGGCAGCGACTACCACTTCTGCAGCGACGGCTGCCGGCGGAAATTCATCGCCTCGCCGCAGCGCTATCTCGACCCTGCATCGCACATTGCCGAACCGGTACCGGCCGGCACGCTCTACACCTGCCCGATGGATCCAGAGATCGTGCAGGAAGGGCCCGGCACCTGCCCCATCTGCGGCATGGCGCTGGAACCGATGATGCCCAGCCTGGAAGAGGGCGAAAACCCGGAGCTCACCGACTTCCGCCGGCGCTTCTGGTGGAGCCTGCCGCTGAGCATCGCCACCATGGCGCTGGCAATGCTGGCCATGACCCCGCTGCTGCACGGCGTGCCGCCGGGCGTGCGGGTGTGGATCGAGCTGGTGCTGGCCACGCCGGTGGTGCTGTGGGCAGGCTGGCCGTTCGTGCAGCGCTGGGCGCAGTCGATCCGCAACCGCAGCCCGAACATGTGGACCCTGATCGGTACCGGTGTGCTGGCCGCGTATGCCTACAGCGTGGTGGCAACGATTGCGCCCGGGCTGTTCCCGCCGTCGTTCCAGCAGCACGGCCACGTGGGCGTGTACTTCGAAGCGGCGGCGGTCATCATCTCCCTCACCCTGCTCGGCCAGCTGATGGAACTGCGCGCCCGCGCCCAGACCTCGGCGGCGATCAAGGCGTTGCTGGGGCTGGCACCGAAAACCGCGCGGGTGCTGCGCGAGGACGGCCACGAGGAAGATGTGGACATCGCGGCACTGCAGCCCGGCGACCGCCTGCGGGTGCGGCCGGGCGAGAAAGTACCGGTGGATGGCAGCGTGCTGGAGGGTCGTTCCACGGTGGACGAATCGATGCTGACCGGCGAACCGGTGCCGGTGGCCAAGACCGTGGGCGATACCGTCATCGGCGCCACCCTCAACGGGACCGGCAGCCTGGTGATCCGTGCCGAGCGGCTGGGCGACGACAGCATGCTGGCGCAGATCGTGCAGCTGGTGGCGCAGGCGCAGCGTTCGCGCGCACCGATGCAGCGGATGGCCGACAAGGTCGCCTACTGGTTCGTGCTGGCGGTACTGGGCGTGGCGATGCTGACCTTCTTCGGCTGGGGCCTGTTCGGACCGGACCCGTCGTGGACGCATGCGGTGCTCAGCGCGGTGGCGGTGCTGATCATTGCCTGCCCCTGCGCCCTTGGCCTGGCCACGCCGATGACCATCATGGTCGCCACCGGACGCGCGGCGCAGCAGGGTGTGCTGTTCCGCGACGCCGAGGCCATCGAAGCGCTGCGCAGCGTGGATACGCTGGTGGTGGACAAGACCGGCACCCTCACCGAAGGCCGCCCCGCCTTCCGCGACGTAAAGGCGGTGCCCGGATTCGTGGCAGACGACGTGCTGCACTGGGCGGCCAGCCTGGACCAGGGCAGCGAACACCCGCTGGCCGCGGCGATCGTCGCCGAAGCGCGCCGTCGAGGCCGCCCACTCGCATCGGTGGAGGACTTCGACTCGCTCACCGGCCTTGGCGTGCGTGGCACGGTTGAAGGCAGGACACTGCTGCTCGGCAACGCCGCGCTGATGGCCGACCACCACATCTCCCTGCAGCTCCTGCACGCCGATGCCGGGCAATTGCGCGAGGCGGCGGCCAGCGTGATGTTCCTGGCCGTCGACGGCACCCTGGCCGGGCTGATTGCAGTGGCCGATCCCATCAAGGCGTCCACCGCCGAAGCCATCGCGCAGCTGCACCGCGATGGCCTGCGCATCGTGATGGCGACCGGCGACGGCACCGCCACGGCTGAAGCCGTAGCGCGCGAGCTGGGCCTGGACGAGGTGCACGGTGAAATGCGCCCGGCGGACAAGGCCGAACTGATCCGCACGCTGCAGGCACAGGGCCGCACGGTGGCCATGGCCGGCGATGGCATCAACGATGCGCCTGCATTGGCAAGCGCGAATGTCGGCATCGCGATGGGCAACGGCACGGACGTGGCGATGTCCAGCGCACAGGTCACGCTGGTCAAGGGCGACCTGCGCGGGATCCTGCGCGCACGCCAGCTGTCGTCCGCAAGTGTGCGCAACATGCGGCAGAACCTGGGCTTCGCGTTCCTCTACAACGGCCTGGGCATTCCGGTGGCGGCCGGTGTGCTGTATCCACTGGGCATCACGATGTCGCCGATGCTCGCGGCGGTGGCGATGAGCCTCAGTTCGGTGTCGGTGATCAGCAATGCGTTGCGTCTTCGCCATCAACGATTGCCAACGTCATGACAGTTTTTTCTTGCCAATCGAAAACAGCATCGCTATGATCTCGCTCCTCACGACGTGGGGCCATAGCTCAGCTGGGAGAGCGCCTGCATGGCATGCAGGAGGTCGGCGGTTCGATCCCGCCTGGCTCCACCACTTCTCCGGACATAGGCCGTCCGACAGAAGCAAAATTCAAAGTTTCGTGCGTCCCCATCGTCTAGAGGCCTAGGACATCACCCTTTCACGGTGGCGACCGGGGTTCGAATCCCCGTGGGGACGCCAATCAAACGCAGAAAACCCCGGCAATGCCGGGGTTTTTTGTATCCGTCGAAAAAAGTGTTTCCCTTTTCGGAAAACACCGATATGATAGGCGGCTCGCAGCATCAACGTGGGGCCATAGCTCAGCTGGGAGAGCGCCTGCATGGCATGCAGGAGGTCGGCGGTTCGATCCCGCCTGGCTCCA